>NZ_JASBRB010000100.1 GCF_029960665.1 Pseudarthrobacter sp. AL07
ACCTCCTGCAACCGCTTCTTCGAGTTCCCCTCCGCGGGGACCCGGACACAACACACGAGTTCAGCCTTGCCAATATCGATCGCGGCGACTCTGGCAATGATCTGTTCCTCATCCTGGGATTCGGCCAGCATGATCCTGTTCATCTCCTCACGTGCGAACCTGTCGATTATCGACGCGGCCGCCCGTGGGGATCACCGGGAAAAATCGGAATCTAATCCGCGTTCTCAGCAAAAGAAACAGTGAAGGGCCCAGAGCGCGACCCCCAACGCCCGGCTAGATGACGGCCTAAGGGAACCATAGAGGCACGGCGTTGACAGGCGGCCACGGCACCATTTTCAGCCCGGAACGGGCGTCCCGCAAGGGACACAAAGGCTAGATGA
>NZ_JASBRB010000101.1 GCF_029960665.1 Pseudarthrobacter sp. AL07
ACCTGTCCTTCCTGGTCACCGACGGTGCGTTCAGCGACCAGCCCGGCTACCTGCTCTCCGGGGACTTCGTCTTCTCCGGTGACCTGGGCCGCCCTGACCTGCTCGACGAGGCAGCCGGCGGCGTCGACACCCGCTTCGAGGGCGCCAAGCAGCTGTTCGCCAGCCTGCGGGATAAGTTCCTGACCCTGCCGGACTACGTCCAGGTCCACCCGGCCCACGGGGCCGGCAGCGCCTGCGGCAAGGCACTCGGCGCCATCCCCTCCTCCACCGTCGGCTATGAGCGCCTCTACGCCTGGTGGGGCCCGTACCTGGCCACCAACGACGAGCAGGGCTTCATCGATGAACTCCTCGAGGGCCAGCCCGACGCCCACGCCT
>NZ_JASBRB010000102.1 GCF_029960665.1 Pseudarthrobacter sp. AL07
TCGGGGCAGGCGGGACAAAACTGGGCCGGAGCATCTGCCGCTCGGCGACTTTGCACAACCAGACCGAGTCGAGCACGTCAGTTTTCGGACGTCCCGGCAAATGCCTGACATCGCGCGCGTTGACCAGCCACGGCTCGAGCCCGTGCGCCTCCAGGAGATAGAACACCGGCTTCCAATAATCGGAGGTCGCCTCCATCACCACCCGCTCGACCCGGAGCTCCACCAGATGGTTGGCCAGCTCCGCCAACGACCGGCTCATCGTCGAATGTGTGGACACCTCCTGCAACCGCTTCTTCGAGTTCCCCTCCGCGGGGACCCGGACACAACACA
>NZ_JASBRB010000103.1 GCF_029960665.1 Pseudarthrobacter sp. AL07
TCGGGGCAGGCGGGACAAAACTGGGCCGGAGCATCTGCCGCTCGGCGACTTTGCATAGCCAGACCGAGTCGAGCACGTCGGTCTTAGGCCGGCCCGGAAGGTGCCTGACGTCCCGGGCGTTGACCAGCCACGGCTCGAGCCCGTGCGCCTCCAGGAGGTAAAACACCGGCTTCCAGTAGTCGGACGTTGCTTCCATCACCACCCGCTCGATGCGGAGGTCCACGAGATGGTTGGCCAGCTCCGCCAACGACCGGCTCATCGTCGAATGTGTGGATACCTCCTGCAACCGCTTCTTCGAGTTCCCCTCCGCGGGGACCCGGACACAACACA
>NZ_JASBRB010000104.1 GCF_029960665.1 Pseudarthrobacter sp. AL07
CCGGAATCCTGCGGAAGTCAGTCGAACACCATCACCCCATGTCCAGAGTCCTGGGGCGCTGAGCACCTCACTGTCCACCCTCTGGCGCTCCACCAGGAGCCAGGACTCAAACCCCGGCGATCCCTTGACGTCGATCCCTTCCAGGAAGTGCCCTTCGGGAATCTCCGTTTCCAGCACGCCCCGCGAGAGTTCGGCCACGTCCACAGCTGTATCCGGACCGAGCCCGTGCGAGACAGGGTTACCCCGGAAAGCTTCAGCCAGGCCCATTTTCCGGCTCTCCTGACTCTTCCGTGGGCGTTTTCAGCGCGCCTTAACGAACGCACGCCG
>NZ_JASBRB010000105.1 GCF_029960665.1 Pseudarthrobacter sp. AL07
CGACCAGGGCGTTGACGGCGACGAGGAGCATGAACTGCGCCAGGTTCTGCCGCAGGCCCAGCGCCGCTGCCGCTGGTCCCGTGTTGCGGCGGGGGAGTGCTGTGCCGGACATCGGTGGTTTCCGTTCTGTTTTGGGCAAAGGATGGCCCGGGCGCGTGGGGGCACGCCCGGGCCGGAAGCCCGGGCAGGAGGGGGGTCCTGCCCGGGTGGTTTTGCGGTGGCCTGCTTAGACGGCGGGGACGCTGGTCTGCCAGGCGTTCCAGGCGGCGTAGCTG
>NZ_JASBRB010000106.1 GCF_029960665.1 Pseudarthrobacter sp. AL07
ACCTCGGACTCGTCAATGTAGTCCACGCCGAGGGACTGCAGGACCTGGGCCTCCATGAAGTGGCCGATCCGGGCCTTGGCCATGACCGGGACGGAGACGGCTTCGATGATCTTGTCGATCATGTCCGGATCCGACATGCGGGACACGCCGCCCTGGGCACGGATATCGGCCGGAACGCGTTCCAGGGCCATGACTGCAACGGCACCGGCGTCTTCGGCGATGCGGGCCTGTTCAACGTTGACGACGTCCATGATGACGCCGCCCTTGAGCATCT
>NZ_JASBRB010000107.1 GCF_029960665.1 Pseudarthrobacter sp. AL07
TGTCCTTCGGATTCTAGGCGTCCGCTCCACCCCGTCTAGCCCCTCCTTCGTCGGGGCCTGCGGCGCAGGAATTTCCCTACGGCGCTCCTTCGTCGCTGATTTCCTTCGGGAATTTCCCACACCTTGCCCTGCGGGTAGACAGGGCTCCGTCGGCCGCCGAGCAAGCAAGCTTGCCAGCAACCAAAAAACAACGGGGGAGAGGGGAAGCTGGCCGGTCACCATTGGTCGCCCCACTCACCCAACTTCTCGGCAAGAAGGAGCAACACCATGAA
>NZ_JASBRB010000010.1 GCF_029960665.1 Pseudarthrobacter sp. AL07
CACGTGTTGGGGGGTTCTCCCACGTTAACCACCCAACACCAAAAACCACCCAACCGGGACCACAAACCCGTCCAGGGAACGCCGCAGAAACTGTGCGGGCGGCCGCTGGGAGTGTGAACATTCCCACGACGGCGGCCTGGAGCCGGATCCATGTCATCTGTCGGTGGGCTCTCGCCTAGAATTGACTGAGATGTACGGACTTCGAAGCGCTTGATTTCGGGTTGCGTAGGATAACGAAACACGGAACGAGCGGCTGCGATTGCGCCAGTGGTCGGCTCATAACAGGAGGAATCCCCATGGCTGAGCACAACGGCGGCAACCGCGGCGGTAACGACCGCGGTCCTTTCCGCGGCAACAACAATTCCGGCGGCGATCCGCGTGGATTCCGTTCCCGGGAAGACCGTAACTCCGAGTCTCCGAAGCGTGCGCCTGGTTCCGGTGAGCGTAAGCCCTTTAGCGGTGGCGGGGAGCGTAAGCCTTACGGCGACCGCGACAACAAGTCCTTTGGTGATCGTCCGCGTCGTGAGGGTGACGGTGAGCGTCGTACCTTCGGTGGTGGTGAGCGTAAGCCGTTCAGTGGTGGCGGGGAGCGTAAGCCTTACGGCGACCGCGACAACAAGTCCTTTGGCGATCGTCCGCGTCGTGAGGGTGACGGCGAACGCCGTGGATTCTCCGGTGGCGGTGAGCGCAAGCCTTACGGCGACCGCGACAACAAGTCCTTTGGCGATCGTCCCCGCCGTGAGGGTGACGGCGAACGTCGTGGATTCTCCGGCAGCGGCGACCGTAAGCCGTTCAGTGGTGGCGGCGACCGTAAGCCATACGGCGACCGCGACAACAAGTCCTTTGGCGATCGTCCCCGCCGTGAGGGTGACGGCGAACGCCGTGGATTCTCCGGCAGCGACAACCGCAAACCGTTCGGCGACCGCCAGGACCGTGCCCCACGCAGCTTCGACCGTGGAGACTCCGGCCCCCGCCAGTTCGGCGGGGAACGTGCCGAAGACCGCCCGGCCCGTGTACCCAACGCGCGCGATCTTCGCAGCGCCAACCGCCCGGACCGCGAGCGTTCGCCGGAAATCGATGAGGATGTCACAGGCAAGGAGCTCGACCGCGCTACGCAGCATCAGATCAAGACCCTTGAGGACAAGAGCGCTGAGTGGGTGGCCCGACACCTGGTAATGGCCGGACGCCTGATCGACGAAGAGCCCGAGCTGGCCTTCCAGCACGCCCTCGCCGCGAGCCGGCGTGGTGGCCGCCTGGCTGCCGTCCGTGAAGCCGTCGGCCTGACCGCTTATGCGGCAGGACACTACGGCGAAGCACTGCGCGAATTCCGGACCTACCGCCGCATCAGCGGTTCGAACGTGCACCTGCCCGTGATGGCAGACTGCGAGCGCGGACTGGGCCGGCCTGACCGCGCCCTCGACGTAGTGCGGTCCGAGGAAGCCAACGATCTGGATGCGCCCGGCAAAGTCGAGCTGGCCATCGTTGCTGCCGGGGCACGGTCTGACCTTGGCCAGTTGGACGCTGCCGTGGCGGAACTTGAAATTGCCCAGTTGGACATCAACCGTGCGTTCTCCTACAGCCCGAGGCTCTTCCGGGCCTACGCAAACGCCCTGGCCGCGGTCGGTCGCGAAGATGAGGCAGCAAAATGGCAGAGGCAGGCCGTCGTGGCTGAAAATGCCTTGGGTATTGGTGCCGATGAGGAACCGGACATCGTGGACCTGGGCTGGGACGAGGAAGAGGAAGCCCGCGAGGAAGCACAGCGCCGGCGCCTGTTGGAGCGCGCTGCCGCAAGTCCCGAGGCAAGTGCCTCCACGCCTGCTGCCCGCTCCCAGGTCGCCGCGGACAAGACTGTCGTTGAGACCGCCGGCGTTGATGAAGCCATCGACGACGTGGAATCGGATTTTTTCGAGTCCGATGACGCCGAGTCTGACGAGGATTCCGTCGAAGCAGACGAGCTGGAAGCCGGTGACGCCAAGCAGGATGAAGAAGAGCGTGACGCCGAGCCCACCGACGCAGACGACAGCACCAACGGCAGCGATGCCCACTCTGATGGACGGGACAACTAGCAGCTATGACTGAAATTCCACTGATTTCCCTGTTCGACGCCCTTTTGGCGGACCTGGACGGTGTGGTCTACACCGGACAGCACGCCATCCCCGGCGCCGTGGACTCGCTACGGCAACTGGAAGGTTTGGGCATTGGCCTCGGCTATGTCACCAACAATGCTTCCCGCACTCCGGCGCAGGTGGCGGCGCATCTCCGTGAACTGGGTGCGCCGGCCGACGACGAGCAGGTGGTCAGTTCCTCGCAAGCCGCGGCAGAACTCCTGGCATCGCTCGTCGCCCCCGGCGCTCGGGTGCTGATCACCGGCAGCCCCGCTCTGGCACAGGAAATCGAGCTCGTGGGACTCACTCCTGTCTACAGCCAGGACGAGAATCCGGTCGCCGTGGTCCAGGGATTCAATCCCGGGATCGGCTGGAAGGATCTGGCCGAGGCATCGTTCGTCGTGTCGGCCGGAGCCCTGTGGATCGCTACCAACACCGATATGTCCATTCCGCAGGCTCGCGGCATGGCCCCGGGAAACGGCACGATGGTGGCAGCCGTGGCCGCCGCTACCGGACTGACTCCGAAGGTTGCCGGCAAGCCGGAGGCTCCGCTGTTCCACGCCGCCGCCAAACGGCTCGCGGCTGACCGCCCGCTGGTGGTGGGGGACCGCCTGGACACGGACATTCTCGGCGGCAACAACGCCGGGTTTGCCACGGTGGCGGTGCTGACCGGCGTCGACACCACGGCCAGCATCCTGGCCGCACGTACGGCCGAGCGTCCGGACTACATCATCAATTCCCTCAGCGACCTCCACCGTCCCTACCCGGCCGTGAACCAGACTGACGGCACACACCGCTGCGGGGCGTCAGCCGCGCGGGTCAGCGGTGACACGGTCCAGATCAGCGGCAGCGAGAGCGACCTGGATTCGTGGCGGGCCGCTTGCGCCGCCTGGTGGACTGCGGTTCCTGACGCCGCGCGGCCCACCGAGCCCAAACTCGAGTGGCGCGATCATTAGACTGGCCCGATGACTGAGCTGAACGAAGCGCACCGTCCGGAAGCAGCCCAGCCAATGCCGGAATGGCCGGACACAGCTGCACCGGCAACCACCGATCCGTCCATTGCGGCCCTTGTGGCCGCACTGGGCGGCGTCGAAAAGTTGCCCGTATCGGAGCATGAAGCTGTTTACAGCGACCTCCACGATGCCTTGCTGCACGCGTTGAACGAAGAGGCCCCAAACGGCGAAGGAGCAGCTTGAGCATGGCACGACTTGACCAGGCGCTCGTCGCCCGCGGCCTGGCCAGGTCCCGGACCCATGCTGCATCGCTGATTGCCGAAGGCAAGGTGAGCTCGGCCGGCCAGGTTCTGTCCAAGGCGTCACTCCAGGTCGACGACGGCAAGGACCTGTCGGTCGAGCACACGGTAGCGGACAGCTACGTCAGCCGGGCCGGGCACAAGCTGGCGGGCGCTTTGGACGTCTTCCCGGAGATTACGGTTGCGGGCAAAAGGTGCCTGGACGCCGGGGCCTCCACCGGCGGCTTCACCGAGGTGCTGCTGCGGCGCGGTGCGGCACACGTGGTGGCGGTCGACGTCGGCCATGACCAGCTGGTCGCGCAGCTCCGCGCCGATGACCGGGTAGCCGTTCATGAGGGCCTCAACGTGCGGTACATGGCGCCGGCGGACATCGGCGGACAGGCCGAACTCACGGTGGCCGACCTCTCCTTCATCTCGCTGACCCTTGTGGTCCTGCCCCTGGCGCTGTGCACGCAGCCGGGCGGTGACCTGGTGCTGATGGTGAAGCCCCAGTTCGAGATCGGCAAGGACCGGCTGGGCCGCACCGGCGTGGTCACCTCCGAGCGCGAACGCCGGACGGCCGTGGAAAAAGTGGCCAATGCAGCGCTCGACGCCGGACTGGACTTACGCGGCTTAGCGGCCAGCCCGCTGCCGGGCCAGGACGGAAACGTCGAATACTTCCTGTGGATAAAGCGCAGGATGGCCCAAGAACTGCCTAAGATCGAAGAGCGCCTCGCAGCCATTGACGGTTTGCTGGGCCGAATCTGGCCGAACCACTAGAAAGCGGAACCCGATGAGCAGGCGAGTACTTGTCCTTGCCCACACTGGCCGCGAGGAATCACTGAAGGCCGCTTGGGAAGCCTGCGCCCAACTGCATGACTCCGGCATTGTCCCGGTCATGCAGGAGTCTGAACTTCGTGACATGGAAAGATTCTTCGGGCAACTTACCCGGCCGGTGGAGATCCTGCACGACCACGTACAGTTGCCGGACGTTGAGCTGGTGATGGTCCTGGGCGGTGACGGCACCATCCTGCGCGCCGCAGAGCTGGTGCGCGAGGTGGACGTTCCCTTGTTGGGCGTCAACCTTGGCCACGTCGGCTTCCTGGCCGAAAGCGAGCGGGCGGACCTGGCGCAAACGGTGGAGTGGATTGCCCGCCGCGACTATACGGTGGAAGAACGCATGACCATCGACGTCCAGGTCTGGGTCCGCGGCCAGAAAATCTGGCACACCTGGGCCCTGAATGAGGCCGCGATCGAAAAAGGCAACCGCGAACGCATGATCGAGGTGGTGACCGAAGTGGACGAGCGTCCGCTGACTTCCTTCGGCTGCGACGGTGTGGTGGTGGCCACCCCCACAGGATCCACCGCGTACGCGTTCTCCGCCGGCGGGCCCGTCGTCTGGCCGGAGGTTGAGGCACTGGTGATCGTGCCCATCAGCGCCCACGCGCTCTTCGCTAAACCGCTGGTGGTATCGCCTCGGTCCCGGCTGGCCGTGGAAGTCCTCACCCGCACCGGTGCCCAGGGCGTGCTCTGGTGTGATGGCCGGCGTTCCGTGGATTTGCCGCCCGGCGCCCGCATTGAAGTGACTAAGTCCGCCACGCCGGTCCGGCTGGCCAGGACGCACCAGACGCCTTTTTCAGCGCGACTGGTCCGCAAATTTGAACTTCCCATCCATGGCTGGCGCGGGCCCGTGCCGCAGTCGGAGACCATCCACACCGGACCCATTCCGATCGTCCGGACGCCGCGGCCCATGCCGCCGCTCCAGCTTGCCTCCGGCGACCAGCCGGAGGACGAAACCGATTCCGCGACCGCAAAGTGAACCATGCTTGAAGAACTGAGAATCCGCGATCTGGGCGTCATCACCGATGCCACGCTGCCGCTGGGCCCCGGGCTGAGCGTCGTTACAGGCGAAACCGGTGCCGGCAAAACGATGGTGGTCACCGCCGTCGGCCTCCTGCTCGGGGCGCGGTCCGATGCCGGGGCGGTCCGGAGCGGCGCGAAGAGCGCCACTGCGGAGGCTGTCCTCAAGCTTGACGCCGGGCATCCGGCGATTGCCCGGGCCGTGGAAGCGGGTGCCGACGTGGAGGAATTCGACGGCGGCACCGAGCTCATCCTTGCGCGTCGCCTCGGTGCCGACGGGCGCAGCCGGGCCTTCCTGGGCGGGCGGGCAGCCCCGGTGGGCGTCCTCGCGGAGATCGGAGAAACCCTCGTAGTGGTCCACGGCCAGTCGGACCAGATCAGGCTGAAAGGCGCAGCCGCCCAGCGCGGCGCGCTGGACAAATTTGCCGGCGATGCGCTGGCGGGCCCTATGACCTCCTACCAATCGCTCTACAGCCATTGGAAGGCCAGCCAGGCGGAGCTGGAAACTCTGCGCAGCGCCGCCCGCGACAGGCTCCGCGAGGCCGAATCGCTGGAAGTTGCCCTGGCCGAAATCAGCACCGTGGATCCGCAGCCGGGGGAGGACGAGTCTCTCAAAGCCGAGGCCGTGAAACTGGCCAACGTCGAAGAGCTCAGGATTGCCGCGAACACGGCGCACCAGGCGCTCATCGCGGAGGACTACGGTGACTCAGGTGATGCCACCACCCTCGTGGACGTGGCGAAAAGAACCCTGGAGCACGTGGCCGAGCACGACGCCGAGCTGGGGTCCGCCGCAACGCGGTTGGCCGAAGTGGGCTTTCTGCTCAACGACATCGCTACGGAGCTGGCCAGCTACCAGGCCGGCCTGGACTCGGAGGGCCCCGAACGCCTGGCCGAGATCGAGGATCGGCGGTCCGCCCTGGCCACCCTGGTCCGCAAGTATGCCCCCAGCATCGACGAAGTCCTGGTGTGGGCGGAAAATGCCCGGGTCCGTTTCGACGAGCTGCAGGACGACTCCACCAGGATCGAAGCCCTGGATGCCGACGTGGTCCGGACCGAAGCGGAACTGCAGAAGCAGGCAGCCGCCGTCAGCAAAATCCGGGCCAAGGCTGCCAGGGAGCTGTCCGCCCGGGTCAGCGCGGAGCTGAAGGCACTCGCCATGGCCGACGCCACCCTGGTCATCACCCGTGAGGCGGCCGGTCAGTTGACACAGCATGGAGCGGACGAGATTACGTTCCTCCTCCAGCCGCACTCCGGAGCCCCGGCCCGTCCGCTGGGCAAGGGCGCCTCCGGCGGCGAACTGTCCCGCGTGATGCTGGCCATCGAAGTGGTGCTGGCCGCAGTGGATCCGGTGCCCACTTTTGTGTTCGATGAGGTGGACGCCGGCGTCGGCGGGCGCGCCGCCGTCGAGATCGGACGCCGGCTGGCCATGCTGGCACAGCACGTGCAGGTCCTGGTGGTCACGCACCTGCCGCAGGTGGCAGCCTTCGCGGACCAGCACATCACCGTCACCAAGACATCCGTCAGAGGGGCCGACGGCGGCACCGCCACCGGGTTCACGTCCAGTGATGTTCGCCTCCTCGACGGTCCCGAGCGCGTGCGGGAACTCGCCCGGATGCTGGCCGGCCAGGAGGATTCAGAATCAGCCCAGGCACACGCCCAGGAGCTGCTGGACGACGCAAAACTGCTGCCGCAGCGGGCCTGACCGCGGCTGCCCCTTGATCGGAGGGCGCCTTGCCCTGCACACTGGATCATTTGGGGAGACAGTTCCTGATCGGGAAAGGCTCAATTGATGATAGGCTCGAATTCCGTGGTGCAGCGATCAAATTCCCGTGTAAATTCCCGGTTCCCGGGCTCGTCCAAGACGACCAAACACATCTTCGTAACCGGTGGTGTGGCGTCCTCGCTCGGTAAGGGACTGACGGCTTCGAGCCTCGGTCACCTCCTGCGGGCACGCGGCCTGTCTGTAACTATGCAGAAGCTCGATCCTTACCTGAACGTGGATCCGGGCACGATGAACCCCTTCCAGCACGGCGAGGTCTTCGTCACTGACGACGGCGCCGAGACGGACCTGGACATAGGGCACTACGAGCGGTTCCTCGACGAAAACCTCGAGGGCTCAGCCAACGTGACCACCGGCCAGGTCTACTCCACGGTGATCGCCAAGGAACGCCGCGGCGAATACCTCGGCGACACCGTCCAGGTTATCCCGCACATTACCGATGAGATCAAGCGGCGGATGCGGCTTCCGGCCGAAGGCAAAAACGCGCCGGACGTCATCATCACCGAAATCGGCGGCACCGTCGGCGACATCGAGTCGCAGCCCTTCCTCGAGTCGGCCCGCCAGGTCCGCCAGGACATCGGCCGCGGCAACGTCTTCTTCGTCCACGTCTCCCTGGTGCCCTACATCGGGCCCTCCCAGGAACTGAAGACCAAACCGACGCAGCACTCCGTGGCGGCCCTGCGCTCCATCGGCATCCAGCCCGAGGCAATCGTGATCCGCTCGGACCGCGAAGTCCCCGAACCGATGCGCGCCAAAATCGGCCGCATGTGCGATGTCGATATCGAGGCAGTCATCGGATGCCCGGATGCCCCCAGCATCTACGACATCCCCAAGACCCTGCACACCCAGGGACTGGACTCCTACATCGTCCGAGCCCTGGACCTGCCGTTCAAGGACGTTGACTGGACCAGCTGGGACAAGCTGCTCGAAGCAGTCCACAACCCCAAGCACCACGTGGAAATCGCGCTGGTGGGCAAGTACATCGACCTGCCGGACGCCTACCTGTCCGTGACCGAGGCCCTGCGTGCCGGCGGCTTCGCCAACGACACCAAGGTCAAGATCCGCTGGGTTCCCTCGGACGAATGCGAAACCCATGAAGGCGCCGTCGCTTCCCTCGATGGCGTGGACGCGATCTGCGTTCCCGGCGGCTTCGGCATCCGCGGCCTCGAAGGCAAGCTGGGCGCCCTGAAGTACGCCCGCGAAACCAGGCTTCCGGTCCTGGGCCTGTGCCTGGGCCTGCAGTGCATGGTGATCGAATATGCACGCAACGTGGTGGGTCTCGAAGGCGCTTCCTCGAGCGAGTTCGAACCGGATTCGAAATACCCGGTGATCGCCACCATGGAAGAGCAGCTGGACATCGTGGACGGCAAGGGCGATCTTGGCGGCACCATGCGCCTGGGCCTGTACGAAGCCAAGCTCGACGACGGATCGGTCATCGCAGAAACCTACGGCAAGACCACGGTCAGCGAACGGCACCGGCACCGCTACGAGGTCAACAACAAGTACCGCGACCAGATCGCCGCCGAGGGCCTCGTGTTCTCCGGAACGTCGCCGGACGGGAAGCTCGTGGAATTTGTTGAACTGCCCCGCGAGGTCCACCCGTTCTACGTGGCAACCCAGGCACACCCCGAACTGAGCTCACGGCCCACGCGGCCGCACCCGCTCTTCGCCGGGCTCATCAAGGCCGCCCTGGACCACCAGAACGCACAGGACGCGCCGGCAGCCAAGCCGTTGCGTACGGTTGCCGCGAAATAGAACCGAATAAGTAGAGGACGGCGCGATGCCCGGCACACCTGAAACCCCCCAAGCTGCACGGCAGGTTTCGGATGCACCGAGCCCGCGCCGTCTTCTGTCTACGGAGATGGTCTACAAGGGCCGGATCTGGGATGTGGTCAGTGACAGCTTCCAGCTGAGCGAAACGGGGGAGTCCCTGACCCGTGACTACATCGACCACCCCGGCGCCGTGGCCGTCCTGCCGATGAACGACGCCGGCCAGGTCCTGCTGATCAAGCAGTACCGGCACCCCGTGGGCATGGACCTTTGGGAAATCCCCGCGGGCCTGCTGGACGTGGAAGGCGAAGACTTTGTGGTGGGCGCTGCCCGCGAGCTCGCCGAGGAAGCGGACCTCGCAGCCGGCGAATGGAACGTCCTGGCGGACTTCTTCAATTCGCCTGGCTCCTCCAGTGAGGCCATCCGCATCTACCTCGCCCGGGACCTCACGGAAGTACCTCATCACGAACGCCACGAGCGGACCGATGAGGAGGCCGAGATTGAATTCCACTGGATCTCGTTGGAGGACGCCGTGGCCGCGGTCCTGGCGGGCAAGCTGCACAACCCATCCGCCGTCGTCGGAATCCTGGCAGCCGCCGCCGCGAAGGCTTCCGGCTTTGGCGGACTGCGTCCCGCGGATGCACCGTGGCCCGCGCACCCCAGCCAGCGTTGATGACGGCGACCACTGAGGCGGAAGCCCCGACGCCGCCGGTCCGGCCACAGACTGCCATCGACCTCGCCATCACCGGGTATCTGCAACATATGGGCGTGGAACGCGGCCTGGCCGCCAACACGCTCTCCGCCTACCGCCGTGACCTGGCGCGGTACTCCCGCTATGTGACCTCGGAAGGGTGCCACAGCCCCGGCCAGATCACCCGCCATCACGTGACGGGGTTCGTCATGGCACTCAACGACGGATCCGACGGCGGCACAGCCCTGGGCGTCAGGTCTGCGGCCAGGACCGTGGTGGCGGTCCGGGGACTCCACAAGTTCTGGGCCCTGGAGGGCATCACCACGGCGGACCCCGCCAGCGACGTCCACCCCCCGATGCCGGGCAAGCGGCTACCCAAGGCCATCAGCGTTGACGAAGTCACCCGGATCCTCGAAGCCGCGGGCACGGACACCGCAACAGGGCTCAGGGACCGTGCCTTGCTCGAATTTCTCTATTCCACCGGCGCGAGGATCAGCGAGGCCGTGGGCCTGGACGTTGACGACATTGCCCTGCAGGACGCCGAAGCCGGGCCGGCCGTGGTCCGCCTGTTCGGCAAGGGCTCCAAGGAACGGCTGGTGCCGCTGGGATCCTATGGGGCGCGGGCCGTGGATGCGTACCTGGTCCGCGGACGTCCGCTGCTGGCGGCGAAGGGCAAGGGAACACCCGCCCTGTTCCTGAACGCCCGCGGCGGAAGGATCAGCCGGCAAAGCGCCTGGACCATATTGAAGGCCGCCGCGGACAAAGCCAACGTCACCAAGGATGTTTCCCCGCACACACTGCGGCACTCCTTCGCGACGCATCTGCTCGAGGGTGGCGCCGATGTCCGTGTGGTTCAGGAACTGCTGGGGCACGCCTCGGTCACCACAACGCAGGTCTACACCCTGGTTACGGTTGACACACTGAGGGAAATCTACGCGTCAGCCCACCCCCGGGCGCTGGGCTGACACCCGGCGGCCAGGCTATAGGGTTGGTGGCATGACGTTCACCCCTGTCACGCTGTGCTTCCTCACCCGTGAGTCCGCCGGTGTGCCACAGGTCCTGCTTGGCCTGAAGAAGACCGGCTTCGGCCGCGGCAAGGTGGTGGGGCTCGGCGGGCATGTTGAGCCGGGGGAGACGGATGAAGAGGCTGCCTGCCGCGAAGTCCACGAGGAAGCCGGCATTGTGGTCCGGCAGGAGGATCTGCGCGACGCCGGTGTGGTGGCCTTCGATTTCCCGTTCCGCCCGGAATGGAACATGAGCACCCGGCTCTTTGTCGCCGCGCGTTGGACCGGGCAGCCGGCCGAAAGTGCCGAGATCCGGCCGGAATGGTTCGACGTCGGCGCCTTGCCGGTTGACCGGATGTGGCAGGACGCAGCGCACTGGCTGCCGCTGGTCCTTGGCGGCTCCAGGCTGCGCCTCACCATAGTCCTGAATCCGGACAACGAAACCGTCCGGGAAGTGCTGGACTCCTCGAGCCGCTGAGTTTTTGTCCACTTACCGCCGTTTTGGGAGCCGGTGGGGAGGATTATCTGGACAAAAACTCCCAGAACGCACGACGGCGGGCCGGTCACTTATAAAGGTGACCGGCCCGCCGTCGTGCGTCGGTTGGGCCCACGCCGGCGAGGGACCCGAGCCGAGCTTGCGAGTTTTGGGAGCCGGTGGGGAGGATCAGGGTACGTGCCGTTCTTCCAGTCCGTTGTATTCGCTCAGCGGGCGGATCAGGGAGTTGCTGGCCGCCTGTTCCATAATGTGGGCGGTCCAGCCGGTGATGCGGCTGGCCACAAACAGGGGAGTGAACGTGGGGGTGTCGAAGCCCATGAGGTGGTAGGTGGGGCCGGCCGGGTAGTCGAGATTCGGTTTGATGGCCTTGGCCTCGTCCATGGCCTGCTCGAGGCCGTTGTAGAGTCCCAGCAGTTCGGGCCGGCCGTAGTGGGCGATCATCTTATCCAGCGCGGCCTTCATGGTGGGGACGCGGGAGTCACCGTGCTTGTAGACGCGGTGGCCGAAGCCCATGACTTTTTTCTTCTGTGCCAGGGCGTCCTCCATCCAGGCCTTGGCCCGGGTGGCGGCTTCGTCCAGTGATTCCTCGGGCCGGATGCCGATCTCGTCGAAGGTGTGCATCACGGCTTCGTTGGCGCCGCCATGCAGCGGGCCCTTGAGGGCGCCGATCGCACCGGTCACTGCCGAGTGCAGGTCGGACAGGCTGGAGGTGATGACCCGGGCGGTGAAGGTGGAGGCGTTGAAGGAGTGCTCGGCGTACAGGATCATCGAGACGTTGAAGGCGTCCACAACTTCCGGGACCTGGTCTTCGCCGAAAGCCATCCACAGGAAGTTTTCCGAGTAGCCCAGGTCATCGCGGGGCTCAACGACTTCCTGGCCGCGCCGGCGTCGCTGGTCGTAGGCAACCACGGCGGGCATGGCGGCGAAGAGATCCACGGCCTTGGCCATGTTGGCCTCGGGTGAGGAGTCTTCGGCCAGAGGGTGCCGGGCGCCCATGACTGAGGCCGCGGTCCGGCAGACATCCATCGGGTGGGCGCTGGTGGGAATTGTGTCGACGATCTGCTTTACCACGGGATCAAGGGCTCGGCCGGCGCGCTCGCGGGCAGAGAACGCGGAGAGCTCATCGGGGGTGGGCAGTTCGCCGTTCCACAAGAGGAATGCCACTTCCTCGAAGCTGCAGTTCGCGGCGAGCTCCTGGACGGGATAGCCGCGGTACAGCAGCGAATTGGTGTCCGGGTTGACCTTCGAAACCGCGGTGTAGTCCACCACGACGCCGGCCAGGCCCTTCTTGATATCAACAGCTTCCATGCTGTCCTCCTTCGTTCATTGGGCAAGCCCGGGTGTGCCGGAATGCTTGCAGTCTCCTTGGTGGCTCCCGGGTCCTAGCGGACGCCGGGAACGTGGAAGTTGAAAACGCCGGTATCGAAGTGGTTGTAGGCCTCGTAGTCCACAAGGTCATATAGCCGCGCCCGGGTGAGCATGTTCTCCACCTGTGCTTCCTGCGACCCTGTTGCCTTGATCGATTCCAGAGTACGCTCTGCTGCGCCCATGGCAATGCGTAGCAGCGTGACAGGATAAATGACCATGTTGACGCCGACTCCCTGCAGCTCGTCCACGGTGAACAGGTCGCTCTTGCCGAACTCGGTCATGTTGGCCAGGATGGGCACGTCCACGGCGTCGCGGATGGCTTGGAACTCGGACAGGTCCTTCATCGCTTCCGGGAAGATGGCGTCCGCACCGGCATCCACGAGGGCCCGTGCCCTGTCCGTGGCGGCTTCGATCCCGTCCATGGCGCGGATGTCGGTCCGGGCCATGATGAGGAAGTTCGGATCGCGGCGGGCATCAGCCGCGGCGCGGATGCGCTTGGTGGCCGTGTCCAGGTCCACCACGTTTTTGCCGTCCAGGTGCCCGCAGCGTTTGGGGTTGAACTGGTCTTCGATGTGGCAGCCGGCCAGTCCGGCGTTCTCCAGTTCCTGGATGCTGCGGGCTACGTTCATGGGCTCGCCGAAGCCGGTGTCCGCGTCCACCAGCGTGGGTAGATCGGTCATGCGGGCGATCTGACCGGCACGGGTGGCCACCTCGGTGAGGGTGGTCAGCCCGATGTCCGGCAGGCCAAGGTCATTGGCCAGGACCGCACCGGAGACGTAGACGCCGGCGAAGCCCTTTTCCTCGATCAGCCGCGCCGAGAGCGGGTTGAACGCGCCCGGGAACTGCTGGATGGTGCCGGACGCGAGCATGTCGCGCAGCGCGACCCTCTTCTGTTCCGGGGTTGTCTTGGAATACAGCATCTGATTCTCCTGTACGGGGTGGGTAGGCAGAGCTTAGAAAAGGCCAGCGGGTGCGTTGCTGAGGTCGATGACGCCCGGGGCGGCCGTGATGTTCAGCTGGTCCAGTTCGCCCGGGCCCAGGTCCGGGAGGCTTTCGGCGGCGGCGAGGAAACGCTCTATTTCCTCTTCGGCGACCAGGCCTGCTGCCAGGCTGCGGAACTTGTTGATGTACTGCTGGCGGGCGAACGGGCGGGCGCCGAGCGGGTGGGCGTCGGCTACGGCGATCTGGGCGGTGATGACCGTGCCGTCGTTCAGGGTGATCTTCACGGAACCGCCGAAGGCCTTCTCGGCGATGTCCAGGGAGTGGTAGCGGCGGGTCCATTCGGGGTCTTCCGCGGTGGTGACCTTGTGCCATAGCTCCACGGTGTCGGCGCGGCCGGCACGCTCAGGGCTGTAGGAGTCCGCGTGGTGCCAGGAGCCGTCCTGGAGTGCCACGGTGAAGATGTACGGAATGGAGTGGTCCAGGGTTTCCCGGCTTGCCGTGGGGCTGTACTTCTGAGGATCGTTGGCACCGGAACCGATTACGTAGTGCGTGTGGTGGCTGGTCTTGATCAGGACTGAGGCCACGTTGGCCGGGTCGGTGGCCTCCGGGTGCTCAGTGTGCAGCTTGCGGGCGAGGTCGATCCAGGCCTGGGCCTGGTATTCGGCGGAGTGTTCCTTGGTATACGTGTCCATGATGGCGCGCTTGGCTTCGCCGGCCTCTGGCAGCGGGACCTCGTAGGAGGCGTCCGGACCGTCCAGCATCCAGGCGATCACACCGTCTTCGCCCTCGTAGATCGGCACGGGGGAAGTCTGGCCGCGCATGGAGCGGTCCACGGCTTCGACGGCCATCTTGCCTGCAAACGCCGGTGCGTGGGCCTTCCAGGTGGAGATTTCGCCTTTGCGGGACTGGCGGGTGGCAGTGGTGGTGTGCAGAGCCTGGCCCACCGACTGGAAGATGGTTTCGACGTCGAGTCCCAGGAGTGTGCCGATGCCGGCAGCCGCGGACGGGCCGAGGTGGGCCACATGGTCGATCTTGTGCTGGTGCAGGCAGATCGCTTTGACGAGATTGACCTGGATCTCATAGCCAGTGGCGATGCCGCGGATCAGGTCTTTCCCGCTGGATCCGACGTGCTGGGCGACGGCGAGAATCGGCGGGATGTTGTCGCCCGGATGGGAATATTCCGCGGCCAGGAACGTGTCATGGTAATCGAGCTCGCGGACGGCCACGCCGTTCGCCCAGGCTGCCCACTCGGGGGAGACCCGGTCCGTGATGCCGAAGACGCCGGAGCCCTTGCCGTTGGTGGTCGGTGCGTGGGTCAGCGCCTGGGCCCGGGCAGCGACAATCGGTGCACGGTTCAGTGAAGCGATGGCCACGGAAGCATTGTCGATGACACGGTTGATAACCATCTCGGTGACCTCGGGCGTGACCTCGACGGCGTCGGCGGCGACGACCGCGATCTTGTGTGCCAATTGGTCTTCACGGGCGAGGTTTTCTTCGCTTTTGTAGACGCGGACGTGGTTGAGCTTAACCATGGTGCTCCTTCTTAGTGCTGTGGATGGGTAGCTTTGACGTGGGAAAGGCTGCGGTGCAGGTGCAGGGTGGTGGCTGCTTCGGCGAGCCTGGCGTTGCCTGCGGCGATGGCCTCGGCAATGGCCGCGTGCTCGACGGCGGCCGCGTACAGTCGCGGTGCGTCATCGGCTGCGAGGCGGCGGACCCGGACCAGATGGACCCGCAGGCTGCGCATCGCCTGCGCGAGGTAGGAGTTTGAGATGGCAGCGTCGATCGCCTCATCCAGCCGGCCCACCAGGGCGTAGTACTCATGGCGGGCAGGATCGGTGTCGCTGATCAGCTCCTGCGCCCGCAGGAGATCGGCGTGGAGCTTCGCAAAGACAGCGCGCTCGCCGCGTTCGGCAGCGAGGGCAGCAGCCTTGCCCTCCAGGGTTTCGCGGAGCTCGAACATCTCATCGATGTCCTCCAGCGAGATATCGGTGACGACGACGCCGCGGCCGCCTGCCGCCGTCGTCAGCCCTTCGGCGCTGAGCCGGCTCAGCGCCTCCCGGACCGGCGTGCGTGAGACGCCCAGGCGCTCTGATTGCTCCACTTCGGCGAGGACCGTTCCGGGCGTCAGACGCCATTCGATAATGTCTTCGCGCAGCGTTGCATAGGCTTTGTCGCTGGCCCGCATAGTCCCTCCCGTCAATCTGCTCATAGGCCCCAGTGTATACAAGAATTGTTAAATGGCCCAGCAAAAGCCGGTTCGTTAGCGGAATGGTCGCGTGTATGTATACATGGGGCTTGTCTGGGAAGGGTTGCCCGCATAGCATGGTGGCAACACAGCGACGTGAACGGGAGCCCATGATGGTCAGCGGAAATTACCGGGAAGCATATTCGCGCAGCATCGAACAGAAGGACGCCTTCTGGCTCGAGGCAGCAGGCGGCGTGACCTGGTCCAGGACTCCGGAGACCGCGCTTGATGGATCGGCCGCCCCGCTGTTCCGCTGGTTTCCCGATGGCATACTCAATACGAGCTACAACGCCCTGGACCGCCACGTTGAGGCCGGCCGCGGGGACCAGGCTGCCCTCATCTACGACTCCGCGATGCTGGGGATCAAGCGCACGTACAGTTACGCCGAACTGACGGACCTAGTGGCGCGGTTCGCGGGTGTGCTGCGCTCGCAGGGGGTCCACAAGGGGGACAGGGTGGTCATTTACATGCCCATGATTCCCGAGGCCGCCATTGCAATGCTGGCGACGGCGCGGCTCGGAGCCGTGCATTCGGTGGTCTTCGGCGGGTTCGCGCCCAGAGAACTCGCCGCCCGCATCACGGATGCCGGTCCGGCCGCGATTGTGACGGCATCGGGAGGGATTGAGCCCTCACGAAGGGTGGAGTATCTTCCGGCGGTCGCTGAAGCGCTCGAGCTTGCCGGTGCCGGGCAGACGCCCGTCATCGTCAAGGGCCGGGAAGGCTTTGTGCACCACGCCTCCGAGTATCCGGACTGGCTGGACTGGGACCTGTGCATTGAGGCTGCCGCCCCTGCGGCAGCAGTGGACGTCGCAGCAACCGACCCCCTCTACATCCTCTACACCTCGGGCACCACCGGCACGCCGAAGGGCGTCGTGCGGGACAACGGCGGCCATGCTGTCGCGCTCAGCTGGACCATGGCAAACATCTACGACGTCGGTCCGGGTGACGTGATGTGGACCGCGTCCGACGTCGGCTGGGTGGTGGGGCATTCCTATATTGTTTATGGCCCACTGCTGGCCGGTGCCACCACGGTCCTCTATGAGGGCAAGCCGGTCGGGACCCCTGATGCGGGAGCGTTCTGGCGCGTCGTGCAGGACCACAAGGTCAACGTCCTGTTCACTGCTCCCACTGCCCTCCGCGCGATCCGTAAGGCAGACCCACATGCTGCGGAACTGGCCCACTACGACATTGAAACCCTGCGATCGCTGTTTGCCGCCGGCGAGCGGCTGGACACGGACACCTACCGCTGGGCAGGTGAGGTCCTGGGTGTTCCGGTGGTGGATCACTGGTGGCAGACCGAAACTGGCTGGGCCATCTGCGCCAACCCGCGCGGGCTGGAGGACCTTCCCTTCAAGCCCGGGTCACCGACAGTGCCCATGCCCGGCTTCGAACTGAAGATTGTGGACGGCTCCGGAGCTGCGGTGCAGCCGGGGGAGGAGGGCAACATTGTCCTCCAGCTTCCCTTGCCTCCCGGCACCCTGACCACCCTCTGGCAGAACGACGACCGTTATGTGTCCTCGTACCTTGCGGCCTTTGAAGGCAGCTACGCCACAGGTGACAGCGGCTACCGGGATGCCGACGGCTACGTCTTTGTGATGGGCCGGACCGACGACATCATCAACGTGGCGGGCCACCGGCTGTCCACCGGCGCGATTGAGCAGGTCATTGCCAGCCACCCCGCCGTCGCAGAATGTGCCGTGATCGGTGTGGCAGATCCCCTCAAGGGTCAGCGCGCCAGCGGCTACGTGGTACTCAAGGCAGGCGTGACCGCCAACGGCAACGAGGTGGTCCGCGAGCTGATCGCCCTTGTCAGGAAGGACATCGGGCCGGTGGCCGACTTCAAGCACGCCGCGGTGGTCGAAGCACTCCCCAAGACCAGGTCAGGGAAGATCCTGCGCAAGACCATGCGCCAGATTGCCGACGGCGACGAGTACATTGTGCCCTCAACGATTGAGGATCCGGAGGTGATCGGGCAGTTGCTGGGCGTGCTCCGGCCGGAAAGCGCCGTTTAGCACCCGCGGTAGTAGCCCCGGACGCCAGGAAGGCTTGACTGACGAAGGAGTTCCAATGCCACAGGCTTTGACCTCACGGTTCCTGTTCGGTCCGGGACCGAGCAATTGCTACCCGGAAGTGACCGCCGCGTTGGCGCATCCGGTGATTGGGCACCTGGATCCCGTCTTCATTGAACGGCTCGACAACACCTGCGAGGGCCTCCGCACGGTCTGGGGGACTCGGAATGCCCGCACTCTGCCCTTGAGCGTCACCGGTTCCGGTGGCATGGAAGCGGCTTTGTGAACACCGTGGATGACGGTGACGTGGCAGTGATCCCCGTCAACGGTCTCTTCGGTGAACGCATGTGTGAGGTGGCCCGCCGCTGCGGCGCGACTGTGGTGCGTGTTGACCACGAATAGGGTACGCCCATCGACGTCGAGCGCGTTCTGACCGTTCACCCACAGCCGAAGGTGATTGCGGCAGTCCACGCCGAAACGTCAACGGGCGTCCATCGGCGGGGCTGGAGTTGCACGCCGATGACTGGGGAATCGACGTCGGCTATGGCGGCACCCAGAAATGCCTTGGTCTGCCGCAGGGACTCTCGCCCTTCACAATGTCGGGCAGGGCCTTCTAGCGAAGAATCAAGGATCCCTCCTCTTACCTGGACGTCGGCCTGCTGGGCGGTTACGCCGGGGCCGCCACTGGCAGCGGACGAACGTACCATCACACGCCACCGGTGACTATGCTCGCCGGCTTGGAGGCGGGGTTGCAAAGAATTCTGGCCGAGGGACTGGACACGGTCCAGGCACGCCACCGCGCGGCAGGGGCCGCGTTGCAGGCGGGGCTCCAGGAGATGGGACTTGAGCTGTTCGCGGCCGAGGGCCACCGGCTGCCCAGCCTTACCACTGTAAAGGTCTGGACGGCGTCGACTCCGCGGCCGTACGCCATTATCTTCTGGAGCATTTCAGCATCGAGATTGGCTCAGGGGCGGGCAAGTACGCTTCCAGCATCTGACGGAACGGCCTGATGGGCCCCCACGCAAACGCCGCGTCGGTGACCCTGGTGCTGGGGCCTCTGAAGGAAGCCATCTTCGCTGCCTAGCCGCGGGCTCCAGGGAAAACATGCCTGTAGTATCAGGGCCGCTTCCAGGCGTACTCGTTTTCCGGCCGGCCGGGCGTGCCGTAGCGGGGCGCCCGGGAGGCGATGCCGGCGTCGGCGAGGTATTCGAGGTAGCGGCGGGCCGTCACCCGGGACATTCCAAGCGCCGCCATGACCTCTGTGGCCGAAGCGGATCCCGAATGGTGTTTCAGGTAGTCCCGGACCGAGCTCAGCGTGGAGACGGAAAGGCCCTTCGGGAGGGGCATTTCCGACGGCGCCCGGAGGCTTGCGAAGGCCTGGTCAACCTCGCTCTGGGATGCGCCGGTCCTCCCGGCTCCGGACCCAGGGGTTGCCAGCTGCTCCCGGAACAACCGGTAGCTCGAGAGTTTGTCTTCGAACGTGGCAAAGGTGAAGGGCTTGATCAGGTACTGCACAACACCGATGGCCACCGCGCTCCGGACAATCGCCACTTCCCGGACCGCGGTGATCGCAATAATGTCCGCGAGGATTCCTGCCGCACGCATCCGCCGGGCGATGTCCAGGCCGTGCAGGTCCGGCAGGTTCATGTCGAGCAGGACGAGTTCCACCGGCTCACCGGCAGCGGCGAGCTCGCCCAGCAGCCTGAGTGCGGACTGGCCGTCAGGGGCCGTTCCGGCCAGCATAAATCCTGTCATCCTGCCCACGTAGGCTGCGTGCGCGGCCGACGCCACCGGCTCGTCTTCCACAACGAGGACGCGGATATCGGTCACTGGAACTGCTCGTCTTTGTCGGTTCCGGCGGCCACGGCCGGCAGGAAGACCTGGAAGCGTGCGCCGTCCGTGCCTGTGATGCTCATGGTACCGTCCAGTCGCTGCACGGCCTGGCGGACGAGGGCCAGGCCAATGCCGCGTCCGAAGGGGCCGGGTGTCTTGGTGCTGAAGCCGTGCCGGAAAATATCCTCCACGGCTGCGGGGTCCACGCCCGATCCGGAATCCTCCACGGTGATGTCCAGCCCCTCGGCGTCGGACTCAACGGTCAGTTCCACAGTCCTGGGGGGAGCGCCGTCCGCGGCGGCGTCGATCGCGTTGTCCAGGAGGTTTCCCAGGATGGTGACGAGGTCCTGGACCGCGAGGCCCGCGACGGACGCGGACCCTTCGGCGGAGAGCGTCAGCTTCACCCCGCGCTCATTCGCTTCCGCAGCTTTGCCCATGATCAGGGCGCTCAGGACGGGTTCGTCCACTGAGCTCACCATCTCGTCAGTCAGTTGCTGGCTCAGTTCGAGATCCTTGGTGGCGAATTCCAGGGCCTCCCGGGTCCGCCCCAGCTCCAGCAGGGAAACCATGGTGTGCAGCCGGTTTGCGTGCTCATGGGTCTGGGCGCGGAGGGCGTCGGACAGCGTCCGCATCGTTTCCAGCTCGCTGCCCAGTGATTCGATCTCTGTCCGGTCCCGGATGGTGGCCACGGTGCCGAACACCGCGGGGCTGCGGAGGCCGGGAGAGTCGGGCCCGACGGCCGGGCCCTGGTTCACCACCACGATTCGTGGTCCCGTCAGGTGGATTTCGTCGTGGGCCGTGCGGCCGGATCCAAAGAGTTCCTTGAGGCTCTCGGCAAGAGGCAGGTCTGACAGCAGGGGTGGCCGGGACGGGTCGTCGCCTGAACCGCGGTGCGCAAGCCCCAGCAACTCGGCTGCATGGTCGTTGTACATGACCACCCGGCCCTTTGTGTCGATCAGGATGAGCCCCTCGCGGACGGAGTGCAGGACCGATTCGTAATAGGCGAACAGCTGTGCCAGCTGTTCCGGGCCCCACCCCCTGGTGACACCGCGCAGGTAGCGTCCCAGTAACCAGGCTGCGAGTGACCCCCCGAAGAGCATGGCCAGAACAATGATCACTACAGCGGGCAGCCTTCCCAAAACGTCGCCGTCGACGGACCCTACAGTGACGCCCGCAGCCACAAGCCCTCGCACTGTTCCCCCGCTGTCGAGCAACGGGACGATGGTGCGCACGGAGGGGCCGAGGGTTCCGGAAACTATTTCAGTCTCAGGACGCCCCTTTAGGGCAGCGTCAATGGAGCCGATGTAGGGCTTCCCTAGCTCCTGATCGTTCGGGTGCGTCCAGCGGGTCCTGTCCGGCGCCATGATCGTGACAAAGTCCGCGCCGGCACCTTCCATGACGTCTTTCGCGTAAGGCTGGAGGATTGATGACGGATCGGTAGACTCGATCGCCTCCAGTACAAGGGGGTTCGTGGCCACGGCTGCCGCAATGCCGCGCATCCGAAGTCCGGCCTCGGTGTAAGTGCGGTCCCGGGCGTCGAGGTACGATGCCGTTCCGACGAGCATCGTCAGAGCCAGCGTGAACAGCAGGTGTGCGACCAAAAACCTCTTGGCGAGACTCCATTTGTGGATCATCGGCACCTTCCATGACCAATATGAACGCAACGGTGAGCTATGTCACGGTGTGCCTAATGATGGATATCACACCGGACCGACGCGATGGGCCAGAGACTGCGCCGCAGCGTCTACCAGATTATCCATAAGGAGACACATCATGGCTTCTCAACGAGGAGAGTCACCAGCGCCTGCAAAGGCCGCCCGCAAGGGCTTGGACAAATCCCACTATCTCTACATCGCCGTCATCGCCGCCGTGATCCTGGGCGCACTCGTCGGTCTGCTGTTCCCGGAAGTCGGCAAGAGCCTCAAACCGCTCGGTGACGGGTTCATTAAACTCATCAAGATGATGATCGCGCCGATCATCTTCTGCACTATCGTGCTGGGCATCGGGTCAATCGCCAAGGCCGCCACGGTTGGCAAGGTAGGCGGCCTGGCACTGGGCTACTTCCTCATCATGTCCACCTTTGCCCTGGCCATCGGCCTCGTCGTGGGCAACATCATCCATCCGGGTGAAGGCCTGAAGCTGACGGCCTACGATCCGAACAAGAAGGCTGCCACGGACAGCACCGTGGACTTCCTGCTGGGGATCATTCCCACCGACATTCCGGTTCTGCCCACCCTGCTCGCGGCCATCCTGATCGGCTTCGCGCTGCAGAGGATGGGAACGCAGGGTGCCCCGATCCTCAAGGCCATCGGCTACGGCCAGGCACTGGTTTTCCGTATCCTCATCATGATCATGTGGCTCGCCCCGGTCGGTGCCTTCGGTGCCATCGCCGCCGTTGTCGGCGCAACTGGCTTCGCGGCAATCGTGAGCATGTTTACGCTCATGGTGGCGTTCTACATCACCTGTGCACTATTCATCGTCGTCATCCTGGGCGGACTCCTGCAGGTTGTTGCCGGAGTGAACATCTTCAAGCTGATGCGGTACCTGGCCCGCGAATACCTCCTGATCTTCTCCACTTCGTCCTCTGAAGCAGCACTCCCGCGCCTCATTGCCAAGATGGAGCACCTCGGGGTTTCCAGGCCGGTTGTCGGCGTTGTGGTCCCCACCGGTTACTCCTTCAACCTGGACGGCACCGCCATCTACCTGACCATGGCTTCGCTGTTCGTCGCCAATGCCATGGGCACCCCGCTGGATCTTGGGGCGCAGATTTCGCTCCTGATCTTCATGATCATCGCCTCCAAGGGTGCTGCCGGCGTCACCGGCGCGGGGCTGGCAACCCTGGCGGCCGGACTCCAGGCCCACCGGCCGGAACTCCTCGGCGGCATGGGCATTATCGTCGGAATCGACCGCTTCATGTCCGAGGCCCGTGCACTGACCAACTTCACCGGCAACGCCGTGGCCACTGTGCTGGTAGGCACCTGGGTCAAGGAAATCGACGGTGAACAGGTCAACAGTGTCCTGTCCGGCAACCTGCCCTTTGACGAAACGACCATGGCTGCCGGCCACGCTGACCGGTTTGGCGGCTCCCCAGAGACAAAAGCTGTGCCCGCCACCGCCTAGGTCGGCTGTCCCACGACTACTCGAGAAACGCCGCCCAGAACCGCCCGTACAGCTCCGGCTGCACGGGCGGTTTGCATGTGTAGAGGCTCAACCTTCGACTTCTAGTAGAAGGTAAAGGCTCAAATTCCCGCTAAAGTCAAGTTCCCTCGAATACCGTGCCGGGGCCTGTAGCCTTGGGATGAAGAAGGAATGGCGCTGGACATAACAGCGGCAGGAAAATCACCGTCATCGAAAGTGTGGATAGATACGTGAGCAGCGAACAGGGTTCGGCAACTCTGGAAGGCACGGAACTCGATCTGGAAGATGCCGTGATGGGTCCCACCGGGCGCCCCCACCGCGAGTTTCCGGAACCCGCTCCGCTGTCGTCCCACGGTCCCGCGCGCGTGATCGCCATGGTCAACCAAAAGGGCGGCGTTGGCAAGACCACATCCACCATCAACCTGGCAGCGGCCCTTGCTGAATACGGCCGCAAGGTGCTGCTGGTTGACTTTGACCCGCAGGGTGCCCTGTCCGCGGGCCTGGGCATCAACCCGCACGAACTGGACCTGACGGTGTACAACGTCCTCATGGATCGCAAGGTGGACATCCGCGACGCCATCCACCAGACCGGCGTCGAAAACGTGGACCTGTTGCCGGCCAACATCGACCTCTCCGCCGCAGAAGTGCAGCTGGTCAACGAAGTCGCCCGTGAGCAGGTCCTCGACAGGGCGCTGAAAAAAGTCGAAGACGATTACGACGTCGTCCTGATTGACTGCCAGCCCTCCCTGGGCCTGCTGACGGTCAACGCCCTGACCGCCGCCCACGGCGTGATCATCCCGCTGATCTGCGAGTTTTTCGCGCTCCGTGCGGTAGCCCTGCTGGTGGAAACCATCGACAAGGTCCAGGACAGGCTGAACCCCGGCCTGCAGGTTGATGGTGTCCTGGCCACCATGTACGACGCCCGCACGCTCCACAGCCGCGAAGTCATCACCCGCCTGGTGGAAGCCTTCGGCGACAAAGTCTTCGAGACCGTCATCAAACGCTCCATCAAGTTCGCGGATGCCACCGTCGCGGCCGAGCCGATCACCAGCTACGCCGGCAGCCACATCGGTGCCGATGCCTACCGCCGCCTGGCCAAAGAGCTGATTTCGCGCGGCGGAGCGCCCTAGTCAGGCCGTGGCCGAGTCCAAACCCGGCTTTGAGGTGCGGCTGGCCAACTTCACCGGCCCGTTCGACCTCTTGCTGGGCCTGATCGCCAAGCACCAGCTGGATATTACCGAGGTGGCCATTGCCACCGTCACTGATGAGTTCATCAAGTACATCAGGAAGCTGCAGAAGCTCGGCGAGGAATGGGCACTGGACGAAGCCAGTGAATTCCTGGTCATCGCCGCCACCCTCCTGGACCTCAAGGCGGCGCGGCTCCTGCCCGCCGGCGAGGTGGAGGACGATGAAGACATCGCACTGCTGGAAGCGCGGGACCTCCTTTTTGCGAGGCTTCTTCAATACAAGGCATTCAAACAGGTGGCGGCACTGATGGCTGGAACCCTTGAACAGGAAGCCGGCCGGTTCCCGCGTCAGGTGGCCTTGGAGGAGCACTTTGCCGCAATGCTCCCGGAACTGGTGTGGAAGCACTCGCCGGAACAGTTCGCCCGCCTGGCCGAGTCCGCCCTGAAGCCTAAAGCGCCGCGGCCCACCGAGGTGGGCCTTGCCCACCTGCATGGCAGTGCCGTCAGCGTGAAGGAACAGGCCGAGATCCTGGGGCTCCGGCTCCAGCTGGGAAAGCCCCTCTCTTTCCGCGCGCTGATCGCCGACGCCGATTCCACGCTGGTAGTGGTTGCCAGGTTCCTGGCCTTGCTGGAGATGTTCCGGGACAGGGCAGTGTCCTTTGAGCAGGTGTCGCCGCTTGGCGATCTCACCGTGCACTGGACAGTGGATGGCCGGGAATGGTCAACAGAAAACCTACGTGAAGAATACGAGGAACTGCCGTGAGCCAAGAACTTCCGGATCCGGGCGTCGACGTCCGGGACCTTCCCGGCGGCGCCCGGGCTGCACTTGAGGCGGTCCTGATGGTCCTGGACCAGCCGGCCACCGCTATCGAACTGGCCGCCGGCCTTAATCTGGCTGTCGCCGTCGTCGATGAGTTACTGGCGGAACTGCAGCGTGAGTATAGCGGCTATACTGTTAAAGCCCCGGACATGGACGATGCCAGCGATTTTGGTTTCAGTACCAGCCCCCGGGGTTTTGAATTGCGGAACATCGCCGGTGGCTGGCGGATCTACTCCCGCGCAGACTTCGCCGAGATCGTCGGACGGTTTGTGCTAGAGGGTCAGACGGCCAGGCTCACACAGGCGGCCCTGGAAACACTGGCTGTCATCGCGTACCGCCAGCCCGTCTCAAGGGCCAGGGTGTCTGCAATTCGAGGAGTCAATGTTGATTCTGTTGTACGGACATTGACCCAGCGCGGGCTGATCGAAGATTCGGGACATGATCCTGAGTCGGGCGCCATCCTCTACCGGACCACGTCGTATTTTTTGGAACGGATGGGAATCGGCTCCGCAGCGGAACTGCCTCAGCTTTCACCCCATCTTCCGGGGCTTGAGGGCATCTCGGAGTTCTACGACGCCGACAGAATGTAGGCGGGAAATCCCGCCTACGCACAAGAATATTCATAAGTGCAGATAATTTCTGCATGGCTGGCTAGGGTTGTCCTTGGACAACCAGCCGGCCAAATAACGAAGGACGGGTCATGACACAGGCGGGACGCCAGGGTTCACCACGTAACAGTTCGGGACGCAACAGTTCAGAACGCAATGCCGGACAGGGCGGCGCCAGCCGCAATCCGGCGCAGGGCGGCAGTGGCCGCCCCAGCGCGGCAGGCGGCGGTTTCCGTGCCGGCGCTGGCAAGCGTAACGCCGGATTCGGCGGCGGCGACCGGCCGTTCAAGGCCCCGAGACCGCGCGAGGAGCCATTTGTGGATCCCGGCGATGCCCCGGCGTCGCCGCCGGCCGGCCGCGGTGCCTCCGACTGGAAGCCCGCCGCCAGCGCCTCGGCGCGCAAGCCTGCCGCCCGCAAGCCGGGTGCCAATAAAGCTCCCGGCACTCCGGGCGCGCTCAAGCCCAAGCCACGCACCGGCCGGCCCGGAGCCGCGGCCTCCCGCGCCTTTGGCAGCGAACGTTTCGGCCAGAACCTTGGCCCCGTGCGGAAGCCTGCCCGCCAGCGCGGACCCCGCGGTTCTGTTCCGCAGTCTGAAATGCACGACGCCGATGGCACCCGCCTGCAGAAGGTCATGGCACAGGCCGGCGTGGCTTCGCGCCGCGTCTGCGAAGAGATGATCTCCGAGGGCCGGGTGGAGGTCGACGGCCAGGTGGTCACTGAACTTGGTGTCCGGGTGGACCCCAAGACTGCGGTCATCCACGTTGATGGCCTGCGCATCCAGCTGGATGAAAACCTCGTGTACATGGTCTTCAACAAGCCCAAGGGTGTGGTGTCAACCATGGAGGATCCCGATGGCCGTCCCTGCATCAGCGATTTTGTGCGGAAGACCCACCAGGGCGAACGCCTGTTCCATGTGGGCCGGCTGGACGTCGCCACCGAGGGCCTGCTGTTGCTGACGAACGACGGCGAACTGGCCAACCGGCTGACTCACCCGTCCTATGAGGTCCCCAAGACCTACCTGGTCCAGGTCCGTGGTCCGTTCCCGCAGGGAGTCGGCGCCCAGCTCAGGGAAGGTGTGGAACTTGAGGATGGCTTTGCCTCCGTTGACTCCTTCAAGCTGGTGGACTCCACTCCGGGTCACGTGCTGATCGAAGTGGTCCTGCACTCGGGCAAGAACCGGATTGTCCGGCGCTTGTTCGACGCCGTCGGATTCCCGGTCCTGCGCCTGGTGCGCGTCAAGGTGGGCCCCATCGGCCTGGGTGACCAGCGCCAGGGCAGCATCCGCAACCTTGGCAAGCAGGAAGTCGGCCACCTGCTGGCATCCGTAGGACTCTGAGGCATGTCCGCATTTCGCTCCCACGGACGGGGACACCTCAACGGACCGGTCGTGGTGATTGGCACCGGCCTGCTCGGTGCCAGCATCGGGCTTGGCCTGCGTGGACGCGGCGTGCCCGTGTTCCTGTCTGACCCGTCGCCCACCAACCAGGCGGTGGCCGTCGATATCGGTGCCGGCCAGCCCCTGGATCAGCTCGGGGACGCGGCGCCGGAGCTTGTGGTGGTGGCAGCACCGCCGGACGTGACCGCCGACGTCGTGGCGCGGGCGCTTGCCGACTACCCGGATTCCGTGGTGGTTGACATTGCCAGCGTCAAAGCCGCCATCCTGGCGGAGCTGGGCGGCCGCGGCGCGGACCTCAGCCGCTATGTGGGCACCCATCCGATGGCCGGGCGCGAAAAGTCCGGTCCGGTTGCGGCCCGCGGCGAGCTCTTCACGTCCATGCCGTGGGTGGTTTGCCCGGCCCCGGAGTCATCCGCGGCGGCCGTGCAGACCGCGCGTTCCCTGGCGACCGACCTGGGCGCTGTGGTTTCCCAGTTCACTGCCGACGAACATGACGAAGCCGTGGCGCTGGTGTCGCACCTGCCCCAGATCATGTCCTCCCTGCTGGCCAGCCGGCTGCAGGGGACGCCGCTGCACGCGCTGTCCCTCGCGGGCAACGGGCTGCGGGACGTCACGCGGATCGCCGCGAGCGATCCTACGCTGTGGGTCCAGATCCTGGGCGGTAACGCGGGGAAGGTCGTGGAGATCCTTTACGGGGTCCGCGCGGACCTGAACCGGCTCATCGGCACGCTCGAGGAACCGTTGGCGCCCGGCGCCAGGCTTGACCTGGCCCAGCTGATCAGCGAAGGCAATGCCGGGCAGGCCCGTATCCCGGGCAAGCACGGTGGCCCGCCGCAGGCGTACTCCTGGCTGACGGTCCTGGTTGATGACCGGCCGGGACAGATCGCGCAGCTCCTCACCGAAATCGGTGAGATCGGCGTGAACGTGGAAGACCTGCGGCTGGACCATTCCTCGGGCCAGAACGTGGGCATGGTGGAACTGTCCGTGCTGCCGAACAAGCATGACCATCTGATCGAAGCACTCAACGACCGCGGATGGCGGGTATTGCAGTAATGACACAAGAACTTCTTGACACCCTTCCGGCCTTGCGCGTCGGCAGGCCCCTGGTGGTGGCCATCGACGGGCCGTCAGGCTCCGGCAAGTCCAGCGTGAGCAAGGAAGTGGCCCGCCGGCTGCACCTTGCCTACCTGGACACCGGCGCCATGTACCGGGCCCTGACCTGGTTCTGCGTCACCACCGGAATCGACCTCAGCGACGCCGCTGCCGTGGAGCAGGCTTCCCGGGACCTGGTCCTGGAACTGAGCACCACACCGCGGGAGGACTACGTCCGCGTGGATGGGGCAGATGTTACGGACGCCATCCGCGAACCGGCAATTTCTTCAGCGGTCAGTACGGTGGCCACCACCCTTGGTGCCCGGACCGAATTGATCCGCCGGCAGCGTGGACTTATTGAAAAGCACCACCGCCGCATCGTGGTGGAGGGCCGGGACATTACCACCGTCGTCGCGCCGGGCGCTGAAGTCCGCATGCTGCTGACGGCCAGTGAGGAAGCACGGCTTCGCCGCCGCGGCATCCAGCTGGGCGGCACGCAGAATGCGGAGCAGCTCACCGCCCAGGTCACCCAGCGCGACGCCAAGGATTCCACGGTGGTGAACTTCACCCAGGCTGCCGACGGTGTTGTCACCCTGGATTCGTCCGATCTGGACTTCGCCGAGACCGTGGATGCGGCGCTCGTGATCGTCACGAAGGTGCTCAACCGTGACTGACGGCGGCGTGCGTCTTCCCTCCGGCTGGACCATGACCTGGAGCAGGCCCGTCGGCTGGCTGCTTGATCATGTGGTGTACCGGACGTCCGTCACTGGCCGGGACAACGTGCCGACAGGCGGGCCGGTGATTTTTGCCGGCAACCATATCAGTTTCCTGGACGGGCCGGTGATGTTCGGTGCGTCGCCGCGTCCCATGCACATTCTGGTTAAGAAGGAGATGTTCAGGGGAGTGCTGGGACGGGTCCTTCGGGCCTCAGGCCAGCTGCCGGTGGACCGCTCCGGGGGCCGGGCGGCGCTGCTGCTGGGCAAAAACATGCTCGACGCCGGCCGTTGCATCGGGATTCTTCCGGAAGGTAACAGGGGGAGCGGCCAGGCAACGGACATCAACAACGGGGTGGCCTGGCTGGCGCTGAACTCCGGCGCCCCAGTGGTTCCCGTGGCGATCCTCGGAACCCGGACTGGCAACGAACACCTCGACACAGTACCCAGGCCGGGGCGGCGGTTCCACGTCAGCTTCGGCGACGCGCTGACCCTCAGCCGAAACCCCGGCGAAACGGGCCGTGCTTCAATGGACAGGGCGGGAATGGAAATCCGCGCTGCGCTTTCGGGGCACGTCCAGGAGACCATCCAACACAGTGGGCAGCCTTTGCCCCACGCGGATTTCCGCACGAACTTCACAGCAGTAGCCGGGACGCCGGCAGATGACCACTAAGGAAAGCGCAATGAGCGATACGACTCAAACCTCCGGCCACTCCGGCGCCGGCGAAGACGAATACACGCCCACCGGCACGGACCAGGTGGCCGAGCGGCTGGCCGCCCTGGACGACGACGAAGCGGAGCTGCGTGCCGCGTCGCTCCGCGCCGGCCTGGCCGACTACGAACTCGACGACGAAGACGCCGCCCTTCTGAGCGGGGAATTCGACGACGAGGACTTTGACGGACCGGTCAAGCTCGATCCCGTGCTGGCAATCATCGGCCGTCCCAACGTGGGCAAATCCACTCTCGTGAACCGTATCCTGGGCCGACGCGAAGCCGTGGTCGAGGATACTCCCGGGGTGACGCGGGACCGGGTGATGTACTCGGCACACTGGAACGGACGCAACTTCACGGTCGTGGACACCGGCGGCTGGGAGCACGATGCCCGCGGCATCCACGCCCGGGTGGCCGAACAGGCGGAAATGGCCGTGGAAATGGCCGACGCCGTGCTCTTCGTCGTCGACTCTGCGGTGGGCGCCACCGCGACGGACGAGGGCGTCATGAAGATGCTCCGCCGCAGCAAGAAGCCGGTCATCATGGTGGCCAACAAGGTGGACGACTTCGCCCAGGAAGCGGACTCCGCCACCCTGTGGGGCCTCGGCTTCGGCGAGCCCTACCCCGTTTCCGCCCTGCACGGCCGCGGCGTCGCCGACCTCCTGGACCACGTGATGGACACCTTGCCGGAGTTCTCCACGATTGAGGGCCTGGAACGCTCGGGCGGCCCGCGCCGCATCGCGCTGATCGGCCGCCCGAACGTGGGCAAGTCATCGCTGCTGAACAAGCTGGCAGGGTCCGAACGTGTAGTCGTGGACAACACCGCCGGGACCACCCGTGATCCGGTGGATGAGTTCATTGAACTCGGCGACCGTACCTGGCGCTTTGTGGACACGGCGGGCATCCGGCGCCGCCAGCACATGGCTCAGGGCGCCGACTACTACGCCTCGCTCCGGACGCAGGCCGCGCTCGAGAAGGCGGAGGTCGCCGTCGTTCTTCTCGCCGTTGACGAGGTGCTCAGCGAGCAGGACGTCCGCATCCTGCAACTGGCCATCGAGTCGGGCCGTGCCCTGGTGCTGGCCTTCAACAAATGGGACCTGCTCGACGACGAACGCCGCACCTATCTGGAGCGCGAAATCGAGCAGGACCTGGCCCACGTAGCCTGGGCGCCGCGGGTCAATATATCCGCACTGACCGGCTGGCACAAGGACCGCCTGGTTCCCGCCCTGGACCTGGCGCTGGAGAACTGGGACCGGCGCATCCCCACCGGCAAGCTCAATGCCTTCCTCGGCGAGCTTGTGGCGGCGCACCCGCACCCGGTGCGCGGCGGAAAGCAGCCGCGCATCCTCTACGGCACGCAGGCGTCCAGCCGGCCGCCGAAGTTTGTGCTGTTCACCACCGGGTTCCTGGACCCGGGCTACCGCCGTTTCATCACCCGAAGGCTCCGCGAAACATTCGGTTTCGAGGGCACGCCCATCGAGGTCAACATGCGCGTCCGCGAAAAGCGTGGCAAGAAGCGTTAATTAGGACACGCGGGGGGCGTGCAGGCGGCAAAGTGTCACTTGCACCCTCCGGAATCGTGTAAGCTTTTCAAGGTGGTTCGGCCGGACTGCTGAGTTGAAATCCTGGCTAACATCAGGAGTAAACGCAGCGGAGAACGGCGGAACTAACGGGCTGTAGCGCAGCTTGGTAGCGCACTTGACTGGGGGTCAAGGGGTCGCAGGTTCAAATCCTGTCAGCCCGACCAGAACAGAAGCGTCCCGGAGAATTTTCTCCGGGACGCTTCTGTTTTGTGCCGTCCTTTTGCATGTCTCGTCACCTGGCTTATTTCAGGAACTTCGATGTCCTGCGGTCCGCCAGGAGTTTTCCCTTGGTCTGGCAGGTTGGACAGTACTGCAGGGACGTATCGGCGAAAGACACCTCCCGGACTGTGTCACCGCACACCGGGCAAGCCTCGCCGGTCCGGGCATGGACGCGCATATGGCCGCGTTTGACGTCCTTTAGCTCGCTGGGTGGTTTCCCCTTGGCTTCAGCCAGGGCGGTTCCGAGCACGCCGTGGATGGAGTCGTACAGCGTCTGCACCGCGTCGCGGTCCAAGGACTTGGCGGTCGCAAAAGGGGAGATCCTTGCAGCATGCAGGATCTCGTCGCTGTAGGCGTTTCCGATCCCCGCGATCACGCCCTGGCTCCGCAGGACTCCCTTGATCTGCTGGGACGTTGAGCCAAGAATTTCCGCCAGCATGTCGGCGTCGAACGCTGCGCTGAACGGGTCCGGCCCGAGGGCCGCGATGCCCGGCACATCCTGGGGATCGCGCACCACGTACACGGCCAGGCTCTTTTTGGTCCCCGCCTCGGTGAGATCCATGCCATGGGCGCCGTCCGGCCCGCTGAACGCCAGCCGGGCAGCGATGTAGCCCTTTCCCATCCGGAGCTGGGCACCGTTGGGTGAGTCCGTGAAACGAACCCATCCTGCCCGGGCGAGGTGGAAGACAAACGAAGGTCCGTCGGTGTCAAGGCTGACAAACTTTCCGAACCGGCGGACGCCGCTGATGGTGCACTCCTCCAACGCGGTGAAGGGCGGATCCGCTGTCTTCAGCACCGCAAAGGATACGATCTGGATCTTCCGCACCACCGCTCCGCGCAAGTGCTCGTCCAGGAAACCGGCCAGGCCTGCAACCTCGGGTAGCTCCGGCACGGCTTTACCTGCGGTCAGCCTGGCTGTCGGTGGCGGCCGGTGCCTCAGGAACAGGTGAGCGGGCCGCGGTGTCATTGGCCGCCTTAGTCGCCATGGAGCGCTCGGCATCTGCCTTTTTGAGCGCCCTCATCTTCTTGCCGCGCTGACGCCAGACCCTCCACAGGAACAGGCCAACAACAAAGCTGACTGCGGCGGCGATGGCTGAGATTTGCGTCCACATAGCGAACCAAGTGGCCTCGGTGCCTAGGATCCGCTGTCCGTTGTGGGCGGCCTGCGAGCTGCCGAACATGATTCCGGCGGTCAGTAGATTAGGGGACGCGAGGGCCGCAGCGGAGACGAGGATGGCCAGCTTCCAGTGCCAGCTCACGGATTTGCGCGTTGCCTGCCAGGCCACCAGAAGGGGGACGAACGTGAAAACGAACCCGTAGAACATCCCCACCAGGATGCCGGCCCCGAGGTTGCCCTGGACCTGGTTGCGGATAACATTCGCCCACCAGACCGGGAGGATAGCCGCAAAGGCAAAGTAGGCGGCTGTGAGGACCACCAGCGCCACCACAACGAGGATGATCCGCGCAGCCCAGTTCGCCTGTTTCGCTGGCGATTCCTGTGAGTGTGTTCTCATGCGTCTCATCATGTCAGAATCCTCCTCGAACGCCCGTGGAGTTGTGCCTATACTTTCAGCGGCGGCTTGTTTTCCAGGCCCCGTTGACATTGGTGATTGACCCGATGAAAGGCCCCTGATGAGCAACATTCCCGAAGACCTGTCCTACACTGCCGAGCACGAGTGGGTATCCGCACCGAGCGCCGACGGCGTGGTCCGGGTGGGCATCACCGACTTCGCGCAGGACGCACTCGGAGATGTTGTCTACGCCCAGCTGCCGGAGGCGGGTACTAAAGTCAGCGCCAACGAAGTCGTTGGCGAAGTCGAATCCACCAAGAGTGTCAGCGATATCTATGCTCCGGTGAGCGGCGAGGTCGTCGCACGCAACGAATCCCTCGATACCGATTCGGCTTTGATCAACTCCGATCCGTACGGCGACGGCTGGCTGATCGAAATCCGGCTTGCCGAAGCAGACGCCGTGGAATCCTTGCTCAGTGCATCCGAGTACGAACAGCAGGTAGGCTGAAGCTACCGGGTTCATCCGGTCCGGCCAGCGGGCGTCTTCGCACGTCAGTGGCCGGATCGGTGCCCGGCAACGGATCCGCGAGGCGTGTCCGTCAGGGCAAATGTTGATTGCAGGCGTCAGAGCTGCAGCGAAAGAGGAGGAATCCATGGTTGGCCACGAACAGGTCCCTGCCGAAGGCGAGCACGGCACAGGTGCAGCCAGGGCTTCGGAGACCACCTCGATTCATCTCACCCCCGTCACGGACGAGCCCACGATTGCCCCCAAGCTGTCCATGGACGAGCGTTCATCCGTGGAGGCACTGCCGGCCGGTTCCGCGCTCCTGGTAGCCCACAGCGGCCCGAACGCGGGTGCCCGCTTCCTGCTTGACACGGACATCACCACGGCCGGCCGTCACCCTGACGCGGATATCTTCCTGGATGACGTCACGGTATCCCGGCGCCACGTCGAGTTCCGCCGTACAGCGCGGAGCTTTGAAGTGGTGGATACCGGCAGCCTCAACGGCACCTACGTTAACCACGACCGCGTGGACAGTGTTGAGCTGAAGTCCGGGAACGAAGTCCAGATCGGCAAGTTCCGTCTCACCTTCTACCTGAGCCCTGCCCGCGCAGCAGGCCGCGCCTGATCCCGGGACACTTGCCTGTGGCAATGGCACAACCGGAACGCCGGGGCCCCCAAGTTCTGAACATCGGGGAAGTCCTCGCGCAGCTGAGCGGCGACTTTCCGGGTATGACCGCGTCGAAAATCAGATTCCTGGAGGAAAAAGGACTGATTAATCCGCGCCGCACTCCGGCTGGATATCGGCAGTACTCGGACGGCGACGTCGAGCGTCTCCGTTTCGTGCTGGCGCTGCAGCGGGACCAATACCTGCCACTGAAAGTCATTAAGGACTACCTTGATGCGATTGACAGGGGAGAACGGCCGGAGAACCTGCCGCCCGGCGTCGTGGTTTCGCCTCGGATCGTTTCGGATGAACTGGCCGTGGAGCTTCAGAACCGCGGCCGGAAATTCAGCGAGGAACAGCTGCGGACTGAATCCGGTGCCAGCATTCCGTTGCTTCAATCCCTGCTGAGCTTCGGACTGATCAGCCACAGCAACGGCAAGTTCGACGAGCACGCCCTCCAGGTTGCCCGTGCCTGCGTGCAATTGGAGAGCCACGGCCTTGAACCGCGCCACCTGCGTCCGTTCCAGGCCGCCGCGGAACGTGAATTCGGGCTCGTGGAGCGGGCAGTTGCACCGCTCGCGTCCCGGCGCGATTCCGCGTCGCAGGCGCGGGCTGCGGAAGCCGCTCGCGAAATCAGCGACCTCTGCCTGGTCCTGCACCGGGCTCTGGTCCAGGACCGCATCTCACGTATGGACATCTGATGATCGAAGTGGAGATAGTCGGCGTTCGCATCGAACTGCCGTCCAACCAGCCGCTCGTCCTGCTGCGCGAGATCCACGGCGAACGCCACGTGCCCATCTGGATCGGGACTCCGGAGGCAAGTGCCATCGCCCTGGCCCAGCAAGGGGTGGTGCCTCCGCGCCCGATGACCCACGACCTCCTGGTGGACGTGGTGGAATCACTGGGCCACTCGGTTGTCAGCGTCAACATTGTGGCCGTTGAGGACAACATTTTTTATGGCCAGCTCCAGTTCGAGAACGGCACCACCGTCAGCTCACGCGCATCGGACGCCCTCGCGGTCGCGTTGCGGGCCAAGTGCCGGATCTGGTGTGCCGACTCCGTGATGGATGAAGCCGGAGTCCGCATCACCGAGCATGACGAGGGTGAGGACACTGACCCGGGCCCCACGGTCGACGAGGAGCGCGAACTGCGGCGGTTCCGTGAGTTCCTGGACGATGTTGAGCCGGAAGACTTCGACGGCTGAGGTCACATTAAGGTTAAAGTTGAGCCTGAAAGTTCCGACACGCCTGCTCCAAGAGGCCTGGATCTTTGACCTTGGGGCGCGGCGGGCCTAACGTCGAAGGTATCAAGCTCCCATTGCTTAGAGCAGCCGCGCAAGTCACACTGTAAAAGTACGACCCACGCGAAATTACATGCATGGACTTCATGCGTGCACCGGCTGATGCAGTGGTCCCCCGGGAGCTTATATGAAGGAGGATCCAGGTGAGTCCCAAAGGCGAAGCAGGCGGGCTGAAACAGCCCACAACTGCTGGTGTGGCTGTGCCCGCGAGCGGTGCCCAGGGCCTCCTGTTTACCGAAGACCTTCCCGTCCTTGATGAGGACGCCGGATACCGCGGCCCCACCGCCTGCAAGGCGGCCGGGATCACGTACCGCCAGCTGGACTACTGGGCACGGACCGGGCTCGTTGAGCCAGCAGTCCGCGGCGCCGCTGGCTCGGGCTCACAGCGGCTCTACGGTTTCCGGGACATTCTCGTCCTCAAGGTAGTCAAACGGCTCCTGGACACCGGTGTTTCCCTTCAGCAGATCCGCACCGCGGTGGAACACCTGCGCGAACGCGGAGTGGAAGACCTGGCGCAGATCACCCTTATGAGCGATGGTGCGAGCGTCTACGAATGTACGTCCGCTGACGAGGTCATCGATCTTGTCCAGGGCGGCCAAGGTGTTTTCGGCATCGCCGTGGGCAGGGTCTGGCGCGAAGTCGAAGGCAGTCTGGCTTCCCTGCCGAGCGAACACGCCGTCGAACAGTCCTTTCCCGACGACGAACTGGGCCAGCGGCGCGCCGCCCGCAAGATCGGCTGACACCGCAGGCTGACACATAGCAACGAGAAGAGGCCACCCCGACGGGTGGCCTCTTCCCGTTGTCCGCGGAACCTGTGGCTGCAGCGGGACGCTGCAGCCACAGGAGTTACCGCTGGGTTCGGTTCCGCAGGCCGCTTCCGGTCGCCAGGATGTTGGCAAGGAGTGCGTCGAACAGTGCAGCTGAAGACTTCGCGGATTCGCCGGGCCAGTGGTGCACGGGGTGGGCCGCGCCCTGGATCTGCTGCCAGTTCGCCTGTTCGGGGATGCGCGGGCTCAACAGGAGGTCACCGAACATCGATTCCATTTCCGCGAGCCGGTAGGTGTGTTCGGAGGAGCCCGTGCGCACGCGGTTGGCCACGATGCCGGCGGGGGACAGGTTCGGCGCAAATTCCTGCTTGAACAGCTGGATGGCGCGCATGGTCCGCTCCGTTCCCGCCACCGAGAAGAGTCCGGGCTCGGCCACTAAGGCCACCTTGTCACTCGCAGACCACGCCATCCGTGTCAGCCCGTTCAGTGACGGCGGGCAGTCTATGAGGACCAGCTCGTAGCGGTCGGCGCCGGCCAGGACTGCGGAAAGCCTGCGGAGGTCGCGGCGGCCAAGGTCGGGACGGTCGTAGATGCCGGTGTAGGCCGAACCCACAGCGACGTCCAGTACGGCCGGTCCGGATCCGTTGATGTTCGCCCGTGCAGTCCAGGAACTGCCTGCGACGTTGTCTGCCAGTTTGGCGCGGCGGGGGCTCTTGAGCATCCTGCCGATGTCCAGCTGATCTCCGGCCAGGACGCCCAGGGCAGTGGTCGCGTCCGCATGCGGATCGAGGTCCACCACCAGTGTGGGGATTCCCGCGGCAAGCGCCGCAGACGCCAATCCTGTGGTGACGGAAGTCTTGCCGACTCCGCCCTTGAGGCTGCTGATGCTGACTACTTGCACTTGTGAGACCAAAACCTAACGCCGGCTGCCGTGTTGGGGGTAGTGTTTGCTCCGGCACTGCCGAAGCCGGCGGCTTGAGCCGCCTTACTCATCATATGTGGCTGCGCCTGTGAATCCCGCCTTATGGGGGACGCGGCACGGCGATGGCGTGGGTGGCAGGCTCTGCCAGCCCCCGTTGATGTACGCGGGACATGACGGAGGTTTCTGTCACTGTGGCCACAGTGATTTGTATTTCTAAGCGCGGGTCTTAGACACTGTGACCACTTACCGATACACCCGCAAAGATGCAGGAGAATTATGTTTTCCAAGATTCTGGTGGCCAACCGCGGCGAAATCGCGATCCGGGCCTTCCGTGCCAGCTACGAGCTCGGCGCCAAGACCGTTGCTGTCTTCCCCAATGAGGACCGAAATTCGATCCACCGCCAGAAGGCCGATGAGGCATATCTGATCGGCGCGGTGGGGCATCCCGTCCGGGCCTACCTCGATGTCGCCGAAGTGGTACGAGTCGCCAAGGAATCCGGCGCCGACGCGATCTACCCCGGCTACGGCTTCCTCTCGGAAAACCCGGACCTCGCCCGCGCGGCCGAGGAAGCGGGCATCACCTTTGTAGGCCCGCCGGCTGAAGTGCTTGAGCTGGCGGGCAATAAGGTTGCAGCACTGAAGGCTGCCCGTAAGGCCGGTGTGCCGGTTCTGAAATCGAGTGAACCCTCCAAGGACATCGATGAGCTGATCGCCGCGGCCGATGAGATCGGGTTCCCCATCTTCGCGAAGGCCGTCGCCGGCGGCGGCGGACGTGGCATGCGCCGCGTTGATACCCGGGAGGGCCTTCCTGAGGCCCTGCAGGCCGCCATGCGTGAGGCCGAAGCCGCGTTCGGCGACCCCACCATGTTCCTCGAGCAGGCAGTGCTCCGCCCGCGCCACATCGAGGTCCAGATCCTGGCCGACGCCGAGGGCAACGTCATCCACCTCTTCGAACGTGACTGCTCCATCCAGCGCCGGCACCAGAAGGTCATCGAGATTGCCCCGGCACCCAACCTGGACGAAGGTATCCGCCAGGCGCTTTACCGTGACGCGGTGAAGTTCGCCAAGGCCCTGAACTACGTCAACGCCGGAACCGTGGAGTTCCTGGTGGACACCGTCGGCGAACGCGCCGGCCAGCACGTCTTCATCGAAATGAATCCCCGCATCCAGGTGGAGCACACCGTTACTGAGGAAGTGACGGACGTTGACCTGGTGCAGGCACAGCTTCGGATCGCCTCCGGCGAAACCCTCGCGGACCTCGGTCTCTCCCAGGAGACGGTCCAGCTCAAGGGTGCAGCGCTGCAGTGCCGCATCACCACCGAGGACCCTGCGAACGGGTTCCGGCCCGACGTCGGGAAAATCACCGGCTACCGCTCCGCCGGCGGTGCGGGTGTAAGGCTCGACGGCGGCACCGTCTACTCGGGTGCCGAGATCAGTCCCCACTTTGACTCAATGCTCGTGAAGCTGAGCTGCCGCGGCCGTGACTACCCTGCCGCCGTGGCCCGCGCCCGCCGGGCTCTCGCAGAGTTCCGCATCCGAGGTGTGTCGACCAACATTTCCTTCCTCCAGGCCGTCCTCGATGATGCCGATTTCATTGCCGGAAACGTTGCCACGAACTTCATCGACGAGCGTCCCCAGCTGCTGCAGGCCCGGGTCTCCGCCGACCGCGGCACCAAGCTCCTGACCTGGCTGGCCGAAGTCACCGTCAACAAGCCCAACGGCGAGCTGAAGGTGCACTCGGATCCGGCTGCCAAACTCCCCGCCGTTGGCGATCGGCAGGCCGCACCCGGATCACGCCAGCGACTGCTGGAGCTAGGCCCCGAAGGATTCGCCAAGGCCCTGCGTGAGCAGACCGCCGTGGCCGTCACCGACACCACCTTCCGCGACGCCCACCAGTCACTGCTGGCCACTCGCGTACGTACCCGGGACCTCGTGGCCGCCGGACCCGCGGTCACGGCCCTCCTTCCGGAACTTCTGTCCGTTGAGGCCTGGGGCGGCGCAACCTATGACGTTGCGCTGCGCTTCCTCGGCGAGGACCCCTGGGACCGCCTGGCCGCCCTGCGGAAGGCGCTGCCCAACGTCTGCCTGCAGATGCTGCTGCGCGGCCGGAACACGGTGGGCTACACACCGTACCCGGAGGAGGTGACGGTGGCTTTCGTCAACGAGGCCGCCGCCACCGGTATCGACATTTTCCGCATCTTCGATGCCCTGAACGACGTGAACCAGATGGCACCCGCCATCCGCGCTGTCCGGGCCACCGGCACAGCTGTAGCCGAAGTAGCACTGTGCTACACCGGCGACATGCTGAACCCGGACGAGAAGCTGTACACGCTGGACTACTACCTGGAACTGGCCCAGCGGATTGTGGACGCCGGCGCGCACATCCTTGCCATCAAGGATATGGCCGGGCTGCTCCGCCCGGCAGCGGCCGCCAAACTGGTCGCCGCACTGCGCGAACGCTTCGACCTCCCGGTCCACCTCCACACCCATGACACGGCCGGCGGTCAGCTGGCCACCCTGCTGGCGGCAGTCGACGCCGGCGTCGATGCTGTTGACGTTGCCTCCGCCTCGCTGGCCGGGACCACCAGCCAGCCGTCCGCCTCCGCCCTCGTGGCGGCGTTGGCGCACACCCCGCGGGACACCGGCTTGAGCCTTGACGCAGTCAGCTCCCTTGAGCCGTACTGGGAAGCCGTGCGCCGCGTCTACGCGCCGTTCGAGTCAGGACTTCCGGGCCCCACCGGCCGTGTCTACCAGCACGAAATACCGGGCGGCCAGCTCTCCAACCTGCGCCAGCAGGCCATGGCGCTGGGTCTGGGGGAGCGCTTCGAAGCGATCGAGGACATGTACACCGCGGCGGACCGGATCCTGGGCCGCCTGGTGAAGGTCACGCCGTCGTCCAAGGTGGTGGGCGACCTCGCCCTGCACCTCGTGGGCCTCAACGCAGATCCGGCGGACTTCAACGAAAATCCGGAGAACTACGACATCCCCGACTCCGTCATCGGCTTCCTGTCCGGCGAACTTGGTGACCCGCCGGGAGGATGGCCGGAGCCCTTCCGTACGAAGGCGCTCAAGGGCCGCAGCATCAAGGTCCGCGATGCTGACCTCAGCCCGGAGGACAGCACCGCGCTCCAGAGTGATTCCAAGACCCGCCAGAACACGCTGAACCGCCTGCTCTTCGAGGGCCCCACCAAGGATTACCTCAAGAGCGTGGAGACCTACGGCAACATTTCCGTCCTCGACACCCGCGATTACCTTTACGGCCTTCAGCACGGCGCCGAGCACGAGATCCAGTTGGAGAAGGGTGTCCGGCTGATCGCCTCGCTGGAAGCCGTTTCCGAGCCCGACGAGAAGGGCATGCGCACGGTGATGTGCACGCTCAACGGCCAGTCCCGCCCCGTTGTGGTCCGTGACCGCTCTGTGGTGAGCAACGTCAAAGCCGCAGAGAAGGCAGACCCGGCCCAGCCCGGCCACGTTGCCGCGCCGTTCGCCGGCGCCGTCACCGTGACCGTCAAGGCCGGCGACACGGTCAATGCCGGCGACACGGTGGCCACCATCGAAGCGATGAAGATGGAAGCCTCCATTACGACGCCGGTAGCAGGCAAAGTCGCGCGGCTCGCCATCTCCGCAGTGGAGCAGGTCCAGGGCGGGGACCTCCTCCTGGTCGTAGAGCAGGGCTAAGGAATCCAGGCTTAAAGGCAGGGGCCCTCCCGGCGGAAGTTTCCACTTCCGCCGGGAGGGCCCCTCGTTTTGCAGTGCCGCTTAGACGCGCGGTGCGCCGTACATTTCCTCGATGACCGACTCGAAGTCCTTCATCACCTGGGCCCGCTTCACCTTCATGGATGGTGTCAGATGACCGGACGCTTCCGTGAAGTCCGAAGCGACGATCCGGAATGACTTGATGGACTCCGCCTGCGACACCGAGGCGTTGGCCTGCGTGATGAGGTCCTGCACGGCGGCCTTGACCACCGGGCTCTCGACCGCCTCGTCAGGCGTGGTGGTGGCGGGCAGCCCGTGCCGCTGGAGCCAGCCTGGCAGTGCTTCCGGGTCCAGGGTCACCAGGGCGCCGATGAACGGCCGGTTGTCGCCCACTACCAGGACCTGGGAGACCAGCGCATCCGCCCGGATCTGGTCCTCCAGCAGGGCCGGAACCACGTTCTTGCCGCCGGCCGTGACGATGATTTCCTTCTTGCGGCCGGTGATCCACAGGAAGCCGTTCTCGTCGAGCCTTCCGATGTCTCCGGTGCGGAACCAGTCATCGGCAAACGTATCGGCCATCAGGTCTTCGCGCTGGTAGTAGCCGCGCATCACGCAGACACCCTTGGCCAGGATCTCGCCGTCTTCGGCGATCTTTACTGAGTTGCCCGGCAGCGGCTTGCCGACGGAGCCGATCTTGATCAGGGCGGGGGTGTTGACCGAAATGGGGGCCGTGGTCTCGGTAAGGCCATACCCTTCAAGGATCTGCAGGCCGATGCCCTGGAAGAAGTGGCCCAGCCGTTCCCCGAGCGGGCCGCCGCCGGAGACGGCATGGGCCACGTTGCCGCCCATGGCCGCGCGCAGCTTGCCGTAGACGAGTTTGTCGAACACTGTGTGCTTGAGTTTGAGCCCCAGGCCAACGTGCCCGGCCTGGCGGGCTTTGGAGAACGCGATGGCGGTCTCCGTGGCTTTGTGGAAGATGGCACCCTTGCCGCCGTCCTCTGCCTTTGTCAGGGCCGAGTTGTAGACCTTCTCGAAGACGCGCGGCACGGCCAGGATGAACGTGGGCTGATAGCTCTGCAGGTCGGCCAGCAGATTCTTGATGTCCGGGGTGTGCGCCACCGTGGCGCCGGCGGCCACTGCCAGCACCGAAATGAACCGTGCAAAGACATGGGCCAACGGCAGGAACATGATGGTTTTGGCCTGCTCGTTCACCACGTCGCCAAGCAGCGCCAGGGCGTTGTCGGACAGTTCAACGAAGTTGCCGTGGGTCAGCTCGCAGCCCTTCGGCCGGCCGGTGGTGCCCGAGGTGTAGATGAGGGTGGCCACGTCGCTGAGCTGTGCCGTTGAGCGGCGGGCCTCCAGGTCGGCGTCGCTGACGTCCTGGCCCGCCTCACGGACGGCGTCCAGTCCGCTGCCTTCGAGCTGCCAGACGTGCTGCAGGGCGGTGAGGCCTTCGGACGTGGCCGCCTGCCGGATGATGTCCTCATGGTGGGCGGCCTCGCCGAATGCGGCAACCGCCCCGGAGTCACCGAGGTTCCAGGCAACCTGCGACGGCGATGAGGTCTCGTAGACGGGCACCGAGACGGCGCCGGCGAACCAAATGGCGAAGTCGACGAGCGCCCACTCGTAGCGTGTGCGGGACATGATGCCCACCCGGTCGCCGGCTCCCACGCCACTGGCCATCAGGCCCTTTGCAAGGGCTTGGACGTCCGCCAGGAAATCCGTAGCCGAGACGTCCCGCCAGGCGCCTGCGGAGTCCAGCCGGGAGAAGAGTGCCGGGTTGCTGGGCTTGGCTGCCTGCCGAAGCACAAGATCGGTGATGTTGGTTTCCGGTGGGACAATAACCAGGGGCGGAACACTGAATTCGCGCACTATAGCTCCTTTGATATCCATAGACCCGCACAGGGTATGCCTAAAGACTAATACGCCCTGTAACTTGGCCGTGCAGAAACAAACCTACTGGCCAGTAACATAGGAGTCAAAGAGGAGTGCGAAGACCATAGGCCCGGCCTCCGGTGCTGCCCGCCCGGGGCGCCCTAGAATGAATCACTATGTACGCAATGCCCCCCGGCGAGCCCGCCGATCAGCTCCGACGTCCAGCCCCCTGGCGGCGGCGGCCGCTGGGATTGAGGGCCCGGCCCAGGCAGGTGGAAACGTTCCGCGAGCACCTGCGGCTCGGACGCAAGGGACTGGCGATCGGCATCGATATCGGCGGCACCAAGGTCGCCGCCGGCGTGGTGGACGCCGACGGAAGGATTCTGAGCGAGGCCCGGCGGTCCACCCCAGGCAGCGACCCGCGCGCTGTAGAGCAGGTCATCGTCGAGCTCGTGGACGAATTGGGAGCACGCCACAGGGTCTGGTCGGTGGGCATCGGTGCGGCCGGTTGGATGGATCTGGATGGCGGAACAGTGCTTTTCAGTCCGCACCTCGCCTGGCGCAATGAGCCGTTGCGGGCCAACCTTGAGCGCCTCCTGCGACGCCCTGTGCTGCTGACGAACGACGCCGACGCCGCGGCCTGGGCGGAATGGCGCTTTGGTGCAGGGCAGGGAGAGGACCGGCTGGTGTGCATCACCCTCGGTACCGGTATCGGCGGCGCCATGGTGATGGACGGGCGGGTGGAGCGCGGCCGGTTCGGTGTAGCCGGCGAATTCGGCCACCAGATCATCATGCCCGGCGGGCAGCGTTGCGAGTGCGGGAACCGGGGCTGCTGGGAGCAGTACGCCTCGGGCAACGCCCTCGGCCGGGAAGCGAGGATCCTGGCGCGTGCGAATTCGCCGGTTGCCCAAGAACTGCTGGCCACCGTCGGCGGTGACGCGGAGCAGATCACCGGGTCGATTGTCACCGAACTGGCACTCGCCGGTGACGCGGCCTGCCGCGAACTCCTTGATGAAGTGGGCGAATGGCTGGGCCTGGGACTGGCGAACCTGGCAGCAGCGTTGGATCCCGGACTGTTTGTGATCGGCGGGGGACTCTGCTCGGCGGGCGACCTGCTGGTGGAGCCCGCCCGTAAAGCCTTCGCCCGAAACCTCACCGGCCGAGGCTTCCGTCCGGCGGCCGGCATCGAGCTGGCAGCGCTCGGGCCAAACGCAGGGCTCATCGGAGCGGCCGATCTGTCCCGAGTCAGCAGCCGCATGCGGTGACGGTCGCTTCTTAGACGCGGGCGCCGTCGTCGTTCTCGTCTTTTTCCTGGGGCAACTTCATGATCAGGTAAACCACCGCAAGGATGAAAACTGCCACCATGCCCACAATCGCCAGCATCGGCGCTGACCGCCAGAACATGACCGCCAGCAGCAAGGCAAGGGGCGCACCAATTGCGCCGAGCCAGGCAAGCATGGTCAGGGGATCCGTCCCGGCAAGGCTTGGCGGTTCTTCCGGAACGAAGTCCCCGGCGTCGTTCTCCACGGCATAGTCACGCGGGCCGAAGGCGGCGGTGCCGCCCTGAACATAACCGCCGGTCCCCTCGCCGGCGTCGACCTGCCCGCCGTCACCGGTGCCCGGCGTCGCCGCCTGCCGTTCGGCTGCTGACAGTTCGGTAGGGGCTGTTCCCGCCAGACCCAGCGGATCAAAGTCGCGGAACGTCGCGGACCTGCCGGACCCGGCCACGGCTTCCGGGCCTGCTAAATCAGGAGTTTTGGCGTCATTACCCGCGGCGTCAGGGCCCGGGGCAATCGGGCCGGGGGTGGTGGCGCTCGCCGGGACTGTGCCGGAAGGGGCTCCGGGCTTTTCTTCGAGCCGGGCCACCAGGTCCAGCCACACTGCATCGTCCTGGTTTGCGCTTTGGTCCTGTGAGCCGGAGTCGGGCCTATTCATGGGCGGTACCCTCCTGGACCTGGGCTGCTGCCGTGCCGGCAACCACCGCCCGGACGAAGTCGGCGGATCCTCGGAAAATCTCCTCAGCGTCGTTATCAAGCGTTGCCACGTGGTAGCTGTTCTCCAGCGTGGTCAGTGTCAGTGGTGCGTTTGCCAGGCCGCGGCGCAGCGCTGCCACACTCGTGTCCGATACGACGTGGTCCACGGTGGAGCGGAAGATCCGGACGGGCGCGGTGACGCGGGGGAGCAACCGGATGGTGTCCTTGAACATCTTGTTCAGCTCATGGGCCGCAGCTACGGGCGTCCGGGGGTAGGCGCCCTCGTCCATCCCGGGTTTCAGGATGTCGTTGGCGATGGCCGGAGTACTCTTCAGGACCAGTTTCAGGATGCCGGCCAAGGGCGCTCGGGGATCATCGATAACGAGGCCGGGGTTCACCAAGATCACCCCGGCCACGGGCCGGCTGGCCGCAATTCTCAGGGCCAGGGCGCCGCCCATGCTCAGCCCGGCGACGAAGACGTGGTCGCAGTGCGAGTCAAGCTCCAGGTAGGCGTCGTCCAGTGCGCTGTGCCACTGCGGCCACCGCGTGCGCGCCAGGTCCTGCCAGCTGGTGCCGTGCCCGGGCAGCAGCGGCATGCGTACGGCGAACCCGGCGTCGGCGAACGACTGCGCCCACGCGCGCAGCCCGTGCGGACTGCCCGTAAATCCGTGGGAGAGGACCACCCCGATGCGGGCTCCGTCGCCGTTGAAGGTGCTGCTGAAAGGGCTGTGGTCCGGTGCACCGGTCATGAGGTCTCCGAGGTGGTGTGAGGTGTGGCCGCTGTTCGGGCTGGCGGGGCAGCGGTGGGTGTATGGGCCAGGAAGAAGGCGCTGGAACGGGCAAATATCTCTGGCGCATCAACATCCAGCGTGGCCACATGTCCGCTGTTGTGCAGGTCCACTACTTCCACCAGCCGTGGGCCCAGACGCTGCCGCAGCGTCAGGAGCGAGGTGGCCGGAACGACGACGTCCGACTGGGACTTGAAGACCTGCACCGGGGCGCTGACCTGGTGCAGCCCCCGCGTGGCTGTGCCGAAAAGCTTCTTGAGCTCATGGACGGCTGCCAAAGGCGTCCGCGAATAGTCGCCGTTATTGCTGACTCCCGCCGTCGGCTGTTCCTCCTGGATGGGCACGGTAGTGCGCTGAAAATACTTGAGCACACCGATGACACGCACGCGGCGGTCATAAAAGCTAAGGCCGGGATTCACCAGAGAGACGCCAGCCGCAGGATGCCTGGCGGCCGTCAGCAACGCAATGGCGCCGCCCATCGAGAGGCCGGCCACAAAACACTGCTCCGTCCGGTCGCTCAGTTCCAGGTACGCCGATTCGAAAGTCCCGTACCAGTCGCGCCAATTTGAGCGCGCAAGCTGACGCCAATCTGTCCCATGGCCGGGAAGAAGCGGTACCGACACCGCGAATCCCTGGGCGGCGAGGTGCTCTGCCCAGGGCAGGACGCTCAGGGGGCTGCCGGTGAAGCCGTGGCAGATGGCAATCCCGGTGGTGGCATTGGGTCCGTGGCCGGGGTAGCTGAAAGCGGCAGGCCGGGGCGCGATGCTGCTTTCTGTCATAACACCATCGTGTCATTGTTCTCGACAAATCTCACTAGAGTAGGGTTGCACTGAAGTGCCCGCCCGGCCCGCTGAAGGGCCGGCCGGCCGGCTTCCGGAGAGGTTCGTCACGTGTTCTATTGGGTCATGAAGAGGATCTTCCTGGGGCCGGTGCTGCGGCTCCTTTTCCGCCCCTGGGTCAAGGGTCTGGACAATGTTCCTGCGCAGGGCGCGGCAATTATCGCCTCAAACCACCTGTCTTTCTCCGACTCCATCTTTATGCCGCTGATGGTCCGCCGGCCGGTTGTTTTCCTGGCCAAGTCCGAGTACTTCACCGGCACCGGCCTCAAAGGCAGGCTGACGGCCATGTTCTTCAGGCTCACCAACCAGCTGCCCATGGACAGGTCCGGGGGCGCGGCATCGGCTGTTTCGCTCAACGCCGGCATGGATGTCCTGACAAGCGGGGGACTGCTGGGCATCTACCCTGAAGGGACCCGCAGCCCCGACGCTCGCCTCTACCGGGGAAAGGTGGGGGTCGCCAGGCTGGCCCTGCAGGCTGGTGTGCCCGTGATCCCCGTGGCCATGATCGGCACGGACAAGGTTCAGCCCATCGGCAAACGGATGCCGAATATCCGGCGGATCGGCATGATTTTCGGTGCGCCCTTGGATTTCAGCCAGTACGCAGACCAGGCGGAGGACCGGCTGGTCCAGCGCCAGGTCACCGACGAGATCATGTTCGAGCTGATGCGCCTCTCCGGCCAGGAGTACGTGGACGAGTACGCCGCCGTGGTTAAGCTCCGCCTTGCGGGAGCAGCGGCGGCCGAGGCTGGCGATCCCTCCGCGAAACGGGCTGAATCTGACGGCGGTGCTGAGGGCACTGAGGCCGAGGGCAAGGACCCGGCAGCCAGCTGACTGTGACGCCGCACCCGGGATGCGTGACGGTCAGGTGTCCTGAAGCCAGCCGCGCACATTAGTCTTAGATAGTGACTGAGCTATCTGCAAGACCTGCCTTTTCGCTGTCCAGCACCGCCCAGAGCGGAGCAGCCAACTATCCCGGACTGGATGTTTGGCGTGACCTTCCCGTTTCCCAGCAGCCCAGCTGGCAGGACAAGGACGTTTTCGACGCATCTGTCGGGGAACTTTCCGTGCTGCCACCGCTGGTTTTCGCCGGCGAAGTGGACGTTCTCCGTGAACGGCTGGCAGCTGCCGCGGAGGGCAAAGCCTTCCTGCTGCAAGGTGGCGACTGTGCTGAGACCTTTGAAGCGGCAACGGCGGATAAGATCAGCGCCCGCGTCAAGACCATCCTGCAGATGGCAGTGGTGCTCACTTACGGCGCAGCGATGCCGGTCATCAAGATGGGCCGGATGGCCGGCCAGTTCGCCAAGCCCCGCTCGTCCAACGATGAAACCCGCGACGGCGTGACCCTGCCGGCGTACCGAGGCGACATCGTCAACGGCTACGAGTTCACTCCCGAGTCCCGTGGCCATGACGCCGCCCGGTTGCTCAAGGCCTACCATACGTCCGCCTCCACGCTGAACCTCATCAGGGCCTTCACACAAGGCGGTTTCGCGGACCTGCGCTCCGTGCACCAGTGGAACAAGGGTTTTACCGAAAACCCGGCGCACGCCCGTTACGAATCCCTCGCCAGAGACATCGACCGCGCCATCAAGTTCATGGCCTCCTGCGGCGCTGATTTCGAAGCACTCAAGCGGGTGGAATTCTTCGCCAGCCACGAGGCCCTGCTGCTGGACTACGAGCGTGCACTGACCCGCATCGATTCGCGGACCGGTTTTCCGTATGACACCTCGGCGCATTTCCTGTGGATCGGGGAGCGTACGCGCGAACTTGACCACGCGCACGTTGACTTCCTCTCACGCGTTCGAAATCCCATTGGCGTGAAGCTGGGCCCGTCGACAACCGGCGACGACGCCCTCCGCCTCATCGACAAGCTGGACCCCGAGCGGGAGCCGGGCAGGCTGACGTTCATCACGCGCATGGGAGCGGGCAATATCCGCAAGAAGCTTCCCGCCATTGTGGAGAAGGTCACAGCCTCCGGCGCCAAGGTTCTCTGGGTCACCGATCCGATGCACGGCAACACGGTTACGTCGCCGAACGGCTACAAGACCCGCAACTTCGACGACGTCATTGACGAAGTACGCGGGTTCTTCGAAGTGCACCAGGCCCTGGGCACGGTTCCCGGTGGCCTCCATGTGGAGATGACCGGTGACGACGTCGCGGAATGCCTGGGCGGAGCCGATCCGGTGGACCAGGAATCGTTCCTCGACAAGTACGAGTCGGTCTGCGATCCGCGACTGAACCACATGCAGTCCCTCGAAATGGCGTTCCTGGTGGCCGGAGCACTGGCCAAGCACTGACCGCCCGATGCGGAGTCAGGCTTCCACGGTGGTGTGGCCGGCAGACCGCTGGCTACACCACGGTGAGAGTAACGACGGAGCCTTCGGGCACCTTCTTCTTCACCGGGTCCTGATCACGAACCGTGCCGAAGAAGCCGCCGAGGATATTGTTTACCCGTACCTCGAAGCCCAACCCACGCAGCGCTTCTTCGGCTTCTTTGGCTTGTTTGCCGATGAAGCTGGGGACTTCAACCAGCTTGGGTCCGTCGGAAATGGTCAGCGTCACTGCGCCGCCCTTGGTCAGGGTGCCGGTCGCGGGCGACTGCGCAGCAACTGAGCCCTTGGGCACCTTGGGATCGTTGACTTCGTCCCTCGCGACATCGGCCTTGAGGCCGGCAGCTTCGATGGCGTTGACGGCGGCGTTCTTCGCCAGTCCCACCACTGACGGGACCGGGATCGGCTGCGGCCCCTTGGAGACCAGAAGATTGACCGGGGTGCCGTGGCGCGCGGGAGTCGCGGCGGCCGGCTCCTGGGAGAGCACGACGCCGGCGGCAACGGCGTCGTCAAATTGTTCAGTGACGGTGCCGAGCGCCATTTCGGCCTGGTTCAGTGCATTTTTCGCTTCGTCAAGCGTTCCGCCGGTCAGCCTCGGGAGTTCATAGAGTTGCGGGCCCTTGGAAACAAACAAGGACACCGGCTGGTACTTCCGGGTCTCCGCGCCGGCAGCCGGGTCGGAGCCCACCACAAGGCCGGAGGGAACGTCGTCGTCAAAGACATCGTTGGTTCGTGACTGGAACCCCGACTCGCTCAGCAGTTGCTGGGCCTGAGCCACCGACTTGTTGGCGACCGCCGGAATGGTGCCCGGGGACCCTGGCCCCATGCCGAAGAACCAGCCGGCTCCGGTGGCAAGCAACGCGATGATGACCAGGACCACCACCCAGAGGACGCCGCGGCGCCGCGGGTTGCCCTCCCGAAGGCTCCGGACCGGGGTGGCCGCAGCCCGCGCCCTTGCCTTCTGTTCCTCCCTGTCCAGCCTGCGCCGGGCGCGTTTGCTGATGGGGATCGCTGCCGGGACGGCGTCTTGAGCATCTGGCCTGTGGTGCGCTTCCGGCCGGTACTGTTCGCCTGGCCGGAAGTCGGCGTCGGGCGGATACAGGGCATGCGGAGCGTGCGGTGGGTGCTGAGGCTGGGGCCGTGAGAAGGATGACATTACGGCGGTGGGGTTGTTGGTGCGGGCGATGATCTCGGTCTGGTTCTGCTGGCCTTCTTGGGTCGCGGCAGGCGGCCTGAGGTCCAGTTCGGCATCCGTGAGGTTGGTCCGGATGTGGCGGAGTTCCTGCAGCAGGGCGTTGCCGTCGACGGGGCGGTTCTCGGGATCGTTTGCGGTGCACCACTGGACGAGTTCATCCACCTCGGCGGCGAGGCCGGGCACCAAGGCCGAGGGAGGACCGACCGTTTCATTCACGTGCTTGTACGCAACCTGGATGGGGACCTCGCCGTCGTACGGCTGCTGGCCGGTCAGCATCTCATAGAGCATGATGCCCACGGAGTAGATATCACTCCGGGTGTCAGCCTGTTTTCCGAGCACAAGCTCGGGGGAGAGGTAACCCACGGTACCGATGAGTGTCCCGGTGCTCGTGGACGTCGTTACGGCACGGGCCAGTCCGAAGTCGCCGATCTTGATCCGGCCGTCGTCGGCAATCAGGACGTTCTCCGGTTTCACATCCCGGTGGATCAGCCCCGCCGCATGGGCTGCACCGAGGCCCTGCACTACCGGATCGATCAGGGCAAGGGCCAGCCTGGGAGGCAGCGCACCTTTGGTTCTGATGACGTCCCGGAGGGTGTGGCCCTTGATGTGTTCCATGACCAGATAAGCGGTCTGGCCGTCGTTGCCCTGGTCCAGGACTCCCACAACGTGGGCGTGGGACAGCTTCGCGGCGGCTTTCGCCTCGCGGCCCAGCCGGTCCAGGAACGTCTCGTCGGTGGCGAGGTGTGGATGGAGGACCTTCAGGGCAACATCGCGTTCCAGCCGGAGGTCCGTTGCCAGATATACGGTAGACATGCCGCCGCGCGCGAGTTTAGAGCGGACGGCGTAGCGGTTGTCCACCAGCGTTCCAACGAGACGGTCTGACACTTGTTCCTGCACCCTACGATACTAATCCCGCATGGAAAAGGGTCCGAACCGACGTGCGGTCCGGACCCCTATCATTATCCCCGGGCTGGCGCCAGCAAGCACGCGGGGCACTGATATACGGGATTTAGCCGAAGTTCTTTTGGTGCGCCTTGATCGCAGCTACGTAGGCCTTGGTGTCGTCGTACATACCGTATTTGCTGACCGAGTACTGACCCTGGTAGTACCCCGCTATCGCGGTGTCCTCGTCCTTGCTGGTAGCGATAAGCCGCTTGATGATCGCCACGCCGGCCGTTGCGTTGTCGTAGGGGTCCAGCAGGTTGAGCTTCCGCCCTACGAGGTCTGACGCCCACTGCCCGGAGGATGGGATGACCTGCATGGTGCCGATTGCGTTGGCCGGTGACACCGCCCGCTGGTCAAAGCCGGACTCCTGCTGTGCGAAGGCCAGAGCCAGTGCGGGGTTCACCCCCAATTGGCGGGCCGTGTCAGCCACAATTGTGCGCATCTCAGCCCGGGACGGTACGGGAGAGGCGTTCAGCAAGGCCTTGTTTTCGTTGGCGGAGCTCACAACGGTCGCGGGGTAGGTGAAGCCCAGGAAGGAGCTCCCTACCAGTGGAGCGGCGGGGGCTGCAGGGGCGGCCGGGGTGGAGGAAGCGGGCTGGATGGAGGCGCCCGGAATGACCAGCTTGTTGCCGGGGTAGATGACAGTAGTCATGGTCAGCTTGTTGGCCGCCAGGATGTCCGAGAGCTTGACGCCGTGCCGGGAGGCGATCGCTGACAGGGTGTCCCCGGCCTTGATCGTGTATGAACCGCCGGGAGCCGGTGCTACGGGAGCCGGCGCTGCGGGAGCGGACGTGGGCTGCACGGCTGCAGCTGGTGCTGCAGGAGCGGAAGCAGGCTGGACCGCTGCAGTCTCACCCGCGCCCACGTTGATCTTCTGGCCCGGGTAGATGATGGATCGCATGTTCAGGCCGTTCCAGCTGAAAACATCGGACAGACTGACGTTGTGCCGGGCCGCGATGGCGCCGAGCGTGTCGCCGGACTTTACCGTGTAGCTGCCTCCGGCATTGGCCGGAGCGGCCGCGTTGGGGGCTGCCGGCGCCGGCGCAGGCGCAGCCGGGGAACCCGAGCCGGACAGCTTGATCTTCTGGCCGGGGTAAATGATGGTGTTCGCCTGGAGGTTGTTGAGCTTGAGGACTTCGTACGTGTCCAGTCCGAATTTGCCGGCAATTCCGCTGATGGTGTCGCCGCGGGCGATGGTGTATTCCGCGGGCGCTGCAGGCTGCATGGGCTGGAAGGCAGCCGGAATAGTAGTGGAGACAGAAGCCGCCGGGATCAGGCCAACTTTCGTTTCAGCCGCTTGGGCCTTCATCGCGGCGGCAAGGGTTGCCGGGATTGCGCGGGCAGGTGCCTCTGCCGCAGCAGGCTGGGCCAGGGCCAACGACGACAAGACAACCGCAGGGAGCGCCGCCGTGGTGACAGCAATCATGGGCAGGCTCTGCCTCGGGGGCTGTTTTGGCGAACGGGACGTCGTCATGGAAAGAATCCTCTTCTTCAACTGCCGTGGGCGGGAGATGCAATGTGACTATTGATACTAATGTTACTTAAGTTATTGCTGTTACAAATGTGATCTATGTGAATCTCTCATGAAATGTCCCTTAGCACAAGAATTCCGACCCCGGTGGCATAAAGAGTTTTGTGGAGTGTTGGATAATTCGCGGCAATGGCAGCCGATGCCGACTAGGCGGCAGGGGTCCGGCCGTGGCAACCTTGATCCGTGAGTAACGTAGAAAGCCTTGTGGGCGAGTGGCTGCCCCTGCCGGATGTCGCGCAGATGTTGGACGTTTCGATTACGAGAGTCCATGGCCTTATTGATGAACGCGCCCTGGCGGCCCTGCGGGTCGGGGAACGGCGAATACGGTCAGTTCCAGCCGCGTTTATCCTGGAGGGCCAGGTTGTTGACAGCCTCAAGGGGACCATTGTGGTCCTGGCAGACGCCGGCTACTCCGACGAGGACCTGATCGTCTGGCTGTTTACCCCCGACGAGTCGCTCCGGGGCCGGCCAATTGATGCCTTGCGGGAAGGCCGCAAGACGGAAATCAGGCGCCGGGCCCAAACTCTGGCCTGGTAAACAACATAAGGAGCCCGGTCAACGCCGGGCCCGCAGCTGCTGCAAAGACCAGTACGAATGTCAGGACGCGCGGCTGACCGTGGCTTCCGCCAGCTTCCGCAAGGCGGTCTTGGGCAGTTCGTCCAGCGGCAGCTGTTCCAGCGCGTTATACGCCGCGGCGCCGAATTCGTTGATCAGCACTTCCGTCGCCTGAAGCGCACCCGACTCTTCGATGATCCGCCGGATCTCGGACACGTCAGCGTCGCCCAGGTCCGGGCTGCCCAGCTTGGCGTCGATAAATTCCGATTCTGCCGTTGTCGCCTGGCCCAGCGCGAGGGCAATGAGCACTGTCCGCTTACCTTCGCGAAGATCGTCGCCTGCCGGCTTGCCCGTAGTGACAGGGTCCCCGAAGACCCCCAGGACGTCGTCGCGCAGTTGGAAAGCCTCGCCCAGCGGCAGCGCGAAGGCCGAGTAGCCCCGGAGCAGGTCGTCCGGAGCGCCCGCCAAGGCGCCGCCAAGCGCCAGCGGGTGCTCAGTGGAGTATTTGGCGGACTTGAACCTGATGATCGACTGTGCCCTCGTCACCGCTCCGGCCCGGTCCCGGACGGGACCTGCCACTTCCTCCAGGATGTCAAGATACTGACCCGCCATAACCTCGGCGCGCATGAGGTTGAAGATCAGACGCGCCCTACTGCCTGCAGCCGCATGTTCGCCGATGTCCGTGAAGGCCTCCTCGCTGAAGGAGAGGCATAGATCCCCGGTGAGGATCGCGGCTGCCTGCCCAAACCGCTCGCTGTCCAAGGCCCAGCCTTGCGCGTGGTGCAGCTGGCTGAAGCGGCGATGCACGCTGGGCCCGCCACGCCGCGTGTCCGAGCGGTCAATGATGTCGTCATGGATCAGGGCAGCTGCCTGGAAAAGTTCCAAGGCCGATCCCGCCGTCACGATTTCCTCGGCCGCCGGATCGCCGCCCGCGCCGCGCCACCCCCAGTAACACATCAGGGCGCGGAGCCTCTTGCCGCCCGTCACCAGGTTGGAAATGGAACCCATGATGGGATCGATATCGGGTGAAATGGCAGCCATGAGCGATTGCCGCGTGGTGAGGAAGTCTGTGAGCTCACCGGCTACGGCGGCGACGAATGCAGTCTGCTCAATCCTTAACTGCTCCGAAACGCTCACTTGGCGGACTCAGCAGCCACGTTCGCGCCGATGGTGAAAGTAGAAAGGCCGGCCGCTTCGACGGCTGCGATGTTGACCGTTTCGGAATCGTTCCGGACGAAGTCTTTGGAAGCGACAGCGCCCACAGCGTCGCCGGGGACGGCTTTGAATCCCTGCGCTTCCAGGTGCTTTGTGTAGAACTCCACGACGGTGGCGGTCGGGGCGTTGATGCTGGCCACGAGGGCCGCCGTGGCGGGCGTTGATGACTTATCAAAGCTGCTCGAAATCACCGTGGCGCCGGGCATCAGTGGGAGCAGGGTTTCCGGGAATCCCGCGACGATTGTCCCCACCGTGGCGGAAGTTCCCGGCGACGCCGTCGGGCTCGCGGACGCGGTTACGCTGGCGCTGCCAGTCGCTGGTGAGGATGTAACTGAGGAGGATGATGCCGCTCCGGGCTCTGCGGGGCTGCAGGCAGCGAGAGCCAGAATGGCGCCTGCGGCCAGTGCCGCTAATCCTGTTGGCTTAAGACTTTTCATGACGGTCACGGGGACTGTCCTCCTGGTGTTGATGCCGGATTCAGCCTCCAGTTTAGTCAGTACCAGCCGATACAATTGCCGGTGTGGGACCTGAGCGGAACAACCAGTACACCGAAGCGGGTCTTCGTGAGCTCCGGCGCAACTGCATCATGCACGTGGATATGGACGCATTCTTCGTCGCAGTGGAGCTTCGCACCCGGCCGGAACTCCGCGGCAAACCCGTGATCGTTGGCTTCCCTGCGGACCGCTCGGTAGTACTCTCGGCGTCGTATGAAGCCCGGGCCTTCGGAGTGAAGTCCGCCATGCCCATGGTGGTCGCAGCCAGGATGTGCCCCAAAGCCGTCATCATTGAACCGCGCCACAAGCTGTACTACGACGTTTCCGCCCGGCTGATGGAAATCTTCGCGTCCATCACCGATCTGGTGGAGCCGCTGAGCGTCGACGAAGCTTTCCTGGACGTCGGTGGCGCCATCCGGCGGTTGGGGCCCCCGCGCGAAATAGGTGAACTGATCCGGCGCCGGGTGGCTGCCGAACTGGGCATTACAGCCTCCGTGGGCATCGCAGCCAGTAAGTTCGTAGCCAAGATTGCTTCCACGCGTTGCAAGCCTGACGGGCTGTTGCAGATCGGACCCGACGAGACGGTGCCCTACCTCCACAGCCTGCCCGTCGGGGCGCTGTGGGGCATCGGCGCCAAGACCGCGGACGTCCTTGCCCGGATGGGCATCAGGACGGTGGCGGACGTGGCTGCCACTCCGGTGTCCGCACTGAAGAAAATGCTCGGGGCCACCGGTGAACACGTCTACCGCCTGTCGTGGGGGATCGATCCGCGGCCCGTAACCCCCGTGCGGCCTGAGAAGAGCATCGGCGCTGAAGAGACCTTCGCCGTGGATACCGGCGACAACGCACTGATCGCACGGGAGCTGCTGCGGCTTTCCCACAGGACGGCAGGACGGCTGCGGAGTTCGGGGATGGTGGCACGGACGGTGGCGTTGAAACTCCGGTATGCCGATTTTTCCACAATCACCAGGAGCCGCACTGTCCACGCACCTGTAGACAGCGCCCAACTGATTTATGCCGTGGCAATTCAACTCCTGGAATCGTTGGGGAGTCGGCCCATGACCGTGCGCCTTGTTGGCATCCGGGCCGAGCAGTTGGAAGACGCCGCCCACACGTCCCTCCAGCTGAGCTTTGACCGCCGGGATGATAACTGGCGGGCAGCAGAACAGGCACTGGACGAGGTCAGCCGGAAGTTCGGAAACAAATCGATTCTCCCCGCCAGCCTGCTGGATTCCGGAAACGCGTCTTAGCCGAACGCCGGCACGTTGCGTGTTTGGTTCAGGGAGGTGATGGCCGTCTTTCAGAACGGCCCCCGACAAACTATCCTTATATATACATAGTTCTCAGTTATTGCCGGACTTCCTGGACATGCTGCAGTTCCGAAGCCCCGCATGCCGGTGTTCGCTTTCCGCCATCGTCGGCGGGGCGGGAACCTCCCGGCCATGCCGGTCGTTATCGAAGCAGTAGTACGGGATGGGACCAGCCCGTACGTTGGCCTACTTAAGGAGGTCGTGATGCCGCTCTCGGAGCACGAACAGAAGCTGCTGGAGCAGCTGGAGAAGCAGCTGCACGAAGACGATCCGAAATTCGCCAATTCCATGGGTTCGGATCCCGGGCGAACGTGGTCCACCCGCCACATCGTGATTGGTGTGCTCTGCACACTTGCGGGCATCGCCCTGCTCCTGGTCGGCGTCACAGTCCAGAACATCTTTGTCGGTGTCCTGGGCTTCGTAGTTATGGGCGGCGGTGTGTACTTCGCCACAATGCGCAGCGCTGCCGGCGGCCAGCAGCGCTCCGCCCCTGGTACAGGTAAGTCCGGAAAACCAAGAAGTTCATTTATGTCCAGCCTGGAAGAGCGCTGGGACGAGCGCCGCCGCGACGAATCCTAAGGCAGCGCCTGTAAGTCGGGTGCCGTGGCCGTAGGTTCAGGCCTGCCCTCCATTTCGCTCCCCACGGTCAGGATGACCGCAGCAGAAGACCCGCCACGGCGGGTCTTCTGCGTTTAACCGCAGCAGGTAGTAGCCCGGTGCCCTTTTGCGCTCAAATCGACCCCTGCTGCGGGTCTGGATGGATGGCCGGACGCCCGCTGATGCGCCGGCGGGGCCCGTTTTGAGCCTGACGGTGGCAGGGCGCCGCCGTGGGGCACTTATGATTCCAGCCGAAACGGCGACGGACCCTCCACTTCCATCTCCCACGCCATTTGGGGGACAGTGGCCTGAAAGGGGGAATATTGGCCGGATTCGCGTTGACTGTGGTGGAAAGTGGAGTAATGTGGAGGACATAAGAGGGTAGTTGCAACACAGGGGATATTGCAGTTCCTGACGGCAGACAGGCGGTGGGCCAGTGTTTCTGGGCACACACTCGCCACGTCTGGACGAAAAGGGCCGAATTATCCTCCCCGCGAAGTTCCGTGAGGAGCTTGCCAGCGGACTTGTTCTCACCAGGGGACAGGAACGTTGCATTTACGTCTTCAGTGAGCAGGAATTTGCACGGGTCCACGAGCAAATGCGGGAGGCGCCCATTTCCTCCAAGCAGGCCAGGGACTACATCCGCGTCTTTCTCTCTGGAGCCTCTGACGAGGTACCTGACAAGCAGGGGCGCATAACCATTCCGGCCGCGCTCCGGGAGTACGCAGGCCTCGGCAGGGAACTGGCCGTCATCGGTGCAGGAACCCGGGCCGAGATCTGGGATGCCCAGGCCTGGAACGAGTACCTCGCGGAGAAGGAAACCGCCTTCTCCGAAACCGACGACGCCATTCCGGGAATCCTGTGATCCCCTGAACGGCCCGGCGGAACCGCTTCTTGAACGAGATCTCCAGCCGCCCATCAGAGAGTCAACCTGGCCTCACTTCCCCGGAGCCAGGCCGGCAGGATGATAGGCGCGGATGGGGATCTGGCTCAAGAAGCAGCACACCAACACTCACGGCAAGAAAGGACGAAGGCATGACCGATGACCCGAAGCCAACGTCCGAACGCCATGTGCCGGTCCTCAAGGACCGGTGCATTAATTTGTTGGCGCCCGGCTTCGAAGCTGGCCGCCGCCGAGGTGAAACCCCGATCGCCATTGATGCGACCCTTGGCATGGGCGGCCACGCCGAAGCCATGCTGGAGCGTTTCCCTGATCTGCACCTGATCGGCATCGATCGTGACGAGGAAGCCCTGGTGCTGGCAGGAGAGCGGCTGGGGCGCTTTGCTTCCCGGACGGATCTGGTCCACGCCGTCTACGACGAAATCGACGACGTCCTCGAAGACCTGGGTGTCGCCCAGGTCCACGGCATCCTGATGGACCTGGGTGTGTCGTCGCTGCAGCTGGACGAGCGCGAGCGTGGCTTCGCCTACTCCTTTGACGCTCCCCTGGACATGCGGATGGACACCAGCCGCGGGCAGACCGCAGCGGATGTGGTGAATAACTACAGCGAAGAGGATCTCGTCAGGATCATCCGGAAGTGGGGCGAGGAGAAGTTCGCTGGCCGGATCGCCAACAGGATTGTCGCGGCGAGGACTGCCAAGCCTTTCGCCACCACGGGGGAACTGGTGGAACAGATCCGCTCCGTGGTTCCGGCCGCAGCCGCCAAATCGGGCGGCCATCCCGCCAAACGGACATTCCAGGCACTGCGCATCGAAGTCAATGAGGAACTGGACGTGCTGGAGCGCGCCGTTCCGGCAGCCGTGGAAGCAACGGCACTGGGCGGACGCATCGTGGTCATGTCCTACCACTCCCTCGAAGACAAGATCGTCAAGTCATTTTTCCAGGCCGGGTCCAAGTCCTCCGCGCCGCTCGGATTTCCGGTGGAACTTGAGGAACACAAGGCCTTCCTCAAAACCCTGACCAAGGGCACCGAGGTGCCCACCGCCGTCGAGATTGCAGAAAATCCACGCGCGGCCTCCGCCAGGTTGCGGGCCGTGGAACGTATCAGAGCCAGGAGCGAAGCATGAGCACTGCCGCCGTCAAGAACTTTCCGGTCGTCTCCGGCAGCAGCGCCCCGGCGATCAGGTCGCTTCCGTCCGGCGCTGGCCGCCGGGAACGCACACCTCTGTCTGTGGTCCGTTCCGCCCCCAAGAAGCGCCGGGCGCCGTTTGTCGTCATGTGTTTCGCCTTGCTCGCCGTTGCGCTCGTCACCGTGCTGGTCCTGAACATCTCAGTCTCTACCTCCCAGTACCAGCTGGTGGAACTGAGGGGTAAGCAGAGCACGCTGACCAAGCAGAACCAGGACCTGACACAGCAGGTCCAAAACTTCGAGGCTCCCCAGAACCTGGCAGCCAAGGCCTCAGACCTGGGAATGGTCGCTTCGACGGTTAAAGGCCAGATCGATCTCTCCACCCTTGCCGTTACGGGCAAGGCAACTCCAGCTGTGAAGGGCGGCGCGGCTGGAGCGGTCATCCCTGCCCCGGCCGTCGAGGGAATGCTCATTGTGGTTCCCCCGGCAACGTCCGGGGAGCCGCTGGCGAACCGTAAACCGGCTACCGAAGAATTGGCACCTGCCGCGGCAGCCCCGCCGGTTGAAGCACCCGCTCCGCCGGCACCTGCCGTGGAGCTACACGGCGGTTCGGTACCGGCACCCGAACAGAAGGTGCCCGGGCTGTAACCGGTAGCCGCTGAAGGACAGCCAGTCAGGCATTAAACAGGCAATAATGGCGAGCAGCAAGGGAATCACGGTGGCGCAGAGGACCGGCAAGGCAAAAAGCGGTATGGCCCCTAACGCCACAAAACGGCTGCGCCTCGGCCTCGGCATTATGCTGACGCTGCTGTTGGTGGTGGGCGGCAAGCTCTTCTTCGTCCAGGGGCTCGACGTCGGCGGGATGGCTGCCGCTGCGCTCGATTACCGGATGCGCGCGACTGCGCTCCCTGCCGAACGCGGCAGCATCCTGGACGCAGCCGGGACGGTCCTGGCAAACAGCGTGATCCGCTACAACATTGTGGTGGACCAGACCACCAACACAAAGACCGATAAGTTCTGGCGCCTGGAGGAAGGCGCCGACAAGCTGGTTGAAGTCAGCCGGGAGCAGGGCATCAGCGAACTCGCGGCTGTCCTGGGCATGGACACTGAAGACCTCAAGAACGCCCTGACAGGTGAATCGAAATACCACATCGTTGCCAAGGACCTGAAACCGGACGTTGAGCTCAGGGTCTCGGATCTTAGTATTCCCGGCATTGTCACCGAGGGCGTCAGCAAACGCGTATACCCCAACGGTTCCGTGGCCGGTGGCATCATCGGCTTCCTCCAGGACGGAAGTACCGGCCAGGCGGGGATCGAACAGACCCAGGATGGGCTGCTGCGGGGCAAGGACGGCAAGCGGCTTTTCGAGATCGGCGCGGACGGTCTTCGGATTCCCGTCGGCGTCGATGAGCTGACACCCCCGGAAGACGGCAAGGACGTCAAGCTCACCCTCAATTCCGATCTCCAGTATTTCGCCCAGCAGGCCATCCAGAGCCAGTCGGACAAGCTCGGTGCCGAGTGGGGTGTCATCATCGTGATGGATGCCAAGACCGGCAACCTGATCGCGATGGCCGATACCAATGCGCCGGACCCGAACGATCCAGGCCGGGTGGCCGCCAAGGACCGCGGTGTGCGCTCCGTGACTGCTGCGTATGAGCCCGGATCGGTCCAGAAGATGATCACCGCGGCCGCCCTGATTGAGGAAGGAAAATCCAGCCCGCTGGACACCTTCACGCTCGGCCCGTCGTACACGGTGGACGGCCAGACGTTCACGGACTCCTTTACCCATGGCACAGAAGAGCGCACGCTCGCCGGCATCCTGGGCTGGTCCATGAACACCGGCACCGTGGCGGCCGGCTCCCGGCTCACCAAGGACCAAAGGCACGACTGGCTGAAGAAATTCGGTATCGGCGAAGCGCCGGACATCGGGCTGCCCGCCACCGCGGCCGGCATTCTTACCCCGGCCGACCAATGGGACGGCCGCCAGGAGTACACAGTGCTTTTCGGCCAGGGCGTGGCGCAGTCGACGCTGCAGACGGTCCGGGCTTTCCAGACGATCGCCAACAATGGTGTGATGCTCCAGCCGCGCCTGATTGATGCGTATGTGTCCCCGGACGGAACAGAAGAGGCGGTTGCCCCGCAGCCTTCCCGCCAGGTGGTGTCTGACGGCACGGCGCAACAGGTCCAGGACATCCTGGAAAGCGCGGTGACCGAAGGTCAGATCAAGGACGCCGCGATCGACGGGTACCGGGTGGGGGCAAAGACCGGAACCTCTGAATCTCCCTGCGACGACGGGAAGTCAGGGTTCTGCGGCTACACCGCTTCCATCGTGGGGATGGCACCGATGGACGACCCGCGGTTTATTGTTGAGGTGGTACTGCAGCGTCCGAAGGGCAGCATCTACGGCATCACGCAGGGGCCGGTGTTCCGTTCGGTCATGAGCCAGGCCCTGCGCACCTACAACGTCCAGCCGTCCACGGGTGAACCGGCCAGGTTGCCGCAGTACGCCAAGTAACATCAAGCCAGGCAGCAGTTCCCCCAATGCCCGCAGTGGAAGCAGTTTCCCGCGGGCATGATCCACTAGCACCACCATCGGAGATTCCCTTGTCAGACCAGAACGCATCAGCCAACAACGCGGGGCAGGCAGGGGAGCCAGCCTCCGCGCGGTTCAGGCCTACGGCCGTTGCTGCGGTCCGCCTGGACGCGATCGGAGACGCGATCGGTGTGCAGGTCCCGGGTGCCTCCGCTGCCGTCAGCGTCATGGGAATTTCACTGAACTCGCGAACCGTGGAACCGGGAGACCTCTATGTGGCGCTGCCCGGTGCCGCCCGCCATGGCGCCGACTTCGTTTCGCAGGCGGTCGGCAGGGGAGCGGTGGCAGTCCTGACCGACGACGCCGGCGCCCGCCTTCTCGCGCTGTCAGGGGACACTGCCGTTCCCGTCCTCGTGGTGGACGGACCGCGCAACGTGGTGGGGCCGCTGTCCGCCATGATCTACCAGAGCCAGCCAACAGCCGGGCGGACGCCGCGCTTGTACGGTGTGACGGGAACCAACGGCAAGACCACTACCACATACTTCATTAACGCCCTCCTCCGTGCGCTCGGGCAGCAGACCGGCCTGATCGGAACCATCGAAATCCTGGCCGGTGGAGAGCCGGTTCCCAGCCTCCTGACCACACCCGAGTCACCGGATCTTCACGGCTTGCTCGCCCTCATGCGGGAACGGGGGCTGGACGCCGCGTCCATGGAAGTTTCCTCCCACGCCGTATCCTTCCAGCGGGTGGACGGTGTGCTCTTCGACGTTGCCGGTTTTACGAACCTGACGCAGGACCATCTGGACCTGCACGGCACCATGGAGGACTACTTCGCCACGAAGGCGGAACTGTTCACCCGGGGCCGTGCCCGCAGGGCTGTGGTGACGGTCGACGACGAATGGGGCCGCAGGCTTGCCGCCACGGCACCGATCCCGGTCACCACACTCTCGATGGCACCCGGCGCAGCTCCCACCGACTGGACGGTCACCGCCGCTGCCGCGCGGGGGTTGGGTACCGACTTCAGCCTCGCGGGACCCGAGGGCGTCACCCTGAATGTACACACGGGCCTGCCCGGCGCTTTCAACGTCGCGAACGCCGCGCTGGCCACGGTAATGGTCATCGCCAGCGGAATGGACGCCACCACGGTGCAGGCCGGCCTGGACCACCACGACCCCTTCACCGTGGCCGTTCCGGGACGCATGCAGCTCGTCTCCGAGGAACCGGCGGCTGTAGTGGACTTCGCCCACAACACTGATGCCCTGGCACGCGCACTGGAAGCAGTCAGGTCACCGCTTCCCGGCTCCCGGGTGATTGTGGTTTTCGGAGCCACAGGACAGCGCGACGAGGGCAAGCGACCGGCCATGGGCGCCGTCGCCGCGAAGATGGCCGACATCGTCATCGTCACGGATGACGACCCCCACGATGAGGACCCTGCGGCCATCAGGGCAGATGTGCTGGCGGGCGCACGGCCAGCCCGCGAACAGGAATCACCGGGGTGCGTCATCGAAGAGGTATATCCCCGCGACGCTGCCATCCGACGGGCCGTTGAACTGGCAGGTCCAAGCGACACCATTCTGGTGGCAGGCCGGGGGCACGAGGTCTGGCAGGAAGTCAAGGGCGTCAACCTGGCGCTCGACGACCGGGTGGAACTGCGGAACGCCTTGACAGCCAGGGGATTCACCGTTCTTCGAGACGACCGGATAGAGTCCTAGACCGAGATGATTGCACTTACTGCGGCGGAAATCGCCGATATCACACACGGCCGCCTGGACGCCGATCCGGGGATTGCACCCCTGTCAGTGGTCACTGATTCGCGGGATGCTGCCCCCGGGTCCTTGTATGTGGCGAAACCCGGCGAGCACGCTGACGGCCACGACTTCGTTGCCGCGGCCGTCAGCCGCGGCGCGGTGCTGGTTCTGGCTGAGCGCCCCGTGACGGGGCCGGATGGCGTTAACTATCCGGCCGTGCTGGTCGATGATGTCGTGCTGGCCATGGGCGCACTGGCATCCGAAGCGGTACATCGGATCCGGCTGGCCCGGTCTGCTGCAGGTGATGCCCTGACCGTCATTGGGATCACCGGTTCCGCCGGTAAAACCACCACTAAGGACCTCCTCGCCGGCATCCTCACCGGGCAGGGCGCCACCGTTGCCCCGCAAGGGTCCTACAACGGCGAGGTGGGCGTGCCCCTGACGGTCTTCCGGGCCGACACCCAAACGCGGTATCTGGTGATCGAGATGGGCGCGACGGGCATCGGGCACATCCGCTACCTGGCCAACATGGTGAAGCCTGACATCGGCGTCGTCCTAGGCATCGGCACTGCCCATGCCGGAGAGTTCGGCGGCGTGGACAACATTGCCCGGGCCAAGGGCGAGCTGGTGGAGGCCCTCGCGGCCGGCGGCACGGCCGTCATCAACCTCGACGACGACCGCGTCGCTGCCATGCGCAGCCGCACCGGCGCCAGCGTGCTGGGCTTCTCGGCCGAAGGGCGCCCTGACGCGACTGTTCGGGCCATGAATCCGGATACTAACGCCCAGGGCAACCCGGAATTCGAGCTCGTCCTACCCGGCGGTGAAACAGGCGTGCACGTCAGCAGCCGCCTCATCGGCGCCCACCACACAGTCAACCTCCTCGCCGCAGCAGCTGCCGCGCACGCGGCCGGAGTTCCCGGCAAGGACATCGCCGCATCGCTGAGCACACAGTCAGCGGCAAGCCGTTGGCGGATGGAACGCACGGAACGTGCTGACGGGGTGACCGTCATCAACGACGCCTACAACGCGAACCCGGAGTCCATGCGGGCGGCCCTGCGCACCCTGGCCGACCTGGGCCGCGGACGCCGCACCTGGGCGGTACTGGGCGCCATGCTGGAACTGGGACCTGATTCAATCCGTGAACACACCGTTGTGGGTACCCAGGTGGTCCGCCTGAACATTTCCCGGCTGGTCGTCGTCGGCCGCGAAGCCCGCGCACTTTACGTTTCCGCCGTCCAGGAGGGTTCCTGGGGCGACGAATGCGTATTTGCCGAAACCGCCGAGGACGCCTACGCGCTTCTGAACGCTGAGCTTCAACCCGGTGACCTGGTGCTTTTCAAGTCGTCCAACAGCGTTGGACTGCGGCACCTTGGCGATCGGATAGCATTACCCCCACAATCCACCGAACCCACCGATGAAGGGAGCGAACTGCTGTGATTGCACTCTTGATCGGCGCAGGACTTGCCCTGCTGTTTGCCTTGGTGGGAACGCCGCTGTTTATCCGCTTGCTTGTCCGCAAGAGCTACGGCCAATTCATTCGTGATGACGGACCCACCTCCCACCACACTAAACGCGGTACTCCCACGATGGGCGGCACCGTGGTGGTGGGCGCGGTCCTGCTCAGCTATGGCCTGACCCACCTGATTATGTGGATGATGAACCCGGATTCAGCAGGCCCCTCCGCCTCGGCCCTGATCCTGTTGTTCCTGATGGTCGGCATGGGGCTGGTGGGCTTCCTGGACGATTTCATCAAGATCTCGCGGCAGCGGAGCCTTGGCCTCGATGCGAAGGCCAAGCTCATCCTCCAGGCTGCCGTGGGTATAGCCTTCGCTATCCTGGCACTGAACTTTCCCGATGCGGACGGCCTGACGCCGGCCTCGACCAAAATTTCCCTGGTCCGTGACATTCCCTGGCTGGACCTGGCCTTCGCCGGCACGGTGGTCGGTGCAATCCTCTTTGTGTTGTGGTCCAACCTGATTGTCACCGCTGCGACCAACGGCGTGAACCTCACTGACGGACTGGACGGGCTAGCGGCCGGTGCGTCGGTCATGGTATTCGGTGCCTACACGCTGATGGGAATCTGGCAGAACAACCAGGGTTGCGGGTCGCCGCGCGAGACCGGCAGCGGATGCTACTCCGTCCGGGACCCCCTGGACCTGGCGCTCCTGGCCGCTATCCTGAGCGCAGCCTTGGTGGGGTTCCTCTGGTGGAACACGTCCCCGGCGAAGATCTTTATGGGCGACACCGGGTCATTGGCCATCGGCGGCGCGATCGCCGGCTTTGCCATCCTGTCGCGCACGGAACTGTTGCTGGGAATCATCGGCGGCCTGTTCGTCCTGATTACGCTGTCCGTGATCATCCAGGTGGGCTACTTCAAGGCCAGCGGCGGGAAACGCGTCTTCAAGATGGCGCCGCTGCAGCACCACTTCGAGCTCAAGGGCTGGGCAGAAGTCACGGTGGTGGTCCGGTTCTGGATCCTGGGCGGGCTCTTTGTGGCCGTGGGCCTGGGTGTCTTCTACGCTGAATGGGTTGTGCTCCTGTGACTGTTTCTCCCCGCCTGCAAAACCTGGTCAGTTGGGATTCGGATTGGGCAGGGCTGCGCGTTGCAGTGACCGGCATCGGAGTGTCCGGGTTCGCCGCTGCAGATACCCTTATCGAACTCGGGGCCCGGGTGGTTGTGGTTGATGCCGCCACCAGCGATACAGCCAGGGCACAGGCCGACACCCTGAAGATCGTCGGTGCCGTGGACGTGCTACTGGGCGAGGAGGCCGTAAACCGGATCCCCAAAATCGATGGCGGCTTCCCCGAACTCATCGTGACCTCCCCCGGCTGGCGTCCCGACCAGGCGCTCCTGGCAGCCGCTGCACGCGCGCACATTCCGGTCTGGGGCGACGTCGAGCTTGCCTGGCGCCTGCGCGTCCGGGCCGGGCACAAAACCGCTGACTGGCTGACCATCACCGGCACCAACGGCAAAACCACCACGGTGGGCCTGACCGCGTCGATGTTGCAGGCTGCCGGACTTAAGGCCATCGCGGTCGGCAACGTGGGCACCCCTATCCTGGATGCCCTTCGCGACCCCGTGGAGTACGACGCCTTCGCCGTTGAACTTTCCAGTTTCCAGCTGCACTGGGCTGAATCACTGTCGCCGGTGGCCAGCGTCTGCCTGAATGTTGCCGAGGACCACGTTGACTGGCATGGTTCCTACAATTCTTACCTCGCGGACAAAGCAAAGGTCTACGCGCGGACCCAGAAGGCGTGCATCTTCAACGCGGAGCAGATCGAGACCGAACGGATGGTTGAAGACGCCGAGGTCATCGAGGGCTGCCGTGCGGTCGGGGTCACGACGCTCACCCCGGCCATCAGCATGCTCGGCGTGGTTGAGGGCCTGCTGGTGGACCGTGCGTTTATCGAGGAACGCAAGGACAGCGCAGCCGAGCTGGCCTCGATGAGCGACCTGGGCCAGTTTGCGCCCCGGCACATGGTGGCCAACGCCCTTGCGGCGGCTGCCCTGGTCCGGGCCTACGGTGTGGATGCGAAGGCAGTGCGCCAGGGAATCCAGGACTACGTGCCCGGCAACCATCGCATCCAGCCTGTCGCCAAGCAGAACGGCGTGCTCTGGGTCAACGATTCCAAGGCCACCAATCCACACGCAGCGGCAGCTTCACTGGCCACCTTTGAGAACGTCATCTGGATCGCGGGCGGCCTGTCCAAGGGCGTCAGCTACGACCACCTGGTCCGGGACCACGCGGCCCGGCTCAAGGCCGTGGTGCTCATCGGCACGGATACCGCAGCCCTGGCGGACGCCTTGCAGCGACACGCGCCCGATGTCCCCGTGATCACGACGCCGGCGGGCGACACTGAAAATATGCAGACTGCCGCAACGGGCGGGGACATCACGGGCAGCTCGCCGGATTCCGGTGCAGCCGTGATGTCCCGGGCCGTTGCGTCAGCGGCGCAGCTGGCTGCATCAGGCGACACCGTGCTGATGGCCCCGGCAGCTGCTTCCATGGATCAGTTCTCTTCCTATGCTCACCGCGGCGACGCCTTTATTGACGCTGTCCGCGAGCTGGTGGAAGGGCAGGCCCAGACCGGCGAGGAGTAACAATGGTCAGCACGCCCACCCGGTCGCCGGACTCACAACCGCACTCCGGGAAACCCGCTTCGCCCATAAAGTCCACCATCACCCTGCCGGACCGGATCCGGGACATGTACCTGGCCTTCTGGTCAATGCTGGAAGGAACCGGTACTTCCAAGAACGGCTCAACGTACTACCTGATCCTCGGTTCCACGCTGGCCCTGACCGCAATCGGCATCATGATGGTGCTGTCGGCCTCAAGCGTCGAATCCATCGCTGCCGGAAAATCGCCGTACGGCGACGCCCTCAAGCAGGGTATGTTCGCGGCCATCGGCATTTTCACCATGTTCGTCCTCTCGCGGATCAACGTGGTCTGGCTGAAGCGCCTGGCTTGGCCCGGCCTGGGCGTGGCCCTTCTCCTCCTGGTCCTGGTGCAGCTGATCGGTGACGAAGTCAACGGAAACAAGAACTGGATCGACCTCGGCGGCATCACCTTCCAGCCGTCCGAGGCGTCCAAGCTGACACTGGCTCTGTGGATGGCCACAGTCCTGGCCAGGAAAGGAAAGCTGCTGCGGCGCTGGCTCCACGTGCTGATCCCGGCCGTGCCGCTGGCGGGTGCGGTGATCGGCCTGGTCCTGCTGGGCAATGACCTGGGGACAGCCATGATCATCATGATGATCACCGCCGCCGCCCTCTTCTTCGCCGGCGTACCTCTGTACCTGTTCGGGTTCGCCGCACTGGCGGCCGCAGCAGGCACAGCTGTCATGGCCATCACCAGTTCAAACCGCATGTGCCGCATCACCTCGTGGTGGACCGGCCAGTCCTGTGCCGACGGCATTGACGCCAATTACCAGGCCACCAACGGGCTCTACGGGCTCGCCTCCGGAGGCTGGTTCGGCGTCGGCCTCGGCCAGAGCCGGCAGAAGTACAGCTGGATCCCGGAAGCCCACAACGACTTCATTTTCGCCATTATCGGCGAGGAACTCGGCCTCGTGGGCACCGTCGTCGTGCTTGTCCTCTTTGCCATCCTCGGGGCTGCCATCTACCGCGTAGTGGTGGCTCAGGAAGATATGTTCCACCGCGTGCTGGCGGGCACCATCATGGTGTGGCTGCTGGGGCAGGCCACGGTCAACATGGCCGTGGTGACTGGGCTGATGCCTGTGATTGGCGTGCCGCTCCCGTTCATTTCCTACGGCGGGTCGGCACTTCTGATGTCGCTCTGCGCCGTGGGGGTGGTGTTGTCGCTAGCCCGCGCTCAGATGGCGCCGGCCCTCCGGCCGAAGAAACTGCTCAATTTCGGCGCCCGGAAGGCCGGCTTTGCCCCTGGCCGAACAGTTGCCGGCCGCAAAACAACTGGCACCAACACGGCCGGCCGCAATAAAACCGCCGGCGCCAAAACAACAGCAAGAAAGCGTTCGTAGCTCCAGATGACTTCCCAGAACCTGTCCATTGTCCTGGCGGGCGGCGGAACCGCCGGCCACATCAGCCCACTGCTGGCTATCGCGGCCGCCCTGCGTGCGGCTGCGCCCGGTGTTAGGCTGCTCGCCGTGGGCACACCTGCCGGCATGGAAACCCGGCTGGTGCCCGCCGCCGGCCTGGAACTGGCCACCATCGACCGGGTGCCGTTTCCGCGGAAACCTTCCGTTGATTTGCTCAGGCTGCCTGCACGCCTGGCCGGGGCGGTCAGGCAGTCCGGACGTATCCTCGATGAAGCTTCGGCCGACGTCCTGGTGGGTGTCGGCGGCTACGTCTGCACACCGCTGTACCTCGCTGCCCGGCGCCGGGGAATCCCCATCGTGATCCACGAAGCCAATGCCAGGCCGGGCCTGGCCAACCGGGTGGGATCGTTCCTGACACGTCACGTAGCCACCGCGTTCGACACCACGCGCCTGCGCCACGCCCGCCATGTGGGCATGCCCATGCGGACCGAAATCTCCAGCCTGGACCGGGACGCTGCCCGGGCCGCCGCCCGCGAAGCCCTGGGCCTGGATCCCACCATGCCCACCCTGATTGTGACCGGCGGTTCCTCCGGGGCCCAAAGCATCAACCGGGGGGTGGCCGCCGCCGTCCAGGACCTTGGCGCGGCAGGAATCCAGACCTTCCACATCACCGGCCGCGGCAAGCCGGTTTTGGGGCCGGACGGCAGCCCCCTCACTGTACCGGGCTACCGGCAGGTGGAATACGTGGACGGCATGGAACAGGTGTACGCCGCCGCGGACGTGCTGCTTGCGCGGTCCGGCGCAGCCACCGTCTGCGAAGTGGCCGCCGTCGGAGTGCCTGCGGTCTTTGTCCCGCTGCCAATCGGCAACGGCGAACAGGCACTCAACGCGGCGGGGCTCGTGAACGCCGGCGGCGCACTTCTGGTCCCGGACAAGGACTTCACCGCGAAGTGGGTGGCGAGCCAGCTGATTCCCCTGGTCACCGACCCCGGCCGCCTTGCCACCATGGCCGCAAGCTCGCGACACCTTGGCATCCGTAACGCCGATCAGCGCATGGCTGATCTTGTCCTGGAAGCGGTATCCGCATGATCCCCGCAAGCATCCGCAGCCAGGAGTCCCTGGGCCGCGTCCATTTCATCGGCATCGGCGGGGTGGGAATGTCCGCTGTGGCCCGCATTATGGTCGCCCGCGGGGTCGCCGTCAGCGGATCGGACGCGAAGGACCTTCCGGTCATGGCGGAGCTGGCAGCTGCCGGCGCGAGGATCGCGGTGGGATACGCCGCAGCCAACCTGGGCGATGCCCAGACCGTGGTGGCCGGCTCGGCGATCCGTACGGACAACCCCGAACTCGTAGCTGCGCGGGCGGCTGGCCTGCCGGTGCTGCACCGCTCGGAGGCGCTGGCGGCCACCATGGGCGAGGACCTCGTGGTGACTGTGGCAGGTACCCACGGCAAGTCCACTACCACCTCCATGATCACCGTCCTGCTCCAGGGTGCGGGGGTGGATCCGTCGTTTGCCATTGGCGCCAACGTGCCTGCGCTCGGCGTCAATGCCGCCCACGGCACCTCAGCGGTCTTTGTGGCCGAAGCGGACGAATCCGACGGGTCCTTCCTGAACTACAGGCCCAGGATTGCCGTGGTTACCAATGTCGAGCCCGACCATCTGGACCACTACGGCACTGCCGAGGCCGTCTACGAGTCCTTCGACCGCTTTACGGCGCTACTCCCGGCCGACGGGGTCCTGATTGCCTGCGCCGATGACGCGGGTGCAGCGGCCCTCGCAGAGCGAACGCGCGCGCGCGGCAATACCCGGGTGGTGTTGTACGGCACCTCGGGCGGGTCGGATCTGGTACTGCACGACGGCGGCCCGGGGGACGTGGCGGTCTCCTCACCCGCCGGACGGTTCGCCCTAAACCTGCAGGTCCCGGGCCGTCACAACGCGCTGAACGCCGCCGCCGCCGTAGCCGTCGCGCTGGAGCTGGGGGTCGGCGCCGAAGCTGCCGCAGGTGCCCTGGCGCACTTCTCGGGCGCTTCCCGGCGCTTTGAACTTAAAGGGGAGGCGCGCGGCGTGCGCGTCTATGACGACTATGCCCACCATCCCACCGAGGTCCGGGCCGCCCTGACGGCTGCCCGGTCCGTGGCCGGCGGGCACCGCGTCCATGTCCTGTTCCAGCCGCACCTGTTCTCCCGCACCAGGGAGTTTGCCACGGAGTTCGCGGCAGCGTTGAACCTTGCGGATACCGCTCTGGTCCTGGACATCTACCCCGCGCGCGAAGATCCCATCCCGGGCGTCACCAGCCAGCTCATCGTCGAACATCTGGCCGCCGGCGGACGGCTGGTGGAGTCGGGCAAAGCGGTCGCTGCCCTTACGGACGTGGCCGGTCCCGGCGACATCATCCTGACCGTCGGGGCAGGGGACGTGACGGCTTTCGGGCCGCAGGTAGTGCAGGCACTCGGTGGGTAGTCCGCGCCGGCCCACCTACGCTTCACCGGGCAGGCGGCAGCCACCCGCGCCAGCGGAACCGGAGGTCATCTCGGCGTCCAAAAGCGCCCCGGAAGCGGATACGCCGTCTCCGCCTGGCCGCAAAAGAGTGCAGGCCGCTGGCCGCCAGCGGTCAGCGGAAGAGGTGCCAGCGGGCCCTGACAAGGCACCGGCAGGTGCTGACAATGTGCTGGTATTCCCGGAGCCGCCCGGAAGGCGCCGCAAACGGAACATCCTGGTGACGCTGGGCATTGTCCTGGCGCTGGTCTGCGCGCTGCTGGCCGCCGCAATCTTCTCGCCGGTCCTTGCCGTAGGCACTGTGTCGGTGTCCGGGACGCAGCTCGTCACGACGGAGCAGGTCCAGGCCGCACTGGAACCGCTGAAGGGCAAGCCCCTGCCCCAGATCAGCGATGAGGAGGTCAGCCGCCTCCTGGCGCCCCTCGTTCAGATTAAATCCGTCTCAACCCAGGCGCGGCCGCCGTCAGGATTGGTGGTCCAGGTGCTGGAGCGAGTTCCGGTGGCACTGGTCAAGCAGGGGGAGCAGTACCAGTCGGTGGATGTGGACGGCGTGGTGCTGGCCAGCCCCGCGGACCCGGCCGGGGTTGCCCTGCCCGTGATCGACGGCGGCGCCGGAGCGATCGGTAAGGACCTTTTCCAGGCCACTGCAGCGGTCCTCGGTGCACTCCCCCTGGACGTGCTGTCGAGGCTGTCCAACGCGTCCGCTCAGTCGGTGGATGCCGTGGAGCTCAAATTGGTGGACGGCCAGACCATTATTTGGGGGAATGCGGGGGAGAAGGAGCTCAAAGCCAAGGTGCTCGAAGCCCTCCTCAAGGTTCCCGCGGACCCGAAGAACCCCGTCCGTGTGTACGATGTGAGCGCGCCCCGGCATCCGGTGACGCGCTGATCGCTTTATTTACCGGGTATTCGCGCGACACGCGGCTCCGGTTATTGAATGTCTGAACCATAGGAAATAGCGTTCCAGACATGAGTTACTTGACATAACTATAACCTTCAACTCGAAGGTTAAGGTTCGATGCTTCAAGCCCGACTCCACAGTTTTCGCAATAGGACACGAACAAGGGACACGTAACGTGGCAGCTCCGCAGAACTACTTGGCCGTCATCAAGGTCGTCGGCATCGGCGGCGGTGGCGTGAACGCAGTCAACCGCATGATCGAGGTCGGCCTCCGGGGTGTTGAATTCATCGCCATCAATACAGATGCCCAGGCTCTGCTGATGAGCGACGCCGACGTCAAACTCGACGTCGGACGCGAACTGACACGCGGGCTCGGTGCAGGCGCCAACCCCGAGGTGGGCAAGCAGGCTGCGGAGGACCACGCCGACGAAATCGAAGAGGTCATCCGCGGCGCGGACATGGTCTTCGTCACCGCCGGTGAAGGCGGTGGTACCGGAACCGGTGGCGCCCCCGTCGTTGCGCGCATCGCCCGCTCCCTGGGTGCGCTGACCATAGGCGTTGTTACCCGTCCGTTCACCTTCGAAGGCCGCCGCCGTGCGGGCTCCGCCGAGGCCGGCATCGACGCCCTGCGCGACGAAGTCGACACCCTGATCGTGATCCCGAACGACCGCCTCCTGTCCATCAGCGACCGCAACGTCTCCGTCCTGGACGCTTTCCGCTCCGCTGACCAAGTGCTCCTCTCCGGTGTCCAGGGCATCACGGACCTCATTACCACCCCCGGCCTGATCAACCTTGACTTCGCGGACGTCAAGTCGGTCATGCAGGGTGCCGGCTCCGCACTCATGGGCATCGGCTCCGCCCGCGGCGAAGACCGCGCGGTGAAGGCCGCGGAACTGGCCATCGCGTCCCCGTTGCTGGAAGCCTCCATCGACGGCGCCCACGGTGTCCTGCTCTCCATCCAGGGCGGTTCCGACCTCGGCTTGTTCGAAATCAACGAAGCTGCCCGCCTGGTCCAGGAAGTGGCCCACCCGGAAGCCAACATCATCTTCGGTGCCGTGATCGACGACGCACTTGGTGACGAGGCCCGCGTCACGGTCATCGCCGCTGGTTTTGACGACGTCAAGGCCACCTCTCCTTCGATGGACCAGTCGCAGCCGCAGGTTGCTCCGCAGCGGCCCGCAGCGGCCCCTGCTCCGGCCCAGGCGCCCACGTCGGGTGGCAGCCACCAGCATAACGTCCAGCCGGTTCACGCAGGCGTTGGTGCGTCAGGCCTCAGCAACTGGGGCCAGCAGCGCCCGTCGGCGGTCCCCGCCGATTCAGGCTTCGACGTCGACCTGCCCTCAGTTGTGGAGCCGGACCTCTCGGGGAACCGCGCCGATGACCTGGATGTCCCCGACTTCCTGAAGTAGGGCCCGGGTTGTTCTATTGGCGGGCCGAAGTCTCTGCTGGCGTAAGCGTGGCGTTTACAGACACACAGGCCGGCAATCTTGCCCTGCACGTCGGCGACAATGCCGGCCGCGTTCTCCAGCGCCGCGAGGCGTTGGAGAACGCGGCCGGCATAACCCGTGGGTCCCTCCGGTTCATGGAACAGGTCCACGGCACGTCCATTGTCATGATGGAGCCGGCCACGCCGGCGCCGACCGCCGACGCCATGGTGTCGCGGGGACTGCCGCTGGCGGTCATGGTGGCTGACTGCATCCCCGCGGTGCTGGTGGGTCAGGGGCCGGGCGGTCCGGTGCTCGCCGCCGTACACTCAGGCCGGCCGGGGATAGAAAACGGAATTCTCCCGGCGGCAGCGGCGCGTATGCGCTCAGCCGGGGCCACCGGCATCCGTGCCTGGCTGGGCCCGTCAATCTGCGGACGTTGCTATGAAGTGCCGGCCGACCTGCGCGGCCACGTGGCAGAGCAGGTACCCGCAACGTGGGCCGCCACATCCTGGGGCACACCGGCCCTTGATCTCCCGGCGGGGGCGAAGAGCCAGCTTGAAGCAGCCGGGGTTGTCATTGAATATGCGGGCCCGTGCACGCTCGAGTCCGACGAGCTCTTCTCCTACCGCAGGTCCCACAGCACCGGGCGCTTTGCCGGACTGGTGTGGTCGCATGAATGAGGATGTGGTGGAGGACGATCCGGCGCGGATGGCTGATCTGGCGGAACGCCTCGGCGCCGTGCAGCGTCGTATTGAAGCCGCCCTCCAGGATTCAGGCCGGGAAGGGGACCGTCCCACGCTGATTGTGGTCACCAAGTTCCACCCGGCCGCGGATATCAGGCTTCTCGCCGCGCTGGGCGTCCACGACGTCGGCGAGAACCGGGATCAGGAAGCCTCTTCGAAGGCGGTCGAACTGGCGGGCCTCGGCCTCAACTGGCACTTCGTCGGGCAGTTGCAGAGCAAAAAAGCGAAGTCCGTGGCCAAATATGCCCACGCGCTCCATTCGGTGGACCGGCTGGCCCTGGTGGAGGGCCTGGAGCGCGCCATTGCGGCGGAACAGGAGCGGACGGGCCGGGGAGCCCTGGAATGCTTCATCCAAGTCAGCCTCGACGACGACGCCGGCGCCCACCGCGGCGGCGCGGCTGCGGCGGAGGTGCCGCTCCTGGCGGAGCAGTTGGCGGCCGCGGCAGGACTGGAATTGGCGGGTGTTATGGCCGTCGCCCCGTTGGGTACCGGCCCGGCGGCAGCCTTCGAAAAGCTGGCAGCCATCTCGGCGCGCTTGGTGGCCGAGCATCCCGGCGCAACGGCCATCTCGGCCGGCATGAGCCAGGACCTGGAAGCGGCCATCCGTTTCGGTGCGACACACCTGCGGATCGGTTCCGATATTCTCGGATCGCGTCCTGACGTGGGGTAGCGTCGAACCCATAGGAAGTGAGTGGCGGGGGATTCAAGGCTGTCAAGTCATTGGGCGGCCCGCCTACGGACACGATTAGGAGTCGACCATGGCCGGCGCTCTGCGCAAGACAATGATCTATCTTGGGCTCGCCGATGGCGATGAACACTACGAGTCCGAGCACACCACAACACGTAAGGACGAGGACGATTCGATGGAAGTTGACCGCGAGGAACGCCGTGCACCGGCACCCGTCCGCGATGTCAGCCGCGAGTCATCTCACGCCCCTGAAGAGGAATACCGCGCACCAGTGACCCCCATCAAGCGTGCGGCCTCGAGCCGCGAAGAACCGTCTGGGCTTCGGCAGATCACCACGATCCACCCGCGGTCCTACAATGACGCCAAGCTCATCGGTGAGAGTTTCCGGGACGGAATTCCTGTCATCATGAACGTGACCGATATGGGCGAAGCGGACGCGAAACGACTCGTCGACTTCTCGGCCGGTCTGGTTTTCGGCCTCCGGGGCAGCATCGAACGCGTCACCAACAAGGTTTTCCTGCTGTCGCCGTCCTACATTGAAGTCATTGGCGATGACAAAAAGGTCAGTGAGACCCAGGCCAGCTTCTTCAATCAAAGTTAGCCCTGAGCTTATTCCGGATGCCAGACAGGTACACCTGTCTGGCATCTGTGCTGAAATAGACAAGAAACATTGGCAAGGCGCCGCGGTATCGGGAATGGACATGGAGATATGAGTTAAGTCATGGGAATTATTTTCGGACTTGTCTATATCGCCCTTTTGCTGTTCTTCGTGGCGTTGATCATCCGGCTGGTTTTTGACTGGGTCCAGATGTTTGCCAAGGGATGGCGTCCGCGTGGTATTGCCCTTGTGGTGGCCCACGCTGTGTATTCGATCACCGATCCACCGCTGAAGGGGCTCCGTCGGCTGATCCCGCCGTTGAGGCTCGGAGGGGTGACCTTGGACCTCGGGTTTTTGGTCCTGTTCATCGGCGTCAGCATCGCGATGGCGGTCACCAGGGGTTTCGCGTAATCTTCGACAAGACCTAGCAGAGCAGGCGGAGTTCCTGCAATTGGAACTCCCTCTGAGCCGCGAAGAAATCTCCGGTTTGACACTCAGTGTTGAATTAGAGGAACCAGACAATATTTAGGTACCGTAGTTTTGACGGCCGGAAGGCCTACTGACTAACTAGACCAATGAGGTGACCAGATGGCTTTGACGCCAGAAGACGTTGTCAACAAGCGCTTTCAGCCGACCAAGTTCCGCGAAGGCTACGACCAGGATGAAGTTGATGACTTCCTGGACGAGATCGTTGTGGAACTCAGGCGCCTGAACCAGGAGAATGACGAGCTCCGCAAGAAGCTTGCAGAATCAGGTTCCGGAGTGCCGGCCAGCTCGGCTGCGTCCGCCCCCGTGGTCGAGAACGTTCCCGCCCCCGTCAAGGCTGACAAAGTTGAGTCTCCGGCGAAGGCTGAAGTCGAGACTAAAACTCCCGATGCTGCCAAGAAGAAGGAAGCCGAGCCGGTCGCACCTGTCGCAGCCGCTCCGGCTGTGGCGCCCACCGCCGCCGGGAGCTCGGTTTCGGCCGAGTCCGCTGCAGGACTGCTCGCCATGGCGCAGCAGATGCATGACCGTCACGTCGCCGACGGTCAGTCCCAGAAGGACAAGATCATCGCCGAGGCCCAGATCGAGGCCAGCAGCCTGGTCAACGATGCCCAGGAGAAGTCCCGGAAGATCCTCGGTGCCCTCGAACAGCAGCGCTCCGTCCTGGAACGCAAGGTGGAGCAGCTCCGCGGCTTCGAACGCGACTACCGCTCACGCCTGAAGGCCTACATTGAAGGCCAGCTGCGCGACCTTGACGCCCGCGGTTCCGTAGCGGCCCCAGAGGTTGAAGCGAACTAGTTCGCCAAGCACGTATTCTGAGAACCGGTGGCTGAGGATTCCTCGGCTGCCGGTTTTTGGGATTTAACATCGGTTTCACAAAATGAAAGCACCATGACTGACCACCTCGCCGCTGACGCCGCAAACCCTTCTCCCGCATCGGTCCGCCCCCGGCGGGCACTCCTGCTCTCGCTCTTCGCCGGCTTCGCGGTTTTTGCGTACGTCCTGGACCAGCTGACAAAACAGTGGGTGACGTCCTCGATGGTGGAGGGTGAACGTATACCGGTGCTGCCGCCGCTCCTGCACTGGTACTTCATCCGAAATTCCGGAGCCGCATTTTCGATCGGTGAAAATGTTACCTGGGTGTTCTCCATCATCATGGCCGGCGTCGCCATCGCCATCCTGTTCCAGGTACGCAAGCTGGGCTCGTCCTGGTGGTCGCTGGCACTCGGCCTTCTCCTGGGCGGTGCCCTGGGCAACCTGACGGACAGGCTCTTCCGGGAGCCCTCGTTCGGCATGGGGCATGTGGTGGACTTCATCCAACTGCCGAATTTTGCGATTTTCAACATCGCCGATTCCGCCGTGGTTTCAGCAGTAGTCATCATCTGCATCCTGACATTGCGGGGGATCGCCCTTGATGGCTCACGGCACGACGCGGCACCACGGAAAGAGGCGGCCCAGCCGAAGGACACGGACGGTGTCTGAGCGTGTGGTGGTCGCCGACGAAGTCGGTGGAACACGGGCGGACGCCGGGCTCGCCAAGCTGATGGGGATTTCCCGGTCGATGGCCGCGACCCTCATTGCCGAGGGCAATGTGGTGAGCCGCGGCAAGAAGCTCGGCAAGTCCGCGCGGTTGGTTACCGGCGATGTCCTGGAAGTGACGGTGCCTGAACGACGGGACCCGCTCGAAGTGGTGGAGGAAGTTGTGGAAGGCCTGAATATCCTGCTGGACGACGACGAATTTGTTGTTGTTGACAAGCCAGTGGGCGTTGCCGCGCATCCATCCCCCGGCTGGGTAGGCCCCACCGTGGTTGGCGGGCTCGCCGGAGCCGGATTCCGGATCTCGACGTCGGGTTCTCCCGAGCGGGTGGGGATCGTGCACCGGCTCGACGTCGGCACGTCCGGGGTAATGGTGGTGGCCAAGACGGAGCGCGCCTATACGGCCCTGAAGCGGGCCTTCAAGGAGCGCACCGTGGACAAGGTCTACCACGCGGTGGTCCAGGGGCTACCGGATCCGCTGGAGGGCACCATCGACGCGCCAATCGGGCGCCACCCCGGACACGACTGGCGCTTTGCGGTGATCGAAGACGGCAGGCCGTCGGTCACGCACTATGAGGTGTTGGAGGCGTTTGGCAAAGCCACCCTGGTGGAGGTGCACCTTGAGACCGGGCGCACACACCAGATCCGTGTCCACTTTTCGGCGCTGCGGCACCCATGCGCGGGAGATCTTACCTACGGAGCGGATCCTCGGCTCGCCGCCACCCTGGGCCTGACCCGGCAATGGCTCCATGCCCGGCAGCTCGGCTTCGACCACCCGGCAACGGGGGAGCGCGTCACCGTGACCAGCGAATACCCGCAGGATCTGGCCTTTGCCCTCGCAGTCCTGGAGTCGGGCGAAGCCTAGCAGGGGCTCGCTGGCGTTGGGCGGCCGGCCAGCGCTTAGAATGGTGCGGTGACTTCCAGCAATGCCTCGTTCGTCCATCTCCATAACCACACCGAATACTCCATGTTGGACGGCGCAGCCCGCCTGGGTGAGCTCTTCAACGAGACTGAACGCCTCGGGATGCCGGCACTGGCCACCACCGACCACGGATACCTGTTCGGGGCTTTCGATTTCTGGAAGCGCGCCACGGACCAAGGGATCAAGCCGATTATCGGTGTGGAAGCCTACGTCACCCCCGGTACTGCGCGCACGGACAAAAGCCGTGTCCGCTGGGGCGAGGAACATCAGCGCAAGGACGACATCTCCGGCGGTGGTTCCTACACCCACATGACGCTGTTGAGCTATAACAACGTCGGCATGCGCAACCTCTTCCGGGCTTCGTCCATCGGCTCGCTGGACGCAGTTTTCGGCAAATGGCCGCGTTTGGACCGTGAGCTCCTCAACACATACTCCGAGGGCCTGATCGCCACCACGGGCTGCCCTTCGGGGGAGGTCCAGACCCGGCTGCGGCTGGGCCAGTACCGCGAGGCCTTGGAAGCCGCCTCGGAATTCCGCGACATTTTCGGTGCGGAGAACTATTTCTGCGAACTGATGGACCACGGCCTGGACATCGAACGACGGGTCACGGGAGACCTGCTGCGGCTCGCCAAGGATCTGAACCTGCCGCTGGTGGCCACCAACGACCTTCACTACACGCACGAACATGACGCCAAGGCACACGAGGCACTGCTTGCGATCCAGTCAGGTTCCACGTTGCTGGAGCCGTCCTATGACAACGGCGGCTCCCGCTTTGCTTTCTCGGGCAGCGGCTACTACCTCAAGTCCCCGCAGGAGATGCGGGAGCTGTTCAGGGATCACCCGGATGCTTGCGACAACACCCTGCTGATCGCCGAGCGCTGCGATGTCTCGTTCAACACCGGCGCAAACTACATGCCGCGGTTTCCATGCCCGCCGGGCGAGGACGAGACATCCTGGCTGGTCAAGGAAGTTGCTACGGGACTGGAATACCGGTACCCGGGCGGTGTCCCGGACAAAGTCCGCACCCAGGCGGACTACGAGCTCGAAGTTATCACTTCCATGGGCTTCCCGGGATACTTCCTGGTGGTGGCCGACTTCATCAACTGGGCGAAGAAGAACGGCATCCGCGTCGGTCCCGGCCGCGGCTCCGGCGCCGGCTCCATGGTGGCGTACGCCATGCGCATCACGGACCTTGATCCGCTTCATCACGGCCTGATCTTTGAGCGGTTCCTCAACCCTGACCGGGTGTCCATGCCTGACTTTGACGTTGACTTCGATGACCGGCGCCGGTCCGAGGTCATCGACTATGTGACCCGGAAATACGGCGACGAGCGCGTGGCAATGATTGTCACGTACGGCACCATCAAAACCAAGCAGGCGCTGAAGGACTCCTCCCGTGTGCTGGGCTACCCGTTCAGCATGGGAGAGCAGCTGACCAAGGCGCTCCCGCCGGCCGTGATGGCCAAGGACATCCCGCTCGCCGACATCCAGAACAAGGACTCCAAGCGCTACAGCGAGGCCGGTGACTTCCGCCAGCTGATCGCCACCGATCCCGAGGCCGCGAAGGTCTTTGAGACTGCCCTCGGCATTGAGGGGCTGAAGCGCCAGTGGGGCGTGCACGCCGCTGGCGTCATTATGTCCTCGGACCCCATCATCGACGTCATCCCGGTCATGCGCCGTATCCAGGACGGCCAGGTGATCACGCAGTTCGACTACCCCACCTGTGAGGGGCTGGGCCTGATCAAGATGGACTTCCTCGGCCTGCGGAACCTGACGATCATTTCCGACGCCCTGGAGAACATCAAACTCAACCGCGGCCTGGACCTTGACCTGGACAGCCTGGCACTGGATGACGTGGCCTCGTATGAACTGCTGGCCCGGGGCGACACCCTGGGTGTTTTCCAGCTTGATGGCGGTCCCATGCGGTCCCTGCTGAAGCTGATGAAGCCTGACAACTTCGAGGACATCTCCGCAGTGCTGGCTCTTTACCGGCCCGGTCCGATGGGCGCGAATGCGCACACCGACTACGCGCTGCGCAAAAACGGGATCCAAGAAGTCATCCCCATCCACCCCGAGCTCAAGGAACCGCTTGCTGAAATCCTTGGCGGGACCTACGGACTGATCGTTTATCAGGAGCAGGTGATGGCCGTAGCCCAGAAACTCGCCGGCTATTCGCTTGGGCAGGCAGACATCCTGCGGCGCGCTATGGGCAAAAAGAAGAAATCCGAGCTGGACAAGCAGTTCGCCGGATTCTCCCAGGGAATGCAGGACAACGGCTACTCCATGGCCGCAGTGAAGACCCTGTGGGACATCCTGCTGCCGTTCTCCGACTACGCCTTCAACAAGGCCCACTCGGCCGCGTATGGCGTGATCTCCTACTGGACCGCGTACCTGAAGGCGCACTTTGCGCCGGAGTACATGGCTGCCCTGCTGACGTCTGTTGGGGACGACAAGGACAAATCGGCAATCTACCTCAACGAATGCCGGCGCATGGGAATCACCGTGCTGCCGCCGGACGTGAACGAATCCGCGCTGAACTTCACTCCGGTAGGCACCGACATCCGATTCGGCATGGGCGCCATCCGCAACGTGGGCGTCAATGCCGTCGAAGCTATGGTGGTCGCGCGCGAGAAGGAAGGCGCCTACACGTCCTTTAAGGACTACCTCATGAAGGTCCCCGCGGTGGTCTGCAACAAGCGGACCATTGAATCCCTGATCAAGGCCGGTGCCTTCGATTCCCTCAACCACCACCGGCGTGCGCTGGCGATGATCCATGAGGAGGCCATCGACTCCGTGATCACGCTCAAGCGAAACGAAGCAATCGGCCAGTTCGATCTCTTCGCCGGTTTCGAGGAGGCAGAATCCGAAGCGTCGCTGAGCATCGAGATCCCCGACCTGCCGGAATGGGAGAAGAAAGACAAGCTCTCCTTTGAGCGCGACATGCTTGGCCTGTATGTGTCAGATCACCCGCTGCAGGGCCTGGAAGGACTGCTCAGCCAGCACGCGGACCAGTCCATCACCTCGATCATCGGCGAAGACGGGCCCCACGACGGTGCCATCATCACCATCTCCGGCATGATCACCTCCCTCAGCCGCAGGATCGCCAAGGCGAGTGGCAATGCCTATGCCCGGGCCGAAATTGAAGACCTCGGCGGTTCGATGGAGGTGATGTTCTTCGGCCAGGTCTACGGCCCCATCGCGTCGGTCCTTGCCGAGGACCTGATCGTCGTGGTCAAGGGCCGCCTGCAGCGGCGGGACGACGGTGCCGTGGCGCTGAACTGCATGGAACTGTCCGTTCCGGACCTCAGTGAAGGAACCAACGGCCCCGTGCTCATTTCAATGCCCACGCACAAGGCCACCGAGGCTGTTGTCACCGAACTGGGAGATGTCCTTCGGAACCATCGGGGGAACTCGGAGGTCAGGCTGCACCTGCAGGGCGACACCCGGACGGAGGTCATGGGGCTGCCCGTCCATCTCCGGGTCAACCCCAGTCCGTCACTGTTCGGTGACCTGAAGGTGCTCCTGGGCCCAACCTGCCTGGATAACTAGGTTCCGGTCATCAGATCTGGTAGTCCAGGGGGACCGGCTGGCCATAGCCGCCGGCGTGGTACAGGAGCGGCGAGCCGTCGTCGCCCACTTCGCCGTCCACAACCTCGACAACCACCACGGCATTGTTCTCGAAGGAGAGCCGCATCTGGATCTTGCCGATCAGCCAGCCGGCGACGTCTTTGAGGATCGGGACCTCGTGCGGGCCAAGTTTCCAGTGGTCCCCGCCGAACCTGTCCTTGGTGCGCGCGAAACGGTCTGCAAGCGCCTGGTTTTCCAGGCCCAGCATGTGGACACCGAGATGGGTGGCGTTGGCCACGGCCGGCCAGGAACTTGAACTGCGGGCCATATTGAACGTGAACCGCGGCGGCTGCGCGGAAAGTGACGCCACGGACGTGGCGGTGAAGCCGTAGGGCTCGCCCTGGTAGTTCACGGTGATGATGGCGACCCCGGCCGCATGCCGCCGGAACATTTCCTTGAAAGGGCCCTCGAACGGCGTTTTGTCTGTCATCGTAAAATTTGCTCCCTGGAAAGCAGGCTGGAATGGACTCTTCCTTAAGGGTATTGGTACCCGCCGGACGGGGAGCAATCCCTGGCCCCGGCACGTCATCTGTCAAGACTGCCCACGTCATCTGACCGGACACGCCGAGATTTGTTAAGGTTTGTTACATGAGAGAACACTTCAGCAGCCGGTCCGCCCGGCTGCCGTGGAAATGCTTTGCCGCTGCTGCTGCCGGTGGTGTTCCTGTCGGCCTGTTGTGGTGGCTGCTTGCCCCAGGTGGCTTGAACCTGATCACGCGTGACCCCGCCCTGGCAGCCGGGACCAACCCGGACGTATGGCTGCCCAGGGACCTCACCCTTGCTGGACTTTGTGTGTTCGCAGGGTGCCTGGTTGCCGTGTTCCTCGCCGATAAAGGCGGCCGCGATGCGCAGGCGGCCTTTCTCCTGGGCCTGGCCGGCGGACTGGGCGGGGCGCTGATCGCGTGGCTGACCGGCGTCCTTGCGGGCCAGCTATGGGGCGGACCCGCAGACACATCGGTCAATGCAAGCGTCGCGTTCACGCTCCGGTCCCTGCCCGTGCTTATTTTGTGGCCGGCCGCGACTGCCGCGTCCGTGTTTGTCCTAAGCCTGATGAACCTGCTCAAGAGCGGGCCCGGGAGCACGGGCACGCCGGTAGCCGAAGGCAGCGCGCCCGGCGCGTAAAATGGACCGGTGACCATTTCTCCTGAATCTTCCGCCACACCTACTGCCGCCGCTGTCAGCTTCCGGACAGTCGACCTTCGCGGCAGGGGTCTGACCCTCGCCGGTTTGCGCGCCGCTGTTCCCCGGGCGCGGCAGCACACCGTGGCAGACGCGGAACAAAAGGTTGTGGACATCATCAAGGCCGTCCGCACGGACGGCTTCACCGCCCTCAGCAACCTGGCACTCCGTTTCGACGGAGTCCAGCAGCTCCACCCCCGGGTCCCGGCAGCCTCCCTGGCCCGGGCGCTGACGGAGCTGGATCCGGCGGTACGCGGCGCGCTGGAAGAATCCATCAGCCGCGCCCGGCGATTCGCGGACGGGCAGCGGCCGCGTGATCTCGACGTTGAACTCGGCGACGGCGCGCTGGTGAGCCAGAATTGGGTTCCGGTTTCTCGGGTGGGTTTGTACGTGCCCGGTGGCCTTGCCGTATATCCGTCGTCGGTCATCATGAATGTTGTCCCGGCCCTGGCTGCGGGAGTGCAGTCCATCGCCCTGGCATCACCGCCGCAGAAAGATTTCGGCGGCCTCCCCCACCCCACCATCCTCGCGGCAGCGGCCCTGCTCGGCATCGACGAGGTCTACGCGATCGGCGGTGCACAGGCAATCGCTGCCTTCGCCTACGGCGTGGAGGCAAACGACTCCGGGCCCGCCTTGGAACCCGTCGATGTAGTCACGGGTCCGGGAAACATTTTTGTGGCGACGGCGAAGCGCCTGGTCAAGGGTGTAGTGGGAATCGATTCCGAGGCCGGAACCACCGAAATCGCCATCCTGGCTGATGCAACGGCGCAACCTGACCTCGTGGCAGCAGACCTGATCAGCCAGGCGGAGCACGATCCCCAGGCGGCTTCCGTGCTCATCACGGACTCGGAGGACCTTGCCGCGGCAGTCCGCACCGAACTGGACCGGCAGGCGGCGGGCACCAAGCACTCCGCGCGCGTATGTGAGGCGCTGTCCGGCCCGCAGTCGGGAGTGGTCCTGGTGGAGGACCTGGAACAAGGCATCGCCGCGTGCGACGCCTACGCTGCTGAACACCTTGAAATCATGACCGCGGATGCGCCGGCGGTAGCTGCCCGGATCCGGAACGCCGGCGCGATCTTTGTGGGGGACTACAGTCCTGTCAGCCTGGGCGATTACTGCGCCGGCTCAAACCACGTCCTGCCCACCAGCGGGACGGCGGCGTTTTCCTCCGGACTGAACGTGACCACCTTCCTGCGTGCCATTCAGGTCATCAACTACAGCCGCGCCGCGCTGCAGGAAGTCAGTGGCCACATTGTGAGCCTGTCCGGCGCCGAGGACCTGCCGGCGCACGGTGAAGCTGTCACGGCACGCTTCCGTCATACCCGCTGATGCAGACGGTCCGCGGCGCAGACTGCAGGCACCACTACATGTGGTAATTACAGGATTGTTATTCCGCAACATGTAGTCGTAAACTGAGAGGCGGAGGGGTCTGCCGGGGCCAGGAACATCGGCACCGGAAGACATCGAGGGAGGGGACACCATGTACTGTCCATTTTGCCGCAATCCGGACTCCCGCGTTGTGGACAGCCGGATGGCCGATGATGGCTCGGCCATCCGCCGCCGTCGGCAGTGCCCGGAATGCGGCCGCCGGTTTACGACCGTGGAAACCACCAGCCTTTCGGTGATCAAACGCTCCGGAGTGGGTGAACCCTTCAGTCGCAGCAAGGTTATCAACGGCGTGCGTAAGGCATGCCAGGGCAGGCCGGTCAGCGAAGATGACCTGGCGCTCCTGGCCCAGGAGGTGGAGGAGCAGATCCGTGCTTCTGGCGCGGCCGAGATCGATGCCCATGAAGTTGGCCTGATCATCCTTGGTCCGCTGCAGAAGCTTGACCAGGTGGCCTACCTTCGCTTTGCCAGCGTGTACCAGGCGTTCGAATCCCTCGAGGATTTCGAGACCGCCATTGCACTGCTCCGCCATGAATCAGTGGAAGAAGTCACACAACGCGCGGCGGCGGACGCCAAGAGCCCCCTTTAAACTCCGGTGGTGGCCGCGGAGGGGAAGCCGCCGCCACCACCGGCACCGGCTGCCCTCGGGCGCCGGTCAATAACCGGTTATTTTGTGAGTTTGTGCTTCACGGCAATTTCGACGGCGGCGCCGACGATCCCGGCCTCATTCTTGAGTTCGGCCGGCACAATCGGGGTCCGCAGTTTCATGTGCGGCAGGTATTCGTCGGCGCGCTTGGAGATGCCGCCGCCCACGATGAACAGTTCGGGCGAGAAGAGAAACTCCACGTGGGAGAAGTAGCGCTGCAGCAGCACGCTGTATTCCTCCCAGGTCAGTCCGTCCCGTTCACGGGCCACCGCTGAGGCCTTGCTTTCGGCGTCAAAGCCGTCGATCTCCAGGTGCCCCAGTTCCGCGTTGGGGACGAGCCGTCCGTCGAAGATGAATGCCGAGCCGATTCCGGTGCCCAGGGTGATGACCAGGACAGTTCCGTCCACGCCCTTGCCCGCGCCGTAACGGGCTTCCGCCAGCCCGGCGGCGTCGGCGTCGTTGATGACCTCCACCGGGCGGCCAAGCCGTGCGGTGAGCAACGCGTCAATATCGGTGTTGAGCCAGCTCTTGTCAACGTTAGCCGCCGAATGGACCACGCCATGCTGGATGATGCCGGGGAAAGTCACGCCCACGGGCGAGTCCGCGGCCGGAGCCTCCGGGCGGCTTGAAAGCTCGGCGACCACCTGCGCCACAACGTCCGCTACGGCGTCAGGGGTGGCGGGCTGGGGCGTCGGCACGCGGAACCGCTCACCCAGGAGCTTGCCTTTTTTCAGGTCGACGATGCCGCCCTTAATTCCCGTGCCGCCGATGTCAATGCCGATCAGCGGGGCGTTCTTGTGCGACTTCTCGTCCTTCTTGGCCAATGTTGTTCCGTTCGTGGCTGGGCGGGCTGGTCGGCCGGGCGGCTGACCGGGGAAATTTCAGGGGAGCGTGAGGATTTCGGCGCCGGACTCTGTCACCAGCAGGGTGTGTTCAAACTGGGCGGTCCGCTTGTGGTCCCGGGTGACAACTGTCCAGTCGTCTTCCCACATGTCCCATTCGATGGTGCCGAGTGTCAGCATGGGTTCGATGGTGAACACCATGCCGGTCTCGATCACGGTGTTGTAGGCCGGCGCCGCATCATAGTGCGGGATGATCAGGCCCGTATGGAAAGCTTCGCCGACGCCGTGGCCGGTGAAGTCCCGCACCACGCCGTAGCCGAAACGCTTGGCGTACGACTGGATGGCGCGGCCGATCACGTTGATCTCCCGGCCGGGGGCCACGGCTTTGACGGCGCGGTTGAGTGATTCCCGGGTGCGCTCCACCAGCAGGCGCGATTCGTCGTCCACGTCACCCACCAGGAAGGTGTGGTTCGTGTCGCCGTGCACCCCGTTTATATATGCCGTGATGTCGATATTGAGGATGTCGCCGTCCTGGACCACGGTGCTGTCCGGGATGCCGTGGCAGATCACTTCATTCAACGACGAGCACAGGGATTTCGGGAACCCGCGGTAGCCCAGTGTGGACGGATAGGCCTTGTGGTCCAGCAGGAATTCGTGACCCACCTTGTCCAGCTGGTTGGTGGTCACACCGGGCCTGATGTGGTTGCCCACCTCAACGATGGCCTGTGCGGCGATCCGGCTGGCGATCCGGATTTTCTCTACGGTCTCGGCGGACTTGATCTCGGAGCCGGTGAACTTGGCCGGGCCGGGCTTGCCCACGTATTCCGGTCGCGTGATGGACGCTGGAACGGCGAGTTGCGGGCTCACGGTTCCCCGGGTAAGGGTGCCGGTGGGTGCAGTCGAGGCTAGGGAAGGCATAGATTGATCATATAAGGCACCGCATTAGGCCAAGTAACTGGAAGCCCCAAGCTGTCCGCGTCGACGTTTAAGTTACGTGGATCACGGCCGGGCCTCCGCCAGCCGTAACGAGGAGCACCGATGACTGAGTACTGGTACAACGTAAACACCCACGAGGTGGAAGAAGACGCACTCTCGGACTGGAGCCAGCTGATCGGCCCCTACAAAACGCGGGAAGAGGCCGAACATGCCCTCGAAAAGGTCCGGGCCAGGAATGAGTCGTGGGAAAAGGGCGATGACGACTGAACTGCACTCATCTGCCGGCCCGTGACGTGCCAGCGGCCAGAACGGGCCCGCGACCTGCCGGGGCCTAGAAAGAGTGTTCCGGGCCGGGGAACGCACCTGTTCGGACCTCGTCGCCGTACGCCTTCGCCGCGTCACTGAGCGTCGTGCGCAGGTCGGCGTACTGCTTTACGAACTTCGCCATCCTGCCGCCGCGGAACCCGGCCATGTCCTGCCACACCAGCACCTGCCCGGTGGTGGCATTGCCGGCGCCGATCCCCACCGTCGGCACGCTGACCGCCGCGTCAACGGCGGCTGCCGTGTGCGCTGGAACCATTTCCATCAGGACGGCGAACGCCCCCGCCTCAACCAGCGCCACGGCGTCGTCAATCAGGCGCTGCGCATCATCCCCGCGGCCTTGGACCCGGTAACCGCCCAACGCGTGTTCGCTCTGGGGGGTGAAGCCGATATGGGCCATGACCGGGACGCCGGCCTGGACCATGGCGCGGACGGTTTCCGCGTAGTATTTTCCGCCCTCGATCTTCACGGCATGGGCCAGCCCTTCCTTGAGGAACCGGACGCCTGTTTCGACGCCCTGCTGCGCCGAAACTTCGTAACTGCCGAACGGCAGGTCTGCCACCACCAGGGCGCGCTTGGCGGACCGCGCCACGGCGCGGCAGAGGGGGAGGAGCTCATCCACCGTGACGGGCAGACTGGTCTCGTTGCCGAAAACGTTGTTGGATGCCGAATCGCCCACCAGGAGGACCTCGATGCCGGCCTGGTCGAAGATCTCCGCGCTGTACTGCTCATATGCGGTCAGCATGGCGAAGCGTTTACCGTCCCGCTTGGCCTGCTGCAGGTGGTGGATGCGCACCCTGGGTGCGGGCTTCGCATTAATTTCCGACGACGGCGCCAGCACCGGTGCAGGTCCGGTTCCGTAGGGTGCGTGTACTTCAGCGGACGCGCCTGACTCAGAGCTATTGGTGGAGTCCATGGCAAGAGCGTAATGCGGCACCGGCAGTCCTAGCCACCGCAGACGGGCCAACGGACCGTGATCCGTGTCATATTCAGCTGCCCGTCGGAGCATATTTGCCACCCGTGGGCGCGGCTGGCCGTGGTTGCCGTGTTAACGCTGTGTTAAGCGCGGTGCGGTCGCCCGCATTGGAGCCGATTGCTTAGTAAAGTAATGGTGAACTGCTGCCGGCCGCCGCTTCCGCGGGCCCGGGGCATGAACGATTGACCGGAGAAGAGGCCATCATGGACCGCCAGCAAGAGTTTGTCCTGCGCACAATCGAGGAACGCGACGTACGGTTCGTACGTTTGTGGTTCACCGACGTCGTAGGTTCACTCAAATCGGTGGCACTTGCCCCGGCCGAGGTCGAAGGGGCCTTTGAGGAGGGACTCGGTTTCGACGGTTCAGCCATCGAAGGCCTGGCGCGCGTGTTCGAATCGGACATGCTGGCACAACCGGATCCGTCCACCTTCCAGATCCTGCCGTGGCGTGGCGAGACGGAACAGACGTCGAGGATGTTCTGCGACATCCTGACTCCGGACGGCGAACCGTCGGCCGCGGATCCCCGCAATGTCCTCAAGCGCACGCTGGCCAAGGCCGCGGACATGGGCTTTACCTGCTACACCCACCCGGAGATCGAGTTCTACCTCCTCAAGTCCCAGCAGCCCGGGCCCGACGGCGCGCCCATACCCGTTGACGAGGGCGGCTATTTCGACCACGTGCCCGGCGGCGTGGCGCAGGACTTCCGCCGCACGGCCGTGACCATGCTGGAATCCGTGGGTATTTCGGTGGAGTTCAGCCACCATGAAGCCGGTCCCGGCCAGAACGAGATCGACCTGCGCTACGCGGACGCCCTGCAGACCGCGGACAACATCATGACCTTCCGCACGGTGATCAAGGAAGTGGCCCTCCAGCAGGGCACTTACGCCACGTTTATGCCCAAGCCCTTCACCGACCACCCCGGCTCCGGGATGCACACGCACTTCTCGCTGTTCGAGGGTGACGCTAACGCTTTTTATGAGGCGGGCGCCGAATTCCAGCTCTCCAAAACCGCCCGCCAATTCATCGCAGGCATCCTGAAGCACGCCCCCGAATTCACCGCTGTGACCAACCAGTTTGTGAACTCCTACAAGCGGCTCTGGGGTGGCGGCGAAGCACCGAGCTACCTCAGCTGGGGGCACAACAACCGTTCGGCCCTGGTCCGGGTCCCGCTGTACAAGCCCGGCAAGGGCCAGTCGGCCCGCATCGAATACCGCGGCATTGATTCAGCAGCGAACCCCTACCTTGCCTATGCTGTCCTGCTGGGGGCCGGACTGAAGGGGATCGAAGAAGGCTACGAGCTGCCCGCCGCAGCAGAGGACGACGTCTGGTCACTCAGCTCCGCCGAGCGTCGCGCCATGGGCCACGACCCCCTGCCCGCCAGCCTTCACGATGCCATCAGGTCCATGGAGGACTCCGAGCTGATGCCGCAGATCCTCGGTGAGCAGGTCTTCGAGCACTTCCTGCGCAACAAGCGTGCCGAATGGCAGGACTACCGGCTCCAGGTGACGCCTTACGAACTGCAGCGCAACCTCGGCATTCTTTAGGCGGCGGTGAGCCTCGCACGCCGCCTCATCTCAGCCGGCTTCAGTGACCTGGAGAAGGGTGAGCGCTTCCTTGCTGCCCCGGAGCTGATTGGCCTTGACCAGGACAGAATTTTCACCGGCCTGCAGCTTGCCGCCAACCCCGACACCGCCCTGCAGTCACTGGTGCGGCTGATTGAAAAGCACCCGGGTCTCCGGGAACTGGCGGCGGCCGATCCGGAGATCAGCGAGCCGCTCTACAGGGTGCTCGGGGCCTCCGAAGCGCTGGGGGAATTCCTTATCCGGCACCCGGAACACCTCGATGCCTTCGAAGTAACCGCCAGTCCCGAGCCATTGCAGGCAGATCCGGAGCAGCTCCGCTCTGTACTCCTGAAATCTGTCCGCGCGGAACCCTCGTCAGCCCGGCCCGTGGCAGGAGTGACCGGAACCGAAGCTTATGCGGCGCTGCGGTCGGCGTATCGCCGCGGGGTGGTGGACCTGGCGGTCAAGGACATGTGCGCCGCTGACCCGCTGGACTTTATGCCCGCCGTCGGGGCTGAGCTCGCTGATCTGGCGGGGGCCGCGATCGAAGCTGCGCTGGCAGTTTCCCGTGCCGAGGCTGCTGAGCAGTTCAGCGCCAGGGAAGTGGCCGCCGTCGGTCTGGCCGTCATCGGGATGGGCAAATGCGGAGCGCGGGAACTGAACTATATTTCCGACGTCGACGTCATCTACGTGATCGACGCCGGCGACCTCGATGACGCCCGTGCCAACACCATCGGCACAGCCTTGGCCGCCGGCATTTCCCGGGCCATCTCGTCGGTGGCACGTGAGCCCGGTCTCTGGGAAGTGGACGCCAACCTGCGTCCGGAGGGCAAGTCCGGCCCCCTGGTCCGAACCCTCGCGTCGCACGAAAGTTACTACGCGCGCTGGGCGGAAAGCTGGGAATTCCAGGCACTCCTGAAGGCCCGGACCATCGCCGGCGACAGGGACCTGGGGGAGCGCTACGAGAAGGCCGTGACTCCACTGATCTGGAGCTCCGCGGGCCGTGAAGGGTTTGTGGAGTCCGTGCAGGCGATGCGCCGCAGGGTCACCGAGCATATCCCGGCGGCGGAGGAACAGCGGCAGATCAAGCTTGGCCGGGGCGGCCTCCGGGACGTCGAGTTCACCGTGCAGCTGCTCCAACTGGTGCACGGCAAATCCGACGAAACCCTCCGCCGCAGGGATACCACCGCAGCGATTGCGGCCTTGTCCGCCGGGGGCTACATCGGCAGGACCGACGCCGCCGCTTTCGACCACGCCTACCGATACCTGCGGCTCCTGGAGCACCGCATCCAGCTGTTCCAGCTCCGGCGGACGCACCTGATGCCCGTGGGCGAGGCGGCACAGCGAGCCCTTGCAAAGGCAGTCCTTAGCCCTTTCTCCAATGACAGGCCACCACCGGCTTCGCTGCTGGCCACCTGGCAGAAGACCAAACGCTCTGTCCGTGAACTGCACGAGCGTATTTTCTACCGGCCGCTGCTGAATACGGCAGCCAAACTCAGCACCGAAGACGCCAGGCTGACGCCTGAGGCCGCCCAGGGCCGCCTTGCCGCACTGGGCTATCGCGATCCGAGGGGAGCGATGCGGCACATTGAGGCGCTGACCGCAGGTGTCAGCCGGCGCGCGGCGTTGCAACGCCAGCTGCTGCCCATCCTGCTGGACTGGCTCGCCGAAGGCGTTGATCCCGACGCCGGGCTGCTCGCGTTCCGGCGCGTCAGTGAGGCCCTTGGCACTACCCACTGGTACCTGGGCATGCTCCGCGATTCCACCGCCGCGGCCGAACGGTTATGCAACGTTCTCTCCAACTCACGGCTGATCGCTGACCTGTTGGAGGTGTCGCCGGAATCGGTGGCATGGCTGGGCACCAACAAGGACCTTGCGCCATTGAACTTCGAAGCCCAGTGGCAGGAAATCACGGCCAAAATGTCGCGGCACTCGGACCCCGAAAACGCCATCAGGCTGATCCGGCTGATCAGGCGCAGGGAGATCCTGCGGATCGCGATCGCCGATTCTGCCGGGCTGCTCAACCAGGACCAGGTGGGCGCGGCACTGGCGGACACCGACCGGGCAGCGGTGCTGGGCGCCCTGCGTGTGGCCGAAGGAATCATCACCGCTGAGGGACCGCTGAAGACCGCGATGCTGGTGGTGGCCATGGGCCGGCAGGGCGGCCGCGAGATCGGCTACGGCTCCGACGCCGACGTGATGTACGTGCACCGCGCGTTGCCGGGCTATACCGACGAGGAGGCGCAGGATCAGGCGGCCCGGATTGTGGCCAAGGTCTCCAGCCTGCTCACACAGCCACTTAAACCGGCCATTATGGCCGAGCGTGTACTGCAGATGGACGCGGATCTTCGGCCCGAAGGCAAGAACGGCGCCATGGTCCGCTCCCTCGATTCGTTTGCCGAATATTACCGCCGCTGGTCGTTGATCTGGGAGGCGCAGGCGCTGTTGCGGGCCCGGCCCATGGCGGGCGACGACGCCCTGGCCGAGGACTTCCTGTCGCTCATCGACCCGATCAGGTACCCGGCGTCGATTTCGGAGCAGGATGTCCGGGAGGTGCGCAGGGTCAAGGCGCGGGTGGAATCGGAGCGGTTGCCGCGCGGGGCGGACCCCGCACGCCACCTGAAGCTTGGCCGCGGGGGGCTGAGCGACGTTGAGTGGCTGGTACAGCTGCTCCAGCTCCAGCACGCTGCCAGGCACCCGGAACTGCGGACAACGTCCACGGTGGAGGCCCTTGAAGCCGCGGCTTCACTGAACCTGCTCACGGCTGCCGACGCAAAGCTGCTGGCCGAGGCGTGGCGGCTCGCCAGCAGGATCCGGTCCGCCAACGTCATTTGGAGCGGCAGGGCTTCGGACCTGCTGCCATCTGCGCGGGGGGACCTGGAGGCGGTGGCCCGCTGGTGCGGCTACGCACCAGGCCACGCGGCCGCCCTGGAAGAGGACTACCTCCGGCTGAGCCGGCGTGCCCGGGGTGTGTTCGAAAAAGCCTTCTACGGCCATTAGCTGCTGTTTGGGTCCTCCCCGGAGGGCTGAAGACAGTCGCGGAGGCTCGGTGCTAGGTTGGGGGCCATGGCAACGCAAATTTATGTGAACCTGGCCGTTAAGGACCTGAAGCGGTCCGTCGATTTCTTCACCGCCCTGGGCTTCTCGTTCAACCCGGACTACACCGACGAAAACGCGACCTGCATGATCATCAACGACAACGCCTTTGTTATGCTCCTGGTAGAGGGATTCTTCAAGACCTTCACCTCCAGGGACGTGGCCGACGCCACCAGTTCCACCGAAGCCATCATGGCCTTTTCGGTAGACAGCAAGGAAGGCGTCGACGCAACCGTACGCAAGGCGTTGGCCGCTGGCGGCACCCCGTCGCAGGAGGTCCAGGACTACGGCTTTATGTACAACCACAGTTTCCAGGACCTGGACGGGCACCTGTGGGAGGTACTCTGGATGGACCCTGCCGGTCCACCTGCCGACGACGGAACTCCCGCCGGATCAGACGGACAGCCCACCTGAAAACCCGGGTTGATTCTGTCTGGCTCATCGCCCTGGATGACCTCGACGGTGATGCCCTTGCCATCCAGCTGGGTGAGGTAGCCAACCTTGAACTGGGCCCAGGACAAAGCAGCTTCGTGGGTGACCCGCTCCGCATGGTCCTGGCGGGACTGGAGGAGGATTCGCGGTTCCCGTATGTCGTGGAGGCTGCGGGCTACGCAGTCGGCGTGCTGACCCTCCAGGCCGGTGCCGCGCGCCTGGCCGGCTGGCCGGACGAGGATTCTGCGTGGCTGCTCCGCGGTTTCCTGATCGACAGGCGCCACCAGGGGCAGGGCCTCGGACCGCTGGCGGCCACGTCCGCAGTGGACGCCGCCGCGAAACTGACCGCCAGGCGCGGAACCCACGAGGCCGGCGTCGTGCTTTCCGTCAACGAAACCAACCCGGCCGGCCTGGCCGCATACCGGACCGCCGGCTTTGTGGACCAGGGGCAGTACCTGGGCGGCAGTTCCGGACCGCAACGGACCATGTACCGGAGCTTCACATAATAGTCTTCGGCGGTTTGCATTGCCTCCGGCTCAACATTGACGGATCATGTGGATTGGCGGTGTTCTTCAAACCTTGTTGGGGGGAAGGCTTGAAAAGTCTTCGTCTCGGGGAGCACATGTCAGGGGGCTGGCTCCTGGTCTCAGCACGTCTGGAGGCAGCCCCCACCTAAAGAGCCAAAAAAGTCCGCCCGGGCTGCAGCACTGATGCTGGCAGCCCGGGCGGACTTTTTGGCGGACTGAACGGGTTCAGCCGCCCATCGTGCTAGACGCCGTAGTAGAGCTCGAACTAAACAACGGTGGTTGGCTGATGCTGGACGCCGTAGGAATCCGCTAGATTCCGGGGTTTTCATGGTTGGTTCTGATGGTCTGAAATTGCCCGTTTGCGGACCTCTTGCGGACTTTCTGCGGACTGATGGCGTGATGGTCACGGTCACCGCATCGGCACCACCTATGATCAGGACATGAAACGAATATTGGGGGTAGCCGCTGCTGCGGCGGCGTGCTTGTTAGCGGTGTCGGCCTGTGCTCCGGCGGCTGCGGAGAAAGACGCCACTTATCGAGACTTGGACGGCTTGATTAGCGCTGTGCAGGCGACTGGATTGAAGTGTGAGGGTCAGCTTCAAAAGTTCCCTGACGGCTCTAGCGAGTACCGCACATGTGGCATGCACGGCCTGGCTGCTATCTGCGCAACAACCGCCGAGCGAGATCGTCAGGTCAAGATGAATGCGGGATCAAAGGATTCGGTCATGGTCGTTGGTTCGAACTGGATTGTCAGGGCACCTCTCGGTGACGCCAAAGTTGTCAACGACATGATGGGCGGAACCCTCCGCGAGTGATCTGATTTAGCACGCCTGCGCTACTTCACTTAACGAGGGAAGGCCCCGGCCGGTCGTGAGACTAGCCGGGGCCTTCTTGGCCTATTCGCTATTGGGGGATGCGAATAGGCCAATCGCCACACTACACGTCTAGCGGCGTCCGCCTGCCACGGTGGCAACATTGTTGAGTTTCGCGTCTGTGACACTGCCCGCGACAACCTCAATGCGGGCGTCGATCTGTTCGTTGCCGATGAACACCCGCACGTCGGGCGCTGAGACGTTTGTTGTCCCTGCACCGCCCATAACCGCGGCCGGTGCCGATGCCCCGTACATGGGACGCACGCCGCCATCCAGCGCAGCCCTTCGCATCTGGTACATGGCCGATTGTCCGCCGACAGCATCGACTTCCTGCGCGGTCCATACGTGCTCACCGCGAGCCAGCCGGTAGGTGTCCTTATCGACACCCTTTGGCCCCGAACCGTCGATCGCTCCACCACCAGCACGCCCCGGAGTCAGCGCCGTCATGGACGGGTCGTCAGCGTAGCCGCCGCCAGCAACTTGCTTGTTGATGTGGTTGATGACGACGTCCACGGACTTGCCCTGGATACCGTCGATGGCACGCTTGATCTCCTGCGCCTTCGCCATCGTGTCCGCGAAGTTCTGGATCGCCGTGTTGATTGGCACATCCTTGGGGATGCCCATGACCTTGCGGGCCATGGTGTCCGCTTCGCCGCCCGTGATGCCGAACTTTTCGGCTGCCTTGATCAGGGAGTTGTAGGTGCCCTCAAGTTGAGCCTGGACTTCCGGTTGGGTTGCCCCCGCCCTTGCCATCGCCTCAGCCGACCGGAGACCAGCCCCGGCAATGCCGTCGAACGCCGCCTCGTTAGCGCGGCCCTTTTCGGTGCTGATGTCCAGGGTGGTGCCGTTCGTCTTGATCGCCTCATCAAGGGCATCAAGTGAGGCTTCGAAAGCTCTTGCGGCGTCCTTCGCTGAGAGGGTAATGAGCCCCGAAGCGATCATTGAAGCGACGAGCCTGTCAAGGTGGAGGATCGCCCCATCAGCGGCGATACCTAGGTCATCCAAAGCCTTCTGCTGCGCCTCGGTCGCCTTGGCCGCGATCTCTGCCATCTTCGCCTGACCCTCGGTGGAGTTCATGGCGTCCTTCATTTTCTGCGGAACCTGACCAACAGCCAGGTTCAAAAGATCCTGCTCAGTGATCGGCACCTTCAAGTCATTTGCCATGCCCTTGAGCGCGTCCCGGTATCCCGGCAGGTAATCGAGGGCATCCTTCGCGCCCTTGCCGTTCTTCTCAAACTCGGTCGTGAGCTGCTTGAAACCTTTAGCCGCAAGGTCGGCGCCGCCCGTCTTGACGAGGTTACCCATCGCGTCCCCAAGGCCCCTGAGACGGTTTTCCAACTGCCCAATCTCACCCTTCGGCAGACCGATAAAGTCAGTGAACCCCTGGAAGAACTTGTTCCCGGAATCGTCAAAGGTTTGATTGGTCAGGCGCTTCACCGCGTCCGAAAGATTGTCTACCTTGCTTACGTCGATGCCGTTGACCTTATCGAACTTCCCAAAGATCGAATCTAGGCCGGCGCCGTCCCCCTTGCCCACCTTCAGCAGGGCCTGCCCATAGTCATCCAAGGACTTGCCGCCCTTCTCCGTGAGCGTGGCGGCGGCGATCTGTAACGCAACAACACCGGCCGCGGCAACGCCCGCAGCCTTCCCGATAGACCCCAAGGCGCCGGCAGTCTTCGGGGATGCATCCCTCAGCGACTGGACAGCACTCACCGTGTCACTGATCTTGGGAATGACCGTCAGCAGCGCCCCGCCTAGCAACAGCCCTGCACCAGTCACGCCGGCAACGGCCATACCCGCGCCCTTCACCGGCTCGGGCAAGCTGTTGAACGCGCCTATCGTGTCCGTGAGGCCTTGAACCACCGGCCTGAGGAACCCATCAGACGCCGCGCCCATCTCAATAAGCCCGGTTTCGAATGATGCCTGCAATTTCTTAAAGTCGCCATTGAGTGAATCCATCTTGCCCGCGGCCTGCGTGGCGGCGAACCCCTGATCATTCACGTCAGAAATCAACTTGCGGATCCCGGTCGAACCTTCCTTCATAAGGACGGCGGCGGAACGCATAGCATCCGTACCAAAGATCGTAGACAGTGCGGCGCTACGCTGCGCATCTGACAGCGGCCCGAGCTTGTCATGCAGCTGCCCCGCGAGGTCAGCAACACCCTTGAAGTTACCCTTCGCGTCATACGCGCTAATGTTGTACTCGTCCAGCGCCTTCTGCGCAGCCTTCGACGGTGACGCAAGCGCTAGGAACATGGTCTTCATGGACGTGCCAGCGTCGGAACCCAAAAGGCCAGCGTTAGCGAATGCCGCAAGCGTACCGACCGTGTCATCAATCGTGAGCCCGAACTGGGATGCGATCAGGCCACCCTGCTTCAGCCCGTCGCCAAGCTCAGAGACGCCACCGAGCGCCTTGTCAGCACCCGCGGCCAGAAGGTCAGCGACGTGCGGCACGTCCTTGCCCTTGAGGTTGAACTGGGTCAGTGCGATAGTTGCAATCTCAGTAGCCTTGCCCACGTCAATCTGACCGGCCGCAGCAAGAGCCAGAGCGCCAGGCAATGCCCCGCCCATCATCTCCTTCACCGAGACTCCAGCCTTCACCAACTCAATCTCAGCGTCAGCCACGTCATTAGCTGACAGACCAAACGCCGTACCCATCGACAATGCCGAGTTGGTGAGTATGTCCATCTCAGCCGCAGACGCATGGGAAAGAGACTGGACCTGAGCCATGCGCCCCGAAAATTCACTGTACGCAGCCACCGCAAAGCCGATGCCAGCCAGGACAGCGCCGCCCATAATCGCGGCGTCCCTGCCCACCGACTCCATGTGTCCGCGGTTGGCATCGACAAAGCCTCTTGTCTGCTTCGACGCCTTTTCAGCATCCGTCCCGTACTTCGAGAAACCCTCCCCCGCCTTGCCAAGATCCTGCTCAGCCTTCGAGAGCCCCTTGGATAGCTCGGTTGTATCCGCCCGGACCTTTACGTCAATTACATGTTCATTAGCCACGTGAATCCTCCTTTGACTGTTGCGCCCGGCTCGCTGCCAGGACTTCCTCGAACCGCTCGTCGTGGTCCGCGTATCGTGTTTTGATGCCACGGCGAGCGAACCAGTCAGCAAACTTGGTTCGCCGCGCCGCTTCCGCCGTCTGCTGCCTCTCAGCGGCGGCGGGATCCATTCCTAAACGGCCGTTCTTCGGAACGGTGAAGGAATCGAAGAGGTTGTTCGATGGCAGCAACTCCGCCGGCAGGACGTCAGCGGACGGTGGGCGGGGCACCGCGCGCCGCTTAGCCACCGGATGCCCGCCTGCCCTTTGCCGAATCCCAGCGAGCCCGTGCGGCCTTACTGGCATCCTCAGAAATGGAACGCTCCGCCGCCGTCTGATGCTCGTCATCCTCCGATGGCAACGCCAGCGCCTTGACCATCCGCTCAAAAGCAGCCCGCGCCTGGCGCACCTCTAGAAGTGCCGGATTCACCACCAACTGACCTGTACTGCCCTTCACCATCGGGCCGTGCTCATTAGCCGCCGCCTTGAGCGCGTCGATCTCGTCCAGCGTCCGGCACGCCTCCTTCAATACCTCAAGTTCGGCCGAATCAAGCTCGAAACCCTCGGTAATCAGCACCCAAAACGCCCTACCACGGGCATTTAGCCCGCTCGGTGCCCTAACTTTTGCCATCAAAACTCCCTAGAAATCAACGAAACCAAGCCCGAAAGGGCGAAAAATGGGCGATGCTGCGTGCGTCTGAGAAGAGCACCCTACCCGGCGCGTCAAAAGCAGGGGTGCACCCTGGGGTCCCCGGTGGTGCCTGTTGGCCTTGCCTGTGGGGGTGGCGCCGCCTGCCGGTTCCGTGGTTGGCAGGCGGCGCCGTGGCACGCTTCACGGGTCATGGTGGAGTCGCGCCGGTTCATGTCAGGACTCGCTGTCCTGTGGTGTGACCACCGGAGTTTCATCAACATCGGTGGTGAGCTTGGCGTTCTCTGCGTGGATGGATGCCATCAGCACCTGTTCGGGGGTGGTGACAAGGTGGATGACGGTGTGCTGTTCGGGTGCGTTGACCGGTTGGCCGTTGCCGTCGATCTGCGGCATCCCTGCATTGATTCGGGCGATGGTTGCCATGATGTCGCCGGGGGTGTGGCGGATGGTCTGCTGCGGGCTACTTGTCGTCATCGTTGAACAGCTCCTGCTTGAGGTTGGTTACGAGGTCGTTGATATCCACGCGGATGAGGTGGGGGCGGTCGCCGTTGCGGGATGCGGTGACCAGTTCAGTGAGAACGAATCCGGGGATGGGCTGGTACTGGTTGCGGTGATACCAGCCGCGGATCATGTCGAACTCGTTGTATTCGGCGTAGGCCTTCTGGAAGGCGTCAAGGGCGTCACGTGTGACCTTGGCGAGTTTGCGGGCCTGTCCTGCTGCTGACGGGTCTGCGTCGGCTTCATCCCTGAGGGTCCAGAACTCGGCGTAGGCCTGGGTGATGGCGGCGTTGATCCCGTCGAGTTCATGCTGTGCGGTGGCGATGTCCTGGGCGAGCTGGCGTTGAGCGTCCTGAACAACCACGCCTTTCTTGCCCGCCCGAACCTGCTTACCGTGTTCAGCGAGATCTGCGGCTTTAGCGGCAGCGGCGTGCTCGTCGCTGGTGAACTCGTTGACCTTGTTGACGGCGTCGCGCTGGCGTCCGGAGAGGCCCCGGATTTCGGTGATGACCTTGGCGAGTGCCGGGGGCAGGAGTTCGAGGGGCGGCACGTCGTGGATGGCGGCGTAAGTGACGTCAGAGGGTGCGGAGTTGGGGCGTGTGCGTGTCATTTGGATTCTTCTTTCTGAGTACGGCGGTCTGAGTCGATGGTGCTGGTCGTGCTGGTGGCGGCGAGTTCGCGGGCGCGTCTCTTTTTGACGCCAGGATCGTGGGCTTGCTTTGCCATTAGTTGGTCTCCTTTGGGGTCTGGGGCTCATAAGCGGCCCTGAGGGTAGCTAGACGGGACTCCGCGAGCAACGCCCGGTTCATCCATGCGCGCATGTCCTGGTGGGCCTCCTGGGCCTTATCCCGGAACCTGTCGCAGAGTTCGATGCACTCGGCCTTGCTGAGCTTCATAACGGCAACAGACGGCGGTGGTGTGGTGGTCATCGGGCCTGCTCCTGCTGCCACTGCTTTTCTTGGGGGATCCAGACGTCCAGGACGGTGGCGACGTCGGTGCGCAGGACGGTCGCGGAAGTGTAGGAACTGACGCCGGGAAGTGTCATCCAGTAGTTGCCTTTACGGATGCTGAGAACCGCGCTCTTGACGAAGGGGTAAACCTGTTCCTGTAGCCAGTCGCGGGCGGACTCTGGGGGGTCTGAGGCGTTCCACCTGTCCAAGACGATGGTGCAAGCTGATGGCCCGTAGCCGTTGGGGTTCACTCTGACGCTGAGCCAGGGCTGACGGCCGTCTACTGGACCGCCTATGGGGACCGTGTAGTAGCCGCCCGTGCGCCGTCCGCCGTGCTTGACGATGGCTTCATGAAATGCCGTGCGTAGTTCCTTCGCGGTGGTCAAGATGCTTCCCTTTCGCTGAGTGTGTCCGACTGTGTCCCGACTGTGTCCCGGACACGGTGAGTGTGTGTGTCCCCGTTCGTTTCTTTAGAACGGGACACACTCACACTGCTTTTAGACTGGTGAGTGTGTCCCCGGCTGGGTAAGGGTGGATTAGGTGGTGGAGGTGTGAATTTCGGGGGCCTTGCTCTATGCGGATGTGTCCGAGCTGCACCAGATCCGTGATGGCCTTTTCGATGGTTTCCCTCTTGCCTCTGACGCAGGCGTTGATGCTTCGGAATGAGAGAGCCTTTCCTGAGTCCTGGAGGGTCTGCGATATCTGCCCCATGAGCGCCGTGGGCTGCCAGTTGGTCCCGGAACCTTCGTCCACGCTGCGGGGCGCTTCCAGCCGGTAGTGGATCTTGCCCGGTTCGGTGGAGTCGAACACTGCCACCGCGATTTCCTGAGTACGGTCTGACTTCCGCCAGGTTCCGGCGTTCGGTCTAACCTGTCCGGGGCGGTCCTTGCCGATGCGCAGGGCTATGCGCCCGATCATGCCCACTCCTCCGGGTTCGATCACTTCCAGGCCGTAGGCGGCTCCGGTGAGGTAAGAGAGCTTGGCTTGGGCTCCGATGGCGAACCGTCCGCGGCCCTCCTCTGACTTGGTGACGTGGTCGATGAGGAACACGGCCGCCCCGGTTTTGTCAGCGATCCTGCGGGGGATCTCCCGTCCCCAGCGGGTTACTTCGTCGTTGTCGATGCTCTTGACTCCGAAGATGGCGAACGCTTCCGTTATGCCGTCGATGATGGCGAGCCCGTAGTCGCGCTGCAGTAGTCCGTGGAAGGCTAGGCGTTCCTGTTCGGTTCCGGCGGGGTGCATCTGGGGGCGGACGTAGTGGAAATAGTCCTTGATCTGTTCCGGGCGTGCTCCCAACATGAGAAGCCGGTTGATTACCGCGCCCTGGTCGGACTCGCAATCGATGTAGAGCACGTCTATGCCCTCATTGACGCTCCGGGCTGATTCGGCCTGAGCGACCATGGATTTCATGGACTCAGATTCGCCGTTGAGCGCGTGAACCAGTGCCGGATAGCCAAGACAGACGCCGTCTTCCCGTTCCATGTAGGTAGGCTGCGGGGCCTGGTGAGTGCCGTTGAGGACGGCGGTTAGGTCGATGGGTTCCCATGTGGCGGGTTCCCTCTCGGAAACATCCTCACCTTCCGCTGCCCTGGACTGCCAGTGTTCCTCCGGCGGGGCTGCGTAGTCGTCCGTCACGCGGCGGCCTCCAATTCCTTCATGTAGTCGGGGTCATGTACGGCGAGCCAGCGCAGGAGCTCCCAGTGCCGGTAAGTGGCTACGCTGATCATCCGTGCGGCCTACTCGCCTTCAGTGACGCCGGCAGCCTGCGCGGCCTGGATTAGTGCTGTGCCGAGTTCGAGGGCTTCAGTGGGCGTCAGGTCCCGGTCCTGGACGGTCCAGACGTTGATGCAGTGGCCGGTGTCGAACTTCCATCCCGGCGTGAGGATCCAACCGCGGTTCATCGTCTCGTCAGCAACCCATAGGTCATCGCAACCCGGTGCCAGGGTGTAGCCGGCCGGCGGCATCGGGATGGGGCCGGCTTCCCTTTCGAGCTCGTCCATTAGCTCGACAATGTTCAGGCCCTGCTTTTCGGCCATGTCGCCGAGCTCTCGCACTGTGGCGGGCCAGTTGGTAGCATTAGTCATTGGAATCATCCTTTTCGTAGGTGTTTTCGGTGGCGGCGTCGGTGTTCTTCTTGGCTGAGGAACCGGCGTCGCTTTCTTTTTTGATGTACGGGTTCTTAGCCGCTACCGCTGCGTCATTCAGCGGGCCGGTGTGGCTGGTGCCGTGCCAGTAGCCGGACTCCCAAGCGGCCGCCAGGTCAGCCTCGCTGTAGGTTCGGACGCTCATCCCGTCACCTGGGCCGCGTTGTGCTTGAAGTCCATCCAGCGGCGGGCAACGCCTTCCCCTACCGGGTCCGCGTATGTCAAGCGCCGGTAGGATTCGGGGTCATTCTTGGCCAGGTAGTCGCCAGCCAGTTTCTTGGCCCGCCTGACGCTCATGACCGTGCCGGCTTCGGCGGCCGCGGCGAGAATCCATCCTTTGATTTGGACGAAGCTCGGGGGATTTTCGGGCATGCTGGTATCTCTTTTCTCAGCTTGTGGGCTTGCCGTCTGACAACGGTCCTTGTGGTGCTGGACTTGCGGTGGACTTATGCCGACTTCGCTTCGCCTTCAAATGCGGCGTTGATCCAGTCGATAACGTCCTGTTCCCGGTACATCACGCGACCACCCAGCTTGGCGCAGCGCGGGCCGGTGCCGTTGTGACGCATCCACCGAATCTGAGCCGGGGTCTTGCGCAGCATCTCGGCCACCTCGTCCAGCGTTAGCAGCTTGATTGCTCGTGCGCGCTCTTGTTCAGTGATCAGTTGGACTGTCATGGCTTGCTCCCTCTGTCGTCGTCAACCTCTAATCGGTTGAACCGATATTGATATAGAATCATGGATTGTTGGATCGGTCAACCTATAATCGGTTGATTTAGGGTATGTTGGTGCAATGGCAACAGATGATCCAAAAGACCTTTGTTATGGGCTGAGCACCAGCTTGGACGGTCGCAAGTACCGAATCGGCATTAATTGGTTTGCCCCCGAAGCCGTGGAAGGGGTTGGCGAGTTATTCGGGCACCACGCACGTGAGCGCCGCGAATACTTGAACTTGTCTCAGCAGGCGGTAGCGGCCTACATGAAGGATTTCTTCAAGATCCCGTGGCACCAGACGGTTGTGGCGAAGATCGAGTCGGGAGAGCGCAGGGTGAAGCTGAACGAGGCGATGGCGCTGGCGTACACCTACGGGATGCCGCTCGATAATCTAGCCGGTGGCATCTTGGTCCAGGACAAGTCGCGGCTAGTGCCGTTGGACGAGGGGGGAGAAGATGGCGAGCATTCAGAAGAGGGATAACGGTTCCTGGCGTGCCCGATACCGCGATGACGCGGGGAAGGAACATGCCCGGCACTTCACGCGGCAGAAGGATGCAAAGGCGTGGCTCGATGAGGTTACGGCGTCGGTGGTCACAGGGACTTATGTGGATCCGAAGACGGCGCTGACCACTGTTCAGGAGTGGTCGGTTATCTGGCTGAAGGGCTACGAGAACAACCGGCCCTCCACTGTCCGCCAAGCGAAAACGCACCTAAAGCGGATCAATGCGGCGTTCGGGAATCGGGCGCTGAAGAGCGTACGGCCGTCAGAGGTCAAGGCGTGGACTGCGAAGCTCAGTGATGAGGGCCTGGCTGATTCCACGATCTACGCGCTGCATTCGCGCATGGGGCAGCTCTACAGCGACGCCGTGCACGATGGGCTGTTGCCGAAGTCGCCGCTGAGCCGTCGCACGGCGCCGAAGGCAGGGGAGCAGCGGCCCTATGTAGCCACAACGGAACAGGTCTGGGCACTGCATGACGCGATGCCGGACGGCCTGCAGCCTGCCGTGCTGCTGGCGGCGTTCGCTGGGCTTCGTGTTGCTGAGGCCGTGGCGCTGCGGGTTTCTGACGTGGATTTCATGCGCGGAATTGTCGCGCCGGCCATCCAATATCCGGGCGTTGAACTGAAGACCAAGGAATCCAGGACGCCTATCCCGATTCCTCAAAATCTATGCCTTGAACTGTCGGTGAATCACACGCGCTGGGGGAGTGAAACGCTCGTCACTAACGCATGGGGCCGGGCCATCTCGCCTCACCGGCTGGAACACTACTTCCGGGAAGCGCGGGCCACGGTCAAGGATCTTCCTGAAGGGTTCAGGTTCCATGACCTCCGGCACTACTTCGCATCGCTACTCATTGCCCAGGGCCTTGACGTGAAGGTGGTTCAGAAGAGCCTCAGGCACTCGTCAGCGAAGACGACGCTGGACACCTACGGGCATATGTGGCCGGACAAGGAAGAGTCAGCCAGGGCGGCGGTAGCCGGCGTGCTGCGGGAGCGGCTGAGCTCGCGGACTGAGCAGCACGGCTGAGCCTGTCAGGGCACAACAAAAGGCCGGCCCTGGGTGGTGAAACCTGGGACCGGCCTTCGCTGTATCTGGATTCTTGCGGACTGTGTGCGGACTATGCCCGCTTCAGCCGCGTGTTCTAGCTAGACGCCGTAGTAGAGCTCGAACTCGTACGGGTTCGGGCGCAGGGACAGCGGGCGGATCTCGTACTCGTACTTGTACTCGATCCAGGTGTCGATCAGGTCCTGGGTGAACACGCCACCGGCCTGCAGGAACTCGTTGTCCTCGCGCAGGGCCTCCAACGCCTCTTCCAGCGAACCAGGAGCCTTCGGGATGTCCTTGGCTTCCTCGGCAGGCAGCTCGTAGAGGTCCTTGTCGATCGGCGCCGGCGGTTCGATGCGGTTGCGGATGCCGTCAATCCCGGCCATCAGCTGGGCAGCGAAGGCCAGGTAGGGGTTGGACGAGGGGTCCGGAGCGCGGAACTCGATGCGCTTGGCCTTGGGGTTGGAGCCCGTGATGGGGATACGGATCCCGGCGGAGCGGTTGCCCTGCGAGTACACCATGTTGACCGGAGCTTCGAAGCCCTTGACCAGGCGGCGGTAGGAGTTCACCGTCGGGTTGGTGAAGGCGAGAACGGCCGAGGAGTGCTGCAGCAGGCCGCCGATGTACCAGCGGGCCATGTCGGACAGGCCGGCGTAGCCCTTTTCGTCGTAAAACAGCGGCTCGCCGTTGGTCCACAGCGACTGGTGGCAGTGCATACCCGAACCGTTGTCGCCAAAGACCGGCTTCGGCATGAAAGTCACGGACTTGCCCCAGGAATCGGCCGTGTTTTTGATGACGTACTTGAACTTCTGCAGGTCGTCCGCGGCGTGGGTCAGGGTGGTGAACTTGTAGTTGATTTCAGCCTGGCCGGCGGAGCCTACCTCGTGGTGGCTGCGCTCGACCTCGAGGCCTGCCTCATCCAGGGCGATACACATGGCGTCGCGGAGGTCAGCCTGCTTGTCGGTGGGGGAAACCGGGAAGTAGCCGCCCTTGATGGGCGTCTTGTAGCCGAGGTTTCCGCCCTCTTCTTCGCGGCCGGTGTTCCAGTGTGCTTCTTCGGAGTCGATCTTGTAGAAGCTGCCCTCGGGGGAGGACTGGTACTGGACGTTGTCGAAGACGAAGAATTCGGCCTCCGGAGCGAAGAACGCGGTGTCGGCGATGCCCGTGGAGGCGAGGTAGGCCTCAGCCTTTTCGGCTACGCCGCGGGGATCGCGGTGGTACGGGTCTCCGGTGCGGGGGTTCACGATCGAGAAGTTCAGCGCAAGGGTCTTTTCCATGCGGAACGTGTCCAGGAATGCGGTGGTAACGTCCGGGATCAACTGCATGTCGGATTCGGCGATGCCCTGGAAGCCGCGGATGGAGGAACCGTCGAAGAGCTGGCCGTTGATGAAGAAGTCCGCGTCGACGCTCTTGGCCGGCACGTTGAAGTGCTGCTGCACACCCGGGAGGTCGGTGAAGCGGATATCGACGAATTTAATGTCTTCGTCTTTGATGAACTTGAGGACTTCGTCCGCAGTCTTGAACATCTATGCTCCTTACGCATATGTAATATCTGGCTGGCAAGCCAACTGATCCAGCGCAATCCGAAGGGCAGGGAAACCTGGTTTCCCTGCTTGGGAGGTATTGCTTGAAACTGCTATCAGCCTATGGACACGTCATTTCCCGTCAGTGTCCACATTGTTTCGGGCAGGTTACAGAATGCCCTGTTGAGGTTACAGAATTGTCCTGATCAGGTAACGCTATCCGGTGTCCACAGTGTGGTCCAACGGTTTCCACTCTGTGGTCGGCGGTGAGTCGGTAAGCTTGGACGGTGGTAGATCGCAATGATATTGGTTCCTGGCTCAGCGGACCGGACACGTCCGGCATCTCAAGGTACCCGGGGGAGCGGTTGGGAATGCCCGAATCCGGTTCCGGCTCCATGGCCAGGGCAGGCAGGCGCTTCCTCGCCATCGCCCTTGACTGGGGGATAGCCCTGCTGATCAGTAACTTTGCCTTTGGCGGTGACTCCTGGGCCACGTTGGCGGTATTTGGCTCGGAACAGATGCTGCTCGTGGGCACCCTTGGTTACAGCATCGGCCACCGCATGGCCGGGATCCATGTGCTGCGCCTGGGCGGCGGGCCCGCTGGTCCGATGGCCGCCGTGGTGAGGTCAGTGTTGCTGTGCTTGGTGATTCCTGCCGTAATTTTCGATCCGGACCAGCGGGGACTGCACGACAAAGCGATGAATACCGTTCTCGTCAGACGCTAGCAGGGTCCATGCGCCTGGCGATGGCGGTGTGCCGGCACCTCGCGGCGCGGGAATACAGTGCCGTGCCGGGTCAGACCCCCGCCGTTTCCTTCGTCCCGGCAGGAACGGCCGTGCTTGGTGTCAGGTAACCGCGCTTTCCGGCCCAGCGTTCGAACGCGACCGTGGCGAACGGGATCACTGCCGACAGCCCCGCGAACAGGGCCACCACGAAGTGCCACCGCTGGAGCCGCCACAGGGCGAGGGCGGCGATGCCGTAGCCCACAAACAGCGCACCATGGATAGGGCCGGCGATCTCCACGCCCAGTTCGGTGGTTTTGGCGATCCACTTGAAGTACATGCCAGCCAGCAGCGCAGCCCAGCTGAAGCCTTCGGCAACCGCCAGGACGCGGAAGGCCCGGATAACAAGGGTTCTAACGGGAATCGTCATGTAGCTACTTCCAATCAATGTCCCGCCTGGTTGGGCGGCGTCCGGCAGACAAAAACCGCCCTGGTTCCGGTCAAGCCGGGAACCAGAGCGGTTCAAGAGTTTTAGCGTCCGCGGTTGGGGCGCGCTTTGTAAGGGTCGATTCCCTTGGGAATCGGGAGGCGGTTGCCCAGCGAGGAAATACGCTTGGAGACCGCATTCACCTCAAGCTTGGTCAGTTCATTCTTCAGCTTGCCCATTTTCTTGGCTACCTGGCTGATGGGAACCTGGCCCTCGCCGCGGCCGCTTTCGATCATGTGGACCGTGACGTTCGGGAGGATGCGCGCAAGGCGTTTACGCTCGGCGTCGAGCATTGGCTTGACGCGGATGGTGGGGCCTTCGCTGACGAGGACGACGCCGGGACGGCCGACGGCGCGGAACACGGCGTCCTGCGTGCGCGGGTTTACGGCGACCGGCTGGTCCTCGGTGATCCAGCCGCGCTTCAGCGTGCCCAGTGCGGCGCCTGAGGCTCCCGGCTGGTTCTCGATCTGGGCGAAGGCGGCGCGTTCGGCACGACGCGAGAGGATCAGGGTGGCGCCGAGGAGGCCCAGCGGAATGCCGATGAGCAGTCCAGTGATCCAGTTTTCCAGCCAATAACCCACCAGGAAGCTGACAGCCACAACACCCAGAAACACCAGCAGCATCAGCCACGGGACCATGGGATCATGGCGGCGGGTCATGTTAAAGACTTCGCCGATCTGCTTGAGCCGGCTGGGCTTCTTGACCTTTGCCTGTTTTGGCTTGCGCGAGAAGAGGCCACGTTTCGGGGCGTCAGAGGCCGCCGGAGTGCTGTTACTGGAATCAGGGGTGTTCGCCATAGTTCCTCAATTCTACGTGATTTATGCCTGCGGGCCGGACACCGGAGAATGTCCGGTGCCGGCCCGCAGGGATACCAAACTACGGCTTAGGAACGGGCTGCCAGCAGTGTGCTGGCTTCCTGGCGGGTGCTGCCGGAGGACTCGATGTGGGCGAGCTGGGCGGGGATTTCCCAGCCCTTCTTGCGCATCGCGG
>NZ_JASBRB010000011.1 GCF_029960665.1 Pseudarthrobacter sp. AL07
CCGCCGGCGGCATCGCCACCCCGGCCGACGCCGCGATGATGATGCAGCTCGGCGCTGACGGTGTGTTCGTCGGTTCCGGTATCTTCAAGTCCGGCAACCCGGCCCAGCGTGCCGCTGCCGTGGTCAAGGCCACCACGTTCTTCGATGACCCGGACGTCATCGCCAAGGCCTCCCGCGGCCTCGGCGAGGCCATGGTGGGCATCAACGTCGCTGACATCCCGCAGCCGCACCGCCTCGCCGAGCGCGGCTGGTAACAGCTCCACAGCCGTAACAAACGACGCCGGCCGGTCACCTCCTGAGGTGACCGGCCGGCGTCGTACTGCCCCTTCCCTGAGTCCTTCCAGATAAAGGGGGACTAACAGCGCCGAAGTCTCGATCAGTGGACAAAAACCCGGCGGTCCTAGGCTATCGTCGAGTCTATGGTTCTGCGTCGCGGATGCCAGGAACGTCCACTAAGGAGCCATGCCACGTGTCCGGCACGGAATCGGTACCCAGGCCACGGGCGGCGATACTCGGCCTGCCTGTCCGCTACATCGGACCCCTGACCATCGGGGTCCTCGCTGTGGCGTATTCGGCATTGTGGCTTGTGGCACGGCCCGCGGGCGAACCCCTGGCGCGCCACCTCGGTCAGCTGTTCGGCGGGGAATCAGTCCTGCTCTTTTCCGTCGCGCTGGTACTGATCAGCACCCTCGCGCATGTCGAGCAGGTGTTCGGCGGTATTGATTACGCCGCCATCTGGCACCGTCGCCTCGCGATCGCCGGGGCGCTGCTCCTGCTGCCCCACCTGGAACTCGCTTCCAACCCGGAAGCCACGAGCCTGGGTAAGACACTTGCGGTGCCGGGGGCCGTAGGGATCGCGGCTTTGATCGTTTGGGCCATCCTGCCGCGATGGCGCACCATGCTTCCGGCGGCCGTCCACGGACTAGTGACCAATACGCGCGACTCGTGGCCGGTCAAGCTGTTGACGCGTGTCCTGGGCGGTTATGAACGGTGGCGTGGCTTCCACCGCCTGACAGGCCTGTTCGTGGCTGCCGGTTTCTTCCACGGGCTTCTGGATGCAACCGCCTTCGAATCCACACCGGTGCTCCGTTGGAGCTACCTGGTGATCGGCGGCGTGGGGCTGGGATTCTACGCTTACCGTGAACTGCTGTCCCGGCACTTCCTGCCGCATCACGACTACCAGGTGGACGAAGTCCGGACAGTGGCGCCCGATCTCGTCGACGTGCATCTCCGGCCGCTGGGCAAACCCCTGGATTTCAGGCCGGGCCAGTTCGCCATGATCTACCTGGAAACGAAGGACGGCTGGCAACGGCATCCGTTCTCGATCTCGGGATCCCGGGGAGAGAAGAGTATCCGCATCACGGTGAAGGCACTCGGGGACCACACAACCCGGCTTCCCGAGGTGGTACAGCCCGGCATGCCGGCGGTGGTCAGCGGGCCCTACGGCAATTTTGACCGCCTTGCCGGAACCCCACACCAGGTCTGGATCGCCGGAGGCGTCGGCATCACACCCTTTTTGAGCTGGCTTCGGTCCCTCGACGGTGAGCTCAAGGAATCGGTCGACTTTTTTGTCACGTCTGCTGGCCGGTCGCCGTTTGCCGACGAGATCGAAACTGTCGCAGGAAGGCATCCCCGCCTGACGGTCCACCTGGTTGACACCACTTCCGAGGGACGCCTGACTCCGCAACGGGTGCTGGAAACGGTCAAAGCCGATCCGCGTGAGCTCTCAGTCTTTATGGGCGGTCCCGACGGAATGCTCCGTCAGTTCCGCAAAGAATTCCGCGGCTCCGGGGTGCGTGCGGCGAACATCCACCGTGAGTACTTCCACTGGCGGTGACGCTGACGGCAGGGTGGCCATGGCCCTGCCGAAAGTCCATCAGCGCGGACGGCGCGCAGCGTGCTCCCGGGCCAGTACTGCGTAGCGGTCATCGGGGGCACCCGGGACAAACGTCCCGTACTTACGCTCTGCGGCGGTCCTGATGAGGAAATCGGCAATCGCCGGGTTCTTCGGCAGCAGGGAGCCGTGCAGGTAGCTGGCCACGACGTTCCGGTACCGGGCGCCTTCGTGGCCGTCGCTGCTGTTGTTGCCGGTGCCCTTGGCCACGGTGCCGAGCGGCCGGACGCCGGCACCCAGGGTGGTCTGCCCGCTGTGGTTCTCGTAGCCCAGAACCTCGCCGAACTCCAGTGTGGCCACCTTGACGTTGCCGATCAGGCGTTCGTCGGTGCCGTGTGTTTCCACGTCCAGGATGCCGATCCCCGGGATGACCGTACCCAAGCGGGTCTTGAAGAAGCGTCCGAACAGCTGATACAGCCCGCAGATCACCAGCATGGGGGCGCCGTCTTCCGCCAGCCCGGTCAGGACACCGGCGCGTGAGTGCAGGTCATCCTGGATGACCAGTTGACCGCTGTCCTGCCCGCCGCCGCCCACGATGAGGTCCACATCGGCCGGAAATTCGTCGCCGACGTTGTACTCCAGCAGCTCCGGGGTGTAACCGTGCCAGCCGATCCGCTGCTTGATCACCAGGGCGTTGCCCCAGTCGCCGTAGATGTTCATGTCCCGCGGGTAGAGCTGCAGGACGCGGATGGTGCCCTTGGAATTCTGTTCGACGCCGTCCGGCCCGATGCCGGTTGATTCAGCGGTCATGAGACCACCTCCACTGTGGTGATTTTGGACAGCTCGCGGCGGATGGCCAGCATGGCTGTGTAGGTGCAGAAGATCCGCTTCGGTTTGCCCTTGGCCGCACGGATGAATTCGGTCAGTGCGGGCGCGATCTCCGGCTGGACCGCGCCGATCCGGACGTCGTCATACTGCAGCCGCAGTGCCATATCGTAGGCCCGGGACCCGGTGAGCTGGTCCACGCCGCCGTCGCGGAGCGAATCGAATTCCACGTCCCACAGCCAGGACATGTCCCGGCCGTCGGCGTAGTTGTCATTGATGGCGATCATGGTGGCATAGCCGTCCGCGGGGAAGGACTTCAGCCCCAGCCGGAAACCGCTGGGGTTCTTGACCAGCACGAGGTCCAGTGGCTGGCCGTCCACGGTGAGGCTTTCGCCGCGGCCGAACGCGGGCTCCACCCGGGATAGCGCCGTGAGCAGGGTGGCGTGGTCGGCGGTGACGGCACCGCCGCCACAGATACTGCGGGCCAGGGTCAGCGCCGCGGCCGCATTAAAGATGTTGTAGACGCCGCGGAGCTTCATCGCGGTGGTGACAGTGACGCCGTCGTACTCAAAATCGGCGGTGTCCGGCCCCACTTTGCGGAGTACGACGTCGGCGTGCGGCTTGCGGGGGAGCACCGCGGGGGTCGGGCTGCCGGGCGCTGCCCGCATGTCGTCGTCGTTGGGGAAGGTGCTGAGGAGGGAATCGTCCAGTCCGAAGTACTGGACGTCCTGGCCCGTGAGGGTGTCCGCGATGCGGGCCACCCGGGGATCTTCCCTGTTGAGGACCACAGTTCCGGAGGTCTTGTCGGCGATGTGCTGCAGCAGCTGGGCCGTCTTGTCGATCTCGCCGAACCGGTCCAGCTGATCGCGCAGGACGTTGAGCAGGAGGCTGTACCGGGGCGGAACACGGTTCACAAAATGCACGGCGTGGGCTTCGTCGAGTTCCAGGACGGCGACGTCGGCCGTGAGCCTGCCGCGCCAGTCCACTTCGCCCAGCAGGGCAGCCGCCACACCACGGGTGAAATTGCTGCCGGTGCGGTTGGTGAAGACCTTCAGACCCTGGCTCTCCAGCAGTTCCACCACCATTTTTGTGGTGGTGGTTTTGCCGTTGGTCCCGCTCACAACTGCAACGCCGTGGGGGAGCGTGGCGAGCGTCCGCTGCATAAAGCCGGGATCGATTTTCTCGACCACCAACCCGGGCAGGGCGGACCCCCCGCCCCTGAGCCGGGAGACCCGGCGGACCAGCTTGCCGAGCGGAACACTGATGTAAAGCATGCTCTGTAATATATCCCAGCAACGGCATAGAACCTCTCCCCGGAAGCGCTTCCGGCGCCGCCTCGGGACCCGCGCACATTATGCTGAGTGGATGACAAACCCCCTTTCGGCTGCTTCTGCACGCGTGGGCTCCGGTCTGCGGATCGGCGTCCTGGCACTTCAGGGCGACTTCCGCGAACACCTCCGGGCCGTGGAAGCCGCGGGTGCCGCCGGCGTCGGAATCCGCCGCCCCTCCGAACTGGACGGCCTGGACGGCCTCATCATTCCCGGCGGAGAATCAACAGCCATCGACAAGCTGGCCCGCGCCTTTGAGCTGGCCGGACCGTTGAAGGACCGGATCCGCGACGGACTGCCGGTCTACGGTTCCTGCGCCGGCATGATCCTTCTCGCAGACGCGATCGCCGATCCGGCCACGGACCTGGCCGGCAACCCGCAGCAGACTTTCGGCGGCCTGGACATCACGGTGCGGCGCAACGCCTTCGGCCGCCAGCGCGAGTCCTTTGAAGCGGACCTGGACTTCAAGGGCCTGGACTTCAGCGCCACGGAATCCGGTGTGGCCCCGGTGCATGCTGTGTTCATCCGCGGCCCCTGGGTGGAACGCGTCGGCGCCGGCGTGCAGATCCTGGCGCAGGTTGAGCCTGCGGACCCGGAGCATGCCTCCCATGCGGCCAGCCTGCCGGGGACAGCTAGAATTGTCGCAGTGCGTTCCGGCCACCTGTTGGCCACCTCCTTCCACCCGGAAGTGACTGGGGAGAAACGCGTACATGAACTTTTTATCCGCATGATCAGAGGAGACGCGTAAGCATGTCAGGACACTCCAAATGGGCAACGACCAAGCACAAGAAGGCCATCCTCGATAGCCGCCGCGCAAAGTCGTTCGCCAAGCTGATCAAGAACATCGAAGTCGCTGCACGCATGGGCGGACCCGACCTCGCCGGCAACCCGGGCCTGGAACTCGCCGTCACCAAGGCCAAGAAGACGTCGGTGCCCGCCGACAACATCGACCGTGCCATCAAGCGTGGCGCCGGCCTCACCGGTGAAGTGGTTGACTACACCGAGATCATGTACGAATGCCGCGGCCCGCAGGGTTCTGCGCTGCTGATCGAGTGCCTGACGGACAATAAAAACCGTGCAGCCTCCGAGGTCCGCCTGGCCATTTCCCGCAACGGCGGCACCATCGCCGACCCGGGTTCGGTGAGCTACCTCTTCAGCCGCAAGGGCGTCGTCTCGATGCTGAAGAACGGCCTCAGCGAGGACGACGTCCTGATGGCTGTCCTCGACGCCGGAGCCGAGGAAGTCAAGGACAACGGCGACAGCTTCGAGATCCACTCCGAACCGACCGACCTCCAGGCCATCCGCGATGCCCTTAAGGAAGCCGGAATGGAGTACGAGACCGACGAAGCCGAGTTTGTGCCGTCCATGCAGGTGCCGCTGGACCTCGACGCCGCCAAGAAGTTCATGAAGCTCGTGGACGCCCTGGAAGAGCTCGACGACGTCCAGAACGTCTACAGCAACGCCGACCTCAGCGACGAAGTCCAGGCCGCCCTGGAAGTTGAGTGAGCGTCCGCTTTGTGGCCTAGGGCGGATGTCCCAGGGTGACCCTGCGCGTATTGGGCGTTGACCCGGGCCTCACCCGCTGCGGTATCGGTGTTGTCGACGTCGAACGGAACCGGCGGGCCACGATGGTGGCAGTCGGGGTGGTGGGTACGTCTCCCAAGGAGACTCTGGACCAGCGCCTGCTGGTGATTGCCCTGGCCATCGACGAGTGGCTGGACCGCTATGAACCCCATGTGCTCGCCGTCGAACGCGTTTTTTCCCAGCTCAACGTCAGCACGGTAATGGGGGTGGCGCAGGCCTCCGGTGTGGTGATTGCCGCCGCGGCCCGGCGCGGGATCCCGGTGGCCCTGCATACGCCGTCGGAAGTTAAAGCAGCCGTGACCGGCAGCGGCACCTCCAACAAGGAAGCCGTAACCAAACTTGTCACGAAAATCCTTCGGCTGGACGCGCCGCCGCGGCCGGCGGACGCTGCAGATGCCCTGGCACTTGCCATCACCCACGCCTGGCGGGCCGGCAGCGGAGCGGCCGTTGCCACCACCGGCCCCGGCAGCCTGTCGCTGACGGCGGCCCAGCGAGCCTGGGCCGACGCCGAAGCGAAAGCGCGCCGCGGGCGCTGAATGTCCACCGTGCTTGCTAGGGTATTCGTAGATATGTTCGGATAGCCGGTCCTGCTCCCAGGATTCCGGCAGTACACCAGGAGCCCGGCTTTGATCAGTTTCCTTCGCGGGACAGTAGCGCACGTTGGCCTTTCCTCTGCCGTCATCGACCTCAACGGTGCCGGTATGAGTGTCAACGCCACACCCCAGACGCTCAGCCGCCTCCGCACCGGCGAGGAAGGCAAGCTCTTCACCTCGCTGATAGTGCGCGAGGATTCGCTGACCCTGTTCGGTTTTGCCTCTGACGACGAACGTGAAGTTTTTGACGTCCTGCTGAGTGTGAGCGGCGTGGGCCCGCGGCTCGCACTGGCGGTGCTCGCCGTGCACGAGCCTGAAGCGATCCGGGTTGCTGCCCACACGGGTGACAGTAAAACCTTCACGAAGGTGCCAGGCATCGGCCCCAAGGTGGCGGGGCGGATCGTGCTGGAACTGGCCGGCAAGCTGGTGCCGCACGGTACGGCAGGTGTCGCCGGGGCGTCCACTCCGGCCGAAGCGGCGTGGAAGCCCCAGGTGGTGGCGGCCATGACCAGCCTCGGCTGGTCGGAAAAGGATGCCGCGGCCAGCATCGAGAAGGCCCTTGCGGACGATCCCGAGGTTGAATTCCGTGGCAATGTGGCCGAGATCCTTCGGACCACGCTGCGCTGGCTGGGCCAGGACGGCGCGCGGGCCGGCAACCGCGTAGGCAGCCGTGGCTGAGCCTTCGGTGGTGGCGGCCGGGGAGGAACCCGAGGAACGGGTGATCGAAGCCGCCCTCCGGCCGAAGAACCTGGATGACTTCGTGGGCCAGCACCGGGTCCGCAGGCAACTCTCCCTGGTCCTGCAGGCCTCCCGGATGCGGGGACGCAGCGCGGACCACGTACTGTTTTCCGGCCCTCCCGGCCTGGGCAAAACCACCCTGGCCATGATCGTGGCTGCTGAAATGAACGCGCCTCTGCGGATCAGCAGTGGTCCGGCCATCCAGCACGCCGGGGACCTCGCCGCCATCCTTTCCTCGCTTTCCGAAGGGGAGGTCCTGTTCCTGGACGAGATCCACCGGATGTCACGGCCGGCAGAGGAAATGCTTTACATGGCCATGGAGGATTTCCGTGTGGACATTGTGGTAGGCAAGGGCGCCGGGGCCACCGCTATCCCGTTGGAGCTTCCGCCTTTCACTCTGGTAGGTGCCACCACACGCGCCGGCCTGCTGCCCGGCCCGCTCAGGGACAGGTTCGGGTTCACCGGGCACCTGGAGTTTTACAGCGTGGCCGAGCTGGAACTGGTGCTCAGGCGCTCCGCCGGCCTGCTGGACCTCAAGGTCAACTCCGCGGGGTTCAGCGAGATTGCCGGCCGGTCCCGCGGTACCCCGCGTATTGCCAACCGCCTGCTCCGCCGCGTCCGGGATTGGGCTCTCGTGCATGGGATTGAGCAGATTGACGCCCGCGCTGCTTCCGCGGCCCTGGACATGTACGAAGTGGACAAGCGGGGCCTGGACCGGCTGGACCGGGCAGTCCTGGAAGCACTCATTACGAAGTTCGGCGGGGGACCCGTGGGACTTTCAACCCTGGCCATTGCGGTGGGGGAGGAGACCGAGACCGTTGAAACGGTGGCGGAACCGTTCCTTGTGCGCGAAGGCCTGCTGGGCCGGACGCCCCGGGGGCGCATCGCCATGGCTCCGGCCTGGACCCACTTGGGCTTTGCCATACCGGCCGGGGTTTTCGGGCAGGAGCCGCTGGATCTGTTCGAACCGGACCCGGACAGTGCCGGATCCGCGGCCGAATGGGCGCCGAACGGTCAATAGCACTGTCCTCCCAGCTTTTCCCTTTAGACTGGTATGACACCCGGCACGTTCGGGTCTGTGTTCCCGCGACGGCTCCGAGGAGCCGTTGCCTGCCCGTCACATTCTCTGCAACGGGGAACGATGCGGACGCTGCCAAACACCCGATACGCCAGTACAGAACGGAATCTTCCCTGTGGATCCAATGAACATCGTCTTGTTCGCAATGCTCGGAATCTTTATCTTCATGATGTTCCGCCGCAACAAGAAGACCAAGGAGCAGCAGGCAACGCTGCAGTCCCGGTTCGAGCCTGGTGTTGAGGTCATGACGAGCTTCGGACTCTTTGGCCGGATTGTCTCCATGGACGACGCCGAGAACAAGGTTGTCCTGGAACTCTCGCCCGGGAACCTGGCGACAGTCCACCGCCAGTCAGTGACCAAGATCGTGGAGCCTGTCGAAGCCGAGGCTCCGGCCGTCCCGGATGACGCTTCGTCGCTGACCAGCGAATCATCTTTGACCAGCGATGAAGCCGGTACCCCGGCAGTGTCCGCCGAAACCCCGGATGAGACTCTGAAGCGCCTCAGTGACGAGGGCAAGAAGGACATCTAGTCCTCGCCGCACGGCAGCCCGCGTTATAACACCTCTACGGCTGGGGACAACCGCCGGTGGGACTGATAGCTCCCGCCGGTGGTTCCTCCGTAAATAAGAGAAAGATTCACAATGGCACGAACTGGCCCCAACAACTCAGGCCTGAGGGTACTGGTGTGGCTCGGTGTAGTCCTTGCCGTGCTGACCGCCGTCCTGGCCGGCGGCACCCTTGCCGGACAGGCAAGCTGGGCACCCAAGCTGGCATTGGACCTCGAGGGTGGCACCCAGATGATCCTGGCACCCAAGGTTGAGGGCGGTTCGGACATCAATGAAGAACAGCTCAACCAGGCTGTAGCCATCATCCGCCAGCGTGTGGATGGTTCAGGTGTTGCCGAAGCGGAAATCAGCACCCAGTCCGGCCGCAACGTCGTGGTGAGCCTTCCGGGCACGCCGACGAAGGAAACCCGCGACCTGATCCAGGCCTCCGCGGACATGAACTTCCGCCCGGTGCTGCTCAACGGAGACGGCGCGCCCGTCCCCACGGAATCCCTCACCCCCGAAGACCAGCTTCCGAAGCCCACGGCAGACCCGGCCAACGGCAGCGACATCAACTGGATCACCGCGGACATCTACCGCCAGTTCGAAACCACGGACTGCAACAATCCTGCGCCGGAGAGCCCCGAAGCCTCCGATCCCACCAAGCCCCTCGTCACCTGTGAACCGGCAACAGAGACCACACCCGCCATCAAATACATCCTGGGACCGGTAGAGGTCAAGGGCGGCAACATCGTTACGTCCTCCTTCCAGCTGCAGCAGGGTGCCCAGGGCGCTGTGACAAACGACTGGGCCGTCAACATCCAGTTCGACAACGAAGGCACCGCCAAGTTCAAGACCGTCACCGAACGGCTGAACCAGTTCTACGTGGCAGCAGGCGGCGAGACCGGCACCGACCCCAAGTCGCAATTCGCCATCGTCCTTGACGACCAGGTCATTTCCGCGCCCCGTTCGCAAGCGGTCATCACCGACGGACGTCCGCAGATCACCGGCGGGTTCACTGAAAAGTCAGCCAAGGCACTCTCTGACCAGCTCCGCTTCGGCGCGCTTCCGATCAGCTTCGAAATCCAGAGCGACCAGCAGATCTCCGCAACTCTGGGTGGCGAACAGCTACGCATGGGCCTCCTTGCGGGCATCCTCGGGTTGCTCCTCGTGGTGGTCTACTCACTCTTCCAGTACCGGGCCCTGGGCCTGGTGACCATTGCATCGCTGGTGGTGGCCGGCGCCCTCACCTATCTGGCCATAGCCATCTTGGGATGGACTGAAAACTACCGGCTTTCCCTCGCCGGCGTGGCCGGCCTCATCGTCGCCATCGGCCAGACCGCAGACTCCTTCATCGTTTACTTTGAACGTATCCGCGACGAACTCCGCGAAGGCCGCGGACTTGTCTCCGCGGTGGAAAACGGATGGAAGCGGGCCAAGCGCACTGTCCTGGCATCCAAGGCCGTGAACCTGCTGGCCGCGCTGGTGCTCTACTTTGTGGCTGTCGGCAACGTCCGCGGGTTCGCATTCACGCTGGGCCTGACGGCCATTGCCGACCTCGTCGTGGTCTTTATGTTCACGCACCCCACCCTGCAGGTCCTGGCGCGCACCAAGTTCTTCGGGGAGGGCCACCGGCTCTCGGGCCTTGACCCCAAACGACTCGGCGTCTTGCCGCTCTACCGTGGCGCCGGACGCCTGCGCACACCAGAGGCCAAGCCTTCTGTAGTCCGGGCCAAGAACACCGGAGCGGTCGCCGAGGCTGAACGACGCATGACCATCGCAGAACGCCGCCTTGCGGAAAAGCAGGAGCAGCTCACCAGCTCCTCCAAGAGCGCAGCCAAGGAGAACAAGTAATGTCCAGCAGCTTCGCCAATTTCGGAAACGAGCTCTACAGCGGGAAGCGCTCCTACAACTTCGTCAGTGCCAAGAAACTGTGGTTTATCATCGCGGCGGTGGCGGTCGCACTGTCAATCCTCATTCCAGTTGCCAAGGGCGGGTTTAACCTTGGCATCGAATTCCGCGGCGGATCGGAGTTTACTGTCTCCAACGTGCAGAACACCGACTCGGCCCTTGGCCAACAGGTTGTGGAAGACGTCGTGGCCGGTAGCGTTCCGCGGGTGGCCAACGTCGCCGGTACCACCATGCGGATCCAGACGGACAAGCTCACGGACGACGAGACGCTCAGGATCAAGGAAGGCCTGACTTCGGCCTACGGCGTCACTGACAACGAGGTGACCTCAACTTTTATCGGACCCACCTGGGGTGCGGATGTCACCAAGCAGGCGCTGATCGGCCTGATCGTCTTTGTGGCGCTGGCCGCGGTGCTGATGGCGCTCTACTTCCGGACCTGGAAGATGTCGCTGTCCGCGATGGCCGGAATGCTGGTGACGATGTTCGTGACCGCAGGGGTGTATGCTCTCAGCGACTTCGAGGTAACGCCGTCTGCCATCATCGGGTTCCTGACGGTGCTCAGCTACTCGCTGTATGACACGGTGGTGGTCTTCGACAAGATCCGTGAAAACACCGCCGATGTTGATGCGTCCACCCGCCGCACTTTTGGTGAGGAAGTCAACCTCGCCGTCAACCAGACCCTGGTGCGTTCCATCAACACCATGATGGTGGCCATCCTGCCGGTCGGAGCCATCCTGTTCATCGGTGCCGGCCTTTTGGGGGCGGGCACTTTGCGGGACCTGTCGCTGGCACTGTTCGTCGGAATCCTGATCGGGACGGCCGCGACCATATTTATCGCTGCCCCGATGTATGCCTGGCTGCGCCAGAATGAACCTGACCTGGTGAAGCAGGCCAAACGCGTGGAACAACGCAGGTCCGCGAACAACGCCAAGACCGAAGGATCAGCTGCGCCCGCAGGGGCCTGACCCATCGCACCGCAACGAGCCGGGCGGCGTCGGAAAACCGACGGCGCCCGGCCCGTTTCGCATTTCAGCGCCCGGTTACATATGTGAACTGGCGGGGGAATAGACTGAGGTAATTAAACAGTCGTGAGGGGTGCTTCATTGGAAGAACGTTCGGCGTCGGTGCCAACGGCAGACGGGGATAACAGCCCGGGCCACGGAATTCAGACCGGGCTGACCGCTTCCGCACGCCCGGCGCCGGCAGTTCCTGTAGACAATTCGGGCGCACGCCCTACTTTTCCCGGCCGACGCGAGCGGACGCGCTCCCGGCTGGCCCGGCTGACCGGGCGCGGCGCGGTACCGTATTCGCCCATTCTTGAGCCTCTGCTGCGTACCGTACGCGCGAACAACCCCAAAGAAGACTTTGACCTCATCCAGCGCGCTTTTGAGGTGGCCGAGCAGAGCCACCGCGGGCAGAAGCGCAAAAGCGGCGACCCGTACATCACCCACCCCGTCGCCGTAGCCACCATCCTCGCTGAGCTCGGCCTTAGCGGAACCACGTTGGCCGCGGCCCTGCTGCACGACACGGTGGAGGACACTCCTTACACACTGGCTGACCTCAAGAAGGACTTCGGTCCTGAGGTTGCCATGCTGGTGGACGGCGTCACCAAGCTGGACAAAGTCAGCTTTGGTGAGGCCGCGCAGTCCGAGACCGTCCGCAAGATGGTTGTGGCCATGGCCAAGGACATCCGGGTCCTTATGATCAAGCTCGCGGACAGGCTCCACAACGCCCGGACCTGGCGGTTTGTTTCCGCGGAGTCATCGGCACGAAAAGCCCGCGAAACCCTGGAAATATTCGCGCCCCTGGCCCACCGGCTGGGCATGAACACCATCAAGTGGGAATTGGAGGATCTGTCCTTCGCTGCCCTCTACCCCAAGGTCTATGAAGAAATCGTCCGGATGGTGGGCGACCGCACCCCGGAACGGGAGAAGAGCCTGGGCGTCATCCGGGATCAGATCACCGACGACCTCCGTACCGCCCGGATCAAGGCCACCATTACGGGCAGGCCGAAACACTATTACTCGATTTACCAGAAGATGATCGTTCGGGACAAGGATTTCGACGACATCAACGACCTCATGGGCGTCCGGGTGCTCGTCGATTCGGTCCGGGACTGCTACGCAGCCCTGGGCACCATGCATTCGCGCTGGAACCCGTTGCCGGGGCGTTTCAAAGACTATATCGCCATGCCCAAGTTCAACATGTACCAGTCACTGCACACCACGGTGATCGGCCCCGGCGGCAAGCCCGTGGAGATCCAAATCAGGACCCACGAAATGCACCGCCGGGCTGAGTACGGTGTGGCAGCGCATTGGAAGTACAAGGATCAGCCCAACCGTACCGCAGTGGGGCCGGGCAGCCCCCGCGACGGCGACATGGGCTGGCTGAGATCCCTGGTTGACTGGCAGCAGGAGACCTCCGATCCGGGGGAGTTCCTGGACTCTCTGCGGTTTGAGATCAACGCCAGGGAAGTCTTTGTCTTTACCCCCAAGGGCGAGGTCATGGCCCTGCCTGCCGGTTCGACGCCGGTGGATTTTGCCTACGCGGTCCACACCGAAGTCGGTCACCGCACCATCGGCGCGCGGGTCAACGGCAAGCTCGTTCCCTTGAACAGCGAGCTGAACCACGGAGACTGGGTTGAGATCTTCACCTCGAAGGCTGAAGGCGCCGGACCGAGCCAGGACTGGCAGCACTTCGTCAAAAGTGCCCGCGCCCGGAACAAGATCCGTCAGTGGTTCAGCAAGGAACGGCGCGAAGAGGCAATCGACCGCGGAAAAGAACTGCTGACACGGGCCATGCGGAAGCAGAACCTGCCCCTGCAGCGACTCATGACGCACGAGGCCTTGGCAGCGGTGGCCGCAGAGTTCAAGTACGTTGACATCTCCGGCCTCTACGCCGGCGTAGGGGACGGCCATACGTCAGCGCAGTCGGTCATGGAGAAACTCGTTGAAAGCCTGGGCGGCAACGAGAGCACCGACGACGACATCACTGAAGTCAGCATCCCTACGCAGGTGGCCAAGACCAAGTTCTCCGATTCCGGAGTGGTGGTGCGCGGCGTTGGCGATGTCTGGGTGAAGCTCGCGCGCTGTTGCACGCCTGTTCCGCCGGACCCGATTCTCGGCTTTGTCACCCGCGGTTCCGGTGTTTCGGTGCACCGTACGGACTGCACCAACATTTCCGATCTCCGGGACCAGCCCGACAGGATCGTTGAGGTGGACTGGGCACCCACGCAGTCAAGTGTTTTCCTGGTGGAGATCCAGGTTGAGGCGCTGGACCGGAAGTCCCTGCTCTCGGATGTCACCCGCGTCCTGTCCGAGAACCACGTCAACATTCTGGCGGCCAGCGTTAACACCTCCACCGACAGGGTGGCTATCTCCAGGTTCGCCTTCGAGATGGGGGACCCCAAGTACCTCAGCCACGTCCTCAGCGCCGTGCGGCGCATCGATGGTGTGTTCGACGTCTACCGGACCACCGGCAACAAGCGCCGGAGCTAGCAGGGCCAGCTTTTCCAATCCAGCCCGTTTGTGCGGGACCCGGGGGCTGGCTTCGATGGCCAGGATCAGCAAGCGCAGCCGCACGTCCCGCTCCGGCCGGGCCAGCAACCCCGCCAGCGCGGGCAGGGCCCGGTGGGCGTCGACGTGCAGCGCAATATCCACGGCGGTACGCAGCGGACTGGAGACCATCAGCCCGCCCATACTTACAACGTCGAACGGCCCCAGCCGGACTTCATGGAGCGTGCACCCCCGTGTATTGCGGAGGCTCGAAATCCGCCGCTTAGCATCCACAAGCAACGCGAGGCGGTCCGGTTCAGCAGCACAGCCGTAGATCCACGCCGCCGTCATCCGCCCGGCTACCACGCGTTGCCTGACCGCCGCCGGCACCGCGCTGGCCACCGTTCTGGCGCGAATCTGGGGGGACGCTGCAGCGTCCGGCAACGTGAATCCGTGCTGGTGGAACTGCGCCAGGATGCCATCCGCCGCCAGCGACTGGAGTTCGGGCCACGCGAAAGGCTTCCCCGGCGAATACAGGTCCGGGTATTGGGACGGTGAGGAAGTGGCCATCCCTCCATTTTGCCGCGTCGAACCTTAACCAGCACAGGCCCGGTCCCGGTTATGTGGATAACCGGGACCGGGCCTGTGGGTCCTGCGACAGGCGCCTGACGAAAGGCGTCCTACAAATTATTGACTAGGAAAGCTCGCTGGCCGAGCGCTGGATCTGGTCCAACCAGGCCTGCCTCGCCTCGAGGGCTTCGCGGGCCCCCTTGATCTTGCGCTGGTCGCCGGCTTTCTCGGCCTTGGCGAGGTCGTCCTGCAGGCCGGAAATGGCTGCTTCCAGCTGCGACAGGGCGCTGTTGGTGCGGGCCTTCGTCTCGGGGTTGGAACGCTGCCAGTTTTCCTCTTCGGCGTTGCGGACAGCGTCCTCCACTTTGCGGAGGCTTGCTTCGATGCGGCCCATGTCGGCGCGGGGCACCTTGCCGGCTTCCTCCCAGCGGTCCCGGACAGACTGAAGCGCCTTTTTGGCAGCGGCCAGGTCCTTGACCGGCAGGATGCTGTTCGCTTCGATGAGGAGCGTTTCTTTCACCGTAAGGTTGGCGGCGTATTCCTGGTCGATCTCCTCGTTGGCTGCCTGCCTGTGTGTGAAGAACACGTCCTGGGCGGCACGGAAACGGGCCCAGAGGGCGTCGTCGTCCTTGCGGCTGGCGCGCGGTGAGGCTTTCCATTCATCCATGAGCCGGCGGTATTCGCCCGCGGCGAAGCCCCAGTCGGTGGATGAGGACAGGGCCTCGGCTTCGGTGATGAGCTTTTCCTTGGCCGATTTTGCGGCCGAATTGGTGCTGTCCAGCTGGGAGAAGTAGGCGCGGCGGTGACGGTCGAAGACGGTCCGGGCGGCACGGAACCGCTTCCACAAGGCGTCCTCGTTGCTGCGGCCAAGCCGGATGCCGCCCTTCTGGGCCGTTTTCCAGCTTTCAAAAAGATCGTTCATCCGGGCGCTGGAGGTCTTCCATTGGATCTGTGCGGGATCCTGCCCCGAGATCTCTTCGGCTTCGGCCACTATGGCCTCGCGGGCCGCGAGCTCGGCGGAGCGAACGGCGTCATGTTCTGCCTTCTCCACCTTTTCGAGGTCTGCGATCTGCACGGAAACAGCGTCGAGCCGTGCTTCGGTGGATCGGAGGTCTCCCACCATGTTCCGCTCCGCCAGCTGCTCACGCAGGTGCGTGACGGTCTTCTGCATATCGGTGCTGGGCGCTTTGGAGCTGATGCGCTGCTCCAGGAGCAGGACCTGGGCAACGATGTCGTCATGCTTCCGCGCGAAGTAGGCAAGGGCTTCGTCATTGCTGACGCCGGGGTACTGGCCCACCGGGTGCTCATCGCCGTCGATCGTCAGGAATACGTGACCGTCACCCTCGACACGGCCCCACTTTGCGGCTTCTGCCAGGGAGGTCGCGGAGGCGACGGGTGCCGGTGCTGCCACAGGTGCGGCTGCTGCCGGCTTGGGCCGGGCGGCGAAGGCTGCCGGTGATGGAGCGGGTCGAGTCGCCGTAGCAGGCGCCGGGGCCGGGGCTTCCTCAGCGGGAGCCTGAACAGCCGCGCTGTCGTCAACGGCGGCAGGCTCTTCAGCGGGGGCCGTACCGGCCGCGTCACTTTCAAACGGGGCGGCCACGCCGAATTGCTCCACGTCCGCTGGAGCCTCGGTTTCAACCGTGGCCTGCTCGGCGGTTGCCTGGACAGCGTCTGCCTGGTCAGCCACGGGGGCCGCTACCTCGGTCAGGTCTGCTGTTGTTTCGTCGGATTTCTGACTGTCTGTCACCGCTAAAAGTCTTTCGCTTGGAGGGAAATACTCACGTACTGCACCGCGGCCATAAGGCCTGGCTTCCTACTTCAGAGAAACCGAGTCTACCGTGACTGGTTGCACAGGTGCTCCGTCTGACGCGCTGGAGCCAGGGATGATTCCAGCGGCGGCAATGGCGTTCACTGCTTCCATTCCGGAGGTCACCTTGCCCACCACCGTATAGCCCCCGGCCGAGTCGGCGGGAATCACTGTGTCTTTGTAGACCACAAAGAACTGTTTGCCGTTGCCGTAGGCGTTGTCGCCGGACCGGGCTATGGCAATCGTGCCGGCAGGGTAGGTGTTGTCTGCCGGAGTGTTTTCGAGGGGTCCCCAGGTGTACCCGGGGTCGGCGGCAGCGGTGGCTCCACCGCACTGCAGGAGTCCGAAGGTTTCACCCGTGGTCAGCCGGTGGCACGCGCTGCCGTTGTAGAAGCCCTCGTCCGTCAGTGCTTTGAAGACCGCGGCAGCCTGGGGTGCCTTGGTGCCGTCGATTTCGACGCCGAGCACGTTTCCGTTCAGTGCCATTTCACCAGTGAACACCTTGCCCGCGGCGGTGTCCGCGGCCGGGATGTTGGCGCCGTTCGTGGCGGGCGCGGAAGGCTCGGGGGAGTCCGTGGGGCTGGTCAGGCCGGCCACAAGGGCCGCGTATTCGTCCTCCGTTGGGTTGCCGGCAAAGGCAGTCAGCTGGAGCACGACGGCGAGCAGGACGGCGGCGGTGCCGGCGCCGGCGGCGATGATGTTGTCACGTCTGCGCCGTTTTTCCTGGTCCCGCCGCAGCTCCCGCTTTGCCTCCATCTGCTGGATGCGCCGTTTGGCTTCGCGGGCGCTGCGTGAACTGGCCGCCACTGGTCCTCCTGTATGTCGGGCCGCGTCCGGACAATATTGAATCCGAACGCGGGTGTCTGCCGGCCGCCCTCTGCGCTGCCGGCCACTGTATTAGAGATGCCGGCGGATGACGCATAAACTGACTGCCGCACATAGTTTATGCATGAGTTGCCGGACTGCCGCCGTTCCCTGCCCGTTTCGGGTGGAATGCCGGGCAAAGTCCCAGGCACCCTTCATCAAGAGGAGAACATCCACCATGGCACGCACCGCCTCCCTGTCCGGATTCCCCGAGTGGCTTCCCGAGGAGCGGCTGGTGGAGCTGCACGTGTTGGACACCCTTCGCAAGGTCTTTGAGCTGCACGGCTTCGCGTCCATCGAGACGCGTGCCGTGGAGACCGTCGGCCAGCTCCTGCGAAAGGGTGAGATTGATAAAGAGGTTTACGGTCTCAGCCGCCTTCAGGACGACGACGCCGTTAGCTCCGACGCGGGGAAGGCCGGCAAATCGGACCCCAACGCCCTCGCGCTCCACTTCGACCTCACGGTGCCTTTTGCGCGGTACGTCGTCGAGAACGCGGGATACCTCGCGTTCCCGTTCCGGCGCTACCAGATCCAGAAAGTCTGGCGCGGTGAACGCCCACAGGAAGGCCGGGCCCGCGAATTCACCCAGGCAGACATCGATGTTGTGGGCGACGGGGAGCTGCCGTTTCGCTATGACGTGGAGATTGCCCTGGTCATCGCGGAAGCCTTAAGCGCCCTGCCGATTCCGGACTTCCGCCTGCGGATCAACAACCGCAAGCTTGCCGAGGGCTTCTACCGCGGCATTGGCCTTGATGACACCGCCGGCGTGCTCCGCAGTATCGACAAGCTGGAAAAGATTGGCGCAACCAAGGTCGCAGAGCTGCTCAAGACCGAACTGGGCGCCTCCGATGAGCAGGCGCAGGCAGCGCTGAAGCTGGCAGGAATCCGCACCGAGGACACCTCGTTTGTGGCTCAGGTCCGGGCACTCGGCGTGTCGAATGACCTCCTCGAGGAGGGCCTGAATGAACTGGAACAGGTGATCGCAGCCGCCGTGCAGCGCGCGCCGGGCAAGGTCATTGCCGATCTCAGCATCGCCCGCGGCCTGGACTACTACACCGGTACGGTGGTGGAGACGGTCCTGGTGGGCCACGAACAGCTCGGTTCCATCTGCTCCGGTGGCCGCTACGACGCGTTGGCGAGCAAGGGCAACCGCAAGTTCCCAGGCGTCGGCCTCTCCATCGGTGTGACCCGGCTGGTGTCGCGCATCCTGAGCCAGGACCTGGCCAAGGCCTCACGGTCGGTCCCCACCGCCGTACTGGTGGCGCTCACCACTGACGATGGCTGGGGTGCCGCGCAGGATGTCGCCGCCCAGCTCCGCAGCCGGGGCATTGCCACGGAAGTGGCTGCCAAGGCGGAGAAATTCGGCAAGCAGATCAAATTCGCGGACCGCCGCGGCATCCCGTTCGTCTGGTTCACCGACGACGACGGTACGCACCAGGTCAAGGACATCCGATCCGGCCAGCAGGCCGACGCCGATCCCGCAACCTGGGCGCCGCCGTCGGAAGACCTCAAGGTCCAGGTCAGGACAGCAATCGAAGCAGCAGCCGGCCAGCCGGCCTGACCGGCGCAGTTTGGCGCCAGCTAGCGGCGCAGCCGAAGCACCACGAACCGGCCGGCCGCTCCTGCGGCCAGGACAGCGGCCATCCCCAGCACTGAGGCGGGCGGCAACGTGAAGGCCAGCAGCAGGCAGCTGATGAAGCCGGCCACATTGAGCCACCGTGGGCCGTGGGCCGGATGCTCCACCAGGGTGTACGCCGCGGCGTTGGTCACCGCGTAGTAGATGAGCACGCCGAAGCTGGAGAACCCCACCACCGTCATTACGTCAGTGGTCAGGATCAGGAGAATCACGACGGCGGCCACCGCGAGTTCTGCCACGAACGGCACCGCGTGCCGGCCGCCCACCCGGGCCAATTGAGCCGGCACATCGCGTTCGCGCGCCATAGCCAAAGTTGTGCGCCCCACGCCGGTGATGAGCGCAAGCAGCGCACCCAGGCACGCCGCTGCCGCGCCGGCCTGGACGAGCGGTGCACCGGCGGCGAACTGCGAATTCACTACAGCGTCCAGCAGCGGGGCCGAAGTGGCGGCCAGCCGGCCTTCGGTCAAGTGGTTTTGGAGCAGCAGCGCCAACGCCAGGTAGATAACGAAGGCGCCGGCGAGGGCCGCCAGGATCGCGCGCGGAATGGTCCTGGCCGGGTTCTTGACTTCCTCGCCCAGGGTGGCGATGCGCGCATAGCCGGCGAAGGCGAAGAACATCAGGCCGGCGGCCGGCAGCACCCCGCCCAGGTCGGCGCGAACACTGCCAGCGGCAGCTCCGCCGTCGGCCGTCCCGCCTGTTGAAAAGCCTGACGGATGCGGCCCGACGATCGCGGCAACGGCAACGAACACCAGCGTGGCCAGAACAACGCACAACAGGATCCTGGTCAGCAGCGCTGTGCGGGTAATCCCAAACAGGTTCACAGCGGTCAGCGCCACGACCGCAGCGATGGCAACCGGCACTGCATAGCCCGGTGAGACATAGTGGCCGAAGGTGAGGGCCATGGCGGCGCAGGAGGCCGTTTTGCCGCTGACAAATCCCCAGCCGGCCAGGAAACCAGGCCATTCCCCCAAACGTCTGCGTCCGTATACGTACGTTCCGCCGCTCGCCGGATACCGGGCGGCCAACTCCGCGGAAGCCACCGCGTTGCAGTAGGCAACGGCACCCGCGATCAGTACGGAGAGGACCAGGAATTGTCCGGCCAGTCCCGCGGCCGGGGCGAAGACCACAAAAACGCCGGCCCCGAGCATGGAGCCGAGGCCGATGGACGTGGCGTCAAACACGCCAAGCCTCCGTTGCAGCTGCTGGTGTTCGGACATGGGGTAGGCGGGCCCTTCCAGCGGGTAAACTCAGACGGGATTGTTCCCGGAACGATCCTATGCAGTTTTTTCTTTTGTTTTCCTGCTGTCGTCTTCAGAAAGGCGTGCTGTGCTGCGCACACATGACCTCGGATCCCTTCGCTCCGAGCACATTGGACAAACCGTAACCCTGGCCGGCTGGGTGGGCCGCCGTCGTGATCACGGTGGTGTTGCGTTCGTGGATCTGCGCGATGCATCCGGCGTGGCCCAGGTTGTGGTCCGTGAGGAAGAGGTCTTCCACGGCCTGCGCAACGAGTACGTCCTGCAGATCACCGGAACGGTCTCCAAGCGCCCTGAGGGCAACGAAAACCCCAACCTCGCCAGCGGCGCCATCGAGGTCATGGCGGACAAGGTGGTTATCCTCAACACCTCCGATCCGCTTCCGTTCCAGATCGATGAGCACGTGGAAGTCGGTGAGGAAGCACGCCTGAAGCACCGCTACCTCGACCTGCGCCGCCCCGGCCCCGCCAGGAACCTCCGGCTGCGCTCCGAAGCCAACCGGATTGCGCGCGAACTGCTCCACCAGGACGGTTTTGTCGAGATCGAAACCCCCACATTGACGCGATCGACGCCGGAAGGCGCCCGCGACTTCGTGGTGCCCGCCCGCCTGGCGCCGGGTTCCTGGTACGCCCTCCCGCAGTCCCCACAGCTTTTCAAGCAACTCCTGCAGGTGGGTGGCTTCGAGAAGTATTACCAGATCGCGCGCTGCTACCGCGACGAGGACTTCCGCGCCGACCGCCAGCCCGAATTCACCCAGCTGGACATCGAAGCAAGCTTCGTGGACCAGGACGACATCATTGCCCTGGGCGAAAACATCGTCAAGGCGCTGTGGAAGCTGATCGACGTCGAGATCCCCACGCCCATCCAGCGCATCACCTACGCAGATGCGATGGCGCGCTATGGCTCGGACAAGCCGGATCTCCGTTTCGGCGTGGAACTGGCTGAGCTCACTGAATTCTTCAAGGACACCGGCTTCGGCGTCTTCAAGGCCCCGTATGTCGGGGCAGTGGTGATGCCCGGCGGCGCTTCCCAGCCGCGACGCACCCTGGACGGCTGGCAGGAATTCGCCAAGCAGCGCGGCCACAAGGGCCTGGCATACGTACTCTTCAAGGAGGACGGCGAACTGGCTGGCCCGGTTGCCAAGAACCTGAACGAAACCGAGCGTGCAGGCCTCGCCGACGCCGTGGGCGCCAAGCCCGGCGACTGCATCTTCTTCGCCGCCGGTGAGAAGTCGGCGGCCCGCGCCCTCCTGGGTGCTGCCCGCGTGGAAATCGGCCACCGCACCGGCCTGATCGATCCCAGCGCCTGGGCCTTCTGCTGGGTTGTTGACGCCCCCATGTTCGAACCGGCCGCCGCAGCGGTGGCGTCCGGCGATGTGGCAGTTGGCGCCGGAAAGTGGACGGCCGTCCATCACGCCTTCACTTCGCCCAGGCCCGAGTTCATGGACACGTTCGACAAGGATCCGGAATCGGCCCTGTCCTACGCGTACGACATTGTCTGCAACGGCAACGAAATCGGTGGCGGCTCCATCCGTATCCACGAGCGTGATGTCCAGGAGCGGGTCTTCGAACTGATGGGGCTGGACAAGGCAGATGCCCAGACTAAGTTCGGCTTCCTGCTCGAAGGCTTCAAGTTCGGCGCTCCACCGCACGGTGGCATCGCGTTCGGCTGGGACCGTGTGGTGGCATTGCTGGCGGGCGTTGAGTCCATCCGCGACGTCATTGCGTTCCCGAAGACGGGCAACGGGTACGACCCCCTGACGCAGGCACCCGCACCGATCACGGCGCAGCAGCGCAAGGAAGCCGGCGTGGACTTTAAGCCCCAAACGAAACCGGAAGAGCCCAAAAAGGCCGAGTAATCTGAACACCGCAGTCGAGAGGCTCCCCGGGAAACCGGGGGGTCTTTCGCATTTTGAAGAGTGGTATGCCATGACAATTTCAGATTTTGCTTCAGTCCCAGCACCGGCCATGCCCGGGCTTGAGACGATGATGGACGCCGCCTGGCTGGCCCCGGAGCGCGAGGAGTCCGACGGTTGGGTGCTTCGCGCGGCCTCCGGCGTGACCCAGCGGGCCAACTCGGTCTGGCTTCGCGAGCCGGATCGCGACACCGGCCGGCAGCACGAGGCTCTGCGTGCGGCGCGGCTCTGGTACCGCCGCAGGCGCCTGCCGTTGATATTCCAGGTCTTCGATGATCCCCGCTCCGCCGGACTGAATACCGTCCTTGACAGGGAAGGCTTCACCCGGCAGTCCGAAACACTGGTGATGTGCCGGCGCAACGGCGCGAACGGAGCGGACCAACCTGCGGCTCGACCAGGGGGCACCCACTCTGCTGGGAGCCACCCCGCGGTGGCCGATCCCGGCGTCGAGATCTCCACGGACGCCAGCGAGGAGTGGCTTGAGCTGTGGTGGAGCGTCGATGGCCGCGGCGGCCCGGCCGAGCGGGAGACGGCACACAGCATCCTGGCAGGCTGCCCGTCGGTGTATGCCCTGGTGAGGTCCGACGACGGCGTCCCCGCCGCCGTCGGACGGCTGGCTGTTCCTGACGCGGAGGCAACAGGGGGATGGGGCGGGCTCTACTGCATGGCCACGCGCCCGGACGCCCGGCGGCGGGGCCATGCCCTGCGGATTATGCGGGCACTCCTGCACGAAGGCGCCGCCCGGAACGTAGCCGGTTACTGGCTGCTGGTCACTGTGGCGAATTCCGGCGCCCAGCAGCTCTACGCCAAGGCGGGATTCAGGGAAACCGGCCGCTACCTGTACCGGCAGGAACGGCCCACGCGGCATCTGACCGGCTGTTAAGTGGCCCGAAAATTCGGGTTGGTCGCCGGCGCGTCGGCGACCTGGATCCTGACGGCGCAGACATCCGCGGCGGCCTTACTCAGCACCGTGGCGTTGGGATCGGGCACATCCAGGAAGTCCAGCCGGGGGACTGCGGCATAGAGCCTCATGGCCGAGTGGTCCAGGACCAGCCCCGCAAGGGTCCGGTCTCCGCCGGGAGCAACATATTCGAGTGGTTGGCCGCCGAAGACCGCTGCTGCGTGCGCCGCCACTTTCTCCACCAGCTCATCCGCCTGGTTGGCCCGGCGGCGTGCGAACCGCTGCTGGGACTGGCCACCGGCCGCAGTCCGGGACTGCACGTAGCGGGTGCCCGTCTTGGACGCGAGCAGGATGCCTTCCCTTGCCACGGCCGCCGCGTAGCCGCCGCGCCGCACCAGGACCAGTCCGGCCGTCCGGGGCTGGGCGGCGACGGAGGCCAGGCGCTCCAGCGGATCGGCGCCCCGTCCAGGCCGTCCGTCCGGTGGCCAGGGCGCCTGGAGTAACGCGGTGGTGCCGTCGTCCGCCAGCAGCCGCACGCCGTCGTCGTCATCGCTGATCCGGAAGCCGCCGTGGGAGGCACCGAAGCGCTCAGCCCAGCCAGCCAGGCGTTCGCCGGACACAAACGCGGTCCTGACGGACCCCGGACGGCCGGCGCCGGGGGTGCTGCGTGCGCTCATGGCGGGATCCCTTAGGTGGCGGGCGGAAGTGGGGCGGCGAACTAGTGAGTAGCCTATCTATGTGGATGATCTCTTCGCCCAAGGGCATGGCAATGATGACGACGACGGTGACGAACCGTCGTCCGGCCGTACCGCCGCGCCGCGCAGTCCTTTGGCCGTACGGATGCGGCCACGCACGCTCGATGACGTGGTGGGCCAGCAGCACCTGCTGGGGCAGGGATCGCCGTTGCGGCAGCTGGCGGCCGGCACCGACGCCCTGGGCCCAGCAGGCCCCAGCTCCCTGATCCTCTGGGGACCTCCCGGGACCGGGAAAACCACCCTTGCCCATGTGATCGCCAAGGGCAAGGGGCGGAAGTTCGTGGAACTGTCCGCCATTACCGCAGGCGTCAAGGACGTTCGGCGGGTCATGGACGAAGCCCTGACGGCACGGGATCTGTACAAGACCACCACCGTGCTTTTCCTTGACGAGATCCACCGCTTCAACAAGGCACAGCAGGATGCCCTGCTGCCCGGCGTGGAGAACCGCTGGGTGGTGCTCGTGGCGGCAACCACCGAAAACCCGTCCTTTTCGGTGGTCTCGCCACTGCTGTCCCGTTCCCTCCTGCTCACCCTGAAACCGCTGACGGAGGCGGACATCGAAGGGCTCCTGCAGCGCGCCGTATCGGACGATCGCGGCCTGAACGGGAAAGTGGAGCTCAGCTCCGAGGCCCTGGCCCACCTCGTTCGTCTCGCCGGCGGCGACGCGCGCCGTGCCCTGACGGCCCTTGAAGCCGCGGCGGGCGTGGCATTCGGGGATGCGGACGACGCAGATGCCGACTCGCGGGTTATCGTCGAGCTCAAGCACACCGAACGTGCCCTGGATGTGGCCGCCGTGCGGTACGACCGCGCCGGGGACCAGCACTACGACGTCGCCAGCGCCTTCATCAAGTCCGTCCGCGGGTCCGACGTGGACGCCGCACTGCACTACCTCGCCAGGATGCTGGAGGCTGGGGAGGATCCGAGGTTCATCGCCCGGCGCATCGTGATTTCGGCGGCGGAGGACGTGGGAATGGCGGACCCCACGGCGCTGCAAACGGCCGTTGCCGCCGCCCAGGCGGTGCAGCTGATCGGCATGCCCGAAGGGCGGATCGTCCTGGCCGAGGCCGTGGTGCACCTGGCCACCGCGCCGAAATCCAATGCCGCATACATGGGAATCAACAAGGCGGTCGCGGATGTCCGTGCCGGGCTGGGCAACGGGATCCCGGCGCACCTGCGTGATGCGCACTACCCGGGCTCCAAGCAGCTGGGCCACGGGCTCGGCTACAAGTACGCCCATGATGCCCCCCATTCCGTGGCCAGCCAGCAGTACCCGCCGGATGACTTGGTAGGCCGCGACTACTACGAGCCCACCGGCAACGGTGCGGAACGGGACATTGCCGTGCGCCTCGAAAGGCTGCGGAAGATCATCCGCAGTACCTGACCGGCGTGCGCTATGGAGTGACCCCGCGGTCATGCCACCGGAGTGACGCGGGGGAGCGGCGGCCGGAGTGTGGGATGCTGCCGAATCCTGCTAAGATTGTTCGTTGTCTGGCAAGGCGCGGACGCAATCTCCCCATCCTTCAGTATTTTCTGCTGTTTTGTTGGGGTAGCCCTGTGCCCAGTAGCAAAAGGCAGCGGTTGGCCGATGCTCTCCATTATGGAGGCCAGTAACACTGACACACCGCAGATATTGGAAGGACACAAGTGGCTAACAACACTCGTGCTCGCCGTACAGCACGCCTCTCGCGTGCACTCGGCATCGCTCTGACCCCCAAGGCCGCCAAATACATGGAGCGCCGTCCGTACGGCCCCGGTGAGCATGGCCGTGCCCGCAAGAAGCAGGACTCCGACTACGCCGTACGTCTGCGCGAAAAGCAGCGTCTGCGAGCCCAGTACGGCATCCGCGAAGCCCAGATGACCCGTGCCTTCGAAGAAGCACGCCGCACCAAGGGCCTGACCGGTGAAAACCTGATCGAGCTGCTCGAGATGCGCCTCGACGCCCTCGTGCTGCGTGCAGGCTTCGCCCGCACCATCGCCCAGGCCCGCCAGCTGGTTGTGCACCGCCACATCATGGTTGACGGCATCCGCGTTGACCGCCCGTCGTTCCGCGTCGGCGAGGGCCAGCTGGTTCACGTCCACACCCGCAGCGAAACCATGGTTCCGCTCCAGGTTGCAGCAGCCGGCGCACACCGCGACGTCCTGCCCCAGGTTCCGGCCTACCTGGACGTCAAGCTTGACGCCCTGCAGGCCCGCCTGGTTCGTCGCCCGAAGCGCTCCGAGGTTCCCGTAACCTGCGAAGAGCAGCTCGTCGTCGAATTCTACGCACGCTAAATCCCAGCAGCGTATCCAGAGAAGCCCGTGGCAAGCGCCACGGGCTTCTTTGTATGTAAGGTACTTGGGGGACATCTGCGGAACGCATCAAGGCAGCGTGCGCGGAGGTAAAAGATCCACGTCAGTTTCAAGGAGATGAACGTCTATGTCTGGTGGCGATATTGCCGGCCTGATCGCAGCCGGGGTGTTCGCGCTCCTGGTGCTGCTGCTCGCCGTGCCCATCCTGAAGCTCGGCAGTGTGCTGGAAGAAATCCGGACCTCGATCCGCTCCCTCAGCGACGGCGCCACGCCCCTGATGGACGAAGTCACCGCGACCGTGTCCAGCACCAACGAGCAGTTGAAGAAAGTGGATGGCATCGCCTCCAACGTTTCAGATGCGTCGGCAAACCTTTCCGCATTGTCATCACTCGTTGCCGCGACAGTCGGTTCACCGCTGATCAAGGTGGCAGCCTTCAGCTACGGCGTGCGTTCAGCACTCGCCAACCGCAAGAAGCCCGCACCCGGCCGCCGCAGCCGCTAAGCCACCGGAGAACTGAAATGAAACGATTTGTCTGGATGGGAATCGGCGTGGCCATCGGTGTCATTGCTTTCCGCAAGATCAGCGAAGCCCAGTCCACCCTGGGGCCCGAGGGCCTGAACCGCGCGGTGGGCCGGCTGGCTGACGGCGTGTACGACTTCGCCGACGCCGTGCGTGCCGGAATGAGTGAGCGCGAGACGGACCTTCGGGCCGCTCTCGGGATCGACTCCCCGCCCGTCGCATCCCAGGATGCAGCCCGCCGCTGAACGCGCGGGAAAATAGCGCGAGAATTAATCCAGCAGCCGCCGCTTGCCGGCACTGCCGTCTGAATCAATACGTCATGCGTGGCACAACGCGTGAACCAAGAAGGGTATGTAATCAGCTCATGAAGTCGCAGGAGATCACAAAGCGCTGGGTGGATTTTTTTGTCAGCAAAGGACACACCGCGGTTCCCTCCGCCTCGCTGGTCTCCAGCGACCCCTCCCTCCTGTTCACCGTGGCCGGCATGGTCCCGTTCATCCCTTACCTGACTGCCCGCGAAGAGGCCCCTTTCGCCCGGGCCACCAGCGTCCAGAAGTGCATCCGCACCGGTGACATCGAAGAGGTCGGCAAGACCGCCCGCCACGGCACTTTCTTCCAGATGTGCGGAAACTTCTCCTTCGGTGATTACTTCAAGGAAGACGCCATCAAGTACGCCTGGGAGCTGCTCACCAAGAGCGTGGACGACGGCGGCTACGGCCTACCGCCGGAACTGCTGTGGGTGACTGTTTACGAAGAGGACGACGAAGCCAAGGAGCTGTGGCTCAAGAACACCGGCGTCCCGTCCGAGCGCATCCAGCGCATGGGCAAGGCCGACAACTACTGGCACACCGGTCAGCCGGGCCCCGCAGGCCCGTGCTCGGAGATCTACTACGACCGGGGACCTGCCTACGGCGTCGAGGGCGGTCCCATCGCCGACGAAAACCGCTACGTTGAAATCTGGAACCTGGTGTTCATGCAGTACCAGATCGACAACGTCCGCTCCAAGGACGATTTCGACGTCGTCGGGGAGCTGCCCAAAAAGAACATCGACACCGGCCTCGGGATGGAGCGCCTCGCGATGATCCTGCAGGGCGTCGAGAACATGTACGAGACCGACCAGGTCCGGCCTGTGATCGACAAGGCAGCCGAACTGTCGGGCCGGGAGTATACGTCGGCCGAAACACCCGAGGATCCGCACCACACGGACGACGTCCGCATGCGGGTGGTCGGCGACCACATCCGCTCGGCCCTTATGCTGATCGCCGACGGCGTGACCCCGTCCAACGAGGGCCGCGGCTACGTCCTGCGCCGCCTGATCCGCCGCGCCGTGCGTTCCATGCGCCTGCTCGGCATCGAAAAGGCCTGCCTGCCGGACCTGCTCCCCGCCTCACGAGATGCCATGAAGGGCGTCTACCCCATCGTGGCAACCGACTTTGACCGCATCAGCCGTATCGCCTATGCCGAAGAGCGGGCCTTTCTTCGCACCATCGCTTCAGGTACCGCCCGCCTCGAAGACGCCGTGACGGAGTCCAAGGCCGCCGGCACGGCGCTGTCCGGCGCCGATGCCTTCGCCCTGCACGACACCTACGGATTCCCGATCGACCTCACCCTGGAGATGGCTGAGGAAGCCGGCCTCAAGGTCGATGAGCCGGAATTCCGCCGACTGATGCTCGAACAGCGCCACCGTGCCCAGGCCGACGCGAAGGGCAAAAAGGGCGGCCACGCCGATCTCAGCGCCTTCCAGGAGCTGCTGGCGCAGGGCGAGACTGTCTTCACCGGGTACACCGAGCTCGATGGCGAGTCCCGGGTCCGGGGCATCCTGAGCCGCGGACAGAACGTGGGGCACGCCGCCACCGGCGACGAAATTGAACTCGTCCTGGCGGAGACCCCGTTCTACGCTGAGGCAGGCGGCCAGTCGGCTGACACCGGCCTCATCACCGGTGACGGATTCGTCGTCGAAGTCCTGGACGTCCAACGGCCCGTCAAAGGCCTGAGCGTCCACAAGGCAATCGTCCGCGAAGGCGAGATCGGCTCCGACTCCCTGGTCCGCGCAGCCGTGGACCGCGAGCGGCGCCACGCGGCCGAGCAGGCCCACACCGGCACGCACATTGTGCACGCCGCCCTGCACCAGATCCTCGGCCCCGAAGCAACCCAGCGCGGTTCCTACAACAAGGCCGGCTACCTGCGCTTCGACTTCGCCTGGGGCGAAGGCCTCAGCACCGCCGCGCGTTCGGAACTAGAGGAAGTCTCCAACCTCGCCATCCGCAATAACTTCCGCGTGGAGACCAAGGTCATGGGCCTGGCAGAGGCCAAGGCGTTGGGCGCCATGGCGCTCTTCGGCGAAAACTACGGCAGCGAAGTCCGTGTTGTGGAGATCGACGGCGCGTGGTCCCGGGAGCTCTGCGGCGGCACGCACGTGGCAAACACGTCCCTGATCGGCAGCCTGTCGCTGCTCGGCGAGCAGTCAGTCGGATCAGGCAACCGCCGTGTTGAGGCCTTCGTGGGCATGGATGCCTTCCGCCATCTGGCCGCCGAGCGCGCCCTGGTGACTGAACTGACCGAGATGCTCAAAGTGCCGTCCGGCCAGCTCGCCGACAGGATCGCCAGCACGCTGAACAAGCTCAAGGCCACGGAGAAGGAACTCGACCGGGTGCGCAAGGAACAGATCGCCGCGGCGGCCGGAGACCTTGTGGGTACAGCCCGGGAAGCAGCAGGCGTCCAGGTCATCGCACACGACGCCGGCCAGATCGGCGGCGCAGATGACATCCGCAACCTCGCCCTCGACCTGCGCAACCGCCTCGGTTCGGGAGCATCCACAGTGGCAGTGGCCGGCGTCAGCAATGACCGGCCCATGATTCTTGTGGCCACCAACGAGGCAGCCCGGGAAGCCGGCGTGAAGGCCGGTGCCCTGGTCCGGATCGCGGCCGGAATCCTCGGCGGCGGCGGCGGCGGCAAGGACGACGTTGCCCAGGGTGGCGGCACGGACGCCGCCAAGATCGCACCGGCGCTGGCCGCCGTTGTGGACGCCATCTCCCGGCGCTAGCGAACCTGTGACAGAATCCGTTGGCGCCGCCGTCTATCCCCAGGGCATCAAACTGGGGGTAGACGTCGGCACCGTGCGCGTGGGTGTCGCCATCTGCGACCGGGACGAAATCCTCGCCACTCCCCACAAGACCTTGGACCGCAACGTCAAGAAGAATTCAGACGTGCGTGTCATCGTGTCGCTGGCTGTCGAGCTGGGCGCCGTCCAGGTCTTCGTGGGGCTGCCACGCACCATGAAGGGCGAGGAACACGCCTCTGCCAGGATGGCCACCATCTACGCCGAACTGCTGGTTGCGGAGTTCGTTGCCCGCGAAATGGATGTTTCCGTCAACCTGGTGGACGAGCGCCTGAGCAGTGTTACGGCGCACCGTAACCTGCACGAAGCTGGCATGAGCAGCCGGAGCCACCGTAAAGTGGTGGATCAGGTGGCGGCGGCAGGCATCCTCCAGCACGCCATCGACATGCAAAAAGCCAGGGGAACGGACGTTGGCAGGCGCGTGACTGAGCCGCCCCGTACTCGGCCATCCGGAGCAGGTTCGGCGGTTCAGCCCGACCATGCGGCCCCTGAAGGCACGACCCGATCCCAGAACACGGAAGGCTACAGTGAGCCCGTCCAATAATGACGACCCCTCAGGCGCCACGAGCAACCATGGCGCCAGGCCGCTGACCCGAAAAGAGCTCCGCGCCCTGGAGAAGCACACGGGAGGCAACGATGTAGTTCCCGAGCAGGCCTACGAAACGGGGCAGGATGCGCCGGCACCTGCCACGGCTTCCAGCCCGGAAGCTGCACCCGCTCCTGAGCCTGCCCCCCTACGCGAGCCAGCCCCCGAGCCCCAGCCGGAACCGGTCCACGCACCCGAGACTGAGCTGCAGCCGATTATTCCCACAGCTCCTGATGAGCCGCCGTCCATCCAGAACGCCGTGCCGATCGCAGACCACCATCCGGATGACGCCCAGGTCCAGGAGTACCACCCCGAAGACCAACACCATTACGAAGCGCACGACGCCGGGCACCACTATCCGGACGAAGAACACCACTATGCAGGCCACTTTGATGATCACCATGTCGATGACCACCATCCAGATGATCACTCCGCCGGCTCCGGCCTGTTCGCCGGCGCAGCCGCGGGTTCCGTAGTGGCGAAGCCCTCCAAGAAGGTGCGGCGCCGCCGCCGCCTCCTGGCACTGTTCCTGACTCTTGTGGTGTTCGTGGCAGCGATCGCCGTGGGCGCGCAGTTCCTGAAACCCCTGCTGGGAAACGACAAAGCGGCAGGTTACCCCGGGCCAGGCACGGGCGAAGTCATGGTTTCGGTCCAGCCGGGTGAAGGTACGCGCTCCGTGGCCACCAAACTGGAAAGCGGGAAAGTCGTAGCCAACGCTGACACTTTCCTGCAGGCATTTGCTTCTTCCGGCGGAACGCTGTCGCCTGGGGACTACAAATTCAAGATGGAAATGAAGAACTCCGACGCCGTCAGCGTCCTTCTCGGCACCGACAAGAGCAAGGTCATCTACTTCGCCTTGAGTGCCGGTCTCAGGGTCGGCGAATCGCTTCAGGCCATCTCCGAGGGGTCAGGGGTGTCAGTGCTGCAGCTTAAGCAGCTCAGCGACTCCCCGCAGCAGTTTGGGCTCCCGGCCAACGCCAAAAACCTTGAGGGTTACCTCGCACCGGGGGAGCACCGCTTCCCGCTTGGCACTCCGGCCAAGGACATCCTCCAGTCGCTGGTGAAAGTAACCACGGACGAACTTGTGGCACAGGGCATCACCGATCCGGCGAAGCAGTATGAAGCCGTGATCGTGGCGAGCATTGTCCAGGCCGAAGGCGGACAGGCTGAGTACGGCGACGTTGCCGGGGCCATCTACAACCGCCTCAAGCCGAATGACCAGACCTCCGGATTTCTGCAGGTGGATTCAGCTGTGACGTACGGGCTGGGCACCAAGAGCTTCAATTTCACCGATGCAGAGCGCAAGGACAAATCCAACCTCTACAACACATACGCCAACCCGGGCCTGCCGCCGGGCCCCATCGGCTCCCCGGGCAAAACCGCCATCGATGCAGCGGCAAGGCCCAAAGCCAACGACTACCTGTACTGGGTAACCATCAACCTGGACACGAAGGAGACAAAGTTCTCCAAGACGCTCGACGAACACAACCGCTACGTAAGCCAGTACAACGCCTGGTGCCAGGCCAACGTGGGCCGCTGCGCATGAGTCTCCGGGCCGCCGTCCTGGGCCATCCGATCGGCCACTCCAAGTCCCCAGCCCTGCATCTTGCGGCGTACGGCAAACTCGGGATAGACATCGACTACACGGCCCTGGACCTGACCGAGCAGGCGCTGCCCGCCTTTATGGAACAGGTCAGGACGCAGCGGGGCTGGCGGGGGCTCTCAGTCACCATGCCCCTTAAATCGAGCATGGTTGCCGAAGTGGACGAAGTCCGCGGCGTGGCACGGACCCTGGGCGTGGTCAACACTGTCGCCTTCGAGGACGACCTCGGCTCCGTCAGGCGTATCGGTTACAACACCGACGTCGCCGGTATCGTCAACGCTGTCCTGAACGCCGGAGTGGCGGCCAGCCCCGCCGCCGTGGTCCTGGGCGGAGGGGGAACGGCCGCAGCCGCAGTGGCCGCGCTGAAGGATCTGGGCACGCAGCACGCCCAGGTGTTCGTCCGGGATACCGCCCGGGCAGGGGAAGCACGCGCCGCCGCGGCCGGAGTAGGCCTTTCCATCGTCGTCCGGCCGCTGACCGAAGCCGCCGTTCCGACCGCAAGTGCCGACGTCGTAATTTCCACTCTCCCGCCGCGCGCAGCGGACGGGCTGGCGGCGGAAATCGCCGCCTTGGGAACCGGAACACCCGGGGTTCTCCTGGACGTGGCCTATGATCCGTGGCCCAGCGGGATTGCGTCGGCGTGGCAGTCCGGCGGGGGTGCGGTGGTGCCCGGACTCGAGATGTTGATGTACCAGGCGGTGGAACAGGTTCGCCTGTTCAGCGGCCGCGGTGATGACGTGAATGCAGCTGTCATAGATGTGATGTGTGACGCAGTCGGCCTTCCCCGACGGGCGTTCTGACCGCCATACGTGGCAGGATGGAAATTATGTTGCGTTGGTTGACTGCCGGTGAATCCCATGGTCCGGCCCTGATGGGAATTATTGAAGGCGTCCCCGCCGGTGTTGAACTCACCAGCGGGCAGATCGCCGATTCGTTGGCACGCCGCCGCCTTGGTTACGGCCGGGGCGCACGGATGAAGTTCGAGCAGGACGTCGTGACCATTCTCGGCGGCGTCCGCCACGGCCTGACCCAGGGCGGTCCGGTGGCCGTCCAGGTCGCCAACACCGAATGGCCTAAGTGGGAGCAGATCATGGCTGCCGATCCGGTGGATCCGGAAGTCCTGGCGGACCAGGCCCGCAACGCACCGCTGACCCGGCCCAGGCCGGGCCACGCAGACTTCACCGGGATGCAGAAGTACGGGTTCACCGAGGCCAGGCCCGTCCTGGAACGCGCCAGCGCCCGGGAGACCGCCACGCGGGTCGCCATGGGCACCGTGGCGTCCCAGTTCCTCAAAGCGCTCGGCATTGAACTGGTCAGCCACACAGTCTCCATTGCCAGCGTGACCGTGCCCGAGGGCCGCCCGCTGCCCGTTCCGGCCAACGTGATTGCGCTCGACGCGGATCCTTTGCGCTGCTTTGACCGCGAGACCTCTGACGCCATGGTTGCCGAGGTTGACGCCGCCCACAAAGAAGGCGAAACCCTGGGCGGTGTGGTGGAAGTCCTCGCTTATGGGCTCCCGCCGGGGCTGGGCAGCTACGTCCACTGGGACCGCAGGCTGGACTCCCGGCTCGCCGCCGCCCTGATGGGCATCCAGGCCATCAAAGGCGTGGAAGTCGGCGACGGGTTTCTGACAGCTGCGCGCCGCGGCTCCGCAGCCCACGACGAAATCGTCAAGGACGCGGACGGCAAGATTATCCGTACCAGCAACCGGGCAGGTGGCATTGAAGGCGGCATGAGCATCGGCGACGTCCTGCGCGTACGTGCAGCAATGAAGCCCATCGCCACGGTGCCCCGCGCCCTGCGCACGGTCGACGTCAGCACGGGCGAGCCTGCAAAGGCGCACCACCAGCGCTCGGACGTCTGTGCCGTGCCAGCCGCAGGTGTTGTAGCTGAGGCGATGGTGGCGCTGGTCCTGGCCGAGGCCGTCACCGAAAAGTTTGGCGGTGACTCCGTGGCGGAGACCGCCCGCAATATCAAGGGTTACCTGGACAATATTCCGGCATCCCTGGACTCGATCGGCCACTAGTGCCCGGGAGCCGTAAGGCCGGGGTGCCTGGCAACCAGCCGATTATCCTCATCGGACCCATGGCGGTGGGAAAGTCCGCGATCGGCCACGAGCTGGCCAGGCTGCTGGACGTTCCGTTTGTCGATACGGACAATCTGATCGTGGACGCCCAAGGCAGTATCGCCTCCATCTTTGCCGGCCGCGGCGAGCACGCATTCCGGGAGATTGAGGCCCGGACCGTGGCCAGCGCGGTGGAACATGCAGAAGGCTCAGCCAGCGTGATTTCCCTGGGTGGCGGTGCAGTGCTGGATTCCGGCACGCAGCAGCTTCTGGGCCGCTGCACTGTGGTGTACCTCGAATGCGATGAGGAAACCGTGGCCGTCCGCGTTGCCCGGAACTCGGGCCGGCCGCTGCTCGCCGGCGATGCCATGGCCCGATGGTCCGCACTCTTTCTTGCCAGGAAACCCGTTTACGAACGGCTGGCCGATCTCGTGGTGGATGTCCGCCATGGCTCGGTCAGCGAGCTGGGACACCGGCTCGAAGTTGCACTGCGTGACCACGCGGCCGCCAAACAGAAAGTTGAAAATTGAGCGTTGATTCAACAGTCATCAAGGTTACCGGCGAATCCGCCGGGCAGAATTACGACGTCGTAGTTGGCCGCGGTCTGCTGGGGAACCTTCCGGCGTTGCTGGGGGAGCGGGTCCGGCGTGTGCTGGTTATCCATCCCCGTGCGCTGCGGCTCACGGGCGACACTGTCCGCGACGAACTCGCTGCAGCTGGTTTCACCTCGCTGACGGCGGAAATCCCGGACGCCGAGGAGGGCAAGCACATCCAGGTTGCTGCTTTCTGTTGGCAGGTCCTGGGCCAAAACGACTTCACGCGTTCCGACGCCATCGTGGCAGTGGGCGGCGGGGCCGTTACAGACCTGGCCGGTTTTGTGGCGGCTACCTGGCTCCGCGGCGTCAAGGTCATCCACATGCCCACCAGCCTGTTGGGCATGGTGGATGCCTCCGTGGGCGGCAAGACCGGCATCAACACCGCAGAGGGCAAGAACCTCGTGGGCTCCTTCCACCCGCCGGCCGGCGTGCTGGTGGACCTGGACACGCTGAACACGTTGCCCAGGAACGAAATCATTTCGGGCATGGCTGAAGTCATTAAATGCGGCTTCATCGCAGATCCGGCCATCCTTGACCTGATCGAAAAGGACCCTGCGGCGGCCACCGATCCCGGCTCGCACACCCTGCGGGAGCTCATTGAACGCGCCATCGCGGTCAAGGCCGACGTCGTCTCGGAAGATCTCAAGGAATCGGGGCTGCGCGAAATCCTGAACTACGGCCACACCCTGGCCCATGCCATTGAACTCGTGGAGCGGTACTCCTGGCGCCACGGCGCGGCTGTATCGGTGGGCATGATGTTCGCCGCTGAACTTGCCCGCAGCGTCGGCCGGCTCAGCGACGCCGACGCCGACCGCCACCGCAGCATCCTGGAAACCCTGGGCCTCCCCGTGACGTACCGGCGCGACCGCTGGCAGGGACTGCTGGACGGCATGCGGCGGGACAAGAAATCACGCGGGGACCTCCTGCGCTTTGTGGTTCTGGACGGGATCGCCAAGCCGGGCATTCTGGATGTCCCGGACACATCCCTGCTCTTCGCGGCCTACCAGGAAATCGCGTCCTGATGCAGGGCGATGTGGCGGGCACCAGCGACTGGCCCGAGGCTGGCTTCCCCGGAGTCAGGATCAGTCCGGAGTCACTGCTGCCGGAGATCGTCAACGAGGATGCCTGCCGCGAGGCCCTGGCGGCGTCCACGGACCCGTCGGATCACATCTTCGTCCTGATCGTGGAGGGACATGCTGCGGAGGCGGCCGAGCTGCTCGCTGAGGCCCGCTTTAAAGACCCCGAGTCCTTTCGTCTTCGCACGTTCGAAGCTGAGGTGCTGCGCGTCACGCACCGCACGGACCGCGCCCTTGACTTGTTCCGCCAGCTGCTCGCGGAGTTCCACGGAACAGACCGTGAAGCCGTGGTCCTGCAACACCTGGGCAAGACCCAGTACGCCGCCGGACACACGTCCGCCGCGGTGGAGGCCTTTTCCCGCGCACTGGATCTGCGGGTTGCGCAATCGGCTGATGCCGCACAGATTTACTCGTCCGCCGTGGCGCTTCAGCGGGCGCGCGATGTACTGGATCTTGCCTGCTGACAGACCTGTCACGTTCCGGGGCGGGTGGCCGGGAAAGACCTGACGCGAGCCGCCCTGGTTTTACCGGTAGAATGGTTCTTGGATTTTTGATAAACACGCGCTGGCGGGCCGTTCGGCAAGCCTGGCCGGCATAGAACGTCTGACAACTGACCAGACAGATAGAAACCAGAGGATACCAGTGGCAACCACTAACGACATCAAGAACGGAACGGTCCTTAAGCTCGAGGGCCAGCTCTGGAACATTATCGAATTCCAGCACGTCAAGCCCGGCAAAGGTGGCGCGTTTGTGCGGACCAAGATGCGGAACGTGATGTCCGGCAAAGTTGTAGACAAGACGTTCAACGCCGGCCTTAAGATCGAGACCGCCACGGTTGACCGCCGCGACTACCAGTACCTGTACCAGGACGGCGCCGACTTCGTGTTTATGGACACCTCGGACTTCGACCAGCTCACGGTCTCCGGCGCCACTGTTGGCGACGCCACCAACTTCATGCTGGAGAACCAGATGGTGAACATCGCCATCCACGAAGGCAACCCGCTGTACATTGAGCTCCCGCCCAGTGTTGTCCTGGAAATCACGTACACCGAGCCTGGCCTGCAAGGCGACCGCTCGTCCGCCGGCACCAAGCCCGCAACACTGGAAACGGGCTACGAGATCCAGGTTCCGCTGTTCGTCGAAAACAACACCAAGGTCAAGGTCGATACTCGCGACGGCAGCTACCTTGGCCGGGTCAGCGAGTAGTGAGCGCACGCGGTAAGGCCCGTAACAGGGCACTGGACGTTCTTTTCGAAGCTGAGCAGCGCTCGGTTTCCGCTTTTGATGTACTCAGGTCCCGGCGCGAACTGACTGACCAGATCGTGAACCCGTACACCCTCGAAATCGTGGAGGGCGTCGTCTCTCAGCAGACCGCCATTGACGAATTCCTGGAGACCTACTCGCAGGGTTGGACTTTGGAACGTATGCCTTCGGTGGACCTTATTATCCTGCGGATCGGCACCTGGGAACTGCTGTACAACGATGACGTTCCCGACGGCGTCGCGGTCAGTGAGGCAGTGGCGCTGTCCAAGACGCTCTCAACGGATGAATCGCCGTCGTTCATTAACGGCCTCCTCGGCCGGCTGCAGCAGCTGAAGCCCTCGCTGCTCGCCTGAGCAGGACCCGCCTGAAGAGCACGTTGTGACGGAAGGGACCGGCACCACCCAAACGGTGGTGCCGGTCCCTTCTGCGTCAGCCGGCGACGGCGCCGCGCAGGGCCAGAATCCTTTGCAGCTGCTGCTGTTCCTCCAACTGGTGAAGCCGGACATCGCGACCACTGAGGATGCGCTGCCTGGTGAAGGCGAGCCGGGTGGCGGAGTGCAGGAAGGCCTTCATCTCCGGACGGCGGTTGTAGCCGGCGGCCCACTGCAGCGCGGTACGTCTGCCTCGTGGTGTGGCCAACAGTTCCACCTCGGCTGGGCTGAACCATCCGGCCGCGGAATATTCCATCAAGCGTTGGCGGGTCAGCCGGTTCTCTGCCACACGGAGCAGGATGATCCCCACAACGGCCAGCACAAAGATGGGCACCTGGATCAGGATGTACTCCGCCAGGAATTCGGCGGCCATGCTGTTCCACCGGTTGTGCAGCAGCATGGCCGGGATCAGTCCGATCACAAAGGCCAGCACGGAGGCTCCGGAGTGCCAGCGGCGGGAGGCGAAACCCATGATGAGCCCGGTGGTTCCGGTGAAGATGGCATGCGCGAACGGGGACATCACCCCACGGAGCAGGAAGACCTGGGCCAGGTCCGTTCCGGGGTTGGCGGATTCTGCGATGGCCCGGCCAAAGTAGAGGATGTTTTCGGTGAAGGCGAAGCCGCCGGCGATGGTGAAGGCGAACACCACACCGTCCACCGGGCCGTCGAAGTGTTTGCGTGCCAGCAGCAGGATCAGGAGCAGGCCCAGTGACTTGGCGAACTCCTCCACCACGGGCGCCTGGACGGTGGCCATAAACGTCCGGAAGTCCGCCACGTCGCTGAACTGGAAGGTCAGGGCAAAGAACGGCTGGATCAGCAGTGTGACGGCGATGGACACGGCCGCGCCCCACGTAAACGCGAAGAGCAGGAGCCGCTTGGGTTCAGGTTCCCACCGGTCGATCAGGTAAACAGCCAGGAGCACTGCGGACAGCGGAATCAGTGACAGGACAAACCCCACCATGAATCCGCCCACGCCGGTGTTGGCGAGCAGAAACGGCACCACCAGGAACAGGCTGAGAAAGACGAGGGCGGCGCCCCCCACGGTCAATGCCAGGAGGCCGGTGGATCGCCGGACCGCCATCCTGCCCGCCAGACTTGCTGGCAGAGGCCCCAGGGGCGGCAGGGCAGCTGCGTTGGTTCCGGGCGCCGGGCGGTAGTATTCCGGTTCCACCCGGCCCATCCAACTGGGGTTGGCCTGCCTGGGGAAGGGATCCCGTGGACCGGCCCGCCCGCCTGCGTGGCCGGAACCCGGCTGATGGGGGTGCTTGGACATACTCGAAGCCTATGATGCCCCTGCCGATGTGGTAATTTTGAAACGCAAATGATCCTTTTTTAATTCCGTCCCGTGAGGCGGGGAAAGGGGAGACGAGAGTTTGACTTCTGTCACAAACGCACCGGTTCCAGCCAGGGTTGTCCTCAACCAGGCGGACATTGACCGTGCACTCACTCGAATCGCCCATGAGATCCTTGAGGCTAACAAAGGGTCCAAGGACCTGGTCCTGCTGGGCATCCCGCGCCGTGGTTACCCGCTGGCCGTCCGCCTCGCACACAAGATTGCCGCCGCCGATCCCACCGTGGACGCCACCGCCATTGTCGGGCAGCTGGACGTCACCATGTTCCGCGATGACCTTTCCCACCAGCCCACCAGACCGCCGTACCCCACACAGCTCCCGCGCACGGGAATCGATAACAAGGTTGTGGTGCTCATCGATGATGTCCTGTATTCCGGCCGCACCATCCGTGCCGCCCTTGACGCCATCATCGACCTCGGCCGTCCGCGGATCGTCCGGCTCGCTGTGCTGATCGACCGCGGCCACCGTGAGCTGCCCATCAGGGCCGACCACGTGGGAAAAAACCTGCCTACCTCGTCCGCCGAGAAGGTCCGGGTCCGCCTTGAGGAAACCGACACTGCCGCCGACGGTTCCGTAGTCAACGAAGTAGTTATCGAGGGCGGCGCGTGAAACACCTCCTCTCCACTGAAGACCTCAGCGTGGCCAACGCCATCCGCATCCTCGACACTGCAGAAGAAATGGCTGCCGTCGGGGACCGCGAAGTCAAGAAGCTCCCGGCCCTGCGCGGCCGCACCGTGGTGAACCTCTTCTTCGAAGACTCAACGCGCACGCGGATCTCCTTCGAAGCGGCCGCCAAGAGGCTGTCCGCCGACGTCATCAACTTCGCCGCGAAAGGCTCCTCCGTCTCCAAGGGCGAGTCCCTCAAGGACACAGCCCAGACGCTGGCAGCCATGGGCGCGGACGCCGTCGTGATCCGGCACTGGGCCTCGGGCGCGCCGCACCGGCTCGCCGCGACCGACTGGATCGACGCCGCCGTCATCAATGCCGGCGACGGCACCCACGAACACCCCACGCAGGCACTCCTGGACGCCTTCACCATGCGCCGGCACTGGTCAAAACTGGCGGGCTCCTCGTCCATCGGGGCAGACCTCAAAGGCATGCGGGTAGCCATCGCCGGGGATGTCCTGCACTCCCGCGTGGCCCGCTCCAACGTTTGGCTGCTGCGCACCCTCGGAGCCGACGTCACCCTCGTGGCACCACCCACCCTGCTGCCCATCGGCGTCGAACACTGGCCGTGCAAGGTCAGCTACAACATGGACGACACCCTGGCGCAGGGTGTGGACGCCGTGATGATGCTGCGCGTGCAGGGCGAGCGGATGAACGCCTCGTTCTTCCCCTCCACCCGCGAATACTCGCGCCGCTGGGGCTTTGATGACAACCGGCTCCGGGCCCTGGACAGCCTGGGACTGAAGGACACCATCATCATGCATCCCGGACCCATGAACCGTGGCCTGGAGATCTCTTCCGCCGCCGCTGACTCGCCCCGTTCCACCGTCCTTGCACAGGTACGCAACGGCGTCTCGGTCCGGATGGCCACCCTCTATCTGCTGCTCTCCGGGGATACCCGCGAACCAGCCGTCACAGCTGGCGCAGCCCACATTAATGCAGCGCGTTCCAACGCCGCCCATTCCACCAAGGAGAGCAACTGATGGCAGAGAACAACGGAACCTACCTGATCCGCGGTGCATCGATCCTGGGCGCCGGGGCCGAGGACCTGCTCATCAGTGACGGCGTCATCGCCGCACGGGGAGCAGCCGCTGCCACCCACAAGGACGCGGACGGTGCCACCGTCATCGAAGCCGCCGGCCTGGTGGCACTGCCCGGCATGGTGGACGTGCACACACACCTGCGCGAACCCGGCCGCGAAGATGCCGAAACCGTAGAGACCGGCACCCGCGCCGCCGCCCTGGGCGGCTTCACGGCGGTCCATGCCATGGCCAACAGCAATCCGGTGGCGGATACCGCCGGTGTGGTGGAACAGGTCCACAGCCTGGGCCGCGCGGCCGGCTGGGTGGACGTCCGTCCCGTCGGCGCCGTGACCGTCGGCCTGGCCGGCGAGCAGCTAGCCGAACTCGGCGCCATGGCAGATTCCCGCGCCCAGGTCCGCATGTTCTCCGACGACGGCATCTGCGTCCACGATCCCGTGCTGATGCGCCGCGCCCTGGAGTACGTCAAAGCGTTCGACGGCGTGGTGGCCCAGCACGCGCAGGAACCCCGCCTTACCGCCGGAGCCCAGATGAATGAGGGCGCCGTCTCCGCCGTCCTGGGACTCACCGGCTGGCCGGCGGTGGCCGAGGAGAGCATCATCGCCCGTGACGTCCTGCTGGCGCAGCACGTGGATTCCCGTCTTCACGTCTGCCACGTCTCCACCGCCGGCTCCGTGGAGATCATCCGCTGGGCCAAGGAACGCGGAATCAACGTCACCGCCGAAGTCACCCCGCACCACCTCCTGCTCACCGACGACCTGGTCCGCAGCTACAACCCTGTGTACAAGGTCAACCCGCCGCTGCGGACCGACGCCGATGTGCAGGCACTGCGCGCCGGCCTGGCCGACGGCACCATTGACGTGGTGGGCACCGACCACGCCCCGCACCCGAGCGAGCACAAGGAATGCGAGTGGGCGCAGGCCGCGATGGGCATGACCGGGCTGGAAACAGCCTTGTCCGTGGTCCAGCACACCATGATCGAAACCGGCCTCATGACCTGGGCCGATTTCGCCCGCGTAACCTCCACCGCAGCGGCGCAGATCGGCCGGATGACTGACCAGGGCCGTCCATTGGACGCCGGCGAACCCGCCAACATCATCCTGGTGGACCCGGCGGCACGCTGGACCGTTGACCCTGCCAAGATGGCAACCATGGGCCGCAACTCCCCGTTCGCCGGCCTGGAGCTGCCGGGCAAGGTAGTGGCCACCTTCTACAAGGGCCACCCCACCGTCCTGGACGGCAAGCTCAACACGCCGTACCGCGAATCGGCGGCGTCCGCGGCAGGCGCCTCCTGATGGACACCAAACTACTTACCGGCATCATCACAACGGTGCTTATCGCCGTCGTCCTGCTGATGATCTGGGTAGGCTGGCGTAACCGACTCAGGCGGCAGGCCGACGTCGGCCGGTTGCCCGACGTGCCAGAGGCGCCCGGCGTGCCGCTCGCCGGGGCCGACGGCCAGTACGTTGCGTCCACCACCGCGGGAGACTGGCTGGACCGGATCACGGTGCACAGGCTTGGCATCCGGACCAATGCCGTGCTCAGCGTGTACCCGCACGGCGTCCTCTTCGACAGAACCGGTGCCCCGGCGCTCTACATCCCGGCAGGAAGCCTCACCGCCATCCGGCAGGAAAGCGGTATGGCCGGCAAGTTCGTGGAAAAGGACGGCCTCCTGGTCCTCACCTGGGACCTCGGAACGCACGAACTCGACACCGGCTTCCGTACCCGCCGGGCCGCCGACAAAGACGCCCTCTATGACTCCCTTCAGCAATTGATCGCCGCAGCCCCCCAGGAACATTCCCAGGATCCCCAGAGTGGAAAGTAAGACAGTGACAGAAACAGCTACAGCACAAGCAAAGACTGCGGCACCAGCAGCCCTTTCCACCGCAGTTCCCACCCCGGCGGTATTCGTCCTGGAGGACGGCCGCATGTTCCGCGGCACCAGCTACGGCGCGCAGGGCACTGCCCTGGGCGAGGCTGTGTTTGCCACCGGCATGACCGGCTATCAGGAAACCATCACCGACCCCTCCTACGCCCGCCAGCTGGTGGTGCAGACCGCGCCGCACATCGGCAACACCGGTGTGAACAACGAGGACGCAGAATCCCGGCGCATCTGGGTGGCCGGCTACATCGTCCGCGACGCGGCCCGCCGCCCCTCCAACTGGCGCTCCGAACGCTCCCTGGACGAGGAACTCATCGAGCAGGGGATCGTGGGCATCCAGGGCGTCGACACCCGCGCCATCACCCGCCACCTGCGCGAGCACAAGACCATGCGCGCCGGCATCTTCTCGGGTGCAGCCGCGAAGGCCGCGGACAAGGAACTCGTTGACGCGGTCCTGGCCAGCGCCCCGATGGAAGGCGCCCGCCTGGCCGAGGAAGTAAGCGTCAGCGAAGCCTACGTAGTGGACCCCAAGGACCATGGCTGGGACGGCGAGCCGCGCTTCAGCATTGCCGCGATCGACCTCGGTATCAAGGCCATGACCCCCATCCGCTTCGCCGAGCGCGGCGTCCGGGTGCATGTCCTGCCGGCAACCTCCACCCTCGAGGACGTCAAGGCCGTCAACCCTGACGGCTTCTTTATGTCCAACGGCCCGGGCGATCCCGCCACGGCAGACGCCCAGGTCAAGCTGCTGCGCTCCGTCCTGGACGAGAAGCTGCCGTACTTCGGCATCTGCTTCGGCAACCAGATCCTGGGACGTGCCCTGGGTTTCGGCACCTACAAGCTCCGCTACGGCCACCGCGGCATTAACCAGCCCGTCCTGGACCGCCGCACCGGCAAGGTGGAGATCACCTCGCAGAACCACGGCTTCGCCGTGGACGCACCGCTCGACGGCGCCACCCAGGCTCCCGAGGAGCGCTACGGTCGGGTCGAGGTCAGCCACATCAGCCTCAATGACGACGTCGTCGAAGGCCTTGCGTGCCTGGACATCCCCGCCTTCTCAGTGCAGTACCACCCGGAAGCCGCAGCCGGCCCGCACGACGCCGCCTACCTGTTTGACCGTTTCATCGATCTGATGGCCGTCACCAAAGCAGCCGGCACCAAGAACACCACCGATTCCAAGACTGAGGACAAGAAGTAATGCCCAAGAGAACTGACCTTAAGAGCGTCCTGGTCATCGGTTCCGGCCCGATCGTCATCGGCCAGGCCGCGGAGTTCGATTACTCCGGCACCCAGGCACTGCGTGTCCTCAAGGAGGAGGGCCTGCGGGTCATCCTGGTGAACTCGAACCCGGCCACCATCATGACGGACCCCGAGTTCGCAGATGCCACCTACATCGAGCCCATCACCCCTGAGGTGGTGGAGAAGATCATCGCCAAGGAACGCCCGGACGCCATCCTGCCCACCCTCGGCGGGCAGACTGCGCTGAACACGGCCATCGCGCTGGACAAGAACGGCGTGCTGGCAAAGTACAACGTGGAGCTCATCGGCGCGAACATCGCCGCCATCGAGCTCGGCGAGGACCGCGAAAAGTTCAAGGGCGTCGTGGAACGCTGCGGCGCCGAATCGGCCCGCAGCCACATCATCCACTCCTTGGACGAGGCGTTCACAGCCGCCGAGGACCTTGGCTACCCGATGGTGGTCAGGCCCTCTTTCACCATGGGCGGCCTGGGCTCCGGCCTCGCGTACAACGAAAATGACCTGCGTCGCATCGTCGGCCAGGGCCTGCAGTACAGCCCCACCACCGAAGTGCTGCTCGAAGAAAGCATCCTCGGCTGGAAGGAATACGAGCTTGAGATGATGCGCGACAAAAACGACAACGTCGTGGTGGTCTGCTCCATCGAGAACTTCGACCCCGTGGGCGTGCACACCGGCGACTCCATCACCGTGGCACCGGCACTGACCCTGACGGACCGCGAATACCAGCGGCTGCGCGATATCTCGATCGCCGTCATCCGTGAGGTGGGCGTGGACACCGGCGGCTGCAACATCCAGTTCGCCATCGAGCCGGACACCGGCCGGGTAGTGGTCATCGAGATGAACCCGCGCGTGTCCCGGTCCTCCGCCCTGGCGTCCAAGGCCACGGGCTTCGCCATCGCCAAGATCGCCACCAAGCTCTCCCTCGGCTACACGCTGGACGAGATCCCGAACGACATCACGCAGAAAACCCCGGCGTCGTTCGAACCCACCCTGGACTACGTGGTGGTCAAGGTTCCGCGCTTCGCCTTCGAGAAGTTCCCGGCCGCCGACGACACCCTCACCACCACCATGAAGTCCGTGGGCGAAGCCATGGCCATGGGCCGCAACTTCACCGAGGCACTGCAGAAGGCCCTCCGCTCCCTGGAGCAGAAGGGCTCGCAGCTGGACTTCAGCTCCGTTCCGGAATGGGAAGTCCCGGAGCTGATCGAGAAGGCCAAACGGCCCACCACGGAACGCCTGCACCAGGTCCAGCGTGCCCTGCTCGGCGGCGCCACCGTGGAACAGCTGTTCGAAGCCACCAAGATCGACCCATGGTACCTGGACCAGCTCCAGTTGCTTAACGAGATATCGCACGAGATCCGCAAAGCCGGGTCCCTGACCGTGGAGATGCTCAAGCGCGCCAAGCGCCACGGCTTCTCGGACGAGCAGATCGGTTCCCTCACGCACAACTCCGAAGCCGTGGTCCGCGGTGTCCGGCAGGCCCTCGGGATCCGTCCGGTCTACAAGACCGTGGATACCTGCGCCGCCGAGTTCGCCGCCTACACTCCGTACCACTACTCGTCATACGACGAGGAGGACGAGATTGCGCTGCACTCCAAACCGTCCATCCTGATCCTCGGCTCCGGCCCCAACCGCATCGGGCAGGGCATCGAATTCGATTACTCGTGCGTCCATGCCTCCATGGCGCTGCGCAAGGCCGGTTACGAGACCGTGATGGTTAACTGCAACCCGGAGACGGTCTCCACCGACTACGACGTCTCCACCCGCCTGTACTTCGAGCCGCTGACGCTGGAGGACGTCCTCGAGGTCATCGCTGCCGAGGAACGCACCGGCGGCGTAATGGGCGTCTTTGTGCAGCTCGGCGGCCAGACCCCTCTGAAGCTGGCACAGCAGCTGGCCGACGCCGGCGTCCCCATCCTGGGCACGTCCCCGGAAGCGATCGACCTTGCCGAGCACCGCGGCGAGTTCTCCCGCGTGCTCGACAACGCCGGGCTGATCGCCCCGAAGAACGGCACCGCGGTGTCCTTCGACGACGCCAAGAAGATCGCCGACGAGATCGGCTACCCCGTCCTGGTCCGCCCTTCCTACGTGCTCGGCGGCCGTGGCATGGAAATCGTCTACGACGAGCCGAACCTTTCCCGGTACATCGCCAACGCCACGGAAATCACCCCGGACCACCCGGTGCTGATCGACCGGTTCCTGGAGGACGCCGTCGAAATCGACGTTGACGCGCTCTTCGACGGTACCGACATGTACCTGGGCGGCATCATGGAACACATCGAGGAGGCCGGAATCCACTCCGGCGACTCCGCGTGTGTCCTGCCTCCCATCACCCTGGGCAACAACGTGATTGAACGTGTCCGCACAGCAACCCGCGCCATCGCCGAGGGTGTGGGCGTCCGCGGCTTGATCAACATCCAGTTCGCGCTGGCCTCAGATGTTCTCTACGTGCTCGAAGCGAACCCGCGTGCTTCGCGCACCGTGCCGTTCGTCTCCAAGGCAACGGGAGTCCAGATGGCCAAGGCCGCGGCGCTGATCGGCACCGGCGTGACCATCCACCAGCTCCGGACCGCCTACAAGATGCTGCCGGAAACCGGCGACGGCTCCACGCTGCCGCTCGACGCTCCGGTCTCGGTCAAGGAAGCCGTGCTTCCGTTCAGCCGCTTCCGTACCCCGGAAGGCAAGGTTGTGGACTCGCTGCTCGGCCCGGAGATGCGGTCCACCGGCGAAGTCATGGGGATCGACAAGCACTTTGACACCGCCTTCGCCAAGAGCCAGGCAGCCGCCAACAACGCCCTGCCCACTGAAGGCAAGATCTTCGTCTCCGTGGCCAACCGGGACAAGCGTGCGGTCATCATGGCCGTCAAGCGCCTTTCGGACCTCGGCTTTGAGATCGTCTCCACCGGTGGCACCGCCGACGTCCTGCGCCGCAACGGCATCCAGGCCAGCACCGTCCGCAAGGTCGCCGAGGGCAGCAGCGCCGAAGGTGAGGGCACCATCGCAGACCTCGTCATCGCCGGCGAGATCGACATGGTCTTCAACACGCCCTCCGGCGGCGAAGCCCGCAGCGACGGCTACGCCCTGCGCGCCGCCGCGACCTCCATCGGCATCCCCTGCATCACCACGGTGGCCGAGTTCAACGCGGCCGTGCAGGCCATCGAGGCCATGCGCACCTACGAGTGGTCAGTGACCAGCCTGCAGGAGCACGCCGCTGCCCTGGTGGCGTCCCAGAAGGCAGCCGCGGAGAACGCGGCAGCCGAGTCCGCGGTATCGCAGCATGCCTGAGGCCGGTTCCACCTCATCAGGCCCCGCCGGCCGGAAGTCCTTCGGCTCCCGGCTCGGGGCGGCCATGGCGTCCCGCGGGCCGCTGTGCGTGGGCATTGACCCGCACCCGGCACTCCTGAAGGAGTGGGGACTGGCCGACGACGCCGCAGGGCTGAGGCGGTTCTCGATGACTGTCCTGGAGGCCGTCAGTTCCCTCGCTGCCGCGGTGAAGCCGCAGGTGGCGCTTTACGAGCGCCACGGCTCGGCCGGGATGGCAGTGCTTGAAGAGGTCCTGGTAGCGGCGGCGCAGGCACAGGTCCTCACCATTGCTGACGCCAAGCGGGGCGATATCGGCTCCACGATGGCTGCCTACGCGGACGCCTGGCTGCGGGACGGCTCGTCCCTGGCAGCCGACTCCGTGACCCTCAGCCCCTACCTGGGGTTTGAGTCGCTCCGCCCGGCGCTTGACCTGGCAGCGGACAACGGCCGCGGTGTATTTGTCCTGGCGCTGACCTCCAATCCGGAAGGGGCATCCGTGCAGCATGTGGGCGGAGCCGACTCCGTGGCCCGGCGGATCGTCGAGGCGGCAGCGGCAGAGAACGGCCGTTATGCCGGCAGCCTGGGGTCCGTCGGACTCGTCGTCGGCGCCACCGTGGGGTCTGCTTTGACTGACCTGCACCTGGACCTGCCGTCGGTCCGCGGACCGATCCTCGCCCCGGGACTGGGCGCGCAGGGGGCCACCCCTGCGGACCTGCGCCGGACCTTCGGGGCGGCGTACCCGCAGGTCCTGGGGACGTCCAGCCGGGATATCCTGGCTGCCGGTCCAGGGACCCAAGGTCTCCGTAATGCTGCGTTGCGCACGCTTGTTGGGCTCATCGGCGAATAGGCGCCCAAAGGCGGCGTCCATTGATTCACCGCCCGCCAAGGGGTAGGTTTCAGGACAAGTCCAATGGCGGTCGCCTTGGACTCAGCCGATGAATCCGGGGGTGTCCTCCATGAGCCTGCGACCCTTATCCGCTTCGGAACGCGCGGCCGCCCTGCACAAGGCGGCCGCCGCGCGGGCCGCCCGGGCGGCCGCGAAAGAGCGCCTCAAGAACGGCAAGACGTCGGCCGCCGCGCTCCTGGACGCCTCCGCAGCGGATGACGCCTTGGCCCGGATGCGGGTGGTGGAGCTGCTGGAGGCCCTGCCGGGCATTGGGAAAGTCAGGGCTGCGGCCATTATGGAGCAGCTGGGCATCGCGGCGTCCCGCCGGCTCCGCGGCCTGGGCATTCACCAGCGCCAGGCGCTGGTAGATTTTATAGACGAGAAATAGGGCGTTCCTAGAGGCGCCCGAACCCAAACTCCGCCGCAAAGGAATACGTGAGCAAGAAACCGGGACTGACAGTCCTCGCCGGTCCGACGGCTGTTGGCAAAGGCACCGTGTCCACCTACATCCGGGATAACTACCCCGAAGTCTGGCTTTCCGTATCGGCCACCACCCGCGCTCCGCGGCCCGGTGAGCACGATGGCGTCCACTACTTCTTCAAGTCCAGGGAAGAGTTTGAGTCGCTCATTGCGGCCGGCGAGTTCCTGGAGTGGGCAGTAGTCCACGGCCAAAACACCTACGGCACGCTGCGGAGTTCCGTGGACCATGCCATCGCCGCCGGCCGGTCCGTCCTCCTGGAGATCGATCTCCAGGGTGCGCGACAGGTCAAAGAGGCCGTTCCGGACGCCCAGTTTGTATTCCTGGCACCGCCCACCTGGGAAGAAATGGTCCGCCGGCTGGTGGGTCGCGGCACGGAAACAGCGCAGGAACAGCAGCGCCGTCTGGAAACCGCTAAACTGGAACTTGCCGCTGAGCCGGAGTTCGACCACACCGTCATCAATGATGACGTTCGACGCGCAGCGGACGAGCTTGTTTCACTCATGGGGCTGACCCCGCACCCGCACTAGACGCAGGGTCGGATCGGCCCGTTAGAATTTGGAGAATTCGTGTCCACGAACCTTGAAGGCATCATCAACCCTCCGATCGACGAGCTGCTGAAGGCAGCTGATTCCAAGTACGGCCTGGTGATCTTCGGTGCCAAGCGTGCACGTCAGATCAACGCTTACTACGCCCAGCTGCACGAGGGCCTGTTCGAGTACGTCGGCCCCCTGGTCGACACCAAGCTGAACGAGAAGTCGCTGTCGATCGCCCTGCGCGAAATCAACGAAGGCAAGCTCGTTTCTACGCCGATCGAAGCCGCAGAGTAAGTTCAGACTGCCTGTTGACGGAGGTCACGTGCGCATAGTCCTCGGAGTCGGGGGAGGGATTGCGGCCTACAAGGTCGCATCGCTCCTCCGGCTTTTTACTGAAGCCGGACACAATGTCACTGTGATTCCCACCGAGGCGGCCACCCGCTTCGTGGGTGTCGCCACATGGGAGGCCCTGTCCGGGAATCCGGTCAGCAACAGCGTCTTCGACGACGTGCACCAGGTCAACCACGTCAGGCTTGGCCATGAGGCCGACCTCATTGTGGTGGCACCCGCGACAGCGGACCTGCTGGCGCGCGCGGCCACCGGCCAGGCCAACGACCTCCTCACCAACACGTTGCTGATGGCCAGCGGCCCGGTGCTTTTCGCCCCGGCCATGCACACAGAAATGTGGCAGCACGCCGCCACCCGCGCCAACGTTGAAACGCTGCGAAGCAGGGGAGTGGCCGTCCTGGAACCGGCCAGCGGCCGGCTCACCGGCACGGACTCCGGTCCCGGCCGCCTGCCTGAGCCCGAAGCCATCTTCGACGCCGCCATGGCGCTTGCCCAGGGTCAGTCCGATTACCAGCTTCCGCTGGCCGGCCGGACCGTCACCGTAAGCGCAGGCGGAACCCGGGAACCGCTGGACCCTGTCCGTTTCCTGGGCAACAGATCCTCCGGCAAGCAGGGCGTAGCGCTGGCTGTCGCTGCCCGCAATGCCGGAGCCACGGTGCGGCTGGTCGCCGCCCACATGGACGTGCCGGCGCCGGCCGGAGTCGACGTCCTCACGGTTGAGACTGCGCTGGAATTGCGGGAGGCGATGCTGGCAGCCGCGGCGGATTCCGACGTCGTGATTATGGCGGCGGCCGTTGCGGACTTCCGTCCCGCGGAGATCTCCGGCACCAAAATCAAAAAACGTGATGACACCGCTGACCCCGTCATTTCCCTGGTCCGGAATCCGGACATCCTCCAGGAACTGGTCGAACTCCGTGATCATGCTCCCGAACGCCAGGCCATTCGCCGCAGCCAGCTGATTGTCGGCTTCGCGGCCGAGACCGGTGACGGCCAGAGCGACGTCCTCTCCTACGCGGAAGCAAAGCTCAGGCGCAAGGGCTGCGATCTCCTGGTGGTCAACCATGTGGGAGCGGACAAGGTTTTTGGCCAGGACAGCAACTCGGTAGTCATCCTTGCCCGCTCCGGCGCCGAACCACAACTGGCCGCCGGATCCAAAACAGAGGTTTCGGTGGCCGTCATCACGCGGGTCGGCTATGAGCTGAACCACGTTTCGCCACGCGCCTGACCGAAAGCCACGCACCGTCTCCTTAGCACGGGGACACATGCCGCCGGAGGTCCGATTCCAAACCAGTAAGGTAGTTGAGTGACTTTACCGCTGCACATTCCCAATACGCACGGGGCTACGCCCACCGCCCTCCGGCTCTTCACGTCCGAGTCGGTCACTGAAGGCCACCCGGACAAGATCTGCGACCAGATCAGTGACGCCATCCTCGATGCACTGCTCGCCGCGGATCCCGAGTCCCGCGTCGCGGTGGAGACCATGGCCACCACCGGCCTGGTCCATGTTGCCGGTGAGGTCACCACCGACGCCTACGTTGAAATCCCGCAGATCGTCCGGGAGACCATCCTGGGCATCGGCTACGACTCCTCGGCCAACGGCTTTGACGGCGCCCGCTGCGGTGTCTCTGTCTCCATTGGCCAGCAGTCGAACGACATCGCCGGCGGTGTCTTCAACTCCCTCGAAGCCCGCGAAGGGCGCCAGGAGGACGACTACGACCTTCAGGGCGCCGGCGACCAGGGCCTGATGTTCGGGTACGCGAGCGACGAAACCCCGTCCTACATGCCGGTCCCGATCTGGATTGCGCACCGCCTGTCCGAACGCCTCACCGAGGTGCGCAAGTCCGGCGAGCTCTCCTACCTCCGGCCCGACGGCAAGACCCAGGTCACCATCGGTTACGACAAGGACGTGCCGGTTTCCGTGGAAACCGTCGTCATCTCCAGCCAGCACGCCGACGGAACCAGCCTGGACCGCCTGCGCGCGGACCTCGCCTCCTTTGTGATTGAGCCGGTGTTGGCAGCCGCCAATCTGGACATTTCCGGGGCCGTCAACATCCTGAACCCGGCTGGCGAGTTTGTTATCGGCGGGCCGGTCGGTGACGCCGGCCTGACCGGACGCAAGATCATTGTGGACACCTACGGCGGCATGGCGCGCCACGGCGGCGGCGCCTTCTCGGGCAAGGACCCGTCCAAGGTGGACCGTTCCGCTGCCTACGCGATGCGTTGGGTTGCCAAGAACGTTGTGGCGGCCGGACTGGCAAAGCGTGCCGAGATCCAGATTGCCTACGCCATCGGACAAGCCCGCCCAGTGGGCACCTACGTGGAAACCTTCGGCACGGAAACAGTGGATCCGGCCCGGATCAGCGCCGCCATCGCGGAGATCTTCGACCTCCGCCCGCGTGCAATCATCGATGCCTTGGACCTCAAGCGTCCCATCTACGCCAAGACTGCCGCGCACGGACACTTCGGCCGTGACGATCCCGACTTTACCTGGGAGCGCCTGGACCGGGTGGAGGACCTGAAGGCCTTCTTCAACGCGTAGGCCAGCCTGCCATGGCCTCTGACGAGTCTGTCCCTCCCGGCGCAGTCCAGTTGTCGCTGCTGCAGGGCTTCCCGGCGAAGGCCAGGCCGTCCGGACCTCCGCTGGCCGCGCACCTTCCGGTGGCCAGGGTATTCGTCGAGACACCGCTGCCGCACCTGGACCGGCCCTTCGACTACAGCGTGCCGGCTGAACTGAATGAGGCCGCGCAGGCCGGCGTCAGGGTCAAAGTCAGTTTCAACGGCCAGGACCTGTCCGGTTTCATCATTGAGCGGACGGCAGAATCCGACGCCGGCCACACCCTGGTGCCCCTCCAGAAGGTCGTCTCCCCGGTGGTTGTCCTGACGCCGCCCGTCCGGGATCTGGTGGCCGCCGTCGCGGCCAGGTACGCGGGCACGGTCAGCGACGTCCTGCGCGTTGCGGTGCCTCCGCGCATGGCCAGGCTCGAGAAGGAGTTCCTCACCGCCCCTGCGGCAGAGCCCGCGGCACCGGATCCGCGTGCCGACGTCGCGGCCGCTACTGGTCCTGACGTCACTTCCGGGACGGATTCCGACTGGGCCGGGTACCGTAACGGCCCGGCATTTGTCCGCCACCTGCGGGACGGCGGATCTCCGCGGGCGGTCTTCAACCCACTCCAGGGATTCGGCCCGGCCGCATGGCCGCACCTGCTGGCAACGGCCGTGGCAGCAGTCCGTGCCTCCGGCCGCGGCGCCGTGGTGGTGGTTCCGGACTACAGGGACCTGGACCAGCTGGAAAAGGCGCTCCTGGCCGTGCTGCCCGCCGATGATATTGCGCGGCTGACGGCCGATGACGGGCCAACGCCCCGCTACAGGAGTTTCCTGCGCCTCCTGGCCGGGTCTGCACGCGTTGCCATCGGCACGCGTTCTGCAGCATTTGCCCCCGTCCTGGATCTGGGTCTTATTGCCTGCTGGGATGACGGCGATGACCTTCACATCGAACAGCGCGCCCCGTACGCCCATAGCCGCGATGTCCTCCTGCTGCGAGCGGACCAGGAAGGCGCCGCCTGCTTGATGGCGGGTCATTCCAGGAGTACGGAACTCCAGCGGCTGGTGGAGGCCGGCTGGGCCATGCCAGTCGAGGCCGATCGGGCGTTCGCACGACGGACTGTGCCCCGGGTGTTGAACACGGCGGACAGCTTCGAACAGGAGCGCGACCCCCTCGCCCTGGTTGCGCGGCTTCCCGGTGCGGCCTGGCGCGCCGCCAAGGACGGGCTGGAACGTGGGCCTGTCCTGGTGCAGGTGGCCCGCGCCGGCTACGCCCCGTCGCTCGTCTGTGAGACCTGCCGTGAACCTGCCCGGTGCCAGGCCTGCCAGGGCCCTCTGGCCTTGGCCGGAGCCAGCGGCAGCTCTGCGATCCCGCAGTGCCGCTGGTGTTCCATGCCGGCGCCGGAGTGGCAGTGTGCCCACTGCGCAGGGCACAAGCTTCGTAAGGGCGCCACCGGAGTCCTGCGGACTGCTGAAGAGCTGGGCCGTGCATTTCCCGGAAAACCCGTTATTACGTCCTCGGGCGGCAACATCAAAGCCGGAGTTGGCGGCGCCAAGGCGCTGGTGGTGGCCACCGTCGGGGCGGAGCCCGTTGCGGAGGGCGGTTACGCTGCGGCCCTGCTGCTCGACGGCGACTCCCTGCTGCGCCGGGAGAATCTCCGCGCCGGCGAAGACACCGTGCGCCGCTGGTTCAACGCCGCAGCTTTGGTGCGTCCGGCGTCCGATGGCGGACTGGTGGTTATCACCGCGACGGAAAGCGTGGCTGTTGGCGCGTTGCTGCGGTGGGACCCGGCCGGGTACGCCCGGCGCGAGCTCGAACTCCGGATGGAACTCCAGCTACCGCCGGCAGTCAGGATTGCCTCGATCACCGGCCCCCGGGCCGCCGTCGTACATTTTTCCGGGACCGTTGAGAAGGAGCTGGCCAGCGCCGGCGTGGCGCTGCGGACCGCAGGTCCGGCCCCGCTGGTGCTCACCGGTCCCGCAACCGGCGGAGCCTGGAGCGCCGCGGCGGCTGGGCAGGACGCCCGGACCCTGCTGTTCTTTGCGTACGGGCAGGCAGCCACCGTCACCCGGGTGCTGCGTGCAACAAAGGCTGCGGCCGCCGCCAAGAGGAGCACGGAACCGGTCCAGATCAGGCTTGACGGCGTGGACGTCCTTTAGTAAACGTCCGTTAGCATGCGTCCCTTAGAGGACTCGCGGCGTCAGCGTCCGCGGCGCGCCATGATGTCGTGGGCCACATCCACCAGTTGCTGGGCGGATTCGTCCCAGCTGAATTCCCGGGCACGCGCCACCGAACGACGGGACACCTGCTGCCAGTGGGCGGCGTCGCGCAGTCTCTGCACGGCCGCGGCAAACTCTGCCGGGGACGCGGGATCAACGTAGGCTACCGCGTCGCCGCCCACTTCCCGGAAAATCGGGATGTCGCTGGCGATGACCGGCGTGCCGAGAGCCATGGCCTCCACCAGCGGGAGACCGTAACCTTCGGCGTGGGAGAGGCTCACCAGTGCCGTGGCACGTTTGAGCAGGACGGTGTATTCGTCGTCGGTGACCCCGTTGTGGAAGACCACCTTGGCGCCAGGCGGAACCATGATCTCCAGCTCGGCCCGGCGATCCGCGGTGATCCTGCTCAGCAGGTGCAAGGTGAAATCGGGCAGCCCGGACATTCCGGCCACCATCGTTTCAACGTTTTTGTAGGGCATAAACGATCCCATGTACACGAGCGAATGTTCTGCACCGGCGGCGGGATCGCGCGGGTCCTGCGCGGGCTGCGGGGCGTTGCTGATGATCCGCACCGGCCTCTGGGTGAGCCGGTACTTGGCCATCAGGGCTTCAGTGGTCCGGCTGATCGTGGCCACGGTGTCCGCCCGGTTGAGGAGGACGCGCTGGGGCCAGAACGCCTTGTGGTATAGGCGCCACAGCACGCGGACGGGTGCCGGCAGGAACCCCGGGGGAGCAGGGTGCTCGTAGTAGATGAGGTCGTGCAGGGTCAGGACCAGGCCGTACTTGCGCCCCCAGCTGCCCATGGTCTGCATGGGGCACACCACAACGTCGGCCCCCAGCGGGTTGACCCTGCGGGCCACGAACAGCTCCAGCGGGGACAGCGGACTGTTGATCAGCGTGTACGGAACATCCGGAAGCAGCGCCAGCTGACGGGGGTCGCTGATGAGCATGGAAACGTCTGCAACCTTCGCGGTGGCGGCGATGAGGCTGGCCCCGTAGCGGCTGATGCCGTCGTGGTGGTCGGTCCGGGTGAATCGTGCATCGATGACAATCTTCACGCGGGGTGGTCCTTAAGGAAGCTGCGGATGAAGCCGGCGGCGGGGCCGGGCGTTTCATAGTGGATCAGGTGGCCGACGCCGGGAATGACTTTGAGGACCCCGTCGGGGAGAAGCCCGGCGAGGCGGTGCTGGTCGGGCAGGGTGGCAATCTCGTCCTTTTCGCCGGCGACCAGGAGCACCGGCAGGTCCAGCTTCCCGGCAACCTCTGCCACATGGCCGCTGACCGACGCTGTGAACGATTCGAGGAGACTCTCCCGGTTCGCGAACGCACTGAAGTAGGCATGGTGCTGGCCGTGGATGAAGCCGCGCAGGTCTTTGTCGGCCGTCTTGGCCATGGCCTCGCTCATGACTCTGACAATCAGCGGACTGCGCAGCAGCGCCAGACCCAGCGGGCGGGGGAGCCTGGCCGCCAGCCGGTAGTAGAGAACGGCCAGTCTGGTCATGATCCCCTTGGGACCTTCCTGGGCAGGCGCGGCGATGGGATTGATCAGGATCAGCGGAGCGACGGTGCCCGGATGGGTCGCCACAAAATGGGCGGCGACGATCGAGCCGAAGGAGTGCCCCAGCAACACCGTGTCCGGACCAAGGCCGAGCGCCGCCATAAAGTCGGTGACAAAAGTGCCGTACTGTTCCACCGAGTGTTCACCGGAGGCGAATGCGGCGGAGCTGCCGAAACCTGGCAGGTCCGGCATAATGATGCGCATCTCCGGCAATTGGTCTGCCACCCGGAGGAGGCCATGGTGATCGCCGCGGAAGCCGTGGATCACCAGGATGGTGCGGGTGTCGGGCGTGGCCTGGATGGGTTCGTAGGTCCAATACGCCACGGCGGTGCCATCGATCACGATGTTTGCGGCACAGGTGCGGGCCGCCAGCCCCGCGCTGAAGAACGACGGCGCGGGGGATGGTTGTTGATCGGCGGTTTTCATGACCCTCGGTCCTAGTTGACGTTGTCGGGGTGGGACCCGGTGCGCTGCCCGCGGTCAAGCTCAGCCAAGGCTGCCATGTCGCGGTCTGAAAGTTCAAAGCCGAAGACGTCCAGGTTTTCCCGGATCCGTGCCTCCGAGCTTGCCTTCGGGATGGCGATGTTCCCCAGCTGGATATGCCACCGAAGAATAATCTGGGCTGCTGTCCGGCCGTGCTCGGCCGCCAGGGCCAGGACCACGGAATCCGACAGTACGTGTCCGCGCCCCAGGGGGCTCCAGGCTTCAGTCCGGATGCCGAGGGTGAGGTGCTTCTCCGTGAGCTCCGCCTGCTGAAGCCACGGGTGCAGTTCAATCTGGTTCACAGCCGGCACCACTTCGGCACTCTCGAGCAGGCGGTCCAGGTGCGCCGGCTGGAAGTTGCAGACACCGATGGCCCGGACCTTTCCTTCGCGGTACAGCGTTTCGAGGGCGCGGTACGTGTCGCTGAACAGGTCCCGCTTGGCGCAGGGCCAGTGGATCAAGTACATGTCCACGTAGTCCAGTCCAAGGTTAACCATGGACGTATCGAAGGCACGGAGGGCTGCGTCATACCCCTGGTCATCGTTCCACACCTTCGTGGTGACAAATACGTCCTCGCGCCGCAGGCCAGGTGAGGACTCCCCGGAGCCGCCGCTTCTGCCGTCGGAATCCATGGCGGGGCCCACTCCGCGCGCCACTCCTGTTTCGTTGCCGTACATGGCTGCCGTGTCAAAGTGGCGGTATCCGGTGCCCAGGGCCGTGGCCACCAGGCCGGCGGCTTCGGTTGCCGGAACTTTGTACAGCCCGAAGCCCAACTGGTCGATCAGCACACCGTTGTTAAGGCTGAGCCGGGGTGAGGTTTTCATAGCATTGACTCTACCCATTGGGCCAGGCGACACCGCCAAAGCCCACCAGGCGGCGCGCGGTGGCTTCATCCACGATCAGGTCGGTGGCGAGGCCGGCGGACAGGGCGCCCCGCAGGCCATTGATCTTCGATGCCCCGGAGACCACGCAGATCCGACGCCGGACCTGGCGCAGCTGGGAGAGGGCCGGACCCGTGGAGCGTTCATTGAGGACGATCCCGTGGGAGGATCCGTCACGCCGGAAAAACACCGTGGCGACGTCACCCACAACGTCAGAATGGGCAAGTACCTTGAGATCGCTTTCGTCCAGGTAGCCACCCGCGTAAACGTGGCTTGGGTAGTCTGCGTGCACGGATCCAACGCCGAAGATGGCGATGCTCATCCGGGCCTGCAGGTCCAGGATGCGCTGCACGCTGCGCTCATTCCACATGGCGGTTTTGGTGGCTGCATGGTCAAAGAATGCGGGAACAGGGAACTGCTCCACACGGGCGCCGTAAGCACTTCCGAAGCGGCGCATGATGTCACTCGCGTACGTGATGCCGGTGGTGTGCATGTTGCCGGCGCCGTTCAGCTGGACCACCACGGTATCGTGCGTGATCTTGCGGGTGAGGTGTCTGCTGACGGCGCTTAGCGTTGATCCCCACGCGACGCCGATGATCGCATTGGAATCCACCAGGGGACCGATGGTTCGTGCTGCCTGGATGGCCACCCGGTCCAGGGTTTCCGCCTCGTTCAGGGACTCCACCACCGGAACCACGTGCACGTCAACGCTGTACTCGCGCCGGATCATGCTTTCGAGTTCGGGGCCGGTATCCATTGGATTGCGGATCTGGATCTGGACCAAACCCGTGTCCCTGGCGGCTGAGAGGAGCCTGGAAACAGTGGACCGGGACGTCCGCAGTTCCCTCGCGATCGCGTCCATGGTCAGGTCCTGGAGGTAATACATCTGTGCAGCTCTGAGCGCATCTGAGTGCCGTGAAGGCGTCATTCGGACTCCAATCTGCACGTTTGTGCATAGTGCTTGACTCCATTTTCCAATACTCCAAACAATAGTTGAAGAACGACGGTTCGTCCGGCGGATGCCCGCAGGCCAATAAACCCAGGGAGCAGTTTTGGGAATCAGAGATTCATTCAGCCACAGCGGAGCCACGCCCGTCCACAGCCCGGTGCTGCGCGCATCGGTCCAGGGTCTGCGAAATCGTCCGCACGCCAAAGTTTTGATCATCGGCGGTGGCATCAACGGCGTGGGAACGTTCCGGGACCTCGCCCTGCAGGGAGTGGATGTGGCCCTGGTGGAGCGTGGCGACTACTGCCAGGGTGCCAGCGGTGCGTCCTCACACATGATTCATGGCGGCATCCGTTACCTCGAAAACGGAGAATTCCGCCTCGTCCGGGAATCTGTAGTGGAACGCAACCGACTCCTGCGGATCGCACCGCATTATGTGAAGCCCCTCCAGACCACCATCCCCATTTTCAGCACCTTCTCCGGCGTCCTGTCGGCACCCCTGCGGTTCCTCACGCACAAACAGCAGGGCAAGCCCAAGGAGCGCGGCGCTTTCCTGATCAAACTGGGCCTGAGCATGTATGACTCGTTTTCCCGCGACGGCGGTGCCGTGCCGCGCCACCAGTTCCGCGGACGGAAGCGGGCCCTCGCCGAGCTGCCGCAGCTGCACCCCGGAATCAAATACGCTGCCACATACTTCGACGCGTCGGTGCATAACCCCGAGCGGCTCACGCTCGATGTGCTCCAGGACGGCGAAAAGGCAGGCAAGGGCAACGGCGGACCGGAAAGCTCAACAGCCCGGGCAAGCAACTACCTTGCACTTCATTCTCTCGGCGGGCCTGCCACACAGTCCGGCACCACGGTCCAGCTGCGCGACGAACTGACAGGGGAGCTCTTCGATTTCACCGCGGACGTCATCGTCAACACCACCGGCGCCTGGGTGGACCTGACCAACGAAGCCATGGGGGCGGCGTCGGCCTTCATGGGCGGCACAAAAGGATCGCACATCGTACTGGACCACCCGGTCCTGCTCGAGGCCTGCAAAGGCCGGGAGATCTTCTTTGAACACACGGACGGCCGGATCGTCCTCATCTACCCCATGGGCGACCGGGTCCTGGTGGGAACCACTGACATCAATGCGGATATGACGAAGGACGCGGTGTGCACGGATGAGGAGATCGAGTACTTCTTCAACCTGATCGGACACGTTTTCCCGGACATCAGCGTGCAGCGTGACCAGATCGTCTACACGTTCTCCGGCGTCCGCCCGCTGCCACGCCACGATGCCACCCAGCCTGGGTTTGTTTCGCGCGACTACAGCATCGAACGGCGCACCCCGGATCCCGGGGCGCCCGGCGCCGGAGCCGCGGTCGTACTCAGCCTGGTGGGCGGCAAATGGACCACATTCCGGGCGTTGGCCGAGCACATGGCAAATGATGTGCTTGCCGAGCTGGGAATGGAACGGAAGGTCTCCACGGCGAAGCTCGCCATCGGAGGCGGTGCCGGCTTCCCCACGGATGAGGCCGGAATCCAGAAATGGATCAAGGCGCACGTGGGTACCGGGCGGGATGCTGACCGCACTGCCGTCCTGTTGACGCGTTACGGCACGAGGGCAGACGACGTGATCCGCTACCTTGATGCCGGGCCGGACAGGCTGCTCCGTTCCACCCGTGAACTCAGTGTCCGGGAGCTGGAGTTTATGGCCCGGAACGAGCAGATCGGGCACCTCATCGATGTCCTGATCCGGCGTACGTCGCTCGCCTTCCGTGGACTTGTCACCGGAGAACTTCTTGTCGAGGTTGCGGACGTCCTGTCCGCCCCGCTGGGCTGGGATGCCACAGCCAAGACCGACGAGATCAAGCATGCGCGGGAAGTACTGGAGCGATTCCACCGCGTACAGATCCACAGCCTGGTGGCCTAGGCAGACCAGGCTGCAGCCGGGGCGTCAAAGCGCTCCGGCCCAACGGTCCTTCAACCCGCGAAGGACCGAAAACAGAAAATAGAGGAGTCAATGATGTCTCTTGGAATTGTTTTTCTTTCCGAAGTCTTCGGAACGGCGATGCTCACCCTGCTGGGTTGCGGTGTCGTGGCCAACGTGGCCCTTAAAGGCACAAAAGGCAACAGCGGCGGGTTCCTGATGGTGACGTGGGGGTGGGGGATCGCCGTCTTCGCGGGTGTTTTCGTTGCCGCCAAATCCGGCGCCCACCTCAATCCAGCCGTCACGCTGGGCCTACTGGTTAAGGGCGGCAAGGAGTATGCTCCGGACGTTCCGGTGGATGTCGCGTCCACGTTCACCTACTTCGGTGGCGAACTGCTTGGCGCTTTCCTGGGCGCCGTCGTTTGCTGGGTCGCGTACAAGCAGCACTTCGATGCCGAACCCGTGGAAGCCAACAAGCTGGCAACGTTCTCCACCGGTCCGGCCATCCGCTCCACGCCCTGGAACCTGCTCACGGAAATCATCGGCACGTTTGTCCTGGTCTTCGTCATCCTGACGTTCGGCGGGACGCCCTCGGGCCTTGGGCCGCTGGCGGTGGCACTGCTCGTGGTGGGCATCGGCGTATCCCTGGGTGGACCCACGGGTTATGCCATTAATCCGGCCCGCGACCTCGGGCCCCGCATAGCCCACGCTATCCTGCCCATCAAGGGCAAGGGTTCAAGTGACTGGGCCTACTCCTGGATCCCGGTAGTGGGTCCGCTGATCGGCGGAACGCTTGCCGGTCTGGTGGCCCTCTGGGTTCCCATGATCATGCCTGCCGTCGCCGGCTAGTAACCATTTCAAACGCACACGAAATACAGACAAGGACGTCATCATGAACCAGTATGTAATCGCCATCGATCAGGGCACCACCAGCAGCCGCGCCATCGTCTTCGACCACAGTGGCAGCATCGTCTCCAGCGGCCAGCTGGAACACGAGCAGATATTTCCGCAGGCCGGCTGGGTGGAGCACGATCCCGCTGAGATCTGGAACAACACCCGCGAAGTCATCGGCACCGCACTGTCGAAGGCAAACCTGACCCGCCACGACATCGCCGCCGTCGGCATCACCAACCAGCGTGAAACGGCGGTTGTCTGGGACAAAACAACCGGCAAGGCCGTCTACAACGCCATTGTCTGGCAGGACACGCGCACCCAGTCGATCGTTGATGAGCTGGCAAAAGACGGTGGAGTGGAGCGCTTTAAGGACAAGGTGGGGCTGCCGCTGGCCACCTACTTCTCGGGTACAAAGATCAAGTGGATCCTGGACAACGTCGAAGGAGCGCGGGAAAAAGCCGAAGCAGGCGACCTCGTGTTCGGCAACACTGACTGCTGGGTGCTCTGGAATTTGACCGGCGGCGTCGACGGCGGTGTCCATGTCACCGACGTGACCAACGCTTCGCGGACCCTGTTTATGGATCTTGAGACGCTCGCCTGGGACCAGGACATCCTGGCCGCCTTTGGCGTTCCGGCCTCCATGATGCCGGTAATCAAGTCCTCCTCCGAGGTCTACGGCACCGTGCATACGTCGCAACTCCTGCGCGAAGTGCCTGTTTCCGGCATCCTGGGTGACCAGCAGGCGGCCACGTTCGGCCAGGCGGCATTCGAAGCAGGTGAAGCCAAAAACACGTACGGCACCGGCTGCTTCCTGATCTTCAACACCGGCGAGGAGATCGTTCACTCGAAGAACGGACTGCTCACCACGGTCGGGTACAAGCTCGGAGACGCCCCCACGCACTATGCGCTGGAAGGTTCCATCGCGGTCACCGGTTCGCTGATCCAGTGGCTCCGGGACAATCTCGGCATGATCAGCAGCGCGCCGGAAGTGGAAACGCTGGCGGCGGCCGTTGAGGACAACGGCGGCGTCTACATCGTGCCGGCGTTCTCGGGGCTCTTTGCCCCGTACTGGCGTTCGGATGCCCGCGGCGCCATTGTGGGCCTGACTCGGTTCGTCAACAAGAACCACATCGCCCGGGCGGCGCTGGAGGCCACGGCGTTCCAGACCCGCGAGGTACTGGACGCAGTCAATGCTGACTCCGGCGTTCCGCTCACGGAGTTGAAGGTCGACGGCGGCATGGTGGCCAACGACGCTCTGATGCAGTTCCAGGCGGACATCCTGGGCGTGCCGGTGATCCGTCCGAAAGTGGTGGAGACGACCGCGCTGGGCGCCGCCTACGCAGCCGGCCTCGCCGTCGGCTTCTGGAAGGACCTTGGCGAGTGCTCAGCCAACTGGGCCGAGGACAAGCGGTGGGAGCCGCAAATGGATCAGGCCGAGCAGGACCGGCAGTTGCGCCTCTGGAAGAAGGCCGTGACGAAGTCCATGGATTGGGTCGACGAGGACGTGCGCTAAGCACTCCGAACCGGTCTCCGGACAGCAACAAACAGGGAGGGTGGCCCGAGGAGCGCCGCCCTCCCTGGTCTTGTCCGGGTCAGGGTCCGTCGAGTTCAGCCGGCGGTGTCTTCGCATAGACGCTCCTGCTGACCGTGTATGCCCGCTCGTCCAGTTCCAGCGCTTGGGTGTTGACGGCCGCGAGCTGCGCGGCGCCCAGCTTCTTCACTGTCACCAGGTCCATGAATTCCTGATCGGGACCGCCGACGGCGGTGACTTTCACCAGCCCTGTTCCGGCTGAGTAGAACTTCCGCTGATGTCCTGCCTCAGGCGGTTCCAGCGGGTTGTATTCATCGATCACCAGTACATCGTCGTAGCAGCCAGTCGGGACGCAGACGTGCTGGTTTTTCTTGAACACTGTCCCGCAGTCAAGGAAGTCAACCTTGGGGGCATAGGCCTGGACATAGTCCGGCGTGCCGGTCCGGGGCCTGGCCTGCATGGCGATGCCGGCCCGGGCCTTGGCAAGCCCGCTGATGAAAGTGCTGGGCGCACCAACGAACTCGCCGGTTTCGTATTCCTCCGGATATTCGCCGAAGAGCCAGACCGTTCCCTTTCCAGTCTGCGCAAAGAAGGCCAGCTCGGATTCCACCAGTTCGCCGTCCGAGTAGTCGCGGTCCCACAGGACACGGGTCTTGACGCCGTCGATTACCTTGGTCAGCCCGGTGACTGTATGCACGACGGTCCGTCTGCTGGTCCCTTCGGCAGAGGTCACGGTCCCCGTCGTCGTGTACTGCATGCCGGGCTTGAGCGGGAACCACTTGTTATCGATCCGGGGCGTTGCCTGGAAATCCGAACGGTCAAAATTGATCGCGGAGCCTGGCCCGCAGAGTTCCGGGGACGGTGGTGCGGCAGCCGCCGTCTCTGCCGACATCACCGTCAGCGATCCGAAGGCCAGCAGTAATGCGGAACCGTACGCCGTGAACTTATGTGCTCGAAAAACCATCTCACGTGCCTTTCATACTCGTGGGGGATCTGCCTAAACCGCAGGGGCGGGCTGCAACTTGTGTGACCCGTGCCGGCGGCCGTGGCCGCCTTTGGCGAAACGCAGGTACAGCGAAGGGACGATGAACAGGTTGACCAGCGTTGATGTGACCAGCCCGCCCAGGATCACCACAGCCATGGGATGCTCGATCTCGTGGCCCGGGATGTTCCCCATCACCACCAGCGGCACCAAGGCCAAGGCAGTAGCGAGTGTGGTCATGAGGATCGGCGACAAGCGCTCGGAAGCCCCCCGAAGCACCAGCGCAGGTCCGAAGGGCATGCCCTCGAACTGTTCCAGGTGCTGGCAGTGGTTGATGAGCAGGATGCCGTTGCGTGCCGCGATCCCCATGAGGGTCAGGAAGCCCACCAGCGACCCGAGGGACAGGATTCCGCCGCTGAGGTGTGCGGCGATCACCCCGCCCACGAGTGCCACCGGCAACGTCAGGATGGCCAGGGTGGCCAGCCGCCAGCTCCTGAAAGCAGCCTGCAGGAGGAGGTAGACGATGATCAGTGCGCCAATCGAGTAGAGCAGCAGCCGTTGCGATGCGGACTGGCGCTCGGCGTACTCGCCGAGAACCACCGCGCTGTAGCCGACCGGGAACTGGATGGTTTCCATGCCGGACTTGAGCTTCTCCACCACCTTCGCCAGATCGCCTTCCTTGACGTTGGCGCTGACATCGATGCGCCTGGATCCCTCTGAACGCTCAATGACGTTGGGGGTGGGCTTCACCGAAACCTTGGCCACATCAGCCATCCGGATTTTCGTCCCCGACGGCGTATCCAGGACGAGCTTCTCGATGCTTGTGACGCTCGTCCGGCTCTCCGGGGCGCTCCATACCTGGACATCGTAGGCTTTCCCGTCCCGGTATACGTCGCCTACCTCTTCGCCGGCTACCATCGTGGCTGCGGCGCGGCGCACATCGCCGGGCTTCAGCCCGTAGCGGTTGGCGGCTTCCAGGTCCACCTCCACATCTATCTGCGGAATGTTGGCCTGGAGGGCAACCTTGGCGCCGATGGCTCCTGCCGTGCCGGCAAGGATTTCCTTGATCTTGTCTGCCTCCTGGCGGAGTATCGCAAGATCGTCGCCATAGACGCGGACGACGACGGCGTAGCCGGTTCCGGTGAGTACCTCGCGGATGCGTTCCTTGAGGTAGGTCTGCACGTCGCGTTGGATTCCGGGGTAGCCTTCAACGACGGTCTGGACTGACGCCAGGGTTTCGTCGTAGTCGACGCCGGGGTCAACGCTGATCCAGTTTTCACCGAAGTTGACCCCCACCACCTCGTCGGCAGCGAATGCCTGGCCGATGTGGGAGCCGCAATTGTTCACTCCGGGAATGGTCATGAGTTCGTTGCAGGCCAGTTGGCTGACACGGACTTCTTCGGCGTTCGACGTGCCGGGCTGCGTGACCCAGTGCATCAGGAAGTCCCGTTCCTTGAAGGAAGGCAGCAGGGACTGGCCCAACAGCGGAGCCGCCACGATGCCGATGACGCCCACGGCTGCCAGGGTCAGGTAACCGGGGACAGGACGGCGGACAATGGGCCGGAGCGCGTTGGCGTACCAACGCTTCAGAACCCTGACCACGGGCGGATCCCGGTCCTCCAGCTTGGCATTTCGCAGGAAGATGTATGCCATGGCTGGCGTGACCGTCAGCGCCACGAGCATCGACGCGAACACTGCCAGGGTGTAGGAGGTTGCCAGTGGCCGGAAGAACGCTCCCGTGAGTCCGTCGAGGAAGAAGATCGGAACCGTCGCGGCGACGATGATCAGCGTGGCGTAGACGATTGGCCCGCGGACTTCAAGGGAAGCGTTGACCACTACCCTGGCCGTGCTGCCGGTGCCACCGGTGGCCCGGTGGTGCCGGAGGCGCCTGACGATGTTTTCGACGTCGATGATGGCATCGTCCACTACCACCCCGACGGCAATCACCAACCCGGCAAGCACCATCGTGTTTACGGTGCCGCCGGTCCAGTAGAGCACCAGGGCTGCCGCCAGCAGCGACAACGGGATGGCCATGACGCTGACCAGGGCGGTCCGCCACTGGAACAGGAAGACACTCAACACCATGATGACCAGCAGGCAGCCAAGGAGCAGCGCAATGCCCAGGTTCCCCAGGGACTCCTCAATGAACGTGGCCGGACGGAAGATGGTGGTGTCCACGGCAATACCGGTCAGGCCGGGCTCGAGCTGCTTTAACGCCTCTTCCACCCCGCGGGTCACTTCGAGGGTGTTGCCCCACGGCAGCTTTTCCACGATCAGCATCAGGCCCGGACCGCCGTTGATGACGGCGTCACCGATCAGCTGCTGATGATCTTCCACCACGTTTGCCACGTCGCTCAGCTTGAGCGGGGGCAGTCCCTCCCGGTCCTCGAGGGCGACTTTGGCCAGGTCCTCAGGGGACGTGATGGGTTGGACATGCCGGATCCCCATGGACTGGCTGGGCGTGTCCAGGGAACCGCCGGTGCCGATCAGGGCGCCGGAGGAATACTTGAGCAGGCCGGCGTCCAGAGCGTTGGCGGTGGAACTCATCACCGTTTCGAGGCTGACTTTGTTGGCTGCCAGCCTGGCCGGATCGGCCTGGACCTGGAGCATCTGGAGGCGTTCGCCCCAGATGGCGACGTTGGCTACGCCAGGAACGCGGAGCAGGTGGGCCCTGACGTTCCAGTAGGAAATCATCGACATCTCGATCAGGGACCGCGTATCCGAGGACAGCCCGATCTTCATCACCCGGCTGGTGGAGGAGAGCGGCTGCAGCATCAACGGCGGCGCTGCCCAGGTGGGCAGGGTGGGAATGACCGTCGCCATCCGCTCGGACACCAGTTGCCGTGCGGTCAGCAGATCCGTGCCGTTCTCGAATTCCATTACGATCGAGGACAGCTGCGGTACGGACTTGGACCGCATGTGGTGGAGGCCGTCGATGCCGTTGAAGGCTTGCTCCATGGGTACCGACACGAGTTCCTCCACCTCGGCGGCGGTAAGTCCCAGGCAGGCTGTCTGGACCTCGACCTTCGGTGGTGCGAATTCGGGGAACACGTCCACTGAGGCGCTGCTGAGCTGGGTGCCGCCCACGATCATCAGCGCCGCGGCCATGGCGATGACGATCGATCTGAACCTTAGGCTGGCCGCGACGATGCGCCGCATGTCATTTGCCCGTGTTGAACTCGGCGCCGAACAGCTCCGCCGCGGCTACGGTTACCACTGGCGTTCCCACGGCTGGGCCGACACTGGCTGTGACCGCGCCCGCTTCGACTTTGGTCACCGTGACGGCCTGGCGCTCGTACAGCAGTGGCTCTGGGTTGGTGTAGACCCAGGTCTTCCCCTGCGCGTCGTACAGCAGCGCTGCGTAAGGGAACATGATGCCTGCGCCGCCCGAACCCGGTTTGACCGTGTCCGTAAGCAGCTCCAGCCGTTCAATCGCCCGCTGGCTCAGCGTGATGCGTGCGATGCCGGTGGTGGCATTCTTTTCCACCGTGGCAGCCGCTTCAGATGCGGTTTCTGCCATGGCTGAGGGTTGAGCACAGGCGGGCAGTGAAAACAGCAGTACTGCGCAGACAGCGGCCGCCACTGGCAGGCGCCGCAGGGGCTTTTGGCTGGTCATGATACTTCCACCTTTTCCGGCATAACGGGGGCGACTGGAACTTCCGATTCGTAGACTTCGGACCACTCTTCCGGCTCGGCGCGGGGACCGAACCAGAGTGTGAGCAGTGGGAGCACAAAGAGCCCCACTAGCGTTGTGGTTACGAGGCCGCCGGCAATGATCAGCAGCATGGGTAGCATCAACGCATTGCCTACCGTGCCGCCGAGGAAGGCGGGCGGTATCAGCACGAGGAACGTAATGAGGGCGGATTTCAGGATCGGCGATATCCGGTCCCGGGCCGCCGTCATGACCACGTCAGTGCGTGACATCTGTTCGGACTCCCGCCAGAGCTCGTCAACACGCGCGGACAGGAGTGTCGCGTTGCGTGCAGCGATCGCCAGGACGGCAGCAAACGCGGTCATGGACAGCCAGGACAAGGATGCCGCCCCGATCCATGCGGCGACCGCTGCTCCCGCCATCGCGGCGGGAAGCGTCAGGAGGACGGCGAGGGCCAGGTTCCAGCTCCGCACTGCTGTCTGAAGCAGAAGCAGCACAGCCAGGATGGCCGCGATTCCGAGTCCATGAACCAGGGTGTCTGCGGCCTGCAGTTGGCTGTATTTCGTGGGGATCTCGGCGTGGTATTCGAGCGGGAACTGGATTTTTTGGATGGCCGCCTCGATATCCCGCTGGATATCTGCCAGCGGGCGTCCGCTGACGTCAGCCACGACGTCGATCCGCCGCGAGGTGGCATCGTGCTGGATAACAACTTCGTTGGGGACCATGCGAACGTCGGCGACCTGGCCCAGTTGGACGTGGCCGCCGTTAGGAGCATCCAGGAGCAGCTCACGGATGCTGGTCAGGTCATCCCGGACACCAACCGCGCCGCGCACAACCACTTCGAACACCTTCTGCTCCTCAAAGAGGTTCCCCACGACGATGCCCTGCATCAGGGTCGCAGCGGCGCGCCTCGCGTCACCGGGCTTGATGCCGAACTTTTGGGCCGCTTCGAGATTGACCTCGACCTCTACGATCGGGGTCATGTCCGTAGCGTCGATGGCCGGGTTGTTCACACCGTCAATCTTCTGAAGGGCCTGGCGGACCTCCTCTGCCTTTTCACGCAGCACCGGCATTTCCGTTCCGTAGACCCGGACCGCAAAGCCCGGCTCCAGGCTGGAGCGCATGTCGCCGACTGTCTGTTGCGAGTAGTTCAGCACGTTGTGCCCGATGCCGGGGTAGCCCTGCACCACGTCCCGTACCGCCTGCTCCGTTTCGCCGAAGTTGGCGTCCGGTGCGATCGACACCCACAGCTCAGCAGAGCTGTTGCCGACCACTTGATCCGCAGAGATGGCGCGTCCCACATGCCCGCCGACTCCCGAAATTCCCGGGAGCGCCCTGAGTTCATCGGAGGCCAGGGCAGCGATCCGCCGGACTTCGTCATTGGAAGTCCCGGCCATGGTGTCCCACTGCACCAACAGGGTCCTGTCGGGCATGGCGGGAACGAGCGGCCGGTTTCCTGCCAGCTGCGAGCCGGCTGCGACGCCAAAGATCCCCACGACCACGACGGCCACGATCGCCAGGGACTTCCGGGAGTTGACCCCGCCCAGTGCTCGGTTGTAGTGCGCCTTCCCACGTCCGACGGCGGGAAGTTCCCTGTCGGTCGCGGTCTTGGACGGAAGGAGGAAAAACGCCAATACCGGTGTGACGGACAAGCCTACGATCAGGGCGGCGGCCAGCGTCAGGGCCAACGACCAGAAAAGCGGTGAAAAGAACGAGCCGCCTAGTCCAGTCACGAAGAGCGTCGGAACGAGGACAACCACCATCATCAGCGATGCGTGGAACAGCGGTGTGCGGACCCCGCGGACGATGTAGCTGCTGCGCGACCTCGGGGTAGCCTCGGGGTCCGTCGCCTCGCGGACAGCGCGCCGTCGTCGGTGGGCCTGAACGTCTTCCACGATGTCGCCCACAATCACGGACGAGCCGAGCAGAACGCCCATCAGGATAGTGATGTTAAGGGTTGCGTTTTGGGCGATCAGCACCGCCGCCGCCGTCATCACCGTAGTGGCGATGGCCACGAGTGCAATCACGGCGGCCCGCCAGGAACGGAAGAGCAGCCAGAACAGGGCTACCGCGATGAGGAGGCTGATCAGCAGCGCCAGGCTGAGGCTGTTGAGGGAGTCCTGGACGCCGGTTGCTGGCCGGAAAACGGACGTATCGATCTGGACCCCTGTGAGGCCGGGCTCCATGTCCTTCAGCGCCGCCTCAACGTTCTGGGTGACCGCCAGGGCGCTGGTGCCAGGGAACTTTTCGATGACCAGCATCAGGCCAGCGTCGGCCCCGACAACGGCGTCGCCGATCAGCGGCTGGTGGTCTTCCTTGACCTGGGCAATGTCGCCCAGGAGCAACGGCGGGTCCGTGTCCTCCACGCTGACCTTGGCCAGGTCGGCCGGGGTGCGGATGGGAAGGACGTGCTGGATGCCAAGGCGCTGGTTGGGCGACTCCACGAAACCGCCGGTCCCGGGCGTCGAAGCCTCCAGGAAGCTCAACGGCGAAACCCAGACCGCATTGCCTGTGGTCTTGATCAGCTGCTCAAGGGTGACGCCTTTGTCGCGCAGCTGCGTCGGAGTGACCTCAACCTGCAGCTGCTGTTCGCGCTGGCCCCAGATGGACACGTTCGCCACGCCTGGGATACCGATCAGCCGCGGCTTGATTTTCCATCTGGCCAGGACCGACATTTCAATGCCGGAGAGCTCTTTGGAGTTCATCCTGACCATCAGCACGCGGCTGGTGGAGGACATGGGCTGCATGATCAGCGGCGGCGATGAGACGTTAGGCAGCGCGTGCGCCTGCGTCATCCGTTCCGCGACCAACTGGCGTGCGCGCAGAAGGTCCGTGCCCGGCTCGAAGACAAGTTCGATGGACGACAGCCCCGGGACGGATTTCGAGCGGATCTCGTCCAGCCAGGCCACCCCGTTGAGGAGGTCTGCTTCCATCGGTGCGGTAATAAGCTGCTCAACTTCAACCGCGGAGAGCCCTAGGGCCTCAGTTTGTATCTCGACCTGTGCGGGGGCGAACTCCGGCATCGTGTCCACGGCCATATGTGGAACGTTCACGATGCCAAAAGTTATAAGGCCCGCCGCGAGGGCGAGAACCAAAATTCGGAACTGCATGCTGAACCGGGTAACCCAGCCAAACATGGTCAGTTCCTCGCTAATTCTTCGCCGGGGTGAAGGGCGGATTCTTCAGTCCATCACAACGTTGTGCGGGACATAAACGCCAAGAATACATGTCAGGCTCCTCGACCTGAGACCGTCTAGTTTCCCCACAGACTTGACATCACTGTGGACCGGTTCACCCCCTTTGGCAAGGGTAGAATCTACCTAATGGAGCCGCCCCGTTGCAGGGTTCTCTTTGGCGAGGAGATCTGGGCTACCTAATGGGCCCGGCGGCATTGTCCATTTCGACGGGTGCCGGCACTGGCCACGAGGATCCCGCCGGTTTGAAACTGGAGAAATCCTCGGGGCCCTCGACCACCCGCACGCGCCCCTGCGCCCGGCCCGGACTGGCGCGTTCCCTTAGCCTGGGCCTGCCCACCTGCAGTGGGTAGGCTAAAGTAGTCCTATGCGTGCGATCCTTCTGCTTAGCTAGCCGCCCGGTGTCCGGAATCAACCGGAATGCCGTGCGGCTGCCCCTCCATGGAGAGGGGCTTTTGTGTGTCCGGGCACGTTTGACGGGCGGGCAGCAGAGGGGATCAGACCGTTGTGGCAGTACCGATGCCACAACAGAACAGAAGAGGGCAGCAGTGAGCGTTCAGCCGGAGACAGAGACCGGAACAGCAGCAGTGGCGGCGGAAACACCCGAAGAGGGTGCCTACAGCTTCGCGGCGATGGAGGCCAAGTGGCCGCAGGTGTGGGAAGACCTTAAGGTTTTCACGCCTGTGGATGATGGTTCCCGCGAACGCCGCTACGTGCTGGACATGTTCCCGTACCCCTCGGGTGACCTGCACATGGGCCACGCCGAGGCTTTTGCCATGGGCGATGTTGTGGCCCGGTACCTGCGGCAAAAGGGCTTCGACGTCCTGCATCCGATCGGCTGGGACTCCTTCGGCCTGCCGGCGGAAAACGCCGCCATCAAGCGCAACGCCCACCCGAGCGAGTGGACCTACGCCAACATCGACACCCAGGCGGCGTCGTTCAAGCGTTACGCGATCTCCGCGGACTGGTCCCGGCGGGTGCACACCTCGGACCCCGAGTACTACCGCTGGACCCAATGGCTGTTCAAGCGCTTCTACGAGCGGGGCCTGGCATACCGCAAGGACTCTCCAGTCAACTGGTGCCCCAAGGACCAGACTGTCCTGGCCAATGAACAGGTGGTCAACGGTGCCTGCGAACGCTGCGGCACCCCCGTCACCAAGAAGTCCCTCAACCAGTGGTACTTCAAGATCACCGAGTACGCTGACCGGCTGCTCGATGACATGGACGAGCTGCGCGGCCACTGGCCCGAGCGGGTTCTGGCGATGCAGAAGAACTGGATCGGCCGCTCCGAAGGTGCCCACGTCAACTTTGTGATCGAAGCCGAAGGCGGCAAGCCCGCCAAGGACGTCACGGTCTTCACCACCCGCCCGGACACGCTGTACGGCGCCACGTTCTTTGTTGTCGCAGCCGACGCGCCGATCGCCGTCGAACTCGTCACCGAGGAGCACGCTGCCGGCCTGGACGCCTACCGCGAACAGGTCAAGGCGCTGACCGAAATCGAACGCCAGTCCACCGAACGCGAAAAAACCGGTGTCTTCACCGGCCGCTACGCCGTCAACCCGCTGAACGGCGAAAAGCTGCCGGTCTGGGCCGCTGACTACGTCCTGGCCGACTACGGCACCGGCGCCATCATGGCCGTCCCCGCCCATGACCAGCGCGACCTCGACTTTGCCACGACGTTCGACCTGCCCGTCCGCGCCGTGCTTGACACCGGTGAGGAGGACCCCACCGTTTCCGGCAAGGCCACCTCCGGCGAGGGCACCCTGATCAACTCTGGCATCCTCGATGGGCTGCCGAAGGCAGAAGCCATCCCCGCTGCCATCGGCATCCTCGAGGAGCAGGGCACCGGCGAGAAGTTCGTCAACTTCCGCCTGCGTGACTGGCTGCTGAGCCGCCAGCGGTTCTGGGGCACGCCCATCCCGATCATCCACTGCCCTTCCTGCGGCGAGGTTCCCGTTCCTGACGAGCAGCTGCCTGTCAGGCTGCCGGCTGACCTGCGCGGCGAAGACTTGTCCCCGAAGGGCACGTCACCGCTGGCCGCCGCGGAAGCCTGGGTCAATGTCGACTGTCCCAATTGCCACGGGCCGGCAAAGCGCGATACCGACACCATGGACACGTTTGTGGACTCATCCTGGTACTTCCTGCGGTTCGTCTCACCGCAGTACACCGAAGGCCCGTTCGATCCGGCGAAGATCAACGAGTGGATGCCCGTGGGCCAGTATGTGGGCGGCGTCGAGCACGCCATCCTGCACCTGCTGTACGCCCGGTTCTTCACCAAGGTCATCCACGACCTCGGCATGATCGACGCCGACGAACCGTTCAGCGCGCTGCTGAACCAGGGCCAGGTCCTCAACGGGGGCAAGGCCATGAGCAAGTCGCTGGGCAACGGTGTAGACCTCAGCGAGCAGCTGGACAAGTACGGCGTGGACGCCGTGCGCCTCACCATGATCTTCGCGTCCCCGCCGGAGGACGACGTCGACTGGGCGGACGTTTCGCCGTCGGGCTCTGCAAAGTTCCTGGCCCGCGCCTGGCGGCTGGCGCAGGACGTCACGAGCGAGCCCGGTGCCGACGTGAGCGCCGGTGACCGTGCCTTGCGCTCCGTCACGCACCGCACCATCGCGGACGCCGCCGCGCTGCTGGACACTAACAAGTTCAACGTGGTGGTGGCCAAGCTCATGGAGCTGGTCAACGCAACACGCAAAACCATAGATGCAGCCGCTGGTGCCGGCGGCGCGGATCCCGCCGTCCGGGAGGCGGCGGAAACCGTTGCCGTCATCCTGAGCCTCTTCGCGCCGTACACGGCGGAAGACATGTGGAACGTCCTGGGCCATCCCGCGTCCGTGGCGAACGCCGGCTGGCCGGTACACGACGAAGCGCTGCTGGTCCAGGAGACCGTCACCGCGGTGGTCCAGGTCCAAGGCAAAGTCCGTGACCGCGTCGAAGTCTCGCCGGGGATCGGCGAAGACGAACTGCGGGAACTGGCCCTGGCCAGTGAAAACGTCCAGCGCGCGCTTGACGGCCGCGGCATCCGCACGGTGATCGTGCGAGCGCCTAAACTGGTCAACATCGTCCCGGCCTAGCCCGGGACACCGGCCGCCGGTTCCAACTGGCGGCCGGTCCTAGACCAGGAGGCGCTCTTGCCCGACCGTGACGCCGCTGCCTGGCTTTGGCTCCGGGAGCGTCTGGCTGCCCTCCGTCCCGCACCGCGCCCTGGCACGCAACCGTCGCCAGTCCCGGTGGCGCCCGCCGTCGTCGTCCGTACCGCAGTGGTTACCGACTCTGCCTCCGCACTGCCGCCCGACTGGGTGCGTTCGTGCGCCGGCGACGGACGGCTGACTGTCATCCCGATGCCCGTTATGGTGGGCGCGGAAATCTACGGCGAGGGCGAAGACGAGATCACCGAAACCATTGCGCTGGCACTCGCCAGCGGCACATCGGTCAAGACGTCCCGCCCGTCACCGGGACAGTTTGAACAGGTCTTCCTGGCCGCTGAACGACTGGGCTACGAAAGCGTGGTCTCCATTCACATCTCCGGAGGCTTGTCCGGGACCGCGGATGCGGCGAGGCTCGCGGCCACCCGGGTTGCAATCCCGGTGGAAGTCCTCGACTCCTCCACCGTGGGCATGGCTCTGGGCATGGGTGTGCAGGCCGCGGTGGCGGCAGCCGCGGCAGGCAGCGACACCACAGCCGTAGCAGCCGCGGCGGCGGCGCAGTTCGCGCGCACCAAGGTCTATTTCTACGTGCCCAGCCTTGAACAGCTCCGCCGGGGCGGGCGGATCGGCGCGGCAGCGTCGCTGTTGGGGACCATGTTCGCCATCAAACCCATCCTGGCCGTCGACGACGGAAAGATCATACCGCTGGAAAAGGTCAGATCGGCAGTCAAGGCTGTGGCCCGCCTCCAGGAGTTGGCCACCGCGGACGCCGCATCGCGCCCCCATGGCCAGGCCCGCCTTGCCGTCCACCACTTCGGTAATCCGGCCGAGGCAGAAGCTTTGGCAGCACGGCTGTCCGCCGCCTTGCCCAGCTGCCCGCCGGCCCAGATCAGCTCCCTGCCAGCCGTCCTGGCAGCCCACGCCGGGCTTGGCGTGCTCGCGGTGATCGTGGGGGAGAACGGCCCAACTGTGCGGAACTCGGAGCCGGAGCTCCCCGCAGTTTCCACATAGCGGTTTCCACATAGGTGCAGCCGGGACTGTCCCCGGCGGCTATGTATCCCTAGCGTTTGGTGCATGTCACGCCGGGACGCTGGAGCAGCAGCACGCCAGGGGGCCCGGCATGCCCGGGACCGGCTGCGGTCCACGCTCGGAGCCGGCCCGGGGCTACTGCTCACCGACGGCGGCGAAAGGGTGTTTGAGTACGACGGCGCGGCTCACGGTTCCTGTGACGACGCCGCTTCGGGGGCCGCTGATGATTTCCCTGCCGGTACAGAGAGGACGGGACCGTTACTGAGATGGCGGGTGGGCCTGCGGGTCGCTTTGCTCATTGCCGCCATCGCGGTACTTGGCAGCGTCTGGTTCTGGGCTCAGGTTGCCGCCGGTCAGCCCGAAGTCAGGCCACTGAGTGACAGCTCCACCCAGGGCAGCATGCCTGCGGGGGTGGTCAGCCACGGTACCGAGCCACGCGGAGCCGGACAGCCTGAACTGGCGCCGGAAAGTCCACAGGCCGGCACCGTCATCATCCACGTGGCGGGGGCCGTCGCGGTGCCCGGGGTTGTGCAGTTGCCCGCGGGCAGCCGGGTTCACCAGGCAATCGCCGCGGCAGGGGGCGGCACACCCGCCGCAGACCTGAACCGGCTCAACCTTGCTGCCGTGCTGACGGACGGACAAAAGCTCTACGTTCCCCAGGCCGGCGAAGAAATCCCCGCCGGTTCATCCGTCCCACCCGGGGAAGCGGCGGAGGAGCCTGGCAATGGTGGGACCGCGTCAGCAGGAGGAAAGGTCAACCTCAACACGGCAAGCGTCGAAGAGCTGGACGCCCTGCCGAAGGTTGGACCCGTGCTGGCTCAGCGGATCGTGGACTGGCGCAAGGAACATGGCTCCTTCACGTCGGTCGAGGAGCTCGACGCCGTGGACGGAGTGGGCCCCAAAATGCTCGAAACGCTCCTTCCCCTGGTAGGGGTCTGAGGTGGCCGGGCGCAGCCCGTGGAGCCGCTTTGTTGACTCAGCTGTGCAGGGCCAGCGGGCTCCCGGAGCGTTTCCGGCTTCCGCGGGTACGGCCGCTTTGACTTCGCCCTCCGGGGTCCGAGCCGTCGGGCTGAACGTCCGCAGGTTGGGTGAACGCGTCGGGACGAAACTTCGGGGCCAGGAGCCATCGACTTCATCAGCCGATGCGCCGCGTCGGCGCACGGACGTCAGGCTGGCACTGCCCGCCCTCCTCGTCTGGAGTGCCGCCGTCGCCGGCGTCTGGCTTACCCCAGAAACGCTGGTGGGACTCTGCTGCGGGTTGGTGCTATTGGCCACGTGCCTGTTGACCCGGGGCTTGCGAGGCAGGGCGCTGGTGGCAGGCCGGCGGAGCTTTCTGATGACCACCGCGGTTGCCTTGCTGCTGGCCGCGACCGCCGCTGCCCATTCGGCCGTCTCCTCCTCACAACGCCACGACGGGCCGTTTGCCGAAGCTGTCGCGACCGGGAACTCGGTGGTGGCCATCCTGGAAGTCACCGGATCCCCGCGTGCCTTGACCGTCCCGGGAACTTCGGGGCCGCCTGCACGGTGGTCGGTGACGGCGCAGACAGAGGAGATTACCGTCAGCAGCCAGGTCATCCGCACCCGTGCCCCAGTGGTGGTCATGGGCGGCAAGGGCTGGGGAGACTTGGTGCCCGGGCAGGTGGTCCGGACGGCCGGCAAGCTGGAGCCACCGGACGCAGGCCAGCAGGAAACCGCTGTCCTGTCGGCTTCCCTGCCACCCCGTGCCGGTTCCGGGACCGTCAGCAGCGCCGCAGTCGACGATGCCGATGCCCCGGTCTGGCAGCTCGTTGCGAAGGACCTGCGCGTCCGGTACGTCTTCGCGGCGTCCTTCCTTGCCGCCGATCCGGCTGGTCTTCTCCCGGGTATGGTCACCGGAGATACCAGCGCCCTCGACGAAGGGCTCAATGCGGCGATGAAAACTGTGGGCATGACCCACCTGACCGCGGTCAGCGGAGCCAACTGCAGCCTGGTCCTGGGTGCGCTGCTGATCGCTGCACGCAGCCTTCGCCTGCCCCGGCTCCCGGCGGCAGGGCTGGCTTTGACCGGGCTGGGATTGTTTGTGGTGCTGGTGGGCCCGGATGCCAGCGTGCTGCGCGCTGCGTTGATGGGTTCAATCGCAGTTGCGTCGTTGGCAGGGGGTCGTATGGGCCGCGGACTCAGTTTCCTCTGCCTCGCTGTGATGGGTCTGTTGTTGATCGATCCCGGTCTCGGTACCAGCTTTGGCTTTCTGTTGTCTGTGCTCGCGACTCTGGGCATCATCGTTTTGGGACGGCGGATGATTGAGTGGACTCCGGCGGTGATTCCGCGCTGGGCGGCTGCGGCTTGGGCCGTCCCGCTGTCCGCGCAGTTGCTGTGCGGTCCGGTGATTGTGCTTCTGCAGCCCCAGTTCTCGACGTATTCACTGCTTGCGAACCTGATGGCTGCCCCGCTGGTGGCGCCGGTGACGTTGCTGGGAACGGCCGCTGTCCCGCTGGTGGTTGCCGCACCGTGGCTGGCCATAGTGCTGATCGCGGTGGCCGGGACTTTCAGTGCCGGGGTGGCTGGGACCGCACGGTTCACGGCCGGGTTGCCGGGGGCTGCGCTGCCCTGGCCCGAAGGACCATTCGGACTCCTGACCATGGTGCTGCTCTCCGGGCTGACGTTTGCCATTGTGTGGCTATCCGTCAGGCCGCGGCAGGTGTTCCGGGGGGTCCGGGTACTGCACGCCCGAACCGAATCCGTGTTGGACCTATTGGAACGGCATCTGGGGGCCGCGGTGTCCCGGTGTCGGCCAGGCCGACGTTGGCCATGCCATCGTGCCCCCGGCTTGGCGGCTGCGGCCCAGCGTGGCAGGCTTAGACACCGCACCAGAATTTCCGGGAGGAATCCACCATGGCCGCAGCCCAGACCACTCGAACCAGGACTCCGGCGTCCAACACGGCCACCTGGCGGGACGTGACGCCAGCCGAAATCGTCCTCGTGGGCGGACCGGAGGAATACCTCGGCATCCGGGCCATGGACCATCTCCGCGCCCAGGTGCGAACGGCGTTCCCTGACGTGGAGGTCAGCCGCCTCGCAGCCGGCGCCTACGAAGCCGGAACCCTCGCGATGAATGTCAGCCCCTCACTCTTCGGTGAGCGCAAGCTGATCGAAGTCGAAGGGGTAGAAGGCATGAACGATGCTTTCCTGGCCGACGCGCTGACCTACCTGTCCCGCCCGGAACCGGACGCGGTGCTCGTCCTGCGCCACGCCGGGGGAGTCCGGGGCAAGAAGCTCCTCGATGCTATCAAAGCGGGCGGTTGGCCGGTGGTGGACTGCCAGCCCCTGAAGAAAGACGCGGATAAGGCAACTTTCGTGTCGACTGAATTCAGGGCAGCCGGACGCAAGATCAGCTCCGACGCCGTACAGACGCTGGTGAACGCCGTTGGTGCCAACCTTTCGGAACTCGCGGCGGCGTGCAGCCAGCTGATCGCGGATGCCACGGGGGCAGTGACCCCGGACATGGTGGACCGCTACTACGGCGGCCGGATTGAGGCTTCGGCGTTCAAGGTCGCGGACGCTGCGATGGCAGGAAACGGGCCAGTAGCTCTCTCCATCCTTCGCCACGCGCTTGCCACCGGAGCCGATCCGGTTCCGCTGGTGGCGGCGCTGGCGGCCAAGCTGCGGACGGTGGCTAAAGTTGCCGGCGCCCAGGGGTCCCCGGCGCAGATCGCCCGGGACTTGGGCATGCAGCCGTGGCTCGTGGAGCAGGCTCAGCGCGATGTGCGCCGGTGGACCCCGGAAGGCCTGGTCCGCTCCATCCAGGCGACCGCCGAGGCCGATGCACAGGTCAAAGGTCTTTCGCGTGATCCCGTCTATGCCGTTGAACATGCCGTGACCGTCATTGCAACCTCTGTGCGCGGACACTGATTCCAGTTGACTGCGGCTGCGTACGTAACGCTGACGTAGCGGCTGGTAACTTAAAGATGTGTGGCCGGCACCCATCGGGTGCCGGCCACAATCATCAGTTCAGGTGAACTGGAAACCTTACAGCGCGTTGACCTTCTTGGAGATGGCCGACTTGCGGTTTGCTGCGTTGTTCTTGTGCAGAACACCCTTGCTGACAGCCTTGTCCAGCTTACGGCCGGCAACAAGCAGAGCAGCGGCAGCTGCATCCTTGTCGGTGGACTCAACGGCGGTGTTGACGGCGCGGATGGCCGTCTTCAGCTCAGACTTGACTGCGTTGTTGCGCAGGCGGGCCTTCTCGTTGGTAAGGATGCGCTTCTTCTGGGACTTGATATTAGCCACGTGTGAACTCTCTTTTTAATGCGGAAATGGTCTAGAGGGCTTTCAGATTGGCCATTGACTGAGCGGCGTGGGGATACCTATGGCGACCAACCATGAGTGGCCGTCGACCTGCACGGACACACAGCTATACAGAGTAGCAGACCCCCCGCAGACTGGCCATTTGGCGGGTTACTTCCAGCCGTGTCGGCGCCGGATGCCTGCGGCCACCAGGTCGAAGCGTTTCCGGTCCAGGACAGCACCTTCGCGCCGGATGGCGTCCGGTCTGATCTGCAGGATCCGTCCCAGGTTGGCCTCGCTGGGCCGCCGCTGGCGGTCCCAGCTGCCGGTCCCGATGTCCACGTAGTCTCCGGAACCGTTGCCGGTATGGTCGTGGTCCTTGCTGGTGAGCATCACTCCCAGCAAGTACCGGCCGCTCGTGCCTACCAGCAGAACAGGGCGGTCTTTGCCCCGGCTGTGGTCCTCTTCGTACGGTACCCAGGTCCACACGATCTCGCCGGGGTCGGGACTGCCGTCGGGCTGCGGGGCGTACCGTATGGCAGCCGTGCCGCCAAAGTCGCCAGGATAGATGGCGGGCGTGTCCGTTCCCACAAGTTGGGTTGGGCCGGGACGAAGGTTCTGCAGGACCCTGACGGAGATCCGGACGGCATTGGCCAAGGAGCGGAGGTTGAAAGTCATGGGCCAACACTATCGCCGGGCCCCCCGGGGCCGGTTTGACCTGGATGCAATACGATGCGCCCGGACGTGGGAGACTGGAGGTTCCAAATGTGCGGTCCAGCCGCAGGATGCCTTCGGTGCGTCCTGGCGGCGGTCGCACGAATGTCAACAGTAAGGACCCTGCGTGTCTCCCATGGCCCGCACCGCCCCGGTGCCCGCCGCGACTGATCCGGCCATCATTCGGAATTTCTGCATCATCGCGCACATTGACCACGGTAAATCCACCCTGGCTGACCGCATGCTGCAGTTCACCGGGGTGGTTAAGTCCCGCGACATGAAGGCCCAGTACCTGGATCGAATGGACATTGAGCGCGAACGCGGCATCACCATCAAGTCCCAAGCGGTCCGCATGCCCTGGGAGCTCGATGGGACCAGCTATGCCCTGAACATGATCGATACGCCCGGTCACGTGGACTTCACCTACGAGGTGTCCCGTTCGTTGGCCGCCTGCGAAGGGGCCGTTCTGCTCGTTGACGCGGCGCAGGGCATCGAGGCGCAGACTCTCGCGAACCTCTACCTGGCCATGGAAAACAACCTCACCATCATCCCGGTGCTGAACAAGATAGACCTCCCGGCAGCCCAGCCCGAGAAGTACGCGGCCGAACTGGCCAGCCTGATCGGCGGCGACCCCGACGACGTGCTCCGCGTTTCCGGCAAGACCGGTATGGGCGTCGAGGTCCTGCTGGACAAGATCGTCCGCGACCTGCCGGCCCCTGTGGGGGACCCGACCGCCCCAGCGCGTGCCATGATTTTCGACTCCGTCTACGATACCTACCGCGGTGTGGTCACCTACGTCCGTGTGGTTGACGGCATGCTGCACCCCCGTGAACGTATCCAGATGATGTCCACCCGGGCCACCCACGAACTCCTGGAAATCGGGGTGAGTTCCCCGGAGCCCACCCCTTCCAAAGGCCTCGGCGTGGGCGAAGTGGGCTACCTCATCACCGGGGTGAAGGACGTCCGCCTGTCCAAAGTGGGCGACACCGTCACCAACCTGGCCAAGCCTGCCACTGCCTCCCTTCCCGGCTACGCCGATGCCAAGCCGATGGTCTTCTCAGGCCTGTATCCGCTGGACGGCACGGACTATCCGGTGCTCCGCGATGCGCTGGAGAAACTGATGCTTAACGACGCCGCACTGGTCTATGAGCCGGAAACGTCCGCCGCGCTGGGATTCGGCTTCCGGGTGGGCTTCCTCGGCCTGCTCCACCTGGAAATCACCAGGGAGCGGCTCGAACGAGAATACAATCTGGACCTGATCTCCACTGCCCCCAACGTGGAGTACGAGGTAACGCTGGAGGACAAGAAGGTGGTCCACGTGACCAACCCCAGCGAATATCCCTCCGGCAAGATCGCCGAGGTCCGCGAGCCGATGGTGGCCGCCACCATCCTTGCTCCGAATGAGTTCGTGGGCGCCATCATGGAACTTTGCCAGAGCCGCCGCGGTGTTATCGGCGGCATGGACTACCTGTCCGAGGACAGGGTCGAAATCCGGTACCGGTTGCCGCTCGCTGAGATCGTGTTCGATTTCTTTGACATCCTCAAATCCAAGACCCGGGGCTACGGCTCGCTCGACTGGAAGGCTGACGGCGAGCAGGTGGCCGACCTGGTCAAGGTGGACATCATGCTCCAGGGCGAACAGGTGGATGCCTTCTCCGCCATCACACACCGCGAGAAGGCTTATGCCTACGGTGTGATGATGACCGGCAAATTGCGCGAGCTTATTCCCCGCCAGCAGTTCGAAGTACCCATCCAGGCTGCCATCGGCTCCAGGATCATCGCCCGGGAAAGCATCCGCGCCATCCGCAAGGACGTTCTGGCCAAGTGCTACGGCGGCGACATTTCCCGTAAGCGCAAGCTGCTGGAGAAGCAGAAGGAAGGCAAAAAGCGCATGAAGATGGTGGGCCGTGTTGAGGTTCCCCAGGAAGCCTTTATCGCTGCGTTGACCACTGACGAGTCCAAGGACAAGGCCAAGAAGTAGTGATCACAGTGGCCGGCAACACCGGAGGCCCCTGCAATGCCTAGCATCCTTCCGCTCGGCGACCCGGCGCCGTCGGACGGTCTGCTGCCCGCCCAGGCAGTGGACGGTGCGGCAAACCGGGCCTTCGGACTGTACGTGCATATCCCGTTCTGCGCGGTGCGCTGCGGATATTGCGACTTCAACACCTACACGGCCACCGAGCTGGGCGGCGGAGCGTCGCAGGACGCCTACGCCAGCACGGCTGTGTCCGAAGTCGACTTGGCGGCCACCGCCCTGCGGGACTCGGGTCTGCCGGACCGGCCGCTGAGTACAGTCTTCTTCGGCGGTGGCACCCCTACGCTGCTCCCCGCGGAAGACCTCGCCCGGATCCTGACTGCCGCCGTCGGGCACTGGGGCCTGGAACCCGGCGCCGAAGTGACCACCGAAGCAAACCCGGACTCGGTCACCCCTGCATCACTGCAGGTGCTGGCCGACGCTGGTTTCACCCGGGTGTCCTTTGGCATGCAGTCCGCGGTTCCTCATGTCCTAAAGGTCCTGGACCGCACGCACACGCCCAGCCGTGTGCCGCAGGTGGTCCAGTGGGCTCGGGACGCCGGACTGGCCGTGAGCCTGGATCTTATCTACGGGACGCCGGGGGAGTCCCTGGCGGACTGGCGGTTCTCCCTGGAGACGGCGCTGTCCTATCAGCCTGACCACATCAGTGCCTACGCGCTGATCGTGGAGGACGGCACCAAGCTGGCCGCCCAGATCCGCCGTGGTGAAGTCCCTGGAATCGACGACGACGACCACGCCGACAAGTACGAACTCGCCGACCAACTGATCGGCGCAGCGGGCCTCAGCTGGTATGAGGTCAGCAACTGGTCCCGGACGCCGGAGCAGGCATGCCGGCATAACCTGGCGTACTGGCGGGGGGACGACTGGTGGGGCATCGGACCCGGTGCACACTCACACGTCGGCGGAGTGCGGTGGTGGAACGTCAAGCACCCCACGGCCTACGCCGGACGGCTCGCGCAGGGGCTGTCACCGGCCGCCGGGCGCGAAACGCTCGACGCCGAAACCCGTGATGTGGAGCGCGTGATGCTTGAGGCCCGGCTCGTGTCGGGGCTGGCAACGTCAACGTTGGGCGAACACGGCCGGCATTCCGTGGCCGGGCTCATCGCGGACGGCCTGGTGGAGCCGCCGGCAGCCTTCCACGGCACGCTGGTTCTGACCCTGAAGGGGCGCCTGCTGGCCGACGCCGTGGTCCGCAGGATCCTGCCGGACTAACAGTGGTGGGGACTACTTGATCCAGCGCAGGTTGTACTGGTAGCGGTGCGGCTGGCCCTTGTTGACATGGATGCCTGCGGCCACCGAGAAGCAGGTCAGGGCAATCCAGATCAGGGTGGCGATGACAGCGAAGATGTTTCCCACCACCGGAATAAACACCAGGACATTGGCCACCAGCGCAGCAATGGTGGGCGGCAGGCTGAAGTTCAGTGCTTCCTTGGATTCCTGGGCGGTAAACGGCCCGCGCTCACGGAAAATCAGGTAGATCAGCAGGGACGGAACACAGCCGAGAATCCCGCCGAAGTGCGCCAGCGTGGCCCACTGGCGGTCTTCGCTGGCCGTCAGCGGCAGCGCATTTGCCGGAACGCCCTGGTACTCGGAACGGCCTTGGCCGCCGTGGTCGTCCCGGTGCTCGCGTGCGTTTTGTGCCACGGTTTTCTTCCTTCGAAAGTGCAATGGTGCTGGGTTGGAGAGTGCCGGACTGAAAGCAACTGCAGCGCCCGCAGTACCAAGAATACTGGTTCGGCCACCAAATGCCGCCGCGCGGAGCCGGATCCGGGGTTAAGGCGCTGTCAGGAAGTCGATGACTTCCTCCACCCGCCCGAGCAGTGATGCCTCCAGGTCCGCATAGCTGCGGACTGCGCCCAGCAGCCTTTGCCAGCCAAGCCCGATATCTTCCTTCGTGGAGTGCGGCCAGCCGAACGCTGCCAGGATGCCGGTCTTCCAGTCCTGCCCGCGGGGCACCACCGGCCATTCTTCGATGCCCAGTACAGCGGGCCGGATGGCCTGCCACACGTCAACGTAAGGGTGCCCGACGATCAGGACATTCCCCGCCGCGCCGGGGGAGGCCATCACGGCAGCCGCGATGCGCCACTCCTTCGAGTCCGGCACCAGGTGGTCCACCAGGACCCCCAGCCGGCGGCCGGGACCGGGACCGAACGCGGCCACCGCCCCGGCGAGGTCATCAATGCCATGCAAAGGTTCGACGACGATGCCCTCAACGCGGAGATCGTCACCCCAGACCTTCTCCACCAGTTCGGCGTCGTGCTTTCCTTCCACCCAGATTCTGCTCGCCTTGGCCACCTGGGCCCGCTGGCCGGCCACGCGGACTGAGCCGGACGCCGTCCGGCCGGCCACCACGGGGGCGGCCTGCCTGGGCGCCGGGGGAACGAGTCGGATGGGCTGCCCCTCCAGGAGGAACCCGAAGCCGAGCCGGAAGGACCGGGACTTGCCTCGCCGGTCTTCGAGGGCCACCACATGCATGCCGCCGGACTTCTCCACCCGGGTCACCGCTCCCACCCAGCCGGACTGGACATCTTCAAGGACCATGCCGCGCGCCACGGGAACTTCAGGAAGTTCGCTCCTGACGGGCGCTGTGATCTCCTGCGGACCCCAGTTCTGGTATTGCATGGATTGATTCCGCCTCGCCGCTAGATCCTGGCCCGGAATTTCGCCCGGAGCGGTACCAATGCTAACAACGGAGTGACTCATATTAGACTGTTAGCACTTAGGCATGTCGAGTGCTAACCCCGCAGCGATCACGGATGGAGGTGGAGTATGAGCGAGCCGCGCAAACTCGAAGTACTGCGCGCCATCGTGGAGGACTATGTGCACTCCCGCGAGCCAGTGGGTTCCAAAGCGCTCGTGGAACGCCACCACCTCGGCGTGTCCAGCGCCACTATCCGCAACGACATGGCGGCTTTGGAAGACGACGGCCTGATCACCGCCCCGCACACGAGCGCAGGACGGATCCCCACAGACAAAGGCTACCGGCTGTTTGTGGACCAGATTTCAGCGGTAAAGCCGCTTTCCCAGGCGGAACGGCGGGCAATCCAGGCGCTGCTGGAGGGTGCAGACGATCTGGATGACGTCCTGGACAGAACCGTCAGGATGCTGTCGCAGCTGACCAACCAGGTCGCCGTCGTGCAGTATCCGCATCTGAGCCGCGCCACCATCCGCCACATCGAATTCGTCCTGCTTGCGCCGCGGCAGGTACTCGTGGTCCTCATCGCCACCACCGGCAAGGTAGAGCAGCGTGTGATCGACGTAGGCCAGGACCTTGGCGACGACGCCGTCGCGGCGTTGCGGGCACACTTCCTCGGATCCCTCGTGGGCATCTCGCTGAGCCGACTGGCGCCCTCGCTGCCGGGGGTCGTTTCGTCCGTCAGCCCGGGCCAGCGTGCGGCGGCCCAGGCGTTGGCCCACGGGCTGGAAACGCTCGCCCACAACACCCGCGAGGAACGCATGGTCATGGCCGGAACAGCGAACCTCGCCCGCTCCAATGTGGATTTTCCGCTCAGTATCGGACCAGTCCTCGAAGCCCTCGAGGAGCAGGTTGTCCTGCTGCGCCTCCTAAGCGACATGGCGCAGGATCCGAGGGGAGTGGCAGTCAGTATTGGGCGTGAAAACCCGTACGACGGGCTCGCGGAAGCCTCCGTGGTGGCCACGGGCTACGGACCGGACAGCACCGCCAAGATCGGTGTGCTGGGCCCCACCCGGATGGATTATCCCACCACCATGGCCGCCGTCAGGGCAGTAGCCCGTTACCTTTCAAGAATTCTGGGTCCGTAACAGTACTACGGTCCAGGCACGAAGAGCAGTGCCGGCAGCCCGCCTGCCGGCAGTACAACAAGGAAGAGATACGAACTTTGAGCAGCCACTACGACGTCCTCGGAGTCTCGCCGGAAGCCACCGGGGAAGAGATCAAGAAGGCCTACCGCAAGCTGGCCCGCACTCTTCACCCGGATGTAAACCCCGGGGATGATGCTTCGGACCGCTTCAAGGCCGTGACCCACGCCTACGAGGTACTTTCGGACCCGCAGAAGCGCCGGATCTATGACACCACCGGCAACGAGAACGGCACCGACAACGGTTTCGGCGGCGGCGGATACTCCGGCCAGGGCTTCGCGTTCCAGGATATCTTCGACACGTTCTTCGGCGCGGGCGGCTCCTCCGGCCCCGCGTCCCGGGTCCGCCGCGGCCAGGACGCACTAATCAGTGTCCGGATCGAACTGCGGGATGCCGTGTTCGGCGTCAACCGGAAACTCGAAGTGGACACCGCGGTCACTTGCCCCACCTGCGACGGGTCATGCTGCCGCGAAGGCAGCCACCCTGTCCGCTGTGACATCTGCGGCGGCAGCGGCCAGGTCCAGCGCGCGGTGCGCTCCATCCTGGGCCAGGTCATGACGGCGGCCCCCTGCGGCAGCTGCGACGGTTTCGGGACGGTCATCAAGGACCCCTGCAACGAATGCAGCGGCCAAGGCCGCATCCGCAGCCGGCGGTCCCTCACCATCAAGGTGCCCGCCGGAGTTGCCACAGGCACCCGGATCCAGCTCTCCGGGCAAGGCGAAGCAGGCCCGGCCGGAGGACCATCCGGGGACCTCTACGTGGAACTACGGGTCAACAACGACGCCACCTACGCCCGCGACGGCGACGACCTGCACGCAACGCTGCACATTCCGATGACAGCCGCCGCCCTGGGCACCGAACTGTCACTGGAAACCTTTGACGGGCTGCAGGAGATCGACGTCAAGGCAGGCACGCAGTCAGGGGAAATCATCACGCTCCGAGGGCTCGGCGTGACGCACCTGCGCGGTTACGGCCGCGGGGACCTGATGGTCCATCTGCAGGTTGAGACGCCGGCCAAGCTGGATGCGGCGCAGGAGGACCTCCTGCGGCAGCTGGCGAAGCTTCGGGGCGAGCAGTTCACGGAAGGCAAACTGGCAGCCAGCGGCGGCGTCTTTGCCAAGCTGCGGGACCGTTTCGGTAACCTGTAGCGGTGAGCAATCCCGTTTTCTTCAGCGCTGCCGGGTCGCTGGACGAGCTGGTGCCCGGTGCCCGATTTGTCCTCCAAGGGCCGGAGGCACGCCACGCCGTGACTGTGAAACGGCTATCTCCTGGAGAGGCCGTGGACATTGCTGACGGCACCGGAAAACGGCTGACGGGAACTGTTGTCTCGGCGTCGGCTGCAGAGCTTACCGTGGAATGCTCCGCCGTCTCCGTGGAGGACCGGCACGACATCCGGCTCGTGCTGGTGCAGGCCCTCGCCAAGGGAGACCGCGACGAACTGGCCGTGGAAACGGCAACCGAACTCGGGATCGATGCCGTAATTCCCTGGCAGTCCGAGCGCTCAATCGTCCGCTGGAAGGGCGAGCGTGCGGCCAAGGCCCACGCAAAATGGCAGTCCGTGGTCACGGCGGCCGCCAAGCAGGCACGCCGCGCCTGGATCCCCGAGGTGCGCGCCGCCGTCGAAACGCCAGGCCTTGCAGCGGCAGTGGCGGCAGCGGATCTGGCCGTAATCCTGCACGAAGACGCGGTCCGGCCGCTCCGGTCTGTCCTGGAATCATGGCAGGGCGCCCAGGCTGACGCCCGACCCCTCGAAATACTGCTCATCGTTGGCCCGGAAGGCGGAATCAGTCCTCGCGAAGTGACCCGGCTTTGCGACGCCGGGGCCGTGACGGCCCTCCTGGGCCACCACGTCCTCAGGTCATCCACGGCCGGACCGGCAGCGGTTGTCCTAGCGAGCGATGTCCTGGGACGCTGGACAGCCCCGGTATCCTGAGGCCGCCTGCTGCTACCGGACGTCGAAGTTCCGAGTGTCCACATTCAGCTCCTGGTTGCTGCCTGCCGTCTCCACCTGCGAAACACGGAGCTCATAGTTCCCGGCGGACAGGCTCAGCGCCAGCGTGAACACTCCGGCCTGGGCCGCTTCGGCCGCTGCAGTGGTCTCCCCAGTAAGGTAGGGCGTCTTGTTCCCGTTCGCTTCGGCCCGCAGGATCTGCCAGCGAAGCTTACCGCCCGGAACCGTGCTGCGGCCGGTGATCTTGACGCTTCCGCCTGCCAGGTCCGTCCCTTCCTGCGGATCGATGATCCAAACGGGCGCCACCATTCCGGCAGCCCGGGACATTGGGTCGCCAAGCTGGACGTGGTTGAAGGCAACGTAGTCGGTGTGGCTATCCACCAGGATCCTGACCTGGATCTGCTGGCCGGAATCAATCAGGCCGGAACTCGCGGCCGCTGCCGTAGCGGTAAAGACCAGCTGCTGAATGGCGCGGCCGGCCATGTCAGCGTCGAGATTGCTGTTAAAGGCATCCTCCGAGACGTCGACGGTAATGACGTTCTTGCCGGAGATGGAGGAGGCAAGTTTCTCCGGATCCTGCCAGGGCGTGAAGAAATCCGGGTCCAGCGGCTTTTCCGACATCATGGCCCGAAGGGCACGTGTCACAGGATTCTCCTGCTCCGGCACGTCCCGGAACTCCCGGTACAGGAACACGTTGTTATTGCTTCGGCCAATCCAGTAGACGGGCGCCTTGTTGGAAGACTGTGTGGTCTCCAGAGGCGCGCTGGTGGAGGGCGCCCCGGGTGAGCCGGTGGCGGCCTGGTTGGAATTTGCCGTCAGGTTAGGCTCCGGGCTGGGGTCCGCGATGCAACCGGTGAGAAGGAGAAATGCTGGCAGCAGACCCAGGAGGCGTTGCGGACGGAAACGCGGTGCGGCGCGTCTGGCAGTGAGGGCGATCGCGGTTTCCGGCACTCTCGTGGCCTGTCCTTTCCCGGCTGTGAAATGGTGGGCCTGGGCCCCGTGAGCCGGTCCCCGGACGGCTGTGATTTCCAGCATGGCATAGCCGGTTCTGCCAAAAGGACCGAAACCCGGCTGCCGGCCCAACTGCAACGGGAACGATATGAGCCTGATATGAAGTTGATACCTAAAGACGCCAGCCGTCCCGCAGCACGCCCGTGGCGGGCTCCCTTCCCGGCGACTGCCGGGCGCTGCCGGGAGGTGCCTCCTGGCGTAAGATGGAAGGACTCCGCTGGCTCCCGCGTGCTCGGCAACAGCCCCGCCCACGCAGCAGCCGGCGGCACTTTAAGTTTCGAACTGGAGGAGACCCCGGGCCTGCGGGCCAGCACCATGACTGAATCAGCGAACGGAAAGCGCCGGCTCAATACCGACCGCGCCGCCGGAGAATTCCCCCATTCACTTCCCGGTGTCCGGACGGAGGTGGTTCTCTTTGACAACTCCGACCAGATGGTCCAATCGCTCGGCAGCCATGACGAGGCCTTGCGTTACATCGAAGAGCAGTTCCCGTCGGTCAATTTCCACGTCCGTGGAAACGAACTGTCCATCAGTGGCCCCGCCAACGAAGTTCCGCGCATTATGCGGCTCCTGCACGAAGTGCGCGGCCTCGTGGCCCGCGGCACCGTCATAAGCCCCGCGGTGCTGCACCAGCTCGTAGCGCTGCTGCGCAGCCAGTCATTGCAGAACCCTGTGGATGTCCTCACCCATGACATCCTCTCCAGCCGGGGGAAGACCATCCGGCCCAAAACCCTGAACCAGAAGAACTACGTGGACGCGATTGACGCGAACACCGTGATTTTCGGGATTGGCCCTGCAGGCACGGGTAAGACGTACCTCGCGATGGCCAAGGCTGTCCAGGCCCTGCAGCAGAAGGAAGTCAGCCGAATCATCCTGACCAGGCCCGCGGTCGAGGCCGGCGAACGGCTGGGATTCCTGCCGGGCACACTGAGCGACAAGATCGATCCCTACCTGCGCCCGCTGTACGACGCGCTGCACGACATGATGGACCCCGAGTCCATCCCGCGGCTGATGGCGGCGGGAACCATCGAAGTGGCGCCGCTGGCCTACATGCGCGGGCGCACGCTCAATGACGCCTTCATCATTCTGGACGAAGCACAGAACACCACACCGGAACAGATGAAGATGTTTCTGACGCGCTTGGGCTTCGGATCCAAAATGGTGGTCACCGGCGACGTCACCCAGGTGGACCTTCCCTTTGGTACCCGGTCGGGCCTGCGGATAGTAGAGGAGATCCTGCAGGGAATCGAGGACGTGAACTTCACCGTTCTGGACTCCACTGACGTGGTCCGCCACCGCCTTGTGGGTGACATCGTGCGTGCCTACAGTCTCTGGGACGACGTCCAGCGGAGCAAAGTCAAACACTCGGTGAGCCGGGAAAAGCGGGGGGAAAACGCGTGAGCATTGAGGTTAACAACGAATCCGGCATCCAGGTTGATGAAGCCGCGCTCGTGGCACTGTCCCGGTACGTTTTCGAGCAGTTGTTTATCCACCCGCAGGCTGAACTCTCCATTCTCCTGGTGGATGAACCAGCCATGGAAAAGCTCCACATCGAACTCATGGACGAGCCCGGATCCACCGATGTGCTCTCGGTTCCCATGGACGAACTGACTCCCGGTACGCCGGACCGGCCCACTCCACAAGGGATGCTGGGTGACATTGCCGTGTGCCCCCAGGTGGCGCAGGTGCAGGCAGTCAACGCCAGGCATTCCCTGCAGGATGAGATGCTGCTGCTGACCACCCACGGAATCCTCCACCTGCTCGGCTATGACCACGCAGAGCCCGAGGAAAAGGAAGAGATGTTCGGCCTCCAGCGCCAGCTGCTTTCCGGCTTCACCGGCAAAGAAGCACCCGCCGAGACCACGCAGTGACGCCTCTGCTCCTTGTCGGCATGGCCCTGGCGTTCCTCAGCACCGCAGCAGTCCTGACCGCAGCCGAGGCCGCGTTCACATTTCTTTCCCGGCATGACGCGGAAGACGCGCTGCTGAAAAGCCGCGGAAACGCCATGCAGCGCATCCTGGCCCAGCCGGTGGCCCACATCCGGGCCTTGAGGTTCTGGCGGGTCTGGTTCGAGATGGCTTCAGCCGTGGCGGTGGCTGTGCTGCTCCACAGCCTGCTGGACAACGTCTGGCTGGCCGGGCTTGCCGCAACCGGGATCATGGCCTTGCTCGGCTTCGTCATCGTGGGAGTTTCCCCGCGGCAGATCGGCAGGCTCCATTCGGCCGCTGTGGTCCGGTATACGGCGTCGCTGATCAGGTTCCTGACGTGGATCCTCGGTCCCATTCCCGGGTGGCTTGTGGCACTGGGCAGTGCCGTCGCTCCCGGCGCCCCTGCCGGTGATGACGCGTTCTTCAGCGAACAGGAATTCCGCGAGCTCGTGGACCGGGCCTCTGAATCGGACATGATCGAAGACACCGAAGCGGAAATGATCCAATCAGTCTTTGACTTCGGCGATACCCTGGTGCGCGCCGTAATGGTGCCCAGAACCGATATCCTCAGCATCGACGCCGGTTCCAGTCTCAGACGGGCCATGTCGATGTTCCTGCGGTCGGGCTACTCGCGGATCCCCGTGATCCGCGACAACACGGACCAGATCCTCGGAATTGTCTACCTCAAGGACGTTGCGGCGACGCTTCATGAGCTGGGGCCCGACGACGAGCCACCCCCGGTCGAAACCTTGGCCCGCGAGGTGCGGTACGTCCCGGAGTCCAAGCCGGTCAGCGACCTCCTCCGGGAGCTGCAGAAGGAGTCTACACACGTGGCCATCGTGATCGACGAATACGGTGGCACGGCCGGCCTTGTCACCCTCGAAGACCTCATCGAGGAAATCGTCGGCGAAATCGTGGACGAATATGACACAGAAAGCGCCGAGGCCGTGGCCCTGGGCAGTGGTTCGTACCGCGTGAGCGCCCGGATGAGCATCGATGACCTCGGAGAACTGTTCGACATAGAGCTCGAAGACGAGGAAGTTGACACCGTGGGCGGGCTGCTGGCCAAGGCACTGGGCCGCGTTCCCATTGTGGGCAGCCACGTGGAGGTGGATGGCATCTCGCTGCTCGCCGAACGGCTCGAGGGCCGCCGCAACCGCGTCAGCCACATCATTGCCGCAGCAGCACCAAAGACAAACACTGACCTTGAAGACGTCCTCGACGAGGCGGAAGCAACCCAGCAGGGAGTTCCACGTGAGCAAGAAAAATAGTCGTCCGGCCAGCCCGGATTCAGCCGCAACAGAGTTCGGCGGATACAGGGCGGGCTTTGCGGTCCTCGTGGGGCGGCCGAACGCGGGAAAATCAACCCTGACGAACGCCCTGGTGGGCCAGAAGGTGGCGATCACTTCCGCCAAGCCGCAGACCACGCGGCACACCATCCGAGGGATCGTGCACCGCGATGACGCCCAGTTGATCCTGGTTGATACGCCTGGCCTGCACCGCCCCCGTACCCTGCTGGGAAAACGGTTGAACGAACTCGTCGCCGACACGCTCGCCGAGGTCGACGCGATCGGCTTCTGCCTTCCCGCCAACGAGAAGATCGGCCCGGGCGACAAATACATCGCCGCGCAGCTCGCAGCCATCGGCAACAAGCCGGTCATCGCGGTCGTCACCAAGGCGGACACGGTGGACCGGCAGGCGCTCACGGAGCAGTTGCTCGCCGTCGCCGCATTGGGCAGGGATGTCATAGGCGAGGACGGCTGGAAAGACATCGTGCCCGTTTCCGCCACCGACGGGTTCCAGGTCGACACCCTCGCAGACGTCCTGATCAGCCACATGCCAGCATCGCCGCCCCTGTATCCGGATGGCCACCTGACGGACGAACCCGAAGCTGTGATGATCGCGGAACTCATCCGGGAAGCGGCCCTCGAAGGTGTAAGGGACGAACTGCCCCACTCACTGGCGGTCGTCGTTGATGAGATTGTTCCGCGTGAAGGCCGGCCCGAAGACAGGCCCTTCCTCGACGTCCGGGTCAACCTTTATGTGGAGCGTCCGTCGCAGAAGGCCATCATCATCGGCAAAGGCGGCGCACGTCTCCGCGAAGTCGGTACCACCGCCCGCAAGGGGATCGAGGCGCTGCTCGGCGCCCGTATCTACCTTGACCTGCATGTGAAGGTGGCAAAGGACTGGCAGCGTGACCCTAAGCAGCTGGTCAAGCTGGGTTTCTGACGCGGCCCATACACCATGCCCCGGCCGGTCGTCGGGAAGTTCCCAGACTGGGCGACTAAAATAGGCCGGGTTCAATTTTTTCGAGGAAGGTACCACACATGGGGCGAGGCCGCGACAATCGCGAGTACGGAGCTGACGCGTCAGCCGGGACCGGTCCTGTCTCCCGCCACGCTGATGCCACAGCCGTCGGCGTTGCCCGGCATCTCGGCTCCCGCAGCCGGATGCGGGCGTGGCTGAAGGTGACTACCGCAGTGGTGACCATCCTGGTGGTCGGCGGTCTTGGTTTTGCCGGGTATTGGTATTTTCGACTTCAGTCCAACATCACGACTTCGCCGCTGAACGCCGGTGGCACCGGGAACCCCGAGGCAGACAAATCGGAGCGGATGCAGATCCTGATCCTGGGCTCGGATACCAGGGACGGCGCAAACGCGGAGTACGGCTCTGCGGACGACTCAACCGGGTACGGCAAGTCCGACGTTATGATGCTGATGGACGTCTCGGCCGACAACAAACGCGTCAGCGTCATCAGCTTCCCCCGGGACCTGCTGGTCGATATTCCGGAGTGCACCGACCAGAAGACCAAACGGACGTATCCTGCCCGCAGCGGTGTCATGATCAACGAGGCCATGAATGAAGCAGGAATCGGCTGCGCCGTAGACACGGTCAACAAACTGACTGGCCTGGAGATCGATCACTTCATGATGGCGGACTTTACCGCCGTGAAGGAACTTTCCAACACGGTGGGCGGCGTTGACGTGTGCATCAGTGACGCGGTCTACGATCCGGACTCCCGGCTGCGCCTGCCGAAGGGCACGTCCTCGGTCAAGGGCGAAATGGCCCTTGCCTTCCTGCGGACCAGGCACGCCTTCGCCGACGGCGGCGATCTCGGCCGGATCAGGGCACAGCAGGGATTCCTGTCCTCCCTTACGCGCAAGATCAAGGACGACGGCACACTGTCCGACCCCTCTAAAATGCTGAACATTGCCGATGTTGTGACGAAGAACCTCACCGTGGATGAGGGGCTGGCCTCCGTGCCGTCGCTCGTGAGTATTGGTAGCCGGCTGAAGGACATCGACATCAGCAAGGTGGCGTTTGTGGCCGTGCCCAACGCACCGGCAACCACGGACATCAACCGCCTGCAGATTGCGGAGCCCGCAGGGTCACAGCTGTTTGCGGCACTCCGCGAAGACGTGGACCTCACGGATCCAACAGCTCCCACCACTCCTACCTCGGCGCCGACAGAAACGACAGCCCCGCCCACAGAAACAGCCCCGGCTGTGCCGCCGTATGACAAGGCGCTGCAGCCAGTCACCGTGGCCAACGGCAGCGGCATCCCGGGACGCGCCGAGGAAATCGTGCAGGCCTTGATCACCGGCGGTTTCACCCAATCCGGGCCACTGCAAGCCGCACCTGTCGCGCAGAGCGTTGTCTACTACGGTACTGAATTCGCCGACGTCGCAGCCGATGTGGCTGCGCTGCTCGGGATCCCGGCCGTCCAGGTCCAGCCGGCACCCCGCGTCGCGGGAGTCCAGGTCTACCTTGGAACTGACTTCAGCACCGGGGCAACCTACAGCGCCGGCGCGGGCACCGCCCTGCCAGAGGACATCGTCAACCAGACGGCCGGCGATACAGTGTGCCAGCAGGCCAACCCGGTGCTGATCGTCCAGGGCTGACGGCAGAACCCAGCAGACACCGGGAAGATTACCAGATGCTGACGCGGGCTTCCGGGGGCATCCACATGCCGTCGTGCTCGGTCACGCCAAAGGCCTCGTGGAAGGCGTCCAGGTTCCGGGCGATGGCGTTGGTTCTGAACTCGTTGGGGGAGTGGGGATCCGTGGCGAGCCTCCTGATGGCCTCTTCAGACCGGATCACCTGCCGCCAGCCGGCCGCCCAGGACGCGAAGAACCGCTGCTGCCCCGTTAGCCCGTCCAGCACCTCGGGTTCCCTGCCATCGAGGCTGAGGAGATAAGCCTTGTAGGCAATGGTCAGGCCACCGAGGTCGCCGATGTTTTCCCCGAGGGTTAGCTTGCCGTTGACGTTGTGCGCTGGCGCGGCATACGGCGACAACGCGTCGAACTGTGCCACCAGCTTCGCCGTGAGCTCCTCAAAGGCCGTCCTGTCATCCTCGGTCCACCAGTTCCGCAGCGCGCCGCCGCCGTCGAACTGCGACCCCTGGTCATCAAAACCGTGGCCGATCTCGTGGCCGATCACCGCTCCAATGCCACCGTAATTAACGGCGTCGTCGGCGTCGGCTGTGAAGAACGGTGGCTGCAGGATAGCGGCCGGGAAGACGATCTCGTTGAGCATCGGATGGTAGTACGCGTTGACCGTCTGCGGTGTCATGAGCCACTTGTTAAGGTCCACCGGTTTGCCCACCTCATCCAGGTGGCGGTCGACGTCGGCATTGTGGGCCCGCTCAACATTCCCCAAAAGGTCCAGCGGGTCGATTTCCACCGCGGAGTAATCGATCCACTTGTCGGGGTAGCCGATCTTGGCGCGGAAAGCCTCCAGCTTCCGCAGCGCCTCAGCCTTGGTATCCGCACCCATCCACGCAAGGCCTGTGATGGACTGCCGGTAGGCCTCGATCAGGTTGGCCACCAGGGTCTGCATGCGGGCTTTGTGGGTTTCGGGGAAGTGCTTCGAGACGTAGATCTGCCCAACGGCCTCACCGAGTGCGGCTTCGACGACGGCGACAGCCCGCTTCCAGCGGTCCTTGTTCCGGGGCGTGCCGCTGATGGTTGTTCCGTAGAAGGCAAAATTGGCATCCACGAACTCGGAGGACAGGTAGGGCGCCGCACCGTTGACAATGCGCAGGGCCAGCCACTCCTGCCACACGGAGAGCGGTTCGGACTCCAGCAGGCCGGCGGCCCCACTGAAGAAGTCCGGTGTGCTTACTACGATCTCGTTGCGCTTGTCGGCGTCGATCCCGGCAGCTTCGAACCAGGTGTTAAGGAGCGGGAACAGGGTGGCCGCTTCCTCAGCGGACTTGAGGTTATAGGTCTTCTGCGGGTCGCGCAGGGTGACGTTGTCCCAGTGGTGGGATGCGAGGCTGGTTTCGAGGGCAACGACGCGTGCGGCCGCAGGCTCCGGATCGGCCACCCCTGCCAGCGTGAACATGGTCCGGACATGCTCGCCATAGGCCTTGACCATGGGGGCGAACTTTTCTTCCCGGTAGTAGGACTCGTCCGGCAGTCCGAGGCCGCCCTGGCCGGTATAGAGCAGGATGCGGTCCGGGTTGCCCGCGTCCGGAGCCGGGTAGATGTAGAAGAGCCCGGAAACGTCTGACCGGAACAGGCGCCCGGCCAAGGCCACAAGGTCGGCAACCGTGGTGGTGGCGAACACGTCGGCCAGGCGACCGCCGATGGGCTCCATACCCTTGGCCTCCACGGTGGCTTCGTCCATAAAGCTGTTGTAGAGCTCGCCCACCTTCCGTTCTATCCCGCTGGCGGCCTCACCTTTGGCGGCTGCTTCCTCGATGATGTCCCGGACCGCGATTTCCGCTCCGTCACGCAGTGCGGTGAATGTTCCCTCGAGTGGCCGGTCATCCGGAATTTCCGTGGCCTTGAGCCAGGACCCGTTCACGTGCTGGTACAGGTCGTCCTGCGGCCTGACGGTGTGGTCAATGTTGGACAGATCGATCCCCGAGATGGGCACAAAAGCTCCTTCGTGTGACGTGCCGCGGCCGGCGCTGGCACCGGCGCGGCGTCTGCATGTTGGACGATAAGGACGGTGGCGCCCTCTCATCTTACGCACGCGTGCTACCCTCAAATGGTGCGCGCAGAACTGCTCCTTCTTAGCTGCCGCGGCGAGGCCTCAGACGCGATCTAGCGCAAGGCCCATCCTCGTCGCGGAGTTTGTGTTGCCCGGCCACCCTTTCAGATTTGAACCACAGAAAAGGCCCCGATAGTAATGCGAAACGCACAGAAGCCCTCCGGAATGCCCGTCCACCGCTACACGCCGTTCCAGGATCTGATCACCGTTGAACTGCCTGACCGCACGTGGCCGGACAAGGTCATCACCAAAGCCCCGCGCTGGTGCGCCGTGGACCTGCGTGACGGCAACCAGGCGCTGATCGACCCGATGAGCCCTGCCCGCAAGATGAAGATGTTCGATCTGCTGGTCCGCATGGGTTACAAGGAAATTGAAGTCGGCTTCCCGTCTGCTTCGCAGACCGATTTCGACTTTGTCCGCCAGCTCATCGTCGGAAACCACATCCCGGACGACGTCACGATCCAGGTCCTCACCCAGGCACGCGAGCACCTGATCGAACGGACCTATGAGTCCTTGGTCGGCGCTAAGCAGGCGATTGTCCACCTGTACAACTCAACGTCCGTCCTGCAGCGCCGCGTGGTGTTCAACCAGGACCAGGACGGCATTCTGGACATCGCACTCCAGGGCGCCCGGCTGTGCAAGAAGTACGAGGAAACCCTCGTCGACACGCATATCACCTATGAATACTCGCCGGAGTCGTTCACCGGAACCGAACTGGACTATGCCGTCCGGGTCTGCAACGCCATCGCCGACGTCTTCGAAGCATCCGCCGACAGCCAGGTCATCATCAACCTGCCCGCCACGGTGGAAATGGCCACTCCGAACGTTTACGCCGATTCCATTGAGTGGATGAGCCGGAACCTGCACCCGCGCGAAGGCATCATCCTGTCCCTGCACCCGCACAATGACCGGGGCACCGGCGTGGCCGCCGCCGAGCTGGGGTACCTGGCCGGCGCGGACCGGATCGAGGGCTGCCTGTTCGGCAACGGCGAGCGGACCGGCAACGTGGACCTCGTCACCCTGGGCCTGAACATGTTCGTGCAGGGCATCGATCCCATGATCGATTTCTCCGACATCGACGAGATCCGGCGCACGGTGGAGTACTGCAACCAGCTCCCCGTCGCAGAGCGTTCCCCCTACGGCGGCGACCTCGTGTTTACCGCATTCTCAGGCTCGCACCAGGACGCCATCAAGAAGGGCTTCGAGGCGCTCGAGAAGGATGCTGCCGCCGCGGGCAAGGACGTTGCGGACTTCACCTGGCAGGTTCCGTACCTGCCCGTTGACCCCAAGGACCTGGGCCGCAGCTACGAGGCCGTCATCCGTGTCAACTCGCAGTCCGGCAAGGGTGGCGTGGCCTACCTGCTCAAGAACGAACACAGCCTGGACCTGCCGCGCCGCGCACAGATGGAATTCTCGGGCGTCATTCAGAAGAAGACCGATACCGTGGGCGGCGAAGTCAGCGGCGCCCAGTTGTGGCAGCATTTCCAGGATGAGTACCTGCCCTCCGGCCAGACGGACGGCCAGTGGGGCCGTTACTCGCTCGGTTCGGTCAGCACCGAAACAGATGACGACGGCGGGATGACCCTGCACGCCTCGCTCACCGTTGACGGCGTCCAGGCCCGTCGCACGGGCGCCGGAAACGGGCCCATCGCCGCGCTGTTGAGCATCCTGCGCGAGGACGGCGTGGATGTCCGGGTGCTGGACTACAGCGAGCATGCCCTTTCCGAAGGCGGCAGCGCCATGGCCGCAGCCTACGTCGAGTGCGCCGTGGGGGAGCGGGTCCTGTGGGGTGTCGGAATCGATGCCAACACCAGCATGTCCTCGCTCAAGGCCGTCATTTCCGCGGTCAACCGGGCCATCCGGGATTCCCGCGCCTGATTCGGAATGCGTTGCGCGCCGGGAATCACGGCGCGCAACGCACCGGCATCGCCGGCTTTCCGGAACTCAGTGCGAAGATTAACCGTGGTCCAACAATCCTTTGCTGCCCGGTCTTACCGGGATGACGCCGTGGTGCTCCGTACCCACAAGCTGGGAGAAGCCGACCGCATCATCACCCTGCTGACCAAGCACCACGGCCAGATCCGCGCCGTCGCCAAGGGAGTACGGCGGACCAGCAGCAAGTTTGGGGCGCGGCTGGAGCCCTTTATGGTTGCAGACCTGCAGCTCGTCTCCGGAAAGACACTGGACATCGTCACCCAGGCGGTTGCCAAGGGCGGCTACGGCAGCAACATCGCCGCAGACTATGGCCGTTACACCGTGGCCGCTGCCATGACTGAAACTGCGGAGAAACTGACGGATGTAGACGGCGAAGCCGGCACCGCCCAGTACAACTTGCTGGTGGGTGCGCTGGCCTCGCTGAGCCGGGCCGAACATGCGCCCGGACTGATTCTCGATTCCTATCTCCTGCGCGCTCTCGCCACCGGCGGCTGGGCGCCGAGTTTCACCAACTGTGCCCGCTGCGGCCGGCCCGGCCCCCATACGGCGTTTTCAGCTCCCCTCGGCGGCATGGTCTGCGCCGACTGCAGGCCACCGGGTTCGCCTGCGCCGGCGGCAGAGACCGTCGTGCTGCTGGGTGCCTTGCTGACGGGGGACTGGACGACGGCGGACGGTTCGCAGGTGCCGCACCGCCGGGAGGCTGCGGGACTGGTGGCCGTATACCTGCAATGGCACCTTGAACGTGTCCTGAAATCCCTCAAACATGTGGAGCGTGGCTGACAGTGGCCTTGGGAAAAAAGATGAGTCCTTCGCGGCAACGGACCACCCCTGCGGTGGCACCGTATCCGCACCCTTCAGGCGCGGTTGCCCCGGCGATTCCCGCCGAATTCGTCCCCCGCCATGTCGCTATTGTGATGGACGGAAACGGCCGTTGGGCCAACCAGCGGGGCCTGCCGCGGATCGAGGGTCACAAGGCGGGCGAGCCTGCCCTCCTGGATGTCGTGGCGGGCGCCATCGAATTGGGCATCGAGTTCGTGAGCGTCTATGCATTCTCCACCGAAAACTGGCGCCGCTCACCGGAGGAGGTCCGCTTCCTGATGGGTTTTAACAAGGACGTGCTACGAAGGCAGCGAAACCAGCTGGACGAGTGGGGTGTCCGCGTGCGGTGGTCCGGCCGGCGTCCCAGGCTGTGGGGCTCGGTGATCCGCGAACTTGAAGAGGCCGAGGAATTTACCGCGGGCAACAGCACCTGCACGTTGACCATGTGTGTTAATTACGGCGGCCGGGCGGAAATCACAGACGCAGTATCGGCCATAGCAGCCGAGGTTGCCGCAGGCCGGCTCAAGCCCGGTGCCATCACCGAGAAAACCATCCAGAAGTTCCTCGACGAGCCGGACCTGCCGGACGTGGACCTGTTCCTGCGGAGCTCGGGGGAGCAGCGGCTCTCCAACTTCCTGCTGTGGCAGTCGGCGTACGCTGAGTTCGTCTTTATGGACACGCTGTGGCCCGACGTCGACCGGCGGACCCTGTGGGACGCCGTCGAAATCTACGCCCAGCGGGACCGGCGCTACGGCGGCGCCGTGGACGCCTCGCCCGGTTCAGCCGTACCGTAACCCCGGAGCCAGCGGGCGAGCCGCGCATAGGCGTCGGCCCGCACTTTGGCAGGGGAGAGGAAAACGTCGTGGAGCGCGCCGTCGATCCGTTCCACCGTGACGCTGCCCCCCAGTGTCAGGGCGCGGAGGGCGATGATGTTGACGTCCAGTACCGCGTCGGTGCGCCGCATTTCCTCGGACCAGAACGGCCCGGTGGCGCTGCCCCGGGAAAGCAGCACCAGGATGGGTATGTCGATGTCCAGGCCACGGGCCACCTTGGTGTGGCCGGCCAGGATGGCGCTGAGCCAGCCCGCGCGGAGCGGAAACGCCATGGGCGGCCGGAACCTGTCGTCAAGCGGCCACTCGCCGTCGGCTGAACTGCTGATGGTCCGCCAATAGAACCCCCGCTCGGGCAGGCGCAAAACAGCCTCCGGCCGGAAACGCGCCACGGGCCCCACCATCGTGGACGCAGCACGGCGCACCAGCGAGCTGCCGTGCATCTCCAGCCATGGACTGTTCAGGACCAGCTGGGAGGCTGCTCCGGGGTGCTTGCTGACAAAGAGGGCGGCCACCAGGCCGCCGGTGGAGTGGCCCATCAGCGTAAGGGAGATCCCGGCCTCCACCTCCGGGGGGTGCGCGTCGGCCCGGATGATGGCGATGGCCGCCTCGATCTCGGCGTCATAGTCCGCCAGGTTCGCCACGTAGCCGCCCGGCGTTTCCGGGCGCAGGCTGCGGCCGTGGTTGTGCATGTCCAGGGCGTAGAACTCGTAGCCCCGGCCCGTCCAGAACCGGGCGAGGTCCACATTGAAGAAGTAGTCGCTCCAACCATGGAGGAACAGCACGGTCCGTCGCCGGCCGGTGGCCGCCGGTTCGTTCGCCGGACGGAAGCGCACCAGCGTGGCGGTGCGCTGGACGCCGTCGTCGCCCCCGGCCTCGAAGGTGCAGGCTTCGAAGCCAGCACCGAGGATATCTGGCTGCCACCTCATGGCTTTATGCTAGCCGGGGTCGCGTGTATGGCGGCCCGGTTTGGTCTGGACCGTCCGAGACGGAAAACTAGAGCCATGCGCGTATATCCGACATTCTTCAGGCTGGCCTTTTCGTGGATGGACGCGGAACGCGCCCACAAGATCGGATTCAAGGGAATCAAGCTTGCCCATGCTTCCGGCGCAGGACGGCTGCTGCACCGGTTCACGGCGCCCGCGGCCTCACTGCAGACTTCTGCCTTCGGGCTGACCTTCCCGTCCCCGTTCGGCCTCGCAGCCGGGTTCGACAAGGAGGGATTCGGCATCGAGGCCCTCACCGAACTTGGCTTTGGCCATGTCGAAGTAGGAACCATCACCGGGCAGGCGCAGCCGGGCAACGAGAAGCCACGCCTTTTCAGGCTGATCGAGGACCGGGCTGTCATTAACCGGATGGGGTTCAACAACGATGGCGCGGCCGCCGTCGAACCGCGCCTCAAAGCGGCACGCGCGGCGCTGCAGCGCCGGCTTCCCACAGTGCGCCCCGTGATCGGGGTGAACATTGGCAAGAGCAAGGTGGTGGAACTCGACGACGCCGTGGCCGATTACCTGATCAGTGCAAGGAGCCTGGCGCCGGCCGCGGACTATCTGGTAGTCAATGTCAGCTCACCCAACACGCCCGGGCTGCGCCTCCTGCAGGATGTCCAGACCCTCCGTCCGCTGCTGACCGCAGTGGGGCACGAGGCGGACAAGGCGGCTGGCCGGCACGTCCCGCTGCTGGTGAAGATCGCACCGGATCTCAGCGATGAGGACATCGACGACGTCGCCAAGCTGGCCCTGGACCTTAAGCTGGACGGCATTATCGCCACCAATACCACCATCGGGCGTGAGGGGCTGTCGTCGCCGGCTGCGAAAGTGGAGGAATGTGGTGCCGGGGGCCTGTCCGGGGCACCGCTGAAGCAGCGTTCCTTGGAAGTCCTTCGCCGCCTCAGGGAGGCCACTGGGGGTGCGATCACGCTGGTGGCGGTCGGCGGCGTCGAGACGGCCAAAGACGTCCAGGACCGCCTGGATGCCGGGGCCACGCTGGTCCAGGGCTACACGGCCTTCCTGTACGAGGGGCCCTTCTGGGCGTCCCGGATCAACCGCGGCCTGGCGAAAGCCCAACGCAACAGTTAATTAGGCAACAAAACCCCGGCAGTCTGACTGCCGGGGTTTTCGTTGTCTAAGGGAGGAGTGCTGCCGGGTCTGGCCCGGCCTGCACATCAGGACGGGTATTGCCCGCGCTTCACCAGCGGTTTGGGCAGGCGCAGTTTGCGGAACTGCAGGGAGCGCATGGAGCCGTACCAGACGGTGCCACGCTCAACCTCGCCGAACTTCTCGGTCAGCTTCTTGCGGAGCTGCCGGGACAGAATGAACACATCCACAAAGACGGCCAGGAACATCACCCAGAAACCGCCCAGGACATAAACCATCTGCTCGCTCGAAGCCGGCACGATCAGGGAAATGATGACAAATACCAAGGCGCCGAACATCAGGTATTCGCCCAGGCTGAAGCGCGCATCCACGTAGTCGCGGGCATAACGCTTTTGCGGTCCCTTGTCGCGCAAGGGCAGGAATTTCTCATCACCCGTATCGAGCGCCTGACGCATTTTGGTCCGCTGGTCCTGGATGGCCTGGCGCTCAACGGCCTTGGACGCCTTGCGGTCCTCCGGCACCAGAGGCCGTTTACGGGCGGCCTCCTGGGCTTTGCGCTTGGGCGTGGGCGCACCCTTGCCCAACGCGGCATCCTGCCGGGCTGCCGCTTCGGCGGCCTGCTGGTCTATTGATTGCTGCGCCGTTGGCGCTTCCTTTTTACGTCCGAACACGTGAACAGAATACCTTGCGGCACACGGAGTTTCGGCGCGGGTATTGTGTTCGCCATGACTCCCACTCCAGCAGCCAACCCGTCAGACGCCGACATGCCCGGCTCCGGTCACCCTGCGCCGGCCATCGACGCGGACGGACTCAGGTTATCCGTCGCAGCTTCCTTCGATACCACCCTCGACCGGCTCAAGGAACTTGTGGCCATTCCCGGCATCGCCTGGCCCAGTTTCGATCCTGCCCCCTTGGAAGCCAGCGCGCAGGCCGTAGCGGAACTGTTACGCACTGCCGGCGTGGAGGATGTCCAGATCCTGCGCAGTAACAAGGACGACGGCACTCCCGGCGGCCCTGCCGTCGTCGCACGCCGCCAGGCGGCGGCAGGGAAACCGACCATCCTGCTGTACGCCCACCACGATGTCCAGCCGCCCGGAGATCCGGCGCTGTGGGAAACAGAGCCTTTTGCCGCCGTCGAACGGAACGGCAGGTTGTACGGACGCGGCGCTGCAGACGACAAGGCCGGGATCATGGCCCATGTGGCCGCCTATGCCGCAGCGACCGAGGTGCTGGGCGCGGAATTCGGGCTTGGCGTGACGTTTTTCTTCGAAGGGGAGGAGGAAGCCGGTTCTCCCACCTTCCGTTCGTTCCTGGAAACGCACCGGGAACTACTGAAGGCCGATGTGATCGTGGTGGCCGACTCCAGCAACTGGAAGGTGGGCATTCCCGCCCTTACCACCAGCCTGCGCGGCCTTGTGGACGGAACCATTGAAGTTCAGGTGCTGGAGCATGCTGTCCACTCGGGCATGTTCGGCGGCCCCGTACTGGACGCGCCAACCCTGCTGTCCCGTTTGATTGCCACCTTGCACGATGCAGACGGCAACGTGGCCATCGAAGGCCTGGTATCAAATGACAACGTCGGCGTAGAGCTCACCGAAGCGGAGTACCGTGCCGATTCCTCCGTTCTCGACGGCGTCCGGCTCGCCGGCACGGGCAGCATCGCCGCCCGGCTGTGGACCAAGCCCGCGCTGTCCATCATCGGCTTCGATGCTCCCGCCGTGGACGTGGCCTCAAATACGCTCCTGCCACGGGCGCGTGCCAAGTTCAGCCTGCGCCTGGCGCCTGGCCAGGATCCGGCGGCAGCGATGGAAGCCGTTCAGCGCCACGTCCAGACCAATGCACCCTTTGGGGCAAAGGTGGTGTTCACTCCCGGGGAAAGTGGAAAATCGTTCCTCGCGGATACATCTTCAACGGCGGCGACGTTCGCCATGTGGGCGCTGGGGGAGGCCTGGGGCGTTCCGGCCGTGGAGACTGGAATCGGCGGGTCAATTCCGTTCATCGCGGACCTGATGGATGTTTATCCGGACGTCCAGATCCTCGTGACCGGTGTTGAGGATCCAGATTCCCGTGCCCACAGCGCCAACGAGTCCCTTCACATTGGTGATTTCAAGAATGCTGTGGTTGCCGAGGCGCTGCTGCTTGCCCGGCTGAATGCAGAAGGCCTGGCCTGAATCCCATGCCGCTCTGATGCAGGCATTCCTCCACCGTTGGGAACAATCAGCGGACAGGCTGGGTTACGTCAGGAGTTAGAGCTACAGGGCTGACCGACGTAGCATGTAGCTATAGCCCGTACCGTATCCGTAGGGGCAGGCACCGCTGACGCGGGGCCGCCAGGACCGTCCTAAGGTAGGCCAAATGAGCACCGCAACCAACGAGAACATCACCGAGACCACCAGCGCTGCCAGCGATGAACTGGCCGCACACGAGGTCAAACTGACCGACGTCGCAGCAGGCAAGGTGCGCAGCCTCCTGGAGCAGGAAGGCCGGACCGATCTCCGCCTCCGCGTTGCCGTCCAGCCCGGCGGCTGCTCCGGCCTCATTTACCAGCTGTACTTCGACGAGCGCCTCCTCGAAGGAGATGCCGTCCGCGACTATGACGGTGTCGAAGTCGTGGTGGACAAGATGAGCGTGCCGTACCTCAGTGGAGCCAGCATCGACTTCGAGGACACCATCTCCAAGCAGGGCTTCACCATCGACAACCCCAATGCCGGTGGCTCCTGCGCCTGTGGTGATTCGTTCCACTGACCCGGTTCTTTCGCCCGATGCCGGCGCCTGCATTCCGTCCGCCAAAAACGGCGCGGAGGCACGGCGCCGACATGTGGGCGAAACGCCCGGCAGAGCGGTAAGCTCTACACCGAGTAGTAAAACTTTTAGTGTGCCCGGCCGGCCCCTTGGGTGGCCGGGCAACAGCAACAAGTAGGAAGGGCCGTCTGTGAGTTCGCAGAACCGAACCGGCAGCCGACGCAAAACGATCACTACGATCTCAGGCTTGGCAGTTGCCGGCGCGTTGGTTTTGACTGGATGTTCGCCAGAGGTAGAGAAGGGGTGGCTGCCCACCGAGCGTGGCACCACCAATCACACTGACCGGATCATGGACCTCTGGGTCAACTCATGGATTGCAGCCCTTGTTGTGGGCATCATCACGTGGGGCTTGATCGTTTGGTGCCTTGTCGCCTACCGCCGCCGCAAGGGCACCATGGGTTTCCCGCGGCAGACCAGCTTTAATCTCCCGCTGGAGGTCTTTTACCTGACCATCCCGCTGTTCATGGTCCTGGTGTTCTTCTACTTCACCGACCGCGACCAGCAGGCCATCGATGACCGCTCCAAGCCCGCCGACGTCGTTGTTGACGTCCGCGGCAAGCAGTGGGCCTGGGACTTCAACTACAAGTCCGGCGATGTCGTCACCGAGGATGTCTACGAGGCAGGTGTCCAAGCACACCTGACCGGTAACACCATCAATAAGGAAGCGCTGCCGACGCTCTACCTGCCGGTTGGAAAGTCTGTGGACCTCGAGCTGAACTCCCGCGATGTCATCCACTCTTTCTGGGTTCCCGCCTTCCTCCAGAAGCGCGACATGATACCCGGCAAGACTAACTACATCAGGTTCACACCCACCAAAGAGGGAACCTACGACGGCAAGTGCGCCGAGCTCTGTGGTGAGTACCACTCCGAAATGCTGTTCCGCGTCAAGGTTGTCTCCGAAGCCGAATTCCAGGCTCACCTGGACAAGCTCAAGGCAGACGGCAATACCGGACTCCTCGGCGAAGAGTATGACCGCAACCCGAACCTGAACGAAATTAAGTAAGGGGAGCGACGTGGCTACTTATACCCAGACCGCACCTGCCGGAACCTTAGAGGCTCCCGTAGTTCCTAAGTCCAAGGGACGCATCGTCGTCAACTGGATCACCTCCACCGACCACAAGACCATCGGGTACATGTACCTGATCGCCTCATTTGTGTTCTTCTGCCTCGGTGGCGTCATGGCTCTGCTCATTCGGGCTGAACTGTTCGAACCTGGCATGCAGATCTTGCAGACCAAGGAGCAGTACAACCAGCTGTTCACGATGCACGGCACCGTCATGCTGCTGATGTTCGCCACCCCGCTGTTCGCCGGCTTCACCAACGTCATCATGCCGCTGCAGATCGGGGCCCCCGATGTCGCGTTCCCACGGCTGAACGCCCTGGCCTTCTGGTTCTTCCTCTTCGGCTCCACCATCGCGGTGTCCGGCTTCATCACCCCCCAGGGTGCGGCGTCGTTCGGCTGGTTCGCTTACGCGCCGCTGTCCAACACCACGTTCAGCCCAGGCATCGGCGGTGACCTCTGGGTCTTCGGCCTGGCGCTGTCCGGATTCGGCACCATCCTGGGTGCGGTCAACTTCATCACCACCATCATCTGCATGCGCGCTCCGGGCATGACCATGTGGCGGATGCCCATCTTCACCTGGAACGCCCTGGTGACGTCCATCCTCGTGCTGATGGCCTTCCCGCCGCTGGCTGCCGCACTGTTCGCACTCGGAGCCGACCGCCGCTTCGGTGCACACATCTTCGATCCGGAAAACGGCGGCGCGGTGCTGTGGCAGCACCTGTTCTGGTTCTTCGGTCACCCGGAGGTGTACATCATCGCGCTGCCGTTCTTCGGCATCGTGTCCGAGATCTTCCCGGTCTTCAGCCGGAAGCCCATCTTCGGCTACAAGGGCCTGGTCTACGCGACAATCGCCATTGCAGCCCTGTCCGTGACCGTATGGGCGCACCACATGTACGTGACCGGTTCGGTCCTGCTGCCGTTCTTCGCTTTCATGACCATGCTGATTGCGGTCCCCACCGGCGTGAAGTTCTTCAACTGGATCGGCACCATGTGGCGGGGGT
>NZ_JASBRB010000012.1 GCF_029960665.1 Pseudarthrobacter sp. AL07
AGACTGCCTCGCCGAAGAACTCCGCCGCCTCGACCCCGACGAAGTATTCGGCGAAGTGATTACTATTGGACTGCCACGTACCAATCTAAGGAGCGTCCGACCCAGTGAGCGTTGAGCCAAGAGTTAGCATCCATCCTGATTCCTCCGTCCTGATGGCCGCCATCGCGGCCCGCCTGATCACCAAGCTGGTGGATGTGCAGGACAAGCACGGTGAGGCCACGGTGGTGCTGACCGGGGGCACAGTAGGCATCGGAACACTGAAGGCCGTTGCGGATTCTCCGGCGGCGCCCGCCGTCGACTGGTCCAGGGTGAATTTTTGGTGGGGTGACGAGCGCTTTATTGCTGCGGATGATCCCGACCGGAACACCAGGCAGGCGTTTGATGCACTCCTGTCGAGCATTGCGGTTGATCCTGCAAGGATCAATCAGCCGGGCTCCTCGGATGACTTCGACACGCCTGAGGAAGCGGCCGAAGACTACGCTCGCAGGCTCCGGGAAGCAGCCCAGGCCGAACACGCTGCTGACATGTCCGACGACCGACCGGACCAGCCGGGGATACTGCCGCGGCTGGATATTGTGCTGCTGGGCGTAGGCCCAGACGCCCATGTCGCCTCGCTTTTCCCCGAACAGGGCGGAATCCGGGAGAAGGAACTGACGGTGGTAGGCGTCCGGAATTCGCCCAAGCCGCCGCCACAGCGGATCTCGCTGACGCTTCCCGCCATTAATACTGCGGCCGAGGTCTGGATGGTGGTTGCCGGTGAGGACAAGGCCGGCGCAGTTGGCCTGGCCCTGGCGGGCGCCAACCCGGTGCAGGTTCCGGCGGCAGGCCCGCGGGGAACCTCCCGCACCCTGTGGCTTATCGATGAAAACGCGGCGTCACGTGTCCCGCAGCAGCTCGTCCGGAAGGACGCCACCGGCGCGTAGTTTTTCCAGCGCTCCGGCCAGGACAGCCTCGGCGTCCTGGTCGGAGCGCCGTTCTTTAACGTATTCAAGATGGCTCTTAAAGCCTTCGCCCAACGGGTCGGGCAGGTCGGCGTCCTTGCCGTCCCGTGATGCGTGAGCCCCGCAGCGCCGGCAGTCCCAGACGGAGGGAATTTGCTCGTCCGGCAGCCGCAGGAAGACTAGCTGGGTCTCATGACCCTTGGCGCACCAAAAAGAAACCCGGATACGGGGCACTCTTTCGCCTGAGGCCGCTTCTGACTGGTTCTTGGGACCGGCCCCCTCTGTCACACCCACCCGGGTGCCGCGGAACGCTGACGCACTATGTACCATCTGGACTCCTGGCTGCTTAAACGACGCTGTTTAAACGAAACTGTGGCTGTTGGGAGCCAACAGCCACAGTTTAGTTCGGAGATCCTCATCGCGGCAGTGCCGGGCGACGATCAGTTGCAGAGTCTACGAGTCCCCTGCGCCGCTGAAGCGCATAATCAGGCCGAGGCCAATGATAACGACGCCCCAGGTGACGCCCAGGATCACGGTGAACCTGTTCAGGTTCCGTTCGGCAACCCCGGAGGAGCTGAGGCCGGAACTCATACCACCGCCGAACATGTCCGACAGCCCTCCGCCCCGTCCCTTGTGAAGGAGGATTAGCAGGGTAAGCAGAAGGCTGGTAATGCCCAGGAGAATCTGCAGAATGACATGAAGAACGTCCACGACGGCCTTTCAGAAGATTGGAATTGCGGGAGCCTGGAACTGCGTGACGGACTAGCCCGTCACCAGGTGACTCTCGAACCTGACAATATTAGCAAACTCCGCGGGATCGAGGCTGGCCCCGCCTACCAAGACACCGTCGACGTCGCGCTCCTTCAGGATCGCGGCGACATTGTTTGCCTTGACCGAGCCGCCGTAGAGCAGCCGGATCTTCGCTGCAACATCGTCGCCAAAGAGGTTGGCCAGTTCCGCGCGGATGGCAGCGCACATCTCCTGAGCGTCCTCCGGGCCGGCCACTTCACCGGTGCCGATGGCCCAGACGGGCTCGTAGGCCACCACAAGCTCTGCCGCCTGCTCGGCAGCCAGACCGGCGACGTTCGCCCGGAGCTGTGTCAGGGTGTGCTCGACATGGGTGCCGGCCTGGCGGATTTCCAGGCCTTCGCCAACGCAAAGGACCGGAGTGACACTGTGCTTGAACGCGGCCTTAACCTTGGCGTTGAGGACGTCGTCGGATTCCTGGTGGATGGTGCGGCGTTCACTGTGCCCCACCAGGACGTATCGGCAGCCCAGCTTGTTCAGGAACTGGCCGGAGGTGTCGCCGGTGTAAGCGCCCGAGTCGAACTGGGAGAGGTCCTGCCCGCCGTAGGCAATGTCCAGTTCATCACCCTGGACGAGGGTCTGCACACCGCGAAGGTCGGTGAATGGCGGGAAGACAGCCACCTCAACCCGGCTGTAGTCGTGCTTGGCGTCCGACAGGGTCCAGGCCAGCTTCTGCAGGAGGGTGATGCCCTGGACATGGTCCATGTTCATCTTCCAGTTGCCCGCAATGAGAGGCGTGCGGTCAAAAGCGCCGTTCGTTGACGTAGTCACGTGTTCTCCAAAAGTTCTTGATATGTGTGCGGCCGGCAGGATGCCCGCGGGCACCCTGCCGGCCGGAGGACTTGGCAGTCCAGGGTCCTAACGGTCCAGGACGCTGAGTCCCGGGAGTTCCTTGCCTTCGAGATATTCCAGGCTGGCGCCGCCGCCGGTGGAAATGTGCCCGAACTGGTCGTCAGCGAAGCCGAGCGTCCGCACGGCGGCAGCGGAGTCCCCGCCGCCCACCACGGTGAACGCGTCGGCCTCAGTGAGGGCTTTGGCTACGGCGCGGGTTCCGCCGGAGAATGCTTCGAACTCGAAGACGCCCATGGGCCCGTTCCAGAACACCGTTTTCGCGTCCTTGATCCGGTCCGCAAAGGCGGCGGCAGAGTCCGGACCGATGTCAAGGCCGATGCCCTGTGCGCCGAAGCTGCTGCCTTCGATGCCGTCCGCGGGGACGGTCTCGTAGTCTGCGTTGGCCGCGAACTTACTGGCCACGATGACGTCGGTGGGCACGATGAATTCCGTGCCGGCTCCGGCAGCCCGTTTCAGGTAGTCCTGGACGACCGGGATCTGGTCTTCTTCCAGGAGGCTGCCGGCCACGCTGTGGCCTTCTGCCGCCAGGAACGTGAAGAGCATGCCGCCGCCCACCAGGATGGTGTCGGCCTTGCCGATGAGGTTGTCGATGACCGCCAGCTTATCGGAGACCTTGGAGCCGCCGAGTACCACCACGTAGGGCCGCTGCGTGTCAGCCGTCAGCTTCCGCAGAACCTCCACTTCGGTGTGTACGAGATCGCCCTGGTAGGACGGGAGGCGGGTGGCGACGTCGAAGACACTGGCGTGCTTACGGTGTACGGCACCAAAGGCGTCGTCAACGTAGGCACCGTTGGGCGCTGTCAGGGCCACCAGTTCGTCCGCGAAGGCGCCGCGTTCGGCGTCGTCCTTGCTGGTCTCCCGGGCGTCGAAACGCACGTTCTCCAGGACGAGGACTTCGCCGTCCTGAAGCGAGGCCGCGAGTTCTTTCGCTGAGCTGCCCACAGTGTCCTGCGCGAGCGAGACCTTGAAAGCGGCGAGTTCGGCGAGCCGCGCTACGGCAGGCTGGAGGGAGTACTTTTCCTCCGGAGCGCCCTTGGGGCGTCCAAGGTGCGCTGTTACCAGCACGCGGGCACCGGCGTCCGTGAGCTTTCCCAGTACTGGCAGAGAGGCCTTAATGCGGCCGTCGTCAGTCACTGTAGAGCCGTCGAGCGGCACATTCAGGTCACTTCTGACAAGAATGTACCGCCCGCGGACACCTTCAGCGATCAGTTCGTTGAGGGTGTGGAATGTCATGTGTCTAACCCTAGCCCAGCTTGGCTGCGACGAGCTCCGTGAGGTCCACGAGGCGGTTGGAGTAGCCCCACTCGTTGTCATACCAGGAAACAACCTTGACCTGGTTGCCGATGACCTTGGTCAGGCCCGAGTCGAAGATTGACGACGACGGGTCCCCCACGATGTCCGAGGAAACGATCGGAGCGTCGGTGTACGTGAGGATGCCCTGGAACTCTTCGGACTCCGAAGCCTTCTTCAGCGCTGCATTGACTTCCTCGACGGTGGTCTCCCGGGAGACGGTGACCGTGAGGTCAGTGGCCGAGCCGGTGGGGACGGGCACTCGGATGGCGTAGCCGTCCAGCTTGCCCTTAAGCTCAGGCAGGACCAGTCCGATCGCCTTGGCCGCACCCGTGGAGGTGGGGACCATATTGATGGCGGCGGCGCGAGCACGGCGGAGGTCGTTGTGCGGGCCGTCCTGCAGGTTCTGGTCAGCGGTGTAGGCGTGGATGGTGGTCATCAGGCCACGCTCGATGCCGAAGGTGTCGTTGAGGACCTTGGCCAGCGGGCCCAGGCAGTTGGTGGTGCAGGACGCGTTGGAAATGATGTTGTGCGCCGCATTGTCGTACAGGCCGTCATTGACACCCATCACGATAGTGATGTCCTCATCGGAGGCCGGTGCGGAGATCAGGACCTTCTTGGCGCCTGCATCGATGTGCTTCTGCGCGGCAGCGGCCTTGGTGAAGAAACCGGTGGACTCGATGACGATGTCCACGTCCAGCTCGCCCCAAGGCAGGTTGGCGGGATCGCGTTCGGCGAGAACCTTGATGACTTTGCCGTCGACGACAATGTTGCCGCCCTTGACTTCAACGGTTTCCTTCAGGCGGCCGCCGACGGAGTCGTACTTGAGCAGGTGGGCCAGCGCCTCAGGGCTGGTGAGATCGTTGACGGCAACGATCTCCAGGTCCGCGCCCTGAGCGAGGGCTGCGCGGAAGTAGTTGCGGCCGATGCGGCCGAAGCCGTTGATACCAATACGGGTCGTCACTTGTTCAGTCTCCTTGGTGCCTAAATAAGCACAAATTAGTTGAGCGGGCATTGAAGCCAACTAACAGATCCCGCACGCCATTGGGCAGAGATGATTAACAGATCGGAGGGCGACCAGCCACGTTGCTGAAGGCAGACCGCCTTCCGTGATCCATCTTACGTTTAAGTTGGTCCGCCCCCGCAAGTGCGGGGGCGGACCAACCGCATTCCAGCCGAAATCACGCCGAAATGTGAAGTTTGTTACACGTACATGTACTGCAGGTCACTACGGCAGGGTAATGAGGCCCGTAGCGTTGGTGCGTGCAGCATCGAAGCGTTTGGCGACATCTGCCCAATTGACGATGTTCCAGAATGCCTTGACGTAGTCAGCCTTGACGTTTACGTAGTCCAGGTAGAAGGCGTGCTCCCACATGTCCAGCATCAGCAGCGGCGTGGTGCCGAGTGCTACGTTGCCCTGCTGGTCGTAGAGCTGCTCGATGACCAGGTTGCCACCGATCGGCTCGTAGGCCAGGAATCCCCAGCCCGATCCCTGCAGGCCTAGGGCCGCAGCGGAGAACTGGGCACGGAAGGCGTCAAAGGAACCGAAGGCGTCATCGATGGCAGCTGCCAGCTCACCCTCGGGCTTGTCGCCACCGTCCGGGGACAGGTTGTTCCAGAACACCGAGTGGTTGATGTGGCCGCCGGTGTGGAACGCGAGGTCCTTGGACAAACGGTTGATGTTGGCGAAGTCGCCCTTTGCGCGTGCCTCTGCCAGCTGGGCAAGGGCATTGTTGGCACCCGCAACGTAAGCGGCGTGGTGCTTGCTGTGGTGCAGCTCCATGATGCGCGCCGAAATGTGCGGCTCAAGCGCTGCGTAGTCGTAGCTGAGTTCTGGCAGTACGTACTCGGTCACAAAATCCTCCAATGTCGTGGACTGTCTGTCCGGGTTGTAACTCTCGGATCGTGCATCCGGATGACTGGCATCCGGAAGATCAGGTTGAACCCTCTGATTCTAGGGGCGCCGCTACTCGTCCAGCATCTCAGGCGTCACATTGGCATCAGTGCCGGGGATCCCCAGATCGATGGCCCGCTTGTCCGCCATGGCCAGAAGCCGGCGGATGCGGCCGGCGATGGCGTCCTTGGTCATCACCGGATCGGCCAGGCGCCCGAGCTCGTCCAGGCTTGCCTGCTTATGGGCCACGCGGAGTTCGCCCGCGTATTTGAGGTGGTCCGGGACGTCGTCGCCCAGGATTTCAAGTGCCCGGTCAACCCGGGCACCGGCGGCCACGGCCGCTTGCGCGGAGCGCCGCAGGTTGGCGTCGTCGAAGTTGGCAAGCCGGTTGGCCGTGGCCCTGACTTCCTTGCGCATCCGGCGTTCTTCCCAGACCATCAGGGCGTCGTGGGCGCCCATCCGGATGAGCAGCGCGGCGATGGTGTCGCCGTCGCGAATCACTACCCGGTCCACTCCCCTGACTTCGCGGGCTTTCGCCTGGATGCCGAGACGGCGGGCGGCACCAACGAGCGCAAGCGCGGACTCTGGCCCAGGGCAGGTGACCTCCAGCGATGACGAACGGCCCGGCTCGGTGAGCGAACCGTGTGCCAGGAAAGCACCACGCCAGACGGCCTCGGCGTCAGCGGCCGAGCCGTTGACCACGGCTGAGGGAAGGCCCCGCACCGGCCGGCCACGGCCGTCCAGCAGGCCTGTCTGGCGGGCCAGGGACTCGCCGTCGCGGACTACCCGCACCACGTACCGGCTGCCGCGGCGCAGTCCCCCGCCGGAGACAACAATGATCTCGCTCTGGTGCCCGTAAACCTCCGCGATGGCCGCCCGGAGCCTGCGCGCCGTTGACGCTAGGTCAACCTCGGCTTCGATCACGATCCGGCCCGAGATGATGTGCAGGCCGCCGGCAAAGCGCAGCATGGCCGAAACCTCTGCCTTGCGGACTGAGGATTTCTTGATGTCCAGGCGGGACAGTTCTTCCTTGACCGATGATGTCAGTGCCATGGCACCTTCCTAACTGTTCCCAAAAATGTCGTGGTACGCCGCTGCCAGACGCAGGGGGTCATGGACGGGTCGGCGGCCCGACGCCCCCACTTTACCCAAGACAACCTCGGCGCCGATCATCCCGGCGGCTTTCTCGAACTCCTGCCGGTCCTGCACCGACGCGGGATCCGCCAGGACGACGTCGACGCTGAAGTCCGGCGCATACCGGTGGAGGGCGTACAAGTGGTCCGCCGCAGACATGCCCGTGGTCTCTTTGGTGTCCGTTGCCAGGTTCATGGTGAGGCAGCGTTTTGCCGCCGTGGAACTCAGGGCGGAACGCATTTCGGGGAGCAGCAGGTGCGGCAGCACGGACGTGTACCAGGATCCCGGCCCGAGGATGACCCAATCGGCAAGTTCGATGGCTGTCAGGGCTGCAACGCAGGCCGGCGCCTGTTCGGGCAGGAGCCGGACCTGTTCCAGCGAGCCGGCAACGGCGCAGCGCGCCTGCCCGCGGATAGTCTGGAGCGCCGACGTGCCGTCAGGTGCCGTGACGCGGATGTCGCCTTCGATGGTCAGCGGCACGGTGGACATCGGCAGCACCTGCCCGCGGGCACCCAGCAAGGCCCCTGCCCACTTCAGTCCGGCCACCGTGTCTCCCAAAAGCTCCCACAGGGTGACGATGAGCAGGTTGCCCATTGCATGCTCATCCAGCGATCCGCCGCGGCCTTCGCCGGGCCGGAACCGGTGCTGCATCACGTCACGCCAGGTGCGGCCCCAGTCCGTGTCATCGCACAAGGCGGACAGCGCCATGCGCAGGTCTCCGGGCGGCAGGACGCCGTACTCGTCGCGCAGACGCCCGGAAGACCCGCCGTCGTCCGCCACAGTGACAATGGCGGTCAGCTCGGAGGTAAGCAGCCGCAGCGCCGAGAGCGAAGCAGACAGGCCATGCCCGCCGCCGAGCGCCACAACATTGGGGCCTTTGTCCTGCTGGCCGGCTGCCGTTCCGCTGGAAATCGGTACCAGCGGGAGGGGCCCGGTGAGCATCCCCATTACTCGCGGCCCAGATCCCGATGGGTGGTGGTCACGGTCACGCGCGGATACTGTGCCAGTTTCTTGGAAAGTTCGACGGCGACGGCCACGGACCGGTGCTTGCCGCCGGTGCAGCCGACGGCAATGGTGGCGTAGTGCTTGTTTTCGCGCCGGTAGCCGTCCAGGACGGGCTCGAGCGCCAGGACATAGCGGTCCACGAAGTTCTTCACGCCTTCCGCCTCGAGGACGTAGTCGCTGACGTCCTTGTCCAGGCCCGTATGCGGGCGCAGCTGCGGGACCCAGTGCGGATTCGGGATGAACCGGACGTCCGCAACGTAGTTGGAATCCACCGGCAGGCCGTACTTGAAGCCAAAGCTCATGACGTTGAGCCGCAGTGCCACCGGGCCGGTCTCGCTAAAGAGTTCCGTGATGGCGGTAGCCAGGGCGTGGACGTTGTAGGTGGAGGTATCCAGTACGACGTCGGAGCTGTCGCGCAGTTCCTTGAGTACCTCACGTTCGGTGGCAATTCCGTCGAGGATCCGGCCACCTTCCTGGAGGGGGTGGGGCCTGCGGCCCTGCTCGAAGCGGCGGACCAGGACGTCGTCGTTGGCGTCGAGGAAAAGGACCCGGAACTTGACACCGCTGGCGGCGAGGGCCCCCAGGGCCGCACGGACGTCGACAAAGAGGCCTTTGCTGCGGACATCCATCACCACGGCCAGCCGCGGAATGGACTGCGGCGCGTGGGACACAATCTCGGCCAGGGTGCCGAGCATCTGCGGCGGCAGGTTTTCCACGACATACCAGCCGTGGTCCTCCAGCGCGTCCGCGGCGGTGCTCCGTCCCGCCCCTGACATACCGGTGACCACCAGCAGTTCCGCTTCGACGGGCTTGACCGGCGTCATGCCGTCCTGCCCTGTCCCGGATTCCGCCGTAGAGTCTGCCATTCGTTCCGCCCCGTTTCTGTCCAGATGAAGGCAGGCGACCGCAATGGCGGAAACCTGCGTTCTTTACCCTACCTAGGTTTCAATGATTTCGCCGGTGGCCATATTCACGGCCGGAACTTCATCGCCGGCCGTGTCGTCGCCGCTGAAGTGGGCCACGATGGCGTTGGCAAGGGATGGTCCAATGCCCTTCGCCGACGTGAGCTCGGCCGAGGTGGCGGCTTTGACACCCTTGACGGACCCGAAGTGGGTGAGCAGTGCCTTGCGTTTGGACTCGCCAAGGCCTGGCACGCCGTCCAGGGCCGAGACGGTCATGGCCTTACCGCGCTTCTGCCGGTGGAAGGTGATGGCGAAGCGGTGGGCTTCGTCACGGATCCGCTGCAGCAGATAGAGTCCCTGCGACGTCCGGGGCAGGATCACGGGGAAGTCGCTGTCCGGCAGCCAGACTTCCTCAAGGCGTTTGGCCAGGCCCACGACGTACACATCCTCGATGCCAAGATCTGCCAGCGCCCGGGCTGCGGCGTTGACTTGGGGCTGGCCGCCGTCGACCACCACCAGGTTGGGCGGGTACGCGAATTTTGCTCGCGGCGCCGCCGTAGTGGTGTCCAGGAGGGCGGCATCGGCGGCTGCTTCCACGGCGGCTTGATGCCCGGGCAGTGCGGACGCCTCGACCTGCGCCGACTTATCCTGCAGGTAATACCGGAAGCGCCGCGTCAGGACATCATGCATGGCGGCGGTGTCGTCCGCCGCGGCGGCCCCGGTGACGGAGAATTTCCGGTAGTCGGACTTCTTAGGCAGCCCGTCCTCGACCACCACCATGGACGCCACGACGTTGGTGCCCTGGACATGGGAGACGTCGTAGCATTCGATCCGCAGGAGCGCCACGGGCAGGTCCAGGGCTTCCTGCAGTTCCTGGAGTGCCTGGGAGCGTACGGTGAGGTCCCCGGCGCGGCGGGTCTTATGCAGTTTGAGCGCGTGTTCGGCGTTTTCACGGACAGTGGACATCAGCGCAGCCTTGTCGCCGCGCTGCGGCACCCTGATATCCACCTTGGCTCCCCGCAGGCCGCCGAGCCATTCTGTCAGTTCCGCCGCGTTGCTGGGCTCTACGGGCACCAGGACTTCGCGGGGCAGCCGCCCATGGCTGTCGCCGTCGTCGCCGTAGACCTGCTGCAGCAGGTGTTCCACCAGATCCGGGGTGGTGGCATCCTCAACTTTTTCCACCACCCAGCCGCGCTGGCCACGAATCCGGCCGCCGCGAACGTGGAAGACCTGGACGGCGGCTTCCAGTTCGTCCTCGTGCAGCGCGAAGACATCGGCGTCGGTGTCGTCGGCGAGCACTACCGCATTACGCTCAAAGACCTTCCGCAACGCGGTGATGTCGTCACGGAGCCTCGCGGCACGCTCGTAGTCGAGAGTGCTGACAGCCTCGGCCATCTGCTTTTCGAGCTTGGTGATGAAGCGTTTAGCCTCACCGCCCATAAACGCGCAGAAGTCCTCCGCCAGGGCCCGGTGTTCCTCCGGGGTGACCCGGCCAACACAGGGAGCGGAGCATTTATCGATGTAGCCCAGCAGACAGGGCCGGCCGCTTGCCTGGGCCCGTTTGAGAACGCCGGCGCTGCAGCTGCGGACGGGAAAAACCCGTAGCAAAGTGTCCATTGTTTCCCTGATTGCGCCGGCCGTATACGGGCCGAAATACCGGGTGCCTTTGCGGCGGTCCCCCCGCATGACCTGGACCCTGGGGAGCTTCTCGCTCATGGTGAGTGCCAGGTACGGATAGGTTTTGTCGTCGCGGAAGACCACGTTGAACCGGGGCTTGAATTCCTTGATCCAGGTGTATTCGAGCTGCAACGACTCCAGCTCGCTGCCCACCACTGTCCACTCCACGCTGCTCGCCGTGTGGACCATTGCGTGGGTTTTGGGCAGCAGGCCCGCCGGGTTCGCGAAGTAGGAATTCAGGCGCGAGCGAAGGCTTTTGGCCTTGCCGACGTAGATGACCCGGCCGTGTGGATCGCGGAACCGGTACACCCCGGGGTTCGTGGGAATTTCACCCGTCTGGGGCCGGTACGTTGCTGGATCTGCCACTACTTCATTCTACTAATCCGTGCTCTTACTTTGGTTGTAGCTGGTGGAGCGTTCCTGGCCGCTGAGTTCGGCGATTGCATCCATGATGCGGTCCGTCACCTGGCGGCGCGCCGGCAGCGAATGATCCGGGCCGGTCTTGTCAAAATACAGAGGCTCCCCCACCTTCATGGTGAAGTGATGCGGCCTGAAGCCCTTCTCACCGGCCGGCTGCAGATTTTCCGTCCCGATCAGGCCGACCGGGATCACGGGAACTCCGGTTGCCAGTGCAAGCCAACCCACACCGGTGCGGCCGCGGTAGAGAATACCGTCCCGCGACCGTGTGCCTTCCGGGTAAATGCCGATGCCCTTGCCGGACTCCAGGATGTCCAAGAGGGTTTTGAGCGCCTGGACGCTCGCCGCCTGCTCGCCACGCTCCACGGGGATGGAGCCCACGGACTCGAAGAAGGATTTCATGACCTTTCCCTTCACGCCACCCGTGGTGAAATACTCGGCTTTGGCGAAGAAGGCCACCGGCCGAGGCATCAGTGCCTGGACGATGACGCTGTCAAAGAAGGAGAGATGGTTCGGCGCCACAATGAAGGGCCCCTCTTTTGGGACATTTTCAAGGCCGACGACGGTGGGCCGGCAGGTGCCCGCCACGAGCCCGCGAAACGTCCAGCGGACCGCCTCAAACAGCGCCATCGTTGCGCACCTCACTCATCGCGGCAGTGTGGATGGCTTCGAGGCGCCCGATGGCGGCGAGCATGCCCGCGGCGGTGTCCACCACGGTGACGGCCCCGGCTTTTTCGAGTTCGCCGTCGGGGGCGAATCCCCAGCCCACGCCGATGCAGTCAAGCCCGTTGGCGATGGCTCCCGCCACATCCTGGGCGCGGTCACCCACCATAACGGCATGCTGGGTGGACAGGTCGGTCAGTGCGGCGGCGATGATCTCTGCCTTGCCTACCGGACCGTCCGTTGAGAGTTCGTTGTCTGCCGAACCCCTGATGGACTGGAACAGCCCGGCGATGCCGTGGTGGCCCAGCACGATCTGGGCCAGCCCCTCGGGCTTCTGCGTGGCGACGGCCACCGGCCTGCCTTCCGCAGCAAAAGTCTCCAGCACTTCCTTGATCCCGGGGTACAGCCGGCTCTGGGCTATCCCCGTGGCCAGGTAGTACTGCCGGTACGTCCGGATGACCTCATCAAGCATCTCGGCCGGAACCTTGCAGACACTCTGGAGTGCGTCGCTTAGTTTCGGGCCGATCATCGACTGCAGGACGTCTTGGCCGGGAACCGGCAGACCTGCGGCGGCAAGGGCGGCTGCGATTCCGTCGGATATACCACCGGCCGGATCGACAAGAGTGCCGTCCAGGTCAAAGATCACGGGCACTGTTGTTTGAGTCACCGGCCTAGTTTCTCACGACACCGAGCATGCCCGAAACTCGCATGCCCGACACGGCATACGTCCTTGGACGCCAACCGCCTAGCTCAGTATTTCCGCGAGGAAGGATGCCGTGTGGCTCTTGGTGGATTTCGCCACCTGCTCGGGAGTGCCGGTGGCCACGATCTGCCCGCCGCCGGAACCGCCGTCCGGGCCAAGATCCACGATCCAGTCGGCGCTCTTGATGACATCCAGGTTGTGTTCGATGGTGATCACCGTGTTGCCCTTGTCCACCAGTCCCTGCAGGACCATCAGGAGCTTGCGGATGTCCTCGAAGTGCAGGCCCGTGGTGGGCTCGTCGAGGACATAGACGCTGCGTCCGTTGGAGCGCTTCTGCAGTTCCGCGGCAAGCTTGACGCGCTGGGCTTCGCCGCCGGAGAGGGTGGTTGCCGGCTGTCCCAACCGGACATAGCCGAGGCCCACGTCCACGAGCGTGTTCAGGTGCCGGGCGATCGGCGAGAAGGCTGCGAAGAACTCCGCACCTTCTTCGATGGGCATGTTGAGCACATCCGCGATGGTTTTGCCCTTGTAGTGCACTTCAAGGGTTTCCCGGTTGTACCGTGCGCCGTGGCACACCTCGCAGGGAACGTAGACGTCCGGCAGGAAGTTCATTTCGATCTTCAGTGTGCCGTCACCGGCGCAAGCTTCGCAGCGCCCGCCCTTGACGTTGAAGGAGAACCGGCCTGGCAGGTAGCCGCGGACTTTGGCCTCGGTGGTTTCGGCGAAGAGCTTTCGGATGTTGTCAAAGACACCGGTATACGTGGCGGGGTTCGACCGGGGGGTGCGCCCGATGGGGCTCTGGTCCACGTGCACCACCTTGTCCAGGTGCTCCAGGCCCATGATGCTCTTGTGGCGTCCCGCTACCTGCTTGGCGCCGTTGAGCTTGTTGGCCAGCACTTTGTAGAGGATCTCGTTGACCAGCGTTGACTTGCCGGAGCCGCTGACGCCGGTCACGGCGGTGAACAGGCCCAGCGGGAAGGCCGCATCAACGTTGATCAGGTTGTTTTCACGGGCCCCAACGACCTTCAGCTCACGCTTTTTGTCGTATTTGCGCCGCTTCTTGGGGATGTCGATCTTCTTGCGTCCGGACAGGTAGTCGCCGGTCAGTGACTTGGTGTTGGACAGGAGGTCCTGGTACGAACCGGAGTGGACGACCTGTCCGCCGTGCTCGCCTGCGCCCGGTCCGATGTCAACGATCCAGTCCGCCACCTGGATGGTGTCCTCGTCGTGTTCCACCACGATGAGCGTGTTTCCCATGTCCCGGAGCCGCGTCAGGGTGTCAATGAGCCGGCGGTTGTCGCGCTGGTGGAGGCCGATGGAGGGCTCGTCCAGGACGTAAAGGACGCCCACCAGGCCGGAACCGATCTGGGTGGCGAGGCGGATCCGTTGCGCTTCGCCGCCGGACAAGGTGGCGGAGGGGCGCTCAAGGTTCAGGTATTCCAGCCCGACGTCGAGCAGGAAGGTCAGCCGGGCCTGGATTTCCTTAAGCACCTGGTGGGCGATCTGGGCTTCGCGGCCGGTCAGGACCAGGTTGTTCAGGAAGTCCGCGCACACCCGCATGGGCATGGCCGCTACATCTGCGATGGACTTGCCGTTGATCAGGACGGACAGCGAGGCGGGGTTGAGCCGGGCGCCATTGCACGCGGGGCACGCGATCTGCCGCATGTATTCTTCGTAGCGGTCGCGGGCCCACTCGGAGTCCGTCTCACCGTGCTTGCGGTGGACGTACTGGATGGCACCCTCGAAGCCGGTGCTGTATTTGCGTTCCCGTCCGAAGCGGTTCTTGTACTGGACAACCACCTTGTGGTCCTTGCCGTGCAGGACAGTCTGGCGGACGTCCTTGCCCAGCTTCTCCCAGGGTGTGTCCATGGAGAATCCAAGCTCATTTGCCAGCCCTTCGAGCAGGCGGTTCCAATACTCAGTGGTCGCGGTGCCCAGTGACCACGGCGCGATGGCGCCCTCGGACAACGACAGCTCCGGGTTCGGAATAATCAGTTCTTCGTCAACCTCGAGCCGTGTACCGATGCCGCTGCACGCGGAACAGGCGCCGAAGGGATTGTTGAACGAGAAGGATCGCGGCTCGATTTCATCGATGGCCAGGGGGTGTTCGTTGGGGCAGGCGAGGTTCTCGGAAAATGCCCGCAGCCGTCCCGGAGCGTCTGCGTCCAGATCGACGAACTCGGCCAGGACCCGGCCTTCGGCCAGGCCAAGCGCCGTTTCAACGGAATCCGTGAGGCGCTGGCTGATGCCTTCCTTGACCACCAGGCGGTCCACCACCACTTCAATGGTGTGCTTGAACTGCTTGCCGAGTTTGGGGGGCTCGCTCAGCTGGATCAGCTCGCCGTCCACCCGGGCACGCGAATAGCCCTTGGCGGTCAGTTCCTTGAAGAGGTCCACGAACTCGCCCTTGCGCCCCCGCACCACCGGCGCCAGGACCTGGAATCGTGTGCCCTCCTCAAGCTCAAGCAGCTGGTCCACGATCTGCTGCGGCGTCTGCCGGGCCACAACCTCGCCACAAACGGGGCAATGCGGCCGCCCCACGCGTGCCCACAGCAAACGCATGTAGTCATAAATTTCAGTGATGGTGCCAACCGTGGAGCGGGGGTTCTTACTGGTGGACTTCTGGTCAATCGATACCGCAGGCGAGAGGCCTTCGATGAAATCGACATCCGGTTTGTCCACCTGGCCGAGGAACTGGCGGGCATAGGCCGACAGGGACTCAACGTAGCGCCGCTGGCCCTCGGCAAAGATAGTGTCGAATGCCAGCGATGACTTCCCGGAGCCGGATAGCCCGGTGAAAACGATCATGGCATCACGGGGCAGATCCAGGTCCACATTGCGCAGGTTATGCTCCCGCGCGCCCTTAACCACAAGGCGGGAGAGGTCTGGCCGGGCAGGCATGGCTGGGGCCCGGGGAACGGCGACGGGGACGGATTCGACTGCTGTTTCTTCAGCTACGGCTTTAGGCACCCACTAATGCTAATCGAAAACTTCTTCGAATATCCATGCGGGCCCGGCTAGTCGGCGTCGTAGGCTGCTGCCAGTAGCTTGACTGCTTCGGCAAAGGTGGCACCTTGGGCCTTTGCCACCGATGCATAGGAGTTGGCGGCAAGGGACAGCGCATCCTCCCGCTCATCACGCGCGCACACCAGGGTGCCGTTCCTGCCCTTCGTGGCCACCACACCGGCTGCCTCCAGCTCCTTGTACGCCCGTGCAACGGTGTGGGGCGCGACGTCGAGCAACCCCGCCAACGTACGCACCGCCGGCAGCTTGGTTCCCGGCGGAAGGGCGCCACCGTCCGCCAGACGGATTACGTGCAGGCGCAGCTGTTCAAACAGTGGCACCGTGCTCGACTGACTGGGCTTCCAAGTGCCGGGGAACGGACCTCCTGAGGTCATCGTCCGGCCTCCAACGTGCCGGTGCGGCCCGCACGCCCGGCGAACTGCGCGTTGTATAGCCGTGCATAGCGGCCGTTGGCTGCCAGGAGGCTTCGATGGGTTCCCTGTTCTGCGATGCGTCCGTGTTCCATGACCAGAATTAGATCAGCGTCCCGGACAGTGGACAAACGGTGGGCGATAACAAAGCTTATTCTTCCGCGGCGCAGCCTCTGAGTTGCCTGGCGGATCAGGGCCTCCGTACGGGAATCCACCGAACTGGTTGCCTCGTCCAGGACCAGCACAGCGCGGTCCGCCAACTGCGCCCGGGCGATGGAGATCAGCTGGCGCTGCCCCTGGCTGAGCGGCTCTCCGCCGTTGCCCAGCACCGTGTCGTATCCGGCGGGCAGCGATCTGATGAGGTGGTCCACATGGCTCGCCTCTGCCGCCGCGGTGACCTCGGCATCTGTGGCCCCAGGCCGGCCGTATTCGATGTTCTCCTTGATGGTGCCGGAAAACAGCCACGCATCCTGGAGCACCACCCCAAAACCTTCACGCAGGACGTCCCTCGGAATATCAGCGATGTTGGTACCGCCGATGGTGATGCTGCCGGCGTCGACCTCATAGAACCGCTGGAGGAGATTAACAACGGTGGTCTTGCCGGCGCCCGTATGGCCGACAATTGCCACAGTCCGGCCCGGTTCCACCGTGAACGAGAGACCACGGACCACCGGGTCAGCCCGGACATAGCCGAACGTGACATCGCTGAACACAATCCGACCGCCCTGACCGGCTTTGCGGCCATCGCCTTCACTCTCAGCAGGTAGCTCCTCAGAATCGAGCAGGTCGAACACGCGGCGCGCCGATGCCACGCAGGACTGGATGACGTTGAGCATGCCGCCGATCTGGCCCACAGGTTGGGTAAAAAGCCGACTGAACTGGATGAACGCCTGGATCCCGCCGATGGTCATGGCCCCCGTGGTGACCTGGAGCGCCCCCACCACCGCCACGGCAATATAATTCACATTGGCAATGAGGACCATCAACGGCTGTACCAGGCCCGATGAATATTGGGCACGTGCCGATGCCTGGGCAAGGCGATCATTGCTTTCCTTAAAGGCTGCAGCCGCCTGGTCCTGGTACCCGAAGGCCTTGATGACCTCATGCCCGGTGACAAACTCCTCCACGTGGGCGTTCAAGGCACCCGTTTCGGTCCACTGAAGGGCAAAATGTGCTTGGGATTTCCGGGCCACCAGAACGGTGATTAGGGTGGACAGTGGCACTGAAACAATAGCGATCAGTGCCAGGAGCGGAGAGATCCACAGCATCATGGCCAGGGCACCGCACAGCATCAGAATGGACATAATCAGCTGCGTGAGGACCTGGCTAAGCGCTTGCGAAATATTGTCGATGTCGTTGGTGACGCGGCTCAGGACGTCTCCCCTGGACTGCGTCTGGAAGTACGTGGAAGGAAGCCGGTGCAGCTTGGCCTGGACGGATGCCCGGAGGCCAAACATCAGGCCGTGTACCGCGTTGGCTGTCAACGCTCCCTGGATCCAGTTGAACAGGGAAGCTCCGACGTACATCGCGGCAACGGCGGCCAGCAGGATTCCCAGCCGCTGCCCGTCGAGCACTCCGCTGTAGACCCCATCCACCACCACATCGGTGGCATCACCGAGGTAGTTCGGCGCCGCGACGTTGAGGACAACAAAAGCGCAGGTGGCCGCAACGGCGCCCAGCATCCGGCCCCGCGACGGGCGCAGCAATGCAAGGACACGTCGTGCTGTGGGCCAGAAGCCGTTGGACGCCGCCCCGGTGCCGGGTACAGCCGTCATGGCGCGCTGTCCAGTGCCAGTTGGGACCCGGCGATTTCCCGGTAGGTGGCAGATGTCTCCAGCAACTGCAGGTGCGTCCCCTCTGCGACCAACCGGCCGTCGTCGAGTACCAGGATCTGGCCGGCGCCGGCAACGGTGGAGATCCGCTCCGCCACGACAATGACCACTGCGCCGCGAAGTGCCAACTCCAGGGCATCCCGCACTCGGGCCTCGGTGGCAAAGTCCAGCGCGGAAAAGCTGTCGTCAAACAGATAGACGGGAACTCTCCGCAGGAGGGCACGTGCAATGCAGAGGCGCTGCCGCTGGCCGCCCGAGAGGGTGGTTCCCCCCTGCCCGACCTCTGTGTCCATACCCAGCGGCAGCGCACGGACGAAGCTGGCCGCCTGGGCTGTCTCCATGGCTTCCCACAGCTGGCCGTCGGATGCCTGCGGAGCTGCGACGCGCAGGTTATCGGCGATAGTTCCGGAGAAAAGATGCGACCTTTGCGGCACAACCGCCATGGTCCGGCGGAGGACATCCAAGGGCATGGAACAGATGTTCCGGCCGCCGATGCTGACAGTTCCGGCCGTGGAGTCCACGAAACGGGGCACCAGGCTCAAGAGTGTCGATTTTCCGCTGCCCGTGGAGCCGACGATTGCAACGATGGTTCCTGGCCGGGCTGTGAAGCTGATGTCTTCAAGTACTGGATTTTCGGCGCCGGGGTAGGAGAAACTCACGTTCCTGAAGGTGACGCTGCCGCCCTCCAGTGGGCTCCCATGGCCGGTCCCACGGAACATCTGATGGTCCTGGACTGATGGTTTTGCGTTGAGCACGGCACCCAGCCGCTCTGCGCAGGCGGCGGCCCTCGGAGCCGTCATAAACACGTACATGGCCATCATGATTGCCAGCAGGATCTGCAGGATGTAGGCGATGAAGGCCGTGAGGGCGCCGATGTTCATCCCGCCGTCGTAAACCCGATGGCCACCGAACCACACCACGGCCACCGATGACAGGTTGACCACAATCATGATCAGCGGCAGCATGCCGGCAACGAGCAGCGACGACTGAAGGTTGTTGCCGGTTAGGCTGCTGTTGGTCTTCGCAAACCGTCGTGTTTCGTGTCCCTGCCGGACGAAGGAACGGATCACATTTGCGCCGATGATCAGCTCGCGAAGGAGTTCACCCGTCCGGTCCAGGAGCTCCTGGCCCTGCCGGTAAAGGGGCACCAGGCGCCGGACGATGAGATACATGATCAGCAGCAGGATGGGCATGATGGCGATTACGACGCTTGAAAGCACTATGTCCTGCTGCCATGCCAGCAGGACGCCCCCAGCCGCCATAACCGGCGCCGCCACCAGCGTGGTGAAAACCAGGACGGCGAACGACTGGATCTGCTGGGTGTCGTTGGTGGCCCTGGTGACGAGGCTTTGTGTGCCGAAGGCCGCCACCTCCTGGGAAGAGAGGGACTGGATCCTGCTGAAGACCTCGGCGCGCAGCTGGTGCCCGATCTTCATGGCCACCACTGCCCCGAAGTAGCCCGCGGCGATGGCCGCCGACGCCTGGACCGCAGCTATCAGGACCATGACAGTGCCCAGGCGGAAGATTTCCGGGGTGTTCCCGGCCACGATGCCGTCGTCGATGATGGCGGCATTAACGGTGGGCAGGAGAAGGTTGCCTGCGGTCTGGACGAGCTGGAGAGCAGCGATCGCGGCCACGGCACCCTTATGGCCAGCCAGAAGCCGGGCCATTAAGCCGAAAAGCATCGCACCTCCAGGACGGGATTTGGGAGGCTGGTCAGGGTCCGGCCGTTGTGCCATCCCCAGGAGCCGCTTTCGTCATTGTAACCAGCATCACATTCTCTTCTTGGTCACAGGGCATTGCCGACCATGTCGAGAACTTCAAACGAATGGAGTTTATGTGCTGGGCTGCTTTTGCGCTACGGCAAAGATCCTCCGGAAGGGAAACACCGTGCCGTGGACCGTTCCCAGGTACGCGGCACGCAGGGCCGCCGCAAACTCGGCTTCAAAGGCGAGGCTGTCCTCGGCTGAAAGGGCCGCCACGACCGGGCGCAACGCCGTGCCCCGAACCCAGTCCAGCACCGGGTCCACCCCTGTGAGGACCTGCAGGTACGTGGTTTCCCAAGCATCCGCCGTGCAGCCCGCGTCCAGCATGATGCGCAGGTAGTCTGTGGGCTCGCCCACGGAGTCCCCACCGCGAAGTACCCCGTCGAGCCGGGACGACCAGCGGGCCGAACCCGCGAGGTCCCGCATCAGGACATGGGACGGGGCGTTGAAATTTCCCGGCACCTGCATGGCGAACCAGGCACCGGGCTTGAGCGCCGCCAGCCAGCCCGCCAACATTTCCTGATGGCCCGGCACCCACTGAAGGGCGGCGTTGGTGACCACCACGTCGGTGTCAGCCGGGGGCGTCCAGGCCGCGATATCCGCCAGTCTGAAGCTGAGGCCCGCATGGCGGGCTGCCTGCGCGGCAGCCTTGTCCAGCATCTCCCCGGACGAATCGAGCCCCACCACTTTCGCTTCCGGCCAGCGCCGGGCGAGGGTGGCCGTGAGGTTCCCTGGACCACAGCCCAGATCCACAACGCGCCGCGGACGGTCCGCCTGGATCCGCCCCGTCAGGTCGAAAAAGGGCCGGTCGCGGTAGTCGTCGAACTGGACGTACTTTACGGGGTCCCACTTCACAGTTACCTCCATCGCCTGGTGCTCCAGGGCAGTCCCGCGAGCCTAACCCGGGCCCGCCCGGATATCAGGCACCGGCTGGGCACTAAGCTGGAAATCAATGAAACTCGTTGACCAGCTGCCTGTCCTGCCCGCCCCAAGCCCCTCCGGCGCAGGCATCGACCCGGACGCCCTGTACACCCAATTCCTGGAGTGGACCGAAAGCCGGGGCCTGGAGCTGTACGCTGCCCAGGACGAGGCCATCATGGAGCTGGCCACCGGTGCCAACGTCATCCTCGCCACGCCCACCGGTTCCGGCAAATCGCTGGTGGCCATCGCGGCGCACTTCCAGGCCATGGCAAGAGGCCAGCGAAGTTACTACACCGCTCCCATCAAGGCGCTGGTCTCCGAGAAGTTCTTTGCCCTGTGCGACATCTTCGGTGCAGAAAACGTCGGTATGATCACCGGTGACTCCGGCGTGAACCAGAACGCGCCGATTATCTGCTGCACGGCAGAAATTCTCGCGAACATCGCCCTCCGCGAAGGGGCCGACGCCGAACTCGGTGCGGTCATCATGGACGAATTCCATTTCTACTCCGACCCCCAGCGTGGTTGGGCCTGGCAGGTCCCGCTGCTGGAACTGCCCCAGGCCCAGTTCCTTCTGATGTCCGCAACCCTGGGTGATGTCAGCCGGTTCGAGGCCGGCGTCACCGAACTTACGGGCCGCCCCACAACCACCGTCAGTTCAGCCGAGCGCCCCATTCCGCTGCACTACTACTACCACCAGACGCCGGTCCACGAAACACTCGAGGAACTCCTCTCCACGCGCCAGGTGCCCGCCTATGTGGTGCACTTCAGCCAGATCGAGGCCATTGACCGGGCCCAGACACTGATGAGCATCAACGTGTGCACCCGCGAGGAGAAGGACAAGATCGCCGAGCTGATCGCGAATTTCCGTTTTGCCGCAGGCTTCGGTAAGACGCTCAACCGGCTGGTCCGGCACGGTATCGGCGTCCATCACGCCGGCATGCTGCCGAAGTACAGACGGCTCGTGGAACAGCTTGCCCAGGCGGGCCTGCTTAAGGTGATCTGCGGCACGGACACGCTGGGCGTGGGCATCAATGTGCCCATCCGCACCGTCTTGCTCACCGCACTGAGCAAGTACGACGGCGTACGCACCCGTCCGCTTAACTCCCGGGAGTTCCACCAGATTGCCGGACGGGCCGGCCGCGCGGGGTATGACACCGCTGGGACAGTAGTGGTCCAGGCGCCGGAACACGTGATCGAAAACGTGAAGGCCATGGCCAAGGCCACCGCCAAATTTGGTGATGACCAAAAGAAGCTCCGCCAGGTTGTCAAGAAGAAGCCGCCGGAGGGCTTCGTTTCCTGGGGTGAACCCACTTTCAAGCGCCTTGTGGAATCCGTGCCCGATCCTTTGACCTCAAGTTTCAGTGTGACGCATTCGATGCTGATGAACCTGATGGAACGGCCCGGCGACCCGTTCACGGCGGCTCGCCGGCTTCTGACCGAAAACCACGAGACCCGGTCCTCGCAGCTGCGGCTGATGAAAAAAGCCCTGGGAATCTACCGGGAGCTCCTTGCCGCTGAGGTGGTGGAGCGCATCCCGGCAGAAGAGCAGGGCCACGACGGCAGGACCGTCCGGCTCACCGTCCATCTGCAGGCCAATTTTGCCCTGAACCAGCCGCTCTCGCCGTTTGCACTGGCGGCGCTGGAGCTCCTTGACCCGGATTCGCCGTCGTACGCCCTGGACGTGGTGTCGGTGATCGAGGCGACCCTCGAAAAGCCCCGCCAGATCCTGTCCGCGCAGCAGAAAAAGGCCCGCGGGGAAGCCATTGCCGCGATGAAGGCTGACGGTATCGAGTATGACCAGCGCATGGCCATGCTGGAGGAAGTCACCTATCCGCAGCCACTCGCGGAACTCCTGGGCGAAGCCTTCGAGGTGTACCGCAAGGCCGCGCCGTGGGTGGGCGACTTTGAACTGGCGCCCAAGTCCGTGGTCCGCGACATGTACGAGCGGGCCATGAACTTCGGCGAGTTCGTCCAGTTCTACGGGCTGGCCCGCTCGGAGGGCATTGTGCTGCGTTACCTCGCCGACTGCTTCAAGGCGCTGCGCCAGACCGTGCCGCAGGACATGCTCCGGGAGGACCTTGAGGACCTCATCGCCTGGCTTGGCGAACTGGTGCGGCAGGTGGACTCCAGCCTCCTGGACGAATGGGAGGAGCTGACGTCCGGCGCGATGCCCACCCCGCACGACGCTCCCCCTCCCCCGCCGCCGTCGCTGACGTCCAACGTCCGTGCCTTCCGTGTGATGGTCCGCAACGAGATGTTCCGCCGTGTGGAACTGTTCGCGGACGAGAACGCAGCAGCCCTGGGCGAGCTCGACGGCGGCGCAGGCTGGGGTGCCGACCGCTGGGAGGACGTCCTGGACGACTACTTCGACGAACACAACGACATCGGCACGGGCCCGGATGCCCGCGGCCCCGGGCTGCTCATGATCACCGAAGAGCCCGGGCTGTGGAAGGTCCGGCAGATTTTCGACGATCCGGCCCGCAACCATGACTGGGGCATCTCCGCAGAAGTGGACCTGGCATCTTCCGACGAATCCGGGACGGCAGTGGTCCGGGTCACCGACGTCAACCGGCTCTAGGCTGTGACCCCGTGGAATCCGTCCCCGACCTGACCGGCAGCCTTCGGGTTGTGGAAGCCCTGAAGGCCCAGCCCGTGGCACCGTCCGACGGTCCACGGCAGTGGTGGAAGGGCCCGCTGGACGTTGGGGGCTGGCTTTGGGTGCGGTCCAGGCAGCAGCCACGTCCCTGAACGCAGTGGTTGGCGTTCCGGGCAGGTACTCCCTGGCATCCGGAGCCACGGCAGCGTCCTTCGATTCGCTCGGACACCTGCGGATCGCAGGCGGAAACCCCAAGGGTTCGCTCCGATGTCCGGCTTTCGGCGCACGTCGGACGGTTGGATCCGCCTCCACGCCAACTACCCCCACCACGCAGCCCGGCTGATGGCGGCGCTCTCCGCCAGCACGCCACAGATGTGGAACCCGCCCTGCTAAGCATGACGTCCGTGGCCGCCGAGGAAGCCATCACGGCAAACCACGGCGTCGCAGCTGCCGTGCGCACAGGGGCGAGTGGATCGCGACCCCCATGTATGCAACGGCCCGTCCCGGTCCCTGGATCAGAATCTCCCGTCCGCCACGGTCAGCCAGTGAAAGTCCGCAGCTCTCCCGGTGGGTTCCATCGGCAGTTCCGCGTCACCCCTTGGCCGGGCTCAAGGTGCTGGACCTGACGCGCGTCATTGCGGGGCCCACTGCCAGACGCCACCTGGGCGCCCTGGGCGCGGACGTTCTGCGCATCGACCCGCCCCAGCTTCCGGAGTTGGGCAATGTGTTCATTGACTCGGGCTTTGACAAGCGCAGCGCCGAGGCGGACCTCCGGGATCCTGCCGCCATGGAAGCAGTACGGCTTCTCATCGAGTCTGCCGACGTGGTGGTCACGGGCTACCGCGAGGGCGGGCTGGACCCTTTTGGGCTGGCGTCCGAAGCGCTGCTGCAGGCACGGCCCGACCTCGTCATAGTTGCTCTCAGTGCGTGGGGAAGCGGTGGGCCCTGGACAGGACGGCGCGGTTTCGGCAGCCTGGTACAGGCCGCATGCGGCATTGCCGAACGGTATGGCCGGACGACCGATGACGGGTGGCGGCCTGGGGCGCTGCCTGTGCAGGCGCTCGACCATGCCACCGGATATGGCTTGGCGGCGGCAGCATTTGCCTTGCTGGCCGAACGGCTCCGAAACGGACGCGGCGGCGCGCCCCGGCGTTCCCTGGCCCGCACCGCTGAAGAATTGTTCTGGCTCCCCGCCTTGGCCGGTCACGGCGGTTCCCTGCCTGCCCCGGACCTCCGCGTGATGGACAGCCCCTACGGCCGTCTGCGATATGTTGGGCCGCCCATCATGGCGGACGGCGTGCCGCTGGCGTACAGCAAGGGACCCGTCCGCTACGGGACATCGCAGCTTCGCTGGCAATAGGGAGCCTGGCACTAGGGATCACGGCCCCGCTTGTAAACTCGGACCATGAGTGTAATCCGCCCCGCCACCCGGCAAGACGTCCCCGCCATTCTGCAGATGATCCACGAACTGGCCATTTACGAGAAGGAACCGGACGCGGTCCGCAACACACCGGAAATGCTGGCTGACGTCCTGTTCGGCGAGAACCCGCGCGTGTTTGCCACGATGGCTGAGAACAGCGCAGGCGAGGTCCGGGGTTTCGCGCTCTGGTTCCTGAACTACTCCACCTGGGAAGGCGTCCACGGCATCTACCTGGAAGACCTCTACGTCAGCCCGCATGCCCGCGGCGAGGGCCACGGCAAGGCGCTCCTGCAGCACCTGGCCGCCACCGCCGTAGAGAGGGGCTATGCCCGGGTTGAGTGGAGCGTCCTGGACTGGAACGAACCGTCCATCAACTTCTACCGCAGCCTCGGCGCCCGCCCCCTGGATGGCTGGTCCACGTTCCGGCTGACCGGCGACGCGCTGGAGAGCTTTGGCACCAGAACGGCAGCGTCCATCCGTGGCTGAGCAGGACGCGTCCTCTCAAACCACACAAACGCAGACGCCTGTCCCGCATTTTGTGAAGGCCCGGCACGAATTCCGGGGCATGCGCACCGCCGAGCACTACTTCACCGTTCCCCTGGACCACTTCGCGCCGGAGAGCGGCGACGGCGCCGCCGAGACCATCACCGTTTTCGCCCGTGAGTACGTCTCGTCGGCCCACACCCGTGCTGAAGCCGAAGCGCTTCCCTGGCTGCTGTTCCTCCAGGGCGGCCCGGGCGGCCGCGGCAACCGGCTGGCTTCACTGAGCGGCTGGAGCAAGGCGGCTGCCCGGGACTTCCGGATCCTGATGCTGGACCAGCGCGGCACCGGGCTGTCGACCCCCCTTGACCGGAACACGCTGCCCGCGCGTGGAACGGCCCAGGCACAGGCTGGGTACCTTGAGCATTTCCGTGCTGATTCCATCGTGGCCGACGCGGAGCTCATCCGGGCGGCGCTCGGCTCCGGCCCCTGGAGCATCTACGGCCAAAGCTATGGCGGATTCTGCGCGCTGACGTACCTGTCCTTTGCCCCGGACGGGCTGAAGGAAGCCCTCATCACGGGCGGGTTGGCGCCCCTCGCCGGCCACGCCGACGACGTCTACCGCGCCACGTTCGCCCGCGTTGCGGCCCGCAACACTGAATACTTCAGCTGGTATCCGGAGGACCGCCGGACTGTGAATGCGATCGCATCGCATCTTCGGCAGACCGAGGAGTTCCTTCCCGACGGTTGCCGGCTCACGCCGGAACGGTTCCAGATGGTGGGCTCCTTTCTGGGCGGAAACACGCGGGTGGACGGCCTGCACTACCTGCTGGAGGACGCCTTCACCGCGACACCGCACGGGAACAGGCTCTCCGATGCCTTCCTCGAACAGGTCCAGGGCATCGTGTCCCGCCTGGGAAACCCGCTTTATGCCCTGCTGCACGAGTCCATCTACGGTCAGGGACGGGCGACCGACTGGGCTGCCTGGCGGGTGCTGCAGGAAAATCCGGCATTCCGCCCGGACGCGGATCCGTTGCTGCTGACCGGCGAAATGGTGTACCCGTGGTACTTCGAGCAGGACGCCGCCTTGGCCCCGCTGCAGCACGTGGCCCAGTTGCTGGCAGTCAAGACGGACTGGAAGCCGCTGTATGACCACAGGCAGTTGGCCGCGAACGGAGTGCCGGCAGCCGCTGCGGTTTACCGGGACGACATTTACGTGGACCGCGATCTGTCCCTGGAAACGGCCGCTGCCGTGCATGGACTCCAAGTATGGGAGACAGCCGACTTCCACCATGACGGCATAGCTGACGACGGCGAGGCCATCTTTGGTCGCCTGCTGGGTATGGTGCGCTCGGTTGCCGGCTCAGCGGGCAACCGAGCCGCCAACTGAACCGGTGGTTGTGGCGGCGTTGGGGCTGCGGCGGCGCGCCACAAGAACAACGACGGCGGCGGTCAGCACTGCAGCCCCCACCAGGCCGCCTGCCATGTTGAGCCCCAGGTAGCCGGCCCAACTGAGGATCAGGCCGGAGGTGGCCCCGCCCACTGCGCCGGCAGCGCCCATCAGCATGTCCGAGACACCTTGGACCACCACACGGGACTCCTGGCTAACGCTCTCCGCCAGCAGTGTGGATCCGGAAATCGTGGCCGCAGACCATCCGATGCCCAGCAGGACAAGTCCCACGGCAACCGCCACGGTTGATGTCTGGCCGAATCCGGCGACGGCGACGGCCGCGATGAGCGTGGTGAAGCCCATCATGATGGTCTCTGTCCTGCCTGCCTTGTCCGTCAGCCAGCCCATGACCGGCGACAACGCGAACATACCGGCGATATGCAGTGAGATGGTGAAGCCGATGATCACCAGGACATCGCCGGAGGCGGTGTGGCCGGCATGGGAAGCACCCGGTCCGGCCACGAGTTTCTGCAAGTGCAGCGGGGTCATGGACATCACGCCGACCATCACGGCGTGCGCTCCGACGACGGCGGCAAGCGCCAGCCAGGCCGATCGGGACTGGCGGATTGCCCGCATACCGCGGACGAGCGATCCGCCGACTGCGTTGCGCGCTGTGGCGCCTTGCTGGTTTGCTATTTCCCGCGCGAGCAGGAGCGGGTCCGGCCTGAGGCCAGCGAAAAGCAGCACAATCGCCAGCAGGAGTCCGGCCGCGGAGATCACAAACGGTCCGGCGACGGGAGGCAGACCGAGGGCCAGGCCCACAACGGTGCCGGGCTGGATCAGGTTGGGTCCGGCCACTGCGCCGACCGTCACAGCCCACACGACTGCGGAAAGCGCCCTGCCGCGGTGTTCAGCATCCGCAAGGTCGACGGCGGCGAAGCGTGCCTGCAGGCTGGCCGCGGTGCCCACCCCGATGCCCACCGCCCCCAGCACCAGCAGGACGAACAAGCCGGACACGATGGACAGCACTATCAGCACAGTGCCGGCCAGGGCGGCGGAAAGCCCCGTGACCTGCCCGGCCCGGCGGCCCCGCCGGTCCGCCAGCGAAGCCAGGGGCAGTGCTGTCAGCGCGGCCCCCAAGGTCATCACCGTGGCCACGGCTCCCGCCCACACGCTGGAACCTGAAAGTTCCACGGCCAGGATGGAACCAATGGAAACCGTGGCTCCGGTGCCGATGCCACCGAAAACCTGGGCCGCACTCAGCAGCGCCACGGTGCGCCGTTGCACCTGGCGCACTCCATATTCCATCATCGGGACGCGGGCCATGGTCAGAGCATAGTCCTCGGGCGGCCGTTGCAGCAGGTGTTCGTTAATGCAAGCAACCCCGGCCGCAGTGCGACCGGGGTTGCTGGAACGTGCTGTGCGTAGGAGAGCTTACTCGGTTTCGCTGAGGCTCTTCTTGGCGTCTTCCTCGAGGCGGGGATCCAGGTGGGCCGTCTTTGCCTTGGAGCTCATGAGGCTGGCAACCACGGCAACGATGATGGTGCCCACAATGACGGCCAGGGAGACGAAGGTCGGAATCTCCGGGGCCCACTCGATGTGATTGCCGCCGTTGACGAACGGCAGTTCGTTCACGTGCATGGCGTGCAGCACCAACTTCACACCGATGAACGCCAGGATGAAGGACAGCGCGTGCTTCAGGTAGACCAAGCGGTTCATCAGCCCACCCAGCAGGAAGTACAGCTGGCGCAGGCCCATGAGGGCGAACAGGTTGGCGGTGAAGACGATGAACGGGCTCTGCGTCAGTCCGAAGATCGCGGGAATCGAGTCAACGGCGAAGAGGAGGTCGGTCAGGCCGATGGTGATGAACACTATCAGCATGGGGGTGAAGACCTTTTTGCCGTCCACCGTGGTGCGCAGCTTGCCGCCGTCGAACTTCTCCGACATGGGGATGACCTTGCGGATCCCGGCGATGAGCGGATTTTCCTTGTCCTCTTCGTCTTCGCCTTCGTCCTGGGCCTGCTTCCAGGCTGTCCAGAGCAGGAACGCGCCGAAGATGTAGAACACCCAACTGAACTGCTCGATCACGATGGCACCGAGGAGGATGAAGATGCCGCGCAGGATCAGGGCGATGATGATGCCCACCATCAGGACTTCCTGCTGGTACTTACGGGGCACGGAGAAGCGGGCCATGATGATGATGAAGACAAACAGGTTGTCGATGCTGAGGCTGTATTCAGTGACCCAGCCGGCCACGAACTGGCCGCCGAATTCGGCGCCGGTAAAGAAGAACATGGCCCCGGCGAACAGCAGGGCAAGGGAGACGTAGAACGCAACCCACAGGCCGGCTTCCTTCATGGAAGGTTCATGGGGACGCCGGACGACCAGCAGAAGGTCAATGAGGAGGATCAGTCCGAGGACGACAAGTGAGCCGACCTCAAACCATACGGGTAATTCGGGCACGGGTAGCCTTTCGCAGGGCACAAGGAATTGGTGTAAGTCTCTCCTGCCAGCCTGTGCACTTGGTGCTGAAATGGCGGCCCGCTACGCCCGGCCAGGCAACTATGCCTGGCGTGTTGACGATCGTAGCGCTCGGGATACTCCCCTACGTGACGTTAACTGTACAGCAGGCGTCCCGACATGCGGAAACATGCCCCGACTGCCACGTGCCCCCGGCGCCCGGGCGTGTCCTAGGCGTGGCCGGCCGCCTGCATCTGGCGGAGCTCTTTCTTGAGGTCACTGACCTCGTCCCGGATCCGCGCGGCCAGCTCGAACTGGAGTTCGGCGGCAGCGCCGTGCATCTGTTCGGTCAGCTGTTCGATGAGGCCCACAAGGTCTTCGGCCGGCGCCGCGGCGAGGCCGTCCTTGCGGACCTGCGCCGCACCCTTTGCCGCAGACTTTCCACGCTTGGCGCCCTTGGCCAGCCGGTTGTTGTTCAGCAGCTCCTGGGTGTCGGCGTCTTCCTTGGCCAGTTGGTCGGTAATGTCGGCAATCTTCTTCCGCAGCGGTTGCGGATCGATGCCCCGTTCCGTGTTGTAGGCCACCTGGATGGCGCGGCGCCGGTTGGTCTCATCGATAGCCTTGGCCATGGAGTCCGTGATGCGGTCCGCGTACATGTGGACCTCGCCGGAGACGTTGCGGGCGGCACGGCCGATGGTCTGGATCAGCGAAGTCGCCGAGCGCAGGAAGCCTTCCTTGTCCGCATCCAGGATGCTCACGAGCGAGACTTCTGGCAGGTCAAGGCCTTCCCGGAGCAAGTTAATGCCCACCAGGACGTCGAAGACACCCATCCGGAGTTCCCGGAGCAGTTCAACCCGTCGCAGGGTGTCCACGTCCGAGTGCAGGTATTCGACCTTGATGCCGTGGCCCAGCAGGTAGTCGGTGAGGTCCTCCGCCATCCGTTTGGTCAGCGTGGTGACCAGGACGCGTTCGTTCTTTGCCGTGCGGGTCTTGATCTCGCCGAGCAGGTCATCGATCTGGCCCTTGGTGGGCTTGACCACCACCTCGGGGTCGATCAGTCCGGTGGGCCGGATGATCTGCTGCACAAAGCCGTCCGCCTTGCCCAGTTCGTACTTGCCGGGAGTGGCCGAGAGGTAGACCGTCTGGCCTACGCGTTGCAGGAATTCGTCCCATTTGAGGGGGCGGTTGTCCATGGCCGACGGCAGGCGGAAACCGAAGTCGACGAGGTTCCGCTTGCGGGACATGTCGCCTTCGTACATGGCGCCGATCTGCGGCACGGTGACGTGGGATTCGTCGATCACCAGCAGGAAGTCGTCCGGGAAGTAGTCGATGAGGCAGTGCGGAGCGGTCCCTCGGGCACGTCCATCAATGTGCGACGAGTAGTTTTCGATGCCGTTGCAGAAGCCCATCTGCTGCATCATTTCGAGGTCGTAGGTGGTGCGCATGCGGAGCCGTTGGGCTTCCACCAGCTTGTTCTGGCCTTCCAGGACGGCCAGGCGTTCGGCGAGCTCGTCCTCGATGCGTTTGATGGCCCGGCCCATCCGCTCGGGCCCGGCCACGTAGTGCGAGGCCGGGAAGACGTACATTTCCTCTTCGTCCCGGATCAGTTCGCCGGTCAGCGGATGGAGGGTGTGGATGTTCTCAATTTCGTCCCCGAAGAATTCGATCCGGATGGCCAGTTCCTCGTACATCGGGATGATTTCCACGGTGTCGCCCCGGACCCGGAACGTGCCGCGGTGGAAGTCCATGTCGTTGCGCGCGTACTGCATGGAGACAAATTTCCGGAGCAGGTCGTCGCGGTTCATCTGCGCTCCCTTTCGGAGTGTGACCATGCCGGCAATGTACTCTTCCGGCGTGCCCAGGCCGTAGATGCAGGACACCGTGGCGACCACAATGACGTCACGGCGGGTCAGCAGGGCGTTGGTGGCGGAGTGGCGGAGGCGTTCCACTTCTTCGTTGACCGAGGAGTCCTTTTCAATGAAGGTGTCCGTCTGCGCTACGTACGCCTCGGGCTGGTAGTAGTCGTAGTAGGAAACAAAGTACTCCACCGCGTTGTTGGGCAGCAGTTCCCGGAATTCGTTGGCGAGCTGGGCGGCCAGGGTTTTGTTCTGCACCATGACCAGGGTGGGCCGCTGGACCTGTTCGATCAGCCAGGCCGTGGTGGCGCTCTTGCCGGTACCGGTGGCACCCAGCAGGACTACGTCCTTTTCGCCGTTCCTGATCCGCTCTGTCAGTTCGGTGATCGCAGCAGGCTGATCACCTGCCGGCTGGAACTCGCTGATGACTTCAAACGGAGCGACGACGCGGTTGATCTCCTGGGCAAGGCTCATGCATCTAATCTACAACCGGGGACCGACAGTGACAGCCGGATCAGTTACCGGCGAACAGCCAGCCGCGGGGGCCGGGAGTTCAGGGGGTGTACGACGGCGGCACCCACCCCGTGCGGTCCGCCCAGCTGTCCATTTGCGGCCAGGCGACGTCCGTGAACCACGGCTCCTTCGCCGCCGCGTACGCGTGGGTACCTTTGGACTCGGCAAACTGCTCGGACAAAACACGTTTGTGGTCCGCATACAGGCTGACGGCCTCCGGATCGCTCCTGAGCCAGTCGCGGAAGAGCAGCGCGTACCGCCAGCCAGATGACCCGGCAGCCCGTACATGGACGTTCACGGCGCGGCCGGGGTCCGCGTTGGCATGGAAGCGTTTCTTCCATTGCTCCGGATCTGGCTGCGTCGGTTTCGGAGTGTCGAAGGCCACCCCTGGCACGGCAGGGAATCCCGCGTCCGCCAGCAGCGGCGCGATCCGGTCCGCGGTATTGAGATCCGACACCGTGACCTGGAGGTCAATGACGTCCTTGGCTGCCAGGCCAGGCACGGCCGTGGAGCCAATATGGTCCACTGCAAGAATGTCGTCCGCTGCGGCGGCGGCGATCCGGGATCCCAGCCGTGCGGCCTGGTCCGCCCAGTCCTCGCGCGGCGCAAACAACACGGCGGTGCCGATCCGGGCTGCCCTGACGCCGCGGCGGATATTGTCCGCGTACGGGACCAGCCGTTCCGTCCACAGCCGGTCCACCTGCGCGGTCACGTCTGCCAATGACCCGGAGTTGACCAGGACCACGTCGGCAGCAGCAAGCCGCGCTCCACGCGACGCCTGGGCCGCCATCCGCGACCCGGCGTCCTCGGCTGTCATGCCTCGGTGTTCGAGCATCCGGCCGATCCGGATGTCATCGGGTGCATCCACCACCAGGACCAGATGGAAGCCGCTCCCCTGGCCGGTTTCCACGAGCAGTGGAATGTCCTGGACCACAATGGCGCCGGCCGGGGCTGTGGCGATGATCCTGGCCGCGGCGGCCCGGACCAGCGGGTGCACAATGCCGTTCAGGACAGCCAGCTGCGAGGGATTGCCGAACACCACGGAACCCAGCCTGGCCCGATCCAGCCGGCCGCCGGCGTCGAGCATGTCCGGCCCAAAGGCTTCCACCACACGGGCCAGTCCCGGCATTCCCGGCTCAACCACGTCCCGGGCCAGCGCATCCGCGTCCACCAGCACGGCACCGAGCCCGGCGAGGCGTGAGGCGACCACTGACTTCCCGGATGCTATACCACCCGTCAAACCGATCTTGAGCATCCCATCACCCTACTAGTGGGCCCACGCGACCAGGGTTCCCTGGGTGAGCGCAGCGAATTCAGGGAGGCGGTGGGGAATAGACTTGGGCGGTGCAAGAGCAAGACAGCCGCGCCACGGCCTACACCACCCTCGCCTTGGGCCAGGACTTCCGGCACGAGATCGAGATCAAGCGCTCCAGGTTCATTACCGTGCTGGGCCGCGCCGACAATGAGGACACCGCCCGGGACCTGGTGGCCGGACTGCGCCGCGAGTTCCACGACGCCCGCCACCACTGCTCGGCGTTCGTCCTGGGACCGGACCGGGACATCCAGCGCTCCAATGACGACGGCGAACCTTCGGGCACCGCCGGCATCCCCATGCTGGAGGCCATCGTCAAAAGGGAAACAGCACCTGGCGTGACGGACCTCAGCGACTTAAGTGCCGTCGTCGTCCGCTATTTCGGCGGCATCCTGCTGGGCACCGGCGGACTGGTGCGCGCCTATTCGGAATCGGTGTCCGCCGCCCTGGAACGGGCTCCCCTGGTCCGGCGGAGCCGGCTGCGGATCTGCTCTGCGTCGGTGCCGCATGCCGCTGCCGGACGGCTGGAGAACGATCTTCGGGCAGCCGGGTTTGTGATGGCGGAAACCAGCTACGGAGCGCAATACACGATCCTGCGCCTGGCAGTACCCGACGAACCTGAGCAAATCACTGCAGCCACCGAACGCGTGCTGGCGCTTACCGCCGGGAGAACCGGGCTCACGCCGGCCGGAACGGAGTGGCTCGATGTCCCGCTCCCCTGAGGTCCGCCTGGCAGACGTTGACGAACCCATGCTGGAGCGGCTGCTGGAACTTGCGCAGCGGGACGCGTCCGCGGACGACGCCACGCCGCCCCTTGGCAACGGGACCGGCTGGAACACTGAACGCATCAACTGGTTCCGCAACTTCCACCGGTCTGCGGCCGCCGGATTGGACGGACCAGGCGCGGAAAAGAGCTGGGCTGTTCTCTGCGACGGCAGCGCGGCCGGTTCGGTCAGGCTCAAAATGATTGACGACGGAACGGCACAATCCGGAACTGCTGAGACAGGCATCTGGCTGGGCCGGAACTACCGTGGCCTCGGTGTGGGCGGCGCCGCGCTGATGCTGGTCTTGGCGGAAGCCCGCCGCGCCGGACTGCGGCAGATGCTGGCCCACACCACGGCAGGCAACGTAGGCGCGCAGCGGCTCCTCACCGCTGCCGGCGCGGTATTAACGCACGGCGACGGCGGCGCGGTGCGTGCCGTCGTCGTGCTCTCATCTGGCTCGCAGTAGACGCACCGAAACCCGCGTTTGGGAGCGTTCAGGTTTGGGAGCGTTCAAGTTTGCGAGCGTTCAGTGCTGGTCAAGTAGCCGCCTGAACACTGCGGGTTAAACACTGCGGGCCCCTGCTCTCGCAGGGGCCCGCTGTGTTGGCCCGGGAAGCCCCGGGCCGGTGGCAATTAGTTGCCGGTCAGCTTCTCGCGCAGAGCTGCAAGAGCCTCGTCCGAGGCCAGGGTACCGGCGCCGGTGTTGGACTCTGCAGCAGGCTCGGAGGAGTAGCTGGTGGTGCCTGAATCGCTGTCACCGGACGTTGCAGCTGCAGCGTCGTCGGCAGCGTGCTGGGCAACCTGCTTCTTGTGTGCTTCCCAGCGGGTCTGGGCGTCAGCGTACTGCTGCTCCCAGACGGCGCGCTGGTTCTCGTAGCCTTCAAGCCACTCGTTGGACTCCGGGTCGAAGCCCTCCGGGTACTTGTAGTTGCCCTCTTCGTCGTACTCAGCGGACATGCCGTAGAGAGCCGGATCGAATTCGGTGGACTCGGCGTCAACGCCCTCGTTGGCCTGCTTGAGGGAGAGGGAGATGCGGCGGCGCTCGAGGTCGATGTCGATGACCTTGACGAACAGCTCGTCACCAACGGAGACAACCTGCTCAGCCAGCTCCACGTGGCGGACTGCCAGTTCGGAGATGTGCACGAGGCCTTCGATGCCGTCTTCGACGCGTACGAACGCACCGAACGGAACAAGCTTGGTGACCTTACCCGGAACAACCTGCCCGAGGGCGTGGGTGCGGGCGAAGGTCTGCCACGGATCTTCCTGCGTAGCCTTGAGCGACAGGGAAACGCGCTCGCGGTCCAGGTCGACTTCGAGAACTTCGACGGTGACTTCCTGGCCAACTTCGACAACCTCGGACGGGTGGTCGATGTGCTTCCAGGACAGCTCGGAAACGTGCACGAGGCCGTCTACGCCGCCAAGGTCCACGAATGCACCGAAGTTGACGATGGAGGAAACAACGCCGGGACGGACCTGGCCCTTTTCCAGCTTGTTGAGGAACGTGGAGCGAACCTCGGACTGGGTCTGCTCGAGCCATGCACGGCGGGACAGCACAACGTTGTTGCGGTTCTTGTCCAGCTCGATGATTTTGGCTTCGATCTTCTGACCGATGTACGGAGCGAGGTCGCGCACACGGCGCATCTCGACGAGGGATGCGGGCAGGAAGCCGCGCAGACCGATGTCGAGGATAAGACCACCCTTGACAACCTCGATGACGGTACCGGTAACGACACCGTCTTCTTCCTTGACCTTCTCGATGTCGCCCCAGGCGCGCTCGTACTGAGCACGCTTCTTGGAGAGGATCAGGCGGCCTTCTTTGTCTTCCTTGGTGAGCACCAGGGCTTCGACGAGATCGCCAACGGAGACAACGTCTCCGGGATCAACGTCGTGCTTGATGGACAGCTCGCGGGAGGGGATGACACCTTCGGTCTTGTAACCGATGTCGAGCAGAACTTCATCGCGGTCGACCTTGACGACGGTACCTTCGACGAGGTCTCCGTCGTTGAAGTACTTGATTGTGGCGTCGACTGCTGCGAGGAAGTCCTCAGCGGTACCGATGTCGTTAATGGCGACTACGGGGGTACCGGGCTTCTCGGTGGAGGTGATGGTCATGTAGTAGGGGCTCCGTTGTGGATAGTTAGTCGGTCAGGCAAACCGCCGCGCCCGCGTTATGGAACGCAGGCGCAGGTCTTCGGGCGATCACAAGGATCTTCCGGGTCTTCCTGATTTTTGGATTTTAGAAACTTGCACGTAGCACGCGCCCACTTATTCTAGTCGCTGCGGCCAACAGGGGTCAAAGTGCAGGCAACACATCGCCCAGTCGGGCGAACCTGGTTCCGCCGCCCTTAAGTTGTGGCAGCGCCTGCCGGAAGCCGGCGGCTGTGCCGCCGCCGGGCTTATTGAAATGCGCTATGACTATGTCGCCAGGCCGTGCTGTGGCCACGGCGGAGGCAACCGCCGCCGGCGCCAGCGTGGCGCCGGCGTCGGCGTTGATGCTGAAGTTGACCGGCAACATGCCCAGACGCCGGGACACCGCGGCGGCCACCTCGTCGAAATAGGCTGTTCCGGAGCGGAAGAACCGTGGCCGGTGCCCCGTCACTTCCCGGAAGACATCCGCGCAGCCGGTGAGTTCGTCATATACGTCGGCCACGTTCCTGGTGCCTGGGATGCCATACGCTGATTTGCCGGTCACGGACAACGGCCGGTGCTGCCAGCCATGGTTGGCCAGTTCAAAGAGCGGGTCGTGCGCCAACTCGGCGGCGACTTGCCGGTTTGACTGGATCCACCGCGCATTCACAAAGAGGGTGGCCGGGATGTTCAGCCGCCGGAGCGTAGCGAGCAGTTCCTGGTCGACGCCGGATCCGCCGGGGCCGCCGCAGGCATCGAAGGTGAGCACCGTATGACTGCCTGGCGATCTGGTGACCACGCCGGTGACGGCCAGACCCCACTCGGCCGGACGGCGGCCCTCGAATTCCGTCACCAGCTGCGCTTTTGACGGAAGCGGGACCTCGGCTGCCGTCGCGGCCGGGACCGGCGACGGTGCCGCCGACGCTTCTGGCCCGTTTGGCACGGGCGGGGTAAGCACCGAGAGGTCCCCGTGTTCATCCGAAAGAGCCACAGGCGCAATCGCGGCCGTGTCCGCCGACGAACACGATGTCACGGCAGCAAAAACTCCGGACGCCAGACCGAGCAAAATAGCCCGGCGGCCAGTCCGCCCGGCCACACCAAAATCCCCCATGGATTGTCCTTGAACGAGGCAGGAGCCCCTAGAAATGGGTCAGGCAGTGGGTGGCCCGCTCAACCGCGAACATCCTCCGTGCCCGGAGCGACGCGCCCTGCTTGTGTTCACGGATTCGCCCAGCCGAAGTCAGCGTAACCGGACAGACCGCTCCCAGATAAATTGAAGACAGGGCGGAGACATCCAACGTCAGTTCAGCCCCGGCTGTCTCTTCCAGGCATACGACGCCGGCCTCGCCGCCGCTGACCTCCACGGCAAACGTTCCAGCCGTGAGGCCAAGCAGGTCCTGCACGTCGAGCACAAGCCTGCCATCCTCAGGGTAATGCCGCGCCTCCAGCGCCTGGGCCACGTCCAGGATGACCTCCGGCACAAGGTCCAGCAGCACACGCGGGTCCGCGATGTCCACGTTGCCGGCGGCGTGGTAGTTCAGCTGGAAGCGGGACGTGGTGTCAACCTTCACCGCGCGTTCGAAGCTGGCCACCCCGTGGCCGAACCGTCCGTAGATAGAGCCCTCGCACGCTGTCAGGGCTGCCATTGCAAGGCCATCCTGCTTCGCCATGGCCAGATTCTCGGACATCATCCGGCGCAGCAGGCCGCGCCGACGGTGTGAGGTCCGGACCGTCACTGCGGTGACCAGTTGGGATTCCAGTAGCTTGCCGAAGTCGATGTTGAGTGTTTTGCGCAGGGTGCCGAAGGTTGCCACCGGCACCTCCGCAGGGAAGCGACCCCGGCGCGACTTCCCTCGTCTGGTAGGCGCCAGTGAAGATCCGTTGGTCAGCTACGTAGGCCTCCAAGGATTTCGCAATGTGTGCCGGCGTGCGCGTGGGTTCGTGGAAGCCGAAGGCCACCGCCTTTATCCACGATTCGGCGTCGGGGTAACCCGCCTCGCCGTTGGATGCCGCTGTGAAGCGCCGGATTTCATAGTCATCACTCAGTTCAGCCACACCGCCGAGCCTAACCAATGATTCCGGCGCCTGGCCAACAGCAACACGCCGGCCGTTCCCCCAGGCGCCGCGCTCCCGCCTCCTAGTGGCCGGCGTCGTACCAGCTGGGGCCCACGCCGATCTGGACATCCAGCGGGACGCTGAGGTCCGCGGCCGAGCCCATCTGCTCGGTGACGAGCTTCTCAACCGCTTCGCGCTCGCCGGCGGCGACTTCCAGCACCAGTTCGTCGTGGACCTGCAGGAGCATGCGCGACTTCAGGCCCTGGGCGGCCAGTTCAGCGTGCACGCCCAGCATGGCGCGTTTGATGATGTCCGCGGCCGATCCCTGGATGGGTGAGTTCAGCGCGATGCGCTCCGCGTTTTCGCGTAGCTGCCGGTCCGTGCTGGTGAGGTCCGGCAGGTAGCGGCGTCGCCCCTCGATGGTGGCCGTGTAGCCGTCCACCCGGGCCTGGTCCACGACACCGCGAAGGTAGTCGCGGACGGCGCCGAACCGGTCGAAGTAGTCCTTCATCAGGGTGCGGGCCTCGTCCACGGAAATTTCCAGCTGCTTGGACAGGCCGAACGAGGTCAGGCCATAGGCGAGTCCGTAGGACATGGCCTTGACCTTGGAGCGCATGGCGCTGGTGACTTCCTCGGTGGGCACGTGGAAGATGTTCGAGCCCACAAACCGGTGGAGGTCTTCGCCGTCCTTGTAAGCCTGGATCAGGCCCGCATCCCCCGAAAGGTGCGCCATGATCCGCATTTCGATCTGTGAGTAGTCCGCGGACAACAGGCACTCGTAGCCGTCACTGACCACAAAGATGCCGCGGACGCGCCGGCCTTCCTCGCTGCGGATGGGGATGTTCTGCAGGTTCGGGTTGTTCGAGGAGATACGGCCCGTCGCTGCCACGTTCTGCGCATAGGTGGTGTGGATCCGGCCGTCTTCCGTCACGGACTTCTTGAGTGACTCCAGCATCTGCCGCAGCTTGGAAGACTCCCGGTGCGCCATCAGCTGGACCAGGAATTCGTGGCCGGTCTTTTCCAGCAGGTTCTTCAGCGACGCGGCATCGGTGGTGTAGCCGGACTTGATCTTCTTGGTTTTCGGCAGCTCGAGTTCTTCAAAGAGCACGGTCTGCAGCTGTTTGGGCGATCCGAGATTGACCTCATGGCCGATCGCGGCGAAGGCAAGTTCCTGCGCGTTGTCAATCACCTTGGCCAGATCAGCGATCTGCTCGTCCATCCGCGGCAGGTCGATGGCGATGCCCGCGGTTTCCATGTCGGCCAGCACGCGACTGACCGGCAGCTCGAGGGTGGTCAGCAGGTCCCCGGCCTTGCGTTCGGTGAGTTCTGACTCGAAGTGCAGGCTCAGGGACCGGACCACAGCCGCTACCTGCACCAGGGCACCGGCAGCGGCGGCGTCGTCGCCGTCGAACGCCAGCTCCAGCTGGCCCGCCTTGGAGGCCTCCGACGGGACACTGACGTTGAGGTGATGCTGGGCCAGCTCCGCAAGTTCATACGTGCGGCGGTCCGGCTGGATGAGGTAGCCGGAAATTGAGGTGTCGTCCACCACGCCTTCCAGGCCAAGGCCCCGGCTGGAGAGGGCCTTCAGCGCAGCCTTGTAGCCGTGCATGACCTTCGGGGAGTTTTCATCGCGCAGCCAGTCCGCGAGGACATTTTCGGCAGCAGCGTCCTGTGCAGCGAGATCGACATAGACGGCGGCGTCGTCACGGACGATGGCCAGTGCGGCGGCGTCCTCGCCGATGCGCCCAGGCACCAGGTCGACGGCGACTGCCGAGGTCTTGCCAGCGCCGGCCGCCAGGAAGGCACCCAGCTCGGCTGCCTCGGCAGGGACCACGAAGTCCGGCGTGGCGATGCTTTCGCGCTCCGCGGATTCCACTTCTTCGCTGCCGTACAGGGCAAAGAGGCGGGTACGGATGGTCTTGAATTCGAGCTCGTCGAACAGCGTTTCCAGGGCGGCCTCGTCCGGCCGCGGTTCCGCGAGGTCGTCCAGCGTGAGCGGGAGGTCAAGGTCTGTATGGAGCCTGTTCAGCCGGCGGTTGCGCTTGACGTCCTCGACGTTGGCACGCAGGGAGTCCCCTACTTTTCCACCGATTGCATCCAGGTGCTCAAGAACGCCCTCGAGACCGCCGTATAGATTGATCCACTTTGCCGCGGTCTTGGGACCGACGCCGGGAACACCGGGGAGGTTGTCCGCGGTCTCCCCCACCAACGCGGCAAGGTCCGAATACTGGGCGGGTGTCACAAAATACTTCTCCTGGATGGCGGCCGCGTCCATCCGGGGGATGTCGCTGACGCCCTTCCTCGGGTAGAGCACAAAAACGTTGTCCGTGATCAGCTGGAAGGCGTCGCGGTCGCCCGAGACGAGCAGTACTTCAAAGCCTGCCTTTTCCCCCATGGCGGCGAGGGTTGCCAGGATGTCATCAGCTTCGTAGCCGGGCAGTTTGATGGTCTTGATGCCCCAGGCGCCCATGACCTGGTCGATGAGGTCGATCTGGCCGCTCATCTCACGGGGAGTCTCGTTGCGTCCACCCTTGTACTCGCTGTACTCCGCTTTGCGGTGGGTGGTGTCATCCGAGACGTCGAAGGCGACGCAGATGTGGGTGGGCTTCTGTTCCTTGATCAGGTTGATGAGCATGGAGGTGAAACCGTGGATGGCATTGGTGTGCTGTCCGTTGGCGGTGGAGAATTTGTCCGCCGGAAGGGCGAAGAAGGCGCGGAAAGCCATCGAATGGCCGTCAAGCACCAGAAGCCGCGGCTGGCCGGTGCTGGGAACCACTGGGGCTTCCGTAGCGGAGACCCGGCCTCCGACCGGCAGGACGTTGATGTCCTGTAAGGCATCTGCAGCGTCAAGCGCAGTAATTTCGGTCGGGAAGGGGGCCGGTTTGGTAGTTTCACTCACAGGTGCCAGCCTAGTTGCCATGATGGACAATTTCACGCCCGGTCCCTTCACTGAGGAATTGGTCACAGCAGGCATCCCGACGGACCTCCACGACTGGCTCGGCCACATGGGCATCGGCGCGCTGGTCGTGAAGATGGGGATCCACTTCCTGGAGATGCGCCCGGCACGGACGGTGGCCACCATGCCGGTGGAAGGGAACACCCAGGTGGCGGGCATCCTGCACGGCGGCGCCCATGTGGTGCTGGCCGAGACGCTGGGATCTTTCGCTGCCGGGATGCACGCTGGCCCGGGCAGGCACGCCTTGGGCATTGAAGTCAGCGCGACACACCACCGTGCGATCGCCGCGGGCACCGTAACAGGCACCTGCACGGCAATCCACCTGGGCCGGACCCTGACAACGCATGAAATTGTGATGACCGACGAAAAAGGCCGCCGCCTCTCCACGGCACGCATCACCAACATGCTGCGGGACAACGAGCCGGCGGAGGCCTGACAGCTTGAGGCAGTCAGGCCGCTAGCGGGTCGGATCCGGGGCTGTGAGGGTGTAACGCAACTCCACGATCCCCCGCCCCATGGTGCGGGACGCCGTCAACTCCAGCGGCGTCGTCGGGCCTTTCAAAGGGAGCAGCCGCTTCCCCTCGCCCAGGACGACCGGGATGACCGACAGGATGAGTTCGTCCAGCAGCCCGGCATCGGCGAATTGCGCAGCGAGGTTGCCGCCGCCCACCACCCATACGTTCTTCTCACCGGCGTGATCCTTGAAGTCCTGGATGAACTCCTCGACGGGACCGCGGATGAAAGTTATGTCCGTGCCGGCCGGGGCCACGTGTTCGTGCCGGGTAAACACATAGCAGGGTATGGAAGGGTACGGCCAGTTTCCGGGTTCGTGCTCCATCAGCCAGGCGAATGTCTCGCCGCCCATAACAATGCAGCCGACGGCGGCCATGAAGTTTTCGTAGCTTTCCTTGCCGCCCTCGAAGCCGTCGAATTCGAGGAGCCAGGCCAGGTCATCCTTCGGGGTGGCAATGAAGCCGTCGATGGAGGCCGCGACGAAATACTGGATCCTGCACATGGAACCAGAGTAGCGCTGCGGTGGACGGGCTGAAGGGCTACTTGCTGAAGTAAGGAATTATCAGGTAGAGCCCGAACAGCACAGCCAGGCCGCAGAGGCCAAAGCAGAGGTAGGCGAAGTAGCGCTTGGCGCGGGGTGAGGCCTGCTCAGCGTCGCCGGCGATGGCCGTCAGCCGCACGCCCAGCGAATACAGGACCACCACCGTTACTGCGGACACCAGGGTGGTGCCGGCCACGGTCAAGAGTTCCAACCACTTCATAGCTGCGCGTCCTTCTGCTGGTCTGCCATGGCGGCGTCCTTCTGCCGGCTCGGCTTGGCACGGGCCCGGGCGAGGGCTTTCTTCTTGGCGAAGCGGACGGCCTGGCCCGCTTCTTCGACTTCCACGGCATTGTGGTGGCCCACCGACGACTTGCGGGAGTAGACGAACATAAACAGCACCGCCGCGGTGCCGGCGACGGCGGCAATCGCCACACCCACCACGCCCGTCTTCACGAGCAGCGCGGTCAGCGCGCCCACAATACCGGCAGCAGGAAGCGTAAACAGCCAGCCCAGGGCGATCTTGCCCACCATGTTCCAGCGCACCGTGGTGCCTTTGCGGCCCATGCCGGACCCGATCACGGAGCCGGATGCCACCTGCGTGGTGGAGAGGGCGAAGCCCAGGTGGGAGGAAGCCAGAATGGCTGAAGCGGTGCTGGTCTCGGCCGCGAAGCCCTGGGCGGGCTTGACCTCGGTGAGTCCGGAGCCCATGGTCCGGATGATGCGCCAGCCGCCTGCGTAGGTGCCAACAGCGATGGCCAATGCGCACGCCGTGATGACCCAGAGCTGCGGGCCCGAGCCCGGGGCCTGGGTGCCGGCGGAAATCAGCACCAGCGTGATAATGCCCATGGTCTTCTGGGCGTCGTTGGTTCCGTGGGCCAGCGCCACGAGGCTGGAGGTGAAGATCTGGCCGGTGCGGAACCCGCCGCGCTTCTGCGTCAGTTTGCTGCCGGTGTCAGGATCGTGCCGGGATGTCAGCGCATAGGCGAGCCGCGTGCAGAGGTACGCCACAAGGCCGGCAATGAGCGGGGCGAAGACAGCGGGGAGGATGACCTTTTGGAGCAAGGTTTCCAGGTTCACGGAATTAAAACCGATGCCGGCGATGGCCGCGCCGATCAGCCCGCCGAACAACGCATGGGATGAGCTGGACGGCACGCCTTTGAGCCAGGTGATCATGTTCCAGAGGATGGCACCCATAAGCCCGGCGAAAATTATGTCCGGGGTGATCTGGACACCGTCGGAGCCTTCCCGGATGATGCCGCCGGAGACTGTTTTGGCCACTTCCGTTGAAAGGAAGGCACCAACCAGGTTCAGGATTGCGGCGAGGGTCACTGCCGTCTTCGGTTTAATGGCACCGGTGGCGATGGGCGTAGCCATCGCATTGGCGGTGTCGTGGAAGCCGTTAGTGAAGTCAAAAAATAGTGCCAGTCCGATGACCAGCGCCACCATAAAGGTGATGTCCACCTGTTGCCCAATCTGCAGAGACGACGTTCAGCAGTTCCGTTGCCCCCGTCTGCCCTGCACAGCGTAATTCACCTTTAGTTCACGTGGAATGACCTGCGGTGTTAACAGAGCCGGGTTGAAACCTTATCGATCGTACGCGCCCCTGGCATCAGGTCAAAAACAGCTGCTTGGTGGCAAACGCGCTGACTGCGGCCAGTTCAGCTGGAGAAATTCCCCGGCGGGGATCGGGCGACACCGTCAGGATCCGCGGGCCCAGGAAAGCGGCCCAGCCCATTGCTTGCTCTTCATACCGGAGTTGGTCGTCGATCCACACGATGCCATCCGGGTCGCTGGCCGCCAGGTCCTCTTGGAGGGCGGCCAGCTTCCACCACCCCTCCCCCGTTCCGCAGCCCTCCGCCGTTAAGCAGGGCCAGCAGCTGCCGCCCAGACCGATGGCAGGGCACTTGCATGACTTAGGGAGTTCCTGTTACCACACCGGAGTGCCTTCGGGCCGGTATATGACAGCTTTTCCGTCGTCTTGAACGATGAGCCGGGTTCCGGGGTTGTTATCTGTCTTGCTGTCCCACACGTAGTCCTCGTCCCTGGACGTAGAGCACGAGGTTCCCGTCCGCCTGGTACATCAACCCGTAGAAGCCTCTAGCGGCCCGGGCTGTGGGGGTGAAAAGCCGTTTCGGGCTGCATTGTCATGACTACTGCTTGATTTGGTCGTCATCGATAAGCAAATTAGGAGTGCGGCCAGGCTCTGGGTTCGGTAGCGATCCCGGTACCGTCCCTCGGTGCACGGTCCAGTCCCCTTATCAGGATCAGATGTTCCCGGAGCACGGCGACGTGGTCATCCGGGTGGGCAGCGAGAAGGCTGTGCAGAGTGGCCTCGACAGATGCGGCTTCCGGGTCGGTCAGAAGCGCTTGAATGATGCCACGGGCCTGGTCTTGCAGCGACATGACTGTGTCGTTTTCTGGTCCTCCGGCGCGGGGTGCCGTAGCGTGCACGGGAATTTGGGGATTGTCAAAGTTCATCGGCTCGTCCTTTCCTTGGGAACGTTCTCTCTGGGGACCTGCCGGCAACGCCCTGGTCCGTTGCACCCTTTCATTTATGGGACCGTGCATGTGTGTGCGGGCCGCATCGGCGGCTGCGGGTCCTCGGGATGATTGGTTTCCAAGGACACCGGCTGGCTGGGAGTTTCGCTTTGGAATGGCGGCGCAGCGGGGCCCTGACTGGTTCGGGCTTTGATCCTTTTTCGGACGTACCAGGCTGCCGCCGCGGCCGTGAGGACGGCCAGTAGTGCGATGGTTACTGTGGGTCCGAAGGTTTTGGCGGCCGTGAGGTAGGCGTTTCCGGCGAAGTATCCGGCGAGGACTACCGCGGCCCCCCAGATGGTGCCTCCGGCGATGTTGAAGGCCAGAAATCGGCGGTAGGGCATGTGGGATAGCCCGGCGAGGGCGGGCATGACGGCGCGGAAGAACGCGGTGAACCGGCCTAGGAACACGGCCGATCCTCCCTTGCGGGCGAGCAGGTCCCGTGCCCGGTCCAGTTGCGGCCGGCGTTTTTGGAGCAGGGGGATCTGCAGGATCCGGGACCCGAAGTGGCGGCCGATCTGGTATCCGACGGTGTCTCCGATGATGGCTGCGGCGACGACGAGAAGCAGGATTAGCCAGAGTTGGAGATGGTGCTGGCTGGCCAGGACCCCGCCGAGGACGGCTGCGGTTTCGCCGGGCAGGATGAATCCGATGAACAGGGCGTCTTCGGCGAAGACCAGGGCAGTAATGATCAGGTAGGCGGGCAGGGGCCCGGCGTTGCGGATGGCATCGATGATCCAGGTCATGACGTGCGGTCCTGTTCTCGGGCCGCCGGACCGGTTGCTCCTCCAGCGGCCGTCTGGCTCTGGCTCGGGCTCTTCATGGTGGGTCTCCTGCGGGTTCGTATCGGTACTACCAGCATGGATGATGACGCCTGAGGGGATCCTGAGGCTTGTCCCGGAACCGTCGCGTGGCCCGGCAGCAGCCCGTGTCAGTCTAGTTTTTCGCCGGTGCCCTTGGCTTTGGTGGCGGTGGCGGTGGCTGGTGCGAGTCCGGGCGCGGCGGCCTCAACGCTGATTTTTACTTCGTTGGTTGAGGTGCGGTAGAGGCTGTATTTGTTTTCCGTGTAGTGCCCGGGGCCGTTGCCGTTGTCGAAATACACGGTGGCGGACGTGTCCGGCGCCAGGGTCAGTCCGTCCAGCTTCTGGTAGTAGGACTCCGTTTGTCCCGTGGCTGAATCCGTCATGGTGTAGTACACCTCGATACTGCTGATCGGGGCGGGGGTGGAGTTGCTCAGGGTGAACTGGAGCCGGTCCGGAATGGCGGCGTTGGTTTGCGGGTCGGTGTTGTCTTCGGCCTTGGCTTTGCTGATGGTGAGTCCCGGGGCGGTTCCGGTGGTGGCGATGGGGTTTTTGGTGACGGGCAGCACGGTGGCCGCCGGGGCTGTTGATGAGGGCTGGGCCGATGGTGTGGGGGCCCCGAGGGTCCCCTGCCAGATCAGGATCGCGGCCAGGGCGGCGATGACGACCAGTGCCAGGGGAAGAATTTTCTGGAGGGTGAGCGTCTTCATTGTTCTAGGCCTTTCGGAGGAGTTTGTCCCGGGTGCCGGCCAGGAGTGCTGCGGTGATGGCCGCCGCGAAACCGGCGAGGAGCCAGAGGCTGTGGTTGAACGTCCCTGCCCACACAAATGCAGGGCTCTGTTGGTTGTACTGGTTTTTGATGCCGAGCCAGGCGAAGAGGGGGCGTTCATATTGTTTGGTCAGGGAGGTTTGTTCGATGAGGTCGCGGGCTGTTTCGTAGCCGGTGAAGTTGGCCATGACGGCGTGTTCGTGGGCTTTGTCGATTTGGAGGCTCGCGAAGAGGCCGCCGGGGATCTGGTTGTCCGGGTCCATGGTGTCGCCGATTTGCGGGATGATCAGGACCACCACGAGCCAGAGGACCAGGGCCAGGATCAGCCCGGTAGCCGGGGCCCGGGTGAGGGCGGCCAGGGCCAGCGCCGCGAGGGACCACAGGGTGAGGTAGATGGTGGTGTGGGCTGCGGCGATGAGCAGCCGGATGAGGTCTGTTCCCGTCAGGGGGGCGTTGCCGGCGATGAGCAAGGTCGCGGTGATGACGGCGAACAGGGCGGTGGTGACGGCGGTCCAGATGATCAGGGCGGCCAGGATTTTCCCGGCGGCGAAGCTGTGCCTGCCAAGAGGGCGGGTGAAAAGCAGTTGCAGGGTCCCGTTGTTCTTCTCCTTGGCGATCAGTCCGTAGCCGAGGATTACGGCGAAGAGGCTCCCGACGATTTCCAGGTATTCCATGCCAGCCCGGAGCATCTGTAGCGGGAAAAGGTCAGGCGGCGGCGCGGTCACGGCACCACCGCTGGCTTGAAGGGCCGCGAGATAGGTGTTGTAATCGGCAGTTTTGGTCCGGAAGTCCGCGGCCGCGACGAGGACGGTGAGCACGACGACGACGGCCAGGAAGAGGATGAGCAGCCTTACGGAACGGTTGCGGGAGAGGTCCCGGAGTTCCTTCTGGCACAGCGTGATGAGGCTAGTCATGGATTTCCTTTCGCATGCTGGGCCGTCCGGTCAGGACGACCGAGCCGATCCCGGCCAAGAGGAAGGCCAGGATCACCGTGATCCCGCCGGTCATGGTGCCGGTGGCTTGGGGGTCCTGGAGCAGGATTGCGGCGACGTGTTTGAAGTGCTCCCCGAGTGACAAGGGACCGGTGAGGGCGGCGGTGAGCGCAAAGATGCCGGTCTGCGGGGCCGTGGGCGGTGTCACGGGGTTCAGCAGCGAGACGGGGTGGACCGCGGTCCCGAGCAGCGGAAACACGAAGATAATGACGCTCCAGATCACGATGGGGATCAGCAGTGCAGAGGTGTAACTGGATGCGTGGATCCCGCTGAACATGCCCAGGGCCACGAAGAAGAGCAGGAAGAGCCATGCCACGCTAAAAAGTGCCGTGAGTCGGAGCAGCTGATCGGGTGCGGGGATGGTTCCGGTGACGGCGCTGATGCAGGCTGCGCTGATCAGTGCCGAGGTCCCCAGGACGGCGAGGAGTCCCAGGCTGATGCCGGCCATTTTCGCGGACAGGTAGCTGGCCGGGGACAAGCGCCGGGTCAGGACCAGATCGACCGTCCGGGCACGCCGGTCCCGCATCGCGGACTGGACACCGAGCACGATGGCCAGCAGGGCCCCGATCAGGAGGATGTAAATGACGGTGTTGCGGGCATAGTAGAGCGGCGGGACATTCCCGAACGGATTGGGGGCACTCGTGAGCCCCTGCCCGGCCGCTGAGTTGTACACCTCGGTGACGGTTGCCTTCGCGGCCGAGCCGATAAATGCCGAGGCGGCGGTCATGCCGATGAATATCATCAGGAGCAGTTGGGGCAGGCGTTCACGGCCGGCGCTGCGCAGTTCGTGGCCGACGGTGGCTACCCAGGGATTCATGAGGGGGTGCCTGATTCGATGTGGAGGTAAATATCTTCAAGCGATGCCTGGTCAGGGAACGCCTCCAGGGTGGCCGCGACGGAGTTCTGGTAGATCAGCCGTCCTGAGCTAAGGATCCCGATGCTGGTGCAGGTCTTGGTCACTTCTGCCAGAAGGTGGGTATTCATGAACACGGTCATTCCCACGGACTGGTTGAGGCCGATGATGATCTCCCGCAGTTTGGCCACACCCTGGGGGTCCAGTCCGGAGGTCGGTTCGTCCAGGAACAGAACCTTCGGTTCGTGCAGGATGGCCTGTGCGATCCCGGCGCGTTGACGCATCCCTTTGCTGAACGTGGACATCAGTTCCTGGCCGTGGCCGGTGAAGTCCACGGCAGCCAGTGCCGTCTCGATGCGGGCGGCGGGATCCGGTACCCCGGAGAGCCGGGCGAAGAATGTCAGGTTCTCCGCCAGCGTGAGGTTGTCGTAGAACTGGACATTCTCCGGAAGGTAACCGATCGACCGGCGCACCCGGTCAGCGCCGGTGCTGACGTCGTGGCCCGCTATCCGTGCCGTGCCGGATGAGGCAGGCAGCAGCGTGGTCAGGATATTCACGGTTGTTGTCTTGCCCGCCCCGTTGTGTCCGAGCAGGCCGAAGATCTCGCCGCTGGGAACTTCGAGGCTCAGGGCCTCAAGGGCCTGTTTCGACCCGTAGGTCTTAGCCAGCGCACTGGTTTCAATTGCCATTTCCGTCATGCTTAGCAACTTATGCCGCTGCCGATAAGAGAACCCTGAGGATGCGCCGAACCCTTCGGATTCCGGCATCAGGGGTTCAGCCCAAGGGCGGGTGCGAGCCAGCCCACGGCCGGGGCCAGGGACTGCCGTGGAACCTCCCAGGAGTGTCCCAGCCCGGGCACCAGGGCCGTCTTGACGTCAAAGCCGGCTCTAGCTGCTGCGTCAGCGACCCGTGCCTGGTAGCCGGCGAACGTGCCGTCCTGCGCCCCGGCGGCGAGGTAGCTCCTGCTGTGGGTGTAGTGCCGGGTTGCCAGGTCGTTCAGGGGCGCGACCGCGTCGAAGGCGGCGGTGTCTGAGCCGAACGCCTGTGCGATGGTCGCGGCCCGGTTGGGGCCCAGTGCCGGTTCCGCTTCGCCGCTGACGTCGATTACTGAGGGGTAGATGTCGGAGTGCAGGGACGCCATTTGCACGGCGCAGGTCCCGCCAAAAGAGAAACCGCCGATCGCCCACCGTGCTGGGTCAGGATCAACTCTCAGGGTGGCTTTGATCCAGGCGGGGACATCGGTGGAGAGGTGCGTGCGGGCCTTGGCGATGCGCGAATCCAGGCACATGGTGTTGGCCGTGGCGGAGCCGTTGACATCGGGTATGACTACGACGGGTGCGAGTCCGTTGTGTGCTGCGGCGAAAGCATCCATGGCGGTTTTGACGCCGCTGGCGGTAACCCAGTCGACCGGCGAGCCGGGCTGACCGGCGATCAGGACCAGCACCGGCAGTGCCGGTCCTGTGTCTGCCTGGTACGCCGACGGGAGGTAGACGTAGGCGTTGCGGGCGGCGAAGCCGGACGCCGTACCCGGAATCTGCGCCGAGTTGATCGTCCCGGCCGCAGGGAGACCCGCCGGCTTCACCCATGAGCAGGAGGAGCAGTGCCGCCGCCGCTGCCGCGGACCCGACACTGACCGGAACGACCCCGGTGAGCAGATCCAACCCGGAAAGAGTGTTCATACCGTAGTCCTTCGAACTGCCGGTGCTCCCGGACTCCGGGAGTTAATACCGGACGCTGGTGTTGTTGCCCAGGCGCAGGAAGACCCGCGAAGCGGGGTGCTTCGCGGGTCCCGGTACGCCGGCGGCGCTGTGCTGTCGGCCGGTCCTTTCCTCAAGGCCACCTGCGCGGGTCGGTGCTACGGGGAACCGGGTGCGTCCCCCGGATCGGTGTGGTCACCGGTCTGCTCAATGTTCGGACCGGTATCACCGGGCGCCTCCGGTGACTCTGCCGCTTCGGTGCCCTCGACGGCACCCGGGGCATCGGCCGTGTCGCCCGGGGTGAGGGTGTCGACGGCACCTGGTGTGTCAGCCGTATCGCCCGGGGTGGGCGTGTCCGCCGTGACGGATTGGGTGGTGGTCGGCGCCGGTGTTGCAGCGTTTGCGGCCCCAAGGCCCAGCCCGGCCATGCCGAGGACTCCTGCACTGACGATGACGATTTTGGTCTTGGTTTTCAGGTCTTTGACGTTCATGTCCGGCTCCTTTCGTGGCGGGCTCTTGGGTCCGCCGGTGCCTCCCGGTGCGGGTGGCGATGGTTCAAGTGTGGCCCGTGGCGCCTGAGAGGAGACTTAGCGTGCTTGAGGTCCGGCTGAGACAGGACCCGGGGGAGGGGTTTGTTTTCTGCCCTGTGCCGGGCCCATCCTTGGAACATGGATGCTGCTCAGGGTTTGGTGCGCCGGCGCGGTGCGCGTTGGGGTGTGCGCAAGCGCGCGACTGCGACTGCGGTGCTGGTCGTCGCGGCAGCACTGGCCGTGGGCGGGATCGTCCTGCTCGCCTTGCTCCAGAGCTCCCTCGTGGCGTCAACGGAAACGACGGCGCGGCAGCAAAGCTTCGACGTCATCGCACAGATCTCCGGACAGGACGTCGCCGAGGCCGGCCAATACATTGCCTCGACCGCCCATACCGGTCAATACGTGCAAATTCTCGCACCGGGAGGTTCAGTATTTGCCTCATCGATACCTGCAGCTGCCGCGGCCCCATTGACGTCCCTTCGCCCCGGGGCCGGACAGACCCTGACCCAGGACGTGACCGGACTGGACAGCCTCCATGACAACGACGATTTCCTGATCGTGGCGACCGGCGTCGATGTCGGGGGCCGGCTCTACACGGTGGTCGTCGCCGCGACCGTCCAGGTCCAGGCTGACACCGTTTCCACGGTGGCCTGGTTCATCCTCGGGGCCACCCCGCTGCTGCTGGTGGTCGTCGGTATTTCCGTCTGGGTCCTGGTCGGGCGGTCACTGCGGCAAGTGGAACTGATCCGTGGCCAGGTCGCAGGGATCAGCGCACGGAGCCTGGACGGGCGCGTGGACGTTCCGTCCACCGCCGATGAGATCCAGTCCCTGGCCGAGACGATGAACATGATGCTGGGCAGGCTGCAGGCCTCAGACCAGGAACAACGCCGCTTCGTCTCGGACGCCAGCCACGAACTGCGAAGCCCGCTTGCGACACTCAGCGCCGGAGTGGAGATCGCCGCCGCTGACGCTTCCGGCGCGACCTGGGAACAGATGAAAACCGTTTTAGCGGGGGAAACAGCCCGGATGCGTTACCTGGTCGAGGATTTGCTGACCCTGGCCAAAACCAACGACGGCGGTCTCCGGCTCGAGAGCACGGACGTGGATCTGGATGATGTCCTGAACGAGGAGATCCGCCGGCTGCGTTCCACCAGCACCCGCGTTATCGAGGTCAGCCTCGAGCCCGTCAGGGTATCCGGGGACCCGCGGCGTCTGGGCCAGGTCGTGCGCAACGTCCTGGACAACGCAGACCGGCACGCCGCATCCCGGATCAGCATTCGGCTGCGCAACACCACTGACGGGGCGCTCATTAGCATCGACAACGATGGATTGCCGGTGCCGGCGGCGGAACGGGAGCGAATTTTCGAACGTTTTGTCCGGCTGGATCAAAGCCGGTCCCGTGAAAGCGGCGGGAGCGGTCTGGGCCTGGCTATCGCGGCCGGAATTATGGCAGCTCACCACGGCTGGATCCGCACCGGTGAAACCCCCGGCGGGGGTTGCCGATTCGAGCTGGGCTTTCCTCCGGCTCCCGCCACCGCCCGCCAACCAGAGGGGCCGGACCTGGCAGTGGACCCGCGGCTCGCCGAAGCGCCATGAAGGCCTGCGACGGCTTTGAAAGGTTTCGAAAGCCCGGGCACGGGCCAGTTGCGGCTTCATCGGGTTATGTGGGAGCGGCCTTGGAGCGCAGGACGTCACAGCGGTTCCTCAGTTCCAGTGCGGAAGTGTTCTCCCTATGAACCTTCGCAGCGCAACCAGCACCGCATTGGCGATCATCGTCGCGCTGACCCTCGGCATGGGTTCGGCTTCCGCCGCGGAACACGGTAAAACGACGGGAACTGCCGCCAGCGCCGCCCGGGCCGCAAGTCCGGACGCGGCGGACCGAGGTCAGGGCGGCCCGGATATGGTTATCCTCACCGGGTACCCCCAAGAAGTCCACACTGACGAGCGGATGATCGAAGAGGAACTCGAATTCGGGGAAGCCGCCCTGCACACGCTATGGAGGTTCCACACCGGCAGCGCTTAGAGTCCCGGCCGGCCAGGCCCGCCCCCACCACGCGCCGCTCGTTGCATCGGAGCAGGAGAGCCGGGCGCGGACATCACTTTTTATCCGGTTGGCCGGTCAGCGGTCAGCATGTATCCCATTCCCCGGACGGTGGTCAGGGTCTGCAGACCGAAGGGGCTATCGATCTTGCGCCGCAGATACCCGATGTAAACTTCCACGACGTTGTCGCCGCCTTCGAACGCCGGGTCCCAGACGTTGTCGAGAATCTGGGATTTCGACACGACCTGGTCATGGCTGCGCATCAGGTAGTGCAGTAGGCCATACTCCCGGGCTGTCAATTCAATGAGGGAATCGCCCCGGCGGACGTTGCGGCTGCCGGGGTTCAGTGACAGCGTCCCCAGGGTCAGGGTGACGGGCCGTTCCGGGGCGCCACGGCGGATCAGGGCGCGGATCCTGGCGACGAGCACGAGGAAACTGAAGGGTTTTGTCAGGTAGTCATCGGCTCCCAGATCGAAGGCGTCCGTCTGGTCGTATTCCCCGTCCTTTGCCGTGAGCATCAGAACAGGGGTCCAGATCAGCCGCTCCCGGAGTTCCTTGAGAACGTCGTACCCGTTTTTGAGCGGAAGCATCAGATCAAGCAGGATCACGTCGTACGGGTTCTCCGTAGCAGCCCACAGGCCGCTGACCCCGTCATGGGTAATGTCGACCACGAAGCCCTCATTAGTGAGTCCGCGCCGGACCGTCTCGGCCAGCATTTTTTCGTCCTCGACCAGCAGCACCCGCATGCCCGGCCCCCTTTCGTTGGTACTTGCAGTATCCCGGACGCCCGTTGAGCGGAACCTGAGCAGCGGCGGAGCGGCTCTCAGTTTTTTCTCAGGGCGGGTGCCCCAAGCTGGTGGCACCCCGGCGCATCAGCGCTCATACTGTCAGGACTGCACCATGGATTCCTCCCCCGCCCGCCGGACCACGATCTTCCCGGGGCTGCGGTCCTGGTGGTGGGTCACCGTGGCCGCGTCATTGTTCGCCACCACGGCCGCGGCGGGGATGGCGGCGAAGTCCTTCGGACCACTGGCCCCGGAGCTGGGCCTGGACATCTCCCTGAGTCATGGGAGGAACAGTGCGTTGATTGCGGCCAGTGAGGCCATTCATTACGGTCTTGGACCGGCCGGTGCCCTGGCGCTGGTGATGATGATCTGCGGGTACCTGCTCTGGTCCCGCCGTCGCCCGGTTCAGGCGCTGGCGTTCGGCTCCGTTGTTGCTGTCGGGTGGCTGGCCTCAACGGCCGGCAAAATCCTGGTCAGCCGCTCCCGGCCGCCTGCCGACGCGACCGGAGCGCTGATCGCTGAAACGGGCAACAACAGCTTCCCTTCCGGGCACACGGCCTTCGCAGTCGCCCTGGCGCTGGCGGCCGTGCTGGTCCTAGCCCACGGCACCGGGCAGCGCCTGACGGTTCTGGCCGCAGGCTCACTTTTCGTCGCGATAGTGGCGTTCTCCCGGATGTACCTCGGTGTGCATTACCTTAGCGATGTAATCGGGTCTGTCCTGATCAGCAGCGCGGCGATCCTGGCATGGCTGCCGGTATGGAATACTCTCGTAGCGCCGCGGATCTCCGGCATTGGCCTGATCCGCGGGTTCGAGGCAAGAACGCTGGGGCGGCAATGACCCCACAGGACCAGCAACCCTGCAGGATATCCCCGATGAATTTCCGCTCCCTCCGCATCTGCTGAAAGGAATTCCCGTGGCAGCGCCACCGCTGGATTCTGGACCCGTTGCCCGCCAAGGGCGTTGGCTGTCCCGGATCGGAAATCTCCGCCGAGCCCCGGTCACAGTAGGTTTTGTCCTGGCCTTTTGGGCCGCCGGCGCACTGTCCTCCACCCTCATCACCGGCCCGGCCGGCACCCTGCGTCCCAACGTAGCGGCGACAGCGCATTCTTTTCCCGGTCACTGGTGGGCGTTGCTGACCTCCGGGGTGTGGGCGCAAAACCTGGCCGGGTACCTGCTGGGCAGCGCCGTTGTGCTCGTGGTCGGGCTGGCCCTGGAATCCCGGATGGGGAGCCTAAGATTCGCCACGGCGGCCCTTGGCTCTCAAATCCTCGGAATTTCTGCCGCTCTCGGGTTCCTCACGGTTGCACAGCAGGTCATGGGGACCTGGACCCAGGAAATGAGCGGGCACATCTTCCTGGGCCCCAGTGCGCTCATGACCGGGGCCATCATGGCGGGGTCAGCAGTGATGCCGACGCTGTGGCGGCGGCGGGTCCGCCTGGTCGTCTTCGCCCTGCTGGTACTCCTGGCCCTCTATAGCGGCGGGTTCGCCGACCTGGTCCGCCTCGGTGCCGCAGGGGCCGGGGCCCTTCTGGGCCCGGTCCTGCACGGCAGGGGGCCCCGGTTCGTCCGCCCTGTCAGCTCCCGACATGAAGGCCGGGTCCTGATCGCGCTCCTTGTCGCCGTATCGGCCATCGGGCCCGTCGTCGCTGGCCTGACGCCACACGCCGCGGGACCGTTATCGGTGCTGCGTTTCCTATTCACCAACATTCAGCCCGTGGACCCGGCGATACTCCAATCCCTGTGCGCCGACCCGGGACAAGCGAAGGAATGCGCCGGCGCGCAACTGCAACTGCGCGCCGGCGCCGGCGGGATCTTCATGGCGATCCTCCCGTCATTTCTCTTAGTGCTGCTCGCAGACGGTCTACGCCGTGGACGCCGCTTCGCCTGGGCCGCCGCCGTGCTGATCCAGCTGGGTTTGTCCGTGCTGGCCGGAATAACTATTGCCGGAGTCCTGTATCCGGCGGCACCGGGGGCTGCGGCGCCCGAAGGGATCGGCGCCATCGAAACTGCCGGGTACACGCACCCGCTGGCCCTGGTGCTGCCGCTACTGCTGCCCGCGGTGCTGACCATCGTGTTGCTGATCTCCCGTGGCCTCTTCCCGGTCGCAGCCCCGGCGGGGACCTACCGACAGCTCGCGGCCCGGACCGGAGCCGCCGCAGCTGTCCTCAGTGCCATCTATCTGGCCGCCGGTACTGTCCTGGCCGACGGCTTTACGCCCGGGCCGGGACCGGGAGAACTGCTGGCAGACATTCCCGACAGGTTCCTACCACTGGGTTACATGCTGGATGCGTCCCCGGCGTTCTTCCCGCAAAGCACCCTCGCGGTTCTGCTCTACGAGGGCATCGGCGTCACCTTCTGGACCGTCACAGCCGTCCTGGTCCTGAAAACCTTCCTGCGCCCGGCCCCGACCCAACACAATGCCGGCACCGGCCGCGCCCGGGAAATACTGAAAACCCAACAAGGCAGCACCCTGTCCTGGATGACAACCTGGCCCGGGAACACCTACTGGTTCTCCTCGACCGGTGAAAGCTTCATCGCCTACCGCGTCATCGCCGGGATCGCCCTGACACTCGGAGTCCCGGTCGGACCCCGGCCCCAGACTAAAGCCGCGTTCGCGGAGTTCACCAGGTTCTGCACCAAGCAAGGCTGGACGCCGTGCTATTACTCCGTGCCCCAGGAACTACGCGACCACGCCGCGTCCCTCGGCTGGGACTCAGTCCAGGTTGCCCAGGAAACGATCCTGGAACTGGATGCGGTGTCCTTCCGGGGAAAAAAATTCCAGGACATCCGCACGGCCATGAACAACGCGGCCAAAGCCGGCATCAGCGCCGAATGGACCACCTACGCGACCGCGCCCTTCTCCGTACTGGCCCAAATCCAGGAAATCTCCGAAGAATGGGTGGCCGACAAAAAGATGCCCGAAATGGGATTCACCCTCGGCGGCCTCGACGAACTCAACGACCCCGACGTCCGCCTGCTGCTCGCCATCGACAGCACCCACACGGTCCACGCGGTCGCCTCCTGGCTGCCCGTCTATAACAACGGCACCATCGAAGGCTGGACCCTGGACTTCATGCGGCGCCGCCGCACCGGATTCCGTGCCGGCATCGAATTCCTCATCGCCTCCGCCGCACTCAGCCTCAAAGACCAGGGATACAGATTCATCAGCCTCTCCGGGCCCCCCTGGCCAGGCTGAACGCGGATGCACCGCCCACACCTACACCAGCCGGGCCGCAGACCTCCGGAAGCCTCGACCGGCTGCTCAGCTGGCTCGGCGCAACCCTGGAACCCATCTACGGATTCAGGTCCCTCCTGGCATTCAAAGCAAAATTCCAGCCACACTACGAACCCCTCTACATGATCTACCCCGACGCCGCGGCGCTGCCGGCCATAGCCAACGCCATCACCCGGGCCTACCTCCCCACCATCAACCTCGGTGAAAGCCTGACACTGGCCCGACGCATACTCCGCCGGCCCACACGCTCCCGCCCCACCGGACGGCGTCCCACAACACCGGACCGCCCCGGCGCACACGACCGCGTCCCGGCGATGAACCTCCCGGCGCCAACGCCCCCGGCAGGGAGCCGCTCCGGCCAGCATCCGGGTCACATACCATACCGTCAGCCGCCATCCCGGGCCGGAACACCGGGGAAGAATCAGGAATGAGGAATCGAAACCCCCGGATGCCTGCACCTAAAAACACGGCGGCCGCAAGACGGGACAGAGAAAGGACGGACACGGCCATGGGGTCAGCTCATCGAAATCATCCGGGCACAGCCGCCAGCCGTCGTGCGTTCATCCTCTCCGCCGCGCTGGCCCTCGCCGGATGCCAAAATCCACCCGAGAACCGTGCAGACAGATCGGAGAACGCCACCCGCAACGCCGCCGCCCCGGCGGGCCCTCCACCAGCCCCTCTACCTCCGGAGCCCTTACCGTCCCCACCCGGCAAGGAACAGATCGTGGCAACCTTCACAGGGCAAGCGCCCCTGGCCTGGGGGCTTCAGCTTCCCGGAGTCCTCACCTGTCTCCCTCCCGGAAACGCGGGCATCGCTCTGAGCTTTGACTGCTGCGGCGGCCCCGGCAGTAACGCCGTGGACCAGAACCTCATCGATGCCCTGCAAAAAACGGGCACCCCGGCCATATTTTTCCTGAACTTACGATGGATCAGGGCCAACCCGGGACCGGCGAAGTCACTGGCCGAAAACCCGCTGTTCGAAATCGGCAACCACGGCACCCGACACGTGCCGCTCTCGGTCTCCGGCCGCAGCGCCTACGGCATCTCCGGGACCGCCAGCGTGGCCGAAATCTACGACGAGGTCATGACAAACCAGGACGCCATTCACCGTCTCACCGGCAGGGCTGCCCGATATTTCCGGCCGGGGACCGCCTACCTTGACGACGTCGCTGTCCGGATTGTCCATGCAATGGGAATGGTCCCGGTCTCCTTCAGCACCAACGGCGACGGCGGCGCCACCTACCCCGCCGCGGTGGTATTCCGCGAAGTCACCGCAGCCAGGGCCGGGGAAATCGTGATCGCCCACGCCAACCACCCGACCGGAGGAACGGCCGCCGGAATCGTCCGTGCACTGCCGGCATTGCACGCCGCGGGAATCATCCCCGTTCCACTCACCGATACCTGACCCGGCAGCGGAGACGCCGCCGTCCGCGCCTGGCCGCCGTGCTCCTCAACGAGTAAAATTTCGAAGGCGGCGACCAGGACGGGTGACGGCACTGGCGGATAGGCCCGTCCCGCGCGGCTCCGTCAGACAGAACAAGACGCTGCCGAGCGCGAAGCCGAACCGGATGTCACCAAGCGGCCGTGGGTGCACGTGGGCTGACCGCCCGACGGCTGGAGGTCACCCCCCGAGCTGGTGGACTGTGAAGGCCGTCAGGAACCCTACGGAAGCGGTCAGTCCCGTGAGGTTGTGATGCTCCTCGAACGCTTCGGGGATCATGGTGTCGGCGAGCATCGCCAGGATCCCGCCCGCCGCGATCGCGGTGATGAAGGCGACGACGGCGTCCGGCGCGTTCTCCAATGCCACGAACCCGATCAGCGAGGCGAGCCCGGACAACACGGCAATGCCTCCCCACACCCCAAAAATGTATCCGGTACTGCGGCCGGCCTTTTTCATCCCCGCAGTACCGGACAGACCCTCGGGAACGTTGGAGATAAACACTGCCACAAGCATGGCCGGGCTGACCGATCCCGCGGTGATGAGTCCGACGCCGAGAACTACCGACTCCGGGATCCCGTCGAGGAGGGCGCCGAAGGCGATGGCCGTGCCGCTGCCGGGACTCTCCTGTTCCGACGGTTGCTGGCCGCCCGAGCGTTTGCGGTGTTTTGCGCCGGCCCGGTTCAGGAGCATGTTTACTCCGACGTAGACCACGGAGCCGGACAGGAACCCGGTCACCGTTGGCCACAGGCCTCCTCCCTCAACCGCCTCGCCGACGAGCTCGAACGCCAGGGCCGAAATCAGCACGCCCGCCCCAAAGGACATGATCGAGGAGACAAGTTTGGACGGAATGGCCCATTTCCAGGATGCGGCCGCCCCCAACACCAGTGCAGCACCGGCCACGGTTCCCCACATCAACGCCTGAAGCCACACCGGCATGCTGCCACCTTTCGTTTTGTCCGCCCAGGGCTCACCGGACTGACTGAACCTGTACGCCCTGAACCTATACGCCTTCGGCCTCGTACGCACGGAACCGTGCCTGTCTACTGGCAGGGGCGGCAATTGTCGTAGGCTCAGGGGCATGGCCAGATACTTTGATGTTCACCCCCAGGATCCCCAGCCCCGCGCCATCACGCAGGCCGTGAAAATCGTGCTCGACGGCGGGCTGATCGCCTACCCTACGGACTCCTGTTACGCTCTCGGCGCCCAGCTGGGCAACAAGGATGCGCTGGACCGGATCCGGAATATCCGCAAGCTCGATGACAAGCACCACTTCACGCTGGTGTGCAAGGATTTTGCCCAGCTGGGCCAGTTCGTGAACATCGGCAACGATGTCTTCCGCGCCATTAAGGCCGTCACGCCCGGCAGCTACACGTTTATCCTGCCTGCCACCAAGGAAGTACCGCGCCGGCTGCTGCACCCGAAGAAAAAGACGGTGGGCGTGCGGATCCCGGACAACCGGGTGGTCCAGGCGCTGCTGGCCGAGCTTGGGGAGCCGCTGCTCTCCAGCACCCTGCTGCTCCCGGACGAGGAAGACCCGTTGACCCAGGGCTGGGAAATCAAGGAACGCCTCGAATACGAGGTGGACGCCGTCATCGATTCCGGCGACTGCGGGGCCGAGCCCACCACGGTGATCGACTATTCCAGCGGCGTGGCCGAAGTGGTGCGTCGCGGCACCGGGGACCCGTCCCGGTTCGAGTAAGCCCTTCCTTGAACACGAGGACCCGCTCGAACGGACTCAGTCCTGCTTGCGCGCCCGGCTCGGCTGTACCCGCATGGGCTCACCAGGCATCTTCGGGTAGTCCGGGGGGAAGGGCAGCTCACCGAGGCCGGCCTTGAGGTCCCGCTCCCACCAGCCCAACAGCACATCGATGGTTCCCGGATACCCGTTCATGCCTGCCCAGGGATCTCCCACGGTCCTTAGCCGCTCGGGGACCGTCAGCATGGTGAAGTTCTTGGGATCCGCGCTGCCCAGTTCGTCCCAGCTGATGGGGCAGGAGACCGGCGCATGGGCCAGCGCGCGGGGGCTGTACGCGCCGGCGATGGTCCGGTCGCGGTTCGCCTGGTTGAAGTCCAGGAACACCTTCTCGCCGCGTTCCTCCTTCCACCAGGCCGTGGTCACCTTGTCCGGCATCCGCCGCTCCAGCTCGCGGGCCGCGGCAATCACCGCGTGGCGGACGTCCAGGAATTCATGGTTGGGCTCGATGGGAGCGTAGACGTGCAGGCCGCGGTTCCCCGATGTCTTGATGAACGTTTCCAACCCGGCCTCCCCCAGCACGTCCTTCAGCGCTAGTGCGGCCGGGATGGCGTCGTCGAAGTCCGTGCCCGGCTGGGGGTCAAGATCGATCCTGAGCTGGTCAGGGTTGTCGGTGTTTTCTGTATTCGACGGCCACGGATGGAACACCACCGTATTCATCTGGACCGCCCATACAGCCGCGGCGGGTTCGTCCAGGACCAGCATGGGGTGCGAGCGTGCGCTAGGAAACGTCACCTTCACCGACCGGATGAAATCCGGGGTTCCCTTGGGCGGGTTCTTGGAGAAGAACTGGTCCCCCTCGACGTTGTCCGAGTACCTCTGCAGCGCCACCGGCCGGTCACCGTTCGCAGCAATGAACGCCTCCCCCACATCCACCATGTATCGTGCCAGGTCCAGCTTGGTCAGACCGAGCTCCGGCCAGAGCACCCTGCTGGGGCTGGAAACACGCATCTCACGCTGGCCGTGCGGTCCCGGGACAGTGAGGATGGTCTGTTCGCTCGCCATGGGGACAACCTACCCTGCGCCGCGCGCGGCGTCTGTACCTCGGCGCGTGGCCGCCGGCGATCCGGCATCATGGACCTATGGCCGTTGCTGAATTCCCTGTCACCTTCCCCGTCGGCGACGTTGAGGTCTCCGGTGTTTACGCCCGCCCGGACAGCCCCTTTGGGACCCTGGTGGTGGCGCACGGGGCCGGGGCGGGCATGGAGCACCCCTTTCTGATCGGGTTCACCCGGACATTGAACGACGACGGCGTTGCCACCTTGCGCTTCAACTTCCCCTACCGCGAGGTCGGCCGGAAATTCCCGGACCGGCCGCCCGCAGCCATCGCCGCCTGGCGCGCTGCCATGCATGAAGCAACGCGGCGAGGAACCGAGCACGGTGATAGCGGACCGGTGTGGGCTGCCGGTAAGTCGTTTGGTGGCCGGATGGCGTCCATGGCCGTCGCCGAGGGAATGGAAAGTGCCGGACTCGTCTATCTTGGCTATCCCCTCCACCCGCCCGGCAAGCCGGAAAAACTCCGCGACGAGCACCTTTACGGGCTAACGCTCCCCATGTTGTTCCTGCAGGGCACCCGCGACACCTTTGCGACGACGGAGCTGCTGGAGGGTGTGGTCTCCCGGATCGGCTCATCCGCTGTCCTTGACTGGATCGACGGCGGTGACCACTCCTTCGCCGTCGCAGGAAAGAAGCGCGATGCTGCAGAGATCGGAGCGTCTCTGGCGCCGAAGGTAGTCGAGTTCATGCGGAGCCACGGGTGATGCGTCCATGACTGACTGGTTTCTCCCCCGATGCCAGCCGCGCAAGGTCCACTCGGTTGGCGGCGCCCGTCTTCCGGAGAAGGTTCGAGATGTGCGAGCTGACGGTTTTCTCACTGATCATCAACCCCCGGGCAATTTCGCCGTAGGTTCTGCCGGCCATCACATGTTCCAGGATGTCCTGCTCCCTTGGCGTCAGTCCCGGCAGCCTGGCTTCGTGGGGCTGCCGCCCGGGCGTTACCGGCGCCACCGGAATCCTCGCCTGGGCGGCAAGGCGTTCCAGTGCCACCCTGATGGGGGCCGCCTCAAGGTCCGCCGCCAGAGTCAGCCCCCGGCGGAGGAGTTCAGCGGCCTTGGGACTCCGATGGTGCCCTTGCAGCAGCAGCGCTTCCACCCCCCGCCTGCAGGCGTAGGCCTCTTCCCACGGCAGGTGCGCCGTACGAAAGGCATCGGCTGTTTGTGCCCATGCTGCCGCGCTGCCCGGCTGGTTCCGGACCCTGCCCAGTTCGGTGCTGTAAAGGAGTTCGAAAGCCGCCACTTGCCGGAAGTAGAACGCCGATTGGCCCGGAGGTTCGTGAAGGACGCCGGGAAAGCGTTCCTCGAGTTCCTTGGCGGCAACCAGCAGTTCCACAGTGGGGTGGCCCACGTCTCTGGCCAGCTGCGCCTGGTCGGCGAGCGCACGGGCAGCCAGCGGCAGCAGCCACTCGCACATCGTGGGTGGCGGCCCCGGGGCGGTGGCCCCTGCCATTGCCGCTGCGAATGCCAGTTTCGGCCGACCCGCGGCCACAAGTACTTCGGCACGGACGGCGTCAAAGTCCAGATTGAGGCGTGCGGAGTTTTCCTGGTTTACGTGGTTTAGCTCGTCAGCCCGGTCGAGGTGGATGCCGGCGTCGACGTTCCTGCCTTGGAGCTGTGCCAGCCGCGCAGCGGTGAGCCGCACGCTCACTTCGCCCATTGGGCCCGGATCAAAGCTTAGTGCGATCCGCAGGGCCGCCCGGCACTGCCGCCATTCGCCGACGGCCAGGTAGCTGGCCGCTTCGTCGGCCGCGATCTTGGCAATGTACGTATGTGGTGCCCCCTGTTCCATCATTACCTGCCGAGCTCGACGCAGGAGGACCGCGTACTCCTCACTGGTCCAAGGGCCCTGGGCGTTGGCCGTCCAGTATGTGGCATGCACGTACGCCCAGAAATCGCGGGCCTGGACCGCTTCCAGGGCTCCTTCGGCCGCCAGGTTGCGTGACTCGGCGGACCGGCTGGCCAGGTTCGCTACGATGGCCGCCGCGGTCAGCGCGTATGAAAGCGCCAGGTGATTGCCTGCCTCACGGGCAAGGGCGAGCGCCTGCCGTGACTGAGCCTCATGGGCAGGCTCGTCATGCCACATACTCGCGTGGACCAGTTCGGCTAACGCGAGGGCGTGCTGCCAGCTGTCCGGCGCCGCGGCGGACAGCCGGACTGCTTCCCGGATGTCGGCCATCGGAAGGAAGGTTTGCCCCGTGGAGAACTGGAGATGCATGCGGCGCACCATCAGGTGGGACACTTCCAGCGGTTCGGCCGTGGCGTCGATGCACGCGAGCAACCCGTCGATGGCCTCGAGCTCGGTGAGTAATGCCCCGGCTTCCCGGGCTGCGGCACGGAGCCTGTTCCAAAGCTCCCGCGGCCGTTCCATTTCGCTAGGCAAGGCGTCCCGCAGTTGCAGGGATCGCCGCAGGAGCCGCACGGCATCACTGAGTGCACCGTTCGCGGATGCCAGACCTGCCGCCGTAAGCGACCACCGGTAGGCGTCAGCCGTTCTACCCGCCGCATAGTAGTGATCGGCGAGGGATACGACGAGGCCGGCCTCGGGCGGTGTGTCGTCGTCGAACTGCCGCTCGTAGAAGGTGGCGAACGCCGAATGCCAGCGCCGCCGTTCACCTGCATCGAGCCCCTGTTCCAGCGCTTCGGCGATGATCGGATGGTGGAACCAGTAGGTCCCGTCCGGAGCAAGGTCCACCAGGCCTGACTCCACTGCCGAGCGCAGCAGCGGCCGCACGCCATCGGCCTCGACGGCGGAACCAGCCACCGCGCTCAGTTCCATCGCGGCGGCCGCCCGGCCGCCAAGCGCCATGATCTGAGTCAACTCGCGGGCGCCGGCCGAGAGCCCACGCCATGAGCGCAGGACCGCCGACTTCAGATCGGGTGGGAAGCCTGGGGGCAAATTCCGGGCCCCGGCCTCCAGCCCCGTGACGAGCAGCAGGTTCAGATAAGGGTTTCCGGCCGAGCGGGTGAAAACCTCGTTGACAAGGGACTGATGCGCGGGAACGCCCAGGAGCCCGCTCAGCTGCGCCTCCGTGTCAGGCCGGTCCAATGGTCCCAGCGGGTGCACGCGGACCCGGGGCAGCCGCCGGATGTCGGTGAGCCACTGGTGAAGTCCCCCGCCCTGGCGGATTTCGTTGCTCCGCACAGTCCCGATCACACCCAGCGGCCGGTCACTCGGACCCGCCAGGACGTACATCAGCACATCGAGGGTGCTCTGGTCCGCCCAGTGGAGATCGTCGATTACCAGGAACACCGGCCTCAAACGGCTTTGCCCCGTGAGCCACTCATCGATCTGGACCAGCAAATCCGGACGCGCATCGCCGGACATGTCAGGCGGCAGCAGTGCCTGGCCGCCGCTGGCTGCCGCACGGAATGCTGATCTCAAGGCGAGGAACGGGACGTCCACGGACGCCAGCGGCAGGGCCCCGCCCCTCAGTATGAGCGCTTCTGGCGGAGCGGACGCGCACGCCCGGCTGACCAGCGCGCTCTTCCCGACACCGGCGTCCCCGGCAACGATGAACGTCCTCGCTGTGCCGGCGCAGACACCGCTGATGACATCGGTCAGTTGCGCCAAGTCCGCTTCCCGTCCTACCAACTCCGGGCCGCCGGCATCCCACGGTGTCGCCACCATCCCAGCTTGCACCCCTGCCGCAGGCGCGTACATATCTGAGGGTACTCCGCGTGCTTTTAAGGGGTCATGCCTGATGTGGTGCTAGGCATGGGCGACGGAAGGTGAAGGTGTCAGACCAAGGATTCTTTGAAAGGATTTGCCATGTACAAGCCCACCAAGCCTTCCCAACGGGCAGGTATTCTGCTCACCCTGGTCCTGCTTGCGCTCGGGCCCGATGCGGGCGCAAGCGCCAGGATGGATTCCGCATCCTCTGATGGGCGTCCCAGCTTCGAAAACTGCCTGCTCACCCGAATCGGCACTCAGCTGCTCCGCTGCGATAACTTCACCGGAGCAGGTGTCCCGGCGCCGTACTGGGTCCCCGAACAGTAGGGCGTCCGGGGCAGCTGTGTCGGCTACGCGGCGTCCTCGTGCCACCAGCCTTCCCAGGCGGTGGAACTCAGCCGGCCGGTGGGGAAATCGGTCTTCCCGATTCCGCCGTTGCGCGGGCGGTTGCCCTCTCCGTGGCCGGCGTCAAGGAGGAGGTTCAGGCGAAAGGAAGGCGCAGACCGGGCCGGCGTCACATGCGGGCCTTGGTCCGGGCAGTCGGCTGAGCCGTCCAGGGATCCTCCGGCCAGGGGTGCCTGGGATAGCGGCCGCGCATCTCGGACCGCACCTGCGCGTAGGGCCCGGACCAGAACGACGCCAGGTCATCCGTCACAGCCAGCGGCCGCCGCGCGGGTGAGAGCAGGTGGAAGAGGACCGGTACCCTGCCGTCCACCAGCCGCGGCGTCTCCGCCCAGCCGAAGCACTCCTGCAGCTTGACCGCGACAACCGGCCGGCCGCCGTCGTATGCGCCTGCCTGCCCGGGTACCGCGTGCCCGGATCCTGCCATGTCCGGCACTGCACCGACTGACCCGGCACTGCCTGACGCCGCGTTGTCCGAAACCTCGGGGTAGTCGATCCGCACCATCGATCCGCTCGGCACTTTCAGCGATTCAGGTGCCAGCTCCGCCAGGCGGACCGCCTCGGGCCAGGGCAGCAGCCGCCGCAAGGGGTCCGTGAGGTCGATGCTGCTGGTGGCGGCGCCACCTGCCAGTGCCGCGAGCTCCGGACCCAGCCAGGAGTCCAGCCGTGCCAGCAGGGCGGGTTCGGAAACATCAGGCCACGGCTCACCCAGTTCGCGGCGCAGCATGGCGAGGCGGCGGCGCAACGCATCGGCCGCCGTCGACCATCCGATGGTTCCCAGCCCCTCGTTGGCAAGAGCGCGGGCCACGGCGGCACGGCCGTCCTCGGCGGACGGGCGGATGGGGGTGGAGGACAGGCTGATGGCACCCAGCCGGCGTTCCCGCCTGGCCTTCACCCGGCCTTGGCTGAACTGCGCTTCTACCGTGTCGGTCAGGAGCTGCCCGGCGGCCGCCTCGGCGTTATCGGCGCTCAGCGGCGCCGCGGACCGGATCACCGCGCCGGTACCTGCGGCATCCCGGCCGGCGGCGCGCGCAACTTCCGCCACGGCCAGCCACTCCTGCCCGGCCAGCGGACTGCCCGCCGGCAACCCGGCGCGGGTGCCGGAGGACAGCAGGTACCGCGCCGGACCATCCCCCGGGACGCGCCGGGCCACGCGGTCCGGGAACGCCAGCGCGACGACGACGCCCACCGCCTCCGCAGCGGTCACCGGCGCGGTGCTGACGAGGGAGGCGATGCCGGACGGGCCGACGGCGTAGCCTTCCTTCCGCGCGATTGTCTCCAACCGGCGGACGTCCTCCGCCCAGCGCCGGGCGGCGGGATCCTTCCCGGCGCGAAGTACTGTCAGCAGCCGGGTGAGATCGGCCCCCGGGGCCCGCTGGTCCCCCGCCACCAGGGCTACTGCTTCCGCTGCGGCGCGCTGGCCTACGGCCGCTGAGCCGTCGAGAAGTGCCCGGGCCAACCGGGGATCGGCGGGGACCCTGGCCAGCGTCCGCCCCAGCACAGTGGCGTGCCCGTCCCGCGCCACGGCGCCGAGTTCGCGCAGGACTTCAACAGCCTCACCCATGGCTGCTGCGGGAGGTGCATCCGGAAGCGCCAGACCGGCGCCGCCCGGTGATCCCCAGCAGGCCAGGACCAGCGCCGCACCGGTCAGGTCCGCGACGGCGATCTCGGGCGTCACGTGCGCTGGCGCGGCCGCATACGTTCTCTGGTCGTAGCACCGGACCACCCGGCCCGGGCCCTGCCGCGCGGCCCGGCCGGCCCGCTGTTCGGCTGATGCCCGGGAGCAGGAAACCGTGACCAGCCCGGACATGCCGCGGCTGGCATCGCGGCGGGGTTCGCGGGTAAGCCCGGAGTCGATCACCAGCCGCACTCCGGGCACGGTCAGGGATGACTCGGCCAGGTCCGTGGACACGATGATCCGTGCCGGGCCGCCCGGCCGGCGCCCGGAGACGGCCTGGTCCTGTTCGGCTGGGCTGACCTGGCCGTGGAGCTCCAGCACCTCGGTTCCGGGGGACGTCCGGCCGCGGAGGCGGGCCGCCACATAGGACACCTCCCAGGCGCCCGGGACAAACACCAGCGCATCGGTGCCCGCCTCCTGCACCACCGCGGCCGTGTGGGCCTGGGCGGCCGTATCGGCAATGTGGTTCAGGAACCCGCGTGTGACCCCCCGTTCGTCCAGCCGCGCCACGGCGGCGGGCATCCACTCCACCTCCAGGGGGTACAGCGCTGAGGGGCAGTCGACGACGGGAGCCGGCCCGCCGCCGTCGTCCGCGGTCCCGGCGTCTTCTGTCAGGGGGTGTCTTGTCCCCGCATTCCCGGCGGCGCCCCCGATCAGGGCGGCGAAGCGGGGCGCGTCCAGGGTGGCGGACATCGCCACCAGGGTGAGGTCGCCGCGCAGCTGCCGCACTTCGGTGAGCATGCCCAGCAGCAGGTCGGTTTCGAGGCCGCGTTCATGGACCTCGTCCAGGATGACCGCGCCGGTGCTCTCCAGGCCGGGATCATCGAGCAGGCGCCGCAGCAGGATCCCTGGCGTGACAAATTCCACCAGGGTGGCGGGCCCGGCCTGGCGTTCGCCGCGGACGGTGTACCCCACGCGGTCTCCGATCCGGCTGCCGTCCAAGGCGGCCAGGCGCCGGGCAGCTGCGCGGGCGGCCACCCGCCGGGGCTGGGTGACCACCACGCGCCGGGGCTTTCCTTCGGGCGCGGCAAGGTTGGCCAGCAGCGGCGGGACGAGCGTTGTCTTACCGGTGCCGGGCGGGGCCTGCACCACGGCCGTGCCCGCCGCACCGCCGGCACTCAGCACGGAGGACAACTCCCCCAGCGATTCAGCAAAGGCCAGACCGGTACCGATGGCCGCCAGATCAAAGGTCCCCGCGGCAGAGGTGCTGGCGGCAGAGGTGCTGGCGGCAGAGGTCTCCGCAGGGACGGCGGCGGAGTTGGTTGGCAATGTCACCCGTCCATTGTCGCCGCAATCCCGCACCGGCGTCAGCGCAGGTGCGCCCTGGATAGGTCAGACTGGAGGTCGTCGACCATGAAAGCAGGATTTCCCTTGATCAATCTCCAGCAGGACTCCGAAGGCTTCATCCGCATGAAGCGGCACTTTCCCGCCAGCGCCACAGTGACTGTCACGTTCAGCGACGGCTCCCAGGAGGAGGTCTCCGGCCGCCGGCTCAACGAAATCTACGACGACGCCCTAGCCGTATACCGCGCCCAAAACCAGCTTGATGCCAAGGGTTTTTCCCGTGGTCCGCAGAAAAAGGTCCAAACCACCATCGAGTTTGTTCCCGTCCAGCCCGGCATGGGGCAGTAACCCGGGTCACTGCCCCCTCGAAGCTGACCGTGGCAAGCTGGTTCACCGAGCGGGTCTGACCACCATCGCCGAACCCCCACCGCGCCGCACGGGCTCGGCAACCGCGGTCACGCGCTTGCCGGGCCCGAACTCGATGGCGGTCGCCGCACCAATCTCGGCTGCTGAGGTGAAGGCGTCACCTGCGGGGACCAACTTGTGACCGTAGGGTGCCAAGGCGTCTCCGTACTGTGTGATGAAGTCCGGTTCGGCGGTGACGTTGGGGGTGTTGCGCTGCGACGCACGCGGGGCCGCCAACGAGTCCAAAATACTCATGTGCAAGTCCACCCTGTTCAGGATGGTCTGCAGCACCGTGGTGATGATCGTCGATCCGCCGGGCGAACCGAGCGCCAGGAACGGCTTTTCGTCCTTGAGGATGATGGTGGGCGACATCGAGGACCGAGGGCGCTTGCCGGGTTCGATCCGGTTCGGGTCGGTGGGGACATAAACGGTCGAGAAGTCGGTCAGCTCATTGTTGAGCAGGAAACCGCGGCCGGGCACCACCATCCCGGACCCGCCGGTCTGCTCGATCGTGAGGGTGTATTCGACCACGTTCCCCCACTTGTCAGCGACAGTCAGGTTGGTCGTGGAAATGTTTTCGGTGTCTTTCTCGTCCGCCACTGCGGCAGGTGCCAGCGTGCACACTCCGCTGTAGTCTGACGCGTTCCCGGCCGGCACCGGCTTTGTTGCCGCCGTCGTGGGGTCAATGGCGCACGCCCGTTCCTTCCCAAACAGCGGGTCGGTGAGGGCTTCGGTGGGGACGTTGACGAAAGCCGGGTCGCCCAGGTACTTGGCACGGTCCGCGAAAGCGAGTGCGCTCGCCTCAAGGTAGTGATGCAACGCGTCCGGCGCGGTCATCTCACGGAGGTTGAAAGGCGCCAGGATATTCAAGGCTTCGCCGACTGTGGTGCCACCGCTGCTGGACGGCGCCATGCCGTAAACGTCGTAGCCGCGGTACTCAACATGCGTAGGCTCCCGGTCCAGAGTCCGGTATGCGGCGAGATCCGCCGTCGTCAAGTGGCCGGCCGGAACAGGCAGCGTGGTGGTGTCGCTCTTGGGCGGTGACTGGACCGTGGCGGCAATCTCCGCTGCGAGCGGTCCGCCGTAGAAGGCAGCCGTTCCCTCCTTCGCGAGGAGCCGGTACGTCTTAGCGAGGTCCTGGTTGTGGAGAATACTGCCGACGACGGGAGCGTCACCGCCGGGAAGGAACAGACTCGCCGTGGCGGGGAAGGCCGAGAACCGGACCTTATTGTCGAGTGTCTGCTGGCGGAAGGTCTCGTCCACCACGAATCCACGGTTGGCCACCTTGATGGCGGGCTTGAGGGCGTCGCCAAGGTCCAGCGTTCCCCACCGTTCCAAGGCCCGTTCCCACGTGGCCGGTGTTCCGGGGACGCCTACGGAGACGCCACTGGTCACCAGTTCGGGGGTAAACCGGTATGGGCTGCCGGCCGGGTTCGCAGGCGTGATGGTGGCCGGGTCGATGAACGCGTCCGTCGGCATCGTTGCCGGCGCCGTTTCGCGGCCATCGATGGTTCCCACTTTGCCGGTCTTCGCGTCGTAGAACACGAAGTATCCGCCCCCGCCGATGCCGGCGCTGTAGGGCTCGGTCACACCCAGGGTCGCGGCCGCGGCGACCGCCGCATCTGCGGCATTACCGCCGTTCCGGAGGACCTCGATCGCGGCAGCGGACGCCTCCGGGTCAACGGTGCTCACCGCCCCGCCGTACCCGGTGGCCGAAGGGATCCTGTCCGTCGCACGGGGGTCTGCAAACGCGGGGCTGGTCACCGCCCCACCCGTTACGCTCAAGGCCAGGACAGCCGTCACAGCTGCCAATCGACGTCGCACACTAGGCATGATCTCTCCCGGGTCAGGGTGTTGCGCAAGGTGGGTTTGCGCCACGATACTCCGCCGGGTAGGGACTCTCAAGGCTCAATTTTTTGTGCCAGTGCCATGGGCACGGGCCATGGCTTCAGGCCGGTGTGCCGGCTTCGGTGGTTGCTGTGTCGGCTGGCGAGCGCCGCCGCCGGCTGGACAGCAGGAACGGTACGGCGAAAAGTTCAATGACACCGCTGATGGCCAGCGAGGTGGGATAGCCGTACACGTCCGCTGCCCGGCCCATGAGCGGCTGCACCACGATTCCACCGCTGGATCCCATCAACGAATCGAAGCTGAGCAGTGTTGCCCGCTGTCTTGAGTCGATCATGTCGTTCAAATACGCCTGCCGTACCGGGGTGCCCGCCGCGGAGACGAGCGCCCAGAGCACCAGCAGCAGCAGGGCCACCCAGAACACGCGCGTTATGCCGAGCGCCACCAGGATCAAGGCGCCCATCATGCTGCTCACCACAAGCACGGTGGTGCGTTTGCGGACCAGGCGGCGGACCATGGGTGCCAGCCATCCGCCCACCACCTGCGCCCCGGCCACAATGCCCGCGGCGAGTCCGGCGACGGAGTAGGCGTGCGGGTCGCCGAAGAGCTCCAGCAGGTAGGGCTGCAAGGCATAGAAAACATAAATCCCGACGCCGGCGCTGAACGGCGCGGCCAACATGATGTACCGGACGGGCGGGTTTTTCAGGCCGTTGTCGATGGAGGCGGACAGCACGTCCCGGCTCGCCTCGAGCGGATGGGGTGAACGCTCCGGGGTGAAACCCACATCACGCATCAGCCAGAAGGCCACCCCGAACATGGCCAGCAGCACGCCCACACGCAGCAAAAACGGTACGCCCAGATCCGTGGCCTGGGCAATCACGCCGCCGGCCGTCGAACCCACAAGCATCGCGACGCCCGAGACCATCAGTGCCCGCCCGAACACTGCTTCCAGCTCACCGTCGTAGCCGGAGAAGCGCAACGCATCCACCAGCCAGGCCTCCACGGCCCCGGAGAAGAACGTGAAGCCCAGGCCCAGAAGGACGGACACCACCGCCCAGGCCCAGAAGGGAGCGGACAACTGCCAGAGCAGGTAGTACAGGTAGGTCGCGGCCGCCAGCGTCACCGTGCCGAGCAGGAAGGACACCCGCCGACCCCATCCGTCCGCGATGACCCCGGTGGGCACTTCGAAGAGGACCATGCCTGCCGTGAAGAAGGCGTTGGCCGCGAAGGCTTCGAGGTTGCTCAGCCCGGCATCCAACAGAAAAAGCGTATTGATTCCCCAGATGAAGGAGGCCGCAAGGGTATTGCCCAGCGTTAGGGTGAGATAGATGCGCTGGATCTTCCGCGCGGCGGCGTTCATGACGTGGCGCTCATGAACCGCTGGGTACCGGGTCATGCCGGAGGTACCGGCGCCGGAACCGGCCGGTCCCGGCAGTCAGCGCACGAAGTTCCACGGCGTACTTCAGCAGTTCCTGGTCCGGGACTTCCGCGCTGATCTCGGTCAGCTCGCTACCGGAGGTGGCCGTACCCGTGAGCCTGCCGCGGCGTGCCGAGAGGTCACTCATCACGGCACCCACGTGCGCCTCGGACACTGTGATACTGACCGAGGAAACCGGCTCGAGCAGCTGGATGCGGCCGGCCGCGGCGGCCTCCCGGAGCGCCAGCGCGCCGGCTGCCTGGAAGGCGGCGTCGGAAGAGTCAACGCTGTGGGCCTTCCCGCCCACCAGGGTGACGCGCAGGTCCACCACGGGGAACCCGGCGGCCAACCCTTTCTGCATCTGCGCCCGTACCCCTTTCTCCACCGAGGAGATAAACGTTCCGGGGATTACCCCACCCACCGTTTTGTCGACGAATTCGAACCCGCCGCCACGGTACAGCGGCTCCACGTCGATGTCGCAGACGGCATACTGCCCGTGTCCGCCGGATTGTTTGACATGCCGCCCGTGGCCCGTTGCCGGGGCGGCGAACGTTTCCCGCAGCGGCGTCACCACGCCAACGGTGTGCAGCTTCACGCCCTGGTCGCGCAGCCTGTCCAGCACCACCTCGGCATGGGCCTCCCCCATGCACCAGAGGATCAGCTGGTGTGTCTCCGCGTTCCGCTCAACACGCAGCGTGGGATCGCCGGCGGCAACCTTCGCCAGGCTCCGGGCCAGCGCATCCTCGTCACTGCGAGAGTCCGCCTCGACGGCCACCGGCATCAGCGGCTCCGGCATCTCCCAGGTAACCAGCAGCAGCGGCTGGTCCTTGGCCGAGATGGTGTCCCCGGTTTCGGCGCTCCCCAGTTTCGCCACCGCGCAGATGTCGCCGGCCACACACTGCGCCACAGGACGAAGGTTGGGACCCAGCGGCGAATACAGGTGGGTGAGGCGCTCGTCGGTGTCATGGTCCTGATGGCCGCGGTCCGCGAGCCCGTGCCCGCCGACGTGCACGGGCGTGTCAGCACGCAACGTGCCGGAAAAGACCCGTGTCAGGCAGACCCTGCCCAGGAACGGATCAATGGTGGTGCGGACCACCTCTGCCGCCAGCGGCCCGTCCGGGTTACAGGCCAGAGCCGCCGCGGGAGCCCCCGCCAGGTCAGTCACCGCCGGGAGGCCGCCCTCCACCGGCGATGGGAAGCCCCTGGTCAGGATTTCCAGCACTTCCGCCGTGCCGAGCCCCGTGACAGCCGAGGTTGGCAGGACCGGAAAGAAGGAACCACGGGCGACGGCGGTTTCCAGGTCCGCGATGAGGACATCAGTATCGACGTCCTCACCACCCAGGTACCGGTCCATCAGGGTTTCGTCCTCGCTTTCGGCGATAATCCCCTCGATGAGCCGGCCGCGGGCGCCGCCCTCGGAACCCGCGCGCTCGCCGGGATCGGCGTCCCGGGAGCCGGCGTCTGCCTGCCCGGCGGAGTAGTCCGAAACTGTACCCGTCAGCAATCCCAGCAGCCCGGTGGTTTCGCCGCCGGAGCGGACCGGGACGTACAGCGGCAGCACCGAGTCGCCGAACGCCTGCTGGCAGGCGGCCAGGACGCCGTCGTAATCTGCCCGGGGGTGGTCCAGGCGGGAGATGACCACGGCCCGGGGAGTGCCGAGGCGTTCGCATTCGCCCCAGAGCGCCGTAGTGGTAGCGTCGATGCCGTCCACGGCGGAGACAACAAAGAGGGCGGAGTCCGCGGCCCGCAGCCCCGCCCGAAGTTCGCCGATAAAGTCCGGATACCCCGGCGTATCCAGCAGGTTCACCTTGATGCCGTTGATGAGCAGCGGAACCAGGGACAGCGTGACCGACCGCTGCTGCCGCACTGCTGACGGGTCGGAGTCGCTCACGGTGGTGCCGTCCGCGATGGAGCCTTTGCGCGTAATCATGCCGTGGGCAGCCAGTAACGCTTCGATCAGCAGGGTTTTGCCGGCGCCCGAATGCCCCACCAGCGCCACGTTGCGCACCTGCTTGGAATCCGTTGCCGCGATGCCGTTAGTAGCATCAGCCCGGCGCATTTCCGGCCCTCCACGCCCCGCGGTCCGCGCTGTGTCCTTTGTGCCTCTCACTGACATGGGAACCTCCTGGCATCTTTGCCATGCACCGGGCCGAATCGTGTTCTTTGATTCGACACCCTGGCGGGCGCAAGGGCAAGAGCAACCCCCGGGTCGGGGTGGCCGCATCGGAGGATAATGGCAGCCAGAAGCCACGAGTCTGTGCCACTGTGAGAGGGAGCCATGCAGCCTGTTCCGCGCATCACAGTGGAGGTTCCCGTCCTGGCGGTGGGAGCGGGCCCCTCCGACTATGAGGCGCTGGGCAAGTACGTCAATGCCCTGCGCAGGCCGCAAGGGCTGCACCTGACGCTGCTGCATATAGGCATCCTGGCGGATTTTGCGCAGGACGTCGCGGACTGGACCAAGGGGATCACCCCGGCCGGTGATGCCGTCCGGCATACAACGGGCTGGTTGCAGGGCCTGCCCGTTCTGGACGGGTTTGCGGGCACCTCGGAACAACTGATTGTGCTGGGTGGCGGCGGCATCTCCGGATTCGAAGTGGACGTACCCGGTCGGGTGCACGACTACCGGGTGTCCCTGGTGCAGGGCCTGCATGACCTCCTGGACCGCCTCCTCGTGGACAATGTGGACGACTTCATCCTTAGCTCACCGTCGCTGGGCTACCGGTACCCGCACTGGGTGCCCCATGTCGCCGTCGGCCGCCCCTTGTCGCGGGAACACGGGCCGCGGACGATTGCCCCGCTGAACGTCGTTTTTGGCCCGTCGCGGATCAGGAACGGCCGGTTCCTCCCGGCCCCTGCCTGAGCAGCAAGCGCGTCGGAGCATGGCGGCGCTGTTCCAGGCCCGCCACCGCATGGCGTATCGGCCCCCAGCCAGCGGGTGGCCGAAGTTCTCTCGCCGGGTTCCTCGGGACAGGTCCGCGGGGACCCTTAAATGTCAGAGCCTCGCAAGATGATGTGAGTATGAAAAGGACAACAGCGGTGGAGGCGTTGGAGGCCATCAAGGCTTCTGTCGCTGCGCTTGCTGGGGTGATCCCTGGCGCAGGCTTCTCCGGTCCAGGAGATCCGGATCCGCTGCGGCATCAGTCTGACGGCTGGCTGGACACCCTCGCGGAGGCTGCCCGCCTGCAGGCTGCCACGGCTGCCCTGGTGGTCCACGCCGCAGCCGGGTTCGCCGACACGGCCCGGACGATGGCCTCCCCGAACGCGCTTCCGCAGGGCCGCATTGCTCAGGAGATGGCGGTAGTCTCCGAGGTCGCGTGCGTCCTGACGGTCAGCGAACGGACGGCCGGTGCGCTTCTGTCCGAGGCCCACGAACTGACAACCACCCTCACGCTGGCGCTGGCCGCCCTGCAGGATGGGAACATTTCGTGGCAGCATGCCCGGGCCATGGTCGAGGAAACCGCGAACTTGGACCCCGACGGCGCCGCCGCCTTGGAAGCCCACTTTCTGGACCCCGATGCACCCAACCCTGCACAGGGCTGCCCCGCCGGGGAACTCGTGCCGTCCCGGTTCCGGTACAAAGCCCGGACCTGGCGCGAACGCCACCACCCGGACAGCATCGAAAAACGCCACACCAAAAGCGCCCTGGACCGCCGGCTGGAGTTCGCCCCGGACCGGGACGGCATGGCCTGGCTCTCGGCCTACCTCCCCGCGGACCAGGCGGCCGGGATCTGGGACCGCACCACCACCGCGGCCCGCGCCCTCCAAGGACCCCATGAGGACCGGAACCTGAGCCAAATCCGCGCCGACGTGGCCGCCAAGTGGCTCCTTGGCGGCACGGCGGAGCACGTGCCGTCACCGTCGGCGCAGGTGCTCGTGACCGTGCCGGTGTTCGCCCTCATGGGCCTCACCGACGAACCCGCAATGCTCGATGGGTACGGCCCCATCCCGGCGTCGATGGCCAGTCGTCTGATGGCCGAAAGTTCCTCGTCGTTCCACCGTGTCTTGACTGATCCCCGCGACGGGGCGCCGCTGGAGATCGGACGGACCAGCTACCGCATCCCCGTCAGCATGCGGCAATGGCTCCGTCTGCAGCCGGGAAATGCCCGTTCCCCGGCTGCAGCAACCAGTCTCTGGACAATGAGGCCGACCACCTCCTCGCCTGGGCCGACGGCGGCACCACCGGCATCATTAACCTCGGGCATCCATGCCCCAAGCACCACAGGCTGAAACACGCCAGCGGCTGGACACCCACTGGGGCGACCACCGACAAGCCACCCGGTTGGATTTCACCGACAGGCCGTCAGTACGCCAGCGAACAACAGGACTGGGAACCACCCGATTGGCCGCCCGAAATCCTGAACCAACTATGGCACCGGGAACTTGGCCCGGCCGTGCCCGAAGACATCCTGCCCGGCGAACGTCCGCCTGAGGATCTGTGCCCGGTAGATCCCTTGCCGGAGTGGAGTTGGCTACAGGCACCGGTCGACGAGCCGTGGCCGGAGTGGAGCACCCCCAGGCCGGTCTAGCAGGGCGAATGCGCAGTGACCGTTATTGTCGGTCAAGCGCGTCAAGCAGCCGTTTGACCGAGCTTCCAAGGTTCCATTCAACGGCGAGACGCTCCAGTTCGGCGCGCGATTCGCCGTCGACCGGGTGCAGCTGTGCTCCCGCTTCCTCGAGGGTGGGAACATTGAGGTCGCGCACGATTTTCACAACCGTTGGCGCGACCGTAAGGTAGTCGGCGGCAGCGGCCAGCTTGGACTGCACGGACGCGGATACCCCGCCTCCCCCGTCAGCTGCTGCAGCGAGCAAGTTCTCCAGCGTGCCGTACTCGCCCAGGAGCGACGCGGCGGTCTTCTCACCGATGCCGGCAACGCCCGGCAGCCCGTCGGAGGCGTCGCCGCGCAGGGTCGCGTAATCGGCATATTGTTCGGGCAGCACGCGGTACTTCCCGACGACGACCGCGTCCGTCACGACTTCGAGGTTCCTCATGCCCCGCGCGGTGTAGATCACCCGCACCTGACGGTCATCGTTGACGGTCTGGAAAAGATCACGATCCCCGGTGACCACATCGACGGGGAGGTCCGCGTGGCTTGCATAGGTGCCGACGACGTCGTCGGCTTCGTGTTCCGCGGCCCCCACGATGGCGATGCCGGCGAGTTCAAGGACGCGGCGGATCATCGGAAGCTGCGCCTCAAGCGCGTCCGGGGCCACCTCAACGTCGGGAGCATCCGACACAAGTTCGGCAACCCGGTGCGACTTGTAGGTCGGGATCAGGTCCACGCGCCACTGCGGACGCCAGTCGTCGTCCCAGCATGCAACCAGATGCGTGGCCCCGTAATCCGTGGTGAGGCGGGCGATCATGTCCAGGAGGCCGCGAACCGCGTTCACCGGCGTTCCGTCTGCGCGGCAGATGGTGTCCGGCAAGCCATAAAAGGCGCGAAAGTACAGGGACGCAGTATCAAGCAGCATCAGGCGGTGTGGCATACCTGATCCTGACACGGAAGCAGCTGCGCGGCTATCGGCAGGACCCGTGCCGCATCGCCGTGCAGCCAGGACAGGGCATGGAACGCGCAACTTCCTCAACGCCGCAGGAGCATCGCGGTGCCTGCACAAACAGCGAGGACCAACACTGCTGACTCCCCACGCCTCCCGACCGTTTGGTCCAGCAAGTTGCTTTGATCCCGACGGCTGCCCGGTCCGTGCATGCCGTCAGGGAGAATAGTCATCATGACCCTTACGACATTCGCCCTGATCCGTCATGGCCAGACAGACTGGAATGCGCAGCGTCGGCTCCAGGGGGCCACCGACATTCCGCTGAACGACGTCGGCCGTGGCCAGGCGCGCGACGCCGTTGGCGTCCTGTCTGGCTATGAGTGGGACGCGATCGTGTCCTCGCCGCTTAGCCGAGCCGCGGAAACGGCCAAGGTGATAGCAGACGGGTTGGGGCTGAGCGTTACCCGGCATATTCCGTCGCTCGCCGAACGCAGCTTCGGACAGGCCGAGGGCCTGCAGGCCGGCCTCGAGCTGGAGGCTGTGCGCATACCCGGCGGTTACCGCGGCGCCGAAACCGAGGATGACGCGGCCGCTCGCGGGTTGGGGGCGCTGGAAGCACTGGCCCATGAATTCTCCGGCCGACGCGTCCTGGTGGTAGCCCACGGCACGCTCCTTCGGGTCAGCCTCAACCTCGCTATCGGCCGCACCCTGCACAGGATCGACAACGCGGTGCTGAATCTGGCCCACCACCATGTCACCGAGGGCTGGCACCTCGAATACTTCAACGGTAAACGCATGGTGGCTGCAGCCCAGGGCTGAGAACCCAGGCGTCCGCCTTAACCTCGCAGGTTTGGGGATCGCCAGAGGTCCTGGACCGACACTACAGCGAGGCCCCGGAACGCGGCGAGCTCCTTCAGGAGTTCGCCGGCAGGATTGAGCCGGCCACTGAAGTCCGAGATTCTTTTGGCCTGGAGGCATTGATCGGCCTCTACGAAAGCCGAAAGGTTGTCCAGATTCCGCTCCATGGATTCAAGGTTGGCGCGCATCCGCTCCAGGAGCCTCTTCGGTAATCCTCGTCTCGGCCAGCTGAACGGCCTGCACTTCCAGGCCTGGCTGACCGGCGCTCTGGAGACCGAAAAGAAGGCGACCACCGCCAGCGACGAGCACGTAAGCGTTTTCACCGGCGAAGTGGGCGGCAAGACCGTGGCCGAGCTCGGCGGACGCTACGCCGAAGTGGGCCATGCCGAACACCGTCGGATCTTCGGCGAGGATGTGACGGTCATCCGGCTGAAAGACGGCCGCCGCCTGCCGCAACGGCCTCACGCCCATCCTGTTCGTGGGCGAGCTTCACGCCGGTTCGCCGGAAGAGGCTGTCGCGCAATGCTCCGCGGAAATTGACAGCCGCGTCATCTATGGCGGCAGCGCCGGACCGGGCCTGATCAGCTACGCCTTCTTCTGGCAGCTCTCGGACAAGGTCGCCGAACCGCTCAGCATCCACCAGGCACTGGAGCGGACTGCGGAACTTGGTGTGGACCTGTTCCAGGTCTGCGACTACGCCCCGCTGGAAACCCCATAACGGACTCCGAGCTCGTTGCCGTCTGGGCCACCGAGGACCGGCTGGGCATCTCCCTGGAGCTCGGCACCAAGGGCATCCGCGTGGAGCACCTGCGGAAATTCCTGCACATCGCCCGGGATCCTGGGCTCGCACCTGCCGAGGACCATGTTCAACGTCCCGGGCCACCGACGGCAGGGGAAGCCGTGGCGATCTTCAAAAAGGTCCTGCCCGATTTCGAAGCCGCCGGGGTAAAGATCGCGGTGGAAACCTATGAACAGGTGCCCACCTCCCGGATCCTGGACGTGATCCGCGGCGTGGACAGCCCTTATCTGGGCATCTGCAGCGACCCGACCAACACCGTCGCGGCCCTGGAGATGCCGCGCGAGGTGATTGACGCCGTCGCGCCTTACGTCCTGAACATGCACGTCAAGGACTTCGCGTTCAGCCGCAAGGACGGCTGGGTCGGGTTCACCTATGCCTGCGCACCGCTCGGCGAAGGCCTGCTCGACTACGACTACATGGTCACCAAGTTCCAACCCCACCAAAGAAATATCAACCAGGTCATCGAACACTGGCTGCCGTGGCAGGACTCCGAGCCCGATACCATCCGCCTCGAAAAGCAGTGGACCAAACACAGCATCGAATTCCTAAGGAGCAAGTGAAATGTGAGCAGCAAAATTGACCGTCTCCGTCGTCGGAGACGGTGGCAAAACGGGAATGCGCGTTTCCCGGAACCTCCAGAAAAGCGCCCACACCGTCTTCTACAGCGAGAGCTCCCCCGCCGGCCAGGAGCGCGTCCGCGCCGAAGGCCGCGGCATCACCTCCGCTGAGGATGCCCCCAAGAACGCCGACGTGGTCATCCTCGCCGTCCCGGAAACCGTCCTCGGCATCGTCTCCGAAGGCGTACTCCCCCAGCTGAAGGCGGGCGCGATACTGCTCACCCTGGCTCGCCATGGTTGAGACCGTTGCCTGCATGATCGGCACCCTGCTCAACGAAGCGCTGCACGAGACCGTCCACACCGCCGGCGTTCCCGAGGAAGCGGCCAAGGCCATGCTGTTCGGCCACGTGCAGATCGCCCTGACCAACGCCCTCCGTGGCTCCAACCCGTTCTCCGAGCCGTGCGAAATCGCCGTCCAGTACGGCAAGGACACCATCATCAAGGACGACTGGAAGAAGATCTTCGACGCCTCCGAGCTGGACGGCATCATCGCCAAAATGCTCAAGCTGGACGTCGTCAAACGCTAGTTCCCCACGTGATCGTGCGGTGCGTGGCAATTGCCGCGCACCGGGCTATTCGTGTTTGCAGCTGAATCTCCAAGCTGGTAAAGAATTCATTGACAGAAAGTGATCGATAACTAACAACAGTGCCCACGGGTGAACGACGGCGGGAGAGACCGCCGTCGTTCACCCGCTGTCGCGCCTCCTACAGTCCGCGGGCGGGCGCGCTCAGCACGTCGTCGATCCTGCCCATGACACTGTCCGTGACGTCCTCGATCCCGCCCATCCCGTCCACCTCGGCAAGGATCCCGCGGCCGGTATACCTGGCCACCACGGCCTCCGTCTGCTGGTGGTAAAGGGCCAGCCGGTGACGGATGACGCTCTCGTTGTCATCGCTCCGCCCAGTTTCCCTGGCCCGGCCCAAAAGGCGGGAGACCAGCTCCTCGTCAACCGCGGTCAGCTGCAGGACCACTCCGAGTTTGTGTTCGCCAGCAGCGAGGATTCCGTCGAGGTAGTCCACCTGCGCCACCGTGCGAGGGTAGCCGTCCAGCAGAAATCCCTCCTTGGCGTCGTCCTGGCTGAGCCGGTTGCGCACCATCTCATTCGTGACGCTGTCCGGAACGAAGTCTCCGTTATCCATGTACTTCCGGGCCTCTAAACCCAGCGGCGTTCCGCCTTTGACGTTGGCACGGAAGATATCGCCGGTTGAAATGGCCACAACGCCGAGGCGCTCCGAAATCCGTTCCGCCTGCGTCCCCTTGCCCGAGCCGGGCGGACCCATAATCAGCATTCTCGTCATTCAATACTCCTTGCTGCCTATGTGGACGTCTTCGTCCTGGCCCGATGCTACTGATCCGGAGGTTGCGGCCGGGCTGCATCGGCGCCTGACAGCAGAGTACGACGGTGGAGGAGCCCCGCCGTCGTACTCTGCGTCTATGTGCTTTTACCGGTAGCAGTGGTGCAGCGAGCGGGCCCGGCATGGCGTCCATACAGCGCATCCGCCCCGAAGGGATCGTCTCGAGCCCGGCCTTCAGCCACGTCCCGATCGTGCCACCCGGCGCCACCATCATCTATGTCGGCGGCCAGAACGCCGTCGTCGCCAACGGCGCAATCGTCAAGATCGAGGTAAGCGTCGTCGGGGCCGATGAACGAGAAGATGTCCACCACCGTCGAGGACGCGAGAAAGGCGGCGTGCTGACACACAGATCGGGGCGCCACGGCCGACACCGAATCTGCTGCACTGACCGCTCGGCAAGCAGAACGGCAAAACCGTCATTCAAGCTGCGATCTAACCGCCAAATAGAGTTAACAGTCACAATTGGGTATGCCCGCGTCTCGACCGCAAAACAGAACCTGGACCGACAGATCGACGCGCTGCGCGGGGAGGGCATCCCCGCCCGGCACATATATTTGGACAAGAAATCCGGATCCACCACAAACCGGCCCGGACTTCATGAAGTACTCGACCAGGCCCGCGAGGGGATGTGATCGTGGTGCACACCCTGGACCGGTTGGGCCTTACGGCCCGGGACAGCCTGAACCTCATCCACGACTTGGCAGGCCGCGGCGTCGGAGTCCGGAACCTGGCTGACCCGATCCGGGTTCATTCCGCCAATCCGGAGGATCTCACGTCGCAGCTGGCGGTCGCCGAGACCCAGCCGAACGACTAAAAGTCCCCATCGTCCGCGGCGGTTCGTGCACGCGACTTCGAACAAAACGACGGTTTGTGCAGACGACTTCGAGCGCTTCCGTATCAGAAGTCGTCTGCACCCTTCCCGAGTGCTGTCACTAACCAGCAGGCCTAACGCCACGGTCGCGAATGCGTCACCGGCGGCCGAGGCCGTGGGCTCCTCCCAGAGTCGCCGCCATTCCGGTCGTCGGAAAACCGCCCGGATACCCGGCGGCCTGCCTGCCGTTCGTCCGCTCAGCTGATCTTCTCCATGCTGTGCCCGCAGCAGCACGTTGGGTTCTTGTCCCCGCCGTGGCCTTCCGCTGCACTCTTCGTCACCGTGATCTCACAGGCGTACGACGAATCCGGACAACGGTAAACCTCACCTAGTTGTAAAGCCATTTCCTTCCACCTCCTCCTCGTACGTCCCACGCTAAAACCTTGACCCGGGGGTAACGTCAATACAAAGGAGGAAATAATGGGAACCCTGCTCATGCTCACGATCGGCCGGGCCGCCAAACACACGGGCCTCACGCCCAAAGCGATCCGGCTCTACGAGCGACGCGGGCTGATCCGGACCCCGCCGCGAAGCTCCGGCGGATACCGCCTGTACACCGCGGATGATATCGACACCATGGCGTTCATCCGGCGCGCCCGCTCCCTCGGACTCGCCTTGGAGGACATAGCGGGCATCCTCACCCTGCAGGAAGAATCAGGAACGCCGCCCTGCGCAACCGTCCGCGGCATTCTCACACAACGCGTCCAGGACATAGACGACACCATCGCCCACCTGGCGGTTCTGAGATCCGCCCTGGTCGCCACGCGCGACTCCGAGTCCCTGCCCGGCGAAGCGCACGACGGATGCCCAATCGTAAATGCCGGACACCGTCGCGTGGAGAGCATTCAGACAGGTACCCGTACGAGCCGTCCAAAGCCGTGAGGTGCCCCGTGATCGCGCGGCAATCGCGGGGCAGCCTGCGCGTCGTTCCGTGCCTTTCGTCGACGCGCTGGCCGTCAAGGGCCACTGCGCAAACAGTAGCGCTAACGAACGATCGTTACCGGACATACCTCAGGACGTCAATCGGCTGAAGGAATGGTGGCCTTCCGTTCTTTTCCAGGAGCTCGTTCCTGAGGCGCGCTGCTCCGGCCGTGGCCGGAGAAAACGTTTCCTATTTTCGCGTCAGGCTCGGTCTCTTACCTCGCTGTAGCCGGGGCGGGTACCCTGAGAGTTATCATGGCCGTCTGGCCGTGGCGACGAGGGTGTCGCAGCGCTGGGGTGCGCTAAAGGAGTAAGTCCTGCCCCCCGCCATGTCATTTGAATGGCAGGAGAACAGAATGTTCGATCAGAAATTCATTACCAACGCAATGGCCCGGAGCGCGGAAGATAGCCTTGACCGCCGTCGGCTGTTCAGGGCCGCCGGCGCAGCGGGGATCGGCGGTGCGGTGGCGCTGCTCTCTGCCACGTCCGCAGCCGCCGATGGGGATCATGATGATGATCGTGATGGACCCAGTGATGCGGCCATCCTGAACTTCGCGCTGAACCTGGAATACCTTGAGGCCGAATTTTACCTGCGGGCAGTGACGGGCGTAGGTCTTGCCGACAGTCTCACCGACGGTAAGGGCAAGAAAGGCGGAGTAACCGGCGGCAGCCAGGTCCCGTTTACTGCGGGCAGCCTGATCCAGAAGTACGCCGTGGAGATCGCGGCCGATGAAGAGGCGCACGTCCGGTTCTTGCGCAGCGCCCTGGGTAAAGCCGCCGTGGCCCGCCCTCCGATCGACCTTGATGCCAGTTTCACCGCGGCCGCTCTCGCCGCCGGACTCATCACGGCGGGCCAGACCTTCAGCCCGTTCACGGACGAAACCAGTTTCCTGCTCGGGGCGTTCATTTTTGAAGACGTCGGCGTCACCGCCTATAAGGGTGCCGCCCCGTTCATCGACAACAAGACCTATCTCGAGGCGGCCGCAGGCATCCTGGCAGTGGAGGCCTACCACGCGGGCATCATTCGAACCACTATGTACGCCCGGGACCTGCAAGCACCAGCTCAGGCCATCTCGGACGCCCGCGACAGCCTGGACGGCACAACGGATCTCGATCAGGGCATCGGGACTGCCCAGGTAGCCAACCTCGTGCCCGCCGACGCCAACGCCCTGGCCTTCAGCCGTACCCCCGCGCAGGTCCTGAATATTGCCTACCTGACCGCGGAATCGGTCAAGTCCGGCGGGTTCTTCCCTGATGGCGTCAACGGAAAGCTCAACAGGAGCGGCGGCAGCTGAGGCGACAAGCTACCGCGGACGCCAACGGGAGCGGTCAAGAGCCAAGAGGCAACCGGTGATGAAAGTCTGAGGGCCGAAGGCCTGGGCCAATCCTGCCCATTCGGATTTAAAGCAGGCCGGCGAGAAGATCAGGGACGCCTTCAAGAAGGCCTCCTGCCACATAGAAGAAGGGTGCAGCTCCCATGGAGCCGCACCCTTCTTCTATCGGCCTGCTGATACGGTCCGGCTGCCTTGGTCTACCGGCGCGCAGGGTTCCACTGGGCCGCTCATCCGAGACCTCCTTCCCGCCCACGGGTTCGGGCAACGACGGCTCAGGACAACGCGCGCGTCCGCAAACATCACATCCCGCCAACCGCACCCGCCAAATCCCCCAGGTGGGCTTCATTCAGGTTGACCCAGTCATTTTGACCGGTGGACTATGGACTGCCATAGCGCCTCAGCCCTGGTGAGAACCTCTGCGAAGGTAGGGCCCTTTTCATCGGACAGAACGTCGGCGCCACTGCCCAGGACCACCCACACAGCCCCGCCAGCCATAGCCTCGGATATTTCACTTTTTCACAAGCTACCCGTGACCACCATAAGGGCCACGCCCCAGAATCCGGGGTCCAATTTCTGCGTCATTGCTTTGTCGTCACCCGACAAAATCCCGCACCGAACTGAGAACTAGCGTTTGTTCCGAGGCAATATCCGCAGCTAAGCAACCCCAAAAAAGGACTATTGATGACGATGCAGCCAGACCTTGAGGCCAACCCCGGCACTATCCTCGAAACCGCCAGGACACAGGTCCTGGAGCAGGGAATCGGCCTCTCCGAAAGCCAGCTGGTGGAAATCCTGAGGCTGCCGGACCGGGATCTGCCCGCCGCCCTGCAGATCGCCCACGAGGTCCGGCTGCGGCACTGCGGTGAGGACGTCGAGGTGGAGGGCATCATTTCCATCAAGACCGGCGGCTGCCCCGAAGATTGCCATTTCTGCAGCCAGTCCGGCCTGTTCGACTCCCCCGTCCGCGGCGTCTGGCTGGACATCCCCGAGCTGGTCAAGGCCGCGAAAGAGACCGCTGCGACCGGAGCCACCGAATTCTGCATCGTCGCCGCCGTCCGTGGTCCGGACATCAAGCTCATGAACCAGATCAAGTTCGCCATCGACAGGATCAACGAGGCAGTGGACATCAACATCGCCTGCTCATTGGGCATGCTGACCCAGCGCCAGGTGGACCAGCTCGCCGCATGGGGCGTCCACCGCTACAACCACAACTTGGAAACCGCGCGCAGCTACTTCCCCGAGGTCGTCACCACGCACAGCTACGAGGAGCGCCTGGATACCTGCAATATGGTCAAGGCCGCAGGCATGGAACTGTGCTGCGGCGCCCTGATCGGCATGGGCGAATCCCTGGAACAGCGAGCGGAACTCGCAGCCCAGCTCGCGGCCCTGGAACCCCACGAAGTCCCGCTGAACTTCCTCAACCCCCGCCCCGGAACCCCGCTGGAAAACCAGGGCATCATGGATGGCAAAGACGCCCTCCGCGCCATCGCCGCGTTCCGGCTGGCGATGCCCCGCACCGTGCTCCGCTACGCCGGCGGACGCGAGCTGACCCTCGGCGACCTCGGCACCCGCCAAGGCCTCAGGGGCGGCATCAACGCCATCATCGTCGGCAACTACTTGACCACACTGGGCCGACCGGCAGACGCCGACCTGAACCTGCTCGTCGAGCTGAACATGCCCATCAAGGAACTCCAGAAGACATTATGATCCCCAACCGATCCTCAGGCCCGACTGGATCAACCACCGGCTCCGCCGCTATGTTCTGTGGGCACTGCGGCGTACCGTCCGACGGCGGCGACAGCCCGGCGTCGGACGTTCACCACCGCTGCGGCGAACGCCTCGCAATGGAACCGCCGCGCTACTGCGCCGCCTGCCGGCGACGCATGAAAGTCCAGGTGACGCCGCTGGGCTGGACCGCCGAATGCTCCCGCCACGGAGTGCTCGCACCATGAGTGGCGAGCGCCAGCCTCGGCATCCGCCTTCAGGTTGAAGAGCTGATCAGCCACGGTCTGGTAGGGGTCTGGCCGAGCTGGTCGTTGAACTCCTGCGCGTCCCGGTAGTACTCGAGCATGGAGAGCCGGGACGCGGCCGCCGGGTCCAGGAGGACCACGGCCCTCGGGTGAAGCTGCAGCACCGACGCCGGACAGTTGGCGCTGACAGGGCCCTCCACCATCGCCTGGACGGCGGCGGCCTTGTTCTCCCCCATCGCCACGAGGACGGCCAGCTTCGCCTCGCGGATGGTCCCCAGTCCCTGGGTCAGGCACAGCCGCGGTACGCTGCCGTCCGGGAAGAACCGGGCGTTGTCAGTGCGGGTGGCTCCCGCCAGGGTCTTTACCCGGGTCCGCGAGGCAAGTGACGACGTCGGTTCGTTGAACCCGATGTGGCCGTTCGCGCCGATGCCCAGGATCTGGATGTCCACTCCCCCGGCCGCCGCAATCGCTGCATCGTAGCGTTCTGCCTCGGCAACGAGGTCCGCCGCGTCGCCCTGCGGGGTGAAAAGCTGCTCCAGGGGCAGGCCGACCTGGTCTACGAACTCGCGCCGGATGGTGGAGTAGTACGACCGCCTATGTTCCTTTGGCAGTCCTGCGTACTCGTCGAGCGTGAAGCCGGTGACTTGGCCGAAGCTGAGCTGTTCCTCGTGGTGCCGTCGGATGAGCTCCTGGTAGGTGGAACTCGGGGAGCCTCCGGTGGCCAGGCCCAGGACCGCCGGACCCCTCCGCACCCTGGCCTCAATGATGTCTGCCGCCCGGGCTCCTACCTGATCGACGGACTCACACAGAACTATCTGCACGGTCTTTCCTTTCCTGCGTTTGTGATGTGCCGGCACGGTAGGCCTGCACGAGGTCAAGTTCGTCGGTGGCCACCAGTATGTCCGCGCGATATCCCGCGGCGATGGCGCCAACCCTGGTGGTGCCCCGGTCAAGGCCCATCAGCCGGGCCGGCGTGGACGAAGCCGCAGCCACGGCGTCGGCGAGCGGAATCCCCCATTCGACGCAGCGGCGCACGTTTTCCAGCAGGAAACTCGTGGCCCCGGCGATCGCTCCGGTTTCCTCCCCTTCCCCGGATTGGGTCCTGTCCGACGGCGCCAGCCGCGCCACCCGGTCCTGGACCAGCACGTCCAGGCTGCCGAGGGTGTAGTGCCCATCGGACATTCCGGCCGCTGCCATCGCATCCGTGATGAGGGCAACGGAGCGGGGACCCACGAGGTTGAAAACCATGCGGACGATTTCCGGGTCGAGATGCACACCGTCGGCAATCAGCTCAAGCACCATGTGCCCAGGTGACTGCTCGGCGGCCTGCAGCATCACCGCGACGGGCCCGGCAGCCCGGTGGCCCAGCGAAGGCATCCGGTTGAACAGGTGCGTGGCCGACCACTGGCGGTCACCACCACCAGCACCGCCATCAGCGCCCAGGACTTCCCGGGTGCGGGATGCCGTAGCGGCGGTGTGCCCAAGGGAAGGCACAACGCCGTGTTCCCGGCAGAGCTGCACCAGCTCAGCAAAGTACGGGGTTTCGGGGGCCAGGGTCAGTGACCGCACGGTCCCGCGCCCCGTCTCAAGCCACTGCTTCAGGAGCGCCGGATCGCCGTCGATGATGGCTGCAGGGTCCTGGGCCCCGCACATGCTCTTGGTGATGAACGGCCCTTCCAGGTGCAAGCCGGCCAGGGCGCCTTCTGCCACCACGTCCCGCAGCGCCGCGATCTGCTCCAGCAGCACGGGCGACGGCGCCGAAACGAGCGAGGCGAGTACCGACGTCGTGCCTTCCGAGGCGTGATGGGCGGCGGCCAGCCTGGCCCCGTCAGCGTCCGCGGAAAAGGTGTGCCCCACGGCACCGTGGCAGTGCACGTCCACGAGCCCGGGCAGGATCAGCGGCACCAGCCGGACCTCGGAGTCGAATCCTCCCGGCAGGTCCGACGTCGGGCCGCACCACCGGATGGTTCCCCCGGCCATCACCACGGTGCCGTCGTCAATCACTGCGTCGCCTGGGTGGCCGGTGACGAGGCGGCCCCGCAGCGCCACCACGCCGTCGTCCCCGCCGCTCCGGGCCGACAAAAGCTCAGCTTGCATCGGCCTTGGCCATGGAGCCGTTCTCGTCGGTTTCATCTTCGCGGCCCATGGTGCGCAGGTTCCAGCGGCGGATCACAAAGCGGAACACCACATAGTAGATGGCGGCATAGACCAGCCCGATCGGGATCAGCCACAGCGGGTTCTGTGCGATGCCGAAGTTCAGGACGTAATCGATGGCCCCGGCGGAGAAGCCAAACCCGTGGTGGATGCCCAGGAAGTTGACCAGCATCATGGACGTTCCGGTGAGGAAGGCGTGCACGATGTACAGCGGCCAGGCGACGAACATAAACGAGAACTCGAGCGGTTCGGTGATGCCCGTGAGGAAGGCGGTGAGGCCGGTGGAGAGCATCACGCCGCCCACGATCTTCCGCTGCGACGGCTTGGCTTCCTGCCAGATGGCCAGAGCGGCGGCGGGCAGGGCGAACATCATGATGGGGAAGAAGCCGGTCATAAAGACGCCGGCGGTAGGGTCCCCGGCGAAGAACCGGTTCAGGTCACCATGGGCGCCGTTGTAGTCACCAAGGATGAACCACACGACGGAGTTCAGGATGTGGTGCAGTCCCAGCGGGATCAGCAGCCGGTTGAGGGTGCCGTAGACCCCGCTGCCCACCACGGTGTTGTCCGCCACTGCGTTGCCGACGGCCGTGAGTCCGGTGTTGAAATACGGGTAGATAAGTGCCAGGACCACGCCGATCACAATCGCGGCGAAGGACGTCAGAATGGGCACCAGCCGGCGGCCGGCGAAGAAGCCCAGCCAGTCCGGCAGGGTGGTGCGGTGGAAGCGCTGCCAGAGCAACGCCGTCGTCAGGCCCATCACGATACCGGCCAGCACACCGTAGTTGATGACGGGATCTTTCCCGCCTTCCGGGGCCGCGCCCATCACCAGCGGCGCCATGACCTTGAAGACGTTGGTCAGGACCAGGTACCCGACGACGGCCGCGAGGGCCGTGGATCCGTCACCCTTCTTGGCGAATCCGAAGGAGATACCGACGGCGAAGAGCAGCGGCAGGTTCTCGAACAGGGCGCCACCGGCGGCACCGATGACCTGGGCGACGGTGGTCAGGGATTCGAACCTGCCCAACAGGTCGTCCTGGCCCAGACGGAGCAGGAGCGCTGCCGCGGGGAGGGCGGCGATGGGCAGCATGAGGCTTCGGCCGAAGCGCTGCATGTTCTGCAGGGCCTTGCCGCTGCCCTTGGCCTTTTCCGGCGCCGCGGCGCCGGCTGTGGGGTTTTCCGTTGTCATGATGTTCCTCGTCTCGAAGAGGGTGGTGCTTGTGCGGGGATGCTTGATTCAGTAGAGTCTAGCTAACTGGTTATAACCAGTGACAACCATCACTGTGAAGGGCGCCGGCCACAGTTGTCAACCTCAAGCTCCAAATTGGCTTCCGGAACCACCGCCCCTCACCGCTCACCAACACAGGGAGTAAACATGTCCAAAGCAGAAATCATCCTCGCCGCCCTTGGCGGCGCCGGGAACGTCGAAGAGATCGAAGGGTGCATCACCCGCCTGCGCACCGAAGTGGTGGACGCCGGCCGCGTGGACGAGGCCGCCCTCAAGGCCGCCGGCGCCCACGGCGTGATGATGTCCGGCACAGTGGTCCAAGTAGTGGTGGGCCCGGAAGCCGAGAGCCTCGCCGAAGACATCCAGGATCTGATGTGAGCCGTTCTGACGTGACCGCACCTGAATTGGGCACGGAAACAACCGCTCAAATTATCAGCGTGGCCTCGCCGCTGCCCGGGAGGCTCATCCCGCTGAGCGAAGTGCCGGACCCGGTGTTCGCGAAAGGGCTCGTGGGCGGCGGCGCAGCCGTTATCCCTGATGACGACGCCGGCGTGATCACCGCTGTGGCGCCCCTTGACGGCAAGGTGGTCAAGGTCATGCCGCACGCCTACATCGTCCAGCACGCGTCTGGGCCCGCCGTGCTGGTGCACGTCGGAATCGACACCGTACGCCTGAAGGGCGAGGGCTTCACGGTGATCGCGCAGAAGGGCGACCAGGTCCGCGCCGGCGATCCCATGATCACCGTGGACGTTACCCTGGTCCGATCAAAGGACCTGAGCATGTGCAGTCCCGTGGTGATCCTGGACAGCGCGGCGGACGCCATCGAAGCGGCGGCATCCGGCGGGCGCGTGGAAGCAGGCGCACGCCTGTTCGATCTTCCCGGAAAATAGGAGACATGGATACAGCAGGGGAACTGAAACACGTCTGGCTCAGAAGGCAACTCCAGGACCTGGTGTCCAGCACGCTGCGGCCCGGCGATGCCCTGCTGGGCGAACGACAGCTGGAGGAGCAGTTCGGGGTTTCTCGGATCACAGTCCGCCGGGCCATCTCGGACCTGGTCCAGGACGGGGCGCTGGTTCGGATCAAGGGGAAAGGGACCTTCGTTTCGCACGGGCTGGTCCGTTCCACCCTGCACCTGGCTTCCTTCAACGAGGACATGCGGCAGGCAGGCTTCGTGCCCAGTACACGGGTCATCAACGTGTCCACGGCAGTGCCCCCTGCGGCGGCCGCCGAACATCTGGGGCTGGCTCCGGAACAGCCCGCCTACCGGGTCCGGCGGCTCCGCCTGGCCAACGGAGCACCAGTCAGCGTCGATGAGTCGTGGCTGCCGCCGGACCTGCTGCCGGATCTGCTCTCGTCAGATCTGACCGGGTCCCTGTACCGGGCTTTGGGAGCCGCCGGGCACCCGGTCCAACAGGCAGAGCAGACCGTAGGGGCCGCCGCGGCGTCAGTGGAATCGGCTGCCCTGCTGGACATCGCGCCGGGAGCACCCGTCCTGCTCTTCAAGCGCCGTTCCTTCACCGGGACCGAGGAACCGGGCACTCCCATCGAGTACGCCATCTCCACGTACCGCTCGGACCGGTACCAGGTCTCGATGCGCCTGGCGCTGGGCTGACCCGGCGTCACACGGGTGATCGTGCAGGTCGGCGCCACCACAGTCACCGAAGCGATCTTCCGCGCTGGTGAGAACGGGAGCGGCGCCGTCACCAACCGCCACGCGTAGGCGTATGTCCCTTTCGGGCCGCGTCGGGCATAGCCATCTCGGCCCGCAGGCCCAGGAGCCGGATCGGACGGCCCGCTTCGATTCCGGCTGCGAGGTCCAATGCCCGCGCGAGGATTTCGTTCCGGTCGAATGTCTCGGGTATCTTCTTCGCGTGGGTCTTGGTGACGAACGGTGCGTACCGTACCTTCAGGGTCAGGCCCACCACGGGCCGATCTTCGGCCACAACGTCCTCAAAGACACGCGCTGTCAGCTCCCGCACGGCCTCGTCCACCTGGGCGGGCTCGGTCAGGTCCCGCTGGAAGGTAGTCTCGCGGCTATGCCTGCGGGCAACCCACGGGGTATCGTCCACAACGCTGGCGCCGTCCCCGTGCCCGAGCTCCGCGTACCACGGACCCATCCTGGGGCCGAACTCCGCAACCAGGTCCTGCGGGTCGGACGCGGCGAGCTCGGCAACGGTGTTGATGCCGAGCTTGGCCAGCCGGCCGGACACTTTGGTTCCGACGCCCCACAGGTCCTTGGTGGGCCGGCTACCCATGACGTCGAGCCAGTTCCCGGCGGTAAGACGGAAGACACCGGCCGGCTTGCCGAAACCGGTGGCGACCTTGGCCCGGACCAACGTGTCGCCGATGCCCACGCTGCAATGCAGCTGCGTTCGCTCCAGGACAGCTGCCTGCACCTGCCGGGCGTAGGCTTCCGGGTCCTCCGCCTCGGTGCCTACAAAGGCTTCATCCCAGCCCAGCACCTGCACGGTGGTGCCGGACAGCGCGCGCAGGGTAGCCATCACCGTTTCAGACGCCGCGAGGTATGCCTCATGATCGACGGGCAGGATCACAGCGTCGGGCACTTTCCGGGCCGCAACGCGCAGGGGCATTCCGGAACCCACACCGAACGCCCTGGCTTCGTAGGATGCAGTCGACACCACAGCCCGTTCCGTGGGATCGCCGCGACCGCCGACAATGATCGGCTTGCCCGCAAGCTCCGGCCGCCGGAGCACCTCGACCGCCGCGATGAACTGGTCAAGATCGACGTGCAGCACCCACCGGAATCCGCTCACGCCACCAGTCTGCCCTAAACATCCCCGGCGGGCATCGGCTCTCCATCGAGACGGCGGAAACCGCACTCGGCATGCTGCCGGGCGCGCAAGTCAGCTGATCAGTACTCGCCCTTAATCGACGAAGTAGGAACCGCGGATAACACCTGCCAGCTTTGATTTCTGGCGGGCGAACATGAAACGTGATGGCAGTTCCGCCGGAATCTCCATGCCGTCAGCCAGTTTGAATCCGACCGCTCGCTTTCCGCCGTCCTCGATGCTGTACATGACGTTGACCGACAGCCCCGACTCTCGTAGAACACGTAGTCCATCCGCAAACCGTTGACGTCGAAGGCGGCTGCTTCGAGCGGGTGGGAGCGGATCACGAGCTGGTCTAGCCTGACGAACATGGCCGAGGCAGCCCCGCACGCATGCGCGTGGATCGGGACGTTCGCCTGGACCGCGATCGCCCTCGCAACGGTCCTCGCGTTCGTGCAGGGCATGGGAATTCCTGACTCAGAGGGGGCCGGGGCCGCCGCCCTGATAGCGCGGCGGCCCCGGCAGGATATGACGAGAAGGTCCGCAGCTACATTCCGGGAATCTGCTGGCCCTCGTGGACCTCGATTTCGCTGCCCGGCATATTCAGGTGCGGGTGCTGCTTGGCGAGTTCCAGGGCTGCCTCAGAAGTCTCGGCTTCGATGAGGCTATACCCGGAGACCTCGAGCTGGCTCGGCGCTGTGGCTCCACCCGGCGAAACGGTCAGACGGCGACGGTCCGGCCGGAAATGGTCACCAAGGCCAGGCCCTCCACATAGTCCGTGACGACGTCGGACACGACCAGGTGCTGGCCGCTTGCCTTCGCGAAGTCCCACGCATGGACCATCGACTCAAGGTTCAGGATGCTGGCCACCATTGTGGCGGGAAGTTTGGCGAAGCCCATATCGATCGTGCCATCAAGGCCGCGGCGGGCGAACGCTTCCAGCGTGGTCTGCGCAAGTTCGGCGATGCGGACCTCGGGAGCCGCATCGACCCGGTCCGTGGCAGCGGACCATTCGTCCGGGCCGGCCCCGGAATCCGACAAGGTCTCCGCGACCAGACGTCCCAGGTAGTGGTTCCAGCCTTCGGCGTGTGCCGTGGACTGCTCAGGCGTGAGGCCCTCATGCACCAGGCGCAACGACGTACCGCCGTCGACCGGCTCCAGCGTGATGGTGACCGTGGACGCACCGGGCGGCAGGTCCGTGCCGGACTCCCAGCCCCAAGTGAACACGATGCGCTTGCCCGGCTCGATTTCCTGGAACGTACCAGCCGCGTGGTGGCCCGGGATGATGGTCCAGCGGTATTCGCCCCCTACGCGAAGGTCCACACTGGCGGCCACCGTCTTCCAGCGGCGCAGGCGTTCTGGCTGCGTGATCAGGGCGAAAGCTTCGTCGGCGTCGACGGGCAGGTGGATGGTTTTGTCGAAGCTCATGAGAGCGGTCCTTTGTCTTGAAGCGAAGTACCTAGCGGGGTGGTGCGGACTTGCCTGGACCGTGCCGACCTGCTGCCAATGCGGCCGCGTCCGCGGCCAGCAAATCCAGTTCGTCGGTCCAGAACTGCTCGACCAGTGCACGGAGCCGGCCCATGCCCTCGGGGTTGAGCCGGTAAAACCTGTTCCGCCCTTCTTTGCGCGCAATAACCAGGCCTGCCTGTTCCAGTAGCAGCAGGTGCTGGGAGACCGCCGAGCGGCTGACCGTGAAGTGGGCGGCCAACTCCCCCACGGACTGTTCCTGGCGGGCCAGGAGACGCAGCAACCGCCGCCGGCTCGGCTCCGCAGCGATCTCCAAGGCATCCAACACTATGAATGCGTTAATTCTGACTAACGCATTAAGCAAGGCCTCGCGATCGAAAATGGCGCGCACTTTTGACGATTACTGGAGCGCGTGTACAGCTATGAGCCAACAACAACTGGACTGCGGCGCAGCTTGTTCGGGACTTGTAAGGATTCCACCCGCGTCAACTGCTGCCGGGGTTGGCATGATGAGGTCATGGACTATCCCTCGGAATCCCTGGCCCGCGTCGGCATTATTGGCGGCACCGGCCTGTACCGGCTGCCCGGGGCGGCCGTGCTGGAAACGTTGGACGCCTCGACGCCGTTTGGCCCGCCGTCCAGCCCCGTCACCGTTGCCCGGCTGCCTGCACGGGACGGTCCCGGAGGTGCGGACGGCCCGGTGGTCGTGTTCCTGAGCCGGCACGGCCGCGGACACAGCATTGCCCCGCAGCAGATCAACCACCGTGCCAACTTCTGGGCGTTCAAGAGCATGGGTGTGGAGGCTGTCATCTCGTCCGCGGCAGTGGGCGGACTGGTTCCGAGCCACGGAACCGGGACCTTTGCCGTACCCGACCAGTTTCTGGACAGGACCTGGGGCCGGGCGGACACTTTCTACGACGGCTCGCTGCCCACCGGCGTGCAGCACCTGCCCGCCGCCGAGCCCTACAGTGCCCCGCTGCGTGCCGCACTCATCGACGCTCTCGAGGTGCAGCGCGAACAATTCGCACCCGCTGCAACCGTGGCTGTCACCAACGGGCCACGCTTTTCCACCAAGGCCGAGTCGGCAGCCCTGGTCCGGGCCGGTGCGCATCTCGTCAGCATGACCCAATACCCCGAGCCGGTGCTGGCGGCGGAGCTGAACATGCATTTCGCGGCGCTGGCGTTCATCACCGACGCCGACACCGGCCACGACGGTTCCGAGCCCGTGACCGCGGAGCTGGTACTCGGCCGCCTGGCGGCCGCGCGGCCGCGGATTCTGGCCGTGCTATCCGAGGCGGCGAGGAGAGTATCCGCAGGGCTGGCCTGCGTGGAAACGGCGGACGTCGGCGGATTCCCGCGGATGGCCCTTATGCCCGCCGACGCCGTCGCCACTGTGATGGGCGCCGCCAGCCCGGTAAGCCCCGGTACTGCACGGAGCAGGCCGTGAAAATTCTGGTCACAGGCGGAGCCGGTTTCATTGGCGGCCACATCGTCGAAGCCGCCCTGGCCCGCGGCTGGGAGGTCCGGACCCTGGATTCGCTGGATCCGGTGGTGCATCCGGTCAGGCCTGCAGCAGATCCCGGCGCGTCTTTGCTGGTGGGCGACGTTGGCGATGCATCCACCGTTGCTGCGGCTTTGGAGGGGATCGACGTCGTTGTCCATCAGAGCGCCAAGGTGGGCCTCGGCGTCGACTTCTCCGATGCGCCGGACTATGTCCGCAACAATGACCTGGCCACGGCCGTACTCCTGGCAGGCATGGCCTCGGCCGGCAGGGACAAACTGGTGCTCGCTTCCTCCATGGTGGTCTATGGCGAGGGCGCCTACACGGACTCATCCGGCCGGCTGGTGCGGCCCGGCCCACGCCGGGTGGAGGACATGAAGCTCGGAATCTTTGACCCACGGGACCCTGTCACCGGCGAGGTCCTGCTGCCCACACTGGTCTCCGAAGGCGCGGTGCTGGACCCGCGCAACGTCTATGCTGCCTCCAAACTGGCCCAGGAAAACCTGGCATCGGTCTGGGCCCGTACAACCGGAGGCACTGCCGCGGCCCTGCGGTACCACAACGTCTATGGCCCCCGGATGCCCAGGGACACACCCTATGCGGGCGTGGCCAGCCTGTTCCGCTCGGCCCTGGCCCGCGGGCAGGCGCCGCGGGTGTTCGAGGACGGCGGCCAGCGCCGTAGCTTCATCCACGTGGCGGACGTTGCGGAGGCAAACCTGTGCGCCGTTGAAGCGCTGGCGGCAGGCGGGGTCATGGCGGCAGGCAGTATGAGGGCGTACAACGTGGGAGCCTCGGAGGTCCACACCATTGGTCAGGTGGCGGGCGCCCTGAGCGCTGTTGGCGGCGGCCCGGTCCCCGTGATCACAGGGGACTTCCGGCTGGGCGACGTCCGGCACATCACCGCGAGCTCTGCACGGGCCAAAGCCGAACTGGGTTGGGCTCCGCGGCATGCGTTTGAGGACGGCATGCGTGAGTTCGCCACCGCCCCGCTGCGCGGGGAACTGCCCTAGACGGCTGGTCCCAGACCCTCCTGGCCGGCGGGGATCCGCAACCGGAACCGGCACCCACCCCCAACGTTGGCAACCTCCAGAGTGCCACCGTGGGCCTGCACGATGCCGTGGACAATGCTTAGGCCAACCCCTGCGCCGCTGTATCGCGATTTGGTGCGACCGGCGTCCTTCTGCCAGCCCGCGGTGAGCATCCGGGGCAGGTCCTCCGCCGGGATCCCGCCGCAGCCGTCGCGCACCTCTACTACCGCCTCGCCAGCGGCGGAGTTCACGGCAATGGACACGGTGCTTCCACGAGCACTGTACAGAATGCCGTTGAGGACCACATTGCGGATGGCCCGGGACAACGACGCGCCATCTGCAGCCACCAACGTGGGGGCAACGGCGTCGCCGTTGATGGCAATGGCACGGCCGGCCGCAACAGGGGCGAGGTCGGCAATTGCGTCGCTGACGACGTCGTACAGGTCCAAGGGCCGGTGGTCCAGCACCAAGGTTCCAGCCTGGATCTTGGAGAGCTCGAGCAGGTCATTGACCAGCACGGCCATCTGGTCGGTCTGGCCGATTATTCGCTGGTGGTAGCCGGAAACATCCTCGGCAATGCCATCCTCCAGCGCCTCGGCCATGGCGCGCATGCTGGCCAGCGGGGTACGCAGATCGTGGGAAACCCAGGCCACCAGTTCGCGCCGTGCAGCCTCCACTGCCTGTTCCCGTTGTCTGGATTCTTCGAGTTTATGGCTGGTGGCAGCAAGCTCGGCGGCCAACGCGGACAGTTCCGAGGTCATTTTCCGTTGCGGTGCCACGGGCTCTCCGCGGCCGATTCTGGCCGCATCCCCGGCCAGGCGGTTGGTGTTCCTTGCCAGCCCGACTCCCAAGAGCACTGCGACCACCGTGGCAACGACCGAGGCGATCGCCAGGATGAACCACATCACCTGAAGATCCGCCTCCGAGATGAACATGGCGTTGAAGGCGCTCACCATCCCTGCCACCAGGATGGCGATGGTGGCCAGGACCACGAGCAGGATCTGCACCACAATGGAGGTCCTGCCGAGCAGGCGCTGCAGCACCACAGTCACGGCGCCGATGGCCAACGCCCATGACAGCACAACCGTGACAATGATGAACAGATCGCCGCTAGTCATGGCTGGCCGGCTCCGTGCCGTCGTCGAACCTGTACCCCACGCCCCACACCGTTTTCAGCAGCACGGGCGTGGTGGGGTTGGCTTCGATTTTTTCGCGCAGCCGGCGCACGTGCACTGTCACCGTTGACAGATCGCCAAAGTCCCAGCCCCAGACGGCCTTGATGAGTACGTCGCGGCTGAAGACCTGGTTGGGGCGGCGCAAAAAGAACGCCAGAAGATCAAATTCCCTAGCTGTCAGTATGAGGTTCTTATCGCGGTATCTGACAATGCGCGAGGCCGGGTTGAGGGCAAAGCCGGCCAGCTCCACGGGCGGTTCCGGGGTGAATTCCTTGACGCTGCGGCGCAGCACGGACTTCACCCGAAGCACCAGCTCACGGGGCGAGAAGGGCTTGGTGACGTAGTCATCAGCGCCCATTTCCAGGCCCAGGATGCGGTCGTCTTCGGTGCCCAGCGCGGTGAGCATGATGATGGGCATGGAGTGGGTGAGCCGGATCCGCCGGCATACCTCAGCCCCGTCCAAACCAGGCAGCATACGGTCCAGGATGATCAGGTCCGGGTTGTGCGTCCGGGCCAGGTGCAGGGCACTGAATCCGTCACCTGCCGTATCAACCTGGAAACCAGCCAGCACCAAATAGTCGTGAACCACCTGGGCGATGGTGGCCTCGTCTTCAACGAGCAGGACGCGCCGGTTGCCAACGTCCCCTGGGTCCGCGTCGGGCTGAACACTATTCACGTTCCCAGCATAGGTTCGTGGACGCCACTTTGGGTCTGCATAGGGCTTCCGGAGGGCAAGCGTCCCGGTTTCGTAAGCATTTCCACCTGCCGCGCCGGCCCCGCGGATTCTACGGTCGAAGGGTGGAGAAAAAACTGAGCAATTCGCATGATGGAACCGGCGCGGCCAGCGCCCCCTGCGCTGCGGTCGTCGGCGCCGGCGGCGCACCCGCCGTGCTGGTGGACGTCGTGCTGCCGTGCCTCAACGAGCTTTCGGCCCTCCCCCAGGTTCTGGGGGCCCTGCCGCCTGGATACCGGGCAATAGTGGTGGACAACGGCTGTACCGATGGCTCCGGAAAGCTCGCCTCCAGTCTGGGGGCCGCCGTCGTGCATGAACCGCGGCGTGGCTTTGGTGCGGCAGCCCATGCTGGCCTGGTGGCTGCCACGGCGGAGTTTGTGGCCTTCTGCGATTGCGACGGTTCGCTGGATCCTGCACAACTGGCCCCGATGCTGGAGCTGGTGCGCACCGGGCGTGCCGATCTGGTCCTGGGTGCCCGGCAGCCAGCCCGCGGCGCCTGGCCGGTCCATGCCCGGCTGGCCAACATCGTCCTGAGCAGGCGGCTGCGCCGGTTGACGGGAATCCCCGTCACGGACTTGGGCCCACTTCGCCTGGCCCGGCGAACTGCGTTGCTCGGGCTGGACCTCACCGACCGGCGCAGCGGTTATCCGCTGGAAATGTTCCTCAAAGCCCACCGCGACGGCTGGCGCGTGGCAGAGGTTCCGGTCGCTTATGCGCCGCGCCTGGGCAAGTCCAAGGTGACCGGCACGGTGCGTGGAACCCTGACAGCACTCAAGGACATGAGGGCGCAGCTGGCCGCCGCATCGCGGTGGACGCCAGCTACCGGCGCCGGCAGACCGACCGCGGGCGGACCCCCGGCCGAGGCCCGGGGAGCGACGCCGTGATCCTTACCATCGCGGTCATCGCCAAAGAATGCATCCCGGGCAAAGTCAAGACGCGCCTCACGCCACCGCTCACGCCTGCGCAGGCAGCAGCCCTGGCCCAGACCAGCCTCAGTCAGACGCTGGACACTGTGCGGTCCTTGCCCGCGGCCAGGCGGTTGCTGGTGTTTGACGGGGCGCCGCACCGCAGGGACGCTGCGGGGTTTGACGTGGTTGCCCAGAGCGGCGGCCGGCTGGACGAACGGCTGGCGGTCATCTGTTCGTTAATCACCGGCCCGCTGCTGATTCTGGGCATGGACACACCCCAGTTTTGCTTTACACCGCTCGCAAGGCTGCTGGCGGACTGGACCACCCCGACGCCCCGCCACGACGCCTGGATCGGACCGGCAACGGACGGCGGCTTTTGGGCCCTGGGCCTGCACCGGCCCGACGGCAAGCTGGTCCGGGGCGTGGAAATGTCCACCCCGCAGACCGGGGCGCAACAGTTGGCCCGGCTGACCGGCGCCGGCCTGGCGGTGGGGCTGTTGCCCACATTGACGGACGTGGACCACTTTGCCGATGCCTTGGCCGCCGCCCGCGCTTGTTCCGGCACACCGTTTGCCCGCGCGGTTGACCGCCTGGCCCTGGGGCTGCCGGCGGCGAAGGTGCCCGTTCCAGTGCCGACCGGCGCAGCAACCCAAGGGCCGGCCCAGGGATGAGCGCCCAGACAGCGTCGACCAATACCGGCCCCTGGGCCAGCGGCGAATCTGCTGGCGGCAGCATCCCGGTCGCCTTGTTTGGGCAAGGCGGACACGAGCCGTACGCAGGCAGCCTGTCACTCGGCCTGGGGCACCTGACCCTCCGCCCGGAATCCGCCCGCCCGGAACGAATCGGGCCGGTCCACTTCAGCATGCAAGGCTGGTCCGGCCCGGCCACCGCCTGCGAACGCGAGCTGCTGAGCACCCTACGCGGGCCCGTTCTTGATGTGGGCTGCGGCCCTGGCCGGATGCTGGCCGCCGCCGGTGAACTGGGCTTGGTGGCAATGGGCGTTGACGCAAGCGCTCCCGCGGTGCGGGTGGCCACCAGCCGTGGCGCAGTGGCGATTCATGGCTCCATCTTTGACCCCGTCCCGCACGAGGGCGGTTGGGCGTCGGCGCTGCTGCTGGACGGGAACATCGGAATCGGCGGGAACATACGGGTGCTGCTGGAGCGTGTTGCCGCACTGCTGGCACCGGGCGGGCATGCGTTGGCAGAGGCTGAAACCCCCGATTCCCTCGATGTGGCCTATCTGGCCGTGTTGGAGGATTCGGCCGGACGGGCCAGCGCCGCCTTTCCCTGGGCCCGCGCCGGCGCGAAAGCACTGGCAGCCCATGCAGCCCGGGCGGGACTGGCCTCCGTCGCCACACGGACTGTTCAGGGCCGGGTCTTTTTGACGCTGGAACGTCGGGCGTAAAGTCCGACGGCGGCCACGAACCCCGCCGCGGCCACCACCAGAACCAGCCAGAAGATGCCCAAGGCGTGTAGATAGTCCCCCTGCAGGACTGTATCGTTGGCCCCGCTTTCCAGGCCGCCTGGCTGTAGTACCTGCTGGGCGCGAATCAGGGGGGCTGCCAGCAAGGTCACCACCGCCCCTACCAGCAGGGTGCCGCGCACTATCCCCTGCTGAACGGGGCGCAGCCCATACGTCAGCCGCGACAGTCCGCCGCCGGCTAGCGTCGTCACGGGGACCAGCACGCCGTCGTGCACCACCAGTGCTGCGGCAAGCCAGGCCGCCACGCCGACCAACTGGGCAATCGGCACATTGGCCAGGAATCCGAAGACAGCATAGCCGAGGGCTGCCACGCCCAAAGCGCCCAGAGCTGCCCGCACCCACCAAAACGGTCCGCGCTCCATCGTCACCGGGGGACCCATCAATGGCAGTCGCATCAGATCACCTCCACTTTGTGCACCCATTTGGTCTGCAGTACCCCCGGCCGGCCGGGGGCGATGATCCGTGCCGGATAACCGTGGTCAAGGTTCAGCGGCGCGCCGTTGAGTTCGAGCGCCAACAAGGTCATGTCGTCCTGGCTGTACGCGGCGGGCATGAAGGAGCGCCCGTACACGCCGCCCTTCTCCATGCTGGAAATCTGCAATCCGGCGTCCGCGGGCGCCCCTACCAAGGCCATCAGGTCCCGAATCCGGACACCACGCCATTGGGCGCCCTGACTCCACCCCTCCACGCAGGCGATGGGCAGTCCGTAGCTGTGCTGGGGCAAGGCAGCCAGCTGGGACAGCGTCAGCGTCTTCTGCACCGGTCCCGAGGACACGGTCAGCACCCAGTCGGGGGCCAGCGCAGCGCCCTCAACACCGGCCTGGGCCGCCGTCCGGTTGACCGGTACCCCCTGCGGCCCCGCGTCCATCCGGCGCGGTGCGAAGAGGTTCAGGCCCGCCAGCCAAGCGACCGACTGGCCCGCCGTCGTCAGAACGACGACGCCGGTACCGGCGGTCATTGCCGCCAAGAACCCCCTGCGGCTCCACCCGGGCCTGGTGGCAGGCGCCATGGCAGCCGGAACCGTATCGGGCTCCGGCGCCGCTTCAGCAGCCTCACCCGCGATGGCGGAAGCCTCCGACCGGCGGCTCCAGTGCGCCCGGATGAGCGGCAGCTTGACTGCAATGTGCAAGGCCAGCGAGCCAATGATCACCCAGCCCAGCCAATAGTGGACGTCCTTGAAGGAAAACGGCCAGGGATACCACTGGAAGGTGTTGAGCAATCCGATGGTGACTTCCACCAGAGAGGCGGACACGAAGAGGGCAATCGAGCCCCGCTCCAGGGCGTGCACCACCGATTTCAGCGGCGGCCAACGCAACAGTTCGGGAAAAACGGACCAAAGCTTGGCTGCCAGCAGCGGGATGGAGGCTATCCCGGTGGTGACGTGAATGCCCTGTGTAGCCGCGTACACCCACACCGGACGGGTCGGTAATAACATCCAGCCGGGCGGATCCTGCAGGAGGTGGCTGAAGAGTCCGGTCAAGAAGCAGACCGTGAACGCCATGCCAAGCCAGCGGCCCAACACAACTGTCAGGCGTTTGCTCCGCAAGCGGGAGGAAAACCGTCCGTTCACCGCCTCCATCCGCTGCTGGAGGAGGGTGGTCAATCTGTCCATACTCACATCAGACCACCGAGGCCCGTATCCAGTCCCGGGCCAGACCTTACAAAACTCGAACGCTCCTGTGGTTCCATGGCCAACGGGCCTGCGCCCGGTGCAGGATCAAGGGGTGAATGAATTAACACCCCGCCGCGCGCGGGCCGGCCAGGCTCCCGGGCCGGCGGAGGACAGCCTGGCGGCACACGGGACACCGCGCACCGGCGCCACCGTTGCGGCGCTGGCGCTGGTGGGATTGTTGGCCGGCTTCGTCTGGTGGACCGTCACCACCGACCCGTCCGCGGAGTGGGTGTCCCCCATTGGCGCGCTGGCGGCATGGGTACTCTTTCTCCCGGCCGCCCTGATGGCGCGGAAGATGCCCGCCCGGCATGCGGCCGCCGTCGTGCTGCTGGGCTCGGTACTGCTGGGCACCGCGGCGATTTCGGCACCGCCGGCCACGAGCAATGACTCCGCCCGCTACGCCTGGGATGGCATCGTCCAGAAGGAGGGAATTAGCCCTTATCGATACGTGCCGGCCGATGAGGCTCTTCGGCAGCTGCGACCGGAATGGCTGTTCCAGGACGCCGGACCGGACGGAACCTGCCACACCAACCCCTTTTCGTCCGGCACGGAGACCACCACCAACGTTCCCGGCGGCGGCACGCTGTGCACGGGAATCAACCGGCCCTCCGTGCCCACTGTCTATCCGGCCGTGGCGGAGCTGTATTTCCTTGCCGTTCGGCTCATCCCCGGCGCACAAGTTGGGTTCATTGCCTTCCAGCTGGTCGGGCTGCTGCTGAGCCTGGCCGTGACGGTGCTGTTGCTGACGTTCCTGCGCCGCACAGGCCGTCCGGCACACCAGGCAGTGTGGTGGGCCTGGTCCCCGCTGGTAGCCTTCGAAGCCATCAACGGCGCCCACGTGGACACCCTCGGCGCGGCGTTGGCGCTGGCCGCTGCGTTGCTGCTGGTGGGCCAGCGCACGCTGGGTTCCGGGGCGGCCTTCGGGGCGGCGGTAGCAACCAAGCTTATTCCCGCCATCAGCGCCCCGGCACTGCTCTACCGCCAGCCGGTCCGCTTCGTCGCTGCGGCCGCTGCCACTTTCGCAGCGTCGTACATTCCGTATGTCCTCGCCAGCGGCTGGACGGTACTGGGCTATCTGCCCACTTACCTCAAATCGGAGGGGTACGACGGGCAGGACAGCCCGCGCTTCACACTGTTGAAGCTGGTGCTCCCGGCCAGCTGGGCGATGCCGGCGGCACTGGTGCTGCTAGTGGGTCTGGCCGTGTATGTGTGGCGGAGCACCGACGCCGCCCGGCCATGGGACGGGCAGGTTTTCATGGTCGGCGGGACGCTGCTGCTCGTCTCGCCCAGCTACCCGTGGTACGCCTTGCTGCTCCTGCCGTTCGTGGTGCTCAGCCGCCGCTACGAGTTCACCGCCATTGCCCCCGTACTGGCAATGATGTATTTCACCGGCGCCGAACCATACGGCCAGCTGGTGGCCCGGCTGGGACTGGGCGTCGCCGCCGCACTAATTGTGGTTGCCACAGCGATGAGACAACGGCGTTCCCCGGGCTGAGATGGCAGCGACTTCCGGCTTGGATCCAACGGACTCAACGTTCTCATCCTGCTGCATGACTGTTCCACCACGAATGAGCGATACGGACAGCAACAAGGGATCCGTGATGTCAGGGGTGCTCTACCCAGCAGGCGAGGATGGTGGTGGAGAGCTGGTAGGCCAAGGCGTTTCGGCTGATGCTTTCCGGGCCCACAGTGTTCGGCAGGTGCGAGGCATCGACGTGCAGGACGAAGTTGTCTTTCTGGAACACGGCCGAGCCGTCTGCGGTTTCATAGGCCGGGAAGCCCAGGTTTGCCAGGCCTTTGATGGGGGTCGCGTCCTTTGCGAGGGCCTGCATCGCGTCGAAATACTTCCGTGCGGATGCGGGGTCTGCGGCTTCCTGGACGGAAATATCCAGCGCACCTTCCTGCAGGTGGTAGGTGCAGGTGAAGGTGCTGTCCGCCCAGTGGTTGACGGTGTGCGGGTCCTCCTTCAGGTCAAGGATGGCGGTGAGCCTTTCCATGGGCTGGTCCCCGCACACCATCTGGGCGGCATCGCTGGGTCCGGCCGGAGTTGCGCCGGGCGTTGCCGCGGCGCCGCCATGGTGTCCGCTGGCGTTGCTGCCGGAATGTCCCGCGCTCGGCGAAGTTCCCGGTGAGGCCGGCGCTGAAACGTCCGACGGCGGGTCGGACACCGCATCCACCGACCCCGCCGCAGTAGCGCAGCCGGAGAGCAGCAGAGAGGCGACGGCCAGGGCGGCCAGTGTGTGGTGTCGGTGTGTCATGTTGTCCGTCCTTGCCTGTTCCCGCTCCGCAGGAGAGGTCCGTTTCAGGCTTTGAGTTTGGCGTAGATGACGTAGTTGTCGTCGAAGAGCCCGGTGGCGGGG
>NZ_JASBRB010000013.1 GCF_029960665.1 Pseudarthrobacter sp. AL07
GTCACAAACCGGTGCTCCCCGGCCGAAATTGACCCACGGAAGAGTCAGGAGAGCCCATTTTCCGGCGCAATTCGGCAAGCGTCCACCGCAGTGCCCCCATGGGATCGTCGGCGTCAGAAAACAGCTCATCCACGAGAACCTGGCGGGAAACCGGCCCCGATGACCGGACCAGTCTCCCCAATACGGCCCAGCTCTTATGACCTCTGGGCCCGGGAATCGGCTGGCCGTCGCGTTCAAGACCCAATCTGCCGATCAACCGAAGGCGCAGCACAAGCACAATGTAGCAACGCTCAGGCAGCCAGCACCAGAGCGTGTGCCGGATTGAGCTGCGCCAGGAGTTCAGCTTGGGCGGGCGCACCCAACACACGCACCAACACACCGTGAACGATTCCGAACGCCCGCAGCCGGGCTACCTCCGAACCGTCCCAGTCATTGAGCGCGGCCGCCGCGCCCGGTGCCAACGGCCGGACCGCGGATGCCATCATCTCCAGGGTCCGGCGATCCATCTGGGTGCCCTCAGCCACGATACGGTCGGCTGTGAGGGTGATGAGGGTATTCAGTTCTGCTGTGGTATTCCAATTAGTTTCCATAACTGGAGTTTCCAGCGCCGGCGTGTGACCGTGCGTGTGACCACCTGAAAATTAAAGCTGCGCTTCCCGGCGATCCAGGACAATCTGCTGCACGTCCAGGTAGCCGGACTGGAAACCCGCCCGTGAATAGCACAGATAGAACAGCCACATTCGCTGGAACACTGCGTCAAAGCCGAGCCCACCGACTTCCGCAGAGCGCGCGATGAACTGCTCCTCCCAGAGGCGGAGGGTCGCGGCGTAGTGATCTCCCAGGCCCATCCGCTCCCGCACCCGGAGTGTCGTGTGCTGCTGGGTCACGCTTTCGATGGCCCGCACGGACGGCAGGAAGCCGCCGGGGAAGATGTACTTGTGCACCCAGGTGTAGGCGTTGCGCGTGGCCAGCATGCGGCCGTGCGGCATGGTGATGGCCTGGATGGCCACCTTCCCACCTGGGGCCAGCACGCGGTCGATGGTCTGGAAGAAAATGGGCCAGTACTCATAACCAACCGCCTCAATCATCTCCACTGACACAATGGCGTCAAACTCGCCTTCCACGGCCCGGTAGTCCTGCAGCGCCACGGTCACCCGGTCTGCGTAGCCGGCGGCGGCAATGCGTTCCTGCGCCAGCGCCCGCTGTTCACTGGAGAGAGTCACACTGTAGACAGTGGCACCGCGTGCTGCTGCCCGGAGGGCCAATTCACCCCAGCCGGTGCCGATCTCCAGCAGCCGCGTGCCCGATCCGACGCCGGCCTTGTCCAGCAGCCTGTCGATCTTGGCCTGCTGGGCCTCCGCCAAGGCGTCCCACGGGACCGAATCCAGTGCACCGTCGCTCAGCGGGAAAAGCGCCGAGGAGTAACTCATGGTCGTGTCCAGGAAGTTGGAGAAGAGCTCGTTGGACAGGTCGTAGTGCCGCGAGATGTTGCTGCGGGTGTTGTGCTCTTCGTTGCGTTCCTGCCGTGGCGTCCGCGGCAGGTACAGGGTCCGCAGCTTCTGCAGCGGTGCGGGGATCAGCGTGTCCACGGAAGCGGCGAAGACCTCCAGCACTCCGGCGAGGTCTGATGCTTCCCAGTCCCCCGCCATAAACGACTCGCCGAGCCCGATCAGGCCGTTGTCCCCGATCCGCAGATTGAATGCTGCCGGCCTGACCATGGTCATCACCGGCGCGTCCGGGCCGCCGGTGCCCAGCACTGAACCGTCCGGGTAGGCAACGCGCAGAGGCAGCCGTCGTACGGCCGCCTTGAACAGCAGGCCGGCGGCTTTACCCGCCACCAGCGCCTTAGTTCCCGACGGCGCGTGGGCAACACCGGGCCATACGTCAGGATCAATGGTGGCCGGCGACGCCGGTACCCCGCCAGCAGTCTGCCCTGTCACCAGGTGCCGTGCGGCTGACTTCGCGGCGGAAACCTCCGCAGTCGCGGGTGTTCCGTTTTCATCGGTCATGGTCATTGGACTGCCTCCTGTGAGGGGTGATGTGGTTTTTTGATGACTGGCAGGCGTCGTGCCCAGAGTTTCATGCCCTGAATCCGGATCAGCGCCGATACCAGCAGCGGCGCGGCCGGGACTGCAACGGCCGCTGTCAGGATGTTCCTGACGGTGGCCGGGCGCCGGTTCCCGTCCATGGTTGCGGCGAACGGCCGCTGCCCTTCCCGCTCCAGGACGATGGAGACGGACAGCCGCTGCTCCGGCGCGGGCAGCTTCATCCTGTACTGCCCGTCAACGTCATTGAACGGTGAAACGTAGAAGGCCTTGGGCACGCTGGCCCGGCCGGAAGGATCCGTTTCCAGGAGGTAGCAGTGGCGTTCGCCGTAGGTGTTGTGGACCTCGGCGATGACGCATTGCAGCTCGCCGGACATCCGGTAGCACCAGAAAAGGGTGAGCGGGTTGAAGACGTGGCCGAAAACCCGGGCGCTGGTCAGCATCCGGATGGCGCCGCCGTCGGGCTCTATCTCCCGGGACCGCAGGAACCGTTCCACGTTGCTGCGGATGGTGGCCCCGGGATCGCCCAGGTGGTCGGCGGCACGGAAGACAGCCAGCGGCCGCATGATCCGGGGCAGAACGGGGAGCCGGTCCACGTCCACAAACCAGCTGTAGCTCCGGTAGGTGAAAGCATTCTTCAGCGGGCTCTGGCGCACGTGGGAGATGGACGTGCGGTAGATGGCTGCGGTTGAGCTCATGCGCCCTCCGAGGCGGAAAGCAGCTCAGGCTTGTGCGCCTGAATCCTGGGCGTATCCCAAGTGCGCCCCAGACTCTCTGCGGCACGGACACCGGCCAGGGCGCCATCTTCATGGAAGCCCCAGCCCAAGTAGGCGCCGGCGTAGGCGATGCGGTCATCGCTAAGGGCCGCAATACGCTGCTGTGCCCGCAGTGATTCAGGCGTGTACTGGGGGTGTTCGTAGACCATACGCTCCAGGACGCGGTTTTCCGCGATGAGCTCGGACTCCCCCAGGCTCACCAGGTAAGGCTGGCCATCCGACGGGTCGAGGCGCTGCAGCCGGGTGAGGTCGTAGCTGACCAGTACCTTGTCCGGCCGGGCTTTGCAGTCCGGGAGCCGGTAGTTCCAGGACGCCCTGGCATTGTCCGCGGTGGGCAGGACGGCCGCATCCCGGTGGAAAACGGTGTGGTTGACGGAGTACGGCATCTGCCCGAGGGCTTCCTTTTCGGCCAGCGTGGCGTCCGCGAGGAAGCCCAGGGCCTGGTCCGGGTGCGTGGCTATGACCACTGCCTCGAAATCTTCAATTCCCTGTTCGGTGGTCAGTTCCACACCGAGCGCGTGGCGCCGGATGCCGGTGACAGGACTGTTAAGCCGGATATCCGGCAACGTGGCTGCCAGTTTCTCCACGTACTGCCCCGAACCGCCGGTGACCGTCCGCCACTGCGGCGAACCCTTGACCCCCAGCATCCCGTGGTGTCCCAGGAAGGTGAAAAGGTACCGCGCCGGGTAGGACAGCGCTGTAGTGGGATCACATGACCAGACCGCACTGACCACCGGCGTCATGAAATGCGAGATGAAGTACTTGCTGAAGCGTTCCTTTGCCAGGAATTCACCGAGGGTGGGCTCCGCGCCGCCCGCACCAGTGCCGGCGTCGGACGTTGGGGCCGCCTCAATCAGCGCCCGGGCCCTGCGGTAGAAGCGCATGACCTCCAGCAGCATCAGCAGGTAGCGTCCACGCAGGAGACTGGACGGGCGCGCGATGATCCCGCGGCCGCCCCCACGGGCCCCGGCGTACTCCAGACCGCAGCCGTCACAGCGGACGGACATGCTCATTTCCGAATCCTGCGTCTCCACACCCAGCTCCGCGAACAGCCGCAGCAGGGTGGGATAGGTCCGCTCGTTGTGGACGATGAAGCCGGTATCGATGCCGAGCGCTGACCCGTCCGGCTGCGCGACACTGTGCGTGTGGGCGTGACCGCCCAGCCTGCTGTCCGCCTCAAAGAGGGTGACATTGTCGTGGCGGTTCAGGACATACGCGGCCGTCAGGCCCGCCACTCCACTGCCCACAACGGCAATGCGCCGTCCCTGCGGCTTGAAGGTCGAGTTCCCTGCCAAAAACACTGTTCTGCTCCCCTGCTCGGACTTCGTGGTGCACTTGCTCGGTGCAAACTCTCTAGGGGCAGTTCGACGCCGTGGGGCCGGTGGATGACTGAGTTTGAAGTTATTCTTTGTGCCACAATAAAGCGGGCCTTCCAGAACCGGTACCACACGGTGCTCAGGCGGCCCCGACCGAAGGACTGCCTTGGTAAATCCCGTTCATCTGAAGACTCTCCTCGAAGTTACCCGGTTGGGCTCGTTTGCGGCCGCAGCGGCACGCCTGGGGTACACGGCGTCGGCGGTGTCGCAACAGATGTCCGCCCTGGAACGCGAGACGGGTGTGGTCCTGTTCCAGCGTTCGGCCCGCAGCGTGGTCCCCACCGAAGCCGCGGTGGTGATGACCCGGCACGCCGCGAAGGTCCTGACGGACATCGAAGCCCTGATGGCGGCAGCCTCGAAGACACACAGCAGCTCCAGCCAGGAGCTGCGGCTGGGAATCTTTCCCAGCCTGGCCACCTACGTCCTCCCCCGCATCTTGAAGAATCCGGCGTGGAAAGACCTGGGCATCGACCTCAAGGTGTCCGTGGCCGAGCCGGCCCAGACTATCCAGGGACTGCGCACCGGCGGGGAGCTGGATGTGGCGTTGGTCTTCCAGGTGGGCCAGTCGGGGCTCGCCTGGCCGCACACTATCAACCGGCAGTGGATCGGCGACGACAACTTCCGCGTGGTGCTGCCCGCGGCCTGGGGGTTCCGCACGGACGCCAAGGTAGCGGCGGACCATTTGTCCGAACTGCCCTGGATCATGCACCACCCCGGGAGCCCCGATGCCGTGGTGATCGAACGGCTCTTTGCCAGCTGCAACCTGTATCCACGCGTGGTGGCGCACAGCGACGATTTCCATGCCAGCCTCGAAATGGCGGCCGCCGGACTGGGCGCCGCACTGGTGCCCGAGCTCGCATTGCGGCACCGGCCGGCCGGCGTTGTGGTGCTGGACGTTCCAGAGATCCGGCTGGCACGGAACGTGTTTGCCCTGCTCATCAACGAGAAGAAGACCGCCCGGGTGCAGCTGTTTGTGGACCTGATTGCTGAAACGCTGGCTGGCCTGGGGGATGCAGGGAATTAGCCCGAATGCTGGAAAGCGCAGCACTTGGGGTCTATGTTGAAGGTATGAACAGGGTAGCGAGCCAGCACTTTGGAGAAATCGAGCTCAACCACGGCAGGGATCACAACATCGCCGCCAAACATGAGCTGGGTGGCCAGTTACTGGAACTCGACCTGAATATTGACGCACACGACCACTTTGACGAAGCGGCCATGCACAAAGTGGACTACCGGTTGCGGTTCCTTCCCGAACTTGTGGACGAGGTCCGGCAGATGATCGCCGAGGAGCTGGAGCAGGAAGGCACCAGCCCGCAGGAATACCTTCACTTCCACTGCAGCGCGCTGAAGGACGAACACCTGCAGAAAGTCTTTGGCGTTGAAGAGCGCAGCCAGCTCACCAATGATGTGTTCCTCAAGGCCCTCAAGCTTGGCCACGTGGGTATCTTCCCCGGCCAGCCGGAGCGCTACTTTGTCATGGACTTCACCTTGGGCGCCCACTTCACGGACGAGGTGCTGGTGGTAGCCGCTGACGAGGACGGCGTGGTGGACGACGAAATCCTCTGGGAGTCCTAAACACTCTTAACGCACGTCGGCGGCCGGTCACCTTTTGGTGACCGGCCGCCGACGGCGTTAATGCGGTGGTGTTACTTCGCGGATTCCAACAGGCCTGCCCGGACCGTCTTGGTGGCCTTGACCAGGTTACGCAGGGACTCTTCGGTCTCGGCGTAGCCGCGGGTCTTCAGGCCGCAGTCCGGGTTGACCCAGAGCTGGCGGGACGGGACGTGCTTGACGGCGGTCGCCAGGAGTTCGGTGACCTCCGCTTCGCCCGGAACACGCGGCGAGTGGATGTCGTAGACGCCCGGACCAACGCCGCGGCCGAAGCCGTGGGACTCGAGGTCGTGGACAACCTCCATGCGGGACCGTGCCGCCTCGATGGACGTGACGTCTGCGTCGAGGCCATCAATGGCGTCGATGATCACGCCGAACTCCGAGTAGCAGAGGTGGGTGTGGATCTGCGTGGCATCTGTCGCCCCCGCGGTGGCCAGGCGGAAGGAATCCACTGACCACTTCAGGTAGGTGGCGTGGTCGGCCTTGCGCAGCGGCAGGAGTTCGCGCAGCGCGGGCTCGTCCACCTGTATGACCTTGATGCCGGCAGCCTCGAGGTCCTCGATCTCGTCGCGGAGGGCCAGGCCAACCTGGTTGGCGGTCTCGCCGAGGGGCTGGTCATCGCGGACGAAGGACCAGGCCAGGATGGTGACCGGACCCGTGAGCATGCCCTTCATGGGCTTGCTGGTCAGCGACTGGGCGTACTCGGCCCAGGCCACCGTGATGGGGGCGCTGCGGGTGACGTCGCCCCAGAGGATGGACGGGCGGGTGCAGCGTGAGCCGTAGGACTGGACCCAGCCGTGGACCGTGACGTCGAAGCCTTCGAGGTTCTCGGCGAAGTACTGGACCATGTCGTTGCGCTCGGGCTCGCCGTGCACCAGGACGTCGTAGCCGAGCTCTTCCTGCAGCTCAACAACGCGCTTGATCTCGTCCTTCATGAGCTGCTCGTACTGCTCGTTGGTGAGGGCGCCCTTGTTGATGCGGGCTCGTGCCGAGCGGATCTCGGACGTCTGCGGGAAGGAGCCGATGGTGGTGGTGGGCAGCGGCGGAAGGTGCAGGGCCTCTTCCTGGGCAGCTTCGCGGACTGCGTAGGCGGAGCGGCTGAAGTCCGCTGCGGTCAGTGCCTCGGTGCGGGCCCGGACGTCGTCGCGGCGGACGCCTTCGGCGATGGCGCGGGCTGCGATGATGGCGGACGCCTCGTCGATGGCTGCCTGTGCGGAGGCCGGGTCGGCCAGGTAGGACGCGAGCGTCTTGACCTCTACGGCTTTCTGGTCGGCAAACGCGAGCCAGCTGCGCAGCTCTTCGGAGAGCTGGCCTTCTTCGGTGACGTCGTGCGGGACGTGCTGGGTGGATGTGGAGGTGCTGACGGCGATCCGGCCTGCGGCAGCCTTCAGTTCATCCAGCTTGGCGGCGGCGACTGCGAGGTCGTTGCGCCAGATGTTGTGGCCGTCAACGACGCCGGCAACCAGGGTCTTGTTGCCAAGGCCGGCCAGCGCAGCTGCGGACGGGACTGCACCCTTGAAGGCGTCAATGTGCAGGGCGTCGATGTTCGTGGCGGCAAGTGTTCCCAGCTGTCCGTCGAGGGCACCGTACGGGGTGGAGACGAGGATCTGGGGGCGCTTGGCTGCCGCGGAGAGAACTTCGTAGGTGCGGGCAACGGCTGCTTCGATTTCTGCGGCCGGGGTGTCCTGGTCAACCACCAGTGCGGGCTCGTCCAGCTGGATCCAGCTGGCGCCTGCGGCGGCGAGCTTCTCGAGCAGCTGTACGTAAACCGGCAGGACGTCTTCGAGGCGGGACAGCGGGGCGAAGCCTGCGGGGGCCTCATCGGATGCCTTGGAGAGCAGCAGGTAAGTGACCGGGCCGACGATGTACGGGCGGGTCTCGATGCCGTTGGTCAGGGCGAACTCGAATTCCTCAACGATGCGGTTGGAGGCGAGGGTGAACTCGGTCTCCGGGCCGATCTCCGGAACGAGGTAGTGGTAGTTCGTGTCGAACCACTTGGTCATTTCCAGCGGCTGCTGGTCCTTGGTGCCACGGGCCAGGGTGAAGTAGCCGTCGATGTCGAGCTGGCCTTCGGCGTTGAGGAGCTTGCCGAAGCGGGCCGGGACAGCGCCGAGGTGGGCGGTGGCGTCCAGAACCTGGTCGTAGTAAGAGAAGGTGCCCGGAACGGCGGCGGCTTCGGTGAGGCCCAGTTCCTGCAGGCGCTTGGCGATGGTCAGCTGGATGCCCTTGGCGGCGGCGTCCAGTGCAGCGGCGTCGATCTTGCCGGCCCAGTAGGCTTCGATGGCCTTCTTGAGCTCGCGACGGCGGCCGATGCGCGGGTAGCCGAGGAGTGACGCGGCCGGGAACGGGGTGGTGTTCTGTTCAGTCATGGGAGATTCCTTGAGTGTTAGTGGAAACTGTGAATGGTGTAGCGGATGTTGGAAGATCAGCTGGCGAGCTGGCCCCGGAGGATGGCGCTGCGGCGGCCAACCGAACGGGTCTGGCGCGGAAGCGCCAGCTTGTCCAGCACCTCCAGCGCGCTCTGGTGTTCGTTGAAGGTATAGATGTGGATGCCCGGTGCTCCGGCTTCGAGGGCCGCGTTGGCCAGGTCCACTGTGGCCCGGACACCGATCCGGAGGCGTTCGGAATCAGTGTCCGCGGCGGCGAGTCGGGCCAGGAGTTCCGGGGCCGGCTCCACGCCTGTCAGTTCCCCGAGCCGTGTGACCCGGCGCAGGCTGGTGAGCGGCATAACGCCCGGGATGATGGGGATGGTGACCCCGGCCCGGCGTGCTCGGCTGATGAGGTTCGCGTACTGCTCGGTGTGGAAGAAGACCTGGGTGATGGCAAAGTCGGCGCCGGAGCGCTGCTTGGCGAGCAACACCTCGACGTCGTGGGCTTCACTGGGTGATTCCGGGTGCCGGGTGGGGTAGGCGGCGACGCCCACGGCGATCTTGCCTGCACACAGAAGGGCCGACCGCCGCTGTTCAACCCGCCGGATGAGTTCGATCAAGTCCTGCGCATACCGCAGTGACCCTGCGGCAAGCGGCGCACCGCCCTTGGGCTGGTCGCCCCGGAGGGCCAGGATGCCCCGGACCCCGGTGTCCAGGAGGTCGCCGATGATCTCTGCCAGTTCCTCCGGCGTGTTGCCAACGCAGGTGAGGTGGGCCAGCGGTCGGAGCGTGGTTTCCAGCAGGAGCCGGTTGATGAGTTCGACGGCGGTGTCCCGGTTCGAGCCACTGGCACCGTACGTGACGGAGACGTAGTCCGGTTCGGTGGTTTCCAGTTCCCGGATGGTGGTCCAGAGTGACTCGGCCGCAGCCGGTGAGCGGGGCGGGAAGAGCTCGTACGAGAGCGCCACGGGGGCGGTCTCGGAGAGATTCGGATGCGTTTCGATAGGGCTTGGCGGTGACATTTGCGTCCTTGGCTTTGGGCCATTGCCGGATACCGATCAGCAAATGTGACGGTGGTGCCGGGAATGAATTTGAGTTTGGGAACACGGAAAACTCCACAGGGACGCAGCCGCGACTGTTACGCCTGTCATGAAGCTGTCCGTGAGCAAATGTCAGGCCCACATGGGGGCACCCACACCCTCCACACTCGGAGGATCGCTGACACGTTACCTCGGTAACTTGTTTAGAAGTCTAGGAGCCGGCGGGGCACCCTTCAAGTCGGCTACCGAATTAAGACGCAGTTTTACGGCGCGGTTCGTCCTGGTGCAGAATTTTGTTCGCCGTTTTCGTCAAAGAATTCAAGGGGGCATACTGCGGGCCCGCCTGCTTTGGCCTGTTACCAGGGCCGGTCGACGCCCGGTCCGAAGTCATCGTCCCGGAGGTACTCGTCCCGCTCCCGCCCGGAATTCCGCTTGCTTTGGGCTTCTCTTGCACTGTCCGTGAGCTGCTCAAGCTGGCTCTGCTGGTCCGGATCTGCGTGAACCTCGTCCTGCCCAGGCTGTTCCGACGGTTGCGGACTGGCCGTGTCCGTCGCCGCTGCATCGGCCTTTTGCTGCAGCCGTTCCGCCGCCTGTCCCAGCTTCTCCCCTGCGCCGTTCTCCTCGCCGGCCTCGCCGGCGGTTTCGAAGCAACCCTCCGGCGCAGCCTTGACTACGGCAACACCTTCGGCGAAGAGCCGGGCCGCCGCCGTCGGATCTTCTGCTGTGGCCTGGGCGTCCCCAAGGCGTTCGATGGTGAGCGCCAGGTTGACCCGGACGACGCACTCGTCGGCCGTGCCCGCCAGGGAGAGTGCCTCCTCGAAGCGTTGGCGGGCGGCAGCGAAGTCGCCCGCAAGGAACAGCCCGTCACCCTCGGCGAACGGCGCCTTCTGCGGTTCGACGAAGTTGGCCATCCGCAGTCCGGCCGCAGCATCCGCCACGCCGCCGGAGTCCCCGGCCGCGAAGGACCGGGCAGCAGTGTCGGCGAGAATGCCCACGCTGAGCAACTTGGCGGCCAGGCAGAGGATCAGGAGTGCGGGCAGCGCAGACCACCACAACAGCCGACGGCGGCGCTCCCGCCGGTCCCGTGAGTTCACCGGGGCTGCCCGTCTGGGCGATGCGGGCTCGCGTGCGAGCGATGTCGGTAAGGGAGGTACGGGTGTGGGCGCTGGAGGTGTGGGCGCTGGACGCATCATGTGCGGACTCCCTGTTCCGGCCGGAGCTGCCGCCACTGGCGCAGCAGCAGAAAACTCTCTCGGAGGGCCAGCAGGAACGCGCACGCGGCCAGAAGCCAATACAGCTCAGTCCGGCTGGCAACGTCACTATCCGCCGCTGACCGTTCGAGGTCCCCGGGATCAGCGGCCTGCATCATCGGCGCCACCGGATCTCCGGCCGAACGGTGGACGTAAGGAACCCCCAGCTGACCGGCAATCCCCTGCAGCCGTGCCTCCTCGATGACCGACAACGCATCCCTGCCCATTCCGGACGACCGGTCCTGGATGTAGCCGGCAGCCACGTCCTGCCCCGGTCCCTGCCCCGTGTTTTCCTTCATCCGGCCACCACCCGCCGTGCCATAGCCGAGTACCGCACCGCCGTCCACCAGGCCACCGCCGACCCGAAGAGGTTCCGCTGCTTTGGCGCTGGTCTGTTCGCCGTCTCCCAGGTAGTAGACCACGCGTGGCCGTTCGGGATGGCTGTCCCGCGCGGCGCGCAGCCGTTCCGCCAGCAAGGTTCCGGCAGCCGTGATGCTGCTGCCTTTGGAGAATGCGGTGACCTGGGGCTCCAGGACGGAGACGATCGTGTCCAGGGTGGTGGTGTCGGTGGTCAGGGGCATCCGGACCACGGCGTTGCTGTCGAACGTCAGGAGCGAAAAGCGGGCTCCGGCCAGTTCACTCGCGATGGCCATGATGTCCTGCCGCACCCCCTCCAGCCGGGGTGAATGGTCGCCGTAGTCTTCGGCCGCGATGCTGCTGCTGGTGTCCACCACAAAGAAGACGCTGACGTCCGCCGTCGCGGCTTGGGAACTTCCACCGGGAACACCCGGCCGGAGCGCCGCCGAAAGGAGCAGCAGCACCAGAGCGCCCCTGAACAGCCAGTCGCGGCGTACACCGGAAGAGTGCGCCCGCGAAGCCTGGACCAGTCGCCAGACCAGAAACAGCACGGTCGCGGCGATGAGCGGGGCCATAACCCACCAGGGCAGGATCGGTTGCAGTGTCATGGCCGCAACCGCCACGATGCGCCGGCCAGCACCAGGCCGGACAGGACCGCCAGAGTCAGCGGCAACTCGGGCCGGTCCGAGACAACTGCCTGGGGTGCACCCTTCATGGCAGTGGCTTCGCTTTCCTGAACGGACCTGACGATGTCCGCCACAGCTTCCGGGCTGTCCAGCCGGTAGTACTTCCCACCGCTGGCTTCGGCCGCTGTGCGCAGCCTGGCTCCGGGCTGGCCGGCGCCGGGTCCATAGTCGAAGTCGCCGGGGTTCAGCGCGTACACCGTCACTTCACGCCCCTTGGCCAGGGCGGCCGCCTGTTCGAGGGTGAAGATGGGATCGCCGGACAGGTAGTTGTCCGTTGCCATGACAATGGACCGCGAGCGCCGCTGACCGGTGTCTGCGTTGCCGGTGTGACTCGTGCCGGCCTCCGCGCTGCGGGCATCCGTGGCGGCCGTGTCCGGGAATCCGTTGACACAGGACGCCAGGCCGTCGCCGATCAGCGACGATCCGCGGCCGTTCCAGGTGCCGTCCAGGAATCCGGCGCTGCCGGAGTTACCCTCGAAGGCGTCCTTGGCCAGCGTGAGCTGCTCCTGGACATACGCGTAGTCGTCGGTCAGTGGGAAGACCTGGACGGCGCTGCTGTCGAAGACCGTGAGGCCGATCCGTTCACCGTCGAACTCTTTCGCCAGTTGGGCAAACACCTGCACCACAGCCGAGTCGGCGCTGCTCATCGAACCCGACGTGTCCAGGCAGAGCATGATGTCCCGGTTGTGCTGCTCCGGCGCGATGGTGGTCAGCTCCACCGGGCGCGCCGCTGCGGCCACGGCCGAGACCAGCAGGGTTACAGCCGCGAGCGCGGACACCGCCAGCCAGCGGCGGTGCCGGCGGAGGGCGGCCTGGTATTCGGGCAGGGCGGTGAGGCGGTCCGCATTGGCCACCGGCCGCCGTCGTGCGTTGGCGTGGCGGTCCGGGCGGAAGGCGCGCCATCCTGCCAGGGCCGCGATGACCAGCGCCGGAGCGATCAGCCACCAGAACATCAGTTCCATTGCCGCACCGTCTGGCGGGCAGTCGCGGCCGATTGCGTGACCGGCGGCAGCGGTTCCAGGCCGAACTCGCCCGGGTAGATCGTGCGGACGGCCTCGGCCACTGGGGGCAGCGGGTGCCCGTGCAGCTCCGCCAGGGTCATCCTGGGGGCGTCGATGCCGGTGACGTCGCGGGCGAACCGGCGGACCAGCAGGCTCAGTTCCTGGTGCGACTCCCGTGCGGTCAGCAGCCCGGCGTCGGCGTCGGCTGTTACGGCATCGATCCTCTGCAGGTAGGCCTCCTTGAGGCGGGCAAGGTCCGACGGCGGCGTGAACCGGGATGCCTGCTGCGGCGCCGCCGGTTGACGCGTACTCAGGAAAACGAACGCGTACCATCCCAGGACCGCTGCCAGGAGGGCGACGCCGGCCCACAGCCATGCCTGGCTGTACTGGAGGGGTCCGTAGATGCCCGGTTCAGCCTGCACGCCGGTGCCTTTCCAGGAGGGCGAAGAGTTCCGTCATGACCGCGCTGCTTCCGGCCACGTGGCCCTGCGTGATGCCCGCGCGGCGGAGCATGGCGTGCCGGGCGGCGTCCCGCTCCCCTGCTGCCTTGACATAGGCCGCCGCGATAGCCGGGGATGCTGCCAGATGTGCTGGCAGCATCGACGAGTCTGGCACGCTGAACGCGTCCTGGCCGGTAAGGCCTTCCCCGGCCAGGACGGCGTCCCGGATGGTGAGCCAAAGGACCTCATGCTGGGCACGGAGCCGGCGGAGCAGCTGTTCGGTGCCGGGGCCGGCGGCATGTTCGTCGGACACCACGAACAGCAGGAACCGGCCCTTGACGTTGCGGGCCACGTATTCCAGCTGGTCCTCGATCCTGCTCGGGCCTGAGTCCAGGGAGGTGGATGCGTCAACCTCGCGCAGGAGCCGTTCCAGATGCGGCTCACCGGCTTTCGCCGGGATGGAACGGGTCCCGTTGCGATCGCCGCAGACCAGGCCCACCACGTCGCCGTGCCGGTGCGCCAGGTAACCCACCACACCGAATGCCATCACGGCGATGTCATTCTTGGTTTCGCCGTCGCGGGACTCGGCAGCCATGCCCCGTCCTGTATCGGCAATCAGCAGGACGGTCTGGCGCCGTACGGCGACATACCGTTTGGTGAGCGGCGATCCGAACCGGGCGGAAGCCTTCCAGTCGATGTCGCGGACATCGTCCCCGGGGATATAGGCGCGCAGGTCATCAAAGTCGAGGCTGCGGCCGCGGAAGACGGAACCGTATTCGCCGTCGAGCATGCCGCGGGCTTTCCGGTGGGCGAAGATGGCCATCTTCGACTTCACGCGCTGCAGGAGGCTGGTCACCACAGCCTCAGGGAGTCTGGACGGAGGCTACGACCGCATCGATGATCGTCTCCACCGGCACCTGCTCCGCAACGGCGTCGAATCCCAGGATGAGGCGGTGCCGCAGCACACGGTGGGCGAGGGACTTCACGTCCTCCGGGATCACATGGTCCCTGCCGCTGAGCAGTGCCACTGCCCGGGCGGCCTGGCTGAAGGCAATGCTGGCGCGCGGGCTGGCACCGAATTCGATGAAGCCGGCGAGGCGCTGGTCGATGTACTGCCCGGCGTTCCGGGTGACGAACACCAGGCCCACGATGTAGTTGATGATGGCCGGGTCGATGTAGATCCGCTTCACCAACTCCTGCACGCCGATGACGGCGTCCAGCGAGGCCGCGGCCGCCGGCTTCTGCTCGGCGCTGAAGACCCCGGCGTCGATCCGGCGGATGATTTCCGTCTCCTCGGCCGGCGTGGGGTAGTCCAGCACGTCCTTGAGCATAAAGCGGTCCATCTGCGCCTCCGGCAGCTGGTACGTGCCTTCCTGCTCGATCGGGTTCTGGGTGGCCAGCACCATAAACGGGGACGGCAGCCGGTATTCCTCTCCCCCGATGGAGGTCTGCCGCTCCTGCATGGCTTCCAGCATGGCACTTTGGGTCTTGGCGCTGGACCGGTTGATCTCATCGAGCAGGACGATGTTGGCGTGCACCGGCCCCAGCTGGGTGATGAAGGTGCCCTTGGCGGCGTCGTAGATCTGCGTGCCCACGATGTCGCTGGGCAGCAGGTCCGGCGTGCACTGGATCCTGCGGAATTCTGCACTCACTGCTTCGGCCACAGTCTGGGCGGCGGTGGTCTTCGCCAGGCCCGGAACGCTTTCCAGCAGGATGTGCCCGCCGGTCATCAGGCCCACCAGCAGGGATTCACGCAGCCGTGCCTGGCCCACCACTTTGGCCTCGAAGCTGCGGGAAATGTTCGCCACCACCTGCTGTGCACGCGCCAGTTCCGCCGGTTCGAGTCGTGCGGGCGCACTGGTCTGAAGCAATGGATTTCCCCCTGATGGCTGGTGGTGGACGGTTGGTAGGCCGCGTGCTGCCGGGCGGCTGCACTCCGCCCGCCATCCTATCCAAGCCACCTGCAGGTCAGGCCGCAATGGGGACCCCTCCCCATCGCGGGTCTGCAGGTCTATTCTGGTGGAATGAGCCAGCTACCAGCCAGTTATCAGGAGTATCTCGCAGGAAAAAGCGAGAGTTTCATCAACACCGTTCGGCCCATCCTGATGCAGTCGGCGGCGGATCAGGCCCACGGTGTGCGGGTGCTCAACCTGCCTCACGGCCACCAGGCCCACCTCGATGACAGCATCCCCTTCGGAGTGGTGGTCGAGGACATCGACTGACGGCTCGGCCCGCATCGCCAGCCCCGGGCCGCGCTCAGCCCTTCACTGCACCCGAGAGCGCGAAGGAACTGCCCGCGCCCCTGGCCACAATGACGTACAGGGCCAGCACCGGGACTGAATACAGGATGGAGAAGGCGGCTAGCTGGCCGTACGCCACTGCGCCGTGCTGTCCGAAGAAGCTGAAGATCGACACCGCCGCGGGCTGACGGGCTTCGGACAGGAGCAGGACGAATGGGACGAAGAAGTTCCCCCAGGCCTGGATGAACACAAAAATGAACACCACGCCCAGCCCCTGCCGCATCAGGGGCAGGACGATGGTCCGCAGCGCCGTTAATCCTGACGCACCGTCCACCCAGGCCGCTTCCTCCAACGACACCGGGACGGCGTCCATAAAGTTCTTCGTCATCCAGATGGCCATGGGCAACGTGGTAGTGGCCATAAAAAAGATCGTGGCGGGCATCGAATCCAGCAGTTGAAGCTGCACAAACAACCCGTACACCGGCACCATGATGGCCGTGATGGGAAGGCAGGTTCCAAACAGGACGGTGTACATAAACGGCTTGTTGAACCTGGACTGGTAGCGGGACAGCGGGTAGGCCGCCAGGACTGCTGCCACGAGGTTCACGGCGGCCGTGCCGGCGGACAGCACCATGCTGTTCCAAAGCGGCTGGAACAGCAGCCCCGGTGTCATGATGGCGGCAAAGTTATCCAGGGAGACCCGACCCGGGAGCCTTGCCTCGTGTCCGGCGGAGGCATCAAGGGACGCAAACACCAGCCAGAGCAGCGGCAGGACAAAGCAGGCGCCGATCAGGACCAGGGACACGTCCGCTGGCAGCCGGGCACGCCGCCGGGCACGGGAAACCGCGCCCGTCCCGGACCGCAGCTGCCCCCGCGCGGAGGTCCCCGCCGTCGTCGTCATGGTTTGCTCTCCCGCAGGAGCCGGACGTAGGCGGCACCGAACACCACGCCAATAAGGATCAGCACCGACGCCACCGCCGTGCCGTAGCCGATGTCGCCGAACTTGAAGGCCTCCAGGTACGCCAGCACCGGCAGCGTAGTGCTGGCGTTGGCGGGACCGCCCGCTGTCATCACCCAGATGAGGGTGAACACCGCCAGCGTCTGCAGGGTGATAAGCATCAGGTTGGTGACGATGCTGCCGCGGATCATGGGGATGCTGATGAAGGCCAGCCGCTGCCAGCCACCGGCACCGTCCATCAGCGCGGCCTCCGTGACCTCGCCGGGAATGTCATTGAGCGCGGCGCGGTAGACGAGCATGGAGAACGCCGTGCCCCGCCAGATGTTGGCAAGCAGGATGGCGACCATCGGGAACGAATACAGCCAGTCGGTCTGCCCGAGCCCCAATCCGCCGAGCAGCTGGTTCAGGGTCCCGTCCCGGCTGAAATAGGCGTAAGCGGCGAAGGCGGCCACGATCTCGGGAAGCACCCACGCAGCCACCACCGCAGTACCGACGACGGCGGCCACCGTTCGGCGGGCCCGCCGCATCAGCACCGCGAGGGTGAGCCCCAGCAGGTTCTGGCCCAGGATAGCCGAGCCGCCCACGAACAGGACCGTCAAGCCGAGCGAGAGCGGCAGCATCGGATCGGACAGGAGCCTCGCGTAATTGTCGAACCCGATCCAGCCTGGATTGCGGGCGTTGCGGCCGGTCAGGGCAGCGTTGGTGAATGACGCGTGGAAGGCCCACAGCACGGGACCGGCCAAAAACACAAGCAGCAGGAGGACGGCCGGGAGAACCGGGAGCAGCCGTGTCCGGCGCCGGCGTCCGGGGCGACGCCGCCGGTGGCCGGTCTGGTGACGCGCTGGGGAAACCGCCACAGGCTACTTGGTGACGGTCTTGGCCTCACCCACAATGCCTTTCACCGCCGTGTCATAGTCGGCGGCAGCCTGCTCCGGGGATTTCGCCCCGGTGATCACGGCTTCAGAGGCCTCCTGGACGGCCGCGGAGATCCGGGGGTAGTCGGCGGTTGCGGGACGGTAGTGCGTAACGGCCACAAGCTCGGACACGTCCTTCACAAACGGGTTGGCCGCCTGGTAGCCGGTGTCGGCGGCGACGTCCTTCCGCACGGCGATCTGGGAGCTGGCGATGTTGAAGGCCAGGGAGTTCTTCTGGTTCAGGGCCGTGGCGAGGAACTCAAACGCGAGGTCGGGGTTTTTGGTCTCCGCCCCTACCGCCAGGGTCCAGCCGCCGGACATACTGACGCCGCCGGGTGCCTGGCCGTTCTGGGTGGGGAACGCTGCGACGCCCATGTCCTGCCCGTACCCGGCCCATTCGTAGCTGCCGCCCTTCTGCCAGAACGACGGCGCATAGGAACCCTCCACAGTGGCGCCCATCTTGCCCTGCGGCAGCCATTCGCCGAAAATCTTCTTCCACACATTCGCGTCGAGGGCCTCCGCCGGGGAGACGGCCAGTTTTTCGTCGTAGAGGGTCTTAAGGAACGCCAACGAGTCGGTGAACCCCGGGGCACCGACTACCCACTTCTTGGCGTCGGCATCGTAGAGTTCGGATTCCGTTCCGTAGAGCAGTTCGTAGAAGCTCTGCATTACGGTGCCTTCGCCGGTGGCCGTGCCGGCGTACATGTTGAACGGCACCACGGAGGCGTCGCTGGCCTTGATTTTGCGGGCAGTGTCCAAAATGTCCTGCCAGGTGCGGGGCTCCCACGGGACGCTGACCCCCGCGGCGGCGAGCACCTTTTTGTTGTACCAGATACCGCGGGTGTCGGTGCCCAGCGGGACCGCGTACGTACCGCCGTCGTCCCCCAGGCCGGCGGCCTTGGCGCCAGCATCGAAGGTATCCCAGTCCTCCCACCCCTCAAGGTGACTGTCCAGCTTCAGGAGGTACCCGGCGTCGACGTCGGAACGCACCTTGAAGGTGTCCTCATAGAAGACGTCCGGGGCAGTGGAGGGCGAACGGAGGGCGAGGGCAAGCTTGGTGCCGTAGTCGTCGTCGTTCGCCTGGATGGGCTCCAGGGCAACCGTGACGCCATGGTTGGCGGCCTCAAACTCCTGCTTGGCCGACTGGAAGAGCGTGTCCAGGGCAGTGAAGGAATCGGTCTTTTGATAGACCACCTTCAGTGTTTTGGTCTCCGCTTCGGGGGCAGCGGGGGAACATGCGGTCAACACCAAGCCCGCTGCAGCGATGAGTGAGGTGAAGTTGAGGGCCCGGCGCATTAGTGCTCCATTCAGTCAATGGCTGCCGTCCCCTGTACCTGCGGGCCCCAGCCGCGGCGATATCCACATGCTAGATGGGGCTCCTGCCACTGGCAAGGAGACCCCGGTCAGACGTCCGGTTCAGACTTCCAGGAGAAGCCGCTGGGCCCGGGGCGCCAGCGTATGCTCCAGGACCAGACAGGCTGCTCCAATGGCGCCCACGTCCTCACCGACACCCGTCCCGACTACCTCGATGGTGTGGATCAGGCGGGCCGCGCTGTTGGCGTCAACCAGTGCCGGGATCTTGGCCAGGTAACGGTCAGCGATCCGGCTCCAGAACGGCCCGCCGAACACCACCCGTTCCACATCCAGGGTGTTGGTGACCACGGAGACGGCCCGGGCCACCAACACGGCTGAGGTGTCGATGATCGCCAGGGCCTTGGGGTCGCCGGCATCGGCGAGGTCGCACAGCTGAGCAAAGCTCTGCTGCACTTCGGCGCCGCTGGCGTCCTTTCCTGAGCCGTCCAGAATACCGGCGGCAACGGCCTCGGCGACGAGCACCTGCGGGATGGCCGAGGACTTTACACAGCCGCGGAGGCCGCAGTCGCAGAGCGGGCCATCGGGATCCACCACAATGTGGCCGATCTCGCCCGCATTCCCCGAGGTTCCGCGGACAACTTCATCGTTGAGGACGATGCCGCAGCCGATCCCGGTTCCCATATACATAAAGATGAAGCTGCCCGAGCCGCTGGGCCCGCCGGCCCATGTTTCGGCGACGGCGGCGCTGGTGACGTCCTTATCCACGAGGACGGAATAGCCCGTGGCCTTGGCCAGCGCGTCCCGGAGTCCCACACGGTCCCAGCCCGGCAGCAGCGGCGGATCCACCACGGTGCCATTGTCCAGGTCGATGGGTCCCGGCGCGGCCAGGCCCAGGCCGGCGATCCTGCTGGTGTCCACGCCGGACTCGGTGACCAGCTGTTCGATCTCGGTGGCCATGGTGGACATGACGGCGGCGGGATCATTCCCGCCGGGTGTTTTGATCCGTGAATGCTGCACAACGGCGCCCACGAGATCGAGGACCACGAACGTGGTGACGGCGGGGTCCAGGTGGACGCCGATGGCGTACATGCCGCCGGGGTTGAGGCGTAGCATGGTGCGCGGTTTGCCAGGGCCGCTGCCTTCTTTGCCGGCTTCGACGATCAGGTGCTGGTCCAGCAGGCGGCGGGAAATGTTGGAGATAGTCTGCGGCGAGAGGCCCACAATCTGGGCGAGCTCCACGCGGCTCAGACCCCCGGAAGACCGGCGGATGGCATCGAGGATGACCGTGAGGTTAAAGTCCCCCATGCGCGGAAGATTAGTCCCGCGCCGTGGCGCCGAGGACTGGCGGATTTCTGGCACGGTCTCCCCTAGGTTTTCGGCCGCGTATTCATGATGATGTCTGAATGGTACGTTACCTCCTGATCAACGCCCAGAGCCGGAGGTTGGGCCGCGCCGCGGCCGGGGGCGCCACCTTGCCGTGCTGGCGCGCCTACGGCCGTCTGGTGCTGACCGCCACCGTGAACTTTGGATTGCCGCCCCTCTCAGTGGTGGGACCCACCAGCCGCTCCAGCGCCGGGAGGTACTGCAGGTGCCGGTTGAACACCGTCCACAGCTCACCGCCCGGCGCCAGGACCCTGGCTGCCGCCTCGAATAGTTTGATGCCCGCTCCGGCATGAACACTGGCGCCCAGGTGGAAGGGCGGATTCAACAGGACCAGCTCGGCGCTTCCGGCCGGGAGGGTGCTCATCGCGTCATCCTGGAGGGCGGTAATCCGCTCCTCGAGGCCGTTGGCCTGCGCCGTGGCCCGGGCGGACGCGACGGCGGCGGCGGACCGGTCCGTGGCCGTGACCCTTGAGGCCGGGTTCTGGCGGGCGTACATGGCGGCAAGGATACCGGTGCCACAGCCCAGATCGATGGCGTGCCCGGCTTCAGGCATCTCCGGCAGGAAGGTCAGGAGGAACCTGGTCCCGATGTCCAGTTTCGCCCCAGCAAAGACGGCACCGTGCGCAGCGACGTTCAGGTCCAACTCGGCAAGGCGTTCGACGGCGGGACTCCACTCATGCGTCTCAGTTTGCCCTGCGCCGCTGGCCAGGATGATCCGGGATTTCTGCCGTGCCAGCTGCGGCTGGACCGTCTCGAAATAGCGTTCGAGGACCGCGTTCATTCCCAGGGACATGTGTTTGATCCGCCCGCCGGCGAGCAGCACCACGTCAGGGGCGGCATAACGCGCCACGGCGGCTGCGATTTCCTCAAGCTCCGCCAGCGTCCGCGGCAGTTGAAGCAGCACCAGCTCCGCGCCGGACAGCAGTTCCTCCCCCAGCGGAGATTGTTCGAACCCAGTGGCGCCAACGGCTCCGGGAGCTGCGGCTTCGAAGCCCAACCCGGCGGCATTGTTCCGCAGGGCGCGCTCTCCGGTGATGAGATCCTCGTGAACACGGACCCGCCGGACCCCCAGGGCGCCCAGTGCACCAAGGGTGAGGGCGCCGTAGCGGTCCCCGATCACTGCCAGCCGCGCCTCCGGTTCCGTGCGCGCTGCGGCGGCTTCCAACAGGAGCCGGTCTGTGGCGTCCCAGGCCTGGAGGTTCGGGGCTTCGACGTCCGGGTGGCGCCGGAGCGTGCCGAAGATGTCCTCAAGAGTGTTCTGTGCCACTGGTTCCTGCGATCTGGTCATGTACTGGTTGTTGATGCGGTTGGTGCAAGCGCGGGCAGTTTGAGGATGGCGGTGACGGCCGCCCGGCCCGCCCTGTTTGCTCCGATGGTGGACGACGCCGGTCCAACGCACCCGTTGTGCCGCCACCCACAGTGCCGATGACCACAACGGCCGTGGTTCCGTAGTCCATGCTCGTGGCCGGTTTCCTGCTAGACCTTCTTCACCACAGAGGATTTGAGCTGCATCGGCCCCACACCGTCCACTTTGCAGTCGATGTCGTGATCGCCCACACCGTCCATCAGCCTGATGCCCCGGACCTTGGTGCCTACCTTGATGACACCGGAGCTGCCCTTGATTTTCAGGTCCCTGACCACCGTGACGGTGTCGCCGTCGGCGAGGATGTTCCCCACTGCGTCCTTTATGACCCGCGGCCCGGCCTGTGCCGTGGCCTCCGCTGCCTCGGCGGTCCACTCGTGGCCGCATTCCGGGCAGACCAGGAGCGCACCCATTTCGTAGGTGTAGGCACTGGAACATTCGGGGCATGGCGGCAACGTCTCATTCACTCCCCCATGATAAACGCGCCGCTGCGCTGACAGGCGCGCGCCGCCGTCGTACTGTTGGCCCTAGGCAGACGAAAGGCGAGGACCATGACAACGGAAAAAGGGGCGGCGTCGCTGCTGGCCAACGCACTGGGCATTGTGCTGGGCACGGCGGAGATACCCCTGCGCCTCCGGGCGTGGGACGGTTCCGAGGCGGGGCCGCCCGACGCCCCGGTCCTCGAGTTCAGGTCACGCCAGGCCCTGCGCCGGATCCTGTGGTCACCCGGGCAGCTCGGGCTCAGCCGCGCCTACGTCGCCGGGGACATCGACGCCCCCGGCGACATCTTTGCCGCCTTCACGGCTCTCAGCTCGGTGGGAAAGTTTTCCGAGCCCGGCCCCTTCCGGCCCCTGACTCCGCGCGAACTCGCCACGCTGTTCGGGGCGGCCGTCCGGCTTGGCGCGGTGGGCGCCAACCCTGCTCCGCCGCCGGAGGAAGCAAAGGTCACGCGGAAGGGCCGGCTCCACACCCGGCAGCGCGACGCCGCGGCCATCTCGCACCATTACGACGTCGGCAACGACTTTTACGCCCTCGTGTTGGGACCGTCGATGGTCTACTCCTGCGCCGTGTGGGCGGACGGACCCGACGGCGGCGTCCCCGCCGGCCGCGGCCTGCCGGCCGGACTGGATGAGGCACAAGAGGCCAAGCTGGACCTCGTCTGCCGGAAGCTGGGGCTGAGGCCCGGGATGAGGGTGCTGGATGTGGGCTGTGGCTGGGGCAGCTTCGCGTTGCACGCCGGGCAGCACTACGGCGTCACGGTGGTGGGGGTGACGCTTTCCACGGAGCAAGCCGTGCTCGCACGCAAACGTGCGGCCCACGCCGGTCTGACGGAAAACATCGATATCCGGGTGCAGGATTACCGGGATATCTCCGACGGGCCGTTCGACGCCATCAGCTCCATCGGGATGTCCGAACACGTGGGCCGGGAACAGACACCCCACTACGTCGACGTGCTGCACGGCCTGCTCCGTCCCGGCGGCCGGCTGCTCAACCACGCCATCTCGTGGAACGCCGGGCGAACCAAGCCTGATCCGGATTCTTTCATTCCACGCTACGTCTTTCCGGACGGCGAGATGATCAGCCTGGCCGAGATGGTCAGCTCGCTGGAGACCGGCGGGTTTGAGGTGCTGGACGTGGAGGCCCTGCGCCAACACTATGCGCTGACCCTGCGGGCGTGGGTGCGCAGGCTCGAAGCGAACTGGGACGAAGCCGTCCGGCTCACCAGCCTGGGCCAGGCACGCGTGTGGCGGCTCTATATGGCCTCAAGTGCCCTGGGCTTTGAAACCGGGATCACGGGCGTGAACCAGGTACTGGTCCAGCGTGCGGGCGGAGACGGGCCGCCGCTGCGTCGGAGTGAGTGGATTTGAACTTTCACTACCCGGGTGCCTACCGCCCCGGGCTCGCTCAGGAAACAAAAAGGAGCCACCCGGCCGGGTGGCTCCTTTTTACGGACCATGGTCCTGTTTGGTGGAGCTGAGGGGACTCGAACCCCTGACCCCCTGCATGCCATGCAGGTGCGCTACCAGCTGCGCCACAGCCCCAAACTTGTGCCCGACAAGCGGTGCAGACCGCCCGAAGCAACCTGATCAGCTTAATAGAAATCTGCGCAGGGCGCCAATCGGTAGGTGAGTTTTCCTGCCATAAAAAAATCCGCCGGAATCTTTCGATTCCGGCGGATTATCCGGTGGAGCTGAGGGGACTCGAACCCCTGACCCCCTGCATGCCATGCAGGTGCGCTACCAGCTGCGCCACAGCCCCGAACCTTCGTTACTCCGTGGTCTCCCCGGAGCAACTCAAATATCTTAGACCAGCTATTCCGAAAATTCCAAATCGGGCATATTCGGGCCCGCGAGGCCTGCTATTCGGAGTCGGAAGCCGCCGTCGTCTTGGCTGAGCTGTCTTCGCCCAGCTGCAGGTCAACTACAGGGCAGTCCTTCCACAGACGCTCCAGGGCGTAGAAAACGCGGTCCTCTTCATGCTGGACGTGGATGACGATGTCCGAGTAATCCAGCAGTACCCAGCGCCCGCCGGAGCGGCCTTCGCGGCGTACCGGACGGAGGTCCTGCTTGGAAAGTTCTTCTTCGATGCCGTCAACGATGGCGTTGACCTGGCGCTCGCTCGGCGCGGAGGCGATGAGGAAAACGTCTGCCAGTGCCAGCCGTTCGCTGACATCGAGGGCCACGATGTCGTGGGCAATCTTGTCCGCGGCGGCCTTGGCGGCTTGGCGGGCAATGGCGATGGATGAATCTGTTGCAGTCATGGGACTCCTTGTAGTTTTCTAAAGCTTCGTAAAGAAGGCGATACCTGGTCAGCCGGAGATGCCGCTGACAATGAGGATGACGCCGCAAATAAGGGCCACGATCCCAAAAGCCAGAACGAGGACCTGCATGAGACGGAGCCGTTTCGCGCGGGCCAGGCCTGCCGTTGCCGCATCCAGCGGCTCCAGCCCGTGTGCTGACCGTGCCGGGATGCGCGGCAGGTCATCAAACAGGTCGTCCGGCTCCCCCACCGGCATATCAGGCATGACGGGCTGGACGGGGACGATACTTTTCGGCGCCGTGGCCGCTCTGGCAGCAGCTTCCGCACGGGCGATCACACTGGAACGGCCCGCAGCGGCTGCCTGCGCAGAACCCGCGGCCGGCGCCGTTGAAGCAGTGGACGGCCGGCGGCCCTTCCCGCCAGCCCTGACCTTCGGTCCGGGCTGGGTCATCAGTGGCACGTAAGAGGTCGCCGGGGGTTTCATCACAGGACGGTCGATGCCGGGTACCTGCACAAATTCCAGCGGCGTCACCATGGCCAGGTTATCGGCGGTGGCCGGGCCAGTCCGGGGAACGGATTCGGTGGCCTGCGTGGAGGCAGCCTGCGTGGGCGCAGGTACTGGCTGCGCAGGGGCAGCCTGCTCGGCCAGCTTCTGCTTGGCCATTGCCCGGCGGTTGAGCACCGCCGCACGCTCGGCCAAGGCGATCTGTTCCGCAAGGATGTCCGGATCCACAGCTTCGGGGTCCAGCGAGGCGATGTGTTCCATCTTGGCCAGTTGGTTCCTGGCCTGCTCAGCGATGAGGGCTCGGGCCGCGAGTGCCTGTTCCACGCTCATGCCAGCCGGAACACCTGAATCCTTGTTCGGCGCGGAGGGCCCGGTCTTTTCTGCGGATACAGCGGTGCCGTGACCCGGCTTCGACGGATCTGGCTGGGTTTGACCCGGCTTGGCCTGGCCCGGTTTGGCCTGCCCTGGCTTAGGTTGGCTCGGCGCAGGTTGGCTTGGCAGTGGCTGCCCCATGGGAGCGGGAATGATGGGATTGGCCGAAGTGACGGCCTGTTCCTTCAGTTGCTGGAGCCGCAGCTGCCTGCGGGTCGGAGGGCCCCCAGCGGAAAGCTGGCCCTCTTTCTCCTCAAGTTCCTTGATGGCACGAAGGGCCGCGCGGTCGCGGGCCCTGATCTGCGAGGACCGCTGCGCCGGGGTCTGCTCGGGGACGGAGTCCACCGGGGTATCAGCCGCGCGCCGTTGTTTTGAGGCAGGCGAAATCTGGCCCGGGCGGTTGGACCCGGGAGCCGTGTTCTCATCTCTGGCCTGTCGCAGTTCGCGGCGGCTGCGGACGGGGGGCTTTTCCTGACTCATTGAGGACTCATTCAGTACTGGCTGGCTCATCTGTTTTGGTAGTTCGGACGTCCTCGGGATCTGGTCCCTCGGCGTACAGACCATATTTGGCGATGTATTGGACCACTCCGTCCGGCACGAGGTACCAAACGGGGTTGTTCCCTGCTACACGGACACGGCAGTCCGTGGACGAGATGGCCATGGCGGGCACCTCGAGAAGGCTCACGTCTTTGCGGCCCATGCCATCAAGCACATGTCCTGGCCGTGTCACGCCGACAAAATGCGCCAGGGACCACAGCTCGTCAATGTCCTTCCAGGACAGGATCTGCGCAAGCGCATCCGCACCGGTAATGAAAAACAGATCCGCATCCGGACGCTGGGTCCGGAGATCCCGCAAGGTATCAATGGTATACGTGGGACCGGGCCGGTCAACATCCACCCTGCTGACGGTGAACCGGGGGTTTGATGCCGTGGCAATTACCGTCATAAGGTAGCGGTGCTCAGAATCGCTGACCTGCTTGTGCGACTTCTGCCACGGCTGCCCCGTGGGGACAAAAACCACTTCATCCAGGCCGAACTTGGCGGCCACCTCGCTGGCTGCAACAAGGTGGCCGTGGTGGATGGGATCAAACGTCCCGCCCATCACGCCCAGCCGCAGCCGCCCCTGCGCACCATCACGGTGCAGAACACGCGAAATGTCAGTGGCCTTGGCCGTGGTCGTGCTTGTTGGGGTGCTGGCGATGCGGATCAGCGTGCTCGTCCGTTACCGTGTGACGGTTGCCCAGGTTGGAGTAGGACCACGTCACGAACATCAACACCATCAGGATGGCGAAAATGGATACGCCGAAGACCCACGGCTCAGCCCAGATCGGAGCGGGCGCGTGTTCCCCACCTTCGGCAACGGTCATGGCAATCTGCTGGAGTAGCATTTTCTCCCCTAAGGCTCAAGGATGTGGCAGCGGATTGTCCCGCCGTTCCGGACTTCTGTCTATATTACCGCGTTGCTACCCGCGGACCTGGCCCTCGCCCTGAACGATCCACTTGGTGGTGGTCAGCTCCGTCAGTCCCATGGGGCCGCGCGCGTGCAGCTTCTGCGTGGAGATGCCAACCTCGGCACCCAGGCCCAGCTCGCCGCCGTCGGTAAACCGCGTGGACGCGTTGACGATCACCGCCGCCGAATCAATCTCGGCGATAAACCGTTCCGCGTTAGCGAGGTTGTTGGTAAGGATGGCTTCGGTGTGGCCCGTGGTCCAGGTCCGGATGTGCTTCACGGCATCATCCAGGCTGTCCACCATGGCCACGGCGAGGTCCAGGTCCATGTACTCGGTTGCCCAATCCTCATCAGTTGCCGGCTCGGACTCAATGGAGGACGGCAGTGCCGCCCGGATGCGCTCGTCGGCATGGAGCCTGACGCCGGCACCGCGCAGCGCGGCGGCTACAGCGGGCAACACAGTGGACTTCGAATGGACCAGCAGGGTCTCCACGGTGTTGCAGACACTGGGCCGCTGGGTCTTGGAGTTCAGGAGGATCTCCACCGCCATGTCCTCGCTGGCGGATTCGTCGATGAAGATATGCACATTGCCCTCACCGGTCTCGATGACCGGCACGGCGGCGTTCAGCACCACGGACTGGATCAGATCCCGGCCGCCGCGCGGAATCAGGACATCAACGCGGCCGCGGGCACGCATCAGCGCATTCGCACCTTCACGGCCGTACTGGTCCACAGTCTGAATGGCGTCCGCCGGCAGCCCGACGGAGTGCAGGGCTTCGCGAAGGATCTGGACCAGTGCTTCGTTGGTGAAAGCGGCAGCAGTACCGCCGCGGAGGATGACGGCGTTCCCGCTCTTGAGGCCAAGTCCGGCAATATCTACCGTGACGTTGGGGCGGGCCTCGTAAATGGCGGCCACCACTCCCATGGGCACGTTGATCTGGCGCAGGCGCAGCCCATTGGGCAGGGTCTGGCCGCGGACAACGTTTCCTACCGGATCCGGCAGGCTGGCCAGGTTCTCCAGTGAAGCGACGAGCCCGTCGATCCGGGTGTCAGTCAGGGTGAGCCGGTCCAGCAGTGCCGCCGACGTGCCGTTGGCTTTGCCGGCCGCAACATCCTTGGCGTTGGCGGACAGGATCAAGTCCTTCCGCTCCAGCAGTGCAGCACCGATTGCCCGGAGGCCACTGTCCTTCAAGGCGCGGTTGGCTCCGGACATCTGGCGTGCAGCCTGCCGCGAGCGGTCAGCGATGATGTGGACGGCTGCCTCGACCTCCGCCGGAGTGGGGGTACTCCCCCGTTCCGGCCCGGAAGGAACCGCGTTCGAATTGTTGGACGTACCAGGGGCTTGGGAAATCAGTGCCTCAGTCATCCTTCAAGTCTAGGCGAGCGGACCGCTCAGACCAGCACCAGGTCGTCGATATGGACAACCTCACGGTCGAAGCCGCGGCCCAGGGACTCGCCCAGTTCCACTGTCGAGCGGCCCAGCATCTGGGGCAACTCTTCGGAAGAGTAATTCACCAAACCGCGCGCGATGATGGTACCGTCGCCGGCCACCATCTCGACGGCGTCGCCGGCTTCGAAGGTGCCGTCCACCGATGAAATTCCGGCGGGGAGCAGCGAGTAGCGATTGTCCCGCACAGCATGCACGGCGCCGTCGTCAAGAAAGAGCCGGCCCTGGACATGCGCCAGGTGGGCGAGCCACATCATCCGCACGGACTTCCGGCCGCTGTTGACGGTGAACCAGGTCCCCACGTCTTCACCGGCCAGGGCGGCTGCGGCGTTCGCGGTGGAGGTGACCAGCGCCGGGATGCCGGAATCGGCGGCCATGATGGCAGCCTCGACTTTAGTCTGCATTCCGCCGGTGCCTACGCCTGCCTTGCCCGGCTTCCCGATGGTCACTGCCTCAAGATCTTCGGGGCCGTCCACCTGGGAGATGCGCTTGGCGCCCTTGGCGGGCGGGCCGTCGTATATCGAGTCGACGTCGGACAGCAGGATCAGGGCGTCAGCACGGACCAGATGGGCCACTAGCGCTGAGAGCCTGTCGTTGTCGCCGAAACGGATCTTGTGCGTGGCAACGGTGTCGTTTTCGTTGACCACCGGCACCACGCCGAGGTTGAGGAGGCGGTTCAGTGCACGGAACGCGTTCGCGTGGTGGCTGCGACGCATGAGGTCATCTGCAGTCAGCAACACCTGGCTGACGGTGACGCCGTGGGCGCCGAATGCGTGCGTGTAGCGCGCCATGAGCAGGCCCTGGCCCACGCTGGCGGCAGCCTGCTGGGTGGCGAGGTCGCGCGGGCGCTTCACCAGACCGAGGGGCGCAAGCCCTGCGGAAATGGCTCCCGAGGAAACCAGGATAATTTCCGTGCCGGCGTTATGTTTGGCGGCCAAAACATCTGCGAGGGCGGTGAGGGACTCTTCCGAAATGCCGCCCTTGATGCTGGTCAGCGACGACGACCCGACCTTGACAACGATCCGGCGGGCCCGGGCGAGTACACTGCGGTCGCCTTTGGGTTCCTCGATGATTACGGCGGAATTTTCGGTCATTTCAGTGGCCTCACTCGTCATCTTCAACGCCCAGTCCACTTTCAGTGACCGGCTTGGCAGCGCGGCGGCCGCTGACCGATTCGGTCCAGATCCCGGCCTTGCGCTCTGCCTCGAGTTCGGCGCGGGCGGCGGCCTTGGCCTCCCGGCGTTCGACCTGCTCGTCCCGCTTCTGCCCGCGGGTAGGCCTGTCGCCAATGTCGGCGAATCGGACGTCGGTGCCACGTGGCGCCGCCAGCAGTTCCGCGCCAGCCATCATGGTGGGTTCCCAGTCGAAGACAACGCCGTCGTCCTCGCCGATTACCACAGTGTCGCCCGGAGTGGCGCCCTGCTTGAACAGTTCATTTTCGACGCCGAGCTTAGCCAGGCGGTCGGCGAGGTAACCGATGGCTTCCTCGTTAGTGAAGTCGGTCTGCTTGACCCAGCGGACGGGCTTGTCGCCCAGTACGCGGAAGAGCGGCTCGAGGTTCTTTTCCTCGCGGCGGATCTTGAAACCGGATTCGTTGACAGCCCGGGGCCGCAGAATGGGCGGCTGGACCTTGGGCGGGGCGGCCGCGAGGGCGGCACGGGCGGCCTGGACGATTTCCGCCATGGCGAAGCCCAGCTGGCGGAGACCCTCGTGGCTGGTAGCCGAGATCTCGAAGACCCGGTAGCCGCGTGACTCGAGTTCCGGGCGGACAAATTCAGCCATGTCCTTGCCGTCCGGAAGGTCTACCTTGTTCAAGGCGACCAGGCGCGGGCGGTGGTTCAGCGCAACCACTTCGCCGTCGGCACCCGCGAAGCTCATGTCGACGGAGTACTTTTCCAGCTCGGCCTCGATGATGGCCAGGTCCGCCAACGGGTCACGGTCCGATTCAAGCGTGCCGCAGTCCAGCACGTGTACCAGGGCGGCGCAGCGCTCCACGTGGCGCAGGAAGTGGTGGCCAAGACCCTTGCCTTCGCTGGCGCCCTCGATGAGGCCCGGGACGTCGGCAATGGTAAAGCGGACGTCACCGGACTGGACAACACCCAGGTTCGGGATCAGCGTCGTAAAGGGGTAATCAGCGATCTTGGGCCGCGCGGCGGACATGGCCGCGATCAGGCTGGATTTGCCAGCAGAGGGGAAACCCACCAGTGCGATGTCCGCGATGGACTTCAGTTCCAGGACAATGTCACGGGCGTCACCCTCGATGCCCAGCAGGGCGAAGCCCGGGGCACGGCGCTTCTGCGAGGACAGTGAGGCATTGCCAAGGCCGCCCAGACCGCCGGCAGCCGCCACGTATTCGGCGCCTTCGCCGACGAGGTCCGCCAGGACGGTGCCGTCCTTGGCCTTGACCACGGTGCCGTCCGGTACGGGCAGGATGAGGGTTTCCCCGCTCTTGCCGCCGCGCCAGTCACCCATGCCGGGGCCACCGTTGGTGGCGTGGCGGTGCGGGGCGTGGTGGTAGTCCAGCAGCGTGGTGGTCTGGTGATCAACGCGCAGGATGACGTCACCGCCATCGCCGCCGTTGCCGCCGTCGGGACCGCCCAGGGGCTTGAACTTCTCCCGGTGAACAGAGACACAGCCGTGGCCGCCGGTACCGCCGGATACGTGCAGTACTACCCGGTCTACAAAGCTCGCCACGTGGATCTCCTCAGTGCTGTTTCCTGACGCCCAAGGGCGCCAAGATGATTGTAATGCGGTTAAAAGAATAGTGGAGCGGACCAAATGGCCCGCTCCACCGTTTCAGAACTATTTGTTACTCTGCAGCTGCAGCAGCAACGATGTTGACAACGCGGCGACCGCGGCGGGTGCCGAACTGGACGGCTCCCGGTGCCAGTGCGAACAGTGTGTCGTCGCCGCCACGGCCAACGCCAGCGCCCGGGTGGAAGTGGGTGCCACGCTGGCGGACAATGATCTCGCCTGCGGAAACTACCTGACCACCGAAGCGCTTGACGCCGAGGTACTGGGCGTTGGAGTCACGACCGTTGCGAGTGGAACTCGCGCCTTTTTTATGTGCCATTTGAAATGCCTGCCTTTAAATTCTGGGGAATCTGCTGAAGAACCTGAACAGTAACGAAGAGTTACTTGATACCCGTGATCTTGACCTTGGTCAATTCCTGACGGTGACCCTGGCGCTTCTTGTAACCGGTCTTGTTCTTGAACTTCTGGATGACGATCTTCGGACCACGGAGGTCTTCGAGGATCTCAGCCGTAACCGTTACCTTGGCCAGGTCCGCAGCAGCAGAGGTGACTTTGTCACCGTCTACCAGGAGCAGTGCGGGCAACTCAAAAGTGCTGCCGGCTCCACCGGGGACGCGGTTCAGGGTAACGAAGTCTCCAACGGAAACCTTCTCTTGGCGGCCGCCTGCGCGGACAATCGCGTACACCACTTGGGAACTCACTTCTCTCGACGTTTATTACTAAATTTGCGTGCTGAACCCGATTCAATAATCGGCCGGGTTCTCGCTGTGCCTCAACGCCGTGGGGTCGTAACCCAAGTGTTGGCGTAAGCACCGAAGATCTAGAATACGCTAATTTTGCCTTCGGCCGCAAATGAGGCTGGTTACGGTCGGTTGTCTGTGATAGGACCCATAAGCAGGTACTGCACTGACAATCCAAAACCGTGCCTGACTATCGTACAGGCCAGGCGGGCCCCGGACTGTCAGGAATGAATTCGCGGCGCGTCGAAGAATTCCACTTCGAACCGGCACGACTGCCTGAACGCCACGAGCATCGCCGCACGTTCATCGGTGGAAGCGCTCCGGCCGGCCTCGTCAGCCAAGGCGATGGCGTCGCGGGTGGCCTGCGCGAAGTCCTCGTCAGCGTAGGCCCGCAACCAGTCGGCATAGGGGTGCTCTTTCGGTGCACCGGCGGCCAGGAACTCCGCGTGGAGGGTCTGTCCCACCTCGGCGTACAACCAGAAGCACGGCAGCACCGCAGCGACGAGGACCGCGTAGCTGCCTGAGGCCGAGGCTGCCAGCAGGTGGTCCACGTAGGACTTGGTGACTGGGCCAAGGGCGGAGTTCACCGTCCTGGTGCTCAGCCACGTGCGGTGCAGCTCGGATTCGACCTCAAGGCATTGCCGGGCAGACTTTGCCCAGAACGTCTGCGCGGCTTCCGTGGGCGCCAGCGCACTGGCCCGGGCCAGGACCCGCGAATAGCCGTTCAGGTAGATGGCGTCCTGCGCAAGGTAGTAGCCGAACTCTTCCTCAGCCAACGTGCCGCCCGCCAGGTCGCGGATGAAATCCAGCCCGAAGATGGCCGCAAGATCCGGCGCCGACGCCCGCTGGAGCGTCTGGGCGAATTCGCCGGCTGCCGGAACCTGTTTCATGTGGTGGAAGTGGTTGATGGGGCCGTGGCCACCGCCCACCTCCAGTTGATCAGCGGCCTGCAGTGCGCCGACCAGCCAAGGCTTCACGTGCCGCAGCGCGGATTCCCAGTTCCCCAGCCTCGCCTGGGCCGTAGCCATAGCCGACGACAGCGAGCAGCCGGTGCCGTGGCTGTTGCGGGTTGGGATCCTGTCACCGCTCACTTCCACTACCTCCTGGGCGAGCAGCCCGGCGGCGTTGACCAGGGCATCCGGGCACGCACCGCCGTCGAGATGGCCGCCCTTGACCAGGACCGTGGCACCGGCCGAGGCGGACAACCGCTGCCCCTGTCCGAGCGCATCAGGCCAGTCCCGCGCCTGCGGCTCCCCCACCAGGATGGCCAATTCGGCCAGGTTGGGGGTGATCAGGTCAGCGAGCGGGAGCAGCTCCCGCAGAGCTGCCTCGGCAGACTCGTGCAGCAGCCGATCACCGCTCGTGGCCACCATCACCGGATCGAGAACGACGACGGCGGGACGCGCCTTTTCCAGCCAGTCCCGGACCACGCCAATCACCGCAGCATCGCCGAGCATGCCGATCTTGACCGCATCGATAGTGATGTCGTCGCTGATGGCGTCCAGCTGCTGGCCCAGGAAGGATGCCGGCGGCACGTGAACCGCCTGCACCCCCTGGGTGTTCTGGACTGTCAGTGCAGTGATGGCCGCCATGCCGTAGCCGCCAAGAGCCGCAATGCTTTTGAGGTCGGCCTGGACGCCCGCGCCGCCTGACGGGTCCGATCCGGCAATGGACAGCACCCGCGGGACGTCACGCAGCACCTGGACGTTGCCAGACCGGCCTGGCGCAGGCCGGACCTCACCCTGGTTTGCTGAGATATCCGGCAGAACCGCCGCGGGCGTTGCAGAAGGAAGGACAGAACTTGAAGCCAAAGGAGACATCCCTTCGCCGGTGCTAGCCGGACAGGTTCAACGGGTGTGGATCTCAGCCGGCTCTCTGCGCGGCACCCCGTGTCAGTCACCAGCCTAGCGTCCCTCGGGACATAACGCAGGACGCCCGGACGCAGCCTGTGATTCACAGACACGTCCGGGCGCCGTTGTAGAGGCTTGCCCGCTGCTTCGTTAGAGCTCCGAGGCCGGAACCCCAACACCCAGGATGATAGGCGCGTTGGTGGCCGCAGGCTTCTCAGCCACCGGAGCCTTGACGGACTCCGGGGCCTTGGCGGCGTGGGTGTGTCCAGCGGCAGCCGCCGGACCGGCTTCGTGATGCTCCACAGACGTGGCGTTGGCTGCGCCCTGGGCACGGCTGGCGCTCCGGTTCCGCCGGGGACGGCGGGCGCGGGGCTCCTCGGTATGGTCGGAGTAATCCTCCTCGGCCACTGCCGGCTGCTGCTGACGGGCAGCTTCGCCCGGTTGGCTTGCAGCTGCCTGGACTGCGGACGGCTCGTTTTCCACGACAGGGGCTGGCTCGCCAAGGTGGGCGAAGGCCTCCGCGAGGCGGTCAAGCGTCAGTGCCGGTGCGTGCGGCTGGTCCTCGTGATGGGCCACGAACGGCAGCACCACCTGCTCGCCGCCGAACGTCAGCACAGCGGCCGGGCGGTCGTTGGAGTCCATCGCGGGCCGCGAAGCCGGCACTGGTGCAGCCGGAGCTTGTCCCGCCGCGGCTGATGCGCGAGCCACTTCGTCGTCGTGCACGTGCGCAGCGTGGGCTGCGGCCGCAATGTTCGCAAGCGCGGCCCGCGTGGCCTCGGCCTTGGCATGGCGCTCGACGTCACTGGGTTCCGGGTGGACCGTGTGGATCTGCACCGCCGCTGCCGGTGCCGTTTCCAGTTGCTGGCCGCCACGTCCGCGGCGGCGCTTCCGGTCAGTGCGGCCACCCGGCTGGCTGTCCGTGCGCTGACTGTCCGGGCGCTGGCTGTCCGTGCGCATGCTGTCGGCGCGCTGATCGTTGATGCGCGGTTCCTGCCGGCTGTCCACCCGCTGCACGTGGTGCTCAGCGGCTACGGTATTGGCGCGGCGGTGCTCTACGGGGTCGTCGTGGGTGACGATTCCTCGGCCTGCACAGGATTCGCACTGCTCCCCGAAGACTTCCAGGAGTCCGGTACCCATGCGCTTTCGCGTCATCTGCACGAGGCCCAGCGACGTCACTTCTGCAACCTGGTGCTTGGTCCGGTCACGGCCCAGGCACTCCACCATGCGGCGAAGGACCAGGTCCCGGTTGGATTCGAGGACCATGTCGATGAAGTCGATGACGATGATGCCGCCGATGTCGCGGAGCCGGAGCTGCCGGACCACTTCTTCAGCTGCCTCGAGGTTGTTCTTGGTGACGGTTTCTTCGAGGTTGCCACCACTGCCGGTGAACTTGCCGGTGTTAACGTCCACCACGGTCATGGCTTCGGTTCGGTCAATGACCAGCGAGCCGCCCGAAGGCAGGAAGACCTTACGTTCCAGGGCCTTGTGGATCTGCTCGTCGATCCGCCACGCGGCGAAGATGTCCTGGTCCTTGGTCCACTTTTCCAGACGGCCCACGAGGTCCGGGGCAACGTACGTGACGTAGGCCTCGATGGTGTCCCAGGCCTCTTCACCCGAGACGATCAGCTTGGAGAAGTCCTCGTTGAAGACGTCACGGACCACCTTGATGGTGAGGTCCGGTTCTCCGTAGAGGAGCTCGGGCGCGAGGATCTTGGTCGACGTGGACTGGCTTTCGATGCCCTCCCACTGCGCGCGCAGCCTGTTGATGTCGTGCGTGAGCTCCTCTTCCGAGGCGCCTTCGGCAGCGGTGCGGACAATGACCCCGGCGTGCTCCGGGAGGCGGTCCTTGAGGATGCGCTTGAGCCGGTTGCGCTCGACGTCGGGCAGTTTGCGGGAGATGCCGGTCATGGAGCCGCCGGGCACGTAGACGAGGTAGCGGCCGGGCAGCGAGATCTGGCTGGTCAGGCGTGCACCCTTGTGGCCCACGGGATCCTTGGTGACCTGGACCAGGACGGTGTCGCCGGACTTGAGCGCGTTTTCGATCCGGCGCTGCTTGCCCTCGAGGTTAACGGCTTCCCAGTTCACTTCACCGGCATAGAGGACGGCGTTGCGGCCGCGCCCGATGTCAACAAACGCCGCTTCCATGGACGGCAGCACATTCTGCACCTTGCCGAGGTAGACGTTGCCGATCAGGGAGTCCTGCTGGGTCTTGGAGACAAAGTGCTCGGCCAGCACGCCGTCTTCGAGGACGCCGATCTGGATTCTGTCGTCGCGCTGGCGGACGATCATCTGCCGGTCCACTGATTCGCGGCGGGCCAGGAACTCGGCCTCGGTGATGACGGTGCGGCGGCGGCCGGTATCACGGGATTCGCGGCGGCGCTGCTTCTTGGCTTCGAGGCGGGTGGAACCCTTGACGGATGTGACGCGGTTGTTGACCGGCGCTTCCGTGGCTGCACGCGGCGCACGGACGCGGGTCACCGTGTTGGGCGGGTCGTCGCCTTCTCCGCCGGTCAGTTCCAGATCCTGGTCGCCACGGCGACGACGGCGACGGCGACGGGAGGTCACGCCTTCGTCGGCCTGCCCGGCGGATTCCTCATCAGCTTCCTCGGCTGCGCCGTCTTCACCTTCGTTGTCACTGTCAGCATCACTTTCGCCGGTGCGGCTGCGTCCCCGCCGGCCACGGCTGCGGCGCCTGCGGCGGCCGCTGGCGTCGTCCGTTTCACCGTCTTCGGCTTCGTCCTCTTCCGGCTCTTCAACCACGGCGGCGGCCGGTGCCGGACGGACCGCACTGCTGAGGTCAGGGGCCTGGAAAAGCACCGACGTGGTTGACGCCGGCTCAAGGAACAGTGAACTGAACGGGCTGGCAGACTCGGCAGCACCCGGTTCTCCAGCCGGCGCGGCGGCAGCGTCGACGGCGGCCGCCTTAACGGGCGGGACGGCGGCGGTTGCTGCGGGCGCGCCGGCTTCCGCAGCTGCGGCTCCCGCTGCGTCCGGGGCCGGAATTACTGCTGCTTCGGCGGCTGCCTGCTCCTCGGGAGCTGTTAGGTCTACGGCCGTGGGGGCGGCGTCGGGGGCCGACGTTTTGCGCGTGGCAACGCGGCGTCGGCGGACGGGCTTGGTCTCCGTTGCAGCCTCCGGGGCTGCGGCTTCGGCGGCGGGTTCGACCACGGCAGGCTCTACGCCCGTCTCGGCAAGAACGGCGTCAGCTGTCTCCAGAACCTCAGCAGCGAAGGCCGGCAACGGTTCGGCGGTGTCCACCTTCTTACGTGCGCGGGTCCGGCGAACCGGCACCTTGGGCTCCGGCGCGGCGTCCGTCGCAGGCTCAGCCTCGACGGCGTCAGTTACGGGTGCTGCCTCCGCAGCCTTCGGCACTGCCTTCCGGCGCGTCCGGGCGACCTTCTTGGGCGCTTCGGCAACCTCGGCAACGGCTTCATCATTAACGGCTGGTGCTTGTTCGTTTTCCATATGTGGCAACACTCCTGCCCCTGACGCACCGCCACATCCGGCACCCATTGGGGCACATATTGTCAAAACCCGCGGGCGTTGACAGAAGTCAAGTGGATACTCCCAGGTTCGCACCGGCAGAGGGGTGCGGCAGCCCGTGGGAGCCGTCGGCTGTGTCCTGAAACCCGTTGTTCTACACGCCACAACCAGGTGCCGACCAATGGAATTGCGGGAAGCCGGATCAGAGAATCCGAAGCCTGCCCTGCTCATCATTGGCGGTCTTGAAACAAGCCACCGGACCGGAGTCCGCATGTGGGTCGGCCTCCAGCCATGTTCATTCTCTCACACCCGGGCTGAAAGGCGGCGGAAGCAAGGGCGACGGATCCGTAGGTGATGGCCCCGGCTGAATGCTCCTTCCAGCCGCCGGCGTTACAATCGGGGCAAGGAGCACCCGAAGCAAAGGACGCCACACACCATGCCCAGCATTTCCTCCCACGGCACCGACACGCCGGCTGCCTCCAGTGCGGCAGAGCCGTTGCCCGACTCGCCGGGGACTGTGCCGCCGATGGCACGTAACCGGCCGTTCGGCTGGCTGATGGTCATCACCGGCGCCATCGGCTGGCTGGCCTCGGGCACGCTGGTCCTGGAAAAGCTCGCTGTCCTCGAGGATTCGAATCACGTAACGGCCTGCGACGTGAATCCGTGGATCTCCTGCGGCCAGGTCATGCAGACCTGGCAGAGCTCCGCGTTCGGGTTCCCCAACATGTTTATCGGCATCGTGGCGTTCGCTGTCATCATCACTGTGGGCATGGCCCTGCTGTCCGGCGCCACGTTCGCCCGCTGGTACTGGGCAGGTCTCCAGACCGGCGTCACGCTCGGCTTCGCGTTTGTGGTGTGGCTTTGGTTCCAGGCCCTCTACGACATCCGCATCCTGTGCCCGTACTGCATGATCGTCTGGGCCGCGATGATACCGCTCTTCGTCTGGGTGACCATCCGCAACGTCGTCCACGGCATCATCCCCGTCCCGTCGGGTGCAGCACGTGTACTGGGTGAATCTGGTTGGATTATCACGGCGTTGCTGTACGTGGCCGTCATCGCCACCATCTTCTTCGCGTTCATCCAGGTGTTTGCCGGAACGTCGGGCTTCTAACGCGGGCCCCTCAGCGCACCCACCAAACAGCGCGAACGTACAAGCGCGAACGGACACTTGAGGCCCCGGTTTGCCGGGGCCTCAAGTGTCCGTTCGCGCTGTGGGCCTCAAGTGTCCGTTCGCGCAGCTGGTGCGGGACTTAGTCCTGGAACCAGATCTTGATTTCGCGCTCGGCGGAGTCAACGGAGTCGGAGCCGTGCACCAGGTTCTGCTGGACCTTCAGGCCCCAGTCGCGGCCGAAGTCGCCACGGATAGTGCCTGGGGCGGCAGTGGTGGGATCGGTAGTGCCGGCCAGAGACCGGAAGCCTTCAATGACACGGTGGCCTTCGAAGATCGCGGCCACCACCGGTCCGCTGAGCATAAATTCAACGAGGGGCTCGTAAAACGGCTTGCCCACGTGCTCTTCGTAGTGCTGCTCCAATAGTTCCCGGCTGGCGTCAACCTTCTTCAGTTCAGCCAGGGTGTAGCCCTTGGCCTCAATGCGGCCCAGGATGGCGCCGCTGAGGTTGCGGGCAACGCCGTCGGGCTTGATCAGTACCAGGGTGCGCTCAATGGTCATAGCTGCTCCAATGCGTAATGGGTGGGTTTCGGGACAATTCTACGAGGCTTCCGGGGCGTCCCCGTGCGAGGCGTTCCACTCAGCCTGTTCGCGTTCACGCTTTGCGGCTTCGGAATCAATCCTGATGCCGGTGCGGATTCCATACCACCAGGCCAGGCCGAACAGCGCGCCAACAAGGAACATCATGGGCTCAACAATGCCCGTCAGGATCAGCACGATCTGCAGGATCCAGCCCAGCGCCACGCCCCACGGCCTGGACAGCACAGCGCAGGCAAGGACCATCACGACGCTCAAAGCGATGCCAATCCCCAGGATCAGCGCCGGCGGAAACTCACCGCGCTTGAGTCCGAAGACGGCCAGCGTCGCGAAGAACACCACGAACGCCTCAAGGAGCAGGACGGTGGAGGCAAACATCACCTTGGTGGACCGGCGCTTCCTGGGCATTCCCGGGCGCCATTCACGCTGGGCTTTGGTCAGCTTGGCCATGCCTAGGCCTCCGTCTTTCCGAGCAGGATCCGCGCTTCCGCCACCAGGGTGATGGACCCCGTGACCAGGACCCCGCCGGAGAGGTCGTCGTTGGCTTCGGCTCGTTCCACGGCCCATTCGAGGGCGTCGTCGAGTTTCTCCGCGATGTGGACGTTGTCTTCGCCGAAGCCCATTTCCACAGCCAGTTCGGCCAGTTCGGCCGCGGGCACTGCCCTCGGCGAGTTGGACTGGGTAAAGCAATATTCCTGGGCAATGTCGCCCAGGGATTCCTTCAGCTGGCGCAGGATCTCTTCGGCGTCCTTCTCCTTCAGAACTCCGACCACCGGCACCAGCCGGGTGAAAGTGAAGGCCTCCTGGATGGCCTCGGCCGAAACTCGGATGCCGTCCGGGTTGTGGGCCGCGTCCACGATGATGGTGGGCGCTGTGCGGACAACCTCAAGGCGGCCCGGGGACGTGACGGACGCTAAGGCTTCCTGGAGCACCTCGGCGTCAAGCTCCTTTTCGCCGCCGAAGAAGGCCTCGAGGGCTGCCACTGCCACTGCGGCGTTCTGGGCCTGGTGCGCGCCGTGCAGCGGCAGCAACAGTTCCGGGTAACGGCCGGCGATGCCCTGGATACTCACTACCTGGCCGCCCACGGCCACTGTCCGGGATTCGACGCCGAACTCCACGCCTTCAAACCGGAACGGGACTGCCACTTCCTTGGCTTTTTCCAGCAGCACCTGAGCAGCATCAACAGGCTGCGAGGCGCTGATGAGGTAACCGCCTGGCTTGATGATGCCGGCCTTCTCGTAGGCAATCTCCTCCGTGGTATCGCCCAGCAGATCGGTGTGGTCCAGTGAGATAGGGGTGACCACGGAAACGAGGCCGTCGCCCACGTTGGTGGCGTCGGTGATGCCGCCCAGGCCCACCTCGATCACGGCCACGTTGACGGGCTGGTCCGCGAAGATTGCGAAGCCCAGGATGGTCAGACACTCGAAGTACGTGAGCCGGGGCTCCCCCGCAGCGGTAAGTTCGTCGTCGACGATCTGCAGGTACGGGCGGATCTCGTCCCAGATCCGGACGAACGTTTCGTCAGAGACGGGGTGGCCGTCAATGCTGATCCGTTCGGTGACCTTGGACAGATGCGGGCTGGTGTAGCGGCCGGTGCTCAGGCCGTGCGCACGCAGCCCGGCCTCAATCATCCGGGCAGTGGAGGTCTTGCCGTTGGTGCCGGTCACATGGATGATCGGGAACGCCTTGTTGGGCTCCCCCAGTACATCCATCGCCCGGAACAGCGGCGCAAGACGAGGTTCCATCTTGTTTTCCGGTGCACGCCCCAGCAGCTCGGCGTAGACACTTTCCACGGAGAATTCGTCAGTCATTGCTCAGGCCTCTGCTTTTTCGACGGCAATGCGTGATTCGCCGGACTCAGCCGGAACCGTGGCCAGCTCCAGGGTCAGGGTTTCGGTCTTGACCAGCTCGGCGTTGGCCAGGAGGGCCTCCAGCACGGTGGCAACGGCGGTGACGGTGGTCCGAATCCGGTCGCTCACGTTCAGTCCGGCGTCCTTGCGTGCCTGCTGGATGGCGCGGACCATGTCGCGTGCAGTGCCTTCGGCCTCAAGTTCTGGAGTGACTTCGGTGTTCAGGACCACGAAGCCTCCGCCCGGAAGGACAGCTACTGAAGCTGAACCGCCGTCGGACTCCGCCACTACTGTCTCCAGCGTGTATTCCTGCGGTTCCAGATCCAGGCCGCCAGCGGTGACCACGCCAGCATCGGACACCGACCAGTCACCGGACTTGGACCCCTTGATGGCCTGCTGAACGTTCTTGCCAAGGCGCGGGCCCGCGGCGCGGGCGTTGACTACAAGCTTCTGCTCGATCCCGAACTCCTCCGGGGAGGCGCTCTCGGCGTCGAGCAGGCGGACCGAGCGGATGTTCAGTTCATCAGCGACGACGGCGGCAAAGCCTCCCAGCGCATCCGCGCCGGGTGCCACGACGGTCAGTTCCTGCAGCGGCAGGCGGACGCGGAGGTTGGCGGCCTTGCGCAGCGAGGATCCGGTGGAGCAGATCTGTTGCACGCGGTCCATTGCTTCCACCAGGGACGCGTTGGCCGGGAACAGGTCAGCGTCCGGCCAGTCAGCCAGATGCACGGAGCGTCCGCCGGTGAGGCCGCGCCAGATCTCCTCGGACACCAGTGGCAGCAGCGAGGCGGCCACGCGGCACACGGTCTCCAGCGCCGTGTAGAGCGCATCGAAGGCGTCAATGTTCTCGTCGAAGAAGCGCTGGCGGCTGCGGCGGACGTACCAGTTGGTGAGCATGTCCAGGTAGCTGCGGAGTTCGTCGCAGGCGCCGGAGATGTCGTAGCTGTCCAGCTGGGCGGTCATGTTGCGGACCAGGTCGCCGGTGTTGGCCAGCAGGTACTGGTCCAGGGTGTCGGCGTACCCGTCGTACCGGAGCTTCGCGTCGTAGCCGTTACCGCCGGATGCGGCGTTCGTGTACAGCGTGAAGAAGCTGTACACGTTCCACAGGGGCAGGATGACCTGGCGGACGCCGTCGCGGATTCCCTGTTCGGTGACCACCAGGTTGCCGCCGCGGAGGATGGGGCTGGACATCAGGAACCAGCGCATGGCGTCGGAACCATCGCGGTCCAGCACCTCGGACACGTCCGGGTAGTTGCGCAGGCTCTTGGACATTTTCTGGCCGTCCGAGCCCAGCACGATGCCGTGGCTGATGACGTTCCGGAAGGCCGGGCGGTCGAACAGTGCGGTGGAGAGGATGTGCAGCATGTAGAACCAGCCGCGGGTCTGCCCGATGTATTCCACGATGAAGTCGGCCGGGTTGTGCGTGTCGAACCACGCCTCGTTCTCGAACGGGTAGTGCACCTGTCCGTACGGCATGGAGCCGGAGTCGAACCAGACGTCCAGGACGTCTTCTACGCGGCGCATCACGGACTGGCCTTCTTCGGGAGTCCGCGGATCGTCAGGGTTGGGGCGGGTCAGTTCGTCGATGAACGGCCGGTGCAGGTCAACCTGGCCGGCCTTGTTCAGGGGCAGGCGGCCGAAGTCCGCCTGGATTTCGGCGAGCGAACCGTAGACGTCGATGCGCGGGTATTCGGGGTCGCTGGACTGCCACACCGGGATGGGGCTGCCCCAGTAGCGGTTGCGGCTGATGGACCAGTCACGGGCGTTGGCCAGCCACTTTCCGAACTGGCCGTCCTTGACGTTGCCGGGGATCCAGTTGATCTCCTGGTTCAGTTCGGACATCCGGTCCTTGAACTTGGTGACCTCCACGTACCAGGAGGACACCGCGCGGTAGATCAGGGGGTTGCGGCAGCGCCAGCAGTGCGGGTAGCTGTGCTCGTAACTGGCCTGGCGGACCAGTCGTCCCTGGGCGCGCAGCACCTGCGTGATGGGCTTGTTGGCCTCGAACACTTGCCGGCCCACGATGTCGTGCAGGTCGCCGTGGCTGAACAGCGGCAGGAACTTGGCGCCTTCGTCCACGGAGAGGACCACCGGGATGCCGGCCTCTTCACAGACCTTCTGGTCCTCCTCGCCGTAGGCAGGTGCCTGGTGGACGATGCCCGTGCCGTCGGTGGTGGTGACATAGTCAGCCACGAGGAAGCGCCAGGCATTCTGGGTGCCGTACTTTTCGGTGTCGTTGAAGTCGTTCCAGAGAGGCTGGTAGGCCAGTCCCTCGAGTTCGGCGCCGGTGTGGGTGGACGTGACGGCGGCCTCGGCGGAGTCCGCATCCTCGTAGCCCAGGTCCTTCGCGTAAGCGGCCAGCAGGTCAGCGGCCAGGAGGAAGCTTCCGGTAACCGGCGCGTCCGGCGACGCGGCCTTGACGCCGTTGGGCCCGGCCGGCAGCACTGCGTAGGTGATGGAGGGCCCGACGGCGAGCGCCAGGTTGGTGGGCAGCGTCCAGGGCGTGGTGGTCCAGGCGAGCGCCTGCACGCCCGCGAGCTGCTTCGACAGCTCCGTCTCCCCTGCGGAGATGGGGAACGTCACCGTGACGGTCTGGTCCTGGCGGTTCTTGTAGACGTCGTCGTCCATGCGCAGCTCGTGGTTGGACAGGGGCGTTTCGTCCTTCCAGCAGTACGGCAGCACGCGGTAGCCGTTGTAGGTCAGGCCTTTTTCGTGCAGCTGCTTGAACGCCCACAGGACCGATTCCATGTATTCGACGTTGAGGGTCTTGTAGTCGTTGTCGAAGTCCACCCAGCGGGCCTGGCGGGTGACGTAGCTCTTCCACTCGTCCGCGTACTTCATCACGGAGGCACGGCAGGCGTCGTTGAACTTGTCGATGCCCATGGCCTCGATCTGGGTCTTGTCCGTCATGCCCAGCTGCTTCATGGCTTCCAGCTCGGCCGGCAGTCCGTGGGTGTCCCAGCCGAAACGGCGTTCCACACGGCGGCCGCGCTGGGTCTGGTAGCGGCCCACCAGGTCCTTGGCGTAACCGGTGAGGAGGTGCCCGTAGTGGGGCAGACCGTTGGCGAAGGGAGGACCGTCGTAGAAGACGAATTCGTTGCTGCCGGGCTGCCCGCCGGGGGCGTCGGCGCTGCGCTGGTCAATGCTGGCCTGGAAGGTGCCGTCCTGGTCCCAGTACTTCAGGATGCGCTCTTCGATTTCCGGGAACTTCACGGAGGCGGAGACACCAGCGGCAGCTGAGGCCGAAGGGGTAGCTGAGGCTTTGGGGTAATACGTCATTCTCGTCATCCTGGGTTGAGCCGGTGAACCGCTCAGCAAATGCCTCCCGGTTCCTTCAGGATGCGAGGACGGCTCCCGTGCAGTCCTGGAACTGCACAATCACCGCGGTACCACCTCACTTACCGGCACCGCCCTCCCTGGGGAAGGCTGCCCACCGGCCGCTCATTACTGCTGTGACGGGCTTACCCGTCCGGTTCTACTGACGCCGCCGCCAGTCTCCTGGCGGTCAGCGCGTTCTTCCGGAAGCTCACCGGTGATTGCCGGGTCGTAGCCACCTTCGAGTCTACTATCGCTTGGCTCTCCTCCGCCATTCCTGGGCGGCCCGCGCGCACAGCACCAGTGCTCCGGAGCTCAGGGTGGTGCTTAGACTGACGGTCATGACTGCTTCCGGCCACGCCACGGCAAGAACGCGACCCACCACGCTGTTCAGGTGGCTATGGCTCCTGGCCACGGCGCCAGTGCTGGCCTTGTCTGTCTTCCGCGCCATTCCGGCGGAGTGGCCCGTTCTGGTGGTGCAGCTGCTGTCCTTTACACCGTGGCTTGCGGTGCCAGCCGCCGCAGCCCTGCTCCTGGCGTTCCTGGGACGGAGCCGCTGGCGGCAGTCCGTGGCCGCAGTGCTTGTGGCGTGCCAGGCCTTCTGGCTTTTCCCTTTGGACGCGGCCCGGCCCGCTCCGGCCGCCGGCCTCCCGGCGGTGCAGCTGAAAGTCATGAACCTCAACTCCGAGTTCGGCCAGGCCGACGCCGGCGAAATCGTTCGCCTTGTCCGGGACAGCGGCGTGGATCTCCTCACGATCCAGGAACACACGAAGGGCCTCCAGGACCGGCTTTCGGCGGAGGGCCTGGACTGGTTACTGCCGAACCGGACCAGCCAACCCACCAACGACGCCGGCGGCAGCGCCGTGTACTCGCGCTACCCAATGGAGCTGGTGGGCGTTGTCCCGGACACCCCGTTCAGGATGCCCACGGTCCGCGTGACGGCGGAGGCGGGCGGGTCGGTGGCCACGCTGGAAGTGACCAGCGTCCATGTGCTGCCGCCCGTGGATGTCAGGGTTGCCCAGTGGCGAAGTGACCTGGCCGCGGTGGGCAGGGTGGCGGAACGGCCTGGCAACCGGCTGCTCATCGGTGATTTCAACGCCACCTACGACCACGCCGAATTCAGGAGGATCCTGGACATCGGGGGCATCGCTGCGGACAGGATGGTGGACGTTGGGGCGGCCTCGGGCTCGCGGGTGGTGCCCACCTGGCCCATGGACGGGCAACTGCTTCCCGGCATCACCATCGACCACCTGGTCACCAGCCCCGGACTGGCCAGCTCAGGCTACGAAGTCCACCGCGTGCCGGGAACGGACCACGCAGCCGTTCTGGCAACGTTGGCCATTCCTGCCGACTGACCGGCTCCGGCAGATCAGGCCTTGCGGATCAGTTTGTGGTTGGCGGCCTGGGCCACCGGGCGGACGACGATCTGGTCCAGGTTGACGTGGTGCGGCACGCTGACGGCGTAACGCACAACGTCGGCGACGTCGGCTGCGGTCAGCGGCTTCTCCACGCCCTGGTAGGTCTTTGCCGCAGCCTTCGGGTCGCCGAGCCGGTTGAGGGCGAACTCCTCGGTGTGGACCAGCCCGGGCGCCACCTCGATGACCCGGATGTTGTGCTCTGCCTCTTCGAGCCGGAGCGCACCGGTCAGTGCGTGCTGGGCGAACTTGGCCGCGTTATAGCCACCGCCGCCCTCATACGCCACCAGGCCGGCAGTTGACGTCAGGTTCAGGACAGTGCCTTCCCCGTTGGCACGGAGCATCGGCAGGAACGCCCGGGTGAGCTTCATGGTGCCGAGAACGTTGACCCGGTACATCCATTCCCAGTCTTCGGTGTTGGCAGCGCCCACCAGGTCAGCGCCCCGGGCACCGCCGGCGATGTTGATGAGTGTTCCCACACCCCCGGCTTCGGTGACGCGGGCCAGCAGCCGGGCGACATCGTCGTCTTCGGTAATGTCGGCGGGAATTCCGACGGCGCCGGTCTCCGCTTCGAGCGCGGCCAGCCGTTCCGCGCGCCTCGCCACTGCGAATACCTTCCAGCCTTCTGCCGTAAGGGCGCGGACCGTTGCCTCGCCGATGCCGGTGCTTGCGCCAGTGACTACTGCTGCCCTGTTCCGTGAATCCTCAGTCATGGCACCACCCTAAAGGCATCGGCGCTCGGGGTGCCCCGCATGAACTCCAGTAACACCCGGGCGTGGTTGACCTCAGGATCCCGGGCTCCATACAGGAGGGTCACGCGGCTGTGCTCGGTCCCCAACTTCAGGAGGGTGGCAACAGCCGCGTTGCTTTCCAGCTCCTGCCGGTATTTCAGCCGGAAGTCGTCGAAGCGCTCCTTCATGTGCCCGAACTCCTGACGCAGCGGCGGTGACGGCGCGATGTCCTTCAGCCAGAGATCCAGTTGCGCGTCCTCCTTGCTGACCCCGCGGGGCCAGAGCCTGTCCACCAAGACCCGCCAGCCGTCGTCGTCCGCCGGCCTGTCATAGATGCGCTTGATCACAAAATTTTCACCGGTTGTGCCCATCTACCGCATGCTACGGCAGGCTCCCGTGCCGCGGGCTGAACAGACCATGAAACAATTGCCAGATGGCTGAAGACACTCAGGGTACAGACACGCCCTCCACCGCCCCTATCAACGTTCCGGACAAGCCCGCCCTTGAGGGGCTCGAAGCTGCCCTCACGCGGCGCTGGCTTGCCGAAGGGACCTACAAGTTCAACCCGGACACCACCCGGGAGCAGGTCTACTCGATCGACACTCCCCCGCCCACAGCGTCCGGTTCCCTGCACGTGGGGCACATGTTCTCCTTTACGCAGACGGACGTGCTGGCCCGCTACCAGCGCATGATCGGCAAGAACGTGTTCTACCCGATGGGTTGGGATGACAACGGCCTGCCCACCGAGCGTCGCGTGCAGAATTACTACGGCGTGCGCTGCGATCCGGCCACCCCGTACGATGCCGGCTACCGTGCTCCGGCCGAGCCCGCCAAGAACCAGCGCGATTTCGACGTCGTCTCGCGCCGGAACTTCATCGAGCTGTGTGAAGAACTGGCAGTGGAGGACGAGAAGGTCTTCGAAAGCCTGTTCCAGCAGCTCGGACTTTCCGTGGACTGGCAGCTGACGTACCGGACCATCGATGACGCCTCCCGGGAAGTCTCCCAGCGCGCCTTCCTGGCCAACCTGGCAGCCGGCGACGCGTACATGGCCGAGGCGCCAACCCTGTGGGACATCACCTTCCGAACGGCCGTGGCCCAGGCGGAACTCGAAGACCGCGAAGTCGCCGGCGCGTACTACCGCTACCCGTTCTTCACCGAAGACGGCGAAAAGATCTACGTCGAGACCACCCGTCCCGAACTGCTGGCCGCCTGTGCCGCCCTGGTGGCAAACCCCGACGACGAGCGCTACCAGCCGCTGTTCGGCAAGAAGGTCACGTCCCCGGTCTTTGGTGTTGAGGTTGAGGTCAAGGCCCACGCGCTGGCCAAGGCGGACAAGGGCTCCGGCATCGCCATGGTGTGCACCTTCGGTGACCTCACCGACGTCACCTGGTGGCGGGAACTGCAGCTGCCCACCCGCGCCATCGTTGGCCGGGACGGCCGGATCATCGGCGAAACACCGGACTGGATCACTACCGACGCCGGCCGCACCGCCTACGAAGCCATTGCGGGCAAGACCGTCTTCAGCGCCAAGGAAGCAGTGGTGGAGCTCCTGGCCGCCGAAGACCTGATCGACGGCGAACCGAAGAAGATCATGCACCCCGTGAACTTCTACGAAAAGGGCGACAAGCCCCTTGAAGTCGTCACCTCACGCCAGTGGTATTACCGCAACGGCGGCCGCGACGAAGAGCGCCGCGCCCGCCTGATCGCGCGCGGCCACGAGATCGACTTCCACCCGGCCTTTATGCGGTCCCGCTTCGAGAACTGGATCTCCGGGCTCAACGGCGACTGGCTCGTCTCCCGTCAGCGCTTCTTCGGTGTGCCCATCCCCGTCTGGTACCCGCTGGATGCCGAGGGCAACCCGCAGTACGGCGCCCCGATCGTGCCCCTGAATGAGCAGCTGCCCGTTGACCCCGCAGCCGATGCCGCACCGGGTTACGACGAAGCCCAGCGCGGCGTCCCAGGTGGCTTCGCCGGCGACGCCGACATCCTCGATACTTGGGCGACGTCCTCCCTGACCCCCCAGATCGTGGGCGGCTGGAGCCGGGACGAGGACCTGTTCGCCAAGGTTTTCCCGTTTGACCTGCGGCCCCAGGGCCACGACATCATCCGCACCTGGCTGTTCTCCTCGGTAGTCCAGGCTGACGCACTGCAGGACGCCGCGCCGTGGAAGCATGCCGCCATCTCGGGCTGGATCCTGGACCCGGACCGGAAGAAGATGTCCAAGTCCAAGGGCAACGTGGTGGTTCCCACCGATGTGCTGGACGAATTCGGCTCCGACGCCGTCCGCTACTGGGCCACGTCCGCCAAGCTCGGCGCGGATACGGCGTACGAGATCGCGCAGATGAAGATCGGCCGCCGCCTGGCCATCAAGCTGCTGAACGCCTCCAAGTTCGTCCTGAACCTCGGTGCCACTGAAGACTCCGTGGTGTCCAGCGACCTTGCTGTTCTCACCAACCCCCTGGACCGCGCCGTGCTGGCACAGCTGGCCGAGGTGGTGCGCCAGTCCACCAAGGCGTTCGAGAACTACGACTACGCCCGGGCCCTGCAGATCACCGAGAGCTTCTTCTGGCAGTTCACGGACGATTACGTGGAGCTCATCAAGGACCGCGCCTACGGTGCCGCCGGCGACGCTGAGCAGGCCTCCGTGCTGGCAGCTCTCGCCACCAGCCTGGACACGCTGCTCCGCCTGTTCGCCCCGTTCCTGCCCTTCGCCACCGAAGAGGTCTGGGGCTGGTGGCGCAACGGCTCCGTGCACCGTGCACAGTGGCCCACCTCAGTGGACGTGGACGGCGACACCACCTTGCTTGCCACCGTTGGCACGGCCCTGAGCGGTGTCCGCAAGGCAAAGTCCGAAGCCAAGGTCAAGCAGCGCACCGAGGTCCTCTCCGCCACCATCACGGCGTCCGAATCCCTGACCACGCAGCTGAAGGCAGGACTTGGCGACCTGAAGGCTGCCTCGAACGCCCGCGAGCTGACCCTCGTGGCGGGCGAGGGCGAATTGACCGTCAGCGACGTTGTGCTGGCCGCTCCGGAGGAACAGCCCAAGGCCTGACCGGATATAGGCCTGTTTCTGGGCAGCAGCCCTGTTTCTGAGCCGGCCTGTTTTTGGGCAAAGGGGAAGCCCCATCAGCGTTTTGCCGTTGGTGGGGCTTCGACTTTTCGGCCATCCTGGTGACGTCTTTGATGGTCTGGCAGGATCCTTGGATCTTCAGGTCTTCCTACCTCGTCACTGGTAGCTTGTATCTGACTTTGCCGATGGCTGCGTCGGATACATATCACTGAATCTTTGGTTCCTACGTCTCACTTCTTTCGAAGTGGGTAAGAACCATTGTTGTCCCGAAGGTTTGGATGCGCAAGAGCCCCGGACGAACTACATCAGAGTAGTTCGTCCGGGGCCTCCTGGCTGCCTGCGTCAGCCTGGCGTCAGTCGAATTCGGGGCTTTCGCTGCGGCTGCGCTTAATCTCGAAGAAGTACGGGTAGGAAGCCAGCGTGACGGTGGCGTCCCACAACTGGCCGGCCTGCTCGCCGCGCGGGCTGCGGGTCAGCACCGGCCCAAAGAAGGCCGTTCCGTTGACGGCGACAACCGGCGTGCCAACGTCCTGCCCCACCAGCGAGATGCCTTCCTCGTGGCTGGCCCTCAGCTGGGTGTCAAAGGCGTCCGTCGCGGCTACGTCTGCCAGGCCGGCCGGGAGTCCGCACTCGGCGAGTGCCTTGCTGATGACAACGCCATAGTCCGTTTCCCCGCCAAGGTGGATCAGTGTGCCCATGGCGTCGTAGAGCGGCTTCACCACGTGGTCGCCGTGCTGCTCCTGGGCCGCGATGATGACCCGAACCGGGCCCCAGGCCTTGTCCATGAGCTCCCGGTAGCCGGCGTCCAGTTCGCGCCCCTCGTTGAGGACAGCCAGGCTCATCACATGCCACACGGTCTCAATGTTGCGGACGGCCTCGACCTCGCCGATCCAGCGTGACGTGATCCAGGCGAATGGGCACAGCGGATCGAACCAGAAGTCGGCCCGGTTGATGGTTGTTTCAGTCATGCGTGAGTCCTCGGGTTCCTGAGCGTGCGGGGATGGACGGGGCAGGGGCCGGCGGGGCGGCGGACGCGTCAGGCGGACTTGCGTCGCTTGGTCACGTGCGGAATGAGGGTGGGCTCGGCCTTGCTGAGGACAACGTCAGCAGTGATGACCACGCTGGCCACGTCTTCGCGGCTGGGGAGGTCGAACATCACCGGAAGCAGCACCTCCTCCATGATGGCGCGGAGGCCGCGGGCACCGGTGCCACGCTCAAGGGCCTGGTCGGCGATGGCGTTGAGGGCGTCCTCATCAAAGACGAGTTCCACGCCGTCGATCTGGAACATCTTCTGGTACTGCTTGACCAGCGCGTTCTTCGGCGTGGAGAGGATCTGGATGAGGGCATCGCGGTCCAGGCTGGAGACCGTGGTGATTACGGGCAGGCGGCCGATGAATTCCGGGATGAGGCCGAATTTCAGCAGGTCCTCGGGCATCACTTCGCCGTAGGAGTCCACCTTGTTGCTGGCGTCGTTAAGCGGGGCGCCGAAGCCGATGCCCTTGCGTCCGGAACGCGAACCGATGATCTCTTCCAGCCCGGCAAAGGCGCCCGCCACGATAAAGAGCACATTGGTGGTGTCGATCTGGATGAATTCCTGGTGGGGGTGCTTGCGTCCACCCTGGGGCGGAACGGAGGCCACCGTTCCTTCAAGAATCTTCAAAAGGGCCTGCTGCACGCCCTCACCGGAGACGTCCCGGGTAATGGAGGGGTTCTCGCTCTTGCGCGAAATCTTGTCGATTTCGTCAATGTAGATGATGCCCTGTTCGGCCTTCTTGACGTCGTAATCCGCCGACTGGATGAGCTTGAGGAGGATGTTCTCCACGTCCTCACCCACATAGCCGGCCTCGGTGAGCGCTGTGGCGTCGGCAACCGCAAAGGGAACATTCAGCCGCCGTGCCAGTGTCTGGGCCAGGTAGGTTTTACCGCACCCAGTGGGGCCGATCAGGAGGATGTTGGACTTGGCAATTTCAACATCGTCGTGGTGGCCGCCCTCGGCGAGGCTGCCGCTCTTGGGGGCGTGGCCGGCCTGGATCCGCTTGTAGTGGTTGTAGACGGCGACGGCGAGGGAACGCTTGGCAGGTTCCTGGCCGATGACGTATTCCTGCAGGAAGTCGAAGATCTCGCGGGGCTTGGGCAGTTCGAAGCTGCCCAGATCGGCGACTTCCGCGAGTTCTTCCTCAATGATCTCGTTGCAGAGTTCAATGCATTCGTCGCAGATGTAGACACCGGGCCCGGCAATGAGCTTGCGTACCTGCTTCTGGCTCTTTCCGCAGAAAGAACACTTCAGCAGATCCGTGCTCTCGCCAATCCGAGCCATATGTGAACCCCTTTAGTATCTTGCTGCGAGGCAGCTGTGCACCGTTGCTGGAATCGAGGCGGGCCTGGGAGGACCGGCCGTGACATCTTCCACTCTAGGTCACAATTGCGTCCAAGGGTGGAAAGCGAAGGCCGGTGCGGCCCAAATAGCTGGACCGCACCGGCCGTCGAATAGCCGTACTACCTGGTAATTGCCTGTGGCTTGATCTTGCGGGAATCTAGGACCTGGTCGATAAGACCGTAGTCCAGGGCGTCTGCCGCGGTCAGGATCTTGTCGCGCTCGATGTCGTTGTTGACCTGCTCGGACGTGCGGCCTGAGTGGTGTGCGAGGGTATCCTCAAGCCAAGACCGCATCCGCATGACTTCCGCGGCCTGGATTTCGAGGTCCGAAGCCTGGCCACCCTGGCCGCCGGACAATGCCGGCTGGTGGATCAGGACACGCGCGTTGGGCAGCGCCAAACGCTTGCCGGGGGTGCCTGCGGCGAGCAGAACCGCGGCAGCGCTGGCCGCCTGGCCCAGGCAGACAGTCTGGATTTCGGGCCGGATGTACTGCATGGTGTCGTAGATCGCCGTCATGGCCGTGAACGAGCCACCCGGGGAGTTGATATACAGGGTGATGTCACGGTCCGGGTCGGTGGACTCGAGGACCAGCAGCTGGGCCATGACGTCATCGGCAGAGGCGTCATCCACCTGGACGCCGAGGAAGATGATGCGGTCCTCGAACAGCTTGGTGTAGGGGTCCTGGCGCTTGAAGCCATAAGGCGTGCGCTCTTCGAACTGGGGAAGGACGTAGCGGCTGGTCGGAAGGTTACCGGCAGTCGATCCGAAGTTGTAAGTCATTGTTGTTGCTCCTGATCTAAAGGTTCTATTGCCGGGTTACTTCTCGGATGCCGACTCGCCGGAGGGTCCGTTGGCGGTTCCGCCGCCGCCGGCCACGGTGCCGGCGTGGGCAGCGATCTTGTCGAAGAAGCCGTATTCGAGGGCTTCTTTAGCAGTGAACCATTTGTCGCGGTCGTTGTCCTTGAGGATGGTTTCCACCGACTGTCCGGTCTGATCCGCGGTCAGTTCAGCCATGACCTTCTTCATGTGCAGGATGAGCTCGGCCTGGATCTTGATATCCGAGGCCGTACCGCCGATGCCGCCGGAGGGCTGGTGCATCAGGACGCGGGCGTTGGGGGTGGCGTAGCGCTTGCCCTTGGTGCCGGAGGAGAGCAGGAACTGGCCCATGGAGGCTGCCAGGCCGGTGGCGACGGTGACGACGTCGTTCGGGATGAACTGCATGGTGTCATAGATGGCCATGCCTGCGGTCACGGAGCCACCGGGAGAGTTGATGTAGAGATAGATGTCCTTTTCCGGGTTCTCGGCGGACAGGAGCAGCAACTGCGAGCAAATGGCGTTGGCGTTGTCGTCACGCACCTCGGAGCCCAGCCAGATGATGCGCTCTTTCAGGAGGCGGTTGTAGATGTAGTTGTCCTGGCCGGCCGGATCTACAGTCGCCATCCGGGGGGCCTCTGCGTGCTGTGACATATGTACTTACCTCTCGCTGGTGACGGTGACATCACTGAACTTCACTACTTGGACACTAACCGGTTTGGTGGCCGATTTGTTCGCCGGAATCGCGCTGTTCGCTGACGGCGCACGATCCCTGCAACTGCCCGTAAACCAAGGCAGCCCCCGGACCAGTAGGTCCGGGGGCTGCCTTCAGTCGCACTGCCAGGGGCGTGCTACAACTTCACTGCTGCCGGGTCGTCACCCGGGGTGGCGTCGGTCTCGGCGTTGATGTCTTCAGTGGCCTCAGCCTCAACGGCGGGAGCCTCGTCTTCGCCGCCGGGGCGGACGAAGTCACTGAGGTCAACAGACTTGCCATCGGTGTCGGTGACGGCGGCCTGGCCCAGGACTACGGCCAGTGCCTTCCGGCGGCGGACCTCTGAAACCATCATGGGAACCTGGCCGCTCTGATCGATGATCTGGGCGAACTGGTTCGGGTCCATGCCGTACTGGCTGGCGGCGCTGACGATGTAGTCGATCAGCTCAGCCTGGCTGACGTTGACTTCTTCCTTTTCGGCAATGGCGTCGAGGATGACTTCGTTCTGGAAGGCGCGGGCGGTGTTGGCCTTGACCTCTTCGCGGTGCTCCTCGGTGTCGTGCTCGCCTTCACCGTGGCCGTTGCCCTCCTTGAAGTGGGCGTCGACCTGCTCTTCGACCACGGAGTCCGGAACCGGAACCTGGACGAGTTCAACGAGCTTGTCCAGGACCTTGTCTCGGGCTTCTACGCCCTGCTCGACAACCTTGGACTCGGCAGCCTGCTTGGCCAGGTCCTCGCGGAGTTCAGCCAGGGTGTCGAACTCGGAGGCCAGCTGGGCGAAGTCGTCGTTGGCTTCCGGTAGCTCGCGCTCCTTGACAGCCTTGACAACAACCTTCACCTGGGCGGACTCGCCGGCGTGGTCACCGCCCACAAGGGTGGTTTCGAAGATGGCGTCTTCGTCAACGCTGAGGCCGGTGACGGCCTCGTCCAGGCCCTCGAGCATGGTTTCGGTGCCTACCTGGTAGGACAGACCGGACGCGGAGTCAACGTCGGCACCGTCAATGGTTGCGGTGATGTCGATGGTCAGGAAGTCGCCATCGGCGGCCGGGCGGTCCACGGACTTCAGCGTGCCGAAGCGGCCTCGCAGCTCATCCAGGGCCTTGTCAACGTCTTCGTCGGAGGACTCCGCTGCGGCTACCTCAACCTTGATGCCGGCATAGTCCGGGAGTTCGATCTCCGGGCGGATATCAACCTCCGCGTGGAACTTCAGTTCCCCGTCCGTGGAGCTGGGGTCCGGAACCTCGGTGATTTCAACCTCGGGACGGCTCAGGGGGCGGATGCCTGATTCCTGGACTGCAGCCTGGTACCAGCCGTTGAGGCCTTCGTTAATGGCCGTCTCCAGCACGTAGCCGCGGCCAACGCGCTGATCGATCAGCTTGGACGGGACCTTGCCCTTACGGAAGCCAGGGACCTGGATCTGCGAAGCAACAGTCTTGTATGCCTCGTCGATGCTGGGCTTCAATTCCTCAAAAGGGACCTCAACATTGAGCTTGACCCGCGTGGGGGTGAGGTTCTCGACAGCGCTCTTCACGGTCTAAGTACTCCTGGGTTTGTGGGATGGGTTTCTGCAAACGCATTTTTCTGCCCGGGCCGTTTGCACGGCCCGAGCCGCAGAGTCGGGGTGACAGGATTTGAACCTGCGACTTCCTGCTCCCAAAGCAGGTGCTCTAGCCAAGCTGAGCTACACCCCGTAAGTGCACAGGCAAGTCTACGTTCATCCGGGCGGTCTTTGCACATTTGACACGTGGGGCATGAATTAGGTTTAGTTGTATCCGGCTTCAACAGCCAGCCCGAAGAAACGCGGTTCAGCCTGATGCAACAGCTGGGGTGTATTTTTCCGGGGACGTAGCTTAGTGGTAAAGCCTCAGTCTTCCAAACTGATGATGCGGGTTCGATTCCCGTCGTCCCCTCCACATCAAGCAGGGCCCCTCGCTGAGGGGCCCTGCTTTTTTGTTGGCTGACTTGGAAGTTAGCTGCTTCGTTGGCTACTGCTGGCAACCGGGGCACCAGTAGAGCTTGCGGCCCACCATTTCGGTGATGGCCACCGGCACGGCACAGACCCGGCAGGGCTGCCCTTCACGCTTGTATACAAAGTGGGCGTCGCCGGCCGCGGGCGGGACCGCCCCTGCGTGCAGGTAACCCCGCTCCCGGCGGTCCAACTCCCAATACACCGGCGGTGTGGTGATGATCCGTCCGTCGCGGACGCCGTCGGCCATTACTGCGGCAGTGTCGTCCCACAACAGCCCGGCGGCGCTGCCGGAAAGGGCTGTGCCCGGCAGCCAGGGATCCAGGCCTTGCCGGAACAGCACTTCGGCCCGGTAGACATTCCCGACGCCGGCGATCACCTTCTGGTCCATCAGCAGCGCTGCGATGGGCGTCTTGCGGGACAAAAGGCCCGTCACAAAGAGGCCCCTGTCCACGGGACGGTTATGCAGCGGATCCGGCCCCAGCCGGGCCAGGACGGCACGCGCTTCGGCCTCGGTGATGGCCGCGCACGTGGTGGCACCGCGCAGGTCCGCCCAGCCATGCTGGCTGACCAGCCGGACGCGTACGGCACCCTTGGGCTCGGGCGGGCCTGAGTACTCAACAGTCCCGGCGCCGTCGACAATTCCGCGGTCCTCGAAAACCTCGCGCTCCCCGATCTTCCGCGGCGCGCCGATGCTGGACGCCCCGCGGAACGTGGCGTCTCCGCCGAAATCCCAGGCACCGTAGAGCCCCAGGTGGACGTGCAGCACCACGGCGTGGTCAAAGTGCAGGAAGAGGTGCTTGCCATGAGCGCGCGACTCCGTCAGGACCTGGCCGTCCAGCAGGGCCGCACCTGCGGCGAACCTGCCCTGCGGGCTGCTAACGGACAGTGATTCGCCGGTAAACACATCCCCGAACTGTTGCGCCAGGCGGCGGACTGAATGCCCTTCGGGCACTATTCGACGACCTCGCCGGTGGTTTCGTAAACCGCAATCTTGCCGATGCGGCGGACGTGCCGCTCGTCGTTGCTGAACGGCTCAGCCAGAAAGGCCTCGATCAGTTCGGTTGCTTCCTCGACGGTGTGCTGGCGGCCGCCCACGGCTACCACGTTGGCGTCGTTGTGTTCACGTGCCAGCGTGGCCGTGGAGTGGTTCCAGGCGAGGGCGGCGCGGACGCCCTTGACCTTGTTGGCCGCAATCTGTTCCCCGTTGCCCGAGCCGCCCAGGACGATGCCGAGGGCGTGGATTCCTGCCTGCTGGTCAGCCACAACGGCGAGCGCTGCGTTGATGCAGAAGGACGGGTAGTCGTCCAGGGCATCGTATTCCTTGGGTCCGTGGTCCACTACGTCGTAGCCCTTGGCCGTGAGGTGGCTGACCAGATGGGCGCTGAGTTCCATGCCTGCATGGTCGGTGGCGATATGTACCCGCGGGAAGGCAGGGGAAGAAGTCACAGCAGTATCCGTTCGTTTCGGCGCCGGGGGCCAGCAGTGCTGGTTCAGGCCAGGGTCAGATCATCACGGACAAGGTTACTAGGACTCAGACTCCGGGGCACGTTCGCCGGACGCACCCCCGTGCGCCCTCGCTGCCACCCGGGTCAGGACTTCAGCCAGCCGCGCTGCCGACGCCGGGCTGCCGCCGCTGACCGCAATGTTGTGCCCATCCGTTTTATGCACGACGACGGCGGGGCCGCTGCTGACCAGCATCGCGGCGGTACCGCGATGGTTGCGGTAGCCCCACCCGCCGTAGTCGGCGGCGCGGACGTCCGCAGCGCTGGCGGTGGCGATCGCGTCCGCGGGCACCTCCATGACGGGCAGCACGCCGGCCACCAAGACGCGCAGGCCGCTGCGGTCCGCCTTGACGCGGGCGGAGAGGAAGGCCGCGGCCACAACGGCGAGGGCAGCCACCAGCGCCCCGAGCCATGGTTGTGCCACTGCGATCAGCGCCGCAGGAAACAGGCTGGCGACGGCGATCATTACAAAGACCGAGCTCCGGGCGTGCACCCACAGCCGGAGCGTGTCTCCGGCAAGCTCCGGGTCAAGTTCGCGGGCGAGGGCCCGTTCCAGGGCCCGGTCGTCGTCGAGCGACCACTGCCGGTCGGCTTTGAAGACGAACCCCATGGTGACGCCCAGCGACACCGCGGCCCCGCTGCCCAAGGCAAGGACCGTGAGGTCCACCCGGGACTCCCGGGCATCAGCGAGGCCGGTCTGGCCCACCAGCCCGGCGGCCAGGACGCTAGTGATGAACAGGCTCAGGAACAGGCCCGTTCCCATCATGATCCGGCGCATCACCGCCGGCCGGGACACGGGCACCGCCTGGGACAGCACCAGCCACCCTGCGCCGATGATGAGCAGCGCGCCGCCGGCCGCGTAGGCGCCGAAAGGGGCAAAGGCGGCACCGCCGTCGGCCGTCCAGCCGATCGCCACGGGGTCCGGAAGATCGGGCCGCAGCAAAAAGGCGCAGAACACAAAAGCCGCCGCCAGCACCACGGGAAAGCCCACTGCGAAGCGCAACGCCCTGGCATCCACCGAATCCCGGAACTTTCCCATGCCTTAACGCTACTCCCGCCGGAGGCCGTGACAGAATGACTTCACCGTGCCGGTGCAGGCCACCGCCCGCCGGCAACCGCAACCCCTTCTGGAGGTCCCACTTGCCAGGTATGAACCTGACTCGCGCCGAAGCCCGCGAGCGTGCCGAACTCATCAACGTTGACTCCTACGATGTCATCCTGGACCTGACCAAGGGCGAGAAGGTCTTCGGGACCACCACCACGGTGAGGTTCACGGCAGTGCCGGGTTCCGCTACATTTATCGATGCCGTCACCCACACCGTGCACAGCGTCACGCTCAACGGGCGCGCGCTCGACCCTGCCGTAGTCTCCGACGGCGTCCGGATCCAGCTCCAAGAACTGGCTGGCTCCAACGAACTCACCGTGGTGGCCGACGCGCCGTACATGAACACCGGCGAAGGCCTGCACCGCTTTGTGGATCCTGTGGACCAGGAGGTGTACCTGTACACGCAGTTCGAGGTTCCCGATTCGCGCCGCATGTTCGCGGTGTTTGAGCAGCCCGACCTCAAGGGGACCTTCAGGTTTACGGTCACGGCGCCCTCGCACTGGGATGTCATCTCCAACTCCCCCACCCCTGCCCCCGTGGAAGCCACGCCAGGGACGGACGGCGGCGCCCGCTCGGTCTGGACGTTCGCCGCCACGCCGCGGCTGTCCTCCTACGTCACCGCCCTGATCGCCGGCCCGTACCAGGCTGTCCGGTCCGAGGTCACCAGTTCCGACGGGCGTGTGATCCCGCTGGGGGTCTTTGCCCGGAAGTCGCTGATGCAGTACCTCGACGCGGACAACATCTTTGAGCTGACCCGCCAAGGCTTCGAATTCTTCGAGGCGCAGTTCGGTTTCCCGTACCCGTTCGAGAAGTACGACCAGCTGTTCGTTCCGGAGTTCAACGCAGGCGCCATGGAGAATGCCGGTGCGGTGACCATCCTCGAAGGCTACGTTTTCCGGAGCAAGGTGACCGGTGCGCAGATCGAGCGCCGGGCCATCACCGTGTTGCACGAACTCGCCCACATGTGGTTTGGCGATCTGGTGACCATGCGCTGGTGGAACGACCTCTGGCTCAACGAATCCTTTGCCGAATACATGTCCCACCTCGCCGCCGTGGAAAACACGTCGTTCACAAGCGCCTGGACCACTTTTGCCTCGGTGGAGAAGTCCTGGGCCTACCGCCAGGACCAGCTGCCCACCACGCACCCGATCTTCGCCGACATCAGCGACCTTCAGGACGTCGAGGTCAACTTCGATGGCATCACGTACGCCAAGGGCGCCTCTGTCCTGCGCCAGCTGGTGGCGTGGGTAGGGCCGGAGCAGTTTATGGCCGGGGTCCGGGAGTACTTCGCCAAGCACGCGTGGCAGAACACCGAACTCAGCGACCTGATGGTGGAGCTGGAGAAGGCCAGCGGCCGCGACCTGGACCAGTGGGGCCGGCTCTGGCTGGAGACCGCCGGCGTCAATACGCTCAAGCCGGAGCTCGCTGTGGACGGCTCCGGGACGCTGACATCCTTCACCATCGTGCAGTCAGCCGTCGAGGACTGGCCCACCATCCGTCCGCACCGGCTTGCCGTCGGTTTCTACAACCTGAACAGCGCGGGCAAGCTGGAGCGCGTGCACCGCGAGGAGCTCGACGTCGACGGCGAACGAACCGAGGTGCCGGCACTGGCGGGCCTGGCCCAGCCTGACCTGATCCTGGTTAACGACGACGATCTCGCCTACGCGAAGGTCCGGCTGGACGAGAAGTCCCTCGCCACGGCAACGGCGCACCTGAAAGACTTCAGCGAGAGCCTGCCGCGTACCCTGGTGTGGAACTCCGCCTGGGACGCTGCCCGCGACGGCGAGTCCCCCGCGCGCCGGTACGTGGAGCTGGTCCTGGCCAACGTGGCCGCAGAATCGGATTCCTCGGTGATCCTGGTGCAGCTGCGCCAGCTGGCCACCACGCTGAACTTCTATGTGGCCGAGGAGCATCGCGCGGCCACCACGGTCACCGCCGTGGACGCGCTGTGGGATCTTGCCAGCGCTGCACTCGGCGGGTCCGATGCCCAGCTGCAGTTTGTGAAGTCGTTTGCCCTGTTGGCCCGCAGCTCAGGCCAGCTGGACACCGTGGCCGGGCTGCTGGACGGCACCGCGACTCTGGAGGGGCTGACCGTGGACCAGGACCTGCGCTGGGAGCTGCTGACGTCTCTGGTGGCCGGTGGCCGGCTGGGCCAGGCTGAGATCGCTGCTGAACTGGAACACGACAACACCGCGAGTGGACAGAACGCCGCGGCCCTGGCCACGGCGGCCATCCCCACCGCCGAAGCCAAGGCCGCCGCCTGGGACTCGATAGTGGTCACGGGAGAACTCTCCAATGCGCTCCAAGGTTCAGCGGTCAATGGCTTTATGCGCGTGCTGGACCGTTCGCTGCTGGAACCGTATGCGGAAAAGTACTTCGAGGCTGTTCCCTCGATCGTGGCAAACCGCACACACGCACTCGCCCAGCAGATCGTCGTCGGGCTTTACCCTGCGCTGCTGACTACGCAGGCAACGGTGGACCGGACGGATGCTTTCCTGGCAGGCCTTCCGGCCGACAGCGCCGCACTGCGGCGCATGATGCTGGAAAACCGCGACGGCGTGGCCCGGGCCCTGCGGGCACGCTCGGCCGACGTGCTGCCTGGCGAAGCCTAGGCTGGCGCCGTGGGCCTGGGCGAGCACCACTATTCCCTGACGGTGCAGTGGACCGGCAACCTGGGTAACGGCACGTCGTCGTACCGGGGCTACTCACGGGACCACGACATCCGGATCCCCGGGCTGCCGGTCCTGCCCGGTTCCGCCGATCCGACGTTCCATGGGGACCGTGACCGCTACAACCCGGAGCAGCTGCTCCTGGCGGCGCTGGCGCAGTGCCACATGCTGTCGTTCCTGCATGTGGCGGTGAAGCACGGGGTTGTGGTGACCGGCTATCAGGACGACGCCACCGGTGTGATGCGCCTGAACCGCGACGGCAGCGGACAGTTTGAGTCCGTCACGTTGAACCCGCGGGTCACCGTGGTGGACGCGGCCCATGTGGATCTGGCCGAACGGCTGCACCGCGAAGCCAACGCGGTCTGTTTCATCGCCCGGAGCGTCAACTTCGCCGTGCATCATTCACCCGTGACTGTGGTGGCCTGACAGGAGTTCACCGGCCGTGCCGAGCGAACGGGCCGCGTTGACCCACCGGACACCGTTTGGCGCTTCCGTCGCGGATTCGCCGGCCAGGCACGTAACTGCGTGACCTGCGGAAACGGCCTGCCGGGCGATTTCAGTGGAGCGAAAGGCAGTTCCACCCAGACTGAGGATGCGTCCGGGGCCGGGCTACGGCGCTAGGGTTGAAAGGGAATAGAGCCTATGCCGCGGGCGAAACCTGTGCATTGGGCCGATCTCATCCCCCGGCCGCCGCCGGTGACCCCCAGGAGTTTTGCCTCAATGTTCAGCACGATGTCGCTTACACCCCCGCCCCTCACCGCGCAGCCCGACGGCGTCAGCATCACAGGGATCGCAATCAGCCTTGGCGTCGGAATCGCTGTCTGGCTGGTGGCGACGTTCGTGATTTCGCGGATCAGCAAGCGCGTGGCCGCGGGCAGCAATTTCTTCAAGAAACCGCATTTCAAGTGGGTTGCCCCCGCGCTGCGGGCATTGGACCATGAACGCCGGGTGCAGCGGGCGGAGACCATCGGTTCCCTGCTCAACAGCATCGTGGGCGTGCTGGTGGCCGTGATCACCATCATGTATGTGCTCCAGAACCTGGACATCAACATCGCACCGCTGTTGACCAGCGTCGGGATCCTGGGTATCGCCATCGGTTTTGGCGCCCAACAGCTGATCCGTGACTTCCTTGCTGGCATCTTCATCACGATTGAGGACCAGTTCGGCATCGGCGATATTATTGAAACCAGCGAGGTGGTGGGCATAGTCGAGTCCATGGGCTTGCGCATCACGCGGGTCCGGTCGGAGGACGGCGCCATCTGGTACCTCCGCAATGGCGAGATCCTTCGCGTCGGCAACCGTTCGCAGGGCAAGTACGTGCCGGTGCCGGACCTGCCGGTCGCCGGGCAGGACACTGCTCTGAGTGTGCCTGCCACCGAGGCGCAAAAGACTGAGCAAAAGGCCGGAGAATAGAGATATGTCTATACCCGCCGAGCCGCAGAAGCCACGCCAGCTCATGCAGAACGATCCCTTCAGCCAGCCCGGCTACACGGAGAACTTCTACGATGCCGTGGGCGGACACCCCACGTTCGTCAAGCTGATCGATGTCTTTTATGACGGCGTTGCCACGGACCCGCTGTTGCGCCCGATGTACCCGGAGGAGGACCTTGAGCCGGCCAAGCGGCGGTTCCTGATGTTCCTGGAGCAGTACTGGGGCGGCCCCACCACGTACGGCGAGGAGCGCGGCCACCCCCGTCTGCGGATGCGCCACATGCCGTTCCGGGTCACGCCGGAGGCCAAGGACCGCTGGCTGTTCCACATGCGGACGGCCGTCGATTCCCTGGAACTGCCTCCCCTCTATGAGGGAACGCTCTGGGACTACATGGACCGTGCCGCGCTGTCCATGGTGAACAGCCCCTCGGACGCCTGACGCCTATGCTCCGCATACGGGGCTGGAGTCTTAGCCCGTACGACGGCGGCTGGCCGGGTGCTAGAGGCCGTTGCCGGTCCGCGCCAGGACGTGACCGCGCGGACCACTGAGGCGGAACCAGCGGCCCGCCCGGTACAGCTTCTGGTCCGCGTCTGCGAGGAATCCCAGGGTGAGTGCGGCGAATGCAGCCCCTGCCGGGAGGCCGGAGTCATCAAGGGCCCGGCCCCACACAGCGGCGCGTGCGTTGTTGACGATCAGTGCCCCCGGCTGGGCAGGCATGATGCCCGCCACCTCGGTGATGCCGGCCTCAGCCGCGCGCCGGAGTTCGGCATCCGACAACACACCCACCAGCTCCCATCCGGTGCGCGGTGCGCCGACGCCCGTCCACGATTCGGTGACCGTGGACGGCGGAATCGGCAGCTCGACGTCGTCCTCTCCTGCCCTGGCAAGCCGGTCCAGGACGGCCGAGAGGGGCACCGTCACGTCAATCGCTGACGGTTCCGCCAGCGCTATGGTGCGCAGGCCAAGGATAGTGGGGGTGGATTCGCCCAGCAGGCGGGGCCGCAGAACGCACACGTAGGCCGCCAGAACGGAACCAGCAGCCTGAAGCCGGATGGCGCCGTCGTCGACGGTCTTGGCACGGGTGGTGAACGTGCGCAGATCCGCGAGATCACGCGGGTCGGCGAACCGGAAGGACTTCGTTAGTAGGTCAGACACACTAAGAACACTACCGGCTGAAGCCTGGTTGAGCAGCGGCAGGGCGACGTCTAGAGTCAATCCATGACTGAAGCCGAAACCGGACTGCTGGCGCCACCCAGCGGCGACCCCACCGAAACGCTCATCCAGCTCCTTGACCTCGGTGAGCTTGAAGGCGCCCGGACCGATGAGGACATCTTCCTGGGCCCATCGCAGCAGCAGCCCCGGCAGCGCGTTTTCGGTGGGCAGGTTCTGGCCCAGTCGCTGGTCGCTTCCATGAGGACGGTGGACCCGGAACGGTTTGTCCATTCCATGCACGGCTATTTCCTCAGGCCAGGAGACGCCAACAAGCCCATCACATTCGGTGTCCAGCGCCTGCGTGACGGCCGGTCCTTTTCGGCCAGGCGTGTCCATGCCTATCAGGAAGGTGTGCCCATCCTGTCGATGATCGCCTCGTTCCAGGATCTGGACGAAGGGCTCGACCACGAATCCAAGATGCCCGCCAACATTCCCGATCCTGAGTCGCTGCCGAGCACGGCCGATCTGCTGGGTAAGTTCGACCACCCGATCGCCCAGCACTGGGCATATGAGCGGCCCTTTGATATCCGACACGTTGACCCGCCGCTGTACGTCTCGGCCAAGGGCAAGAAGGAGGCCAGTAACCTTGTCTGGATGAAGACGTTCGGGCCCATGCCGGATGATTCGAACCTGCACCGGGCCGCCCTGGCCTACGCCAGCGACTACACGCTACTGGAGTCCATCCTGCGCCGCCACGGGCTGAGCTGGATCACGCCCGGTATGAGTGTCGCCAGCCTGGACCACGCCATGTGGTGGCATCGCCCCGCCCGGGTGGACGAATGGCTGCTCTACGTCCAGGAATCGCCCAGCGCCCAGGGAGCCCGCGGCCTCGCCACGGGCAAGATCTTCAACCGGGCCGGGCAGCACGTTGCCTCCGTGGCGCAGGAGGGCATGGTCCGGGTGCCCACGGACCTGAAGAACAAAGTAGTTGGCGCCCTACAGTCCAAAGTCCTGGAGCACCAGATCCGCAAGGCCGGGCGAGGCTGAGCTGACGCGGGCAGCAGAAAGGCCGGCACCCTTGAAGGGGTGCCGGCCTTATCTTTGCGATCAGTCGCGGGTGAGGCGGCGGTGCGTAACGCGGTGCGGCTTGGCCGCATCGGGTCCGAGCCGCTCTACCTTGTTCTCCTCGTAGGATTCGAAGTTGCCCTCGAACCAGTACCACTTGGCGGGGTTTTCCTCGTCGCCTTCGTAGGCCAGGATGTGCGTGGCCACCCGGTCCAGGAACCAGCGGTCGTGCGACACCACCACGGCGCAGCCGGGGAACTCCAGCAGCGCGTTTTCAAGGCTGCTGAGGGTCTCGACGTCGAGGTCGTTAGTGGGTTCGTCAAGGAGCAGCAGGTTACCGCCCTGCTTGAGTGTCAGCGCTAGGTTGAGGCGGTTGCGCTCACCACCGGAGAGCACCCCGGCCTTCTTCTGCTGGTCCGGGCCCTTGAAGCCGAAAGCGGCAACGTAGGCGCGGGACGGCATTTCGACCTGGCCCACCTGGATGTAATCCAGGCCGTCGGAAACAACTTCCCACAGGGTCTTGGTCGGGTCGATGCCGCCGCGGCTCTGGTCCGCGTAGGAGATCTTGACCGAATCGCCGATCTTCAGCTCGCCGCCGTCGAGCGGCTCCAGGCCAATGATGGTTTTGAACAGCGTGGACTTGCCCACACCGTTCGGGCCGATGACCCCGACGATGCCGTTGCGGGGAAGCGTGAAGGACAGTCCGTCGATCAGGGTGCGGTCGTCGAAGCCCTTCTGCAGGTTCCTGGCTTCCAGGACCAGCCCGCCCAGGCGCGGGCCCGGCGGAATCTGGATCTCTTCGAAGTCAAGCTTGCGGGTGCGGTCAGCCTCGGCTGCCATCTCCTCGTAGCGGGCCAGACGGGCCTTGGACTTGGTCTGGCGGCCCTTGGCGTTGGAGCGAACCCACTCAAGTTCCTCGGTGAGCCGCTTAGCCTGCTTGGCGTCCTTCTTGCCCTGGACTTCCAGGCGGGCACGCTTCTTCTCCAGGTACGTGGAGTAGTTGCCTTCATAGGGGTACAGGTGGCCGCGGTCAACCTCTGCGATCCATTCCGCGACGTGGTCCAGGAAGTAGCGATCGTGGGTGACGGCCAGGACTGCGCCGGCGTAGCTGGAGAGGTGCTGTTCCAGCCACAGCACGCTCTCGGCGTCCAGGTGGTTGGTGGGCTCGTCCAGGAGCAGGAGGTCAGGCTTCTGCAGAAGGAGCTTGCAGAGGGCCACGCGGCGGCGCTCACCGCCGGAGAGTAGGGTCACGTCCGCGTCCGCGGGCGGGCAGCGGAGGGCGTCCATGGCCTGCTCCAGCTGGGAGTCGAGATCCCAGGCCTCCGCGGCGTCAATGGCTTCCTGGAGCTGACCCATTTCCTCGAGCAGCACGTCGAAGTCAGCGTCGGGGCTGGCCATTTCTTCGGAGATCTCGTTGAAGCGCTGGATCTTGCCGTAGATCTCGCCAACACCTTCCTGGACGTTGCCCAGGACAGTCTTTTCCTCGTTCAGTGGCGGTTCCTGCAACAGGATCCCCACGGTGTAGCCGGGGCTGAGCCTGGCCTCACCGTTGGAGGGGATGTCCAGTCCGGCCATGATCTTCAGGATGGTGGACTTACCGGCACCGTTCGGGCCAACAACACCGATTTTGGCGCCCGGAAAGAACGACATGCTTACGTTGTCAAGAATGAGTTTTTCGCCAACTGCCTTGCGGGCATTGGTCATTGTGTAGATAAATTCCGCCATGGTTCCAAATCTAGTGGGTTGGCGGGCTTAACTCACATTCGAGGCCTCAGGCAGGCGCCCCTACGAAGCACTTACCGCTGGCCAGGACAGGCAGAACGATGACGGTGACGCTGCCGTCACGGACCTGTCCCACCACGCATTTGGTGCCCTGTAACACTGCGGCTTCGATGGCGTCCGCTTCCAGCCCGGTGGGCGTCCGGCTGGCCGACACTTCAAGGGCCGCGACGGCAATCCCGGCGCCGGTGAGGGCATCGGTCATCTGGGCTGTGGCTGGCCTTGGTGTCCCCGCCGCCAGCCGGCCCAGCGCATCCGTTACTGTCTGCTTCAAGACCGCGATGGCCGGATCCTCCGCCGGGGACGCGGCGGCCGGCCGGGTGGAGCCCGCCGTGGCCAGTTCCGTCGGAGCGGCCACTTCCGAGGGGGTGGCCACCACGCCGGGGGTGGCAACGGCCTGTCCCGCTCCTGTTGGGGAGCCGCCGGTGCAGGCTGCAAGCGCAAGAACCATCAGGAAGCTTCCTGCGAGCGCGGCGGGCGCCCGTCCCGCACGGAACCCAAACCGCCGGGAACGGGTGGTCCGGCTGGTGATTGGGGTTGCCCGCCGTGTGTCCGTCGCGCGATTCATGCCGCCATTCTTCCACGCGGCCAGGCATCGGACGGAACGGTCCCGGCGCGGGCGGAGTGCGGGCACAGGATCCGCCCGTGTCCCGTGAAGTATCCAACGCCGGCACTCTCAGACGGCAGACCCGGCGAGCTCGCCTGTTTCAGCGTCCACCGGGATGTGGTTGCCGTCGGCGTCCTCGTGGAAGACTCCCAAGGCTGCAGCGTCGTCGTCCGCGTGCTCCCCTTCCTCCGGGTCTCCTCCGTCGTCGTCAGGATCCGCAGGGCCGATGCCGCTGCCGTCCGCTGCGGCTTCCTGGCCTGCCGCGCCGTTGTCTGAGACGAGGTGCAGTCCGGTGTCGCTGGTACGGATGTAGTTGGCCGAACCGCGTTTGAGGTCGTGCCCCACGGAATCGGCATCGATTTCGGCCGAATGGTAGATCCGGCCGTCTTTCTCCCAGCTGCGCAGCTTGAGCCGGCCAACAACAATGACGCACTGGCCCTTTTTAATACTGCAGGCCATATTCCCGGCAAGCTGACGGTATCCCTGGACGTTGAACCAGTTGGTGTGGCTATCCACCCAGGTGCTGGTGGCGCGGTCAAAACGCCGCGCGGTTGAACCGAGGCGGAACGAGGCTGTGCCCACGCCGCCCGGAGTTGTGGAGGTCTTGATATCCGTGGCAACGAAGCCCCGGAACGTTTGGTAGTCAGTCATCATCTTGTCCTGTCTCGAAAGGTAGCGCCTTAGCGGCAAAACCAGCTTCGCGCGGACGGCACCGCGCCGCGAGGGACAAGTTCGCGTATGTGCACAACCCTTCCCGAAACTGCCTTGTTGAGGAGAAGTTCCGGCAGCGCGCCCTGGTGAAGCGGCTGCACCGTGGGGCCATGTAAACTTTTGATGCGCCTGATCTCTGGTCGTGGCGCCACGTGCCCCAGTAGCTCAGGGGATAGAGCAGCGGCCTTCTAATCCGCCGGTCGGGGGTTCGATTCCCTCCTGGGGCACAAGATGATGACTTGGCACGTCCTTGACGGATGCGCCGGTCAGCAAAAAACACCCCGGTCAGCAGACCGGGGTGTTTTTTCATTGTGTGGCTGGTGTGAAATTGCCGTTTCTCAGGCGTAAGGCAGCACGAGTTCCGCGTAGCGCTCCTTGACGGTGGCAAGGACGATATTGCCATCGGTGTCCCAGATCTCCTGATTGAAGATTTCGACTTCGATGTCGCCGGTGTACCCGGCGTCGCGGACCCAGGTGCCGATGGTGGCGAAGTCAATGACGCCGTCGCCCATGTATCCGCGCGACAGCAGTGGATCCGCGGCGATGGGCATGTTGAAGTCGCACACCTGGTAGGAGGCGATGCGGTCTTCCCGGCCGGCGCGTTCAATTTGGGCCTTAAGTTCCGGATCCCACCAGACGTGGAAGGTGTCGACTGCGACGCCAACATCCTTTGTGTCGAACGGGGCGGCGAGATCCAGGGCCTGTCCCAGAGTGGAGATCAGGGCACGGTCAGCCGCATACATCGGGTGCAGCGGTTCGAGCACCAGCCGGATCCCGTTCTCGGAGGCGAATGGAACAAGGTCGGCGAGGCGGTCGGCGACGCGCTGGCGGGCAGCCACCACGTCCCTCTCCGCCGGCGCCAGTCCGCCGACCACCAGGAAGAGTTCCCGGGTGTTCAGCGCCGCGGCTTCGAGGATCGCCGCACGGTTGTCCGCCAGGGCGGCGGCCTGGCCTTCGGCGTCGGCCGCTGTCAGGAAACCGCCGCGGCAGAGCGAGGAGACCCGGAGGCCGGCATCCTTGATCAGCTTGGCGGCCTTGTCCAGTCCTGCTTCCTCCACGCGGTCACGCCATGGGCCGATCGACGGGATCCCGGCGTTGACGCAGCCGTCGACGACCTGTGCGAGGGTCCACTTCTTGGTGGTGGCGCTGTTGATCGAAAGGCGCGAAAAATGGAACGGTCCTGAATTGGAAGTCATACTCCCACTCCGTTGATGCGCAGGTAGTCGGACATCCGGAACGCGGCGAGCGCAGGATCCTTCAGCAGCCCTGCCTGGTCGGCCAGTTCGAAGGTCTTGGCCAGGTGGCAGACGGAGCGGCCGGAGTGCAGGCCGCCCACCATCTGGAAGCCGGGCTGATTGCCGTTAAGCCAGGACATAAAGGCGATCCCGGTCTTGTAGTAGAACGTGGGGGCGCTGAAGATGTGCTTGCCGAGCTCCCGCGTGGAATCCAGGATGGCGCGCGCTTCCGCAGCTTTGCCGGCGTCGTAGTGCTGCAGGGCAACGGAAGCGGCGGGGTAGATGGCTGCGAAGATACCCAGCAGGGCGTCCGAATGGTGGCTGCCGTCGCCGTCGATCAGTTCCGGGTAGTTGAAGTCGTCGCCGGTGTACAGGCGGACCCCTTCGGGCAGGACTGCACGGAGGGCCACTTCGTGGCTGGCGTCCAGCAGCGAGACCTTGACGCCGTCCACCTTGTCCGCGTTGTCGCGGATCAGGGAAAGGAACGTCTCGGTGGCCTGGGCAACATCATCCGAACCCCAGTAACCGGCCAGGGCGGGATCGAACATGGTCCCGAGCCAGTGCAGGATGACGGGCTGGTCCACTTCCTGAAGCAGTGTGGAGTACACCTTCAGGTAGTCTTCCGGGCCAGTCGCCACGCGGGCCAGCGCACGGGAGGCCATCAGGATGACCTTGGGCCCGGCTTCGGACACGACGGCGATCTGCTCGCGGTAAGCCTCGAGGACGGCGGTCAGTCCGGCCTCTCCCGTGGGCAGCGTGGCGATGTCCAACTGGTCGGTGCCGGCGCCGCAGGAGACGAGGTCCCGCACGGTCTTGCCAGCGGTCGCGGCGTTGCCGGAGGAGACCACCGAAGCGGCCTCCACACCGGTGCGCTTGATGAGCTGCTGGGTTGCGGCCCAGTCCAGGCCCATGCCGCGCTGTGCGGTGTCCATGGCGTCCGCAACACCCAGGCCGTAGGACCAGAGTTCGTGCCGGTACGCCAGGGTGGCGTCCCAGTCGAGGCTTGCCGGGGCACCTGGCGTGTTGTCCGCCAGGACCTCGGGAATGACGTGCGCGGCCGCGTAGGTACGCCGCGACGTGAGCGGGGCGGTGGGGCGGGCCCACGACACGCCGCCTTGGAGGCGGTACTCGCGGGTGCCGCCGTCGTGGGTGGGAAGGATCAGGGAAGTCATCAGAGCGTGATCTCCGGGATGTCGATGGTGCGGCGTTCGTTGTTGGACTGCAGGCCAAGTTCGGCGAGCTGGACGCCGCGGGCGGCGGACAGCAGGCCGAAGCGGTGCTCGCGGCCAGCCACGACATCGCGCAGGAACTCTTCCCACTGCAGCTTGAAGCCGTTATCCAGCTCGGCGTTCGCAGGGACTTCCTGCCACTGGCTGCGGAACGATTCCGTGACGGGCAGGTCCGGGTTCCAGACGGGCTTAGGGGTGTGGGCGCGCTGCTGGGCAACGCACTTGTTCAAACCGGCAACGGCGGAGCCGTGCGTGCCGTCGATCTGGAATTCCACAAGCTCGTCTCGGTAGACGCGGACAGCCCAGGAGGAGTTGATCTGGCCGATGACCGGCTCGCCCGCCGGCGTTTCGAGTTCGAAGATGCCGTAGGAGGCGTCGTCGGCGGTGGCCTTGTACTCCTTGCCTGCCTCGTCCCAGCGGGCCGGGATGTGCGTGGCGGTCTTGGCGTTGACGCTCTTGACCTTGCCGATGATGCCTTCGAGGACATAGTTCCAGTGGCAGAACATGTCCGTGGTCATGCCGCCGCCGTCTTCCTTGCGGTAGTTCCAGGACGGGCGCTGCGCTGCCTGGACGTCGCCTTCGAAGACCCAATAGCCGAATTCGCCGCGGATGGAGAGGATGCGCCCGAAGAAGCCTTCGTCCACCAGGCGGCGGAGCTTGACCAGGCCCGGCAGGTACAGCTTGTCGTGCACAACACCCGCGGTGACGCCGGCTTCCTTGCCGATGCGGGCCAGCTCGATGGCTTCTTCCAGGGATTCCGCCGTGGGCTTCTCCGTGAAGATGTGCTTGCCGGCCAGCATGGCCTTCTTCAGGGTGGCGGCACGGAGGCTGGTCATGGACGCATCAAAGATGATGTCCACCGAAGGATCGTTGATCACGGAATCCAGGTCCGTGGTCCATTCGGCCACCTTATGGAGCTCGGCCAGCTCACGGATCCTGGCTTCATTGCGGCCCACCAGGATCGGCTCCACCTGGACCTTGGTGCCGTCCTCCAGCGTGAACCCACCTGCATCGCGGATGGGAAGGATGGAACGCAGCAGGTGCTGGCGGTAACCCATCCGGCCGGTGATGCCATTCATGGCGATACGGATCGTCTTTGTTTCGAAGCCCATGTGTCCTCCACGGTGAGTGAGCAGTGTTACTCAAGCGGTATTGGGAAAGCGCATTCCCACTGCGTCCATCATGCACCGCTCCCCTTCGGGTTGGCAAGCGCTTTCCCTGACTATCTTCGAACTGCCATACTGAAGTCGGCGCCTATAGCGCTGAAGTACGTACGAACAGGAGAAGCTGTGGCTGCCAGTACCCTCACCGAGGTGGCCCGTTTGGCGGGCGTTTCGCCGGCCACGGCCTCTCGCGTGCTGAACGGCTCCGCCCGGATACCCGGCAAGGATATTGCCGTCCGTGTGCGCCAGGCCGCCGAATCCCTGGGCTACATTCCCAACGCCCAGGCCCAGGGACTGGCGAAGTCCAGCTCCGGACTGATCGGGCTGATCGTGCACGACATCGCCGATCCCTACTTTTCCGCCATAGCCCGCGGCGTCCAGGAAGCCGCGAGGGAACAGCACAAGATGGTGCTGTTGGCCACCACCGAAGGCGCTCCGGAAAGCGAGAAGGAAGCCGTGGGTGCCTTCGCGGCTCGCCGCGCCGATTCCATCGTGATCGCAGGTTCGAGGACTTCCCGCGTCGAGGACCGGGACGGCAACGCTGAACTGGCCGCGGAACTGGACCGTTACTGCCGCAATGGCGGCCACGTGGGCGTGATCGGCCACGGGATTGTGGGCGCCACGGCAGCAGACGGCTACCACGTGGTGAGTGTGCCCAATGAGGAGTTGGCGGCGCAGCTTGCCACCGAGCTGGCGGCGTCGCGGGAAGACTTCGTCATCATCGGCGGCCCGGAAGGGCTGTTCACCTCCGACGACCGGATCCGAGGGTTCCAGCGTGGCCTCGCCGTCGCAGGCCTGCCAGCCGCGGATGTCATCCGCACGGACTTCAACCGTGCCGGCGGCTTCGAGGCCGGCCTCGCCCTGGCTGCACGGATCACAGCGTCCCAACCCCGGACCGAGACAAAACGGCTCTGCATCTTTGCCGTCAACGATGTTATGGCCATCGGGGCCGCCGCCGCGCTGCGCTCCCAGGGACTGCGGGTCCCGCGCGACGCCGCCGTTGCCGGTTTCGACGATATTGAGACTCTGCGCGATTTCCGGCCGGCCCTCTCCACAGTGCACCTTTCCCTGGAGGAGATCGGACGGCAGGCCGCCAGCAGGGCAGCCGGCCCGTCCGCCGACGATGCCGGATCGCCCCCGATAACCGGCCAGGTCATACTCCGGCGCAGCACCGAAGTGGCACACCCGAGCAGCGCCGAGTCATGAGGCACCGCTGGAGGAGGGCAAGGAGGCCCTTCTGGCGATCCGCGAAGGCGCTTTTGGCCTGGCGGCGGACAGGACGCGGGCGTCCTGGGCTTCTCGGCCGCCGGCCTTTGTGTGGCACCCTGCCGATGATGCGGCGGTGCCCGTCCGTCACAGCCTTTCTTACGCGGGGGCGTTGATGCGCGCGGGCGTTGATGCGCGCGGGCGTTGATGCGCGCGGGCGTGCCGGCCGAACTCCACGTTTTTCCGCAGGACCGCCACGGCCTCGGGCTGGCCCGGGAGCTGCCGGGACCGGATCAATGGACATCGCTGTGTGCGGCCTTGCTGGACAGGATGGGATGGACCGCTGAGGACTGAACTGTCTGCCTGAGCCGTCGGCAGTTACGGAAGCGTGAGGATCACCGGGCCATCAGCAGTGATGGCCACCGTGTGCTCGCTGTGGGCAGCCCTGCGGCCGTTTGCTGAACGCAGCGTCCATTCGTCGTCGTCGTGGTAGTAGTCGTCCTTGCGGCCCAGGATCAGCATGGGCTCGATGGCGATGACCAGCCCCTCGGTGAGCTTGATGCCTCGTCCCGGCCTGCCGTCGTTGGGCACAGGCGGTTCGGCGTGCATGGTGCGGCCGATGCCATGGCCGCCGTGATCAGCCAGCATACCGTAGCCCGCCCGTCGCGCGGCGCCGCCGATCGCGTAGGCAAGATCGCCCATTTTGTTGCCGATCCGGGCGGCTTCAATCCCGCGCGCCAGGGCGGCGTCCGTCGCATCGATGAGGGCCTGGTCCACAGGATCGGGTGTTCCCACGATGAAGCTGATGGCCGCATCGCCGCACCAGCCCTGCAGGAATGCTCCGCAATCCACGCTGAGCAGATCACCGTCCTGGAGTGTGTACCCGTCGGGAATCCCGTGAACCACGGCGTCATTCACGCTGGTACAGATCACTCCGGGAAACGGGACTGAGGCCCACCGCGGGTGGTAGTTCAGGAAGGCCGGCGTGGCTCCCGCCGTGGCTATGGTCTCTGCGGCCAGGGTATCGAGCTCACGCAGGGTGACACCCACTCCGGCTGCCGCACGCACGGCCGCGAGAGTGGTTGCCACCACCCGCCCGGCGTCGCGCATGAGGGCAATCTGCTCGGGAGTCTTGATCATGGACATGTAGGAAACCTCCGACGTCGGGTGGCACGGCCCAAGGGAGCGTGCAGTTTAGCTGGTCCCACTCTAGGTCCGTCCAGCCTGGAACGGACCGGCCGGCATGTCACCGGCCCCTCGCTAAAGTTGCACCACGGACGGAATATCGCCGCATGGGGAAACGCTGGACAAGGCACCTTCGGACACGGAGACTCCGAACCGCGAGTTGGTGGTCACAGTGCGCGAGGAGCGCTATGCGGCCATCGACCTGACCGGCCTCCGGTTGGTGGCTCGTGACCAGCTGATGCTCCCTGTCTATGAGGAGATCATCCGCACCGGCGCGTGGTGGGACTTCGTGGATGGGGTGTCGGATCGTATCGGCGGGCTTCCGGCGCCGGAGAACGGTGCCTGCGGAGACTAGATGACGGGGCGTTCGGTCACCGGCTCGGCCGACTTCCGGAAAAGCCGTTTGGTGTCCGGATCCATGAAGATCAGGTACATGGCAAAGACCAGGCCCGTTATCGCGGCCGCGAAGCGGGCCAGGACGAGGGCAAGTCCCAGATCCTCCGTCTGGAGGTAGGGAAATACCTCCAGCTGATCGGAAATGGCGTAGATCATGAAGAACGACACGATGAAGTACAGGGCTTTGACCTGCCAGTCGTTGCGGATGCCTGTCACCGCAAACAGCGGGATGAGCCACACCACGTACCATGACTGGATCATCGGGGCCAGCACCACAATGGCCGCAAAGGCCAAGGTGAGGCGGCGGATCAGGCGGTTATGCTCACCCTTGAAGATCTGGAAGGCGACGACGCCTACGGCAAGTAGTTTGCCGGCGTCGAACACCCAGTCTGCGAGCGTCCACCCATCAAGGCCGAAGGCATTCGAAACTGAAGCGACCATCAACCCCACGAGTCCCACCGGCGCGTACCAGATGAAGAGGCTTCCGGGGGCCGATAGCCCGTTGATCCAACCGAAACCGAACCCATTGACCAGGCTCAGGCCATACAGAATGGCCAGGCTAAGCCCTCCCGTCAGTCCCCAGAACATGAATTTCCGCGGCCAGCCGGCGTTCTTGCCTGCCCAGATCAGGCCGATGAACGGCAGGAAAACGATGGTGATGGGCTTGACGGCGATGGAAAGGGTGACCAGGACTATACCCAGCACCACGCGTCTGGTGGCCGCGTAATACAGTCCGGCGAGGGCCAATCCGATCATGAGGGCATCGTTGTGGACGCTGGCGATGAAGTTGGTGAGGAACAACGGGTTGGCGGCGGTGAGCCACACTGCGCGGTGCGGGTTGACGCCGTGAAGCTCGGCCAGCTTGGGCACATAGATAACGCAGAGGACCACGCCGAACAGCGCAATAAGCCTGAAAAGCATCACGCTGGCCTCGGGCTGGACGTTGGTGGACCAGACCACAAACTGCTCAATCCACAGGAATAGCTGGCCGTACGGCACGGGAGCTTCAGTCCACAGTTTGTCGGCGCCAAGCTGGAAATAGTTGGACAGCGCCGAGATGCCGTTTTCGTAAGGGTTGAATCCCTCCACCATCAGCCGGCCCTGACCAATGTAGGCGTACACGTCGCGGCTGAAAAGCGGGACAGTGAACATCAACGGCAGGCCCCATGCTGCGATGGCCTGCAGCGTTGCCCTTCGCGCGGCCGGCCCCCACACGCGGATCCGTTGGCCAAGCCTCAGCCAGGAGCGGACCAGGAGCATGCCGCCCACCGCGACCAGCACGATGGCCAGGGCAACGCCGATGGCCTCCGTGCGCATCCAGATAAAGATCGGTACCCGGCGGAGTTCGGAAACGGGGGCCAGCCAGCCGACGCCGAGGGATCCGAGCACCATCAGGACCGAGCCGACAAGACCGGCAAGGATGGGGGACCTTGCGTTATCCACTTCTGCCTCTGCGGGCTTCAGGATCACGCTGGCGGCCATCTCCCCCGTTGCAGGCACAGGCGCCGTCATCTCAGGATCGTCCAATCTCTTTACACTTGGCACTCCAACCCCGCGGGCGGCAGTGGCAGCCCGGGTTGCGCAGGCACAGCACAGCGGCAAAACCCTCGCCCCCATGTAATCGAAATCCTAGCATCGGACGGTTGCGCCGGAGCCAAACGGTAGGCTGGTCCGGTGCCTATATCTAACGAACGCATCGTCTGGATCGACTGCGAAATGACCGGCCTGGACATCAAGAACGACGCCCTGATCGAGGTGGCGGCGCTGGTGACGGACTCAGAGCTCAACATTCTCGGGGACGGTGTGGACGTGGTGATCAAGCCCGAGGACGCTGCCCTCGCCCAGATGAACGACTTCGTCAGGGACATGCATACCCGGTCCGGGCTGCTGAAGGAACTGCCGCACGGCAAGACCATGGCCGAGGCCGAAGCCACCGTGATGGAATACATCGAAAAGTGGGTGCCGGATCCGCGCAAGGCACCGCTGGGCGGCAATTCCGTGGGGACAGACCGCGTCTTCCTCTCCCGCGACATGCCGGCCATCGTGGAGCACCTCCACTACCGCGTGATCGATGTGAGCACCATCAAGGAACTCTCCCGCCGCTGGTTCGCCCGGGCTTACTTCCAATCCCCCGCCAAGAGGGGCGGCCACCGCGCCCTGGGGGACATCCAGGATTCCATCGACGAGCTCCGCTACTACCGCGAGGCGGTTTTTGTTCCGGCTCCCGGACCTGACAGCGACTCCGCCCGCAAAGTCGCCCAGCGCATCACTGCCACGCCCGGCACAGGTACCCCAAAAGAGTAATCTGCACCACATTCGGGGGAATTTTCTGTAAAAACCCAAAAAGTGGCACAAGCCGCCTCCGACAGCAGGTAAGCTATTTGAGTTGCCTTTCCAGAGCACCGGATGACCGGGAATCTGCGGGCACATGGTGGGCTTAGCTCAGTTGGCAGAGCGCCTGGTTGTGGTCCAGGAGGTCGCGGGTTCAACCCCCGTAGCTCACCCTCATAGGGCGGCAGTAACTGCCGTTCAGTGGAGGCCGTACCGGATATCCGGTACGGCCTCCACTTTTTTTGCATAAACGCCGGCGTCACGCCGCACGCACGAAGGGCCGCCTGAGATGACAGTTCTGCCAATCACCGTCTGGGGAGAACCGGTGCTGCACCAGCGCGCCGCTGAGGTGGAGGTGTTCGACGACGGGCTGCGCGCCCTGATCGCGGACATGTTTGAAACCAACGAGGCTGCCAACGGCGTGGGCCTGGCGGCGCCGCAGGTTGGTGTTGGCAAGAGAATTTTCGTTTACAAGTACGCCAATGACGACGGCGCCCCGCCCATCGGAGTCCTGGTTAACCCGGTGCTGACCCTGTCCAAGATCTCTGGCGCACTGCCGGACCCCGAGGAAGAGGAAGAGGGTTGCCTCTCCTTCCCCGGCGGCGCCTACCCGCTCAAGCGTGCGGAGTGGGCGCGGGTGGAAGGCTTTGACGGCTACGGGCAGCCCGTTGAGTTCGAAGCCACGGGATGGTTCGCCCGGGTGCTCCAGCACGAGTACGACCACCTCGACGGAAAGCTTTACGTCAACCGGCTGATGGACCGCTATGCACGGAAGGCCATGAAACTGGCCAGGAAGAGCGGCTGGGGCGTGCCCGGGCTGACCTGGATGCCCGGCGTGGATCCGGACCCGTTCGGCCACTGAACCGACGCATTACCGGGCGCTGATGGTTGGCTGGTCCGGGCACGAGTCCAGGACGCGCTTCATCGCATCCTTCTCCGGCTGCGTAACCCACAGTTTATAGGACGCCTTCACCGAGATCTGGCGGGCAACATAGTGGCAGCGGAAGTTCTTGTTCTTCGGCAGCCAGGTAGCAGCGTCGCTTGCGCTCTTCTGCTGGTTGGCGGGACCGTCCGCGGCGATGAGGTTCAGCGGATCGTTGGCCAGGCTCTGGCGCTGCTGCGGGGTCAGCGCTTGTGCGCCTTTCTGCCACGCGTCTCCGAGTGCCACAACGTGGTCGATCTGGATTTCCTTGCTGCTTTCCGGACCGCGCCGGAATTCCACAGCTTTCCCCGTGTACGGCTCCTGGATGGCACCCGACGCTACCCTGCATTTGGACCCCTCTGTGAAGCCCACGGCGGTCAGGTCCCTGCGAAGGATGTCGTTGCGGGTGTCGCAGCCGTTCCGGTCCACGTCCAGCCAGGCCTGCCCGAAGGCCTCCCGCTGGTAGTTGTCCTTGGGAGCCCTGCCCTTGACGGGCAGCCCCTCGAGGGCGTCCCGGGCACTCCCCTGCGGTACGGCCTGGACCGGCACCACGGGCTTCATCCAGGTCCCGTCGAAAACGGGCGCCTCGCTGGGCCCTGCAATGGCTGGTTCCGCCGCGGCGAACTGGCCCGCAGTGAAAAACCATCCTGCGGAGCCGACTGCAGCCAGAGCCAGCACAGCCAGCAGGGCCCAGGCCTGCCTCGAGCGGCGGCGGGCGCTGCGGTAGGCACGCCAGCTGACGGTCATCGGTAACCAACTCTTCCGGAAATGTAACGCACCAGAAAAGCCTAGGTCACCCCACCGACACCCAAGCAGTTATCCACAACGGGGAGGAGAAGTGGACCGGGCATACCGCCCACTACTGAGACCGGCTACTGCTCCCGGGCTACACGGCGCAGGTCTTCTTCGGCAACCTGGAGGAGCCCTTCGAGCTGCCGCACCCGGTCGTCACCTACATCGCCGGAAGTCCGGGACCCGCGCGCCTGGTCCAGGAGCCTGATGGCTTCTTTGCGGTTGGCCTTGGCGACGTCGAGGGCGTGTTCAAGGCTGGTCTCGTGGAGAGTTTCGTTATCCATGCCCCCAGTGTGGTCCCGATTCCCGGCTGATTCCAGCGCATCAGCCGGGAATGTCGGGCAGCCAGCCCGGCGAACGGCCTAGACCGCGATTGCGGCCAAGGCCGCAGCGGCTTCCTTGGCCGGGAACGCCGGCGGGTTGACCCCTGCCATCTCTTCCATGACCCGGACCACCTGGCAGCTGTAACCGAACTCGTTGTCGTACCAGACGTAAAGAATGACGTTTTTGTCGTTGGAGATGGTGGCCAGGCCGTCCACGATGCCGGCACGGCGGGAGCCAACAAAGTCCGTGGAAACAACCTCGGGCGAATCGATGTAGTCAATCTGCTTGCGGAGGTCCGAATGCAGGGACATCTGGCGCAGATAATCGTTCACCTCATCCTTGGTGGTGCCGTTTTCCAGGCTCAGGTTCAGGATGGCCAGCGAGACGTCCGGCGTGGGGACGCGGATTGAGCTGCCGGAAAGCTTGCCCTGGAGTTCGGGCAGGGCCTTCGCTACTGCGGTGGCGGCACCGGTTTCGGTGATGACCATGTTCAGCGCGGCGGAGCGGCCGCGGCGGTCGCCGTTGTGGAAGTTGTCGATCAGGTTCTGGTCGTTGGTGAAGGAGTGGACGGTTTCCACGTGGCCGTGGATCACGCCGAACTTGTCGTTGATGGCCTTCAGGACCGGGGTGATGGCGTTCGTGGTGCAGGACGCTGCCGACACGATTTGGTCCGTGTCCTCGATGCTGCCGTGGTTAATGCCGTGAACGATGTTCTTCAGCGCGCCCTTGCCCGGAGCCGTCAGGAGAACCCGGGCAACGCCCTTGCTCTGCAGGTGCTGGGACAGGCCTTCGGCATCACGCCAGCGGCCGGTGTTGTCCACCACCAGGGCGTTGTGGATGCCGTAGGCGGTGTAGTCGATCGTGGCAGGATTATCCGAGTAGATGACCTGGATCTGCACACCGTTGGCGGTGATGGTGTTGACAGCCTCATCCACCCGGATGGTTCCCTCGAAGGAACCGTGGACCGAGTCGCGGCGCAGGAGGCTGGCGCGCTTGGCGAGGTCCTTGTCCGAGCCGCGGCGCACCACGATGGCGCGCAGGCGCAGGCCGTGGCCGCCACCGGCCTTTTCGATCAGGAGGCGCGCCAGGAGCCGGCCGATCCGGCCAAAGCCGTAAAGCACGACGTCGGTGCTGGTCCGGTCATCGCCACCGCGCTTGCCCACGACGTCGGCAAGCTCGGCACGGAGGAACTCTTCCAGGGTGGCGCCGTCGCCTTCTGCCTTGAACTTCTCTGCCAGGCGGGCGACGTCGATAGCCGCCGCACCCAGCTCCAGCTGAGCCAGGATGTTCAGCAGCGGTGCGGTCTCTTCGAGCAGGAGCTCGGTGTTACTCATGCGGCGGGCAAAACGGTGCGCCTTGAGGATGTTCATGGTGGACTTGTTGATCAGGCTCCGGCCATGAATGCTGGTGACCACGTTGTTTTCGCGGTACAGCCGGCCAATCACCGGAATCATGGCCTCGGCGAGAGCCTCCCGGCCCATCCACGTATCAAGACAAGAATCTGACGTCTGGCTCACAGAACTACCTTCCTCGGTTCAGCCGCATACGTCGTCGTAAGCGGTTGGCGGCCACCTGATGTTGTCCAGGGGCTCTGGCACCGGCAGGATGCGGTCCATCCCGGGTGCCGTGGAGAAGCGTAAAGAAAAGCCACCGGGTGCGAACGCAGACCCGGCGGCAGAACTTCTACGTTCGCTCTCCATTCTAGGCTGGAGCAGACCCGCGGACCGCCGCCACCGGCGTGAAATCACTCACATGCGGGGCGGGTCCGTGCCCGGCGGGAGGTGTTGGATGGGTTGACCTATACGCCGGGTTCTGTGCTCCCGTACCGTTACCAGCGCGGAAGTAGCGGCCATCCATCTACGGACGCCGTTGCCGACGCCCTCCAGCGGCCTACCCGGACACTCGGGCGGGCAGCCCTCAAACGTGTCCTGTCTGGCCTTGCTCCGGGTGGGGTTTACCTAGCCTTCCCGGTCACCCGGGAAGCTGGTGGTCTCTTACACCACCGTTTCACCCTTACCTGCTGAGCTTCCGTTGCCGGAAGACGCAGGCGGTCTGTTCTCTGTGGCACTGGCCTGCGGGTTACCCCGAGTGGGCGTTACCCACCACCCTGCCCTGCGGAGCCCGGACGTTCCTCGAGCCACTTGTGTGACGCGCGGCCGCCTGGTCAACCCATCCGCAGCCCAGTCTACCGCCGGCAGGAGGCCACGCTGTCGCCGGTAAGATCGTACGGTGCTGATTCTGCTTCCCCCCTCCGAAGGCAAGACCCCCGCAGTCCGCGGGTCCGCCGTCGATTGGCCGTCACTGAGCTTCCCCGAACTCAACACCTATCGGGCCAAAGTCCTGGAGGCGCTGGGGACTGTCAGCGCACATGAGGATGCCCTCGCGCTGCTGGGCGTCGGCGCATCGCTGCAGGACGACGTCGAACGCAACACCCGGCTCCACGCCGAACCGGCCGCCCCGGCACACCAGATCTATTCCGGCGTTCTGTACGACGCCCTCGGCTACAAAACCCTGACGCCGGCGCAGCGGCGGAAGGCCGATGTATCTGTGCTGGTCATCTCGGCGCTGTGGGGCGCCATCCGCTTCGCGGACAGTGTACCCGCCTACCGGCTGTCGATGGGAACGGCACTGCCCGACGTCGGCCGCCTCGCCTCGTTCTGGAAGCCTCAGATTTCGGCGGCCCTCGCGGAGGCTGCGTCCGGGCATCTGCTCGTGGACTGCCGCTCCAGCACCTATGCCGCCGCCTGGGCACCGCCGCCCGCCCAGACGGTGGCCGTCAACGTTTTCACGGAGGTCAGGGGCGTGCGCAAGGTGGTCAGCCACTTCGCCAAGCACACCCGCGGCGAGGTGGCGCGGCACCTGCTGGCCCGCCGCGGCAATGCCCCGCTGACCCCGGGGCAGCTACTGAAGGCCACGCGCGAAAAATGGGACGCCGAGCTGGTGGATGGTTCAGTGCGCAAACCGCATGCCCTGAACATCATCCTGCCCAACCAGGTGCCACAAACAGTCGTTCCGAGCGTTCACGACGCCAATTAGAGCGCCCTGCATCGGCTGCTAGTTAGCTGGGGCTGGAGTGTTCCACTCGGCGGAGCGCACCAGGATGGCACCCGAATCGGGGCAGAACACAATGTCGTCGTCGGAGGCGGCCTTGATCTCGGCGAGGTCCCCGGGACTCAGCTTCATGCCGGAGGCCTCAGAGGTTCCGTGGAACAACCGGGCGGCGCCCACGCCCCGCTTTGCCAGCGTCTTTTCGTAGATAGCCAGCATCCCGGCGTCGAGTCCTTCAGCGAACGCGGCGCGCTTGCCGCGGACAACGGTCGCTTCAGCGGCCACTTCGGCCAGGGCTTCGTCGAGTTCGGCGCGGATGCCGCCGAAGGAGCCCTGGACGTTGTCCACGATGAGCTGCTGGGCAGCCTGACGCTCGCGCAGCGAATCCAGCCGTTCCAGGACTTCCAGCTCCACGTCTTCAAGGTCGGAGCGGCGCTTGTTGAGGGAGGCGATGTCCTTCTGCAGGGCCACAAGGTCCTTTGACAGCCCCGTGCCGCTGTTGAGCCGGGCTTCGTCGCGTGCGATGCGGGTGGCAACCTGCTCGACATCGGCCTCGGCGCGCTTCAGCTCGGCTTCGGCGTCATGCACGGCCATCTTGGCGGAGCCGAGTTCACCGTTGGCGACGGACAGTGCCGATTGGAGGTCCTCGATCCGGGGATCGGTTTCCAGGGCACGGCGGCGGTTGGACAGGGACTTGAGTTTTGCGTCCAGCCCTTGCAGTTCGAGCAACTTCAACTGTTCCGCCGGTGCTGCCTTGGCCACTATTTACCTCCGCTAAATCCAATCCGGCCGAAGCCGGGCACCGTATCGGCGCTTTATAGACTCTAGCGCCTGGCGTGCTCCCCTGCCTCGCTAGGTCCCCACCGGCTCCCACACCTCGCTGCGCTCGGAGTGGGTCCCTCGCCGGTGTGGTCCCAGCACGGATTCGCCCACGCTTAGCCCGAAGTCAGAATGAAGTCCCACGGATCGCTGTTGGTGGTGCTTACCTGGATATCGACGTCGTGGCCCTGATCGGCAAGCACATTGCCCAGCGCCGACGCCGCAGCGGGCAGCCACAGCCATTCGCTGGCAAAGTGCGAAACGTCAATCAGGTAGGGCCGGCCGTTCACGGCCGCTTCACGGGCTTCGGACGCCGGATGGTGGCGGAGGTCAGCGGTGACATAGACGTCGGCGTTGTTGGCCCGCACCTCGTTGAACAACGAATCCCCCGCGCCCCCGCACACCGCAATGCGCCGCACCAGCCCGTCCTTGTCCCCGGACACACGGACTCCGCCGGCCACCGCTGGCAGGATGCCGAACACCCGGGCCGCGAAATCGCCCAGGCTCATCACGTCCGCCAGATCACCCACACGTCCAATGCCTTCCTCGGGCAGTCCGTTCGCGGCCACCGTCAGCGGGACAACGCCCTCGAGTCCCAGCGCATCGGCCAGGACGTCGGAAACGCCCCCGACGGCGGAATCACCGTTGGTATGGACGGTCAGCAGCGCGGTTCCGGACTCGATGAGGCGGTGGATAGCCTGCCCTTTGGCAGTGGTGGCCGCCACGGACGTGACGCCTTTGAGGAGCAACGGGTGGTGGGTGATCAGGAGCTCGGCACCCCATTCCACGGCTTCCTCGATTACCGTAAGCGTGGGATCAACGGCGAACATCACCCTTGTCACGGGCGATGACGGGTGCCCGGCCACCAGCCCCACTTCGTCCCAGTTTTCGGCCAGCGACTCGGGCCAGAGTTCCTCGACCGCCAGCAGCACCTGCGCCAGCGTGGGAGCAGCCGGACCAGCGCCCGCCCCGGCAAGGGTGCCGTCGTCGAGCTTGTCCGCATCTGTAACGCCGATGTCTGCAGGTTCCATAGTCTCAGTTTTACCCCATGGAGCCATCTGGCTCGCATGTGTCACAGTCTCGTAAGGTGGTCAGGGAATCATCTGGCGCGCTCAACCATTGAAGAGGTCATGAAAACTTTTGTTCTCGGCGGGGGCTGCTTCTGGTGCCTCGACGCCGTCTACCAAATAACCAAAGGCGTCACGTCGGTGATTTCCGGATACACGGGCGGCCATGACCCCCAGCCGGACTACTACTCCGTCTGTGGCGGGACCACTGGCCACGCTGAAGTCGTGGCGGTCACTTTCGACGAATCCGTCATCCCGGCTGAGGTCATCCTGGACATGTTCTTCGCGCTGCACGATCCCACAACGCTCAATCGCCAGGGGTACGACGTGGGCACGCAGTACCGCTCGTCTATGTTCTATGAGACCACCGAAGAAAAGATCCTGTTCGAGGAGGCGATCGACCGGAACCAGGCTCTCTGGTCCCATCCGATCGTTACGGAGGTCAGCCGGCTCCCCCGCTTCCATGTCGCGGAGGACTTTCACCAGGACTACTACGCCAAGTATCCCGAGCAGGGATACTGCCAGGTGATCATCAATCCCAAACTCGCCAAGGCCAGGAAATATTACTCTGCGTGGCTTAATGCTTAGCAGCGCCCGCTCAGCCATCGTTAGGCTGACCTCAGCATTCACACTTGAGAGATAGGCATATCTACATGGCACGGATCTATGACGATGTAACGCAGTTGGTCGGCGGCACTCCGCTGGTCCGCCTGAACCGGTTGACCGAGGGACTGGGCGCGACCGTGGCGGTCAAGCTTGAGTTCTACAACCCGGCCAACAGCGTCAAGGACCGCATCGGAGTGGCCATCGTTGACGCCGCCGAGAAGTCGGGCGCCCTCAAGCCCGGCGGCACCATCGTTGAAGGCACCTCCGGCAATACCGGCATCGCCCTTGCCATGGTGGGTGCGGCCCGCGGTTACAAGGTCATCCTGACCATGCCTGAGACCATGTCCACCGAACGCCGCGTTATGCTCCGGGCATTCGGCGCCGAGATTGTCCTGACCCCGGGTTCCGAGGGCATGCGCGGCGCCGTGGAAAAGGCCCAGGAAATCGTGGCCAACACGGAAAACTCCATCTGGGCCCAGCAGTTCGCCAACGAGGCCAACCCTGAGATCCACCGCACCACCACTGCCGAGGAAATCTGGTCCGACACCGATGGCAAGGTGGATATCTTCGTCGCCGGCATCGGCACCGGCGGAACCGTCACCGGCGTCGGCCAGGTCCTGAAGGAGCGCAATCCTGAGGTCCAGATTGTCGCCATCGAACCGAAGGACTCCGCCATCCTGAACGGCGGCGCTCCCGGGCCGCACAAGATCCAGGGCATCGGCGCGAACTTCATCCCGGAAATCCTGGACACCAACGTCTACGACGAAGTCCTGGATGCCACCCTGGAGGACTCCGTCCGGGTCGCCCGTGAACTCGGCGTCAAAGAAGGCATCCTCGGCGGCATCTCCTCCGGCGCCATCGTCTGGGGCGCCCTGGAACTGGCCAAGCGTCCGGAGAATGCCGGCAAGCTGATCGTCGCGATTGTCTGCGACTTCGGTGAGCGTTACATCTCCACCGTGCTCTATGACGACATCCGCGGCTGATCAGCCCGTTGTCGCCCCGTTTCCTGTAGAAAGAACTTTGTGGGCTTTTTCGCAAGACTGAAGGAAGACCTCGACGCCGCCCGGTCACACGACCCGGCGGCTCGAGGCTCTTTTGAGAACTTTTTCGCCTATTCCGGGCTGCATGCCATCTGGATCCACCGGCTGACGCACCATATGTGGCAAACTCCGGAATTGAGGTTCCCGGCGCGGCTGGTGTCGCAGCTGGGCCGCTTCCTGACCGGAATCGAGATCCATCCCGGCGCAACGATCGGCCGGCGCTTCTTCATCGACCACGGTATGGGTGTGGTCATTGGCGAAACCGCCGAAATCGGCGAAGACGTGATGATTTATCATGGCGTCACGCTGGGCGGCCGCTCGCTGGCCAAGGTCAAGCGCCATCCCACCATCGAGGACCGGGTCACCATCGGCGCCGGAGCCAAGGTCCTGGGCCCCATCACCATAGGCCGGGACAGCGCCGTGGGCGCCAACGCCGTGGTTGTCAAGGACGCGCCGCCGGAATCGATTGTGACCGGTGTGCCGGCCAAGTGGCGCCACCGTGATGCCCAGCGCGAAACCAAGCCCGCCGTGGATCCGGCCGAGTACGACATTGAATACCGGATCTGATCCGTCAATGCAGCCCTACCGGGCAACACGCTTCAGGACTGCCGTGACCACCGCATCATAGAGCCGGTCCGGCAGGACGCGCCGCAGGCCCAGAATGGCGGCCGCTCCCTTGCCCACCGGGTACCGGGTGCGGGGACGGGTTGCCGTGGCAGCGTGCAGGACAGCCGCCGCAATCACCACCGGCTGCGTGGACGTTTCTGGCCTGTCCGTGGACGCCAGGACATCCGCCATGTGCCGTGCCTGTGCAGCATAGGGCCCCTCGCCGCTGCTGGACAGCAGCCCGTCAGCGGAAATCCGGCCCCACTCGCTGAGCGTACTTGCGGGTTCGATGATGGCTACCTCGATGCCGTGCGGCTTGAGTTCGAGCCGCAGCGCATCGCTCATGCCCTCAACGGCGAACTTCGTGGCGTGGTACCAGGCGCCAAGGGGTTCGTAGAATTTTCCGCCGATGGACGAGACGTTGATGATCCTGCCCCGTCCCGCACTCCGCATGGCCGGCAGAACCAGCTGCGTCATCCTGGCGAGGCCAAAGACGTTCACCTCAAATTGGCGCCGGCCCTCGGCCAGGTCCACCTGTTCCAGCGCCCCGTAAGACCCGTAGCCGGCGTTGTTGACCAGGACATCAATCCGCCCGCGCTCTTCCAGGACACGGCCGACGGCGGCACGCATCGAATCATCGTCCGTCACGTCCAGTGCCAGGACCTGGACGCCCAGCGCCTTCAGCGGCTCCATCCTGCCCACCCGGCGGGCGCCGGCATAGACAATGAACCCGTGGCTGCTGAGCTTCTTCGCCGTCTCGAAGCCGATACCCGTGGATGCTCCCGTAACTAGTGCGACTGGCTTGGGCATTCTGACTCCTTGGATGGAAGGACACCACAACTGCCGGAAACGCCAACGGCCGGCAGCTCCCAGAATATCCGGGAACTGCCGGCCGCAGGGTTTGCAGCCTGATGCAATCAGAGCGTGGCGACTAGTGCGTGTCCACCGCTTCAATTTCGGACTTGTCCTCGCCCCACAGGGTGTGGAACGTGCCCTCGGAGTCGACACGGCCGTAGGTGTGCGCGCCGAAGAGGTCACGCTGGCCCTGGATCACTGCGGCCGGCAGGCGCTTGCGGCGCAGGCCGTCGTAGTAGGCCAGTGACGAGGAGAAGACCGGCACGGGGATGCCGAGCTGGACGGCGGTGGAGACCACACGGCGCCATGCCGGCAGCACATCGGCGATGGCCTTCGTGAACGCCGGGGCGAACAGCAGGTTGGCCGGCTTGTCTTCTGCGGCGTAGGCCTTGGTGATTTCCTTGAGCAGTTCGGCACGGATGATGCAGCCGCCGCGCCACAGCGAAGCGATCTCGTCCAGCTTGAGGTCCCAGCCGTATTCCTTGGCTGCTGAGGTCAGCATGTCCAGGCCCTGGGCGTAGGAAACCAGCTTGGACGCGTAGAGCGCCTGGCGGACGTCCTCAACAAAGGTGTCCGGAACGTCGACGGCGATTTCCTCGCCGGCGAGCAGTTCCTGGGCGATCTTGCGCTGCTCGGTCTGCGATGACAGGGCGCGGGCGAAGACCGACTCGGCGATCCCCGACGTCGGGGAGCCCAGCTCCAGCGCGGAGATGACCGTCCAGCGTCCGGTGCCCTTCTGGCCGGCGGCATCCACCACGACGTCCACAAACGGCTTGCCGGTGCGGGTGTCAACGTGGCCCAGGACCTCGGCGGAGATTTCGATGAGGAATGAGGCGAGTTCGCCCTTGTTCCATTCTTCGAAGATTTTTGCCTGGTCGGCGGGCTCGAGGCCGGCGCCGGAGCGGAGGAGATCGAAGGCTTCGCCGATGACCTGCATGTCGGCGTATTCGATGCCATTGTGGACCATCTTGACGAAGTGGCCGGCGCCGTCGGTGCCGATCCAGGCGCAGCAGGGCTTGCCGTCCACGTGCGCGGCGATCTTTTCGAGCAGCGGACCGAGGGCGTCGTAGGACTCCTTGGAACCACCGGGCATGATGGACGGGCCGTTCAGGGCTCCTTCCTCACCGCCGGAGACGCCGATGCCGACGAAGTGCAGGTCCTTCTTCGCCAGCGCGGCTTCGCGGCGGCGGGTGTCCTCGTAGTGGGAGTTTCCGGCGTCGATGATGATGTCGCCGGCTTCCAGGAGAGGTTCAAGCTGCTCGATGACCGAGTCAACCGGCTTGCCGGCCTTGACCATGATCAGGACGCGGCGGGGCTTCTCCAGGGAGTCAACAAGCTCCTGCAACGTTTCGGTGCGGACGAAGTCGCCGTCCGTGCCGTGCTTTGCGAGCAGCGCGTCAGTCTTTTCGACCGACCTGTTGTGCAGGGCAACGGTGAAGCCGTTGCGGGCCAAGTTGCGGGCCAGGTTGGCGCCCATCACCGCAAGGCCGGTGACACCGATGTGTGCAGACATCAAAACTCCAATTTCGTTGTGCAATGGATGTGCAGATGGCTCCGCGTTCGCTGCGAAGCACGCTGTCACGAACCGATGGATCCTAATAAAGCATATATATTCAATCGGCTTGAGGGAAGTGGTGCCCACTTTGTGGGACGTGGCCAGTCAATCCCAGTTTAGGCTTGAGTCCATGTCGACCAGCCTGCACCACCGTGCCATTGAGAACCTTGGCACCCGGATCATCACGGGCGAGCTGCCGACCGGACACATCATGCTGGCCGAGCACCTTGAGGAAGAGCTGAAGGTTTCGCGGTCCGTGGTCCGCGAAGCCGTGCGGGTTCTGCAGTCCCTGGGCCTCGTGGAAACCACCAAGCGGGTAGGCATCCGCGTGCTGCCGCCGAGCCGCTGGAACCCCTTCGACTCCCAGGTCATCCGCTGGCGGCTGTCCAGCGACGCCCGCGGCGCCCAGCTGCGGTCACTGATCGAACTGCGTTCCGCCGTCGAGCCCGCCGCGGCCGAGCTGGCAGCGAACAATGCCCCGGCGCAGCTGCGGCGGGAACTGGTGGACATCGCCCACGCGCTGCGCGACGCCGGCCACTCCGGGGACGCGCAGAAGTTCCTGGAGCTGGACATCGCTTTTCATTCGGTCCTGCTTTCCGGCTCGGGCAACGAAATGTTTGCCAACCTGATGGGGCAGGTGGCAGAGACCCTGACGGGACGCACAGTCCACGGATTGATGCCGGACCACCCCCACGAGGGGGCGCTCCAGTGGCACGTCGATCTGGCCGAAGCGGTCGCCGCCGGGGACGCCGCCACAGCCCGGGACGCGTCCGAACAGATCATGCGCCGCACCACCTCCCGGCTGTCCGGAACCTGGACGGACCAGCCCCGGGTGTTTATCCCGGTCCGCCGGAACTGACCTCACCCGGAACCAGCCAGAGACCGCCATAGTCTTGCATTTCGCACGCCGTTTTCCCGCCTCTAAAGTTTCTGTTCCTCAACAGTCAGAAACCTAGGTGGAGAGCGGCGTGCGGCCGTTAAGGCTCGCTCAAAACACCCACGGAAGAGTCAGGAGAGCCCGGAATATGTGGCCTTAAGGGCCGTGACTGACAACCCAAGGCTCGGGCCGTAGGCGCCGCGCGTAGGCACCGATACAGCCAGGCAAACTACTCCCGTAGTAGATTCCTCGTCCTCGAACGGGTAGCCCTGCTCCCGGATGGTGGTCAGCTGCGCCTTCAACTCGGCTCCGGTGCGGAGGGACTTTGGGGTCAGGACCGGAAGTTCGGCGTCATCGGAAAACATGGCTTCGACGTCGTGGTCGTGAAGGCGGGCAATCAGGGCCTTGCCCACGGCACTTAGGGACACCGGCATCTTGTCGCCGATGTTAGACGTCAGGCGGACCGCCGAATGGCCCTCGTAGCGGGCCAGATAGATGACATTAAGTCCGTCCAGCATGGCGTGCGTACGGTCTCCCCGGAAAGGGTCGGCGCCTGTTCGCAGAACCGGTAGAACTCCTGCACTTCGTCAAGCCGGCTCAGATATGCCGCGCCGAGTTCCACGAGCTTGCGGTCCAGCGTGAATTCGGCGCCTTGGCGGCTGATCAGCCTGGCTTCCTCCAACGCCAGCAACAGGTTGGAGGTGGACGACTTGGGGATTCCCAGACCCTCGGAGGAGCCGGGGGGTGCGGGAATCGGCCATGATTCTCCTTCGATCGGCACCAGGGCGCTTCGCATAGATGCGTTCGTTCTGGTGAACAGTAACCATCACAGTGGTTTGGCGGTGTTGCAGGGCGCGGGAAAAGGTTACGTCCGACACGCCAAGAACCACGTTTCGCATGGCATTTGTTTGTTTCAGGAAGTTCACGGTATATTCATTGCAGACCCTCCACCGCGGCATCCCCCAATAGTCGCGGTGGAGGGTTTTCCAATGCCCAACTGTTCTCTGGGCATCTGCCGCCGGATTCAGGCGACGTCCACCACGGCCTCCCTCAGCCTCCAGCCCCCACCGAGTCCGTCGCGCTCCAGCACCATGGTGGTCAGCGCGGAATGCGGATTGTGGCCCAGCCGCACCTGGACCTGCAACACCTCGACATCGACACGGCCCAGCCCCTTGGGCATACGGCGCTGCGCCTCCCACCAGCTCACACGTTCAAACCATCTCACCGCATCGGCCCCGACGGCCCATTCCCTGCCGTTGCTGACCACCGCCGTCGGGCTGCCGTCCTGGGCCGTCTTCACCACCACGTATTCCATAGCAGGAACACTAGGGACAGCCACCGACAATTAATGCGCCCTGGCTGGTTCGCGGGCAGTCCCGCAACCGGATCGTGCGTGTGCCCGAACCACCCGGGCTCGAGGAGGTGGTGGAGGAAGCCGGTGCGCTCCGCTGCCCTGCCTGTCTGCGGAGCCCAGTATGGAAGCCGGCGCAGGGCAACAAAAACCCCGCCATTCCCGGCCAATCTGGCCAGGAACAACGGGGTTTGATGGTGGGTCCTACCGGGATCGAACCGATGACATCCACGGTGTAAACGTGGCGCTCTACCAGCTGAGCTAAAGACCCGAACTGCCGGTCTTCTCGCCTCAGCGCGTCAACCAACGAACATGAACTCTACCTGACGGGCAGGACGAAAAGCCAATCGACGAATCTGTCCCCGTCAGGGGTCAAGATCGGGGAGTTCGGCGGCGAGCCAAGTCAGCGCCTCGCTGACGCCTGCGTGGAGCTTGATGGTGGCGTATTGGTCGCCCCGCGTATCGCCCCTGTTGATGATCACGACCGGCGTGCCCTCCTTCGCCGCGTGGCGGACGAACCGCAGTCCGCTCATCACGGTCAGCGATGACCCGGCAACAAGCAATGCCCCTGCAGCGTCCACCATCGCGTACGCGGCTTCTGCGCGGTCCTTGGGCACGTTCTCGCCGAAGTAGACAAAGTCAGGCTTGAGCATCCCGCCACAGGCGGGGCAGGCAGCGACCACAAAACTGCTGATCAGCGCCGAGTCATCAACTGTGGCGTCGGCGTCGGGCGCCATTTCCACCGGGCCGGACGTGGTGGCGCGTGCCAGGAAGCCGGGATTAAGTTCTTCGAGGACCCCCGCCAGCAGGTGACGCGTGAATGTGTGCTGACACGCCAGACAAACCACCCGGTCATAACGTCCGTGGAGGTCAATGACATTCCGGCTGCCGGCATCTTCATGGAGCCGGTCCACGTTCTGCGTGATCAATCCGGTGAGCAGGCCCCGCCGCTCCAGTTCTGCGGCCGCACGATGTCCGGGGTTTGGTTCCGCGTGCCGCAACTTGGACCAACCGATGTGGTTCCGTGCCCAGTAGCGCTGGCGGCTGGCACCCTCGCGTACAAATTCCTGGTAGGTCATGGGCGAACGTGGCACGGCGTCCGGCCCCCGGTAATCCGGAATGCCCGAATCGGTGCTCAGCCCTGCGCCGGTGAGCAGCGCCAGCCGTTTGCCGGACAACAGCTCCCGGACGCGTTCCAGTCCTTGAAGATCCGTACTGGACAGCGCAGCAGGGTCAGCGGCCGGCAGGCTGGCGAAGCCCGTCAGGCCGATGCCGTGCCGCTGCTGGTCCATGCGGCGTCAGCTCTGTTCCAGGCCTGCCAGAGCATCCTGGTAGTCTGCGAGCTCGCGGGCCTGGCCACGCGGATTCACCACAACGTAGCGGATTGTTCCGGTTGCATCGATGATGAACGTCCCGCGCCCGGCCATGCCGCTCTCCGGGTCGAAGACACCGTAGGCGGAGGCGACGGCGCCGTGCGGCCAGAAGTCGGCCAGGAGATCAAAGCCGTAGCTTTCCTTCTCGGCATAGGCCCGCAGGCTGAACTTGCTGTCCACGGACACTGCCAGGACCGTGGCCCGGGCATCCTCGAACGCTCTCAGGTTGTCACGGATTTCACAGAGTTCACCGGTGCAGACACCCGAAAATGCAAACGGATAAAACACCAGCACAACGTTCTGCCCCCGGAAAGAGGACAGCCGGACAGGTTCTCCGAACTGGTTCACCAGCTCAAAGTCCGGGGCAGGTGCCCCCACCGCCGGAACAGTCTGGCCGACTACGGCAAGACCTGTCGTCACTTGTTCTTCCGGCTGACCAGGCGGGTGGCGCTCCAGTCCTTCGACACACCTGCAGAGGTGGTGAGGTGCAGACCTGCGGTGGGCGCCGCTTCCTGGATCTCCGCCGGCGACACGTACCCGGCGCGCCCGGACTTTGGCGTCAACACCCAGACAACCCCGTTTTCACTCAGGGTGGTCAGCGAATCCATGAGGGTATCGATCAGATCCCCGTCGCCGTCCCGCCACCAGAAAATGACGGCGTCAACAACGTCGTGGTCGTCCTCGTCCAGGAGTTCGGACCCTGTCAGGTCCTCAATATCGTCACGTAAGTCGAAATCGACGTCGTCGTCGTAACCGAACTCCTGAATCAGATCCCCATTTTTGAAACCCAATTTTTCCGCCACATTTACCGAAGTGGCGGCGTCGGCCTCGCTCACGTGTTCCTCCAATGCCTAATACATGCAGTGCGCATAGTGATTTCCATTACTCCCAGCCAACACCTTTTGTGCCCGCGCTTCAAGCTGCCACCACCGCGATCCGCCATATTCTGCATCACATCCGGCGCCGTCAGCCTGCGTTGCAGCGGCTTTCGTCACACAACCAGTATGACGGCGAAATACAACAGGGACGCCACAGACGCGGCTACGCATCGCGCTGGAGTCACAGCTAGAGTGGCTGGTGACAACTATGCCTGCGGGGCGACCGCCTGGAACTCAATGGCAGACATAGGCGTGATAGGACCCTGCCCGGCGCACATGACCGGGCTGTTGTAACCGATACGTCGCACACGTCGCATTCATGCCGGACAGCTACCCTGCCCGGCATGTGGCGCCGATGCATGCGCGCAAAGAGAGGTTGGACGTGGCTGCAGGAGAAGAGACCTCCCATATCCTCAGCGGGTTGACAAACCA
>NZ_JASBRB010000014.1 GCF_029960665.1 Pseudarthrobacter sp. AL07
AACCAACACCAACCCTGCCAGCCAGTCCCAGACCAGCCACATCAAGACTCACAGTCGGATATTTTACTTTTCACAAGCCGCCCCTGGTTGCTCTGCCACTTGTGGTCCCCAAAACCATGGTTTAGCAGCCGTACGTGACAGAGCAACAGGAGGTGGGCGGTCCGGGAACCGCGGGATAATGGAAGCATGGGCAATCAGGACCCGGACCCCTGGGCGGAATTCGACAGGCTCAAGCCCGCCGGCCCGGACCGCGTGGCTGGTTATCCCGGCGGCGAACCGGTGGGCTTTGGCTTCAGGACGGGTGTGCGCAGCGCCAAAGTGGCCTTCGGCTTCGCCGTCTACGCGCTAGCGCTCGGCACCACTCTGGTCCTCACCGGCGCCGTGGTCTTCATCGCCCAGGGCCAGTGGCTGCTGCTCGGGCTGATGGCGCTGATCGAGGCCGTCTTTGTCTACGGGTTCATCCGGCTGGCGCGCCAGGCTCGCAACCGGCGCGCATCCGGCTAGTACTTAGCGCGGGGCACTGCTATGACCGCGCGGCGCGGATGGCCCGGCCCGCAGCGGCGCCGGCCGCCAGAATCACCGGGTCAAGGCACAGCAGGGTGACCACGGCGTTGGGACGGAACGCGGCGTGACCACCTCCGCTCCGGTGCACACCCAGCGGCAGCAGCATCCCGCCGCCAGCTTCGCCGCCTCCCCCGAACCCGAACGACACCAGGGCAACCGGGACGATTTCTTCCCCGCCCACCTGGACGGCCTGGGCCATAGGCCTTGGTGACGCCGATGTTTTTGAAGGTGTCAACAAAGGACGAAGAGGAGTAAGACATAACCTCACCAGAACCGTGCGCGGGGCGATCACCATGGGTGAGCGGCCGACGTCGGGCCCTCCTCCGGGATCCGCATTGCAGCGGGGTCCTGCCCTTGCAATACTTCGGGGATGCCCCGGCCACACCGGACGAGTCGTTCATCCTCACGGACCGGGACACCATCGCCAGCGTCCAGCAGGCCCACCGGGAGGCTTGCGAACAATCGCGCCAAGCGAACGTCGCTGTCGGATCTCGACGACGTGCTCCGCGGCAACCGCCAGCGTCAGCGCACCGGCGGCAGGGCGCCGGCGGCAGGGCACCGGCGCCGGCCCCGCCAGGTCAAGCTCGGGTCAGGCCTTGTTGGCCGTCGCTGCGGCCGAGAGTGCAGCCAGCCCACGCTCGAAATCGCCGCCGACCATCTTGTCCATGTCCATAAACAGGACAAAAACCTTCGCGAGGCCCTTGTTCTCCCCGGTCATCCGCCACGTGACCTGGGTGCCGCCGTCGGCCGGTGTGAACGCAAACGTAGTGGGATTCACAGCCTTGAACGGCTTTGTGAACTCAAGACGGACCTTGATACTCCGGGGGAACTCGGACTCGACAATCTCCATGTTGCCGCTGCCTGCTTTGCGGTTGCCGCTCCAGGCATACTTGGCCCCCACACCGGCGTCACTGCCCGAATACGAACGGTTCAATTCCGGATCCACGTTCTCCCACGGCGACCATTTGGTCCACTCGAGAAAGCTGTTGACCAACGGAAACACGTCTTCCGGAGGCGCAGGAATAAGGGCACTGCGGGTGACTTCGTAGGATGACATGCCGCAATCATAGGTGGAAGGGCGGGTGAATCCACCGGCCCCGGAGGGGCAACAGTTCTCGTGTTCACCACCTGTTCCGGAACCCGATACCTGACTCTCCTACAGTCGCAGGATCGACGGCCGGACGTGCGGCCGCACCAGCGAAAGAGGCAACGATGACCACCGGACTCCACCAGCACAACCTCAGCCGGAGGGCCGCGATGACGGCCGCCGGGACTCTTGGCGCACTGGGACTCGCAGTGGCGGCAGCGGCCGGAAGCAGCGCCGCGCCGGGTGCGAAGGCACCCAGGCCCACCCTGGCATTCCGGCCAGACGGCGGTTTCAAGGTGGTCCAGTTCAACGACACCCAGGACGACGAGCAGACGGACCGCCGCACGATCGAACTCATGGACAAGACCCTGGACGCGGAGAAGCCGGACTTCGTCGTGATCAACGGCGATGTGATCAACGGCGGCTGCGACTCCGAGCTGGAGGTCAAGCAGGCACTCAACCATGTGGTCCAGCCCATGGAGCGCCGGCAGATCCCGTGGGCCGTCACGTTCGGCAACCACGACGAGGATTCCGTGGCACGGACGGGCATGACCGAGGCCAAAATGCTGCAGTTCCTGCAGACCTACGAATTCAACATGAACGGCGACTCCACGCCGGGGCTCACCGGGACGTCGAACTCGCTGCTGCTCGTGCAGTCGGCCAAGTCCAAGGAGCCGGCCTTCGGCCTGTGGCTTATCGACACCGGCCGATATGCACCGGACGCCATCAATGGACAGGACTTCGAAGGCTACCCCGACTGGGACTGGGTACGCATGGACCAGGTCACCTGGTACCGCAACCTGTCCATCGCTACCGAGCAGAAGTACGGCAAGAGGGTCCCCTCCCTCATGTGGGGCCACATTGCGCTCCACGAGCACCGCAACATGTGGTTCGCCAGCCTCGACTCGCGGACGGACGCCGATCACACCCGGGCCCTCACGAAGCACAACATCGTCGGCGAACGGAACGAGGACGAGTGCCCCGGCCCCATAAACTCCGGCCTGTTCAACGCCTTCCTGGAGCGCGGGGATGTGCTCGGCTACTTTGTGGGCCACGACCACGTGAACACCTACGTGGGCAACTACTACGGGGTGCAGCTCGGCTACGCCCCCGGAACCGGATTCGGCGCCTATGGGCTCCCCGGCGCTGAACGGAACCGCCTGCGCGGCGCCCGGGTCTTCGAGCTGGATGAGAACCACCCGGGAATCTACAAGGACACCCGGCTGGTCTTCGCAAAGGACCTGGGCATAGATCTGATGGCCAACGACCAGCCGATAGCTCCGCAGCCGCTGGATCCGCGGCAACTCCAGCGCTGACCTGCACCTGATAGCGGCGGTGCCTCCATTTGAAGTGGAGGCACCGCCGCTGCGGCGAGTTGGCCGCCGCCCGGTTACCCGGCGCAGCTGCACCGCCTTACCCGGCGCAGCCGCACCACCGCCGCGTCAAACCCGGCAGGGGCTCAGCTGAGGTATCCGTTCGGGTTGAGGACGTACTTCGTGGCTGCACCGGCGTCGAATTCGGCGTAGCCCTTGGGCGCCTCTTCAAGGGTGATCGCCTTCGCGTTGACGTTCTTGGCGATGTTCACCTTGTCGTTCAGGATGGCCATCATCAACTGGCGGTTGTACTTCATCACCGGGCACTGGCCGGTAGTGAAGCTGAGCGACTTCGCCCATCCGGTACCCAGGCTGAGGCTTAGCGAACCAGTCTTGGCAGCCTCGTCAATTCCGCCCGGATCGCCGGTGACGTACAGGCCCGGGATGCCCAGGGCACCACCGGCGGCGGTGATGTCCATGAGCGAATTCAGCACCGTGGCGGGCGCTTCCTTGGCGTCATGGCCGTGACCGCGCGCCTCAAAGCCCACGGCGTCCACGCCACAGTCCACCTCCGGCACACCCAGGATCTGTTCGATCTGCTCCGCCGGGCCGCCCTTGGTCAGATCCACCGTTTCACAGCCAAAGCTGCGTGCCCTCGCCAACCGGTCCTCGTTCAGGTCCCCCACAATCACGACGGCGGCACCGAGCAGATGCGCGCTGGTAGCCGCTGCGAGGCCAACAGGACCCGCGCCAGCCACATACACCGTGGAACCGACGCCTACGCCGGCGGAAACGGCCCCGTGGAAGCCGGTGGGGAAAATGTCCGACAGCATGGCCAGGTCAAGGATTTTCTCCATGGCCCGGTCCTTGTCCGGGAACTTCAGCAGGTTCCAGTCGGCGTACGGCACCAGCACGTAATTCGCCTGGCCACCCACCCAGCCACCCATGTCCACGTACCCGTAGGCGCTGCCCGGGCGGTCCGGGTTCACGTTCAGGCAGATGCCTGTCTTGCGTTCCTTGCAGTTCCGGCACCGGCCGCAGGCGATATTAAATGGAACCGAACAGAGGTCTCCGACTTTAATGAACTCGACGTCGCGGCCCACCTCCACTACCTCGCCGGTAATCTCGTGCCCGAGCACCAGGTCGGCCGGGGCAGTGGTACGCCCGCGGACCATGTGCTGGTCCGATCCGCAGATGTTGGTGGCCACGGTCTTCAGGATTACCCCGTGGTTGACCGCCCGCCCCACGTTCGCGGGGTTCACGCCCGGTCCGTCTTTCAGTTCGAAGGTTGGATAGTCGATGTCGATCAGCTCGACCTTGCCGGGCTCCTTATAGGCAACGGCTTTGTTCCCTGTCATCATGCTCTCCTCGCGTCGGCACGGCGTGTCTTCGTGAGGCAGCCGTGAGCTGTGAAGTGTTGCAATGGATCCCCTACGTGCAGGCCTGCCCGTTGCTTGAGCAGTTTGATGTTTTCCTGACGTCGGGGGTTCGGTCAGTCTAGGCACGGCAGCTCCGCGGGGTCTAGGGTTACGGGCCTAATGTTTTTGCGCTGCCGCCGGTCAGCACTTCGAAGCGCTGCCGCTCCGGGTTGTGGCGGATGGTGACATCCTGCATGGGATCTCCTCGGTTCGGCTTTCGCTTCAGCTTAAACCTGGCACCCCCGCCGTTATTTCGTCGCCCTCTGGAAGGCCCGATCGAGCGCAGCCACCGATGCTTCGGCAATCTCGAGCGACCGCCAGTCATCGAATCCAGCCGCGACGCCGCGGCATGTCGGTGACTCAGCGGCCCAAGCCTTGTAGTGTCGTGGGCAATGGGCAAGGACTCCCCCTGCCGCCCAATAGCAGCAAACCGTGAACGTAGGAGCGAACATGACTGTTGACGAGAACGAAGCCCAAGTCCTGGAGCAATGGACCCACCGGCTTGCCCAGGCACTGCAGATCCTGGATCTGGCCGTGGATCAGGAACTCCTCCTAGACCTGGCCAGAAAGTCCGCCGGCTCGGTGATCCATGCGGCCGCCCCGGTCACCACGTTCCTGGTGGGCTACGCCGCCGGGCTCGCCGCCGGACACGGGGCAGGGTCCAAGGCCGGGTCGACGGCGGCAGTCACGCAAGCGGCCGACGTCGCCTTCCGGCTGTGCGAGGACGGGCACGACGGCGGCCCGGCGGCCGGGGGCTGGGCAGACACCGGTCAGTAGCAGGTCCCGGATCTCCCTCGGCGGTTCTGGCCCGGTTCTGCCGCCCCAACCGCCGACAGCCCCTATCTCGCGGCGGTCGGTTCACCAACCAGCACGGCCACAGGCTCCAGCCTGACGATCACGGCCTTGGACGCCGGCGTCTGGCTGCCCTCGGCCACACTTTCCAGCGGCACCAGCACATTGGCCTCAGGATAGTAAGCCGCCGCGCAGCCGGCCGCAGTGGGGTACGAGACCACCCGGAAGTTGCGCAGCACGCGCTCCACGTTGTCCTCATACACGCCGTGGATGTCCACGTGCTGACCGTCGCTGAGCCCCAGTTCGGCGAGGTCCCCGGGGCTGACAAACACCACTTCACGGCCCTTCTTGATGCCCCGGTAGCGGTCGTTGTTGCCGTAAATGGTGGTGTTGAACTGATCGTGCGAGCGCATGCTCTGCAAGATCAGCGTTCCGGCCGGCCGCTCCACATGCTCGAGCTCGTTAACCGTGAGCATAGCCTTGCCGGTAGGGGTTGTGAACGTCCGCGAATCCCGTGGCCCGTTCGGCAGCACAAAGCCGCCGTCCTGCCGGATCTTCAGGTTGTAGTCCTCGCATCCACTGACCACGTGCGAGATGTGGTCCCGGATGAGGTCGTAGTTCTTCTCGAAACCGGCCCAGTCCGCCTGTACCGACTCACCCACCACCTTTTGCGCCAGCCTGCTGACGATGGCCACTTCGGACAGCAGGTCCGGGGCAACGGGCCGCACTGTTCCGTGCGAGGCGTGAACTGCGCAGACGGTGTCCTCCACAGACACAAACTGCGGACCGGATTCCTGCATGTCAATCTCCGTGCGGCCCATCGTGGGCAAGATCAGGGCCTCGGATCCGGTGACAGTGTGCGAGCGGTTCAGCTTGGTGGAAATCTGGACCGACAGCTCGGTCCTTTCCATCGCCGCGAAGGCGGCATGGGTGTCCGAAATGGCTCCCACGAAATTGCCGCCCATGGCCACGAAAACCCTGATGCCGCCGTCGCGCATTTGCCTGATGGTTTCCACGGCGTCGATGCCGTGTTCACGTGGCGGCTCAAACCTGAATTCCTTGCCCAGCGCGTCCATAAAGGCCGGCGGCATCTGTTCCCAAATGCCCATGGTCCGATCGCCCTGGACGTTACTGTGCCCGCGGATGGGCGACGCGCCGGCGCCGGGCTTGCCGATGTTGCCACGGAGCAGCAGGAGGTTGATGATCTCCTTGATGGCGGCCACACCCTTCTTTTGCTGGGTGATACCCATGGCCCAAGTGATGATCACCTTCTCCGCCCTCAGATAGCGGTCCGCCAGTTCGTCGATTTCCTCCGTCCGCAGCCCGGTAGCCTCCAATACTGCAGCTTCGTCCAGCTGGGAAAGGTGCTCGCGGAGCTCCTCCAGACCTTGGCAGTGTTCGGCGAGGAATGCGTGGTCCAGCACGGTCCCCGGATTCGCGGCCTCGGCGTCGAGGACCCGCTTGGAAACTGCCTGGAGCAAGGCCATGTCACCACCGATGCGTACCTGTAGGAACTGATCGGCAATCTCCGTGCCGCGGCCAATGATTCCCTTGACCTTTTGCGGGTTCTTGTACCGCATCAGGCCCGCTTCCGGCAGCGGATTCACGGCAACAATGCTGGCACCGGCCTCTTTGGCCTCCTCCAGAGCGGTCAGCATCCGGGGGTGGTTGGTGCCCGGGTTCTGGCCCATGACGATGATCAGGTCCGCTTTGGCGTAGTCGTCGGCGGAGACGGTAGCCTTGCCGATGCCGATGGTCTGGCCCATGGCCCAGCCCGAAGACTCGTGGCACATGTTGGAGCAGTCCGGCAGGTTGTTGGTTCCGTAGGCCCGGACAAACAGCTGGTAGAGGAACGCGGCCTCGTTGGAGGTCCGGCCGCTGGTGTAGAAGGCGGCCTGGTCCGGGCTCGGCAGTCCCTTGAGCTTGTCCGCGACGATGGTAAAAGCCTGCTCCCAGCTGACGGGACGGTAGTGGTCCTCCCCCGCGGGCTTGTGCACGGGCTCGGTAAGGCGTCCCTGCATCCCCAGCCAGTACTCGGACCGCTGCCGAAGTTCACTGACCGGGTTCTCAGCCCAGAATTCGGGGCCGATCACCACCGGTGTGGCCTCCCAGGTGACCGCCTTGGCACCGTTTTCGCAGAACTCAAACGTCTTCCGGTGGCTGGGGTCCGGCCACGCGCAGCTCATGCAGTCGAAGCCATCTTTCTGGTTCAGTGCCAGCAAGGTTTTAGCGGTCCTGACCGCCCCCATCTGCTGCACGGCCGGCTCCAGGGAATGGTAGACGCCCGGGACTCCGGCGGCCCACGACTTCGGGTGGCCGCTGACCTCGATCTCAGCCTCGTTGGCCTCTTCCACGCGCGGGTTCTTGCGTGCCACGTTGCACTCTCCTTGGTTCGAGCTCTCTCGCCGTCGTGACGCACCGGTTTTCTGCAGTGCGACGGTCCCAGTCCACCCTATCGAGGGGTTCATCCAAGTCAAGAAGGACTAACGGCAAACGTCTGGGTAGGGTGGACAGATGGACGTCCCTCCCCTTGTCTGGACCCTGACCATCGCGGGCATCGTGGGCCTGCTGGCTTTCGATTTCTTCTTCCATGTCCGGAAGGCCCACACGCCCAAACTCAAGGAATCGGCCATCTGGTCCTCCATCTACGTGGGGATCGCCCTCCTCTTCGGCCTGGGGGTGCTGCTGTTCGGCGGCACCACCATGGGCACCGAATACTTCGCCGGGTACGTCACGGAGAAGGCCCTCTCGGTGGACAACCTCTTTGTGTTCCTGATCATCATGGCCAGCTTCAAGGTCCCCCGCGCGGACCAGCAGAAGGTGCTGCTGTTCGGCATCGTCTTCTCTCTGATCGCCCGGACCGCGTTCATTTTCCTCGGCGCCGCCCTGATCAACAGCTTCGCGTGGGTGTTCTATATTTTCGGACTGATCCTGCTGATCACCGCAGGGAACCTGCTCAAGCCGGACAATCACGACGACGACGCGGAAGGTTTGGTGGTCAGGCTCGCCAAACGGTTCCTCCCGGCGTCGGAACATTACGACGGCGACAAACTGTTCACGATGGAGAACGGCAAGCGCGTCCTCACCCCAATGCTCCTGGTGATGGTGGCCATCGGCGGCACGGACATCCTGTTTGCGCTGGACTCCATCCCAGCCATCTTCGGCCTCACCCAGAACGTCTTCATCGTCTTCACGGCCACGGCGTTCTCGCTGATGGGCCTGCGTCAGCTCTTCTTCCTCATCGATGGGCTGCTGGACCGGCTGATTTTCCTTGCCTACGGCCTCGCCGCCATTCTCGGCTTTATCGGCGTCAAGCTCATCCTGCATGCCCTGCACGAGAACAACTTGCCGTTCATCAACGACGGCGAGCCCGTCAATGTGGTGGAGGTCAGCACCATTATTTCCCTGACCGTGATCCTGGGCGTCCTGGTGGTCACCGTGCTGGCCTCGATCTTCAGCCCCAAGGGCAAAGCCAAAAATGCGGTGTCCGGCGCCAAACGGCATGCCACCGAATACCTGGACCTCAACTACGAAACTGACATGGCGGAGCGTGACAAGCTGTTCGCCCGGATGGTCCGGGAGGAAGACCAGCTCCGCAGCCTGCCGGAGAAGTACAAACGGCTCATCCGCAACGAAACCGAATTCATGGACCTCCTCCGCAAAGCCCACGCCGAGCACGACGAGGCCCAGGTCAGGGCAGCGAACCCCTAAAGCAACGCGGGGTCACTTACGGCCCATCCAGAGGCCCGTGATGGGCCGTAAGTGACCCCGCGTTGTCAGTGGCTGTTGCTAGATTCAAACCAGCGCCAGGGGAACCGTCCACCGGCCAGGCACGTCACCAGGCACGTCACCAGGCACGTTTATGAGGAGGCCCCGTGTTTCTGCTCGATCCAGCCAGCGTTGATCCCCGCAGTGTTGATCTCCGCAGTGTGGATTCCAGTTCAGCGGATTCCGGCCCCCGCGTGCCGCAGGACCTGGTGTTTTCCGCGAGCGACCTGGTGGCCGCCAGCGAATGCGAGTACCGCACGCTCCGCGTCCTGGACGAGAAACTGGGCCGGTCCCCCAAAGCGCAGTTTCCCGACGACGAAATGCAGCGCCGCGCCGGGGCGCTCGGCGACAAGCACGAGGCCACGGTCCTTGCCGGCCTGATCGCGCAGTACGGCGTCTGGGACTCCGGCCGCGGCGCCGGGGTGTACTCGATCGAGCGCGGGGAGAACACCCGCGGCGAACTGCTGGCACGGCACGCTGAAACGGAACTCGCGCTCCGTGCCGGGGCCGACGTCGTTTTCCAGGCAACCTTTTTCGACGGCGAGTTCCTGGGCTACGCGGACTTCATCGTCAACGAGGCCGCCGGAACCGGAAACCCCGGCCGTTACGAGGTCTGGGACACCAAGCTCGCCCGGCATGCCAAGGCGGGCGCGCTGCTGCAGCTCGCCGCCTACGGAGACCAGCTCATCGGCATGGGCCTGGAGCCTTCGCCCCGGGTCACACTGGTGCTGGGCGCCGTGGTGGACGGCGACTACGTCCGCAGCCACCATTCCCTGCCGGACCTGCTGCCGGTGTTCCGCGAGCGCCGCGACCGATTCCGCGCCCTGACCGCCGCCCACCGCGAGGCGGGTGCAGCGGTGCAGTGGCAACAGCCCGGCGTCGCTTACTGCGGGAGGTGCAACTACTGCGCCGAGCAGGTCCGATCCCACCGCGACCTCCTGCTGGTGGGCGGCATGACCACCCTCCGGCGGAGGAAACTCATAACCGATCACATCACCACCATCGACGAGCTGGCCGATCTCCCGCCCGGCAAGGCCACGGGCTCGCTGGTCCGGCTCCGCGACCAGGCCCGTATGCAGCTGGGCCGGGACGTTCCGGACGGTTCCCGCACCTACTTCAAAGACGGCGAGGAGCACACCGTCACGTTCAAGGTGCTGCCGGAGAATGCCCTGGCATCGATTCCGGAGCCCAGTCCCGGCGACATCTTCTTCGACTTCGAGGGCGATCCCCTCTGGCAGGACCCCGCCACCGGCAAATGGGGGCTGGAGTACCTGTTCGGCGTGATCGAGGCGCCCGTGGTTGAAGGTGACGCTGCTGACGCCCGCGCCGCCGACAAACCCGTGTTCCGGCCCTTCTGGGCGCATTCACGCAACGAGGAGCGGCAGGCCTTCCTGCACTTCCTCGCCTATGTGGAAGAGCGGCGCGCCAGGTACCCGGAGATGCACGTTTACCACTACGCCGCCTACGAGAAATCGGCACTCCGGACCCTGTCCGTCACGCACCTCGCCGGCGAGGACATTGTGGACAACTGGCTCCGCAACGGCCTCCTTGTGGACCTCTACGCCACCGCCCGGCATTCGCTCCGGATCTCCGAGCCGTCCTACTCCATCAAGAAGCTTGAACCCCTGTACATGGGAGACAACCTCCGCTCCGGGGACGTCAAGGACGCCGGAGCCTCCGTGGTGGCGTATGCCGGTTACTGCGCCGCCCGGGACGACGACGACGCCACGGCCGCGCACATCCTGGCCTCCATCTCCGACTACAACGAGTACGACTGCCTCTCCACGCTCCGCCTCCGCGACTGGCTGCTGGGTCTGCGTGGGACGCCTGCCGCACGCACGGCGACAACCGGAACTTCCGACGACGGCGGGCAGCCGGCATTGTTGTCGTCGACGTCGTCGTCCGCTGTTGCGGCCTCGCCACCGCTACCGGAACCCGAGCCAACACCCGAGGAGCGCCGCCTCCTGGAGTATCTGTCCGGCCTGCCGGACAACCGGCCCTGGACCAACGACGAACGGGCCATCGCCATGGTGGCCGCAGCCACCGGATACCACCGCCGCGAGCGCAAGCAGTTCTGGTGGGAACACTTCGACCGCACTGATTCCGAGATCGACCACTGGTCCGAGCACCGCAACGTATTTGTGGTGGATACCGCGGAGATACTGACGGACTGGGAGCTCGCAAAGCCTACGGCCAGGATGCGCACCCGCACGCTACGGCTGACGGGGGTCATGAGTGAAGGGTCGGAGTTCAAACCCGGGAGCACCTGGTGCCGGCTCTACGATGCGCCGGTCCCCGCTGGCCTGGAGGATCCCCTGGGCACCGCCACGGGCCGCGGGTTCACCTTCGGCACGCTCGTGACCGCGGTGGAGGACCACCCGCGGGTTGCCGGCCAGACCATGATCACCATCGAGGAACGGGAAACAGGAAAGGTCCCCGCTTACTCGCACATTCCGGTGGCGCTCACCGAGGATCAGCCCATCCGCACCGCCAGCATCGAGGCCGCCCTGGCCGAACTGGCCCAGCGTGTTGGCGCCTCGGTGCCCTCGCTTCCGGAACATCCCGGCGTCGACATCCTACGCAAGGTGCCCCCGCGCTTCCATTCGATGCCAGGTCCCGCCGCCGTCGGCACGGACGCCGCCGGTGCAGCGGACTACGTCACGGCGATCACCGCCACGCTGCTGGACCTCGATCATTCGTACCTTGCCGTGCAGGGCCCTCCGGGCACAGGCAAGACCTACGTCGGCTCGCACGTCATTGCCCGGCTGGTGAAGCAGGGCTGGAAGATCGGGGTGGTGGGGCAGTCCCACGCGGTGGTGGAGAACATGCTCTGCACAGCGATCGAAACTGCCGGAGTGGATCCTGCGCGGGTGGCGAAGAAGCTGGCCGCCCCGCATCCGGTGCTGTGGCACCGCACCTCCGACGACGACGTCGCGGCCCTGCTGGGTTCCCCCGGCGGCTGTCTGGTGGGCGGCACAGCGTGGACCATGACGGGCAAGTCCGTCCCAGCAGGATCCTTGGACCTGTTGGTCATCGACGAGGCCGGCCAGTTCTCGCTGGCCAACACACTGGCCGTGGCCCGCGCAGCCAAGTGCCTCCTGCTCCTCGGTGACCCGCAGCAGCTGCCTCAGGTCACGCAGGGCTCGCACCCGGAGCCCGTGGACGAGTCCGCCTTGGGCTGGCTTGCTGCCGGGCACGCCACGCTCCCCGGCGAACTGGGCTATTTCCTGGCGGACAGCTGGCGGATGCACCCGGACCTGTGCCGGGCGGTGTCCGTCCTCAGCTACGACGGAAAGCTGGAAGCTGCGCCGGCGGCATCCCTCCGCAGCCTCGCGGAGCTGCCGGCCGGCGTGGAAACAGTCTTTGTGGACCACAGCGGGAACACCAAGTCCTCCGTAGAAGAAGCTGCCGAGGTGGTCCGTCAGGCCCACCGGCACATCGGGCTTAAATGGCTTCCGGGCGGCGACAAACCGGCCAGGTCACTGAACCCGGAGGACATCCTGGTGGTGGCCGCTTACAACGCCCAGGTCCAGCTGATCCGGCAGGCGCTGCACGACGCCGGCCTGCCCGGTGTCCGGGTGGGCACGGTAGACAAGTTCCAGGGCCAGGAGGCGCCGGTGGTCCTGGTGTCCATGGCCTGCTCTGCGGGTGCCGAAGCTCCGCGCGGGGCCGACTTCCTGCTGAACCGGAACCGGATCAACGTGGCCGTGTCGCGGGGCCAGTGGCGTGCCGTGATCATCCGCTCCCCCGAGCTCACGAACTACATGCCGGCCAAACCGGCGGTACTGGAGGAGCTCGGCGCCTTCATCGGCCTCAGCGCGGGTATCCATGGCCCTGTACTCACGGCCCGCGCAACACCCGGAGAAACCGTGTTCTCACCGCTGAATCACGGTAGGTTCATGAAGTGACGTCCCAGAGCAACAGGTTGCCAGTCGGCGCACTGATCGTCCTTGCCGCCATCGGCTTTACCGCCATCACCACCGAACTCCTGCCCTCCGGCCTGCTGCCCCAGATCAGCGCCGACTTCCGGGTCTCTGAGGCCACCGCCGGGTATCTGACGGCGGGCTACGCGGCCATCATCGTGGTCACCGTGATCCCGTTGTCGCTGCTGCTGTCGCGGGTCCCCCGGCATTACCTGCTCATTGCGCTGATCCTGTTCTTTGCTGCCAGTAACGCGCTGGTGGCCATCGTCTCCGATTTCGGCGCCGCCATGGGTTCACGGGTGGTGGGCGGCATTGCCCACGGCCTGCTGTGGTCCGCCATGGCCCCGTTTGTGGCGCGGATCGTCCCCGCCCACAAAGTGGGCAAGGCGCTGGCCATCGTGTTCAGCGGCAACAGCCTGGGACTGGCCATCGGCGCCCCGGTGGGCACCGCCCTGGGCAACCTCGTCGGCTGGCGCGCTGCCTTCCTGGTCCTGGCCGCCTCCGGGGTGCTGCTGGCGCTCCTGGCCGTCTGGCTGCTTCCCCCGGTGCGGCGCATCCCCGACGCTCCGCACCCCTCAATCCGCAAGGCAATCGGCCAGCCGGGCGTGAAGACCGTCGCCGTTGCCTGGCCCCTGATGCTCATGGCGCATTTCGCGTTGTTCACCTACATTGCGCCGTTCCTGCGCGAGGTCCGGCTGCCTGACTTCAGCATCCCGCTGTCCATCAGTGTCCTTGGTGTTGCCGGGCTGGTGGGCATCTGGATCGCCGGCATCACGGTGGATTCCCGGCCCCGGCGCTGGCTCCTGATCACCGTCGCCGGCGTTGCAGTTTCCGTGGCCCTGCTCCCGCTGGTGGGAAGCGTCCTGCCGGCCTTGGCGCTGCCGGCCACTCTGGTCCTGATGCTGGTCTGGGGCACGGGCATCGGCGCGATGGGGATTTACAACCAGTCCGCCATCCTCCGCGCCGGCGGCGAATACAGGGACGCCGCCAACGGACTGACGGTGCTGACCATCCAGATCGGGATCATGATCGGCGCGATGTTCGGCGCCGCCGCCCTCACCATTGCGGGGCCGCTCCTGATCCCGATCGCCGCCGCCATCCCCGCCGTCGTCGCGTTTGCGCTGATCCTCGCGGGACGGCGGCACTCCTACCCGCCGGGGCCAAAAGAGCGCGTCAGCGGGCCCTGAAATCCCGGTACGATCCGTCCGCGGCGGAGATGGACTCCTCCACCCGTTCCACCCGGCCGGGGGCGTTCTCCGATCTCAGCCAGTCCAGGAGCTTCTGGACCTGCTGTTCCGGCCCCTCGGCCTCGATGGCCACCGAGCCGTCGTCGAGGTTCCTCACCACGCCATTAAGCCCCAGTTCGTCGGCTTTGCCCATCGTCCAAAAACGGAATCCGACGCCCTGCACCACTCCAAAGACGCGGGCGGAGAGCCGGATGTCGCCGGACTCCCGGCCGGGGATATTCTCAGCCGGGTTATCCCGGCCGGAGTCGTCGCAGCCGGAGTCGTGGCGGCGCCCGGAAAAACCCATGGCTGTCAGGACTGCTTGACCAGGGCCGCTTCGACGTTGATCTTTACCTTGTCGCTGACCAGCAGGCCGCCGGCTTCCAGGGCAGCGTTCCAGGTCAGGCCGAACTCCTTGCGGCTGATCTCGCACTCCGCGGAGAACCCTGCGCGGGTGGCACCAAACGGGTCCACGGCTACCCCGGTGAACTCAACCTCCAGCTCCACCGGTTTGGTGATTCCGCGGATGGTGAGATCGCCCGTGAGCGTGTAATCCTCGCCGTCGCCCTCTACCGAGGTGGCACGGAACGTCATCTCGGGGTACTCCTCCACGTCGAAGAAGTCCGCCCCCTTCACGTGTCCGTCGCGGTTGGCGTCGCCGGAATCGAAGCTGGCCGTTTTGACCGTGGCGTGAAGCGAAGCCTCGGCCAGGGATGAGCCAACGCGGGCTTCGGCCGAGGCGTCCGTGAAACGTCCGCGGACCTTGCTGATGCCCGCGTGCCGGACAGTGAAGCCGATCTCGCTGTGCGACATGTCCAGGGTCCAGACGCCCGAGGTAAGGCCTGAAGGTAGGGTCACTTTCGCATCTCCTTGGTGGGAAACAGTGGGGTGGAAACCGGCCAGGACGGCCGGTTTCCACACTGCTTCACTCCGGAGTTTTTGTCCAGATACTGACCCAAAATCCGCCCGCAGATGCGGTTACATGGCCAAAAACTCAGCGGGGGACGCATGCGGTCAGTTGATGGTGATGTCCCGCGTGCGGTGATCGTAGCGGATGGTGACCGTGCCGCCGTCGTGGTGCAGTTCGTGGTTGGGGCCATCGAACGTGCCGAATGCGCCGTAGTTCTCGTCCCACGAACGGTTCAGCGCAATCTTGAAGGTGTAAGAGCCGGCAGGCAGGTCGGCGCTGATCTTCCACAGCTGATCCAGGGCATCGAGCGTCAGCTGGGCTTCGTCGTACTGCGGGGCCCAGTTCTCCGGCGCGCCCAAAATGGTGTTGAAGTCGCCGGCAACCGCTACAGCCTCGGGCTGCGGGAAAGTCTCCACAGCTGAAGCTTCGGCCGTTACCTTGGTCGCAGCCTTAGCTACAGTTTTGGGCGCTGCCTTGCGCGAGCGGACGGCCTTGACCACGGGCTCTACGGCGTCCTCGATGGCTTCCTCGATTGCCTTGGCGGCCTTCCCGACGGCGTCGGCGGCCTTCTTAGCGGGCGTCCGCTTTGCCGGGGCCTTCTTGGCGGGAGCCGCCTTCACAGCCGGTGCGGGTGCCGGGGCCGGTGGAATGGCGACGTCGGCAGGAACCGGAGAGCCGGCGTCGAGCGCCGTGGCGAACGAATCCGCATCGGGGAAGGCCACCGTGGCGCGCATGCCGTCATCGGTGATGGTCCAGCCGGAACGGCCCTTGACCAGCCAGCCGGCCTTGACCAGCTTGGCCGTGGCGGAGGTGAGCGTCTTATGTCCACGCGGAATGCCGCCGCTGAGCAGCATGGCCTCGTGTTCACTGAACGGCACGCGGACAGTGGCTTCCGCCAGAACCTCGCCAGCGTTGAGTGAACCGCCGGACCAGACGCCTTCCGTCAGGACGTGCAGCACGGTCTTGAGTCGGAGGTCGGTGTTATCTGCGATGGACTTGGCCATTTTTCCCCTTGCATAATGCGATCTGTCACTAGGCATCCTGCCAAGACCGTGTTAAATCGCGCGACTTAAATTGGTTAACTCTGCGTGTCGTGACCGACTATGACGCGGATTACAGCAGAAGTGAGGCAGGAGTCTCGGCTAGGAGGCTGTTTACTCAACCCTGGAGCGCAAATTCCGGGTATCGCCGGACTCTTTCCGGCCGATCTCGGGCACCAGTCTAGCGAGCAGGGCAGACCGGAGCTAGCCGAGAGCTAGCCGGCGTTCAGCTCGTCCAGGAGCTCGGCTTTGCGCTCCTCGGAGGCGAACGACGAATGGATGGAATTGGCCGCCAACCGTGCCCTGTCGAAGTCTGAAAGGTCAAAAACGGCCTTCAGCTGGGAGAAGTTGTCGTCCACGTACCCACCGAAGTACGCCGGATCGTCCGAGTTCACGGAGACGTTGAGCCCGGCGGCGAGCATGGCCGGCAACGGATGGTCCGCCAGGGTGTCCACGGCACGCAGCCGGACGTTCGAGAGCGGGCAGACCGTCAGCGGAATCCGGTCCGCCACCAGCCGCTCCACCAGTTCGGGGTCCTCCATGCAGCGGATGCCGTGGTCAATCCGTTCCACTCCGAGGATGTCCAGAGCGTCGATGATGTACGACGGCGGCCCCTCCTCGCCTGCGTGGGCGGTCAGCCGCAGGCCCGCTTCGCGGGCTTTGGCGAACAACCGCTCGAATTTGGCCGGCGGGTTGCCCACCTCGGCGGAATCCAGACCGATGGCCGCGATGGGGGCGTTCATGGCAAGCAGGCCGTCCAGGACTTCCAGCGCGGATTCCTCGGACAGGTCCCGCAGGAATGCGGCGATCAGGAGGGTGGATATGCCAAAGTCCTCCTGGGAGGTGGCCAGGGCCGACACCACGCCGTTGACGCAGGTTTCAAGGCTGACACCGCGGGACAGATGGGCCTGCGGGTCCATCATGATCTCCGCGTGCCGGACCCCTGCAGCGGCAGCGCGGGCCAGATAGGCGCTGGTCATGTCCGCGAAGTCCTGTTCGGTCTGCAGCACCGCCATGTTGGCGTAGTACAGGTTCAGGAAGGACTGCAGGTCACTGAACTCGTACAGTCCGCGGAGCTCCTCCAGGCCGGAGTACGGCAGGGTGATGCCGTTCCGCTCGGCCAGTTCGAAGATCAGCTCCGGCTGCAGAGTGCCCTCAATGTGCAGGTGCAGTTCCGCGACGGGCAGGAGCTGCGCCGCTTCCGTCACCGGCAGGTCCGTCTCCGAAGGCTCTGTCCCTAAAAGTCCCGTCCCAGGCACTTCCGTGGCTGGTAGTCCCGTCTGTGGAAGCGGATCGGCGGCTGTGTCCCGGTTGTTGTCCATCGGGTCAGGATATCGCCCGCCGGCCGGTTCCCGGCTAGAGTCGGATCAATGCGGAACCCTCAACAGGCTGACGATCTTTCCCTTCCCACTTCCGGCCATCTGGCGGACGGCTTCGTCCGGGTCCGGGGCGCGCGGGAGAACAACCTGCGGAACGTGGACGTGGATGTGCCCCGCGACTCCATTGTGGCTTTCACGGGGGTCTCCGGCTCGGGAAAATCCTCACTCGCTTTCGGCACCATCTACGCCGAAGCCCAGCGCCGCTACTTCGAATCCGTGGCCCCCTATGCACGCCGTCTTATCCAGCAGGGCCACAATCCCAAGGTGGAGATGATCTCCGGGCTGCCACCCGCCGTCGCGCTTCAACAGCGCCGCGGCGCCCCGAGCAGCCGCTCCACCGTGGGCACAGTGACCACGCTCTCCAATTCGCTTCGCATGCTGTTTTCCCGGGCGGGCACTTACCCGGCCGGTGCCGAGCAGCTGGACTCCGACGCATTTTCGCCGAACACCGCGGCCGGCGCCTGCCCTGAATGCCACGGACTGGGGGTGGCGCACACCGTCAGCGAGGAATCCCTGGTCCCGGACGCCAACCTGACCATCCGGGAAGGAGCCATCGCGGCGTGGCCCGGCGCCTGGCAGGGCAAGAACCTCCGCGACATCCTCAGCCACCTGGGCTACGACGTGGACGTGCCCTGGCGGAAGCTGCCCAGAAAGCAGCGCGACTGGATCCTTTTCACGGACGAGCAGCCCGTTGTGGAAGTCACGCCGGAGCGGGACCGCGTGGCCAAGCCGTACAAGGGGCGCTTCTGGAGCGCCAAAAGCTACGTCCTGCACACCCTGGCGGACTCCCAGAGCGCCGCCATGCGCGAACGCGTCCTGGCGTTTATGGAGTCCGGACCGTGTCCGCGCTGCGGCGGCACCGGGCTCCGGCCCGAAGCCCTCGCGGTCTCTTTCGGCGGCCGAAATATCGCAGACCTCAACGCCACGCCGATGGCGGAACTCGCCGAAATCATCCGCCCCACCGCCGGGCTCAAGGAAGCCGGTACCGCGTCACGGCGGCAGTCCTCCGGCGAGGAAAACGAGGTGGCAGTGGCCATCACCGCCGATCTCCTGCAGCGCATCACCGTGCTCCTGGATCTGGGCCTCGGATACCTGGCGCTGGGCCGCGTCACCCCCACCCTCTCCCCCGGCGAGATGCAGCGGCTCCGGATCGCCACCCAGCTCCGGTCTGGACTGTTCGGCGTGATCTACGTGCTCGACGAACCGTCCGCCGGCCTCCATCCGGCCGACGCCGAACCGCTCCTGGCGGTCCTGGACCAGCTCAAGGCGTCCGGCAACTCGGTGTTTGTGGTGGAGCACAACATGGACGTGGTCCGCCGGGCCGACTGGCTGGTGGACGTTGGTCCCCGCGCCGGAGAAGGCGGCGGCGAGGTACTTTACAGCGGGCCGGTTGACGGGCTCGCGGCCATCGAAGCGTCAGTCACGCGGCCCTTCCTGTTCAACGACGGCGTGGCGCGCGGCAACGAAGGGCCCCGAGGAGCTTCCGACGGCGGCACGGCAGCTCGGGCGGGCAGCGCGCCACATGCCGGCGGCGCCCGCGAGCCCGCCGGCTGGCTGGAACTGGCCGGGATCACCCGGCATAACCTCCAGGACCTGGATGCGCGGTTCCCGCTGGGCGTCCTGACGGCAGTCACGGGTGTGTCCGGCTCCGGTAAGTCCACCCTGGTGACGCATGTCCTCGGCGAAGTTGTGGGATCCGGGCTGAAGAACCACCAGGCCCCGCAGCTGTCCGAATCTGATGATGCGGGCCCGGCCACGGCGTTGTCCGTGGGACGGGTCAGCGGCGCGGAACGGATCGACAGGCTGGTCACTGTGGACCAGAAACCCATCGGGCGGACCCCCCGCTCCAACCTCGCTACTTACACTGGCCTGTTCGACGCGGTGCGCAAGGAATTCGCGGCCACGGAGCAGGCCAGGGCGCGCGGGTTCGGCGCCGGGCGGTTTTCCTTCAACGTGGCCGGAGGCCGCTGCGAAACCTGCCAGGGCGAAGGCTTTGTGGCGGTTGAACTGCTGTTCCTCCCGGGCAGCTACGGGCCGTGCCCGGAGTGCGACGGGTCCCGCTACAACCCCGAAACCCTGGAGGTGACGTACCGGGGCAAGAATGTGGCGGAAGTGCTGCGCCTGACGGTGGATGCGGCCACCACGTTCCTGGCCGACGTTCCGGCCGCGGCCCGCAGCCTGAAGAGCCTCGGGGACGTGGGCCTGGGCTATCTCCGGCTGGGCCAGCCCGCCACGGAGCTGTCCGGCGGCGAGGCCCAGCGCATCAAGCTGGCCACCGAGCTGCAGCGAGCCCAGCGGGGACATACCCTCTACCTCCTGGACGAGCCCACCACCGGGCTCCACCCCGCCGACGTCGAACTCCTGATGGCCCAGCTCCACGGCCTGGTGGACAGCGGCAACACCGTGGTGGTGGTCGAGCACGAAATGGCCGTTGTGGCGGCGGCGGACTGGGTCATTGACCTTGGCCCTTCCGGCGGGGACGCCGGCGGCCGGATTGTCGCCACCGGCACCGCCGCCGACGTCGCGGGTTCCACCGCCAGCCGCACCGCGCCCTACCTGGCCGCCGCGCTTCCCCAGCCGGTCACCAGCTGACCACCAGAAATCATCTCGGTTTGATAACGGGCCAGCGATGTCCTAGCGTGAAATGCAAGCCCGTTCTTCGGGCGACATGAATGCCCGGTGCTGCCTCCACCAGAACTGCCCGGCCGGCAGACACCGAAAATTGACCTCTATATCGTCAGGGGCGGGCAGTGGCGCAATAACCTCCGGGGACGGACCGAGCGCTGGTGGCCTTTAGGAGCATCACACCATGAACAACACCACCATCCGAACTGCCGCACGCCGTGGAGTAGCCGTCGCCGCCATTTCCGCAGCCGGCCTTGCACTCTCCGTCACCGCAGCCAACGCGGCCACCGACGGCGCAACCTGGGACTCGCTGGCACAATGTGAAAGCGGCGGAAACTGGGCCACAAATACCGGCAACGGCTACTCGGGCGGCCTGCAGTTCAGCGCCACCACATGGGCTGCCTACGGCGGCACCGGTTCCGCGGCCGATGCCAGCCGTGAACAGCAGATCGCCGTGGCCGAACAGGTCCAGGCATCGCAGGGCTGGGGAGCGTGGCCGTCCTGCGCCGCGGAGCTCGGCCTGAGCGGCGGCGGGGGCACGACGGCGGTAACCCCCCAGAGCGCGCCAGTCCAGAGTGCGCCAGTCCAGAGCGCGCCAGTCCAGAGTGCGCCGGCGCAGGCCCCGGTGGAGCAAGCTCCTGCCGTACAGGTCCCCGCTGATGCCGTCACCGCTGCGCAGCACGCCGCGCCCGTGGAACTGAGCGGCGAGACCTACACGCTCGAGCCCGGCGACACCTTGAGCACGGTCGCCGGCAAGCTGGGCGTCGAGGGCGGCTGGCAGAGCCTCGCGGACGCCAACATGGACACGATTGCCAACCCGGACCTCGTGTTCTCCGGGCAGGTCCTCCAGCTTCCCGCCTAAGCTTCAACACTTTCCGCGGGAACCGCCCCTTCCCCCCGGACCGACTTTCCGCGGAAACAACAAAACCCGGCAGCAGCAACGCCGGGAACCAACAATGCCGGAGCGCCCTCACTGGGGAGCTCCGGCGTCGTCCGTTCTGATCTGACTGGAGGGCAGGCGCCTGACCTTCCTGCCCGCGAGCCCGCGTTCTGTTCGCTTAGGCTGCTGCCTTGGCGGCCGGAATCTCTCGGATGATGCGGACCTTCCACGCGGCGTCGTCGGTGGTGTCCAGCAGGGCCACCGTGCCGTGGGCGAGGTTCAATGCCACACGCTTGGCCGCCAGGAGTTCGAGGTAGAGGTGCTCGTTCATGCGACTGGGGGTATCAATCATGTACTTCACGGCGTCGCGGACCTTGCGGTAGTTGGCGCTCTTCTCGCGGTGCAGGTGAAGTTCCAGCATCTGGCGCTGGCGCACTTTGGGCTCGTGCTTGTTGAGCCAGGAGACGGCAAGGTGCACACCGATCACCAGCGCGAGCGAAACGGCGTAGATCCACCAGCCGCTGGACATCAGGAACAGGGGCAGGTTGCCGATGGCCACGAGCGCGATCACGATCCGCAGCGCAACGATCCGGCGAAGGGTCAGGGCAACGGAGGCCATGGCCGCACGAAAACCGTGCTGCTCAGTCCGCGCCGCGGCCGGGTCAAGGGTAAATTCATCAAGGACCAGGATGCCCTTGGCCTCCGGATCCAGCATCTGCCCGAACTTGGGCACAAACAGCTGCGTTGAACCGGTGGTCACAGCAGGAGAAATTGTCATTGGGGGCTTCCGGGACGGTGGGGCGTTTCGGTGATCTTAGTGGCTGGCGATACCCGCTGTATGTATCGGTCCACTATGTGAACTATTTCGTTGCACCTTTGTGCTTCCAGGACCCCGCCACCGGACATGCGCGTGTGGCGCCGGGCACTGCAATTGGCACATCCGGCGCATGCCGTCAGACTGAAGGGATGCAAACCTTCCTTCCGTATCCCGATTTCCGGCAGAGTGCCGCAGCACTGGACACCGCCAGGCTTGGCAAGCAGCGTGTTGAGGCGCTGCAGACCCTCCGGGCTCTGGTGATTCCCGAGTACGGCTGGTTGGACCATCCCGCCGTCCGCATGTGGATGGGCCACGTTCCGGCGCTCACCATGTACGGCCTGGCGATGGTGGACGAATGGACCTCCCGCGGCCATGCGGACAATACCCGCGCCAGCATCACCGAGTTCGCGCCCCAGGCAGCACACCCGGACTACGCGGCCAAGATTCCGCTGCCGGAGTGGCTTGGCAACCCCGATTTCCACCTGAGCCACCGCGCGAAGCTGCTCCGCAAGGAACCAAAGTTCTACAAGACGGTGTTTCCTGACGCCGACCTGGACCTGGACTTCATTTGGCCTGAGCCCAAGCACGAGTTCTATCCGGCAGAACCCGAGGGCGACATCCTCTGGATTCTCCGCGACCCGCACGCAGAAATCGATCCGCAGACGCTGGATACCGTGGCACTGCCTCCGATCCGCCGCGCCGGCGCTGTTGCACCCGCCGCACCTGAGGATGGCTACTCCCCCGTTTACGTCGACGACGGCTCCCGCCGCCCGTCCAAGCAGCCGCGCAAGCTGCCGCCCAAGCAGCTCGTGAAGAAGCCCACCCGCAAGCGCCAGGCGCAGGAGGAAGCGTTCGCCACCCTCCCCGGCAAGACCACCGTTGCCGTTTCATTTGAGGACGGCACCAAGTTCGCCGTCGGGCAGGTGCTGGGCCGTCCCATCACGCTCGACGACGGCCGGTTCGGCCGCACATTCGGCGTCACCGAGGTAGTTGACCGGTCCGCGTTCGATTACCCCGCACTCCTGCAGGACCCCCGGGTGTTCTTCCCGGTTCCCGCTCTCTGAGGCACCACGCCCGGCCTCTCGCCCCTGAGGAGGCCTGCCTGCTCCCCGCGCGCGACTTTTCGCCTAAAGTAGGCCTCGAGTGCTGTCAGTAGGCACCAACGGGCTTGGGGGCGAAAATGGGGGCAGGCGGCGGCGCGGCTGAGCAGGCGCGGATGGCTGCGGAACGAGCGGCCAAACTGCGACGGCAACTCGAGCACGCAGAACGGGCGGAACGGGCGTGGGCCGCGGGTGCCGCGGGTGAAGCCCGTGTTGCGGCGATCCTGGAAACGTTGCAGCCCCAGGGCTGGATGGCCCTTCATGACGTGCATTGGCCCGGACGCCCCAAAGCCAATCTGGACCATGTCCTGATAGGCCCGGGCGGCGTTATCGTGATCGATGCAAAGAACTGGTCCGGTGACGTCCAGATCCGGAGCGGCGTCCTGCGGCAAAACGGTTACTCACGCGAGAGTGAAGTCTCCGGGGTGGTAGAGCAGTGCTCAGCGGTGGCAGCCCTCCTGGAACCGCGGCACCGCCGCTACGTTCAAGCGTGGCTGTGCATGGTTGGACAACCCGATCTGCAGGGCACCACCGCCAGCGGTGCGCGGGTCCAGGGCATCGACACCGTATGCCGCGCCATAGGTGCTGTGCCGGCCGTGCTTGATGCGAACACAGTCGAAGCCATTCACCAATTCCTGACCAACCTGCTTGCCGGAACGTCAAGTCCACCGCTTCTAACCACTGGAAGTGTTCCGACTGGGCCTTCGGATATCATGCATGCTGCAGGCCCTGCCCCATCCTTGGCACGGTGGCGCACTGCACGCGACCCCTCCGATGACCCACGCACCATACGCCCTCCAGTTAGCGCTCGACCAAAGCCTGCACGCAGGAAAAGGACGAGCTGCCTGGGGGTGCTCTTTCGGCTGGCACTGATCATTGTCGCCCTCGGTGTGCTCTCCAACGTGCTCTCACAACTTTCGCCCCAGCCGCAGAGAGTCCCGGTTCCCGCGCCAGCGGTGGTTTCCACCCTTCCAGCGCCCTGATCAAGCCGCGAATGCGAGTCACGACGGTGGGAATGGCAGACTTTCACCATGACGATTCTCTTGGCCGGCTGCGGCGATCTCGGAACTGAGGCCGGACTCCGCTTCGCTGCATTGGGTCAGCGGGTGGTTGGCTGGCGCCGTTCGCCCGAGAAACTTCCCTCTGCGATCGAAGGCGTGGCAGCGGACCTGGGCTCCACGGACCTACCCACCGTCCCGGCGGACGCTACGGCCGTCGTCGTGGCCGTAGCGGCCGACTCACCCACGGAAGCGGCCTACCGGGCCGCCTATGTGGACGGGCTGACGCACGTCCTGGACGCCCTGGAGCGCGACGGCGTGACGCCACGCCGGGTACTTTTTGTGTCCTCCACCGCTGTTTACGGGGACGCCGCCGGTGGCTGGGTTGACGAAAGTACGACGGCGGCGCCTGGCACTTTCTCGGGACGCATCCTCCTCGAAGCGGAGGAACTCCTGGTTTCGCGGTTGCGCGGCACGGGCACTTCGCCCGTTGTGCTGCGGCTTGGCGGGATCTATGGTCCGGGCCGGACCCGTTTGATTGATCAGGTCCGCGGGGGGAATGCCGTGGTTCCCGACGAGCCACGCTTTACCAACCGGATCCACCGGGACGACGCCGCTGCTGCGATGGTGCGCCTGACCTGCATGGAAGCTATGCCCGCGCCGGTATATGTCGGTGTGGACAACTCTCCCGCCGAACTTGGGGACGTGCTGCGGTTCCTGGCCGCCGAAATGGGCTATCCGGAACCGCAAGTCGGTCCGGCAGGCGAAGCCCGCGGGGGCAACAAACGCTGCAGCAACGCGCTGCTTCGGTCCACGGGTTTCCAGTTCGCCTATCCAACCTTCCGTGAAGGTTACCGGGCAGTCCTGGCGCGCACCGGAGTCCGGCACCCGTAGGCTGCTGTCGTAGGCACCTCTTCCAAGGGGCGGCAGGCACGTTACACACGAGGAGCAGGGTGGATTTCCAGCAGATCATCGAGGCCGTGGGTAAATTCATGGACTTGGCGGGGGTATCCGTGATGGTTATCGGCGCTGTGGTATCCATTCCGATGGCCCTGCGCGGTTATCAGCCGCGAAAACTGCCGGCCGGGGCCGAGAAGCTGACGGTATACCGCGCCTATCGGCAACTGCTGGGGAGGTCCATCCTGCTGGGCCTGGAGCTCCTGGTGGCCGCCGACATCATCCGGACGGTAGCCGTGACGCCCACCTTCGAGAGCGTCGGGGTGTTGGCCATCATCGTCCTCATCCGTACGTTCCTGAGCTTCTCGCTGGAGCTGGAAATCACGGGACGATGGCCGTGGCAGAAAGCACCCGCGGGTACGGCGCGAACGGACGCTTAAGCCCCCACCAGCGGAAAGACAGTAAGGAGGACAGCAGTAGTGATGATTTCCCACGCGAAGGAGCTGGATCCTTGGCCGGATGCGCCCCGACTACCCGGGCCCATCATCATGGACCAGCGTTGGACTGATGCCTTGTTCCTGCACTGGCGTCTGCCTGAAACCGAGGCAGCACACTTCATGCCGCCCGGGGTGGTACCTGACGTCTTCGACGGCTCGTCGTGGGTGGGCCTGATAGGTTTCCGCATGCGGAAGGCCGGGCTCGGCAGCGGTCCCGCGATACCCTTCTTCGGGGACTTCAACGAGATCAATGTGCGTCTTTACTCCCGGGAACCGGATGGCACCCGAGGCGTGGTGTTCCTGAGCCTGGACGCCAACCGGCTCGCTGTGGTCTTGGCGGCCCGGGCGGCGGGAATCCCCTACGTCTGGTCCCGCGCGGGCTTCCGTCGGTCGGCGATAGATGACTCCATCGGCTTCACTGTCCGCCGGTTCAGGGCCGGGGCCCGGAGCGACTTCGGCGCCGTACCCGATTTGGACACCGTCGCTGCCGATCCGCTGTCCGTTCACCTGACAGCGAGGTTCGGCCTCCACACCACCATCGGGCGCCGCACGCTGTACGTTCCCAACACGCATGTGGCGTGGCCCCTTCACCGGGCCGAGGTGACAAGACTCAACGACGAATTGATCAGCGCCGCCGGAATCAACGTGTCCGGTCCCCCTGACTCTGTCCTCTTCTCCCCCGGAGTCCGGACCCAGTTCGGGCGCCCCCGAGTGCTGCTTCCTTAGCAGCTTTGGCTGGCTCCGTCGCTACAGGTGCTAGGCGTCCAGCCAGCATGACAGGTTACTTGCCGAGGCCGGCCTTGCGAAGCGCCTCAGCCATGGCTGTATCGACAGGAGCCGGCATGCTGGCCTGAGGCCGATTGTCGGGACGTTTGCCGGACGATCCCCGTCCCGGTTCAACGTTCTGGCTGCGGGGGCGGGGCCCACCGGAGGCGCCGGGCCGTCGAGCGCCGCCGGAGCCGCTGTCACGGTCGCCGGCGTTCCGCCCGCCACGCTGGCCCTCGTTTCCCCGCTGGTTGCCGCCCGAGGGCGGCAGCTCGTCGTCGAGCCTCAACGTCAGCGAAATCCGCTTCCGCTCCGGATCGGCCTCCAGCACCTTCACACGGACAACCTGCCCGGACTTCGCTACCTCGCGGGGGTCGGACACAAAGCGGTTAGCCAGCGCCGACACGTGAACCAGACCGTCCTGGTGCACTCCAACATCCACAAATGCGCCGAACGCGGCCACATTGGTCACCGTTCCCTCCAGCACCATTCCGGGCTTGAGGTCGGAGATCTTCTCGATGCCCTCCGAGAACGTCGCCGCGGCAAAGGCTGGCCGCGGGTCGCGGCCGGGTTTGTCCAGTTCGGCCAGGATGTCCTGGACGGTGGGAAGGCCAAACGTGCCGTCCACGAAGGCCCGCGGGTCCAGGGACGACGCTGGCGCAGAGCCAGCCGCAACCAGGATTTTCCGGGCAATCGGATATGCCTCGGGGTGCACGCTCGATGCATCCAGAGGTTCTGCTCCCCCGGTGATCCGCAGGAAGCCTGCGCACTGCTCAAACGCCTTCGCACCCAGGCGGGGCACCTTCTTCAGTTCGCTGCGCTTGGCAAACGGCCCGTGTTCGTTCCGGTAGGCCACAATGTTCTCGCTCAGCAACGGCCCGACGCCGGCCACACGGCTCAGCAGCGCCGGCGACGCCGTGTTCACGTCAACGCCGACAGCGTTCACGCAGTCCTCGACCACCGCGTCCAGGCTGCGGTCCAGCTTCGCTGCAGTGACGTCGTGCTGGTACTGCCCCACGCCGATGGACTTGGGATCGATCTTCACCAATTCCGCCAGCGGGTCCTGCAGCCTCCGCGCGATGGAGACGGCCCCGCGCAGGGAAACATCCATGCCCGGCAGCTCCGCCGAGGCCAGCGCCGACGCGGAGTACACCGACGCCCCAGCCTCGGAAACCACCAGTTTCTGCGGTTTCGCATCCGCGGCCGGCAGCAGCTTGATCAGTTCCGCGGCAAGCTTGTCCGTCTCCCGGGACGCGGTTCCGTTGCCGATGGCCACCAGTTCTACCTTGTGCTTCTGGGCCAGCCGCACCAACGTTGCGAGGGCCTCGTCCCACTTCCGGGCAGGCGCGTGCGGGTAGACGGTGTCAGTGGCCACCACCTTGCCCGTCCCGTCCACAACCGCCACTTTAACGCCGGTCCGCAGTCCTGGGTCCAGCCCGAGCGTGGCGCGGTTTCCGGCGGGTGCGGCCAGGAGCACGTCGCGCAGGTTCGCGGCGAACACGCGAACAGCTTCGTCCTCTGCGGCCGTGAACAGCCGTCCCCGGAGGTCGGCAGTCAGCCGGGCCAGGACCCGCGAGCGCCAGGCAAGCTGCGCGGTCTGGATCAGCCAGGCATCGGCGGGACGGCCGCGGTCGGCGACCCCGAGGCACCTGGCCACGGCCGATTCGTAACGGGAACGCGCAGCGGCCAGGGCGTCGTCGTCGTTCGGATCCGCCTCGGCGAGATCCAGCTCCAGGACGCCGTCCTTCTCACCACGCAACAGCGCAAGCACGCGGTGCGAGGGCATCCCGGTGGGCGCCTGGGCGAAGTCAAAGTAGTCGGCGAACTTCTGCCCGTCGGATACCTTTCCCTTCTTGACCCGCGACACCATCCGCCCCTGCGTCCACAGCCGCTCGCGCAGGGTCGCGGCGAGGTCCGGATCCTGCGCAACCCGCTCGACGAGGATGGAACGGGCGCCGGCGAGCGCGGCGGCCGCGTCATCAATGGAGTGTTCGGCGCTCAGGTACCTGGCAGCCTCGCGTTCCGGGTCCAGCTCGGGACGCTTCAGTAGGGCATCAGCGAGCGGCTCCAGCCCGGCTTCACGGGCGATCTGGGCCTTGGTGCGGCGTTTGGATTTGAACGGAAGGTAGATGTCTTCCACCCGGGACTTCGTGTCTGCGGCAAGGATCGCTGCCTGCAGTTCGGGGGTCAGCTGCCCCTGCGCGGCAATCGCTTCGAGGACAGTACGACGGCGGTCCTCGAGTTCGCGGAGGTAGCGCAGGCGTTCGTCGAGTTCGCGCAGCTGCGTGTCATCCAGCGTCCCGGTGGCTTCCTTGCGGTACCGGGCGATGAACGGAACGGTGGAACCGCCGTCGAGCAGGTCCACTGCAGCCTTGACCTGCCAGGTCTTCACGCCAAGTTCGGCGGCGATCTGGGCGTGGATGGCGCTGTCCGGAGTTGAGACAGACGTGGAGGCGGACGGGACGTGCGGGAGTTGAGTCACCTGAACATTTTGCCCTACAGGCCTGATGGTCTCCAGCGACGCCCGGCCGGGCAGCCGGCCGGGGTATTCCGCTCCGGGCCGCGAAGTGCTGTAGTTGATATGCCGCCACAGGCAATCACTTCGAGGAAGAGGCCCACCATGCGGGAACTGCTCATCGTCTTTCAGGAAGGATTCAACGAGGCCAACATCACCGTTATGGTCAACGGCAAGGAGGTCCGCCGCGATACGGGGGTGTCCACCAACCCGCTGCTGGGGGAAGCCTACGAAACGTCCGTGGAGCTTCCCGCGAAAGGGGCGCAGGTAGGTGTGGAAGTCACCAACCGGGGCCTGAAAGCCATCACCAAAGTCAGCGGAAAGCCCAAAAGCCTGCTCGTCTCCATTCAGGATGACAAGCTGGTGATGCGCGAAGGGACGGGGCGGGAGGCATACCTGTAGTTTTCCTAGCAACAATCCATTCGCTGGAGTATTCTGAAGTTACCGCTCAGCTCTTGTGAATCTGGGCGGGCCAACGTAGAAAATGAGCCAAAACAGCCGTCGGATGGCCTATTGGTGCGGGCAGCCGGGACAGCACACCGAGCAGCCAACGACGGCGGCACCCAAGCCGGGTGCCGCCGTCGTCGTTAGCCCCCGGTCAAGGCCGAGAATTGACCGCTAAGCCGAATACGCGGGGTAATCCGTGTAGCCTATGGAGCCGTCAGCATAGAAGGTGGACGGGTCCGGCTCGTTCAGCGGGAGGCTCTCCTTCCAGCGACGCGCGAGGTCCGGGTTAGCAATCGCGGGGCGCCCCACCACCACCGCGTCCGCATGGCCGTCGGCCACCAGCGCGGCTGCTTCCTCACGGGTGGTGATGGTGCCGAAGCCGGAGTTCACCAGGAAGGTGCCGTTGAAGCGCGCCCGGAGGTCCTGGACCAGTTCACTGGTGGGCTCGTGGTGCAGGATGCTGACGTAGGCGAGGTTGAGCGGCGCAATGCTGTCCACCAGCACCTCGTACGTGGCACGGACATCGGCCGCATCCGTTTCGGCGATGCCCTGTACGCCGTGCTCCGGCGAGATGCGGATACCCACGCGGTTCGCACCCACGGCGGCCACCACGGCGTTGACCGTTTCAATCACAAAGCGGGCTCGCTTTTCCGGCGAACCGCCGTAGCTGTCGTCCCGGACGTTGGAGTTCGGGGCCAGGAATTCGTGGAGAAGGTAGCCATTGGCCGAGTGCAGCTCCACACCGTCGAACCCTGCTTCAATGGCGTTGACCGAGCCGGCGACGATCTCCTGCATCACAACGGGCAACTCGTCGGTGGTCAGTGCGTGCGGGACGGGGTATGGCTGCTTGCCGGACGGCGTGCGGACCTCACCCTCGATGGCAACAGCACTCGGACCAACGATGGTGTGGCCGCCGGTGATGTCCGCGTGGGAAACCCGCCCGCCGTGCATGATCTGCGCGAAAATCCGGCCGCCTTCAGCGTGCACCGCGTCGGTGACCTTCTTCCAGGCAGCAATCTGCTCCGTGGTGACCAGACCGGGCTGACCCGGGTAGGAGCGTCCTGCGGGGCTGGGGTACGTGCCCTCGCTGACGATGAGTCCCAGTGAGGCGCGCTGCCGGTAATGTTCCACGACCAGGGCACCCGGAACGCCGTCCTCGCCTGAGCGGAGGCGGGTCAGGGGCGCCATGACCAGGCGGTTGGGCAGTTCAAGCTCGCCAAGAGTTAAGGGGGAAAACAGCATTCGCAGTTCCTTTCGAGGTGAATTGGTACTGCTGTGCCCAACTGCGCGGCGTGTGCAAGTATTCCGATGGAGGCGCGGATCACTCTTTTGCGGGGGCGGCTTCGAGGGTTTCCCGGCGCCGTTGCCAGCCGTCTCAGACGCGTCGTCGCAGGCGTCCTATCGGGGCGATGCGACGCCCGGGCATCCCTCACCCTGCGGGTTCTCGTTGCAGTCGTCGGCATAGTTCCGCGTGATGGACCGCCAGACGCTGATGGGTTGCGGTGGTGCGCTGAACTGGCCTTGGCCCGGTATAGGCAGCGGTGGTCCGTTGTTCACGGAATACGTGCCTTGGAAGGACGTAGTGAGGACAACCTGGAAGTCGCCAGTGTCCGCGTAGACGTGGCTTGTTCGGGTCTTCTCACCCCAGCGGTCCTGTGGCAGCGGTCCACCCATGGAAGGCTGCGGGCCGAAGACGGTTCCGTCGCCGTAGTTCCAGGTGTACTGAACCGGCGTCGCGACAACGTGCACCTGTTGCCCGAACATCGTCACGTCAAACTGTTGCTCGGACGCGTCCGCGTAGAAGTTCGTCTCAGCACCGCGGAGCGTGTTTGGGCTGGGCTGCGCGACAACGGCTCCGGCGTTGATCGGGAGGCTCTCGAACTGCTTCTGGATCTGGGCCGCTATGCGCGGCAGGAGGTCCTCGGGTTTGGCGTCGTAGAGGCAAGTGGGTCCGGAGTGAATGGCCCAAACGGCCCCAGGAACGCCTCTCGGCATGGAATACCAGATGACCGGGATCCCGTCTTCGCCGTCCGGCCCGTTCGTGCATTCAACCTGATCACGTAAGCACACAGAATCGAAGTCGCCCCCGCCAAGGTGGCACTGGAGTTCGTACTTGTAGTTGTTGGGATCCAAAATTGGGGCCCCGGGTGCTTGCTGAACAAAGTCGTTGGCCTCGGCGTCCCACACATAACCGCCGACTCCGGCTGAATCCGGTGTCCAAGCGCCATTAAATTCAGGATCGTTATCACCGGCACCGTGAGCTGGTAATGCAAAGAGCGTTACGAGCAGCCACGCGGTAAGTACCATTCCGTGATATCCAAGCGGTCGACCGGTACGCACTCTTATCCAACTATGCTTCCGACTTCGTCCAGCCGCCACGAATTGGAGCTGTACGAAATGATTAGCAAGTTGCCCTGGTCTGCACCTTGCGGGTCGGTATGCGCAACTGTCCCGTCTGCGCGGACATATGACAGTGGAGTCTGATGGACTTGGACAGAGACCTTGTATTTCCCAGCTTCATCACGGGAGAACGTCGTATCTACCGCGGGCGTGCTGATCTGTCCTCCGACCATCCACCTGCCTTCGGAATGCCAAGCTCTAATCGCCTCCGAGGACTTTTGGCATGGCGCGCATGTTTGAGGTGTCAGGCTTTCATGAAGTGAAAGCTCTCCCGTCTCATAGGAATAGCTAAGGACCTCGAACCAGTAGCGGGCGAACGCGATAGCCCCCTCTTTCGTCTCCGTCTTTGCGACCTCGGGCAGCACCGGCACCGGCACATTCTGAGCACGGCCGCTGGCCGAAGCCGGCACATAGACCGGAGTCGCCGTCGGCGTGGGGCTGGGGCTGGGGCTGGGGGTGGAGCTCGCGGTCGGAGACGCGGACGAGGTGCCCCCAGGATCGCCACCCGGGTTACATCCGGTCAAAAGCAAAGCGGACACGGCAACAGCAGCAACAAAGTGCCTGCGCAAACGCCTGGCCGTGGAAGTGATGTGCGATGTCATGGGCAGCTAATCCCCCGATAGTTTCAAGACGTCTCGCTCCGAACAATGACCTTAAGGGTAGCCCAGGACACATTTGAGCGATGAAAGTTATCCACAGCCACCCGCCATCGGTTCTACCACCGCCAAGGACCAATAAAAAGTCATACGGACAATCGCCCGCCAGGCCCCTGTGCAGAATCTTCCGCGCCAAAACCCTAGAATTCTTCTACCGAACGTAGAAGAATGGATTGCATGATGTTTACGCACGCAGATGGCAACCCCGTTCTTGAGCTCGACGACGAGCAGTCCTGGAAACTCCTGGACGCCACAAAGCACGGCCGGCTGGTGGTCTCTGTGGCCGGCGAACCGGATATCTTTCCCGTCAACTACCTGACCTCAGACCGAAAAATCTACCTCCGCACCGCGCCAGGCAACAAGCTGGCGCAGCTCACCATCAACTCCCGTGTGCTGCTCGAAACGGACGGTATACTCTCGGATGAGGCGTGGTCTGTGGTCCTCCGGGGAACGGCGCGCGTCCTGGTCAACTCAACGGAACTCGCCGCCGTCGAGGAGCTTGGCCTGAAATCCTGGGTGCCGACACTGAAGGATTTTTACGTGGAGATCGTGCCCACGTCCGTCAGCGGCCGCCATTTCGAGCTGGGCGACCAGCCGGAGCACGAAATCTAGGAGCCCGTAGGCTGGAATCATGGCGGACAGGCTCACTCCCGAGCGGCGCAGCTGGAACATGTCCCGCATTAGGGGCAAAAACACCAAGCCGGAACTGCTGGTGCGCCGCCTCCTCCATGCCAAAGGCTACCGATACCGCTTGCACGGCACGGCCGGCAAAAGCCGCCTGCCCGGCCGCCCGGACCTGGTATTCGCCGGCCGCCGAAAGGTCATCTTCATCAACGGCTGCTTCTGGCACTTTCACGACTGCCGGGTAGGCCAGCACGCGCCCAAGGTGAATGCCGCCTTCTGGGAGGCCAAGCGCACGCGCACCAAAGACCGCGACGCCGACCAGCGCCAACGGTTAATGGCCGCCGGCTGGGAGGTGCTCACCGTGTGGGAGTGCGAGTTGAAGGACGGCTCCGCCCTCGAAGCCCACCTTGTGGAGTTCCTCGGCGCCCGGCAAGCTGACGCCCTGCAAACCTACAGCAGGCAAGCCCACAGCAGGAAAGCACCGCCAGCCGGAAGTTGAGCCAATCTTGAGCCTTTGCCGCCTCGCGAATTGATCGGCACCAGCAAAGATGAGCTCCTATGAAAAACCCGCATTCTCCCCAGGAATCCCGCAGTCCTTGTCCCGGACGGCTGCATCTTCAGGGAACAGATTTACGCTGAAAGTGGACACAAACCCAAGTCACAGCCTCCTACCCGGGCGGCAGTCGCGAGCGGAAGGGACGAACATGACTCCATCCGACGACGCAGGGCGCCCCCTGGTAGATCCCTCGGTCCTTGACCGGCTACGCGTCGAACTCGACGAAGACGAGGGCTACTGCAGCATGTTCGTGGGAAACTTCATCGACTGCCTGCCGTTTCGGATCGGCAAGCTGCGGCTCGCTCTCACCACGGGAGACCTGGACGGGGCGGTGGATGCGGTCCTGAGCCTCAAGACTTCGAGCCAAATGGTGGGCGCCGAACGGCTGGCGGGGCTGGCCATGGACCTTGAACGTTCCATCCGGGAAAAGTCACCGCGTGCGGAACCATCCGTTGCACTGCCGCAACTGGCCGTCAACTACCTCCGGCCGATCAACCAGTGCAGCCGCCAGACCCTGTACCGGCTCCAGGCTCAGCGCCCGCCTGGTGCCAACCGGTAACCCACACCGCGGACCGTCTGCAGCCAGCGCGGTTGCTGCGGTGAATCACCAAGTTTCTTCCGGAGGTTACCCATGTGCACTTCCACCGAACGTTCGTCCGCTTCGCTGATGTAACTTCCGACGTCGTAATCCTCGTACCGGAGCCGACGCACCAAATCCGATTTGGTCCGGACAGTCCGGCCCGCCTCGAGCAGGGCATAAAGGAGTTCAAACTCCGTCCGCGTCAGGTTGAGCTCCTGGCCGTCCACAGCGACAGACCGTGAGGCGTAGTTCAGATCCAAGCCATTGTGGCTGTAATGACCGTTTCCGCTGCCAGTGCCGGCGTCGACCGGGCGATCAGATACCGGGGGGGCACTCTCCCCCGCGTCCGGAAGCGCTCGGGGGCGGCGCATCATCGCCGCGATCCGCGCGCGGAGCTCACGTGGGCGGAAGGGCTTGGTGAGGTAGTCGTCCGCCCCGGACTCGAGGCCGATCAAAGTGTCCAGTTCTTCAGCCCGTGCCGTGAGCATCACTATGTAGGCATCCGAGAACTCGCGGATCTGACGGGAGACCTCGAATCCGTCGATATCCGGCAGTCCCAAATCAAGTGTTATGACGTCTGGATTCAAGGCTCTGGCAGCCTTGACCCCTTCGGATCCGCTGCCCGCCACTGTCACGTCAAAACCCGCCTGCGTCAGGACCGCCCGAACCAACTCCCGGATATCCTGATCGTCTTCGATGACCAGACCAACTCGTGCTTCACTCATACCAGTCCCCTCAACCAGCTTGACAACGTGAGAAGTATAGCCCGCTGCCGATATCCTGCTGGTATGTATTCGCCTATCCTCCCACTTCAGGCCGACGTTCATGAGTGAACCCGCAACGTGGGCCGAGGGCCACTTTAGGTTTTTCCGGAAACCCTTCCATGAATACCGACTGACGGACAGAGTCGCCCTCAGCCAAATGCCGCTTTTCATAACCACACTGCTGGCCGTGGTCCTCGTGTCGGCGTTTTTCCCCCGGACCATGGACAACGCGCTATTCGTGGCGTTCCTCTTCTCCCAGCTGGCCCTCATGGTGCTGTGCTACGTGGTGCCGTGGGACCGCCTGCCGCACACCAGCTTCCTGGTCATCCCGCTGTTGGATTTCGCCTCCATCGGCGTGGGCAGGGAAGGCGGGCAGGAGAGCCTGGCCGGAATCAGTCTGTTGGCAGTCTTCCCCGTCATCTGGCTATGTGCCTCAGGCTACTACCCCCGGATTTCCCTGTGGCTGTCCTTCTTCGTGCCATTGGCGATGATCTGGGTTCCGCTGGTTCTTGGCGGAGATGTGTCTGGCCCTACCCTGGTCAAGCCCCTGCTCCTCCCTGTCATGATGCTCGGAATCGGCGTATCGGTCAGCGTGTTGACCCTGAGCATGACGCGGCAGCAACGGATCCTGGAAGAGAAAGACAAACAGCTCCAAGCCAGCCTGCTCGGCACCAGGAGACAGGAGGCTTTGCTTAACTCCGTTCTGGACACTGTGCACCTGGGCGTCCTCGCCGTCGACGCAGACGGCCACGACATCCTGATGAACCGGAAACAGCGCGCCAACCACGAACTGGCGCGCCCGAAGGACATCGATGAGCCGAACGAGCCCCAGCTGCTGGTCTTCGCCGCGGACCGTACCACCCCTGTCCCGGTGGAGGACCGGCCTGTGCGCAGGGCTGTCCTCGGCGAGACCTTCACCGACTACCTGGTCTGGCTGGGCGCAGGCACGGAACAGCGGGCCCTCACCACGAGCGCCCGGGCCATGACGGACCCGGACGGGACGTTCGCCGGCTCGGTAATCGTGTTCAGCGACGTGACAGACCTGGTGGACGCCCTGGCCGCCAAGGATGATTTCGTCGCCAGCGTGTCCCACGAATTCAGGACCCCGCTGACCTCCATCCTGGGTTACGTGGAACTCCTCCTGGAGGACGACCCCGGTAACGACCAACTGGAACCGCTGAACATCATCAAGCGCAATTCTGAACGGCTTCTCACCTTGGTGTCTGACCTCCTCGCCACCAGAAACGGGCAACTGATCGTGAGCCCACACGCCGTCGACGTCGCTGAACTGGTGCGTGCCAGCGTGTCCGCCGCGATGCCCAGGGCCGACGTCTCCCGCGTGACGCTGACAGCCGACACGCCAGCGCGGCTGGATGCCCATGTGGACGGCCCCCGCGTCTCCCAGGTGCTGGACAATCTGGTCTCCAACGCGATCAAATATTCGCCCGACGGCGGGAACGTGGTGGTGTCGTTGGAGCACGACGACGGCCACCTCGCCTGCCGGGTCAGTGATACGGGCATGGGCATGAGCACCGACGACCAGGCCCAGGTGTTCGCCAAGTTCTTCCGGACCAGCAACGTCCGCCATACAGCGATTCCCGGTGTAGGCCTGGGCCTGCCCATCAGCAAGGCCATCGTGGAAGCCCACGGCGGAACCATCCAGGTGGAAAGCAAACTGGGACAGGGCAGCACGTTCACGTTCCGGATGCCGGCCTAGCCTCCCGCGCGGGTAGTTGGGCCCACGCCCGCCGGGTTCTCTGGCCGAGCTTGCGAGGTTAGGGGGCGGGTGGGGACAACTTCGCCCCAGGACTGCCGCGCAAGGTCCGCCACCGCTGCCAGGATGTCCGACGGCGGCATCGACAGATCCAGCGGAAACTCCACAATGTCGATGTCAGTGTTGAGGATCCTCCGCAGCTTCATCTCGCCCACCCCCGCATAGACCAGCCAGGCGGTGGGCACACCCAGGGCGGTGCAGTGGGCAAGCATCTGGTAGTGGTCGGCGGTCAGGGAGGCGCCCAAGTCCGTGGCAGCCTTGTACTTTGCGTTGTAGACCACCACCGGCCGGCCGCCCAACAGGTGCACTGCATCCGGGCGCACGGATAGCCGGTCGGCATCATGGACAGCTTCGCTCAGGAGTGCATTGAACTGCCGCCGCATCTCCCCCGGATACGCCGCCATGGCCGCGCAGAGCGCCGTGACCACAAAATCCTCGAACACCTGGGCCATGTCCACCACAAACGACGCCGTCTGCTGCTTCCCCTCGCCCGCCTCGGCGGACGCGTTCTTCAGGATCAGCTCGGCGAGGCGCAGCACTGGCTGGTAGCGCACGTTCATCCGGCTCGGCGTCCATGGCGGCAGGGGCGCCCCGGCAGGTAGGCGGGTGACGGCGTCGAGCGTTCCCTTCAGCTGCCGCAGGCGGCTCAGCACTTCCGGGCGGACCCCCGGCACCTTTCCCATGCGCTCGAGCGCGGCGCGCAGGATCCGGTTTTCGGCGATGTCCTCGGTGAACTCGTCGTAGGATACTTCCAGCGGCACCAGCATGCCCGGGCGGCGGGAAATCTGGTCGGAAATCCGGATGCGACCCTTGACCGTGCGGAGGGACTCATCAACGGTCAGGTAGCCCTGCAGCACCCCTCGCCCCAAGGCACGCTCTGCCATTTGCGCCAGGGATTCGGCCAGCGCGCTCCAGAGTTCGCGGTCCTCGGTTGCGGCCACGGAATCTGCCCGGAAGCCCTGGTTGCCGGCGTAGCTGAGGAGAAATAGCAGCCGGCTCAGTCCCAGCCGGTCTTTGGGGCGAACATCCAGCTGCAGCGTGGCCGTGCGGACTGAGCCCACCTTTCCCGCGGGCTCGATCCGGTACAAACCCATGCCCATTGGGGAGGCCTTGGCCAGCCCGCTGGAGTTCACGAAAGCCGCGCTGGCCGCATCAAGGCGTTCCACAGAGCCTATGGACAGCTCGTCCAGGACCAGATGGCGCGCTGCGGGACCGCGTCCGCTCTGCTGGGCGCCACCCGACGCTGCGCCACCCTGCGCTGCGCCACCCTGCACGGCCCCTCCTGACGCGGCGCCGCCGTGCACCGGAGTGTGGGTTGGCTTAGCTGGTAACAAGGCGCCCCAGCAGCTGCTCCAGCCCGAACCGTTCCTCCAGCTGCGCGCGCGTCAGCTGGCCGTGGTAATGCTCTTCCAGCAGCGGCATCAGCTCATATTTCCAGATCCGGCGCAGCCCCGTGGGCGTCTGCGCGGCGGCCTTCATGAAGTATGACGGGCCGATCATCAGGTCCCGGTCCCACTCGTCAATAGCGGCGTTGAGCGCATCAAGCAGCAGCGCCGGCGTGGTGTCCAGGTCCCGCGCCTGCAGGAACCTCAGCAGCGACCCCTTCACCGGCTCCGTCTGCGGGTGCAGCTCGATGAACGCAAACCGGCGCCGAATGGCGGCATCCATCATGGCGATGGACCGGTCCGCGGTGTTCATGGTGCCGATGATGTACAGGTTATCCGGCAGCGTGAACGGCTCGTTGGGGCTGTACTGCAGGTAGATCCGGTCATCGCGGTATTCCAGCAGGAAGTAGAGCTCGCCGAACACCTTGGCCAGGTTGGCCCGGTTCATCTCGTCAATGATCAGGAAGTAGGGCTTCTTTTCGTTCCCGCGCTTTGCGGCTTCCTCGGCCAGCCGGCGCAGCGGTCCTGCCACGAGTTTGAAGGCCACTTGGCCCTCGTCCGTTTTGTCCGGCCGGTAGCCCTCGAAAAAGTCCTCGTACGCGTACGACGGGTGGAACTGCACCAGCTTCACCCGCTCATCCGTGCTGTCCTGGGCCAGTTCCGCCGCAAGATGCTTGGCCAGGTACGTCTTGCCCGTTCCGGGCGGCCCGTACAGGACCAGCTGGCGGTTCTCCTCCAGCAGTTCCGCGATCTCCTGCAGCGGCTCCAGGTCCATGTGCAGCGACTCCGCGAAGTCGCGGCTCAGCGGGCGGAAGCCCTCCTGCACAGGGGGTACGACGGCGGCAGGTTCCGCGTCGCCGTCGTCCTCCGGTTCCGCCTCGGCCGGGACGAGCGCCTGGAGCGCCTGCACTACCCTGGTCACGTCGACAACGATCCCCGAGGTGGCCAGCTGGCGCTGGACGTGACGGGGCAGATCGGTGGTGGCGTGGCCGTCGTCGTCCAGCCAACGCACCTTGCGCCGCAGGCGGCGGTTGTCATCGTTGTGCCCGGGCTCGCCCAGCACGACGCCCAGCCGCACGGTGCCGGCGTGCTGGAACAGAACCAGGTCGCCGGGCTTCATGACCGTGAGGAAGGCGAACACCGCCGTTTTGGTGTCCTCCCGCTCCACGTAGCCCAGGTGCTTGTAGTCCTCGTCCACCGCGTGCTGCACCAGCCCCGCGGTCACCCCGGGGTCCAGATGGCGGAGATGTTCGACGTCGAGCGTCACCTTCTCCTCTTCCTGCCACGCGGTGAGGAGCTCGGCGTTGTCGCTGTGGGTACGCAGCAGCCACGCGCGGCGCCCGGGGTCCCCGACCTTGCGCCACTGGCTGACCAGCTGGCGGGCGTACCAGTCGATGCGCTGGCCGGCCTGTTCATCCAAGTGCAGCCGGATGCGGTGGATGTCCGCGGTGATGTCTTCATCACTGTCGCCCTTGGCCCCGCCCACCAGGGAGGCGAACGCGTCCCGGATTTCCTGCCGTTCCACGTCCGCCACAACGGGCTCGAAGTAGCTCGGCCACGCCAGGTACTCGATGCTGCGGCGGATGGCGGGCTGATCCCCCGGCGTGCCCGCGGCGAGCTCGTGGAAATTGAGCGGGTCCTTCAGCGCCTTGGCGATGGCTGCAGGAATCTGCTGGTCCACGTGCTGCACAAAGCGGCAGAGCCATTTGAGGTGGTCCCAAATGGTCCAGTTGAATTCGGCGGTGCGGTCCCTGATCACGCCGTGGTCAGTCATGCCCTTGTAGAGTTCCTCGGGCAGCTCCAGCGGTGCTTCCAACGGTGTTTCCAGCCAGGACGCGGCCTCAGCCACACGGGCACGCTTGACCTTGAGCGACTTCACCTCGTGCGCCAGGGGCAGCGACTGCAGGAAGAGCAGCTCGACGGCCAGTTGCTTGGCCTCCCGGGACGCGTCTTCGAGGTTCTGCCGGAGGTTTGTCATCATGGGCGCCTTGGCATCCGCCGTTCCCCGGTCCAGGCGTTCCAGCAGCTCTGCCGCAGCCTCCGCGGTCCAGGTCAGCGTGTTTCCGTCCAAAGCTGACGGCTTGCCCTGCAAGCCCGGTCCCAGCACAAACCACGCAGCGTCCTCGATCTCCTTTGAGACACCGAGGGCGCGGTGCATGGCAGTCTTGGGGTTTGGGGTCATGGGTTCAAATTTACAGGCTCAAGCTGGATGCCCGCTCCGAAGTCCCTGGCGGTCTGCAGTTCACAGGCCCGCTATTTGACTGACACGGCCCCGGCACCAGGCCGCTTGCGCCCAAGAATGAAGTAGCCCATCGGCCCGATGAAATTGATCAGGGTAGCCACGCGCCAGGCCGCTTTTGGCCCGTTTATTTGGTCAGCCGGGCGCTTGGAAATGTCCCGCTGGGCGGCCAGCATCAGTGACACCTGCGCGATTCCGATGGCCACAAATCCTGCCCGTGCCGCCGGTGACATCTCTTTCCAGGTCTTTTTGGTTTTCTTGGCCATGATCAAACGCTCCTTAGTGGATATTCCCAGTTTCCGGTGTCCGCCGTGCCTGCGCAACGGGTGCGCAGGCACGGCGGACACCAGTCGTCGTTGCACCGTTCACATTGCATGCTGCTCACAACGTATACGGCGCCAGCCGCTCCTTCTGCTCCGGTGTCAGGCGCAGGACGCGGCCGGAGGCTTCGTCCACAAACGCCAGGTGGCTGCTGGCCCGGACGCAGTCCTCCCGGGTGACCGGGTCCTGCACCACGTAGTGGATGTCGAAGCTGGCACCCTTGACGGCACCGATCCACACCTGGACAACTGCCGGGATGTTGCGGTATTCGAGCGTCCTGACGTAGCGGATCTTGTGGTCCACCACCAGCGCCAGGGTTCCCTCCGGAACGTCGTTGAAGAGCGACACTTCCGGCTCGATGCCCGGCAGGCCGGTGCCCCGGGGAGGCCCGAACGCCATAATCCGCGCCTCCTCGAGCATCCGGACAATCTGGACGTTGTTGATGTGCCCGTAGGCGTCCATGTCACCCCAGCGCATCGGGACCAGGACCTCAATGCGCCGGACGGCTCCGGCTTCCAGGGCGCTCAGCTGTGGACCGCCGTCGAATCGTCCACAACGGTTTCCTCAACGTCGGAACCGGCGAACTGGGACATGTACAGCCGGTAGTACGCACCTTCCGCCGCCAGGAGTGACTTGTGGTTACCCTGCTCCACGATCTTGCCGTTCTCCATCACCAGGATGGTGTCGGCGTCGCGGATGGTGGACAGCCGGTGGGCGATCACAAAGCTGGTGCGGTCCGTCCGCAGCGCCGCCATGGCCTTCTGGACCAGCAGTTCAGTGCGTGTATCCACCGAACTGGTTGCCTCGTCCAGGATGAGCAGCGACGGGTTGGCCACAAATGCGCGGGCGATGGTGACCAGCTGCTTTTCACCGGCGCTGACGTTGTTGCCTTCTTCATCGATGATGGTGTCGTAGCCATCCGGCAGGGCGCGCACAAAGCGGTCCACGAAGGTGGCCTTGGCGGCCGCCATGACCTGCTCCTCGGTGGCATCCAGGTTGCCGTACCGGATGTTCTCGTAAATGGACCCGCCAAACAGCCAGGCGTCCTGGAGTACCATGCCAACCTTGGACCGCAGCTCGGAGCGGCTCAGGTGCGTGACATCCACGCCGTCCAGGGTAATCGACCCTGAGTTGAGCTCGTAGAAGCGCATCACGAGGTTCACCAGGGTGGTTTTGCCGGCCCCCGTGGGACCGACGATTGCCACGGTGTGCCCGGGTTCCGCCGTGAAGGACAGGTTTTCAATCAGGGGTTTGTCCTCGGTGTAGCTGAACGTGACGTCGTTGAACGTCACATGCCCGTCGGTCTTGGCCGGCAGGTGCTCGGTGACGGACTCGGGGTCCTGCTCATCAGCGTCGAGGAATTCGAACACCCGCTCCGAGGACGCCACGCCGGACTGCAGCATGTTGGCCATGCCGGCCATCTGGCCCAGCGGCTGGGTGAATTCGCGCGAGTACTGGATGAATGCCGTGGCGTCGCCCAGGGACATCGAGCCCGAGGCCACCCGGAGACCACCCACGACGGCAATGCCCACATAGCTGAGGTAGGAAACGAACTGCATGACCGGGAAGATCATGCCGGAGACGAACTGGGCTCCGAAGCTGGCCTTGTACAGGGCCTCATTCCGCTCTTCGAAGCGTTCCAGCATGTCAGTGTCACGGCCGAAAACCCGCACCAGATCGTGACCGGAGAAGGATTCCTCGATCTGGCCGTTCAGCTCGCCCGTGTTCTTCCATTGGGCGGCAAAGAGCTTCTGGCTGCGCGAACCGATCAGGCCGGCCGCCACGCCGGACAGCGGCAGCGCCACCAGGGCGATGAGGGCGAGCTGCCACGAGACGATGAACATCATGATAACGATGCCGATGACCGTCAGCAGCGAGCTGATCAGCTGCGCGAAGGCCTGCTGCAGCGCCTGCTGGACGTTGTCGACGTCGTTCGTTACCCGGGAGAGGACGTCGCCGCGCTGGCGGGTGTCGAAGTAGTTCAGCGGGAGCCGGTTCAGCTTCTTTTCGGTGTCGTCCCGAAGCCTACGGATCACCTTCATCACGATGAGGTTCAGCACGTAGCCCTGCAGCCAGAGGAAGATGTTGGCCACAAAGTACATCAGCAGCACGATGGCGATCAGGACCGAGAGCTTCTGGAAGTTGATCCCAGTGCCGGGAACCAGCTCCATCCGGGACACCATGTCCGCGAAGTTTTCCTGCCCCTGCTGGCGCAGGCCTTCCACGAACTGGTCCTTGCTGGCGCCGGCGGGGAGCTGCTTGCCCACTACGCCGCCGAAGATGACGTCCATGGCCTGGCCCAGGATCCTGGGGGCGATGACGTTCAGGACCACCGAGACAACCACCAGGGCCACCACGGCGTAGATGCCCACAGCCTCAGGCTTCAGGAGCCCCAGCAACCTCTTGGCAGAAGGCCAGAAGTGCTCGGCCTTCTTGGCGGGCATACCGCCGAACATATCGCCGTCGGCTTCGGAGGGCTTGTATTCCTCCTCGAAGAAACCGTCGTCCTCCAGGAGGTCTTCGGGAGTTACGGAATCCGGGTTCGTTTCGTTGGTCGAGCGCGTCGAGACCTTCTTGGCGGCGCTCATGCCATTTCCTCCACACTCAGCTGGGATTCAACAATTTCCTGGTAAGTGGGTGACGTTTCCAGGAGTTCCTCATGCGTTCCGCGGTCCACGATCCGGCCGTTGTCCAGGACCAGGATCTGGTCCGCGTCGGTGATGGTGGAGATCCGCTGGGCCACGATAATCACGGTGGCGTCGGCGGTGGTCTGTTTCAGGGCTGCGCGGAGCCTGGCGTCGGTTGCCACGTCCAGTGCTGAGAACGAATCGTCGAAAAGGTAGACCTTGGGTTTGGTGATCAACGCGCGGGCGATGCAGAGCCTCTGCCGCTGGCCGCCGGAGACGTTGGTGCCGCCCTGTGCGATCCGGGCGTTCAGGCCGTTCTTCTTCTCGCGGACGAAGTCCCCGCCCTGGGCGATCTGCAGCGCGTCCCAGAGTTCCTGGTCCGTGGCTTCGGTCTTGCCGAAGCGCAGGTTGTGTTCGATGGTGCCGGAGAAGAGGTACGGCCGCTGCGGGACAAGCGCCACGCGCTTGGTGATCTCGGCGCGGTCCAGGTTGCTGACGGAGACGCCGTCCAGGAGGACTTCGCCCTCGGCGATGTCGTAGAGGCGCGGCAGCAGGGCCAGCAGCGAGGTCTTGCCTGCGCCGGTGGAACCGATGATCGCAACGGTCTCGCCTGGCCTGGCGGTGAAGCTGACGTTGCTCAGCACCGGCGTCTCGGCACCTGGGTAGGCGAAGGTGACGTTACGGTACTCGACTACCCCGGCCACTGTGGCGGGAGTCTCGGGACGTTCGGGATCGTGGATGGAGGGTTCGACGTCGAGCACCTCACCGATGCGGTCCCCGCAGACAGAGGCCCGCGGGATCATCATGGCCATAAACGTGCCCATCATGACGGCCATGAGGATCTGCAACAGGTACTGCAGGAACGCGGTCAGGGAGCCCACCTGCATCTCGCCTGAATCCACGCGCTGGCCGCCGAACCACAGCACAGCGGCCGTGGACAGGTGCAGGATCATGCCGATGGCCGGGAACATCAGGACAAACAAGGCCCCGATTTTCAAGGAGACGTCGGTCAGGTCCTTGTTGGCGACGCCAAAACGGTCGGTTTCATACGGTTCGCGGACAAAGGCGCGGACCACCCGGATGCCGATAATCTGCTCGCGCAGGACAGCGTTGATGCGGTCGATCTTCTTCTGCATGGAACGGAACAGGGGCATCAGCCGGACCACCAGGTAGCCCACCACAACGAACAGTACGGGCACTGAGACCCAGACCAGCCATGACAGGCTGATATCCTCGCGCAGCGCCATGATGATCCCGCCGATGCACATGATGGGGGTGGCCACCATGAAGTTCAGTCCCATCAGCACCAGCATCTGGACCTGCTGGACGTCATTGGTGCCGCGCGTGATGAGGGTGGGGGCACCGAACCTGTTCACGTCCTTGGCGGAGAAACTGGTGACCTTGCGGAACACCCCGCGGCGCAGGTCCCGGCCCACGGCCATGGCCGTTTTGGAGCCGTAGTAGACGCCGGCGATGGCGGTACCCACCTGGACAATGGCCACCAGCAGCATCACGGACCCGGTCCGCCAGATGAAATCCGTATCCCCGCGGGAAACTCCTTCGTCGATGATCTGGGCGTTGAGGCTGGGAAGGTAAAGCGCTGCGATGGTGGATGCCAGCTGGAACACTACGACGGCCACGATGTATGGCATATACGGTTTGGAGTAGCGCCGTATGAGGGTGAGGAGCATGCCCTTAATTCCTTAGGGAGAGAGCGCGAAATGATGAGGATAAGTAGTAACAGACGGGGCTGACATTTCTCAGCCTACCTACTCTAGGAAATCCGTTGCCCGGGCGAAACATCAACGGCAAAGATCATCCGATCGGAGTAGTCGCCCACACGTTCCTCCCCCACTCACCTGCGCGAACGGACACTTGAGGCCCCGGATCCATGGGGCCTCAAGTGTCCGTTCGCGCGGCGGTCAGCCGTTCGCGGAGGCGGTCAGCCGTTCGCGCTCAGGTCAGCGGTTCGCGGAGGCGAGTTCCGGCGTCGTGCTTTCAGCGTTGGCGTTTTCCTCTGCGCTGGCGCTTTCCGCGGCACCGGCCTCTGCCGCTGCGCCCACTCCTGGCTGCGCAGCCGGCTGGATGTCAACGGTGCGCCGCAGCGGGCGCTCCTTGATGAACAGGACCGAGATCAGGGCTATCACCGCAACGCCGGCGGAGATCAGGAAGACCTCGGCCGTGGCGTCGCCGTAAGCAGCGCGCATGATCTCGCGGACCGGTGCGGGCATGTCAACGAGGTCCATGCTGGCTCCGGCCGACCCGCCCGCAACCGGGATACCGGCCCCTGCCAGGCCCTGCGTGGCGAGTTCGCTGACCCGGCTGCTGAGGACGGCGCCGAGCACGGACACACCGATCGCGCCGCCCACCGACCGGAAGAAGGCAACAGACGCGCTGGCCGAGCCGATATCTGACGACCGGACCGTGTTCTGCACCGCCAGGACCAGGTTCTGCATCAGCATGCCGAGGCCCAGGCCCAGGATTGCCGTGAAGATCCCGGCCTGCCACAGTTCGGTGGTGTGGTCCATGGTGCCGGCCAGGCCGAGGCCGCCGATCAGCAGGATGGACCCGCCGATCAGGTAGCCCTTCCATTTTCCGGTGCGGCTGATGAGCAGACCGGAAACAACGGAACCGGTCAGGTTGCCGGCGATCATCGGAAGCGTCAGAAGCCCGGCTTCGGTAGGCGTGGCGCCGCGGGCCACCTGGAAGTACTGGCCCAGGAAGGTTGTTGAACCGAACATCGCGATACCCACGGCCACTGAAGCGATGATGGCCAAAGCGGTGGTGCGCTCGGAGATGATCTTCAGCGGGATGATGGGCTGCTCCACCTTGGACTCCACCAGCACCAGCAAGGACAGTAGCACCACGCCGCCGCCCACCATGGCGGCCGACTGCCAGGAAACCCAATCGTAGTAGGCGGGGTTGCCTGCGAAGGACACCCAGATCAAGAGCAGGCTGACACCGGAGGTCAGCAGGATGGAGCCAAGCCAGTCGATCTTAACGTGGCGTTTGATGTGCTCGATTTTCAGGGTGATCTGGAGCAGGATAAGGGCGACGACGGCGAGCGGCACGCAGACGAAGAAGGTCCAGCGCCAGCCCAGCGGGCTGTCCACGATGAAGCCGCCCAGCAGCGGGCCACCGGCAGTGCCTACCGCCATCACGGCCCCCATGTAGCCGGAGTATTTGCCGCGGTCCCGCGGCGGGATCATGGTGCCGATAATGGCCTGCGCCAGCGCGGTGAGCCCGCCCATGGCCACACCCTGGATGACGCGTGCGGTGAGCAGCAGCGGGATGGTCTCGGAAAGTCCGGCCATAACCGAGCCGGCCACAAAGATGACGATGCTCAGCTGGACCAGGATCTTCTTGTTGAAGAGGTCCGACAGCTTGCCCCAGATGGGGGTGGTGACGGCGTTGGCCAGCAGGGCGGCGGTGATCACCCAGGCGAAGTCGGTTTGGGTGCCGTGCAGATCGGACATGATGGTGGGCAACGCGTTGGCCACGATGGTGCTGCTAAGGATGGCGGTGAAGAACGCCGCGAGGAGCCCGGTCAGGGCTTCCATGATCTGGCGGTGGGTCATCGCCAAGGGTGGTGCGGCCGGTTGGCTCGACATAATCAGTGCTCCTGGAGGGTCTGGGTTGCGGCGAAGGGTGCCGCGGTTGGAAGTGCCGGGACTGCATGTGCCCGGGCTGAATGCTTGAGGGACTCCGAAAGTTTCGTCAGGATCCGTGCCGTATCTTCGGCATCTTCTTGGCTCCAATCACTGAGGTACTCCTGCAGCGTGGCCGTGCGGTGCTCTTCGATCTTCCGGAGCTTGTCAGCGCCGGCCGGCGACAGGGCAACCAACTGGGCGCGGCCGTCGTCGGGATCCTGCCGCCGGCTGACGTAACCCTGCTCTTCCAGGTCCGCGATGTGGCGGCTGAGGACGGGGGCGCTGACGCCGAGGCGCTCCGCCAGCTGGGTGGCGCGGGATTCCCCCTCCCCCACGAACCTGAGCACGCCTTGCAGCGCAACCCCGGTGTCCTGTCCTCGGAAGCTCGCCGCGGCGACGCATCGGACCACCCTTTGGAGGTCGAAAATGCGGTAGACAAGGTCCGCTGCGGTGTCCGGGGCGACTGCCATGGTTGAGCTCTCCTCTTTTGTTTGCCTAAGGCAACTATATCCCCAAATGGTTGCTTTGGTAAACTAAGGAAGCTGGGCGAGGCGGCACACACACCTACAACAAAAGCGCGAAAGGACACTTGAAGCCCTTTGGAATGGGCCTCAAGTGTCTTTTCGCGCTGTGATGAAGCGGGGGCGTTGGTGCTTGGTGTTCAGTCGTCCAGGTGGGTGGGGGAGAACATCTTGAGCAGGGTTTCGACGACGACGACGTTGGGTCCGTCCGCCGCGAAGCCTGCCTTGAGCGCGTCCCCGACGTCCTCGGGGGCCACTCGCGTGGCCGGCACACCGAATGCTTCGGCGAGCTTGACGAAATCGGGACGCGCAAGCTCGGTGGCCGTGGCCTTGCCGAACGCGCCCACCATGTATTCGCGCAGGATGCCGTAGCCGCCGTCGTCCACGATCAGCCAGGTGACCGGGATGTCGTGCTGCTTGGCCGTGGCGAGTTCGGAAATGGAGTACATGGCGGAACCGTCACCCGAAACGGCAAGCACCCGGCCAGGATTGCCCAGTGTTTCCAGCCCGACGGCGCCGCCGATGGCTGCCGGGAAGCCGTAGCCCAGGCCGCCTGCGCCCTGGGCGGAGTGGAACTGGCCCTGCCGTGCATCCCAGCAGCTCCAGCCCCAGTACGCGGAGATGGTCATGTCCCAGAACGTCTGCATGTCCGCGGGGACGGCATCGCGGATGTCCGACATGAACGTCAGCTCTTTGCCCAGGTCCTGTGATTCGAGCCTTGCCTTGACCTTGGCTAGGGAGTCCTTCACCAGGTCCTCGGGGGAGGTCCCGTGCCAGCTGCGGGCGGCGTCCACCGGCGTGACCAGGGCCTCGTCGAGGGCGGCGAGCGCCTGGCCGGCGTCGGCGCGGATGCCCAGGCCAGGGCTATTCGATTCGAGGACCCGTGGTTCGGCGTCGATCTGGATAATGCGGCCGCGGGGCGTGAATGTGAAGTAGTTGGACGTTACTTCACCGAGGGACGAGCCGATGACAATCAGGACGTCGGCATCCTCAAGGAGGTCCGTCATGTGGCGGTCCTCGATCCAGGACTGCAGCGAAAGCTCATGGGTCCAAGGGAAGGCGCCGTTGCCGCCCGGGGTGCAGATGACCGGCGCCCGCAGCTTCTCGGCAATCGAGAGCAGCGATTTTTCGGCCCGGCCCCGCCGCGTACCGCCGCCGGCGATGATGGCGGGACGTTCCGCCATCGACAGCCATTTCACCGCTTCCCGGACCAGCTCCACGCGGGGCGGATTGTCCGCTGCTTCGGCGAGTGCGTCCTCCACCGGTGGCACCATGATGGGATCCAGCAGCACGTTCTGCGGGATTTCCAGCCAGACCGGCCCCTGCGGCGAGGAGATGGCTTCAGTCCAGGCATCCTGGATGGCCGACGGAATGCCTGACGCGTGCTGGATCAGGCGCTGGCTCTTGGTGACGTTCGCGGCCGAGGCCTTCTGGTCATCGAGCTGGTGCAGCATGCCCTTGCGGCGGGCGCCCAGTCCGTCGAGCGGGATCTGGCTGGCCACCACCACCATGGGCACACCCGTGGCATAGGCCTCCTGCAGGCCGGCCAGGGACGTCAGCGCGCCGGGCCCCGTGGACAGGAACAGCACACCCACTTCACCGGTGGCGCGGGAGTATCCGTCCGCGGCGAAGGCGCTGTTGTTCTCCACGCGGGAGGACACAAAGTGCAGGTGGCCGCGGCCCATGGCGTCAAACAGGCCGAGCGCGTGCTGGCCCGGGATGCCGAAGACGGTCTTGGCGCCGAGCGCTTCAAGGGTTTCGACGACGAGGTCCCCGCCATTGCGCTGACTTCTCCCCTTGCTCTCCCCTGCGGGCGCAGCTGCCGTGCCCGGATCGAAATCAATCATGGTGGCTACTCCTTGGTTCCGGCGGCGAAACCGGCAGGTTGGCGGGCTTCTTGGCCGAGAGCCTGGGCGGCGTAGCCGCTGGCGGTCCCGAACCGGTCACCTTCAACAGCATTGTCCGCCATCAGGGTGATCAGTTCATAGGCCACATGGCTGGCTGCCACGCCGGTGATTTCGGCGTGGTCGTAGGCGGGAGCAACCTCGACGACGTCGGCGCCCACCAGGTTCAGGCCGCGGAAGCCCCGGATGATCTCCAGGAGTTCGCGGCTGGTGATGCCGCCGGCCTCCGGGGTTCCGGTACCGGGCGCATGCGCGGGGTCCAAGACGTCGATGTCCACGGAAATGTAGAGCGGGCGGTTGCCAATCCGGTCGCGGACCTTGGCCACGGTCTCCAGGACGCCCTGGTAGTAGACGTCAGCGGAGGTGACGATGCCGAACCCGAAGCGGTGGTCGTCGTCGAGATCCTTTTTGCCGTAGAGCGGGCCGCGGGTGCCGATGTGGCTGATGGCTTCCGTATCCAGGATGCCTTCTTCAACCGCCCGGCGGAACGGGGTGCCGTGCGTGTATTCGGCGCCAAAATAGGTGTCCCAGGTGTCCAGGTGGGCGTCAAAGTGCAGCATGGCGATGGGGGCGCCGGCCCGCTCGGCAGCCGCGCGAAGCAACGGCAGGGCGATGGTGTGGTCCCCGCCGAGCGTCACCAGCTTGCTGCCGGCCGCGGTGAGGTCCAGGGCGTTCTGCTGGATGGTTTCGATCGCATCGTTGATGTTGAACGGGTTGACCGCCATATCGCCGGCATCGGCCACCTGGATGTTTTCGAACGGGCTGACGTCCCACGCGGGATTGTACGGGCGGAGCAAGCGGCTGGCCTCGCGGATGTGATTGGAGCCAAACCGGGCACCCGGGCGGTACGAAACACCCGAGTCGAAGGGCACTCCCACCACCATCACGTCGGCCTTGGCCACCTGGTCCAGGCGCGGCAGGCGGGCGTACGTTGCAGCGCCGGCATAACGCGGGATACGGGATGAATCGATGGGGCCAAGGTTGCCGTTGGCTTCGATGCGCAGCTCTTTCAAAATGAGCCTCTCCTTCGAGGATTGATCGGCGTGGGTGACAGCCATCATAGCCTGAAGTTTTCTAATGCGCATCAGTTGTTTACAAAACTCTCCTGGCCGGGTTCTCGCTGATCGCTCCCGCCCAGTTGCCTCCGGGGCTGTCCATGCGCCGTCCGCCATCTGGCCCGCCGTGCCGCGGAATCACGGGGCTCTCCGTGGCAGGAAGTCCGCCCGGGGACCGAGCAACTGGGACGAGCCGCTGATTTCCGGGGTCACGCTGGGATTGCCGGTGCGAAGCCCGAAGAAAACGGGCCACACACCGGGCAGGAACGCACGGAGCGCGCGGCGGAGGGCAGGACCACCCGCGGCAGAGAGCGGTGGAAGGAAGACCTACCGGCTGGCGGCGGGGACCAGGACCCAGAGAACTTCGACGGCCTCGTCGGTGGGATTGATCCAGGTATGCGGTTCGCGGCCCGGGAATGTCACGGTGTCGCCGGTGCTGAGCTCGTATTCCTCGTTGGTCAGGATCAGCCGGATGCGCCCCTTGATCACATGGAGCACATCCACGTCGCAGTCCACGGCGTAAAGCTCAGTCTCCCCGCGGCCATGCGGCTCGATGACGGCCTGGATCATCTGGATGCGCCGTTCGGAACGGGCCGTCAGGAGCCGCTCCACGATGCCTTCGCCGCCGAGGGAGATCCGGGGGCCGTCGTTCCGCTTGGTCAGGTGTGTTTCCGGGGCAACAAACAAATCGCCGATGGAGATGGACAGGACCTGGCACAGGGTCACCAGAGACGCGACCGACGGCGACGTGAGGTCACGTTCCACGCGGCTCAGGAAGCCCTTGGTCAGGCCGGTGGCGTCGGCAACCTGCTCGATGGTCAGCCGCTGGGACTGCCGGGCGGCACGGATTCGGGAACCGATGGCAACGGGGACGTTGCTCGGCTCAACTGGAAGTGCCTTCATGTGCGGACCTTTCATGGCCGGCGGTGCGGCCCCATCTCTGGAGCAATCCTAATGGCCAACCACCCCGCGTGACGTGGCGGACGCCGCGGGGAACAGCAGATGGTGCGGCCGACCTTGACTGTTGCGTCGGTCACAGCATACGTCTTCATGCAACAAGTGTTATCTCTCAGGCAATATTTGAGGAACTCTTCCTCCCCACTCAACAGGAGCAGCGGAAAACCGGCGTCCCCAGCAGCGCCGTCGGGATACCAGCCAAGCTGCAAATCAGCTCCAAGGAGCCCCAAATGGACGCTAACTTCGTCAACATCCCATCGGCTCGGGTGCGTTCCTCCTGAGCCTGCTCTTCGCAGGCACCATCCAGCGGCTGAAGATCTACACGGTCTCCCAGATGCTCTGCCTGCGCTACGGCCAAACGCGCCACCCAGACCTCCGGCATCGTGGGTCGCGGGAGCTGTCACCGAAGAACTGCCCATGGAGGCTCACCGGTCGCCAGCCACCGGACCCACAAGGGATCTCGACAGGCTCGATCACCGGAGCGACAGGCTCGATCGCCGAAGATAACAGGCTCGGTCACCAGAGAGTACGACGGCGGCACTCCCCTTCGCTTCCCCGGCGAACCGGAGTGCCGCCGTCGTTCGTTTCATTCCGTTCCGCGGAACTCGTCCTCATCGAGTGGGACCAGGCGCTCCTCGGCGTCGACTACTACCGGAGGCGTAGGAACCACCACTTCTTCGGCGTCCAGGAACTCATCCTCGGCGTCCCAGTCCTCCTCGCTGACCGGTAGGTCCTCGGCGTAGTCATAGGCGGGATCCGCTTCAACGGAATCCAGGTGCGGCATGTCCGGGTGCTGTCCGGTGGTGCTCATGATTCGACCTCCGTTTGTTCGCCTTGACGTGCTTTTGTGGGTGGGCGCGGGCGGACGCCACTCCTTCATCACAGCACCGCCGGTGGGCCCGGTCAAGACCCGCGGCAACGCGTCCGGGCACACCCGGCAGGCTGCCATTTATTGAGGGAAACCTAAACTCCGCAGTGAGGTCAGCCAGCCGAAATCCCGCGTCATTCCGCGGTAAGCTGGGCGGTGCAATGGGGCCGACCCTTCCCCATCCAGCACAGGAGCCTTGCGTGTCTCAGCACCATAATCCCCACCAGGCCGCGCCCGCGGAATCCAATCCATCACCGCCGCAGCCCACACCGGCGGACCTCCGCCGGTGGCGCCAATACCTGGCAGACGAACGGGCAGAGGCCGCCGTCTACCGCGACCTCGCCCAGAACCGCGACGGCGAAGAGCGTGCCATCCTGCTGGCCCTCGCCGAAGCCGAAGGACGGCACGAGGCCCACTGGCTGCGGCTCCTCGGCGACCACGCCCAAAAGTCCCGGCCGGCATCGCTCCGCAGCCAGTTCCTGGGATTCCTGGCCCGCCACTTCGGTTCCGTTTTTGTCCTGGCCCTCGCCCAGCGCGCTGAAGGCCGCTCCCCGTATGCCCTGGATCCCAACGCCACGGACGCCATGGCGGCGGATGAGCAGATCCATGAGGAAGTGGTCCGCGGCCTGGCAACCCGTGGCCGCAACCGGCTCGCCGGGACCTTCCGCGCCGCCGTCTTTGGCGCCAACGACGGCCTGGTCAGCAACCTCTCACTGGTGGTGGGCATGGCCGCCTCCGGAGTGGCGAGCGGTGTGGTGCTGCTCAGCGGTGTGGCCGGGCTCCTCGCCGGCGCCATGTCCATGGCCGCGGGCGAGTTTGTCTCCGTCCGGTCCCAGCGCGAGCTCCTCGCCGCCACCCGTCCCACCCAGATCACCCTCGCCGCCGCCCCGAAACTGGACATCGAACACAACGAACTGATGCTCGTCTACCTGGCGCGCGGGATGTCCCACGAAGCGGCCGAACACCGCGTGGCCGAACGCATGGGCCTGCTGAGCTGCGACTGCGATCCCAGCCTGTCGCTGCAGCCCGAATTGCCGGAGTTGGAGGACCAGCACGAGGCCGTGGGCACTGCGTGGGGGGCGGCAATGTCCAGCTTCTGCTTCTTCGCGTCCGGCGCTGTGGTCCCCATCCTGCCGTTCCTGTTCGGCCTGACCGGGGTGGCCGCCCTGGCGGTGGCCGCGGTGCTGGTGGGGCTGGCACTGCTGGCCACCGGCGGAATCGTGGGCCTGCTGTCCGGGACGTCGCCGCTGACGCGCGGGCTGCGCCAGTTGGGCATCGGCCTGGGCGCCGCCGCTGTGACCTACGTGCTGGGGCTGGCCTTCGGCACCGCGGTGGGCTGACCGCTGCCGGAAATGGGCTGGGCGCCCAGCACCGCGAGCGCCTCCTCCACACTGTCCACCAGGAAGATCCGGTCCTCCATCGCACGTCCGGCTGCCAGCCGCTGGAGCATGGGCCACGCGGGATACTCGTACTTCCAGTGCTGCCGCCCTACCAGCACCATCGGCGTCACAGCTTCGCGCGCGCTGTAGAAGTTCTCGCAGGCGTCCTGGAAGATTTCCTGCACGGTCCCGGCCGCGCCCGGCAGGAAGATGATGCCACCGTCGCAGAGTTCCAGCAAGATCGCCTCGCGGATGGCGTTCGCGAAGTACTTGGCGATGTGGGTGGCAAAGTAGTTGGGCGGCTCATGCCCGTAGAACCAGGTGGGGATTCCCAGCGATGGTGTTCCGCCCGGATAGCGTTCGACGACGGCAGCCGCCTCGCGTGCCCACGCGGACACCGAGGGGCGGAAGCCGGGGACGGATCCAAGCCCGGCCAGTGCCGCCGTGAATTCCGCATGCGGAACGTGGCTGAGATAGGCGCCGAGGTTGGCCGCTTCCATGGCACCGGGGCCGCCGCCGGTTGCCACCCGCCGCCCGCTCTGCGCCAGGAGCCTGCCCAGCTCGGCTGCCTGGGCGAAGTCCGGGGTGCCCCGCTGGGCGGCATGGCCGCCCATCACGCCCACAGTGGAGTGGCCCGCATGGAGGTCCGAGTGCGTGAACTCGTCCAGGGCGTCCCCGATGGCGTGGTCATGCAGCGCCGAGGCCAGGGTGGCATCCAACCGGTTGCGCTGCCCCGGGCTGATGCTCCACTGGTACACCAGGGCATCAGGCAGCTCCTCGTAGGGTGAAGTTTCCAGGCCGGCATACAGTTCCTGCGGCGTGTAGAGCCGGGCCCGGTAGGGATCGAACGGCACACCCTGCAGCCTGGGGAAGATCAGTGCGCCGCGGCGGCGAAGCCCCTCTTCCATGCCCTGGTCGAAGGTACACCCCAGGAAAATGGCACCTTCCACGTCCAGAGTTTCCAGCGCAGCGTTCCGGCCACGCAGATCCAGGGACTGGGCGTGCCAGCCGCCCATGGCCACCGCACCGGCTGCGACCAGCCGGTCGAAGGCCTCCAGGCTCTCAACCTCCAGGGTCCGCGGGCTGGGAACCAGGCCGCCGGAGGGGTTCACGCCGGGGACCTAGCGTGCCGCTCCGGCAGCGCCGGTGACGTGCTCGTCCAACCGGGCCAACGTCTTTTCAATGCTGACGGGGTGGCGGCGCAGGTACCCTGCCAGCCGGAGGAAGACCTTGCCGCGGACCTCCCTGGCGTCCCATTGTTCGGTGACGCGCGTGCCGGCAGCACCATCGGCACCGGTGGCCGGTTCGAGGATGTAGCGCCAGACATGGCCGTAGAAATGGCGCCAGGCGATGCGCCGGCCCTCCTCGAACTCGGAGACCGTGTTCAGGATCTTGTAGTCCACGGCCATGTTCATTTCCATGCCGAACCGGGCTCCGAGGCCCAGCCGTTCCGGGCCGCGCGGCTGGGCGCCCTTCACCGTGCCGGAACCGTCAATCGCACTGTGCAGCGCCGGTGTGGCCAGGACGTCAAAGATCACTCGGGGCGGAGCGGCGATGAAGCGTTCGCGGGAGACAAGGTATCGGTTATTCATCCCCCCAGCCTAAGACCACAGGCATGAATGGTGGGACGCCCGCCGGTGGCAGCCTTGACCGCCAAAATTCCGCTGATATTATCAACTAAGGCAGTATGTCCTATCAAGCGAACATACTAGGACATGGATGCCCGCCCGAACCTCGGGCAGGCACCAGCGTCCGGCATGGAACGAGGAGTATTTAGTGGCGAATCAACTTGGTCTCATCATCGACCGTTCCTCGCCCGTGCCCCTGTACCACCAGGTGGTCCAGGGTATCGAGAACGCTATCCATAGCGGAATCCTGGAACCCGGCAGCCGGCTGGAGAACGAAATCGATCTCGCTGCCCAGCTGAACCTGTCCCGGCCCACTATGCGCAAAGCTATGGATGAACTGGTCCGCTCGGGGCTGCTGGTCCGCAAGCGTGGCGTGGGCACCCAGGTGGTCTCCAGCCAGGTTCGCCGCCCCTTAGAGCTCTCCAGCCTGTTTGATGATCTCACCAACAACGGCAAGAAGCCCACCACGCAGGTGCTGACCTTCTCCCACTTGGAGGCCGATGCGGCGACGCTCGCCACCCTCGAACTTCCTGCAGGCTCGAAGGTGTACCACTTCACCCGCCTGCGGAAAGTGGGCGGCAAGCCCCTGGCCCTGATGGAGAACTGGGTCCGGGACGACATCGTCACCATGGACGAAGCCACGCTCGCCTCTGAGGGCCTCTACGCCATTCTCCGCCGCGGCGGAGTCAATTTCCGCCTGGCCTCGCAACGAATCGGCGCCATGATCGCCAACGAATACCAGGCCCGACTGCTGGGGGCCGAGGTCAGTTCCGCCCTGGTCACCATGGAGCGCACCGCAACGGACGATGCCGGCCGCCGCGTGGAAACCGGACACCACGTGTACCGGGCGGATTCGTACAGCTTTGAAATGACACTCGTACAGCGATAGCGCAAGGAATATCAATGACTAACTGGGTCTACCCCTTGGGCAGCGCCGCCGACGGCGCTTGGGACATCTCGCTCGGAACCTCCGATTCAACCATGGCCGTGGACGGCTGGGCCCATACGGGCCTGAAGGTGGCCACCTTAACGGCAGGTGCCGCCGTCGTTCTCCCGGCAGCGGACGAGGAGCGCATAGTGGTTCCGCTCAACGGCTCCTTCACCGTCTCCGTGGACGGTGACGAGTATGTCCTCAAGGGGCGGACGTCCGTGTTCCACGGCCCCAGCGACGTGCTGTATTCGGGCACGGCCCGTGCCGTCACCGTCAGCTCGTCCGACGGCGGACGGGTGGCGGTCGCCACGGCACCGGCAAAGGCCTCCTATCCGACCCGGCTGGTCACGGCGGCGGAAACGCCTGTGGAACTGCGCGGCGCCGGCAATTGCTCCCGCCAGGTCCATAACTTCGGCACGCCTGCGGTCCTCGAGGCTGACCGTTTCATCGTGTGTGAAGTCCTCACCCCCGCCGGAAACTGGTCCTCCTACCCTCCGCACAAACATGATGAGGAAAAGGACGGCGAAACGAATCTCGAGGAGATCTACTACTTCGAGACGCAGGTGGCTGCCGGTTCCGGGGCACCCGCCGACGCCGATGCCATCGGCTATCAGCGCGTGTACGCCTCGGATGAGCGTCCCATCGACGTCGCGGCCGAGGTCCGCACGGGCGACGTTGTGCTCGTCCCCTACGGTTGGCATGGCCCGGCCATGGCGGCCCCGGGCTATGACCTGTATTACCTGAACGTGATGGCCGGCCCCGGCCCGGTCCGTGAATGGCTTATCAGCGACGACCCCCACCACGGCTGGGTCCGCCAAAGCTGGGACGGCCAGGACATCGATCCCCGGCTGCCGTTCGGCGCGTAGAGATCCGTGTAGATCCGTAGAGATCAAGGAAAATGCCCCTCCGGAACGGATTCCGGAAGGGCATTTTGCATGGGAGCCGTACGCTCGCTTAGCCAGCGTTGGCCGCGGCCAGCACCACCTTGACCGGGACGCCGGTAGCCAGTGATTCCTGGGCGGCGTCAGCCACGCGGGACGCGGCCACAGCGTCTTCCGGGGTGCAGGGGTTCCCGCGACGGCCCAGGATCAGCTCGACGAACGCGGCCATCTCGGATCGGTACGCCTGATCGAAGCGTTCGGCGAAGGTCCGGTGGGGTTCCCCGGCGGGGAACGCGATCCCGGCTTCGGCCGACGCCATGGCCGTTTGCTCATCGAGCCCAACCATCAGCGAACGGCTGGAGCCCTGGATTTCCAGGCGGACGTCGTGGCCGGCGCCGTTGTAGCGGGTGGCTGAGACGGTGCCGACTGTCCCGTCGTCGAACGTGACCAGCGCCAGCGCCGTGTCCACGTCGCCCACGGCGCCGATGGCCGGGTCGCCGTTGTTGGAGCCCTTCGCATAGACCTCCACGATCTCGCGGCCGGTCAGCCAGCGCAGGATGTCGAAGTCGTGGACGGAGCAGTCGCGGAACAGACCGCCGGAGCTGGCGAGGAACTCCACGGGAGGCGGCGCCATGTCGCAGGTGACGGCGCGCAGGGAATGGATCCACCCCAGCTCGCCCGCCTGGTAGGCCCGCTTGGCCTCAAGGTAGCCGTGGTCGAAGCGGCGCTGGTGGCCGATCTGCACCACGCCGTTGTTGTCGCGGATGTAGTCCAGCACCGGCAGGGCGTCCGCCACGTTCATGGCCACCGGCTTTTCGCAGAAGACCGGGATCCCGGCGTCCACGCCCGCCTTGATCAGCTCCGGGTGGGTTCCGGTTCCCGTGGCGATGACCAGCCCGTCCACGCCGGCGGCGATGAGTTCCTCCACGGAGGGCAGGAAGCCGGCACCGAGGCCGGCCGCAATGCCCCTGGCGTGGTCCGCGGCAACGTCGGTGAGCAGGAGGCTGACGTTGATGCCTTCCGGGTTAAGAGCTCCGTTGAGCGCGGCGATGTTTTTGGCGTGCATGACGCCGATGCGCCCCACTCCGACCAGACCGAGAATGACGTCCTTCATAGTGTTCCTTCCGTTGTAAAAGTTTTAGTGCCTGGCACCGTGAACGCCGCCCGGAAGGCCGCAAGGGCTTCCTCGTCATCGCCGCTGGCCCAGGCTTCCATGCCCACGGTTCCCTCATAGCCTGCGTCCGCGAGCGCCCTGGCCACGGCCGGGTAGTGGATTTCCCCGGTGCCGGGTTCGCAGCGGCCCGGTACGTCCGCCACCTGGACTTCGCCGAGGTGCGGCAGCGCGGTCCGCACGAGCTCGATGAGGTTCCCCTCCCCCAGTTGTGCGTGGTACAGGTCCAGCATGAGCTTCACGTTGGGGTGCCCGGCTGCTTCCACGAGCGCCAGCGTGTCCTTGGCCCGGGCCAGCGGGATGCCTGGGTGGTCCAGGATGGTGTTGAGGTTCTCCAGGCAGAACGTCACACCGTACTTCTCCCCCAGCTTGCCGAGGCGTTCCAGCGTCCGCGCGCCGGTACTCCACATAGGGCCGGTGGAACGGTACAGGGGGCGGGCCGCCTGGCCATCGATGAGCTCCGCGGAGTGCACCACCATGCGGCTGACGCCGAGCTCCAGGGCGGTGGGGATCAGCGATTCCGCGGTCCGCACCACGTCGTCGGCCGTGCCGGGGTCCACGAGGCTTCCGGAGCTGTACCCGGTCATGGAGGAGAACACCGCGTCGGTGGCCTTGAGCGCGGCGAGGTCCTTGCCCCTGGAGTCCCACATCTCGACGTCGAATCCGGCGTCGTGGATCCGGCGCACCCGTTCCACGAACGGAAGGTCCGTGAAGACCATTTCCGCGCAGACGGCCAGCCGCATCAGACGCCCGCCTCAGCGACGTCACGCCTCGCCAAGGGGGCAGCAGCCACGGCCACCGGACCGCCCTGTTTGACCGATTCGATGCAGGCCAACGCCATGGCCAGCGCGCGGCGGGCGTCCGCGGCCCCGGGACTGAGGGTGAAAGCGCCCGACGGCCGCGGTGTGCCGTCACGCAGCGCCCGAACCGTGGCGGCGAAATCGGCGAGTTCGTCCGTGTAGGCCTGCCGGAAGAGTTCCACGTTGAGGCGCGGGGTGTCCGCCGACAGTCCCTCCGCCGTGTAACGCCGGGCCGCCGTCTCGGTGGCACGGCCGGCCTGGACCATGCCCTTGGAACCGAAGACCTCTCCGCGGATGTCATAGCCATAGCGGGCACTGAAGTTTGCTTCCGCCACGGCGATGGCGCCGTTGCTATAGCGGACGGTCACCACCGCGGTGTCCAGGAAGCCCTGATCGCGCAGCTCCGGTTCCACGAGCGCGTCGGCCACGGCATAGACCTCCACCGGCTCGGCGCCTTCGTTGAACCAGTTCAGGGTGTCGAAGTCGTGAATCAGGGTCTCCAGGAAGACCGTCCATGCGGGGACCCGGGCCGCGTGCGGGATGCTGCCGTTGCCCGGATCGCGGGTCAGCGAGCGCAGGAGCTGCGGCTGCCCGGCGATGCCGGCCGCGAGGTCTTTCTTGGCGGCCTGGAAGTCATCCGCGTAGCGTCGGTTGAAGCCGATTTGGAAGTGCACGCCGGCTTTTTCAACGGCGGCAAGCGCGGCATCGAGTTCGTCCAGGCCCTGGCCCGCAGGCTTCTCGCAGAAGACGTGCTTCCCCGCGGCGGCAGCCTGGGTGATCAGGGCGGTGTGGAAGCGGGCCGGGCTGGCGATGACCACGGCGTCGATTTCCGGATCGGCCAGGATGTCCGCGGCGTCGGCTGTGACCTTTTCGGTGCCCAACGATTGGGCAAGGGCCTGCGCGGACTCCACATTGGGGTCCGCGATGGCCGCCAGGATAGCGCCGGGGACTCTGCGGGAGATGCTTTCGGCATGGAACGCCCCCATCCAGCCGGAGCCGATGAGCCCGACTTTTACGGGTACGGGGAGTCCGTCGGAGTGCTGTTCGATGTAGGCCATGGGCCCGTCCTTTCGATGGTCAGAACAAAAATGGATCAGAGCCGCGCCGCGTCCACGTCCGCCGACGTCTCTTCGCCCGGGAACACCACTCCCCGCTGGCGGCGGATTTCGTCAGCGACGTCCAAGGTTCGGATGGACGCTGGCAGAGTCCGCTGGCACGCCTGCGTCTGCCCGGCGGCCACGGCACGGGCCACGGCCGCCGCTTCGTAGTGCAGTCCCTCGAAGTGGCCGCCGGACGGTTCCTCATGGCGCAGCCTGGCCCCATCCGGGAAGCGGACCTCGAAGCCGCCTGGCATGTTGAAGGGACCGTCGATAGTCAGCGTGGCTTCGGAACCGACAATCGTGGCGGACGTCGGCGTGAAGTTGTGCACGTGCGTGTTCACCACGGCCTGCGCGCCGCCGGCGAACTGCATGGTGGCGGAAAGCTGGGCGTTGACCCCCGATTCGTGCGGCTGGCCCATGGCACGCAGCTGTTCCGGCAGGCCCAGGACCTCGGTGACCAGGGTACCGGCGTCGAGGGCGAGCACCGCGGCCTGGTGGTGGAAGTTGTGTGCCTGGACGGATTCGGTGAAGCGTTCGGCGATCCAGCCCGGTCCCATGATCCCCCAGCGCAGCACGGGGGCATCCCGCGAACCGGGCACGCGGGAGACCGGCAGGGCGCAGTTGCTCACGAGTAGCTCACTTTCGTGTAGGCGCCGTCGACGTGCAGGGACTGGATCATGGCCTGGGCCACGAGCGAGGCATTGAGGCCGTCCTGCGCGCCGGCCAGGGGCGGCTGTTCTCCCTTGGCCAAGGCTGATATCCAGGCCTGCAGCTGCAGGCGGTATGCGTCGGCAAAGCGCGGGCGCCAGTCCGCAGGTATCGCCGTCTGCCTGGGTCCTGCAGCCCGCCGTCGGCATGGCGTGAGCTCCGCCCGGCCTGCCATGACACTTCAGTGATGGGAGAGTCCAGCAACCAAGGAATGATGTCCAGCTCATGGATGGCCGAATTGGTGATGGCCGATTCCGAGGTGGTGCCGGGGCCCGCAACGGCATTGCGGCTGGTGCAGTGAACCATCAGAGGCTCACCTTGGATCCGGTCCTGCACGGACTGGCGCAGGGCCACGTAGCCGGGGTCGAAGCGCCGCATAAAGCCCAGTGAGAGCAAGGATGCGCCGGTGGCTGCCACAATATTTGCGTCCGCCGCTACCACCTCAAGGGTTTCAAGGAGTGTGGGTGCCATTGGCTTTTCGCACAACACCGGGGTCATCGCCTCGAAGCATTCCAGCACCAGCCCGGCGTGCGTGGAGTCGTGCGAGGCAACCACGACGGCGTCCACCTCGCTTGAATTGATCAGCTCGGAGGGATCGGTAGTGATGCGGGCGGCCGGTGGCGCAGCGGCCACGGCACGGCCGGCGTCGATATCAGCCACATAGGTGACTTCGGCGCCGCCGATAGTGGTGGCGTGATTCCTGATGTGGTCGGCGCCCATGATTCCGGCGCCGATGACGCCTACCCGGATCGGCATGTTGGTCCTGTCCTGTCCATCGTGGTTCTGCACGTCGATTAGTAGCTGCCCGTGGCAAGGCAGGGGCCCGCCGGCAGTCCGCCGGAGGGCCCCTTCGGGCCGGCGCTGTTAGGCGTGTCTTGGGGCGCCTGCCTGGACGGCATCCGCGACGTCGGCCACCCCCGCCACCTCCGCCTGGACTTCTTTGACCACGTCGCTGTGGCCGCCGAGTTGTTCGAGTTCGTGGGCGAGTTCGGCGAGTTCGGCGCCGCCGGCCATCTGGGCGGTGAGTTCGTCGAGGGTGATGTCCTTTTTGTCGTAGTAGCCGATCGATTTGCCGCGTTTGAGCAGCAGGAACCGGTCCCCGACGGGGAAGGCGTGGTGCGGGTTGTGGGTGATGAAGATGACGCCGAGGCCGCGGTCGCGGGCTTGAAGGATGTAGCGCAGGACCACGCCGGATTGCTTCACGCCCAGGGCTGCTGTCGGCTCATCCAGAATCAGGACCTTGGCACCGAAGTACACGGCGCGGGCGATCGCGACGCATTGGCGTTCACCGCCGGAGAGCTGGCCGATGGGCTGCTCCACATCGCGCAGGTCGATGCCCATCTCCGCGAGTTCCTTGAGCGTGATGGCTTTCATCTTCTCCACGTCCAGGCTCTTGAACGGGCCAAAGCCGGACGTCAGTTCCGAGCCGAGGAAGAAGTTCCGCCAAATAGGCATCAGCGGGACAACGGCAAGGTCCTGGTAGACCGTGGCGATGCCGGCGTCGAGGGCGTCACGAGGGGACGTGAATTTCCGTTCCTCGCCCATGATGTTCAGGACCCCGGCGTCGTGCTGGTGCAGGCCGGCGATGATCTTGATCAGCGTGGACTTACCCGCGCCGTTGTCGCCCAGCACGCAGGTGACGCGGCCGTTGTCCACGGCCATGGTGACATCGCTCAGGGCGATGATGTTGCCGTAGTGCTTGCCTACTCCCTCGAGGGAGAGCAGGTGCACGGGCGTGTGGGTCAGGGGATCTTTTTCGTTCTGGAGCAGCGTTTGCTGATCGATTTCCTTGGCATTCATGTTCCCGGGCCCCTTTACTTGAGTTCCGCGCGGCGTTTGACGATGAGGTTGACGATGGTGGCCAGCAGCAGCATCAGGCCCAGGAAGAACTTGAACCAGTCCGGATTCCACTGCGCGTAAACGATGCCCTTATTGGCCATGCCGAAGATGAACGCCCCGATCGCGCCGCCCACCGCGGAGCCGTAGCCGCCGGTCAGGAGACAGCCACCGATGACCGCGGCGATAATGTAGAGGAACTCGTTGCCGATGCCTTCCCCTGACTGGACCGTGTCGAACGCGAAGAGGTTATGCATGCCCAGGATCCAGCCGCAGAAACCCACAGCCATGAACAGGCCGATCTTGGTCGCCTTCACCGGCACGCCGACGGCGCGGGCCGCGTTCGCGTCCCCGCCGACGGCGAAGATCCAGTTCCCTACCTTGGTCCGCAGCAGCACCCAGGAAGCCACTGCCACGAGCGCAAACCAGATGAACACCGTGATTTTCACGTCGACGCCGCCGATGGTCACCGAAGACGCGAACACGGCGCGGGCGGAGCCGAAGCCGTCCATGGCAGAGATCGACGGCGATGACACGGAGCCGCCGATCAGCCGGGTCAGGCCCAGGTTCAGGCCGGTCAGCATCAGGAACGAAGCCAGGGTCACGATAAAGCTGGGCAGCTTGGTCTTCATCAGGATCCAGCCGTTGATGAAGCCGATCGCCAAAGACACCATCAACGCCAGAATGACGCCGATCCAGACATTCGTGGCGAAGTACCAGCTGAACATCGATGCCGTCAGCGCCGAGGAGATCACGGCCACACCGGTGGAGAGATCGAATTCCCCGCCGATCATCAACAGCGACACCCCCACGGCCATGATCCCGATCGTGGAACTGCCGTAGAGCACGGTCGCGAACGCGTTGGGCTGAATGAAAGTCTGGGAGACCGAGGCGAAAAACACGAACAGCACGATCGCCCCGACCAGGGCGCCGACTTCCGGGCGGCCCAGGAGCTTCTGTAGCGGATTGCGCTTGGCGACGCGCTCATCAGTGACCGGTGCCGGTGTCTTCGATGGCGGTGTCTTGGAAATGGTCTGGGTCATGGTGCTTCTCCTACTCCGGGCCGGGTTCCGGGCCCCGCAAGGGCCCGGAACCCGGCTCAAAGGATCCTTAGCGGATGCCTTCTTTGGCGAATTTGAGTGCGTCAGCCGCTGCGGCCTTGTCGACGATGGACGGGCCGGTCAGTACCGGCTGGCCGCCGCCGATCTCGAACCCGCCACGCTTGTTCTGCCAGATCGCATCGATCGCCCCGTAACCCTGCAGCCACGGCTGCTGATCCACGGTAAAGAGGATCTCGCCGTCGGCGATCTTCTGGGCAAGCTCGGCGTTCATGTCGAAGGAGGCCACCTTGGCCTTACTGCCGGCCGCGTTGACGGCCTTCAGGATGGTGAGTGTGAAGGGGGCGCCCAGGCCGACGATCGAGTCAGCGTCCGCGGTGGCCTGCAGCTTGGCGGTCACGGTGGAGGACACCTGGGTCATGTCGGTGCCGGCGACATAGAGGATTTCCGTTGCGGGCAGCTTTTCCTTAACGCCGGCGCACCGGGCTTCAAGGCCAACGTGGCCCTGTTCCTGAATGACGCAGATGGGGTGGGACAAACCCTCGCTCCGGAGCTTGTCGCCAACAGCTGTACCGGCCAGCTTTTCATTCGAGCCGAAGTGCGTGAAGGCACCGAGCTGGGCGGAGACTGATTCGCCGGCATTCAGGCTCACCACCGGGATTCCGGCGTCGGTGGCCTTCTTCAACGCGTCCTTAAGAGCATCCGGCTTCGCCAGGGTCACGGCGATGCCGTCCACCTTCTGATCGATGGCCTGCTCGATCAGCTGGGCCTGCCGGCCACCCTCAGGATCGGACGTGTAAAGCAACTCCACGTTATCCTTCGCCGAGGCCTCCTCGGCTCCCTTGCGCACGATGTCCCAGAAGGTATCTCCCGGGGCCGCGTGCGTGATCAATGCGATCTTCAGCTTCGGCGTGCTGACGACCTGCCCTCCGGCTGCACCGCCGGCCGCGTCCGGGGCCTTACCGCCAGTGCTGGAACATGCACTCAGGGCCAGCATGGGCACCACAGAGGCCACGAGGGCCGCCTTACGCCACGAAAACTTCGTCACGAGTTATCTCCTTTGATCCGGGCCCCTGGGGACGCTTCGCTGCGCCAGTCAGTCGGCCTTCTACAACGATCATGGTGACTCAATTCACATAAGTCAATAGTTTGTCCTGACATTAGGATGTTTTGACGTAATAAGGTCAGGGATGCCGGTGTCCGGACTGCGTCGGCAGGACAGGTCGGGGGGCTGGGCCGCCAGCCATGGCTTTGGTGCCGGCAACATTCTTGAAGTAGTGCTGCACGTCTTCCAATCTCTTATCCTTTGTTTCCGGAACGTACGTGGCAGCAACACAATGGCGCCAACGCCCAGCACTGCGAACACGAAGAATGGGCTGGAGAGTCCGATCGCGGCGAGTAACTGGGGGAAGCCGAAGCCAACCATGAAGTTTACGGTCCACACCATAAATGCCGACGCTCCCATCCCAAGACCGCGGATCTTCAGCGGTCTAATTTCGGACAACACGAGCCAGCTGACCGGCGAAATGGCACCCTGCTGGAAGGCCAGGAAGGTGACGGTCAAAGCCTCTCACCAAAAGTGTTGCCGAGATACGCGTTGAAGATGAAGGCCAGCAACTGCCCGGTGACGATCATCAACTCGGTCTGCGTAACGATGCGCCCGCGCCGTGCGCTGGGTGAAACTTCAGCCAGGTACACAAGGACGGTCACGGACGCACCACCCACGGCCAGACCCAACACGAAAGCGTGCGGCAATCACCCGGTGCTGCTTGGCGCGAGGACGTGACCAGAGCTTCGGTCAGCGGCGTCAGCCCCGGATCTTCCTACATGTAAGGCAGCGCTCCGTTGATGACACCGGCATCCTAGCCGAACAGCAGGCCCCCGAATGTCGAAATGCTGGTGACAGTCCGCAGGGCGCGTTTGTGGTTGACAGGCGGTTTCCGGGCGAGGTCCGGGAAGCACCCGGCGCCGTCATACGCTCGCCTTCTGGATATGCTCCTTCATCGTCTCCAGCTGGTAGCGGGACACGTCCTCGGCGTTATCGTCTTCGGCGAAGACGCTGGACACCATCACGGTGTTGTCCTTCTCCAGGAAGCCGATTTCCTTGAGACCGCCGAAGAACTCGTCCCAGTTGACGTCGCCGTCGCCGATTTTCAGGTGCTGGTGCACCCGCACGGCGTTCCCGGGCGGGTTGGTGATGTAGCGCAGGCCGTGGGAGGCGTGGTGGTCCATCGTGTCCGAGACGTGGACCAGGCGCAGCCTGTCCCCGGCGGCCCGCATGATTTCCAGGGGCCTGTTGCCCATGTGGAACGAGTGAGAGGCCACGTAGACCATGCCGATGTTGGGCGAGTTGATGCCGCGGATGACGCGGATGGCGGCCAGGCCGTCTTCGACGAAGTCGTCCGGGTGCGGGTCGATCAGGACGTCCAGGCCTTCACGCTCGATGATCGGCAGCAGCTCTTCCATGGAGCGGTAGAAGGCGCGCTCGGACTCTTCGGCCTTTTCGGGGCGGCCGCTGAATTCGGTGTTCATGGTGCTGACGCCCAGATCCACGGCAATTTGGATGGCGCGCTTCCAGTAGCGGACCGCCGCCTCGCGGGCATCCTCGTCCGGGCCGGACCAGCGCAGAACCGGCAGGACGGACGCGATTTCGACGCCGGCGTCCTTGCACGCCTTGTTCATCCGGGCCACCAGCTCGTCGTCGGCTTTGGGGTGGTTATGGAACGGGATCATGTCCGCGTGCGGGGTCAGCTGCAGGTAGTTGTAACCGAGATCGGCGGCCACGCGCGGAAATTCCAGCAGGCTGTGGCTGTGGTGGAACGGGGTGGGATCCAGGGCGATTTTCATGGTCACTCCTTGGTAAATGCGTCATTGATCTGGCTCTCCTGACTCTTCCGTGGGTCAATTTCGGCCGGGGAGCACCGGTTTGTGAC
>NZ_JASBRB010000015.1 GCF_029960665.1 Pseudarthrobacter sp. AL07
CGAGATCGACGGCCGCACGCCCAGCGGCAAGCTGATCCGCCGCGGCGGCGTCTGAAGCGCAGCGCGATGGCCGTAAACGTCCACGCCCCCTACCCGCGGCCGCGCGCTGGCGCCCGCGTCGGCTCCAGCCCGGGACCTGGCACGGGCTATCTTCACCCTCACACGCTCAGCCGAAAAGGTGCCATCCTGAAGGCCGCCCACCATCCCATGGTGTGCAGAGGACTTCTGACATCTGGATGTCAGAAGTGCCGTGCACGGTCATCCAAATCTTCAGAAGTCCCGTGCACCAACCACAGCAGCTACGGAGTCGAAACCTTGGCCGGTCTTCGATGCCGGGACCCAGCGGTAGAGGGTAGGTACAGGGTCCAGTGCTTAAGCGAGGCCGGGGCGCGTGGCTTGGTTCCGCTGATGGTGATGACCTCGCGGTGCCCGGCACTGAGTCGGGCCAGTGCTTCTTCCATCAGCACCTTCATCAACAGCCCGTCCACGTGCTCGACCGTAACCGCCATCTGCTCCAGGTCCTCCGTCTGCGTTTGTTGGGGCCGGCGCTGCTGACGGCGGAAATTGTCGATGTCGATGTTTCTGGCCTTCCGGAAAAGGTAACCGCGCATACTGGTGGTGATTCCGGGGGCCTGCTGCCAGATGCGCAGAATCGTCTCCTGCACGACGTCTTCGGCCTGCTCCGGGCTCGATGTTATCCCGATCGCGAAGCGTCGCAGCGCCGGCGCATGCTCCCGGTAGATCTCTGCGACTATCTGCTCATCTAATGGCATGGACGCCCCTGACATCTCGATGGAACGGGCCCTACCCGCTAAGACGCCCAATGACCGGGAAAAGTTCAGCCGTAAAAAATTCTGCCCCCGGTTGAACCATTCTCACCACCTGCGCCGTCTTAAGGCATAGCGGCAAACCCGCGCCGTGCAGATCCACCGCAACGACCTGCTGAGAGCAGGCCGGGTGAATCTGTCCCAAAGATCTGTTTTTAGAGGAGTCATATTTCATGAACACGAGACTGAGCATAGCCATGGCGGCGCTGTCCCTTTCCGCTCTGGCACTGACCGGCTGCGGCGCATCGACAACGACCTCCACCGGAACCACGTCAGCCCCGGCCGCGCCCGCCACCAGTGCCGCCCCGGCAGATCTGACAACTGCGAAAACCTCCCTGGGGACCACGGTTGTCGACGGCAAGGGCATGTCCGTCTATGTTTTCGACAAGGACGTCAAAGACTCCGGGAAGAGTGCCTGCGCCGGGGCCTGCCTGTCCATCTGGTCAGCGGTGACCGCCGGATCCGGGACCCCAGTAGTGGAGGGTGTCACCGGAAAGGTCGGCGTGATCACCACCGACGCCGGGACCAGGCAAGTCACACTCAACGGGATGCCCCTGTACCTCTACACCAAAGACACCGCCCCGGGCGACGTCAAGGGCCAAGGCTTCAACAAGATCTGGTGGGTCATCAACCCCGCCGGGGAAAAGATCAGCACCCCCGCCGGATAACAGCTGCAACGCAGGGCCCCGGCCGCCGCCGGCCCATTAGCTGGCCGCCCGAGGAACGTGTGTCGGCAAGAACGGTTGCCAACAGTTACCAGACCATGGCCCCTCGGCCCCTCTGTCGGTCCGCGATACAGCGCCGCGCCAATCCCGCCCGCTTAACTCAGCAGCCGACGCGGCGAATTCCCAGCCAGCGAGGAAATAGTCCCCTACTGCTGTCGGGGGTATTGTGTTCTCTCCTCCGAACCCGTGTGCCTGCGTAGCTCCACGGGCCGCCGTGCCGGTCACGCAAAGCATTAGAATCGCGCCGGGTTTCATGCCTTCCGGCGGGTGCTGGTTCCCGGAACAGCTCTGGCGGCGATGGCTGCCAGATCCCGGGCCGGCCCCGGCGGGGGTGTTGGGCCGGTTTGCCACAGGGCGGTCAGGGTGCGGCGCAGGGGCAGCCCACGGACGGGGATGGCGATGAGCCGGTGCAGGGCGAGGTCGTCACGGACGGCCGCCGTCGTGGATAGTTCCACCAGCGGCTCTGCCAGGGGCGGGGCCACTGCGGTGGTGAGCAGGTGCTCGAGGGCGTCCCGGGTTCCGCTGCCGTGTTAGCTGGTGACCAGCGCGGTTGCTGCCAGTTCGCCGGCCGTGACCGGGGTCCGGCGCCGGGCCCAGGGATGCTCAGGTGCGACGACCAGGACCATGTCATCGTCCTGCACCGCCGCGATCCAGGTATATCAGCAGCAGTGCTGCGGCTAGGGTCCATAGGGATTCGTAGAGGACGGTGGGCTGGAAGTAGCCGAGGATTGCCGGTGTGCCGTCGGGTGCGGTCAGGGCCTTGCCGGTGGCCTGGTTCATGGCGTGGATCTGGAGTTTCCACGGCAGGTGCGTGGATTCGCCGTAGAGTTCGTTTGTTGAACCAGTTGAACCAGTTGCCCCAGCGGCCCAGGCCTTGGGCCAGGAGCAGCCCGGGGGCGGCCGCGTCGGCGAAGGCCGCGAAGGGTACCCCGGCTCGGCGGGCACCGATCCCGGAGCCGACGAGCCCGAGGGCGACGGCTCCCCAGATCCCGAGGCCGCCTTCCCATATCCGCAGTGCACCCCACGGGTCTTTTCCGGGGCCGAAGTAGAGCTGGTTGTCGGTGATGACGTGGTAGATCCGGCCGCAGACGATACCGAAGGCACCGCCCAGATCACCATGTCCAAGGTCTGGGACGTGGTACCGCCCCGGGCCCCGGAGGCGGCGGCCGTAAGCCACACGCCGACCACGATGCCGGCCAGGATGCAGAGGTCATAGAACAGCACGCTCAGCGGCCCAAGCTGGAACGCGTGTCCGCGGAGGTGCATGTGAAGCTGTATCAGGAGCATCCCACAGACCTAACAACCTAAGTAGTTTAGGTCTACACTGGGGAGGGGCTGCCGCCGGTTCCCCCAACCGGCGGCGGCCTGTCACGGCCGGACCCGGCCGATAACGGGAAAACCGCCGCTAGGCGCGCGGGCCGCGTGGCCAGCAGGAGAGGAAGCTGATGAAGCTGGACAGAGGCCGGGCTGCCAGGCGGCGCCCACGCAGGTCGCTTCTGGCCGCGATCGCTTCAGCGTCGGTGCTCGCCGTTTCGCTGGCGGCCTGCGCGGCGCCGGATTCGCTGGCCCAGCAGGCCCGTGCGGGGGATAACAAGAACTACATTGCAGGCGACGGCTCAGTCAGTGAATACACCGCAGCCGCCCGCCAGAACCCGGTGACCTTCCATGCCCAGTTGTTCGACGGCCGGACGGTGGAGTCCCGGTCATTCCCCGGCAAAGTCGTGGTGCTGAATTTCTGGTATGCAGCCTGCGGCCCGTGCAGGCTGGAGGCAGGAACGCTGCAGGAGCTCAGCCAGTCATTCCAAGGCAAGGGAGCCGAGTTCTATGGCGTGAACATCCGGGATGAGGCCCCGACGGCCGCTGCCTATGAACGTACCTTCGGAGTGACGTATCCGAGTTTCTATGACAGAGACGGCGGCATTCTTCTGGCCATGGCCAGCTTTGTGCCCCCTCAGGCCGTTCCGACCACCATCGTGCTCGACAAACAGGGCCGGGTCGCGGCCCGGATCCTGGGAGTTGCGGACAAATCCACGCTGAAATCGCTTATCAGCGATACCCTGGCCAATTGAATGGCGTGGTCCGTGGCCCAGTGAAATACAGACGGGTTCCGGCGTGCTCTACATGTTGTGGTCGTGGCCCGGTCCGTCGATGGCCGCCGGTTCCCCGCCCATCATCTGGAGCATCCCCGCACCTCCGGTGCGGATGAAGCGGATGAGGAGAAAGGCGCCGAGGATGAGGAAGGCGATGTCGGCGAAGATGAAACTGACGACCCGCCGAAGCTGATTCCGCCGTTCCACAGCACCGCCGCCAGGGGCACGTTTCCGATGGAGCAGACAAAATTGACCATGGCCAGGAGCGGCCCGATGACCGGGCCCCAGAGGCCGGAGGCGACCGGGTTGCCGGTAAGGAACAGGGCCTGCAACCAGGACTGGGGTACCCAGGCCGCGAAGGCACCGGCGAGCAGCAGGCCGCTGCCGATGTCCTTCCAGACGGAGGCTCAGTCCATGACGAAGTATTGCGCGACGGCGGTCAGCCCGTCCCGGGAGCGCAGCCGCTGCCAGAAGCTTCCCTCGCCGTGGACGGACGTGTCCATGGCTGCGTGGCCTTCCATGGATCCGGCGAGGCCTTTGTAGGCCTGGTGGCGGGCTGTCTCGAGGATGCGTCCGCGCATCCACCACCGGAAGCCGAGCGCGATGGCAATGATCATTACGGGTCGGCCGATGAATTCGGCCAGGGTGAACTGCCAGCCCATCAGCACGGTCAGGATGATGCCCAACTCGATGACGAGGTTGGCGGAGGCGATTTCAAAGGCCATCGCCGCGGTGAAATGGGCGCCCTTGCGGAACAGGGACCGCGCCAGGGCCACCGCGGCGTAGAAGCACTAGGAGGATGCCGCACCAAGTCCTGTTGCGGCACCCAGGGACCGGGGCGAGTCATCGGACACCAACGCCGCAATCCGCTCCCGGCTGACGAGAGCCTGGATGACGCCTGACAAGGCGAATCCAAGGAGCAGTGGCCACAGGATTTCCCATCCCATCCCATCGCCCCGGCCATTGCCAGCGCCCGACCCATTTCCTGGAAAACGTTCACGATGTTTCCTTACCTGGATCGGTAGGTGGGACAGGACCCGGCGGCGGGGCCGCTTGAAGGCTTGCCGCGGTGCGGGAGCCGCCCGGTGATTGTCCCGGTCCGGCTCAGGCCTCCTGAGTCCGCGTCAGGGGACCGCCCAAAACGCTATCCCAGCGTTTCGCGCCGTTTGCGGTATTCCTCGTCGTCGATTTCCCCGCGCGCGTACCGCTCATCGAGAATGCTGCGGGCAGAGCCGGACCGGCTGGCCGGGGACTGTCCACCGCCCCTGGCCAGGCGGACGATCACCCAGACGAGCGCGGCCAGAGCGGCGATGAGAAGCAGCGACCATCCCAGCATCCACAGCCACATAGGTCCCATGTCGCCGTATCCATAACCCATCATTGGTCTTGTTCCTTACCTCAGTTGTGCGGGGGCGGTTGGTGCGGGCGGCTGGTTCAGCTGCCCGTCTGGCTACTTGATCTTGCCTGGGCCGTCGAGTCCGCCGGTGCAGGGGGCGCCGGGCTCCGGGGCCGTTTTTGCGCTCCGGTATTTGGCGATGAAGTCTTTGATGCGCGGGTCATCAGCGCCCGATGCTTTCAGCTGCACGCCCCAGGCGGAGGCGACGACCGGGGAGGGAAGCCCGCTGTAAGGGGAGAGGATCGCGTAGGTCGAGGGGATGTCCTTGCGGAGCGTGTCCAGCTGCGCACCGCTGACCGCCTGCGGGTCATAGGTCACCCAGACGGCCCCGTGCTCCAGGGAGTGGACCGCGTTTTCGTTGGGCACCGGCTCGCTGTAGACGGCGCAGTTGAGCGGGACCGCCGAATGGTCCCCGCCGGCGGGCGGGGACTGGGCGTACTTGACCGGTGTCGTCACATGGTTGGAGCTCAGCCCCGAAAAGGTCTGGACGCCGTCAATGGCCGCCGGAGGGCTCTTCGGCTGGGCGCTGATCACGGCGAAGACGACCAGGCCCGCCGCCAGGGCAATGCCGACCGTCCAGGCACTAATAATGAGGATGAGGCGCTTGCGCCGGTTTTTCTGGTGTACGCGCTTGAAGCCGGCCATCTTTTGGGCGATGTCCGCGGCCCGCTGCTGCTTGAGGGTGGGATTACTCCCGGCAGCCGGCCCTGCCTCCTGCGAGTCCTTGCCGGCGGCCCGGCCCGGGTTCTTTGATCGGGGCATTCCCTGAATCCTTTGCTTGACGGGCACCGGGGATCCGGCGCTGCGGTCAACGCCGGCGGGCCGGCATTCCTGCCTCAAACCTAACTTACTTAGGTAATTAGGTGCAATGCGGGGGCCTATCTCCTATCCTTGATAGGACACCACACGGCCGAGGAGGCAGCATGCCAAAGTTTGGCGATCTGGAGAGCGCCATCATGGAGCAGATCTGGCGTGCCGACGGTCCGCTGCTGGTCCGGGAGGTCCTCGACGGTCTGGACCGGCGCCTTGCCTACAACACGGTGCACACCGTCACCGAGATTCTGCACCGCAAGGGCTGGCTGACGAAGGAGCGAGAGGGCAGGGCGTTTCGTTATGGTGCGGCTGCGGGCCGGGACAAGTACGTTGCCGGACTCGTGACAGAAGCGCTCTCACTCACCGATGACCGGACCGCGGCCCTTCTGGGCTTCGTCGAAGGGATGCGGCCCGAAGAGGCCGAGGAACTGCACCGGCTCCTCAGCGCGGCGAGGGAACAGGACGCGACCGCATGATCGTCGCGTTGTCCCTCCTCAGTTACGCCCTGACCCTTGCCGTTGCCGGCCCCCGGCTGCTGCGGGCAGGATCCTGGGCCGACAGGTCGCCCCGGCTGGCCATCGCGGCGTGGCAGGCACTCACCGTCACCGTCCTGGCCTCCGCAGCCCTCGCCGGACTGGCCCTGACCTTCCCGACCATGACCGTCAGCGCCGACCTCGCCGAACTGCTGCGGGCCTGCGTCATGGCCATCCGCGAGCAGTACGCTTCCCCCGGAGGGGCGGCGGCCGGTGCCACCGGCGCCGTCCTTTCCCTGGCCATCCTCGGCCGCACCATGTGGTGCCTCGGCTCGGGCCTGGCCGGCATGGCCCGGGAACGCACCCGCCACAGCAGGATCCTGGACGTCGTCGGCCACACCGACACACACCGCGACGTCGTTGTCCTGGACTCGGCGGAACCGGCCGTCTACTGCCTCCCCGGCCGGCGGCGGCGCACCGTCGTGACAATAGGGGCACTGCAGGCCCTGGACGAGGCACAGCTGGACGCGGTCCTGGCCCACGAACACGCCCACCTGACCGAGCGGCACGACCTGATCCTGGGCCTCGCCCGGGCCCTGGCATCGGCCTTTCCGGCTGTTGCGCTCTTCCGGACCGCCGCCGAGGAGACCGCCCGGCTGATCGAACTGCGCGCCGATGACGCCGCGGCCGCCCGATCCGGACGGCTCACCGTGGCCGCTGCGCTGCTGGCCGTCGCCACCGGCAGCATTGCGCTGGCCCCTGCCGTGGCGCTGGCGGCAGGAGGTGCCGGGGCCGCGGCCCGCGTGCGCCGGCTCATCCCCCCGCACCAGCCCCTGGGCAGCGCCAGGACCGCCGCCGGCTCCCTGGCCGTGGCCGCACTGTTCGCCCTCCCGGTGCTGCTGCTGGGAGGTCCGGCAGCGGCCGCGGCCGGACAGAACCTCTGCCCCGACGGATACGTCTCCACCAGCACTACCGCCCTCTAAAGCCGACCCCGCTAAAACCAACCGTCGGCTCCCGCCGCTGGACACCGTCCGCCTATTCTCCTAAACTCCTTAGGAGAATAGTTTTTGAAGCGTCGAGTGGTGCGAAGGGCGAACGTCCATGGAAGATCTGCTGTTCGGCGGGACGCTGCTGACCGCGTTCCTTGGCGGCCTCGTGGCCCTGCTCGCCCCGTGCTGCGTCTCGGTCATGCTCCCCGCGTACCTGGCCACCGGCTTCCGCCGCCGCACCGGCATTCTCGCCGCAACCTTCGTCTTCGCCGGAGGGGTGGCCACCGTCATCGTCCCGATCGGGCTGGGAGCAACCTTCCTTGTCAGCCTTGTCTCGGGCCAGCATGTGCTGGTGTTTTTGGCCGCCGCCACCGCGATGCTGGCCGGCGGAACAGCCATGCTGTTCGGATGGAAGCCGCGGCTGCCGATGCTGCCGGGCCGGGCCCCCACCGGGGCAGGGTTCGGTTCGGTCTACGGGCTGGGAGTGTTTTCGGGGGCGGCCAGTTCCTGTTGCGCCCCGGTGCTGGCCGGCGTCGCTGTGCTCTCCGGGGCGAGTGCTTCGTTTCCCGCGGCGCTGGCGGTGGCACTGACGTACGTTCTAGGCATGGTCGCGCGGCTGGCCGTCCTGGCCCTGGTCTGGGACCGCAGGGACTGGAGCAGGAGCCGGTGGCTGCAGGGACGGCAGGTCACCCTCCGGCTCGGCCGCCTGCGCCGCACGATGGCGTTCGGGACGGCCGCGTCAGCCTTCCTGCTCATCGCCATGGCCTTACTCACCTACGTCCAGGCCGCCCTGGGACCCGGCATGGGATCGGACGGGGTATTCCTGCAGATCACCGCCGAACTGCAGCACGCCGCCGCCGTCATCGCCGCAGCAGTGGGCTGGCTCCCCGGCTGGGTCCTAGCCGCGATCCTCACCGCCGGTCTCCTCTACCTGATCACCCAGGCCCGCCGGCATGCCGGACCCCCGGCCGTCCCGGAAAAACCCGTCAATGACGCCCCCGTCGATGACACTGCAGCCGACCCCAGAATCGGCTGCTGCGTTCCAGACACGACCGCCGAGCCCATCCCCGCAAAGGACAGCCGATCATGACCACCCCCAAAAGCCGCGACTCCAAGGCCGGCCCGGCCCGTGGAACGAATCGCCGCTGGCTCCTCTGGACCCTGGCGGCGGCAGCCCTTGTCCTCATCCTCGTCGGCCTTTACGCCATCTTCTCCGGATCCACAGCCCCGAAGAACACAGGGGCCGGGAAGAACTACGATGTCGGCCAGCCCGGTCCCGGCCAGGCCGCGCCGGCATTCACCCTCCAGGACAACAGCGGGAAGCAGGTGTCCCTGGGCGACTACAAGGGAAAGAATGTCCTCCTGTACTTCCAGGAAGGCCTGACCTGCCAGCCCTGCTGGGACCAGATGACCATCCTTGAAAAAGACAGCACCAAGGTCAAGGCCGCCGGCATCGACGCGGTCCTGTCCATCACGACCGATCCTGCCGACCTCATTGCCCGAAAAACCCGGGACATGGGCCTGAGCACCCCCGTCCTGTCCGATCCCGCGCTCACGGTGTCGGAGAAGTACAGTGCGAACCGCTACGGGATGATGGGCGCCATGAGGGACGGGCACAGCTTCATCCTCGTCGGACCGGACGGCACCATCCGGTGGCGGGCAGACTACGGCGGCGCCCCGGACTACACGATGTTCGTTCCGGTCGACAAGCTGCTCAGTGACCTCAATGACGGAATCAGGCCATGATCGCACTCACACTGCTGACCCGGACCGACTGCACTTGGTGCAGCGACGGCAAGCAGTTACTGGCAGGGCTTTCCCGCGAGTTCGGGCTCAGCGTTGACGAAGTCGACCTGAACAGCGACCAGGGACGCGTCCTCGCCGCTGAGCACCGCCTCCTCTTCGCCCCCGGACTGATCGCCGACGGCAAGCTCATCGCCCATGGCCGGCTCTCCGCACGCGCCCTCCGGCGCGACCTCACCCGGCTCCGCCCCACCCCTGACCGCTAAGGACATCCCATGGAACAGTTTTTTCTCATCCTTCCCGCCCTGGTCTGCCCCGTCGGCATGGGCCTGATGATGTGGCTCATGATGCGCGGCCGCAGCCGCAACGAACAGCCCGCCACACCCGACCAGGAACAGGAACTGGCCTCCCTGCTCGCCCAGATCCAGGCCCTCCGCCCGGCGCCGGCAGACTTCGACGGCCGCCACCCGGCACCACGTCCCGGCGGGAACCCCGCGGCGTGAACACGGTCCTGATCGCACTGGCGGGCACGGCGGCGGCCATCGCCCTGACATGGTTCTTCTGCCTGCGCCCCATGCGCCGGGCCGGCACCACGGCCGTCGGGTGCTTCGCGGCGCCGGCGCAGAACATAGATGAACGGATCCGGGCCGCCCGGGAAGAACTCGCACAACTGCAAAGCGGACACCCCGGCGCCGGCACCGACGTCATCCCGCCGCCCCGGCGTGACGCGTAGGGCCCCCCGGCGGCCGCACCGGCTCGGCCGTGCCGCCGCGCTGCTCGCAGCCACGGCGGGGCTCGTCTTTGCCGGTCTGCTGTCGGCGGTCCCTGCTTCCGCGCACGCCAACCTGCTCTTCTCCGCACCGGCCGCCGATTCGACCGCCGCCACCGCCCCCGAGACCCTGACGCTGCTTTTCGATGAGCCGGTCACCACCGCCGGGACACCGGTGACACTGGTCGGCCCCCAGGGCAGCCGGAGCCTGGGCGCGGCACGGCTCTCCCATGAGAACCGTGCCCTGGAAATACCCGTTCCCGGCCCCGGCGCCCCGGGCATCTATACCGTCCAATGGCAGGTCACCGCCGGCGACGGGGACGTCATGAGCGGGTCCTACCGCTACGCCATCGGACCCTCCGCCACGGCCCTCGGCGGGGGCCAGGCCACCGACACCCAGGGGTCGTGGCAGACAACCGTCCTTCGCCTCCTGATGTTTACCGCCCTCGCTCTGGCCCTGGGCGAGCAAGCCGGAATCCGGCTGCTGGGCCGCCTTCGGGGCGCCCTGGCCGGGCCGAGGACGGTCACCGTGTGGGCCTGCCTGCTCGGTGTGGCCGCCGCCACCGGCCTGGCCGTGTTGCTGCTGGGTAACGGCTCCCTGACAGCAGGGCTCACCCGTCCCGTCCCGGACGCCCTGACCGGCAGCCGGCCGGGAATCCTGGCCCTTGTCGAGCTCGGCGGCTTCGCCCTGGCAGCAGCGGTGGCCTTAACACGGCGCCGTGCCTGGCTGTGGCTGCCGCTGGCTGCCGTGATCGGCGCCGAGGCCCTGCGCGCGCACCCGCAGCTGGCCGACCCGGCCCTGGGCATCCCGCTGACGGTCGTGCATCTTGCCGCGGCCATCCTCTGGACCGGGATGCTCGTCCACATCCTGCGCACCCTCATCCATTGGCGCCACCACCGGGACCTGTCCCGGGAAGCCCTCCGGGCCTATTCCCGGACTGCCGTGTGGCTGTTCACCGCCGTCGTACTCACCGGCCTGGGAACGGCCCTGATACTCGTCCCGCCCGACGCCCTCCTCACCACCGACTACGGACGGGTCCTGCTGGCCAAAACCGTGCTGGTCGCCGCCGCAGCGGGCCTTGCCCTGGCCGCACGACGGCTCCTGCGCCGGGAATCTGTCTTGGAAAGAATCAGCCGCCCCGCCCGGGCCGAAGCAGCCGCCCTTTCCATCGTCCTTGTCGTCTCCGCGGTGCTGACCGTACTCCCGGTCCCCGGCAGCGCTGCCGCGCCCCTGGCGTTTCCGCCTCCCGCCACGGGCCCGGTCGTCCCGGCGGCGGCCCTGGCCGGAGAGATAGGCGTCAACGCCCGCGCCAGCTCCGGTCAGCTCGTCATCCAGCTCACGGTCCCGGAGCTCACCGACGCCTCAGGAACAATCGTCTCCACGCAGACTGGCCTCACCGGCTCCCTCGCCGGACCCGCCGGGGAGACCGCCGAGCTAACGTTTCGACGCTGCGGGGAAGGCTGCTTTTTCAGCCCCGCCACATGGACCGACGGGACCAGCCGCCTCACCCTCACCCCGACATCCGGCACCTGGAACGTCAAACCCGCCGCACTGGCCATCACCTGGCCGGCCGTTCCGGCCGAGGACCTGCTGCGCGAAGCGGTGACTGCCATGAAGGCCGTCCCGGCCTTCACCCTGCACGAACTGGTCACCAGCGACACCTCCCAAGGCCTGGGAACACCCCGGTCCTTCCAGAGCAACGGCCAGGACTTCATCCGGCGCGCCCTCTACGCCAGCGGCCGGGCCACTACGGCCACCCGGCTTGACGACGAGGACGGCAACCGCCGCCTCGTCCTGTCCTACCCGGCCGAAAACGCGGTCCTTGAACTCACCCTCGCCCCGGACGGCCGGATCCTGCGCGAGAGTCAAACCGCACCCCACCATCTGGTCACCCGCACGCTCATCTACCCCGAACCCGAGGCCCATCATGACTAAGTGCCCCGCCCCTGACAGACCTTCGCCGATACGACAGCCCAATGCAGCACGCTGCGAACCACGAACGGAGGTCCTGGCATGAGCATCGGCGGCTTTTTCGCGGAAACCGTGCAGAGCGGCATCCTGCTGATTGCGCTTCCGCTGGCCATGATCGCCGGCCTCGTATCCTTCCTGTCACCCTGCATCCTGCCCCTGGTACCCGGATACCTCGGATACGTCTCCGGCCTGACCAACCCGACCCAGCACGGCAACCGCCGCCGCGTGCTGACAGGAGTCGGGCTCTTCGTCCTCGGTTTTGCCGCCGTCTTCACCCTCTACGGGGCGGCCTTCGGCGCCATCGGCACCTGGATGGCCCGATGGCAGGACACACTGATCCGTGTCCTGGGCATCGTCGTGATCCTCATGGGCCTGGCCCTGGCCGGGAAGCTGCCCTTCCTTCAGCGCACCGCGAAGATGACATGGAAGCCCGCGTCCGGTCTGGCCGGCGCACCCGTCCTGGGAGTCGTTTTCGGCCTGGGCTGGACCCCCTGCATGGGCCCGACCCTGGCCGCGGTCCTGGCCCTGAGCACCACCACCGGCGACCCTTGGCGGGGTGCACTGCTGGCCTTCGCCTACTGCATGGGCCTGGGCATTCCCTTCGCCCTGGTCGCCCTGGGCGTCAGCTGGGTCACCCGCGCCCTGGCCTTCGTCCGGCGGCACATCCGGACGTTCAACATCGCCGGCGGCCTGCTCCTGGCACTCCTGGGCGTGCTGATGGTCCTGGGAGTGTGGACCTCATGGATCTACCAGCTGCAGAACCTGGCCGGAACCTTCAAGACACCCGTCTGAAAGACAGCCCCCTGCAGCGCACTGCCAACACACCGCCGTTTATACCCTAGGGGGGTAGGGTATAGTTGAGTGAAAAGGAGAGGTCATGAGCGAACAGACTGATGAACACCTGGGCCACGGCTACACCTCGGACAAGGAGGCGTATCAGCGCCGGCTCAAACGCATCGAAGGCCAGGTCCGCGGCATCGCCCGCATGATCGACGAGGACCAGTACTGCATCGACGTCCTTACCCAGGTCTCGGCCGTCACCAAGGCACTGCACGCGGTGAGTATCGGATTGCTTGAAGAGCACATCGGGCACTGCGTCGTCGGAGCCGCGAACGAGTCCCGGGATACCGGAAACCCCGCCATCGTTGGCGAGAAGGTCAAGGAAGCATCCGAGGCCATCGGCCGGCTGCTGCGCTGACGCCTGAACTGCCTGCACGAAGGAGGAAAGGAATGATCATGGAAACCACCGTCAACATCTCCGGCATGACCTGCGGACACTGCGTCGGCTCTGTCATCGAGGAACTCACAGCCATCGACGGGATCAACGGCGTCGACATCGCACTGAACAAGGGCGGCATCTCCCGGGCCGTCGTCACGTCCTCGGAAACTCTCGACCCTGCCGAGGTCAGCGAAGCCGTCGCCCAGGCCGGCTACACCGTCGTCTCCGCCGACGCCTGAACGAACAACCACGCACCAGGAAAGCAGCCACAGCATGGATACCCAGACCGTCTTCACCACACCGGACACCCGGATCGTGGACCTCGACGTCGAAGGCATGACCTGCGCATCCTGTGTCAGCCGTGTTGAACGCAAACTCGGCAAAATCGGCGGCGTCACCGCCACGGTGAACCTGGCGCTGGAAACCGCCCGCGTCACCGCCCCTGCCGACGTCGCCGACGAACAGATCGTCGATACGGTCAACGCCACCGGATACAAGGCAATTCTCAGGCCAACGCCGGGCCGGCCGGCCCCCGGGCCCGCACAAACCCCGGCCCCGGAAGCCACCCGCAAGGGCCAGGCCGGACGGCCAACCGGCCTGCTTCCGCGCCTTGTAGTCGCGGCAGCCCTGACCGTCCCCGTGGTGGTCATCTCCATGATCCCTGCCGCCCGGTTCCCCCACTGGGGATGGTGGGTCTTCGCACTTGCCCTGCCCGTCGTGACCTGGGCAGCCTGGCCGTTCCACCGGGCCACGGCCGTCAATGCCCGGCACTTCGCCTCGACGATGGACACCCTGGTTTCCATCGGGATCTCGGCCGCGTTCCTCTACTCGGCGTGGGAGCTCATCAACAACCCCGGGCTCACAGCAGACCCGGGAGCCCACGGTGAAGGCCCCGGACTCTACTTTGAAGTCGCCACAGTCATCGTGACGTTCCTGCTGCTGGGCCGCCATCTGGAAGCCCGCGCCAAACAGCGGGCAGGCGATGCACTGAAGGCGCTGCTGAACCTCGGCGCGAAGGATGCCACCGTCCTGCGCGGCGGGGTCGAAACGACCGTCCCCGTTGACTCCCTGGTCGCCGGAGACGTCTTCGTCGTCCGCCCCGGCGAGAAGATCGCCACCGACGGCGTCGTCACCGGCGGGCAAAGCGCCGTCGACACCTCGCTGATCACAGGCGAATCCCTGCCCGTGGAAGTCGGACCGGGCGACAAAGTCACCGGAGCCACGATCAACACCAGCGGCCGCCTGTTCGTCACCGCCACCCGCGTGGGCAGCGAGACCACCCTGGCGCAGATGGGCAGGCTCGTCAGCCAGGCTCAAAGCGGGAAGGCACCGATCGCCAGGCTCGCGGACCGGATCAGCGCCGTGTTCGTCCCCATCGTCCTGGGCATCGCCATCACCACCTACACCCTGTGGTCGGTCCTCACCGGCGACACCCAGGCGGCCTTCACCGCCGCCGTGGCCGTGCTCGTAATCGCCTGCCCCTGCGCCCTGGGCCTGGCGACCCCCGTGGGCCTGCTCACCGGCACCGGCCGCGGGGCGCAGCTGGGCATCCTGATCAAGGGCCCGCAGGTCCTCGAGGACACCCGCACCGTCGACACCATCCTGCTGGACAAGACCGGAACCGTCACCACCGGCCGGCTGTCCGTCAGCAGGGTGACACCCTTGTCCGGGCTCCCCAAGGAAGACGTGCTGGCTCTGGCCGGCGCCGTTGAAGCAGGCAGCGAACACCCGCTGGCCCGTGCCGTCGTGACCGCAGCCTCCGCCGAAGGGACGCTTGCCGAAGTGACCGCCTTCGCCAGCTCGCCCGGCGGCGGCGTACGGGGCACAGTCAACGGCCAGGTGATCACCGTCGGCCGCACCGCCTGGCTGGAAGAGAACGGCATACACCCTGCAGCGAACGAGCTGGCCCTCCTCCAGGCAGAACAGAACGCGGGAGCGACAGCGGTCTGGGTCGCCGTCGACGGCGACCCGGCCGGACTGATCAGCCTCCGCGACACAGTCAAGGACGGATCACACGCAGCCATCCGGCGCCTCAAGGAACTCGGGCTTCGTCCCATCCTGCTCACCGGAGACAATCTGCCCGTCGCGGCGCAGGTCGCCGCCGCCGTCGGCATCGACCCTGAGGATGTGATTGCCGAAGTCCTGCCGCACGAGAAGGTCGAACAGGTCAAACAGCTGCAGACCTCCGGGGCCACGGTTGCGATGGCCGGAGACGGCGTGAACGACGCCGCTGCACTGGCCCAGGCGGACCTGGGCATTGCCATGGGATCAGGCACCGACGTGGCAATCGAGGCAGCAGATCTGACCGTGATGGGAAACAGTCTGGGCCAGGTCGTCCAGGCCATCGAACTCTCCCGCCGCACCCTGGCCACGATCAAAATGAACCTGTTTTGGGCCTTCTTCTACAACGCCGTCGGCATCCCCGTGGCCGCCCTGGGACTCCTGAACCCGATGATCGCCGGCGCCGCGATGGCAGCCAGCTCAGTGCTCGTGGTGGCCAACTCGCTGCGCCTGCGCAATTTCGAACGCTGAGGTGCGTTCGACTATGGGCTGAGGCTTCAGAACCCCACTCGAAGGTAGGCTTTAACCGCCCACCCCGGCGAGCAGTCGCAGCACCCGGGACTGGTGCCGTCGACTTCTGATATTCCGTGCAGTCGAGTTCTGAAACGGACACTCGGCGTGAAACGATGGGCTCTTAGGGTTTCCCTGACACTACAGGGTGGGAAACAATGACCGGCCAGACTTTCGGCTACGTACGGGTCAGCTCGCTGGACCAGAACACGATCCGGCAACTCGACGGCGAACAGCTCGACCGGGTTTTCATGGACCGGGCGTCGGGGAAGGAGCAAAACCGCCCGCAGCTGGATGCGTTGATCGATTTCGCCCTCGACGGCGACACCGGCCTGGTGCACTCAATGGACCGCCTGGCCCGGAACCTCGATGAGCTGTGCGCCATCGTCCGCCGGCTGACCGAGAAAAAGGTGCGGGTCCGGTTCGTGAAGGAGAAGCTGACGTTCACCGGAGACGACACCGCGATGGCGACGTTCCTGCTTTCGGTGATGGGGGCGTTCGCCGAGTTCGAACGGGCCCTCATACGGGAACGGCAACGTGAAGGGATTACCCTGGCCAAAAAGGCCGGCGTCTACAAGGGCAGGGCAAGGCGCTGAACGCCGGGCAGGCGGCCGAGCTGGTACGATGTGCCGCCGGCGAGGCGAAAGCCGCACTTGCCCGGGAATTCGGGGTCAGCCGCCAAACCGTCTACCAGTACCTTCAACCAGGCCCCCAGTAGATTGCTACAGAAGAATCATGAAGGCGGGTGCTGAGCAAATGGACGCCTTGTGCAGATGAGTAAGGAAAGGCCGCCGCTCAACACTCGCCTGCACAACCTCGGAAAATCAACCCACCGGTGCAGAAGACTTTTGAAAATGACACCCGCCCGCTGAAGCAAACTTGGCGCTCACCACACCTTCCGGAGGACCGAACCCTCTAGATTGCCCCTGACGACACTCTCAGGAGTACCGGGCCTAATCGCGGTTGGTGCCGTTTGACCGATCGCCGCGGTCAGGTTCGGCAACCTAAACCACCGACGCGCGTCAGCGCACCCGGATGTTAGAAGGCTTCCCTGGAACGTCCAGGGGCTTCATGCCCGCGGCCCGAGCCTGCAGCACACACCACTTACGCAGCGGCATACCCAGCACCTTGGGCAGCGAACCGTGGTGCCGCTTCACCAGCGGCGTCCCCACGGACCCGAAAAGGGAGATGCTGATACCGGTCTCTCCATGGAGCAGCGGATCCGCAAGCACCAGCTTCCATGCTTTCGCCAGTGCCTTGGCTGCGGCGTCGGAGTTGCCGTTGACGCCTTGGAAGCTTTGCGCCAGGTGGGCGTTCATTCGCTGGTGCTCGGTCAGGGTAGGGGATACAGGCGCCGGGGCGGTCGTTGTCGCGGCAGGCCGCGGCTGGACGGTAACGGAGCCCCGGGCGATCAGTGTGAGGTCGGCGAGTTCGACGTGCAGCGCGGCGATCTGCCGGCGAATGGCGCTGATCCGTTGGACGAAGTCGGTGTCCCCACCCGCCAATGGACCTCGCAGCTTGGCTTTAACTTCGGCAGATAATGTTGTGCGGAACAGCGCACAAAGCGCGGTCGCTACGCGAAGCCGGGCGCCTTCTTCTGACATCACCAGCGGCGACCGGCTGGCCGAGTTCGAAATCACGGCAGCCAAAGCCGGAAGGCTGCCGTACACCTTGCCCCAGCGGATCCGCTCGATGGCTGTCCCCCCGTCCACCTGCGGCGAGTAGACGCTCTGCATAAGCAACAGCTGCTGCGGATCGAAGGCGGGGAAGTGCTGCGGAAGGATCTCGGCCCGCAGGACTGCGCGGACCGCATCGAGCTGCCGCGAGACCTGCTCTATCGGATTGGGGACCGCCATGCCGCCGTCAAGCCTCCACGGTTCACCCGTATCGGTTGCCGACGCCACACGTTGAGGGAAACCCTTCCACTCGCTGACCATAAGTGTTCCGTGACGCACGTTGTAGAAAAGCCAGTCAATTTCGGCAACAGGCTTGCCAGGGGCATCCACCCGGCAATTGCTGAACCCCCACACGTCATCGTCCAGCAGCCCACACAGGATTGCGACGTCGCGGTCAGAGGGACGGTGCGCCGCCGAATTGGCGGAAGGAAAATGCAGCAACGAAGGCCTTCTGGGGCGCTGGAACCGGCAGAGGGGACCCCACACCCACAGCCCGCAGCGCGACGTGCGCTACGCCATCATGACTGGGCACACGTTCCATCCGCAAGTATCTCCAGCCGGGGAGTGCGGCCCGGCGCCATGGGGCCCGGGGAGTGCGGCCCGGAGGGATGAAACCCGGAGTTACTGCGCCGGCTGGCGGGCAGGAGCGAGGCGGGCGGCCAGGCCACTGAGCAGGATGGTGATTCCCTCGTCCAGTTCTGCCATGCCGTCGTAGTCGACCAGGACGGGGGCGAGGGCGCGCAGGTGCGGGAACTCCTTTGGCGGCAACCGGTGCAGGCCGAGGCGGAGCAGGGCTTCATTTTCGTCCGGATCCACAACGAACTACTGCAGCTCGTTGAGGATGTGACCGTACAGGTATCCATAGTAGGCGCGGTAGACATGGAGGGTATCGGCCGGAGAAAAGCCGGCGTCTATCAACAGCGACAGGATCTGCTCCAAGGGCCGCGGCGTCCCCAGGGGGCCCTTGACGCCGTGTGCGCAGTCAAGCACAGGCCGCCGCAACAACGCGGAGGCATGCCCCCTCAAGCTGAAGAGACTTTCATGAAAGGGCCTGCTGCCACCGACTACATCCTGTCCACCTATCCCGAGATGGTGTGAGGCAGATGCGCTTCGCGGCAGGCGCCGCGGCATTCCTGGCATCCCGCTTAGCCCGCCGGCAGGCGGCTTAACCGGTTGGCAGGCCGCCCAGCGCCGTCCACGCGAGCCCCGCTCCCACCCCCACAACCAGGACCAGTACGGCCCCGGCAACGGCGGTCCGGCCGGCCCACCGCCGCGGGGTGAACTCTCCGGCGCCGGGGGAGTCCGGTGACGCGGCGCGGAACGCGGGGGCGAGCCAGCGCAGGTAGTAGAAGAGGCTGATCACGGTGTTGACCGCGGCCGCAAGCGTGAGCCACCAGAAGCCGCCGTCCCACGCGGCGGTGAAGACTGTCAGTTTCCCCAGGAAGACAGCGGTGGGCGGGGTCCCGACCAGGCTGAGCAGCGCCACCACCAACGCCACAGCATGCCATGGGCGGGCCGCCGCCAGGCCCTCATAAGCGCGGAGCTCTGTCCGGTCCGGGTATGCCGCGATCACGGCGAACGCGGCGAGGTTGGTGACCGCATACCCGGCCAGGAACACCACGAGCGAGGGCAGGGCAATCGGTATGGATCCGGCCACCGCAACAGGCATCAGCAAATACCCGGCCTGGCTGACGGTGGACCAGCCCAGCAGCCGCCGCGGGTTTGTCTGCGTGTACGCGGCCAGATTGCCCAGCGTCATGGTGAGCACGGACAGCAACGCGATCAGCAGCGGCCAGCGCACCGTGCCGGGCATCATCTCCAACAGCCGGTAAGCGGCCAGAAAGCCGCCGATCTTCGGCACCGTCGTAGCGAACGCCGCCACCGCAGTTCCGGACCCTTCCGCGGCGTCGGGAACCCAGAAATGACCCGGTACGGCCCCGGCCTTGAACATCAGCCCGGCGAGGACCCCCACCAGCCCCACCCCGACGACGGCGGGCGCGGCCGCTGCCAGCGCGCCGCGGAGCCCGGCGTACGACGTCGTCCCCGAGACCGCGTACAGCACGGTCACGCCGAGCAGCAGCAGGATCCCGAACAGCGCCCCGAGCAGGTAGGTCTTCAGGGCGGCCTCGGCACCGGCCTTGGTGCCGCCGATCCCGATCAGGGCGTAGAGCGGGATGCTGGCGAGCAGGAAGCCCACCGCCAGCACCAACAGGTCCGAGGCGCCGGCCAGCACCACCGCGCCGAGGGAGGCGAGCAGGATCAGCACGTACGTTTCGCTTTCCCGGGCGGTACCGCGGAGCTCGTCGACGCCGAGGGCGATCACCAGCAGCGCCGAGACCGCCACAATCAGCCGCCCGGCGGCGGTGCCGCCGTCGAGGATATAGCTGCCGTCATAGACCGACATGGACTCAGCCACCGGCCCGGCGGCGGAGGCAACAGCGGCGAAGGCCACGCCCGACGCCACGGCGCTCGCGGACAAGGCCACCACAGCGATCACCCTGCTGATCCACTGCCGCTCCCGGGCTGTGAACGATCCCGCCAAGAGCGCAAGGACAGCCCCGGCCAGCAAGAACAGTTCCGGCAGCAGGGCCAGCGCGTCGGCTCCTGAGTTCATCGACTCCACCGGCGGCTAGCCTCCTGCCACGCCGACGAGCGCCGCCGAGGCCGGGGCGATGACATCCAGCAGCGGGACAGGGAACAGCCCGATCAGCACCGAAAGCACCAGCAGGCCGCCCACGGACCACGCCTCGGCCGGGAGCAAATCCTGGAAACCTGTGGACTTACCCTTGGTGCTCCCGGTGAAGACCCGCTGCAGCGCGCGCAGGAACAGCGCCGCGGTGAGGAGGATGCCCGGCAGCGCAATCGCCGTCAACGGGACGGTACCGATGCTGCCGGCGAAGATCTGGAACTCGGCGATGAACCCGCTGAAGCCCGGGAGCCCCAGGGATGCAAACGCGCCCACGGCGAAGAACGCCGCAAACCGCGGGGCGGGCGCGGCGAGGCCTCCGAACGCTCCCATGCTGTAGGTCCCGGCGCGGCTATGCAGGACACCGGCCAGGAGGAACAGGGCCCCGGTGATCAGACCGTGGCTGACCATCTGCGTCACGGCACCGGTCATCGCCGTCTCCCGCGCCGCCGTCGCACTTTCCCCCGCGGCCCCCGCGGCACCCAGCGCGAGGACAATGTAGCCCATGTGGTTCACCGAGGTATAGGCGATCATCCGTTTCAGGTCGCTCTGCGCCAGGGCCACCAGCGCACCGTAAAGGACGGAGACCACGCCGACGGTGATCAGCACCGGCGCCCAGGCCCGCCACGCATCGGGCAGCAACGGCATCGCAATCCGGACGAAACCGTAGGTGCCCATCTTCAACAGCACCCCGGCCAGGACAGCCGAGCCGGTGGCCGGTGCGTCGGTGTGCGCGGGCGGCAGCCAGGTGTGGAACGGCACCGTGGGTGTCTTGACCGCCAGCCCCACCACGATCGCACCCAACACCCACACCCCGGCAGGGTTGTTCCGCAGCGCGTCGGCGCGGAGCAGTTCCGGAATGTCGAAGGTGTGCGGCTCGGCGCCGAGGTAAAGCCCGATGAACCCGAGCAGCAGCGCCAGCGAGCCGAGGAACGTGTAGAGGAAGAACTTCAGCGCCGATCGGGCCCGGTCCCCGTGACCCCAGCCGGCGATGACGAAGTACATCCCCACGATGGACAGGTCGAAGAACAGGAAAAACAGGATCAGGTCCTGGGCGGCGAACAGCCCCACGCTGGTGGCCTCCAGAAAGAGGAACAGCGCCGCCCGGGGCCGCGGCCGGTCCGTGGCGTTCCAGTCGTAGATGGCGCAGGCCAGGAAGATCACGGCCGTCAGGACGATCAGCGGCAGCGAGAGCCCGTCGACGCCGACGTGGTAGCTGCTGCCCACGTTCGGGATCCAGCGCAGCTGCTCCTCATAGGCCAGCCCGCCGGCACCCGGGTCACGGTACCCGGCCCAGAGCACCGCGGTGAGCGCCACCTCGACGGCGGTCACCAGGACGAAGGCCAGGCGGGCGGCCCGTTCGGCGCGGGGCAGCGCCAGGATCAGCGCCGCCGCGGCCAGGGGGAGAAGGATGACAAGACTGAGCAAGCAGGCTCACCTCACGAGGATCAGGAGGACGGCGGCGGCCACCAGGACCAGGGCCGCCTGGACGTAGTAATGATGGACTTGGCCGGTCTGCGGACGCGGGGCGGCGGAACCGGCGCGCCGGACCGCGAGGGCGAGGGTCTCGACGCCGTCGTCGATTCTCGTGTCGACGACCGCCGAGCTGCCTGCCGCCCGCGACGTCGCGGTGGCGCTCGCCTCCACGCCCCTGTCCAGGACGGCGTCCGCGGCTGCGGCACCCCCGGCGGCCCGCAGCGCCAAGACAGCGGCCCGCTCGACGCCGCGGTCCAGGACCGCATCGTCAAAACGGGCCAGGTGCTGCGCGGCGGCCAGGACCGGGCGGACGACGACGGCGTGCGCCGCGGCTTCCATGCCCAGCCACCCGGTCGCGGCGCCCAGGACGGGGAGCCGGGCGGTGAAACGCCAAACAAGGACGACGACGGCGAGGGCCAGTGCGGCGGATACGGCCAGTTCCAGCGGCCCGGACTCCACACCGTCTCCCGGGGCCCTGCGGCCGAGCGTATCCCGCAGCGCGTTGCCGCCGGGGCCGAACACCAGCAGTCCCGCCACGGCCGCGCCCGCGGCGAGGATCAGCACCGGGACTGTCTGCCCGGAGGTGATCCGGCGGCTGCCGGGCTCCTCGGCGTCGTACAGGGAGAAGGTCTCCGGCAGCACCGGCTTCCAGACGAGGGCAACGGCCTTGGCGGCGTAGGCGGCGGCGAGGACGGCGCCGGCCAGGCCCGCCACGTACAGCGGCACCGAATGCTCGAGCGCGGCGGTGAGGACGTTGTCTTTTGTGGCCCACAGGGACAGCGGAGCAATCCCGGCCAGGCTCAGGGCGCCCACGGTAAACGCGGCACCAAGGACCGGCCAGCGGCGTCCCGCCCCGCGCAGCCCGGCGAGCTTCTTGGTCCCGAGCGCGGCCAGCCAGGCCCCGGCGGCGAGGAACAGCCCGCTCTTGGTGGCGGCGTGGGCCATCAGGTGCGCCGCGCCACCGGCAACGTTCCCAACCCCGGCGGCCATCACCACATAGCCCAGCTGCGCCGCGGTGGAGGCGGCCAGAAGTTGTTTCAGGTCCGTCTGGGCAACGGCCACCACGCCAAGCACGACGGCGGTGGCGGCGCCGGCCCAGGCCGCGGCAGCCGCCGCCCACCCGGTCGCAGCAAGCAGCGGCTCGACCCGCAGCAGCAGATAGCCGCCCATCGCCACCATGGCCGCCGAGTGCAACAGGGCGCTGACCGCGCTGGGACCGTCCATGGCCCGGGACAGCCAGAAGCTGAACGGCAACTGCGCGGCTTTGCCCAGCCCGGCGGCCAGGAGCCCGGCCGCGGCGATGTCCCGCCAGGGCTCGGGCAGCCCGGCGAGTCCGGCCAGTGCCAGGGACCCGGTTCCGGCGGCTGCGCCTGACCCGGCAGTGCCTGATCCCGCTGCGCCTGACCCGGCTGCGCCTGACCCCGTCTGGGCAGCACCGGCCAGGGCCGCGCCGGCGGCGATATACAGCCCGAGGTCCGCCGTGCGGGTGGTGAGGAACGCCGTCAACCCGGAGGACATCCGGTGCTCTTCGGACCAGTGGAAGCCGATCAGAGCATAGGAGGCCGCGCCCATGATTTCCCAGGCGAAGAGCAGTGTGGGCAGGGTCGTGGCGGTCAGGGTGATCAGCACCGCCGCGGTGAAGATCAGCATGAGGCCGTGGAACCTGGCCGGATTCGTGGTTCCGGCGGCGGAGGCAAAGAGCAGGACCAGCAAGGTGACGCCGGCCACCGCAGGGAGCAGCACCGCACTCAACGCGTCGGCCTCGACGCCGAACGCTGACCCGGCCATAAACGGGGCCTGAAGCGCGGGGCCAGCGGCCGCGGCGGCCGCGGCGGCGGTCAGGCCCGCCAACGCGAGCGCCAGGACGGCGACGACGACGGCGACGGCCGGCGCCGCACGGTCGGCCCGGCGTCCGGCGGTGGCCAGGACCGTCCCGGCTACCGCCGGGAGTACGATCAGCCACAGCAGCAGCGCGCTCATCCGGAAAGCTCCGAGGCCATCTCGGTCATGTCGGTATTCCGGGCGCGGTGCAGCAGGGTTGCCACCGCGAAACCCATCGCCATTTCCACGGTCATGGCCGCGATCACCACCAGCAGCAGGACCTGGCCGTCAGGCGCAGGGGCGAGGAACCACCAGAACCCGGCCGCGGCGAGGATGACGCCGTTGATCATCAGCTCCAGGCCCATCATCACCATGACCACCACCTGCTGTGACAGCGCACCGTAGAGGCCCACGCTGAACAGCCCGGCGGCCGCGATCAACACCATTTCCAGGGTCATGAGTGGGCGCCGCCCGGGTGCTGGTGGTGGCCGTCATGGCCACCGCCCTGGTGACTGCCGCCGTCGTCGTTCTCCGGTTCAACCGGAACCACCGGGGACGGCGCGTAGCGGCCGCGGGGATTGGCGAGCACCAGCGCGGAGACCAGCGTTGCGAACAGCACCGGGCTGACGGTCAGCATCACCAGCATCTTGGGCCCCATGATCGCCTCACCCAGGGATGCCGTCAGGTCAACCGCCGGGACGCCGTGCCGGGCCGGCCAGTCCGCCAGCAGGATCCCGGCGGTCAGCAGCGCGAAGACGCCGGCGGCGATACCGGCGGAGGCTTTTTTGTTGTGGACCATGTCCATCGGCATCAGCGCCGGATTCATGCCCATGAACATGACCATGAAGATCGCCATGATGGCCATTTCCATCACCATCATCAGGATCGTGATGACGCCGATGTACTCCAGCTCGAACTGCAGCAGCATGATTCCCACGGACACGAAGGACACCGCGAGGGCGTACGTGGCCCGCGCCATCGAGTCAGTCCGGAAGACAATGACGCCGGCGGAAATGGCCACCACAGCGAGGACGACGAACAGAACGGCACTCAGCACGGCTTAACCTTTCCCAGCGACGGCGGCCACCGCGACAACGAGCACCTGCAGCAGGATCAGCGGCAAGCCGACCACCCACGCCGGCGCCATGAGCTGTTCGGGCCGGAGCGCCGGCACGCGGCGGCGGATGGTAAGTAGCAGCCAGAAAAGCACCAGCGTCTTGGCCAGAAACCAGGCCCAGCCAGGCAGGACCGGCCCGGCACCGCCGCCCAGGAACAAGGCCACTCCGAACCCGGAACCGGCGGCCAGCAGCAGGTACCGCCCGGCCAGCAGCAGGAGCCGCTCCACCCCGGAAAGCTCGGCCAGCACACCGCCGGCGATGTCAGGGGAGAGCGGCGCGGTGAACGGCCGCTGCAGGGAAAACGCCAGCACTGCGGCGCAAAATACCAGGAACGCGACCGGCATCCAGACCACAAACCACAACCCGTCCTGGGCGGCAACAATATCGGCCATCCGCAGGCTTCCCGCCGCGACCGCCGGCGCCGTCAACGCGAACATCAGCGGCAGCTCATACGCCAGTGCCAGCGCCAGGAAACGGTACCCGCCCACCAGCGAATGCACGCTGTTCGGGCCCCAGCCGGACAGCCACACCAGCGCCCAGACCATCACGTCCATCGTGTTGAACCAGACCAGCCCCACGGCCAGGTCCGAGACCACCCACGCCCCCACGGGCAGCACGGCCACCTTCAGCGCCGCGGCCACCGGAAGACCGACGACGCCGACCCTGCGCAGCAGCGTGTCCGCCGCGACCGTGCCGCGCGGCCGTTGCCGGAGCAGCCTGGCCGTTTCCGCCACCGGTGCGAAGCCGCCGCCGCGGCGCCTCTCAGCCCGGGCCGTCACGAGCCCATCCGCGGCCGCCCCGCTCAAGGCCACGAGCACCAGCACGGCGAGGGCGGCCACCGCACCCCAGGCCGGGAGCTGTTGCACCAGTGAGCCGTTCATCCGGTCACCCCAACTGTCCGCGCCGCGGGGGCCAGATCGAAGCTGGCAACGATCAGGCGCACCACCGAGAGCTCCTGGCCACGGACGAGGTCCGGGAGCTTCCTTGCCGGATCTCCCGCCCCGCGTGGTCCTGTGGTGTGGGCAGCTGCCGTGGTTCCGGTGGCCGCTGCAGTGCCGGCCGCTGCCGTCTCGAACATACCCACCAGCCTGTCCCAGACGTCGGTCCCTTCGATGCCGGGCAGTCCTGAGCCGTCCGGGATGTGGCCGATGCCGCGCAGGGTGCGGCGCAGCAGCCCATTCTTCCGGATCCGGGCCAGTTCGGACTGCAGCTCCGTTCGGCACTGGTCCAGTGCTGCGCCGTCCAGGGCGGAATCGCGGATCATGCGGGTCCGGGTGGCGCTGGCGGCGGCTCCGGCGAGGCGGAGCAGCCGCAACGCCAGATCCAGATGATGAATGACAGATGCGCGCCCATCGGGGCCGGGCGCCGGTCCGGTCTCTGGCGCCCCGAAGGGAAAATCGATGGCGGAACCGAACACGACATCGCCCTGCAGCTCACAGTGCAGCACCAGTCCCGCAGGCCAAAGCGGCAGGTAAGGGCCGAGCGGTACCTTCAGGACATCCAGGTTCAGGCCGTCGCGGTCTGTCCCTTCGCCAGCCAGCGGAATGCCGCCAGGCATGGGCATGTCCATCTGCCCGTGGTCCATCTGCCCGTGGTCCATCTGCCCGTCGTCCATCTGCCCGTCGTCCATCTGGCTGTGGTCCATCTGGCTGTGGTCCATTCCGGAGTGATCCATCCCCCCGGCGTCGCTATCGTCGTCGTCCGGCTGCACCCAACGCTCCGCTTCCTGGGCGCGTTGACCGGCGGTATCCAACAGTTCGGCGACGCAACCGTCCAGGCGGGCGCCGGCGTCGTCCGTTTGCTCAACACTCACCCGCGCCCGGGGGCCGGGGAGCTGGTCCCAAAGCCGGTGGATCGCGTCCGCCTGCCCGCCGGGGACCTCGCCACAGACGCAGAGGATGTCGGCGTCGGCCGGGGACAGGGCTTCCACCCAGCCGCGGCGCGCCAGCTCCCGCTCCACGGCCATCCGCGGCGCGGCACCGTCCAGGGCCTCCGCCAGGAAAACGTGGCAGCGGGTCACGGCGGCCCGCGCCAGGACGCCGTTCAAGCCCATTTGAACGCCCCTTCCCGCCAGGCCCACAGCACACCGGCCATCAGCACGCCGAGGAACACAAACATCTCAATCACGGCGGACGCCCCGAGCCGGGCAACCACCACGGCCCACGGGTACATAAAAAGCATCTCGACGTCGAACGCCAGGAAAATCAGCGTCACCGGATAGTAGCGGGCGTGGTAGCGGGAGAGCGCATGCTGCTCAGGGATCCAGCCGCTGGCGAAGGGCTTGCTGATCAAAGGGTTGTTGGCGACGGCATTGAGGCGGTGCAGGGCGTAGAGTCCGGCCACGCCGGCCACTGCGACGAGGAGCGACATCGCCAGGCCCAAATACGCCGACATGTGTCTCCTTCCTCCCTGGAACACCCTGCCGGTGCTCACGGTTATCAGTCTGCTTACCTTATCGGCGTTCCGTGCCGGGGTGAAGCTTGAGGACGACGATCAGTCCGTCACCACGGCCTGTTAGGCCTCAGCGCTCGTCTTGCTCCAGGGTGACGGGCCCGGGCGGGGGCACCAGTTCGTCGCCGCCCAGGTCTGCGGCTTCACGCGGCAGAGGCTCGGCGTGGCGCATGCGCTGCAACCGGACCAGAGCAGTGATGGCGATGGCGCACCAGGCAATGTTGGTGGCCACCGAAGGCCACGCGCCATGCCAGGCGCCGTTGACGAGCAGGGCCAGGGCGCCTATCAGGTTTGCGCTTTGATACGTCCTGCCGTTGGGGATCCGGCCCAGGGAAAAGAGCAGGTAGCCCGCGAGGACGGCCAGCGCACCGAACCAGCCGGACGTTTCGGCCAGATATTCCATCGCACTGAGCTCCTTTTTGCAGAGGCGGGGTGACCGGTGCCGCGGGGTGCCGGCGGCCGTGTACCGGTCCGGTGTACTGCAAGTGCGGTGTCGGGCCCCCGGGGCATGGATCAGGGTCATCGTGCGGTGAAAGCCGGTTCGGCCAGCTCCGACACTCGTAGCTCGCGTCCCCTCAGCACCACTTCGGCGAACTGCCACAGGATGGCGCCTGTTGGAGCGTGGATGACCATGCCCCGGCGCAGCGGCATCTGGAGGATCGGGCCACCGTCTGGCCGGGGGTGCCATCTCGGGACGCCGTCGGCAGTCAGCGCCTCGAGTGGCAACGGATGCAGCGAGGCCACTTCGGCCGGATGCCGGCGGGGCCGTTGCGGCTCATCAAGCAGGACAATTACAGGGGTAATGACTATGCCTCGGCTGGCCGGGAAATCGTCCAGCACACCCACCACGTCGGTGCGCGACGCCATGATCCCGGTCTCCTCGTGCAATTCGCGCAGCGCAGTGTCCACGAGGTCTTCGCCCGGATCCATGCGGCCGCCCGGCAGCGCCCACTGCCCGGCGTTGGAGCCCCTGGCTGCACGTTTAATGATGAGGACGTGCAGGGAGCCGGATTTTGCGTAAACGGTGATGGCGACCGCGGCACGACGCACTCCCGGCTGGTCTTCGCCGGCAATATGGCGGGCCCGGTGCTCCAGACGGGAACGCCACAGGGAACGAAGCTCGCTGTGCGGCCCCGCCACCTGCGCCACGGTCAGGCCACGCTTGCGGACAGGGTGAGCTCCCTGTCAACGATGGATACCAGCATGGTCCGCATGCCATCAATGGACATGTCAGGGGCTCCGGTGAGGATCTTGATGGCCGCGCCGTCAGTGGCGGAAGTCAGCAGGCGTGCGAATCCGACGGGATCGAGGTCGCGGAAGATACCTTGGCGCTGGCCGCGGCGGACGATGCTGACCACCGCGTCCATCCAGCGGGCATAAAAGTCGTTGTGGATAGGCCGAAGGGAAGGGTTAAGGCAGGTTTCGGACCAGAACTGGAGCCAGATGGACCACTCGTTGCGAACTTGGGTGCCAATGGGCAGTTGGAGTTCAATCAGTGCCAGCAGCCGCTTGTGCGCGTTATCAATCTGGCTCAGCACCGCACCCTGGCGGTCGAAGGCCTGGTCCACGCAGTAGCGCAGCGCTTCACGCAGGACATCGTCCTTGCCGGGGAAGTAGTAATGGATGGTGCCGGTACTGGTGCCGCAGATCCTGGCTATGTCCTGCACCCGGACGTGATGATATCCACGCTCAGCGATCAGCTGCCAGGCGGCTTCGAGAATGGCGTTCCTGCGTTCCTGGGATCCCTTGGCATCGCCCGAATCAGTCATGGCAGTTCCTTCCGCGGACTGGCGCATCATTTGTACCGATGACTATAGCTTAGCGGTAAAACTGACGCGCCAGTCAACTTTATCGCTCGAATTTAGGTTCTCAGGTCAGTCCGCCAGCTACCTGTGCCGGATTGTGACCGGGTCAGATTTTCCGCAATCCAGGCGTTTTTTGGGCCTTACGTGGATTGAGTCTTGACAGACTGTGATCCGAGACACGAAGCTTGGGTCAATGACCGACGCGTCAGTCAACGCGTCAAGGTCCCCATTCTTCCTTCATCGCCGCAGGAGGCACACCATGACCGCCCACCGACGTCACAAGAGTTCCCACCTCATCACCGCTTTGGCCTTGGGCTCGCTCATGGCTCTGTCCGCATGTTCTTCCGGAGCGTCAGCGGTCCAGGCCGGGGCAGACTCCGTGTCTGACCCCAAACCCGGCGGTAATCTGCGCGTGGGCATTGTGGGTGGATCGGCCAAAGATAGCCTGGATGCCCACGCCCCGGTGACCCATCCGGACCAGGCGCGTGTCATCCAGCTCTATGACACGCTCGCCAGCTACGACAACGAGCACAAGATCCAGATGGCGCTCGCCGACTCCATCACGCCGTCCGCGGATGCCACCACCTGGACCGTCCATCTTCGGGACGGGCTGAAGTTCAGCGACGGCAGGCCGCTGACGGCAGAGGACGTCATCTTTACATTTCGCCGCATCACGGATCCTGCCTCCCCGCAGAGCGGAGCTTCGGCACTGTCCACGCTCAACCGAGATGCTTTGAAGGCCACCGATTCCCAGACCGTCGTCTTTAGCTTTAACGCTCCCAACTCGACCTTCCCGGACACAGCCGCCCAATACTCGCTCGGTATTGTGCCGGCCGATTACGATCCTAAGAAACCGATCGGCGCGGGGCCGTTCATGATGGAAACTTTCACGGCGGGCCAGCAGAGCGTATTTGTGAAAAACCCGCATTACTGGCAGGCCGGGCAGCCGCTCGTGGACAAGGTCACCATCATCGACTTCCCGGACGACACCGCCCGCGTCAACGCTCTCCTGGGCGGCCAGGTCGACGCGATCGACCAGCTTCCCCTCGGCCAGGTCAACGTCGTCAAGGCCAATCCGGCCATGAAGGTCCTGGAATCGGCCACCGGGTCCTGGCTGCCGTTCACCATGCGCGTGGACCAGGAACCGTTCAACGATCCCAAGGTCCGTCAGGCCTTCCGCCTGATCGTTGACCGCCAGCAGATGGTGGATCAGGTCCTTGGTGGCCACGGCACCGTTGGCAACGACATGTACTCACCGCTGGACCCGTGCTATCCGTCGGACACCCCGCAGCGGACCCAGGACATCGAGAAGGCCAAGCAGCTTTTGGCGGAGGCCGGTAAGAGCAGCCTCACCGTTGACCTGGTCACGTCGCCAGTGGCCGCGGGACTCGTGGAGGCTGCACAGGTCTTCGCTCAGCAAGCCAAGGCCGCCGGCGTCACCGTCAATGTCAAGAAGGTTGATCCGGGAGAGTTCTACGGCGACCAGTACCTGCAGTGGACCTTCGCCCAGGACTTCTGGTTCACCCGCGACTACCTCTCGCAGGCATCGAACTCGGGATTCGCCAAGTCGCCGTACAACGAAACCCACTGGGCGGACCAGGAATGGACAGAGCTCGTCACCCGGGCACAAGCCACCACCGACTCCGAGACGCGCTGCGGACTCATCAAGAAAGCACAGCAGATCGAATTTGAGCGCGGCGGCAACATCATTTGGGGTTTCCCGAACAGCGTGGACGCTTACAGTGCCGCGGTCCAGGGCCTGACCCCGGACAAGAGTGGCATCCCGCTGACATCATTCGGGTTCCGCAACGCCTGGCTCAATAAGTGACGGCCGCACAGGGAGGGGGCATGCGCCGGCTGCTGTTCAGGCGCACCCTGTTCGGGCTCTTTACCCTCTGGGTTGTGTCGCTGGTGGTCTTCCTCGCAACGCAGGCGCTGCCGGGTGACGCTGCCCAGGCCATCCTGGGTCGCGAAGCAACTCCGGAGCGGCTGGCCGCCCTCCGCGAGCAGCTCAACCTTGGGGGTTCGCTCCCGGAACAGTACTTCGGCTGGCTCGGCCAGCTCCTTAGTTTCAATCTCGGAACCTCCCTGGCCGGGGGGACTCCGGTGGTCTCGGCCGTGGGACCCATGCTCCTGAACTCGAGCATATTGATGCTGTGCGCGGCCGTCATAGCGATCCCGCTCGCCATCGGCATCGGCACGTGGACCGCGCTGCGGAAAGACTCCGCCGTGGACCACGTAACCGGCATCATCACCCTGGTGCTAGCCTCGCTGCCGGAATTCGTGGTGGGTGTGCTGCTGGTCCTGCTTCTGGCCACAGGGGTGTTCCACCTCTTCCCGGCTGTGTTTGTCCTGGTTCCCGGAGAACAGGTATGGAGCAACCCGGCCCAGCTGGTGCTGCCCGTGCTGACCCTGGTGCTGGCCGTGTCCCCGTACATCATCCGCATCATGCGGGCCACCATGCTCGAGGTGCTGGAGAGCCAGTACGTACAGCAGGCCCGGCTCAAGGGTCTGCCGGAGCGCACCGTGGTCCTGCGCCACGCCTTGCCGAACGCCATCGGCCCGGTAGCCCAGGTGATCGCCCTGCAGCTCGCCTGGCTGATCGGCGGCGTGGTGATTGTGGAGTTCCTCTTCCGGTTCCCGGGAGTCGGCTTCCAGCTCATTGACGCCGTCACCAACAGGGACCTGCCCGTGGTGCAGGCACTGGTGATCGTCATCGCCATCTTCTACGTAGCGGTGAACCTTCTTGCAGACGTGGTCACCCTCGCCGCCAACCCTAAAGTAAGGACGGCATCATGAGCATCGGCATGAGCACCCGGCCAGCCGGAAACTCCGCCCGGGCAGGCCGCACCCCCCGGAAGCAGGGGCTCCTCCGGCGGGCACTTCAGTCCAAACGCACCGTTGTGGGCCTGGTGCTGACCCTGGCCGTCCTGACCGTGGCATTCCTCGGCCCCTACCTGGCACCACATTCCGCCACGGAATTTGTGGCGGCACCCTTTTCGCCAGCTGGTATCGGTGGGCCGTTCGGCACCGACAACCTCGGACGGGACGTACTTTCCCGCTTCCTTGCCGGCGGGCAGACCCTGATGATCCTCGCGATCATCGCCACCGCCCTCGGCGTGGGCCTGGGCGCCCTGGTGGGAGTGCTGGCCGCGTACCGGCGGGGTTGGCTGGATGAATTGCTGATGCGTGCCGGCGATGTGGCACTGGCATTTCCCCAAATTGTGCTGGCTCTCCTGTTCCTGTCCATCATCGGTCCGGAGCTGTGGCTGCTGGTACTGATGGTGGGTTTCGGCCACCTTCCCCGGGTTGCCCGGGTTGTCCGGGGAGCCGCGTTGTCGGTGGTGGAGCGGGACTTCGTCAAGGCCGCCGAATCTGTCGGAATTCCCCGTTGGCGCATCATGATCGGCGAAATAGTCCCCAATATCAGCAGCACACTGGCGGTGGAATTCGGTCTGCGCCTGACGTACTCGATCGGGCTGGTTGCAGGTCTGAGCTTCCTGGGACTCGGAATGCAGCCGCCCGCCGCGGACTGGGGCCTGATGATCAATGAAAACCGGATTGCTTTGACAATTTCCCCGTGGTCCGTTGCATTACCCGTGATCGCGATCGCCCTCCTGACAGTCGGCACCAACCTGGTGACCGATGGCCTCGCCAAGGCATCCATTGGCAGCGACAAAGGAGTCACGGTATGAGCACCGCCGCGCCCACCCTGGAAGTGGAGGATCTGAAAATCATCGGCATCCCGTCGATGGCCGCCATCGTCGAGGAACTCTCCCTTGAAGTCCGTCCCGGCGAGATATTGGGGGTGGTGGGAGAATCGGGATCCGGTAAGACCACACTTGGGCTGGCCCTGCTGAATTACTGCAAGGAAGGCACCCGGCTCGGCGGTGGCAAGGTGAGCGTCGCCGGCCAGCAGTTGGCCGGATTGAACTGGCGGCAGGTGCGTCAGCTCCGTGGGCGCACCGTTGCCTACATCCCGCAGTCGCCGGCGTCGGCGCTGAACCCCGCCCTTCGCATCAGCACCCAGCTGAAGGAATGCCTTTCAGGCCCCGCGGCCCAGGTGCTGGAACGGGTCCGGCAGGTGCTGCGGGAGGTGGCATTGCCCGACGACGATGCCTTCCTGGCGCGATACCCGCACCAGCTTTCCGGCGGCCAGCAACAGCGGGTGGCCATCGCCATGGCATTCACCGCGCGGCCGGCCCTGATTGTGATGGACGAACCCACGACCGGTCTGGACGTCAGTACCCAGGCCCATGTGCTGGCCACAGTACGCTCCATGTGCAGGACCTATGATTGCGCCGCGGTCTACATCAGCCACGACATGGCCGTTGTGGCCGAGCTTGCTGACCGGATTGCCGTGATGTACTCAGGCCGTATCGTGGAAATGGGCGGCACAGCTGAGGTATTGTCCAATTCACGGCACCCATACACCCGGCGCCTGCTGCTGGCGGTACCGGATCTTCTGGCCAAGCGCCCCATGATCGGTATTCCCGGCCACGCCCCATCACCGCTGGCCCGGCCGCAAGGCTGCGCCTTCGCGCCACGCTGCCCGCTCGCGGACGCCGGCTGCGGCACGGTTGCCCCCGCTGCTACCGAGGTTGGTCCCCGGCACACTGTGCGGTGCTTCAAATCCGAGCAGCCCCTACCTCCTCTGCAGCTCCGGAACCCATCCATTTCGTCGGCCCCGGCCGCCGGACGGAAACCGGTGATAAAGATCGAGGGGCTGACCGCCGGCTACGGCAGCAAAACTGTCCTGGAAGGCATAAACCTGCAGGCGTATGCCGGAGAATGCCTGGCGCTGCTGGGAGAATCCGGATCCGGGAAGACCACCTTGAGCCGGTGCATCGCAGGGTTGCATCATAACTACACCGGCGACATCTCACTGGACAACAGCACCCTGGCACCGAGCAGCTTCAAGCGCACCAAGGATCAGCGACGCCGCGTCCAATACATCTTCCAGAACCCCTACGAGTCACTGAACCCGCGGCGAACGGTGGAGGAACTGATCCTCCAGCCCGTCACCGCCGTACGCGGCAAGGTCAGCAATGCCCGCGAGATCGTGGCCACGGCTCTGGAACGTGCATCGCTGCGGCCGGACCACGCCAGACGCTATCCGGACCAGCTTAGCGGCGGGGAACGCCAGCGCGTGGCGATCGCCCGCTCCCTGGCCACCGAACCCGAGGTCCTCATCTGCGACGAAATAACCTCGGCCCTGGACGTGTCGGTGCAGTCCACGCTGGTGGATCTGCTGCGCGGGCTGCAGGCCGAAATGGGGCTCACTCTGGTCTTTATCACCCACAACATTGCCCTGGTGCGCAACATCGCGCAGCAGGTGGCCGTCCTTGAGCGCGGCCGGATCGTCGAATTCGGAGAGGTGGAACGCGTGTTCGCAGACCCCCAGCATCACTACACACAATCACTGCTCACCGCGACGCCCAACTTCCAGCTTCCCGACCGTCTGAGCACCCCGTGAACGGGGCACCGGTACCCGGACCCAGCTTCCACCCAGAAGCACTGGCAGGACAGGTTGTCCTGATCACCGGCGGCGGCACCGGCATCGGCCGGGCCACGGCCCTCGCCATGGCCGGGTGCGGCGCGAAACTCGTGCTCGCCGGCAGGCGGGAGGTCCTCCTCAAGGAAACCGCCGAGCTGGTCCGCCGGTCCGGCAGCGAGGCCATCGCCGTCGCAGGTGATATCCGCGAGCCGGAGCACGCCACTGAACTTGTGGACGCCGCGCTCGCCGCCTTCGGCCGGATCGATGTCCTGGTCAATAACGCAGGAGGCCAGTTCCAGTCCCCGGCGGAGGACATCTCGCTCAACGGCTGGCGCGCCGTGCACCGGCTCTCGGTGGACTCTGTCTGGAACCTCACCCGCGAAGTGGCCACGCGGACCATGATTCCCAACCGCTCGGGCCTGCTGGTCTTTATGGCTTTCTCGCCACGGCGCGGTATCCCGGGCATGGTCCATGCGACGGCCGCACGTGCCGCCGTCGAGAATCTCGCCTCCGGGCTGGCGCTGGAGTGGAGCCGGTTTGGCATCCGCTCGGTGGCCGTCGCCCCGGGCAGCATCCTGAGCGAAGGCCTGGAGCAGTACTCCGCCGAGGCACGTTCCGAATGGGAACAGGGAGTTCCGCTTGGACGTCTCGGCCGTCCGGAAGACGTGGCAGACGTTATTACATTCCTGGCCACCGACGCTGCGCGCTACATCACCGGAACCACCATCACCATCGACGGCGGGGCGGACGCCTGGGGCTCAGGCCGTCCCGTCCCCGCAAAGGAGCTCTCATGACCTCAACCACGGACCTGCCGGTCCTCCCCGCCGCCGAGGCCTGCGACCTTGCCGCGCTGTTCGCCCCCAACGCCGTGGCCATCATCGGTGCCAGCGATGACACCCGCAAATACGGAAACTGGATCGCCGTCCAGGCGCTCAAAGGCGGCATCCCGGTCCATTTGGTGAACCGGACCAGGTCCACAGTGCTGGGCCGAACCGCCGTCCCCAGTGTCACTTCGATCGGCAGCCCCGTCGAACTGGCGGTCATCGCCGTTCCGGCAGCCGGATTCGAGGATGCCGTGGACGACGCCCTGGCCGGAGGCGCCAAGGCCATCGTGGGAATCAGCGCGGGCCTGGGCGAGGCCGGGGGAGATGGCCTGCTGCTGCAGGAGCGCATCACGGCCAAAATCCGTGCCGCAGGCGCCCGGCTCCTGGGTCCTAACTGTCTGGGAGTGCTGGATCACAGCAGCTCGCTGATGCTCGCCTCCAACGAGTTCCCGGTCGGCAACATCGGCGTCATCTCCCAGAGCGGAAACCTGGCCCTGGAACTGGCCACCCTCCTGGTGGACCATGGGCTGGGCGTTTCCCGTTTCGCGTCGCTGGGCAATCAGGCGGACCTCGACGCCGCAGATCTGATCGACGCCTTCGTGAAGCATGAGGGCACCGCGGCCATCGCCGTGTACTGCGAGGATTTCCGCGACGGCCGCCGTTTCGCCCGAGCAGCCCAGCGCGCCGCCGAGGCCGGCAAACCGGTTGTCCTGCTGACCGTCGGAGCCACGGATGCCTCGGTCCGCAACGCGAAGTCCCACACGGGCGCCATGGTGTCCTCCGGGATTGTCGTTGAGGCTGCGTGCCGAGCCTCCGGGATCGAACAGGTCTCCTCGCCTGCCCAGATGGCGCATCTGCTCCAGGCCCTCGTCCGCAGCCGGGTACCCTCCGGCGCCCGCACCGCCGTGTTCGCCGACGGCGGCGGGCAGGCATCCGTAGCCAGCGACAACGCAGCCGAACAGGGCCTCGACGTGGTCGAGTTCGGCGCCGCCCTGCAGTCGGCTATCGCAGCGGAACTGCCGCCGACCGCGGCGGTCAGTAATCCGGTGGACGTCGCCGGCGGCGGTGAGCAGGACATCATGTGCTTCCAACGGGTCCTGGGTCACCTAATGGCAAGCGACGACGTCGATGCCACCCTCATGAGCGGCTACTTCGGCGGATACGGAAGCTACGGGCCCGAACTCGCGGCACGTGAAATAGAGACCGCCCGACGGATGGCCGCGGAGACGGCCGCGGGCGGCGGCACGGTACTCGTACAGACGATGAACTGGCAGTCAGCGGCGGCCTCCGCCCTCCGCGATGGGGGCATCCCCGTCTACCGCGGCATTGAGGAGGCCGCATGGGTGCTCGGACGGCTCGCACGCCGCCGCACCGAACCGGCCACCGGCATTCCTGCCCTGCCACCTCCGGCGAAGCCCGTTGAAGATACGGGCTACTACGCCTCACGCCAGCTCCTGGCCGACGCCGGCATCCCCTTCGTAGGGGCAGCCGAGGTGTCCGGCGAGGCCCAGCTCCTGGCCGCGGCGGCCACACTGCGCTACCCGCTCGTCCTCAAGGCCCTTGGGGACGAACACAAATCCGACCGCGGCGGTGTCATCCTCAACATTGCCGACGAGGCAGCCCTGCTCGCGGCCTGGCGGGACGTCGACGCGAGGCTCGCGCCGCCGTCGTGCTCCATCGAAGAGATGGCGGACCTCGCCGCGGCGGTGGAACTGCTGGTGGGGGTCCGGCGCGATCCGCGCTTCGGGCCGCTGGTGCTGGTGGGCCTGGGCGGGGTCTTTGCCGAAATCCTCCGTGACGTGCGCTGCGCCCTCGGCCCGGTGACCGCCGCTCAGGCCAAGGACATGCTGCTGTCGTTGCGCGGCGCGGCGCTCCTGACAGGAGCCCGGGGACGGACGCCGGTGGATATCGACGCGGCGGCGGACATCGTCGCCCGGCTTTCGGCGGTAGCCGCCGCCCACCCGGAGATCGCTGAAATCGAATGCAACCCGGTGGCCGCCATGCCCGCCGGTGCCATCGCGCTGGATGCCCGGATCGTACTCGACTGAACCGTTCCGCCAAGAACCAAGCAGCACCAACATACTCAAGAAAGAGGACCCGTGGACTTTCGCATGACTTCCCGCCAGATCGAAATCAAGCAGCGTGCAATCGCCTGGACAAACGAGATGTACCAGTACGAGCTCGACTGTGAAATGAATAACGGGCTCACGGCTGATCAGCACGCCAAGGTCAGGCAGCTGGTCATCAACCACGGGCTCGCCGCCATCAACATGCCGGCCGAGTGGGGCGGCGCAGGGCTCAGCGTGCTGGAGCACGCGATCGTCTCAGAAGAAGTGGGAAAACTGACCGGAGCACTGTGGGACACGCTGTGGCGTCCGGCCAACGCGCTGAAGGCCTGCACCCCGGCCCAGCGCGAGGAATACCTGCTCCCCGAGATCCGCGGTGAGCGCCGCGACGCCGTGGCCATCACCGAGCCGGAGGCCGGCTCGGACCCGCAGAACATCCAGACCACCGCGGTCAAGGATGGCGAGCACTACATCATCAATGGTGAAAAGCTCTTCGTAACCGTGGGGGATGCAGCGGACTTCATCCTGGTGCTCGCCAGCGTGGAGGGTGCCCCCACCATGTTCCTGGTGGACAAGGACCTACCGGGTGTCTCCGTCACCCGCACTCCGCGCTACACGCACACCTTCGTCTACGAGCACCCCGAGTTCCTTTTTGAGGACGTGCGCGTGGGGGCAGACAAGATCCTGGGCGAGATCGGCCAGGGCTACGAACTGACGCGAGACTGGTTCGTGGAGGAACGCCTCATGATTGCCGCCCGCACCATCGGCGCCGCTGAACGGGCTACCTTGCTCGCAGCCGAGTTCGCGAAATCCCGTGTGCAGTTCGGCAAGCCCATCCTGGAATTCCAGCTCATCCAGAACATGCTCGCCAAGAACACCGTGGACATCATGACCAACCGTGTCCTGACGTATCAGGTGGCGTGGGAAGCGGACCAGGGAATGGACCGCAAGCTCCTCAACGCCAAGGCCGCCGTCATCAAGCTGGGCGCCTCCGAGGCTTCCAACCGCTGCGTTGACAACGCACTGCAGATCTTCGGGGGCCGCGGCTACATGCGGGAAAACCCGGTGGAACGCCTGTGGCGCGAGCTCCGCGTGGACCGCATCTGGGAAGGCACCTCGGAAATCCAGACGGTCATCATCGGCAACGAAATCAACAAACGAGGCGCCGAGGGGCTGCTGGGCTACGCCGGCGCGGTGGCCCGGTGACGTCACAGGCACAAACTGCACCGCACTCAGCCGTGACCGGCCCTGCAGCCCAGGATTCCGGGCCTGAACCCCTCGTCAAAGTCCGGCGCCAGGGCAAAGTGGCGGTGGTGCAGCTCAACCGTCCCGGCAAACTCAATGCCCTGTCCACCGCGCTGGAGCAGGCTTTGCTGGACGCCCTGCAGTCGCCGGAAGTGGCGGGTGCTTCGGCGATCGTCTTCGCGGGATCGGACCGGGCCTTTTCGGCCGGTGCTGATACGTCCGAGCTGCCGGAGATGACCCCGCAGAGGATAGCGGCCTACTACCGTGGCACCGGATCGCTGTATGAGGTCGTCTCCCGGTTGCCGCAGCCCACCGTAGCCGCGGTGTCGGGCTACTGCCTTGGCGCCGGCTTCGAGCTGGCGCTGGCCTGCGACATCCGGATCGCGGACCAGACCGCCAGCTTCGGCCTGCCTGAGGTGGGGCTCGGGATCCTGCCCAGCTCCGGCGGGCTGACCCGGCTGGTCCGTGCGGCCGGCCCGGCCATTGCCCGGGAGATCATCCTGTTCGGCGAGCGGTTCCCGGCGGCCGAGGCTCACCGCCTGGGCCTGGTCCGTGAGGTGGCGCCGGCGGGTGATGCGCTGACCGTCGCCCTTGCACGGGCTGAGTTCCTGGCGGGTCAGCCGGCCATGGCAGTGGCCTGGACCAAAGCAGCCATCGACGCCGCCGCGGAGTCTTCTGCCTCGGCGTCGATGCTCATCGAACAGCTCGCCTACGCCGCGCTCAACCGCCCCGCAGGGAATCCCGAATGAGCGTGGGCGAATTTGAGCGGGTAGGGGTGCTCGGGTGCGGCCTCATGGGTTCAGGCATCGCGGAGGTCTGCGCCCGGGCCGGTTCCGGCGTTGTGGTTGTTGAAGCCAACGACGCCGCCGTGGCCGCCGGGCGCAAGCGCCTCACAGCGTCCATGGACAAGGCGGTGGCCTCCGGTCGTCTGGACGCCGCGGACAGGGACGAGGCGCTGGCCCGGATCAGTTTTGGCACCGACATCGAGGCGTTCGCGGACCGCCTCCTGGTCATCGAGGCCGTCCCGGAAATCATGGACCTCAAACTCGACGCGTTCCGGCGCATCGACGCCGTCATCCAGGATCCCGAGACGATCCTGGCCTCCAACACCTCCTCCATGCCCATCGGCCGCATCGCCGCGGCAACCCGGCGGCCGGAAAACGTCCTGGGAGTGCACTTTTTCAACCCGGCACCCGTCCAGTCCCTGGTGGAACTGGTCACCGGCCTGCAAACAAGCAGCAGGACCCTGGCGCGGGCCAGCGCTTTCGCGGCAGGTCTCGGCAAGGAAGTCATTGTGGCCAAGGACCGGGCAGGGTTCGTGGTCAATGCCCTCCTGATCCCCTATCTGCTGTCCGCCATCCGCATGGTGGAGGCAGGCCACGCCAGCGCTGCCGACATTGATACCGGCATGGTGGCCGGCTGCGCACATCCAATGGGTCCCCTGAAACTGACGGACCTGGTGGGGCTGGACACGACGCTGCACGTGGCCGCTGCACTGTACGAGGAATTCAAGGAACCGCACTACGCCCCGCCGCCGCTGCTCCTGCGCATGGTGGAGGCAGGCATGCTGGGCCGCAAGAGCGGGCGCGGTTTCTATGACTACGGGTGAGGGAGCAACATCCGTGAAGGCCGTGAGGGACGCCAGTGAAGCGTTCCAGGTCCGGAACACCGGCTTCGATCCGATGGGCCCTGTGGTGTGCTCCAAAGTTGTGGGGTCCGGCCGCACGGTGAACTACATCGACGACGGCGGCGCCGGGGCTGTCCCGCTGCTTTTCCTCGGCGGCGCAGGAACAACCGTCAGGGCCTTCAGGCTCCTGGAGTTCGCCCGGTCCTTCCGGCACGAATTGGGGATCCGAGTGGTGTCTGTAGAGCGCAATGGGCTGGGGCAGAGCGTGTTCGATCCCGCCGTCGGATTGGATGAGTACGCCGCGGACGTGTGGTCCCTGCTGGACACCCTGGGCATCGGGCAAGTCTCCGTCCTCGCGATTTCCGGTGGCGGACCCTACGCCGCCGCGATCATCGCGGCGCGCCCGGCGCAGGTCCGGTCCCTGCATCTGGCCTGCGCCTTCGCTGAGAGGCCCGAGCGCACGGACGCGCTGATGGAGGCGGACACTGTTGCTGCGGACCCGGTGGCCTGGTGGAGGTTCCCGGCCGACAGTTCTGTCCACTCCATTCCCGGTTTCGTTGACTCGGTGATCGAGGAAGCCACACGGGGACTCTTCGCGAAGGGGCGCGACGTTCCGCCCGACGGGCTGAGCCAGGCCTTTCGCCTGTACGAATCCGAGCCGCTTCGGGACCTGACCTCGGTCCAGGCCCCGGCGTTCCTGTATTGGGGGAGTGCAGACGAGCTGGTCCCGCTGGAACAGATGGGGCGCTGGACAGCTGCCCTTGCCGGGACCGCAATGGTGGAACGGGTCTACCTGGACGAGGGCCACGATGTGCAGTACCGCCACTGGGACCAGATCCTGGCCGATGTGAAGTTCCTCGGTGGGCGCATCGTGGCCAGCCGCGGCGGGCGGACCCAGCTGATCGTGCCCGAGGAGGAAGCAGAATTCCTCGCAGCGGGTGGCATTCTTGGCATCGCCGCCTGGCAAAGGCCCACGGACGCGCCGCCTGAGCCCTTCCGGGGTCCGACGCTTCGCTGACCCAGATCGTACCTTCACTGGCGCTCCGGTCCGGTGCCTCTCCATAACAAGTGTTTGTAAAGGGTTTCAGGTTCGGGACGGACTGCATTACCTTTCTCCTATGGCCATGGGCAGGCAACGGTGCTCTGACCCCTTACAGGAATTTCTGCTCAGAAGGAGTGGGATAGGTCATGAATCAACGAACCAAAATATTCCTTGCCCTGATCGTCGTGTTGCTGATAGCTGGCGGGGCGGCATTTCTGGTCTCCGAGAACACCAAAAGGAGTAGGGCCGGGGAGTACAGTCCGCTGATCAACCCTGCCGACTTCAGCACCAAAATCACCAATAACTACTTCTCCCTCCCCGCCGGCAAAAAAATGACTTACGAGACCACCACCGCGCAGGGAAACGTCACCGAAAGGATTGAAGTCGAAATCCTGCAGGAAACCAAAACCATAGAGGGCGTTGAGGCGGTCATCTATCTGGACAGGGAATACAAAAACGGGCAGTTGGTCGAGGAAACCCGGGATTACCTGGCACAACATAAAAACGGTGACGTGTGGTACTTCGGCGAGGACGTGAACAACTACTGGAATGGGATGCTGATGGACCACTCCGGCAGCTTTATCCACGGAAAAGACGGGGCAAAAGCCGGTATCTGGATGAAGGCCGAACAACGGGTTGGCGACTCCTATCGGCAGGAATTTTACATTGGCAATGCAGAAGATATCCGGGACACCGTCGCTACCGGCGAGACCGTCACCACGAAAACCCGCGTCTACTCCGACTGCGTCAAGGTTTACGACTGGACGCCGCTTGAAAAGAATGCGCGGGAGCATAAGTATTACTGCCCCGAGGTCGGTGCACTGGTCCTTACCGAGGACCTGCAGTCAGGACAACGGTCAGAACTCGTGAAGGTTGTCCAGCCGTAGCCAAAGAGGTCGCGTCGGGCCACCCCGGGACTTCGCGATTGAAGCCTGCCGTGGCGGCCTTGACCTGCTCACTGGTGATGGCAGCGGCCACGGTCACGGGCACCGATTCGCCGTCGTCCGCACCTCCCACCCACGCGTTGGTCACGAACGACCCTTCGACAGGCCCGACCACCGGGCTTGCTGCCATGGGGGAGGCTCTACCGCGCCACCAGCCCCGGCACCCCGTCCTGGACCGCGAAGGTGGCCTTCGTGGAAACCGGTGCGCCCGGCGTCGTGACGTGATCGAGCACCCGGAAGTCCGCCGTGAGGGCGTCCTTGGTGATCTTCGTGTTCACGTAGCCGCGGTTGTCGTTGTAGAACTTCAGATGCGGGTTCCAGGCCTGAACCGGGTCCGCCGTCGAGCCTGACCCGTCGCCGGTGGAGGAGATGGAGGTGCAGACGAGTTCCGAGCCCACCACGGGGGAGGCGGGGTCCTTGTAGTCGACCTTGATGTCGTTGGCCCAGTTGCGGTGCACGTCGCCGGTGAGGACCACGGCGTTTCGGACGTTGGCGTCCACCCACCCCTGGGTGATGCGGCGGCGTGAGGCGGCGTAGCCGTCCCAGCCGTCCATGGAGACGTCGTCGATCTCGGGCGCGGCGTTCCGGTCCCTTTCGGCGAAAAACACCTGCTGGCCCAGGATGTCCCAGCGCTGGGTGGAGTCCCGGAAACCGTCCAGCAGCCACTTTTCCTGGTCGGCGCCGGTGATGGTGCGGTCCTCGGCGAGGCGTTCGGTGACGTTTTTCTTCCAGCCGTCGCCGGCGAGCTGGTCGTCGCGGTACTGCCGGGTGTCCATCATGTGGAAGTTGGCGAGCTGGCCCCATTGGATGGTGCGGTAGATCTTCATATCGAACCCGGCCGGCACGGAGGACGCCCGCAGCGGCATGTTCTCGTAGTAGGCCTGGAATGCGGCGGTTCGGCGCTGCCGGAACCGCTCGGTGGTGTCGTTGAGCTGGTTGGTGTCCTTGTTCTCGGGGATGTCGTCCGCCCAATTGTTGTCCACCTCGTGGTCATCCCAGACCACCAGCCATGGTGCGACGGCGTGCGCGGCCTGCAGGTCGGCGTCGGACTTGTACTGTGCGTGCCGCTGCCGGTACCCGGCCAGGCTGACGGTCTCGGGTCCCTGGTGGTCGCGCGGGTTGCCGCCGCCGATCACGTAGCTGTCCTTCTTGTACTCGTAGATGTAGTCACCCAGGTGCAGGACCAGGTCCGGGTGGTCCTGGGCCAGCCGCGAGTAGGCAGTGAAGTAGCCGTGCTCAAACTGCGAGCAGCTCGCGAACGCCATGGCCAGAGCCGCGGGCGTCTCATGCGGCGCCGGGCTGGTGAGTGTGCGGCCCACCACGCTGACGTGCTTGCCAGTGCGGAAACGGTAGAAGTACTCTCGCCCCGGCCGCAGGCCTTTGAGTTCGACGTGGACAGAGTGCGCGGTTTCGATCCCGGCGTGCTCGACGCCGCGGGCCACCACCATGCGCATGCTCGCGTCCTCCGCGACTTCCCACGCCACGGCGACGTTGCGGGAGGGCATGCCACCCAGGCCGTCCTCGGCAATCGGGTCCACCGCGAGGCGGGTCCAGATCACGAAGCCGTCCGGCCACGGCTCGCCGGAGGCGATGCCCAGCAGGAACGGATCGGCGCGGAGGCCGGCGTCGTCCGCTGTAGAAACGGCGACGGCGGCACCCGGCCAGGCCGCGACGAGCCCGGCCCCGAGGCCAGCGGAAAGGAGGGATCTGCGCGAAATGTTGTCCATGGCTCCGACAATATTGAGGCCGGTTGGACGGGCTGTGATGACGGTGTGAATGGGTGATTAACTGCGTGACAAGAACTGTTGACTCGGGCCCGGTTTCCGCGGACTCGGCGTCGACAGGCTCAACCAGCGGGCCGTATGGCGGCCACCACAACCTCAACCCCCGCGTCCCGGAACTTCTGCACCTGCCCCGGGTCGGTGCCGATGAACACCCGGTCAAAGCTCATCCACTCCAGGGGCTGCCTCGGCCAGCGGGCCTATGAGGCTCCGGCTCAGGCTCCGCAGCCGTACGTGCGCGCCAGCCGGCCCTGAGGGGAAACCGGTCGGCTGGGCGCTCGCCAATGGAGGATGGCTGAGGGCGGCGCGCCGGAGCAGGCAGACTTGCGGCGCGCCGTCGTCGGACCTTGTGGCACCGGGCACGGTTCAGCCGTTCACGCCGCCGGTGCATAGGGCCCCGGGCTCCGGAGCGTTGGGGGACTGGGCGTAGGCGCGGATGAAAGTGGCAATGCGCGGATCGGCGGCATCGGTCACTGTCAGCTGGGCACCCCAGGCCGTGGCCGTGATTTCGGTCCCGGATTCCGTACCGGGGCTGAGTAGAACGTAGGGCTTGTCCTTGGCTATCACGGTCAGCGCGGTGACATCGGAAGCGGCCAGGCCGGAGCCGTACGTGATGCTGACGGCGCCGTGCTCCAAGGAGTGGACGGCGCGCTCTTTGTTGACGGGTTCGGTGTAGATCCCGCAATTGGTCCAGGTGGCCGCATGGTCACCACCGACGCCGGGCGGATGAGGGTAGTCCACGGGTCCTTCGACGTGGTTCCGGGACAGGTCGGTGAAGGTCTGGATGCCCTCGATGGGTTGCTTGGCGGCCTCGGCTGCGGCGTTTTTTTCCTGCACGGACCCGACGATGGTCAGGGTGACGGCGGTAATGATGCCCGTCAGGAGCAGTCCGAATCCGCCGAAGAGGAGGATCTTGCGGCGGCGCTGTTTCGCCTGCTGCTGGTTGCGGATACCGGCGACGGTCTGGTGGTTTTCGGCGCGTCGTTGGTCTGCGTTACTCATGCGGAGTTTCCTTTACTGGCGGGGCGGGTTCCGTGGCGTCGTGGAGTGCGACTGGTCCGCCGGGGGCGGGTTCTTTCGGGCCGGGCGGGACGGCGGAGCGGGGTCGGGTCCTGAGCCGCTGGAAGAGGACAAGCCCGGCCAGGAAGAGCAGGCCGGCCACCCAAGTGTTTACGCGCAGGCCCAGAATGAGGTTGGCCGGGTCCGAGCGCATCAGCTCGAAAGCGAAGCGACCGGCGGTGTAAAACACGATGTACAGGGCGAACACAGAACCGGAACCAAGAGTGTACCGGCGGTCCAGGAAGATCAGCAGCAAAGCCGCAGCCAGGACCCAGAGGGATTCGTAGAGGAAGGTCGGCTGAAAATAGCCCAGAACCTCAGGGCCGCCGTCGGCGCTGGTCAGGGCTTGGCCGGTGACCGGGTCCATGGCATGGATCTGAAGTTTCCAGGGCAGATCCGTCGGTTCGCCGTAGAGCTCGTTGTTGAACCAGTTGCCCCAGCGGCCCAGGCCTTGGGCGATCAGCAGGCCCGGTGCCGCCGCGTCCACGAACGCAGGGAACGGAACCCCGGCGCGGCGGGCCCCGATCAGGGCTCCAACGAGTCCGAGGGCAACGGCGCCCCAGATCCCGAGGCCGCCTTCCCAGATCCGGAATGCACCCCAGGGGTCACGGCCGGGGCCGAAGTAGAGCTGGTTGTCCGTGATGACGTGGTAGATCCGGCCGCCGACGATGCCGAATGGCACTGCCCAGGTCACAATGTCGAGGGTCTGGGAGGTGGTGCCGCCGCGGGCCCTGAGCCGGCGGGCGGTAAGCCAGACGCCAACGACGATGCCGGCCAGGATGGCGAGGGCGTAGAAGCGGATGGTCAACGGCCCGAGCTGGAAGGCACTGAACGTGGGGGAGGGAAAGAAGAGCTCTGTCGCGACAGGTATGTTCATGGTCCGGCTCCGTTATTTGATGTAGGAGAAGACGCCAATCATGCCGCGTTCGGCATGGTAGGCGTTGTGGCAGTGCGTGAGCCATTGGCCGGGGTTGTCGGCGTCAAAGATCACCGTAACCGTTTGTTTGGGCCGGACGATGACGGTGTCCTTCCGGGCGCCGTCCGCCCCAACCTGGAAGGTGTGCCCGTGCAGGTGCATCGGGTGCCACATGTCCGTTTCGTTGACGAATCTCACCTCAACGCGCTCGCCGGCTTTGATCTCGAAGGCATTCCGGAACGGGTCGTTCATGTCGAAGCGGCCATTGTTGATGCCCCAGTCGTACTGCATCATGCCGCCGGTGAGCCGGAGCTCGTGGGTCCGGTCCGGGGTTTTCGGGGCAAAGCTGACACTGGGGTCCGCCTTGAGCTGGCCGCCGTCGACGACGGTGCCGTCCAGAGTGAACGGCAGGGTCGCAGCGGGCGGCTGCTTGCCGGAGCCGGTGCTGATGAATCCCAAGGCCTGCCCGGTCTTGCCCTCGGGCAGTGCAAGTACCGGAGTGAACCCCTCAGGGACCGTCAGCAGGGCGTCGATGCGTTCGCCCATGCCGAGCACGACGGCGTCGACGTCCTGGTGCTGCACCGGGAATCCGTCGGTGTGCGTGAGAGTGAGGGTACGCCCGGGGACGCCGACGCGGTAGGCGGTATCGCCGGCGGCGTTGATGATCCGGAGCCGGATGACATCCCCGGCCTTGGCGGCAAGGACGTCGGCTTCGTCCGGCGCCTTGGAATTGAAGAGGTGGACCGGGAATCGGACGTCACCGGCGTCGCCGCCGAGGAAGTCGCTGCGGGCACCCATCAGCATGTGGCTCATTCCCGTGCCGGATTGTCCGCTGCTGGTGGAGGGTTCCGGGGTAGAGCCCATGGAGCCGTGGTCCATGCCGGGCATCGAGTTGCCGGACATCCCGTCGTCGCCCATGGACATTCCGCCGGAGAGTTCTTCCATGACTTCGTCCGGGGTGCCGGTGATGCCGTCCAGCCAGTCGTCCAGCACGATCACCCAGTCCTGGTCATAGACGAGTTTTTCGGCAGGATCCTCGATAATGAGCGCACCGTAGAGGGCCCGTTCGCGCTGCATCTCGACGTGGGAGTGATACCAGTAGGTGCCGGGGTGTGGCAGCAGGAATTCATAGTCGAACCCGGCCCCGGCTGCGGTCGGGGCCTGGGTGACGTGTGGGACGCCGTCCTGGTCGTTCCGCAGCGCCAGGCCGTGCCAATGGATGCTGGTCGGATCCTTCAGGCCGTTGGCCAGTCCGACCTGGAGCCGGTCACCTGCCACGGCGCGGATGGTGGGGGCGCTGAGTCCGCCGTTATAGCCCCAGGTCGTGACGGGCTTCCCTGCAACTGTGGTTTGGAATGCTGCCGCTTTCAAATCCTGTGTCACGGTTGTTCCGCTGAACGCCCGTCGGGCCTCGTAATCGGCGACGGCAGCATCCGTGGGCAGGACCCGGTCCGGCAGGCCTGCCGGGGGCTGGATGTTTGTGCAGGCTGCGAGGGCCGCGGCGGCGGCCGTGGCGGCGGACAGGCCCATAAAACGGCGCCGGTCCAGGTGGTAATCGGTGTGAATGCTCATGTGAAGTCCTTCGTGGTTTCTGGAGACGCCGGTGCGCACCGGATCAGTCCGCGTTGGAGGGCCTGAATGACGCCCCGCCGTCCTTCGACACGATCACACCCTTTGAGGTGGCGGCCCAGATCCACGGCTTTCCGTCCGTGCCTTCCGTTGCGGCAATGGCCTGAACCTCACCGCTGACGGCGCCCGTCTGTTCCCAGGACACGCCGGCATCGGGGGAGTAGTACACGGTCCCGTCCGGTGCGACGCCGACGGCCTTGCCGGCGCTCGCAAACGAGGCGAATTGAATCACAGGTGCCGCCTCGTTCAGCGTCCAGGTGGTTCCGCCATCGGTCGAGCGCTGCACGCCCTGCTGGGTAGTGGCGAGGACGGCGTTGCCGGCGGGATGAGCGGCCAGCACAGCGGGCACGAAGTCGACGGCGGCCGTCTGCCACGTTTCGCCGTCGACACTGGTCCGGAGTGTCCCGTCGAAGGCCACGATGCCGGATTTTGTGGCGGCCAGGGCGTGGAAGTCGGATTGCTTCTGCCGTGAGAGTTGCTGCCAGGTCCTGCCGCCGTCAGTGCTCTTGATCAGGCCGAGCGGGTTGGGCAAGTCCGAGCCTGCGCCAGGGTGCCCCGAAGCGTAGAACACGTCCGGGTCACCGGCTGCGGTGAATCCCATGTAGTCATTGGTTGGTCCGATCTTGACGGCAGGGTTCCGGGACATGTCGAACAGGCCCTCGTGGGTGGCCAGGAGCACCTGACCGGTTTCGCCGTTAACGCTCAGCCCATGGACGTGGGCGCTCGGCAGTCCGGACGCCGCGCCGGCTGCTGGGGCTGTTGCTGATCCACCTCCGGAGGGCGAATCGGTGGCTGCCGGGGTGCAGGCGGAGAGAGCAACAATCAGGGCTGCTGCCGCGGCTGTCATTGCGGAGACGGGCGGCCGCTGGCGGGAGGGAAAAAACATAGGGGGCTCCAAACGAAGACGGGAAAAGTCAGGGAATACATGCGCCGGTCCGCTGCGAAACCGGCGCGTCTGCAGCGCTGGCTAGAGGGCGCCGAGCAGAATCTGCATTTCCTCGATTTCTGCCTGCTGGGCCGCGATGATCTCCTTGCCCAGCGCCAGCGCGTCGGCATGCTGGCCGTCGGCCTCCTCAGTCCTGGCCATCATCACGGCCCCCTGGTGGTGCGCGATCATCTGGGTCAGGAACAACCTGGCCGCGTCCGCGCCCCGTGCCGCCTGGAGCTTGGCCATGCCTTCCCCGTCCACCATCCCGGACATGCTGTGACCGGCGGCCATCTGTTCGGGCTCATTCCAGGACTTTAGCCACCCGGTCATGGTGCTGATCTCCGGGGCCTGGGCGGCCTTGATTTTGGTGGCAAGGGCCGTGACCTGCGGATCAATGTCCGGCTTCTGGAGGATGATGTCGCTCATCTCCACAGCCTGGCTGTGGTGCGGGATCATGCCCTGAACGAACATGATGTCGGCCGCGTTCGGAGTCACTGTGTCGAGCGGGGCGGCGGTCGCCGGCATGCTGGAACTGCCGTGGTCCATGCCGGGCATGCTGCTGCCGGAAGTTCCGGTCCCGGCCGAGCAGCCGGCAAGGGCCAAAGTGGCTGCGAGGACGGTGGCGGAAATTGTCAGGGTTTTCGTCATGGGAATCTGGATCCTTCAAGGTGATTGCGGAAACAACGCTGGGCGGGAACGGTCACCGTCCAGCGACTCAAGCCCTGGCAAAGAGGGCGACTTATAAAGGGCTGCGCGCCGGTGAACGGTGGCGCGGCACACACCTTTACGTTCGGCTGATGCAGAGGTCGCCCGGCGAGGGAGTCGGGGGCAGGAATGAATAGGCAGCGTGGCCGGACGGTTGTCCGGCGCCGGAGACATTCCCAAAGGGTGTGCTGCCGGGCAGCGGGGCTAACAGCGATCCGGTTCCCGGCGACGGGACGCAGCCGGCATCCATGCCCGCCATCTCGGCGCACCCGCCGGATCCGGTGCATGAAGCGGCAGGGCCCGGCGGGGTTGGAGCCGACGGTGTTCCGGCGACGTGGTGGCTGGTGTGGCCATCCGGTGCACGCACAACGGAGTAGGTTCCGGAGGCGTGCACGGCTCCGGTAGCGTCCATGGAATGGGTGCCCGGCATGAAGTGCATCCCGAAGATCCCGGAGATGAGGGCGAATAGCCCAGCCAGGAGGCCCGCACGGCGGAGGAGGACCGGGAAGCGGCGTAGCAGTGTTGTTAGCATGCAAGTTCCTCCTTTCGCGCGGGATCAACTCAATAAGGGTACTCGTGACGTGCTTCCACACTCCCCATGTCACTAACGTAGCTGGAGGCTGATCAGTTCCGACCGGTCGACGCACCTCGCGGCGGGAGTGGTCCCGTAGAGACGACTGGTAATACCCCCGACGGCCAGTCTCCTCGGCCTATTGCCGGGGCCGTGTTGCAAGCGGAGAATGGCCTTACTGGCGGGGTCCCATATCTCTCCGCCGTGGGTATAGGGGCTTCGTCGTAGCCCTATTCCAGGAGGAACCCATGAACGTCAAACGCACCTCTGCCGCAGTGAGTGCCGCCGTACTGGTTGCGCTCTTCACAGGCGCCGTCCCCGCATCCGCCGAGATTGCCAACAGTCACGCTGCCTGCACCGGACTTGGCATCTCGGATCATGCCGTCACGGACGGCCCAGGTGCCGTTCCCGAGATTATCAAAGAAATAAAGGGGGCGGCCGCCTACTATGGCTTCGCTAACTCGGGCCAGGTTGTGAGCAGGTTCTCGAAGGTCCATGCAGGCACGCATGCGCCGGGCTGCGAGGAAGCCATTGTGGAAATCCTTGTCGCCGGACCATAACGTGTGGTTCATGCCCTGAGCCGCGCTGACCGGGCTGGAAACGGGAATGGCCCCGCCAGCAGCGCGATGCTGCGGACGGGGCCATTACCGCGGTTGCCTGATGGTTCAGATGGTCGCTTAGGCGCGGACCTTGGTGTGTCCCTTGCTGAGGACCATGGCCAAGGCGATCATGCCGACGCCGAGCAGCAGGTGCAGAACGTTGTCGAAGCCGTTCAGCGGCACGAAGTTCCCAGCCGATTCCTGGGGGACCACCAGGCCGTAGACGAACAGAACCAGATAGATGGCGCCGCCATAGAGGAGGAACGAGCGGGCGCCGGTGGCGGACTTGGCCAAGGCGATGCCCGCTGCGCCGAAGAGCAGGTGGACCACGTTGTGCAGGACAGATACCTGGAACAGGCCCAGCAGCATTGCCTCGGACTCGTGTCCCGCGAAGTGCAGCTCGCCGAAGTTGGCCGTCAGGCCCGGCACGAAGCCGAGGACGCCGACCAGCAGGAACACGGCGCCGACGACCATGGATGCCTTCTGGACGTTGGTGCGGGCTACTGTGCCGGTGTGGGTATGTGTGGCCATGATGATCTCCTGATGCGATATGGGTTTGCGGTCAGCGGGTTGTGCCTATATGCCAAACCGTTGGGTTATGCCTGCAATTCGGGGCAGGCATGCAGCCCGGATGGCTCATTCGCAAAAATTTGTGTAGTCGGCCGGGGCACCAGCGGACTTCGACGACGCCCATCGTTCCCGTCCCCATCCCCAATCCGCCACCGTTCGCGCTCGCCCGGCCTGGCTGAGAGTTTCGGGTAGCTGTGACCGTTGATCAGGACCAGGCGGCCTTCGCCCGATCATCCGGTCCATGGGCGAGGCGCCAGCGACTGAACCGGACCCGTTCACGGTGATGTCGGAAATGACGAAAATGCGTTCCCGGCTGGTGGCAGGGGGATCTGTCCAGGAGTGCGCTCCGGCGGCTGATGGGGCGCGCTACTGGTCTTCCCCGAGGACCTTCAGCTGCTCGCGGTATTGGTCCGCAGACAGTTCGCCGTTGGCAAAGCGCTCATCGAGGATCTGCCGGGCGCGGCTCCTGCCGGGGTAGGGCCCCGGCGGTCCCTGCATGCCGCCCGGACCTCTGCCCGCGCCAAACAGGCGCACCGCAACCAGTACAAGCAGGGCTATCCCGACGAGCAGGAGTATGCCCCACAGCCACATCGTCCAGCCCATATTCATGCCGTAATCCCACATCATGAGGGCGCCTTTCGCTGGGAGCCACTGATGCTGCGATTCTCCGGCAGTTTCCCGCCAGCCGGAAGGGTTCGAAGGCCCTTAGCTCAAAGAACTTTTTTGGGCGACGTTTCGACCGGGCTCACCTTCCGTGGACTTCGTACCGGGCCTTGCCGCCGTGCTTGGCCCGGTACATGGCCGAATCGGCCTGCCGCAGCAGCTCCGTCACGTCCGCCGTGTCCGCGGTGCGCTGGGCGACGCCCATGCTCAGCGACACCCGCAGTGACCGGTCACCGATCATGAACGGTTCGCTCAGAGCCTCGTAGATCCGCTCGGCAACAGGCCCCGTGGCCGGAGTGCCGTCGTCGTTATCCAGAACGACGACGGCGAACTCGTCGCCGCCCAGCCGTGCCACCAGGTCGTGGCTGCGGACGCTGGCCCGCAGCCGCTCGGCCAGCTGGGCGAGCAGCGCGTCGCCGCCTTCATGGCCGAGGGAATCGTTGACGTCCTTGAAATCGTCGATGTCGATGAACAGCAGGCCCTCGTGCCGGGTCCGGCGGTCGCTGTCCGGCTCGAAGGATGCCAGGAGTCGCTCCGCCAAGGCCGCACGGTTCGCGAGCCCGGTGAGGTCATCGTGTGTTGCCCGATAGGTCAATGCCTTGTGGCTGTCCTGGAGCGCCGCGGCCATGCCGTTGAAGGCCACCGACACCTCGCCGAGTTCGTCCCGCCGGGCCACGTCCAGGCGGTGGCCGTAATCGCCGGACTGCAGCTTCAGGACGCCCCGGCGCAGGCTGTTGACGGGCCGCATCAGGTCCTTGACCATTCGGCGCCGGAAGTACAGGGTGGCGGCGATGGCCACAACGAAGAGACCGAACCGGCCAATCACCAGAAATCCCTGGAGCTCGCGCGTGTCCACGAGCCCCCGGTTCAGTGCCTGGAGGGAGGCCTGCTGGACGGCGGCCAGCTGCGTACGCACGCTCGAGCTTGCCGCGGCAAAGGCAGGCGCGTCAGCGACGTTGGTTCCTGTGAGGTTAAGTACCTGGTCGCCCCAGAGACCTGCATTCTCCAGTCCGGCCTGCCAGTCCTGCCGTGCCGCGGACAGGGCCTCGGACCGGCCTTCGTCCACAGCTTTGACCGCGGCAGCTGCCCGGTAGAGCTCCTCAATGTCCTGCTGTTCCCGGAAAAAGGCCTCCCTGTTCACGGGAGCCGCAGCAATTAACTGGTGCCCCAGTTGCTCATGCGCGTCAAGGGCTGCGGCCAGGTCCGCGACGCTGCCGTACTCGGCCTGGAGCCGTCCGTTCGCAGCTTCCATCTCGTTCACCACGAACCGGACGCCGACAACGGTGACCGCTGCGCCGATGAACAGGGCCAGCAGCATGAGCGTGAATGCCCCGGACCATTCACGCTGCAGGCTGTACGAGCGCGGCGGGGCAGAGGCCTTAGCCACGGGTGGGTTTCGGCGGGCCCGACCACAGGAAGGCATGGTTCTCAGGCGGTGCAGTCATAGCGCAGGAATCCATGGTGTCCTCGGGCCGGGGTGATGTTATGCCAAACGTACACGGAGCCACAGACAAATTCGTTGGCGTATTGCGGGACGGGCCGGATAATTACGGGCGCCTCCAATCAAGGTCGAACCAGCTGGGCTGCTCAACAGCGTGCCAACGGGCCACCGAACAGGTCCGTGGCGGACCAGGCGGCCGCGGCAGTGCCGTCCGAATCACGTACGAGTGCCCGAGGCCCGTTGTGATTCCCGGCGGTGCTTTACTTCTCGTTTTGACCTTCCACCCTTCATGGGGTGGGGGCCGGTCCCCTTGGTCGGGAACGGGTTAAACCCCCGTCCCTACTCACGAGATTATTCCTGTCATCCGCAGCACCGCCAGCAGTCCCGGCTGGTCCTTCCGAGGCCTTGCTTTCGGACGCCGGCCGGTCCTTACTAATGGAAGGAGCCCGGGCCATCCGGCAGAAATCTGCTGCTTGGCTGCACCAGGTTCCTGCCGCACGGACTGGTTCCCTGTGTCGCAACGGGGAGCCGGCCAGCGGTTCCGCGCAATGACTACGGGAGGAAAAACCGATGTTCGCTAGAGTCAGCACGTACAAGACCGGCCCCGAGACGGTCTCAGACACCCCTACGGAAGACATCGTCAGCAGGGTGCGCCAGATCCCCGGGTGCAAGGGGATCTACTACCTGAGCGGGAAAGAGACAGACAAGGCCATCTCCATCACCCTTTGGGATACCGAGGAAGCCATGACCGCAAGCCGCCAAGAAGCAAACAAAATCCGCAAAGAGAACAGTGATGAGGAAAAAACGGAGATCGTCGCAGTGGAAGAATTCGAAGTCACCGTGAGCAGCCTCAACGACTGACCGAGAACCGTTCCAGCGCCCAGTCCCAGCGAATCAGCTCCTGCTCCAGCCTGACAGCGGTCCCGAAGGCGTCATCGCGGAGTCCTTCATAGAGTGCGGATTCGTCAGGAGTCAGCCGGCTCAACACAGCCTTCGACGGCGACGGCTCGCTGGCCCAGGCATCGCGGTGGGCCAGCAGCGTGGCCTCGTCCATCATTACGCTGGCCACGTGCGGGTGGACGGCGCGGAGCTGGTCCAGGATCCGGAACCCATGCGTGTCCAGGTCGCCCCAGTACAGGACCTCGCAGTTCCGCAGCCACCCGGCGTCCCGCAGCGACGAGAAACCATACCCGGCACCATAGATGGCCAGCGTGTCCGGGCGTTCCGGGAGGGCCAGGAAGTTGACCAGGTTCTCGGTGATCATCACCGTGCGGGCGGGCAGCTGCAGGGTGCTGAACGCCTCCGCGGTGACGGTCAGGTCACGCGCACGGCCAAGCAGCGCCATGCCGGGATCCAGCAGGCGGAACCTGACCAGCTCGGGCGGGTGCAGGAAGCCATGGGCTGCGGCGAAGCGCGCCGCCGGGGTACGTGCGGCGCTCTGGCCCAGCAGGGATCCGGGGGAGGCCTGGGCGTCGGCCAGCGGCCCGCCGTCACCGGCATCAGCTTGCGGGTCGGGTTCCGCACGCAGCTCCGTCACGAGCTCATCGATGACCTTCCTGTGGTTCTCGATGAACTTGGTGTGCACGCCGGGAACGCTCAGCTGCCGCACGTAGATGCCTGGCCCGGGATTGTCCTGCAGCCACAGGGCCACGCGGGCAGCGGTCAACGCGTCGGCCCCGAGTTCCAGCAGCTTGAGCGGCCGCTTCAGCGCCCACCCGCGGAACAACGAGTGCAGCGAGGCCAGACTCCCGGCGAGCTCCACGAACCGGGCTGCGTCCTTCGCCTTACCGATAAAGCCGATCTCGTCCTCCACAGCGGCAAATACCGCCGCCGCCGGCAGGTGGTTGGCCCCCACCGTGGTGCGCCCCACTTCCGCGGTTTCCAGGCTGAACGGACCCACTGCGCCGAACAACTCCGCCGCCCATGCGCTCGCCGCAGCATAGTCACTCCGGAGCGTCCCCGCCGTCGGACGTTTCAACGGACGACGGCGGGGGTACAGTACGCCCGGTTCCAGCACCTCGCGGAGTAACGCCCCGCTGCCCCAGGACTTCAGCGATTGCGCCCGCAGGTCAGCCACCGTGGTCCAACCCTGTGCAGGCTGTTTAGGCACGCCGGGCCCGCTCGTCGCGGTACTCCTGGATGGTCATGTTCCGCAGCTGCGAATCGTCGCCGTTGGTGTTGGCCACGAACCCCACATGGGACACAAAGGGTTCGATCACGTGGATCTTCTGCAGCGGCGTGACGATCAGCAGCTGCAGCTTCATCCGCTGGAACAGCTCCAGTCCATAGCGCGCGGACTCGTCGGAGCCGCGGCCGAACGCCTCATCGATCACCACAAACCGGAAGCTGCGCCCACTGCCGGCATTCTTCCCGGCGCTCTTGCCGGAGGCCAGCCCAAACTGGAATGCCAGGGCAGCCGCGAGAATCGTGTAGGCGAGCTTTTCCTTCTGGCCGCCGGACTTGCCCCCCGAATCCGTGAAGTGTTCAAATTCCTCGCCCGTCTCGGTCCACTTCTCCGAGGCGGAAAACGTGAACCAGTTCCGGACATCCGTGACCTTGGCGGTCCAGCGCTCGTCGAGGGTGGTGTAGCCGTCCCGGCCCCGGAACCGCTCGATCAGGCGCGCCACCTGAAGGTACTTCTGCTCGGAGTACTGGTCATCGTCGCCGATGGTGCCCTCCGAACAGGCCCGCAGGTCCAGGCCGAACTGCCGCACGTCCAGGTCGGTGCTGTTCTGGTGCTCCAGCTGGATGTGCCGGCCGGTGTTGTACTCAATCCCGGCCAGTGACAGGTTGATTTCGCCGATCCGGTTCACGATGTCCTGCCGGCGGCTGTCCAGGAACGCGTTGAACGCCACCACCTCGTGGATGGTGTTCTGGTTCAGGGACTCCTTGAAATGCGCCTCGAAGCGCGGCAGATCGTTGCTGACCAGCTGCTCCAGCAGCTTGCCGAACTCGCCGGCGGACTCGAGAGCGGCGTCGATCTCCGTGGTCTCGTTCGGGTACTTGTTCCGGAACTCGGCCATCAGCCGGACAGTCTTCTCGGCGGCCCGGGCGATCTGCCTGGACAGTGCGTCGATGCGGTCGGTCAGCCCGGACCGGGCGGCACTTTCCACGGTACCCGTGTTTTTGTAGGTGAGCGGTTTGCCGGCGAGTTCCGCGGCGGCGAGCCTTGCGACGGCGGCCAGCACGCCGCCGTCGTCCGTTAACGGGGTCTCCTGCAGGACGTCGCGGCAGTCCTCGATCGCCTCGACGATGTCCTTGGCCGCGCCCTCGTTGGAGCCGATCCGGCGCTGGACGTCATCGGCCCGCACCTGCAGGCGATCCAGCTTTCCGGTGAGCTCGGCTTCCTTCGCCGTCAGCTGCCGCAGCACGTCGCTGGTGGACTCCAGCTGGGCCTTTTCTGCCTTGAGCTCCTCGATGCGGCGTGCGGTGAGCTGCCAGCTGAGCTCGGCGAAGTCCGAGACGGCCCCGATGATGCCCAGCTGCTGGTTCTGCCGGCCGATGGCGCCCAGGGAATCGTTGATCCGGGACAGCTGGCCGGCCACCACGCTGAGCTGGCCCTGGACCTCGTCCTGTTCGGCGCGGAAACGGCTGATCTTGTCCAGGTTGTCCCAGCCCAGGACATAGTTCCGGCGGTCAGACAGGTCCTGCCGGTCGTCCTTCTCGTGCCGGCCGCGGCCGCCCTTGAGCTGGCCGTTGGCGGTGAGGGCCTTGGAGCGGCGGCGGAAGTCCTCCAGGGTGTCGCAGCAGAAATAGTCGAAGCGGCTGCTGAGCTCATCCAGCAGGAAATTGCGGAACGGCGTCCCCTGCTTGATGGCGATCTTCGCCGCCAGCGTGCCCGCCTCGGCCGGCTTCGGCGCGTACGATTCGCCGATCTTCAGGTACACCAGCCGGCCGCGCAGGTTGTTGCCGTCCACCCAGCCGCTCACCGCCGCGTAGTGCTCCGACGGCACCAGCAGGGACAGCGCAAAGCCGCGCAGGGTGCGTTCGGCGGCGCCTTCCCAGGCCGCCTCGCCGTCGCGGACGCGCAGCAGCTCGCCGGCGTACGGCAGGTCAGATTCCTGGATGCCGGTCCCGTCGCAGAGCCGACGGCGAAGCTCCACCTGTGGGCGCGGCAGCAGGTTGGGGCGCGCCTGCAGGCTGGTCAGCTCCGCGGCGATGTCGGTGGCGCGTCCGGTGAGCACCGTGCGCGTCATGGTCAGCTCGGTGCGGCTATCCTGCACGTCGTTGGCTGTGGCGGCGAGTTCCTTTTCCACGTCGGCCAGCCGGGCCCGGTTGGCGTCGAACTGGACGCGGTCCGCCGGGGCCGGAAGCCCGAGGTCCGCGGCAGCTTCGGCGTACTTTTCGAAGCGCACCCGCTGCGACCGTGACTCCTCGCCCAGCCGCGCGGCCTCGGCCTCGATGGCGGCCAGCCGGCCGCCGCCGTTGCTGCGGATGTCCTCCTTTACGGCGGCGAGGTCGAGGCGGAGCTGGGTGATTTCGGTAGCCAGTTTGCCGCTGTCCTCCTGCAGCCGCAGGCCGGTGTTCTGCAGTTCCGCCTGGTGCTCAATGCTCAGCTGCAGCTTCCGGTCCGTGAACCAGGGGTGCAGCTGGTCCCGCTGCTGGCGGGCGAATTCATCGTCCCGGCTCAGGGCTGTGTGCTGCGCCGCGCCCTCGGTGATGGGGGTGAGCAGGGCGATCTGGTCCTTAGCCCGCAGTACGGCGTCGTGGGCTTTCTTCAGGTCGTCAAAGTGGTGGATGAGGTTGCCGATCCGGGCCTCGACGTCGTCTTCCTCGAGCATGTTGGTGCGCACGAAATTGGTGATGTTCTCCACCTGCTTCATGGACACCGTGCGGTGGAACAGCTCCATCGCCTGGTTGCCGCTGATGCCGAACTGCCGCTTGAATGCGGCCGCGTAGGGCTCGAAGGTTTCATGGATGGACGCCCCCGCGGCCCGGAGCTGCTTCTTCAGCTTCGCGGGGTCCTGGCCGAAGTTGCCGAAGTCCCCGGCGATGGACTGCTCGCCCTCCACCAGCGAGTAGAAGCGGTTCGGCTGGCCGGCTTCCTGGGTGGCCCAGAGGGTGATGGCCAGGGTGACTGATTTGCCCAGGACGGCGTTGTGGAAGACGCCCAGAACCACGGTGAGCTTGCCGGTGCCGCGCAGCGCCACGGGCTTGGAGTATTCGCCGCCGGCGCTCCGGGTGCTCTTGTGGAAACCCCTCACGTACGACATCAGGGTGCGTTCCTTCTTCTGTGCACCCGCCGCCTTGTTGTACTCGATCCTGTTGGCCGGAAGCAGCAGGGTGGTGATCGCATCCACCACTGTCGACTTCCCGGAGCCGATGTCGCCGGTCAGCAGGCTGTTCGAACCGTCCAGCCGGAACGTCCGCACCTCCTGATGGAAGGTGCCCCAGTTGAGCAGCTCCAGACGGTGCAGCCGGAAACCCGGGGGAGTGCCGGCGTCGTCCGCTTTTTCATCGAGGCTGAACAGCATCTCCTGCTGGTCAGCGCCGCCCTTAATGGCGGTGGCCGTCTCGGTGCTCATGTTCGGTCCTCTTCCTTAATGCCGGTGGCGGTGGCTCCGGTGAGCGAGGCGCGGTAATCGGCCAGCCGCGCGTCGAATTCCTCCAGCCACTGGGCATCCACGTATGCCTTCAGGATCCGGGCCACCTCGTACGTGCCCGTCTGGCCACGCAGTTTCCGCAGGAAGCCCAGCTCCACGACCTTTTTGATGTTCGTGCCGAGCTGGTCCAGGATCCGAGCCTCGTTGCTGGATTCGGGCAGGAAGACCGCCACCATGTCTGCGATGTCCTGCTCGGTCATGATCAGGCGCAGTTCGCTGCTGTTCGTGTCGAATTCGAGCATCCGGCCGCGGAGCAGCGCCAGGAGGAGGCTGACGTTGAAGGTGAGCGGGCGGCGGGGGATGAGCCGCGGAAGTGTGCCGTCCGGGTCCTCGCGCGATTTCAGGAACGCGTAGCCCTCGGATTCGTCCAGTATCAGGTCAAGGCCAAGCACGGCCACGTAGTCGCGGACGTGGGAGGACAGTCCCAGCAGCGACTGCCAGATCTTCTCGTCGGACTCGGCGTACACCACGCCTTTGAAGAGCCTGGTGACGACGCCGGGAAGTTCCCCGGGCGTGTGTGTTTCGGGTGCGTCTGTGGTGGTCATGCCGGCCTCACGAAGATGATCTGTTCGACGGTGGCTTCCCGGATGCTGCCGTCCGGGAGCTGCCAGGACAACTGCTGTGACTCGTCAGGGTTGATGGAGGCCCAGTCCGATTCGGTGGCGAGCTGATAATAGGCAACGATTTCGGCCAGTCCCTGCGAGAGCGGATGGGCGGATGCTACTTCGCCGAGCGTGGCCTGTCCTGCGCCGGCCAGGACGTCGTCAATGTTCGACTTCAGCCGTTCCGTGTCCACGTGGAACTGGCTGAACAGGGCGCCGGCGTCCACTGCAGTATCGTCGGCAGCCACGACGACGTCGTCCACCATGATCCGCCGGCTCGGCTCGTACAGCGGCCGCTCGAACGGGAGCGCGACCTCGACGGACTGGGCGGCGATCTCCAGGAAAACGCCCGACGGCGGCACCTCCCGGGTACCCAGCGCCCCGGATTCGATGCTGCGGACCAGCTGCATGATGCGCTTGTTCTCCAGGAACACCTTGTCATCGAGGAGCCGGCGCATCTGCTGCGAGAGCTGCCGGACTGTGGCCTGGGTCTGCTCGACGGCGGGCAGCCAGTCCTGGTGCAGGTTGGTCACGGCATGCAGATTGTCCAGTTTGGCGAGGGCGTCGATCTGGGTGGCCCGGAGAAGCAAGTCCCGTAGTTCGGTACGGAGCTGCGGGGACATCAGGTAGTCCCAGAAGCCCTGGAACGTGCGGCCCTGGAGCGAGCCGCTGATGTCCTGCTGGTTGGCGAAAATGGAGGCCAGTAGCTCGCCCTGGGAGCCGTCCCAGGTGGCGATCTGTTCGCGGACCTGCCGGTCCAGCTTGCGGAAATTCTGCTCCACCTCCCGGAAATCGGAGAGCAGGTCCTTGGCCAGGGTGGTCAGCTGCTGGAAGTGGTCCAGGGCTTCGGGTCCGGTCATTACCCGGATGTTGCCGTCCTTGATCCGTTGCATCTCGGCGTCGATCCCGTCCCGCTGGCGTTGGAGCTCGGCGAGCCTTACCTCCGGATCGGTTTCGGACTGCTGGACCAGCGCCTTCAGGACGGCGAAAATGCTGGTCAGCCTGGACTGGGTGGCCACGAAGTCCCGGCCGCTCAGGCTCTCCACCCAGCGGACCACGTCCTCGGCGGCGGCCGTGAGATCGTAGCGCGGCTCGTCCTGACCCGGGACGTAGTATTTCCGCAGCCACGCGCGTTCCGGGGCAGCCCACTCGTCCAGATATTCCCCGGCCGGGCGGGGGTATTTGTCTTCGCCGAAGACTTCGCGGAGGCCGAACAGGACATCGTCGAGGTGGTCGATGAGTTCTTGCCGGCCGATGTCCCGTTGGTTGGGCCCGGTGAAGGCTTTGATGAAGAAACTCACGGCCAGCGGGGCGTTCTGAGCGCGGAGCAGGGACCACCCCGCGTGGTTCTCGCGCAGTGCGTTGATGGCGTAGAAATCCATGGTGTCCTCGGTGCGGGGGCTGTTGTTTCTAAGCTACACGGGGGCGGTGACAATTTCCGTGGCGGCCGGCGGGCTCACCCCCGCCCCGTGCCTCCATCCGCTGAGGAGTTTTTGTCCAGGTAATCCGCCTTTTCGGGCTTCCTAAGGGGATTATCTGGACAAAAAAGTCTAGGGGGAGAGGACGTTCAGTCCTGCCTCGACGGCGGTGGCCTTCAGCCCGGCGTCATAGGCCACCACAACGTCGGACTGCAGCCGGACGGCTGCGGCCAGATGAATGGCGTCGACGCTCCGGAGCTTGCCGGTCAGGGCTGCGGCGTACATAAGGTCCGAGCGGGCAAGATCGACCACGTTGATGGCCCCCAACACCGTATTGACGGGATCGCCGGGAAATCCGCGGCGATGGGCCGCGCAGCAGCAGCCGCTCAAAGGGTGATGCCGACGGCGGGATCAGCGTTGCGGCTACCTCGCCGTTGTTCGTGACGTTGATGGTTTCGCGGCGCCCGAACGTAAGGATCAACCGCCGTGGGTTTCGAGTGGGTCGGTTTCGACGGGCTCAACCACCGCGCCGACTTCGGCCTGCGTCCAGTGCCGCCGGAGCAATTCAGCCAGCCGCTCGGGCTCGATCCGGTGTGGTGGGTCGAAATGGTGGCGCTTGGGGAAGACCTCCAGGTGGAAGTCCGGGAAGAAGACCCTTGACAGCCGGCTGGCAATATCGCCGTAGTCGTCGGGATTGCTCAGGCCGCCGAGGGCGAAGAAGACGGGCTGGCGAAAGGCGGCCAAACGCGCCCTCTCCAGGTCGTAGGTTTTGAAGGTCCGCAGGAACGCCCTGATACCCGCGGGCCGTTTGGCCATCCACGCCGGCGGGGGATCCGCCGGCGGCGGAAGGGCGACGTCGGGCTTAACTCCCAGCCTCATGAAGGCGGGCATGAACTGCTCCGGCGGGAGTGTTTCCAGCTGCTCGTACTGTTTCCAGAGTGCGGTGTGGGCAGGGCTCCAGTCCCAGTTCCCGGCCCAGGCCGGCTCCAGCAGCGCCAGGCTCAGCAGTCTTTCAGGATGCTTGGCAGCGAACGCCAGCGCCGCCGCCCCGCCACCTGAGTAGCCTGCCAAATGGAACGTCTCCCATCCCCGGGCATCGGCTTCGCGCAGCACGCCGTCGATCTCTGTGTCCAGGGTCCAGTCCGCCGGCGGTTCATCGTCCGTGTAGAGCTCGAGATCCTTGGCGATTGCCTCGACGTCCGGCCCGAGGGCTGCAATGAGTCCGCCGTAGGCGGCCTGGGCCGGAAGTACAGAACCCGGTAGAAGAATGGTCCGAATTGGTTCCATGGGAGAAGGCTACGCCGGGGTTTCGACGGGCTCAACCATCAGCCGTGGTGGCCGGTGGTAAATGGTTCTGAAAATCTCCTGTACAGTTGATTTTGTTGTTGTGTTTATGCAGTTGGTAATTCAGGCAGTACGCGCGGTCGAAAGTCCGCGTCTTTCTGAAGTAGCGGTTTTGAACACCCCACACCGGAGGACCCGAAAGTCGGGACTGTTCCTCCACCTTCACGAAGGACAAAAATAATGGCTACTGGTACCGTCAAATGGTTTAACGCTGAAAAGGGCTTCGGCTTCATTTCCCCCGATGACTCCTCACAGGACGTTTTCGCTCACTACTCCGCGATCGCCTCTTCCGGCTTCCGCTCACTCGAAGAGAACCAGAAGGTTTCCTTCGAAACCGAGCAGGGCCCCAAGGGTCCCCAGGCCGTCAACATCCAGGCACTCTAATTCTTTAGAGATTCTGGGGCCTTAGGGTTTCATTTTCAAAGCAGGGCCGGTCATTTGACCGGCCCTGCTTTTGTTAACGGCAAACCCTCACCGGTCAGGGTTTGGGTCCCGCACATCCCGTTCGCCGATATCGGCAGCACCCAGGGCGGCCGCGGCAGCGCTGTGCGTGGTTTCGTGCGCGCGGATGCTGAGCTCCGGGTGGTGGAGGTCCAGGGCGGGACGCTCTGAACGGATCCGGGGCAGCGAGGTGAAGTTGTGCCGCGGCGGCGGGCAGGACGTGACCCATTCCAGCGAGGCGCCGAAGCCCCACGGGTCATCCACCTCAACGTGTTCGGAGCTGCGCGACGTGAGGTAAACGTTCCAGAAGAACGGAATCATCGAGGCGCCGAGCAGGAAGGAACCGATGGTGGAGAACTGGTTCATCCAGGCGAAGTTGTCCTCCACCAGATAGTCGG
>NZ_JASBRB010000016.1 GCF_029960665.1 Pseudarthrobacter sp. AL07
CGGCGTGCGTTCGTTAAGGCGCGCTGAAAACGCCCACGGAAGAGTCAGGAGAGCCATTGATCTAGCGTTTTTGTCCAGATAATGCGCCGAGAAGGATCTCAAAGCCGCATTATCTGGACAAAAACTACGGGAGCGGGCAGGGGCTGTTAGTTGTAGAGGTCCGGCTTGATGTTCAGCCGGACCTTGACCTTTTCGCCCGACTTCTGCGCCTCGACGCCGGCTTCGCAGCAGGCGGCGGTGGCGTAGCCGTCCCAGGCGGTAGGTCCGCCGATTTCGCCACGGAGCGCCGCGTCCACCCAGGACTGGATTTCGACGTCGTATGCCGCGCCGAAACGCTCTTCGAAGCCGGGGGTCACGTTGCCGCCCCAGTGGCCGGCGCTGCGGGTGTACGGGCCCTTGTCGCCGCCGATGTTCACGATCCCGTCCTCGAAGGAGGCCTGGGTGGCCACCTCGTAGCCGAACTTGGCGTTGACGAAGATCTCCACGTCGGCCAGTACCCCCGTCTCGGTCTCGAGCAACACGTGCTGGGGGTCGTGCTGGCCGGCCGGGGCGTTGCGGGTGGCCTTGCCGAGCCGGACCTGGACGGAGGTGATTTCCTCACCGGTGAAGAACCGGATTGCGTCGAATTCGTGGACCACGGAATCGTTGATCAGCATTTCGTTGGTGAAGCCCGGCGGGGTGGTGGGGTTGCGGTGCTGGTGGTGGAGCATCAGCAGTTCGCCGAGGTCGTGTCCATGGATAAGCTGGCCCAGGGCCGCATATTCGGCGTCGAAGCGGCGCATGAAGCCCACCTGGATGCGCTTATGCCCCAGCTTTTCCTCTGCCTGAACGATCTTCCAGGCTGATTCGACATCAGGGGTGAGCGGCTTCTCGCAAAGGATCGGAATGTCCTTGGCGAGGGCCTTCAGCAGGATTTCCTCGTGAAGGAAGCCCGGCGTGGCGATCAGCACGGCGTTGACGTCGCCGTTGTTCAGGGCCTCGTCGGCACTGGCCAGGGCCACGGCGCCCGGAATGCCTTCGATGGCGGCCTGCGCCCGGGAGAGGTCGACGTCGACGACGGCGGCCACTTCGGCGCCGTGGATACGGGTGCTGAGCCGCTTAATGTGGTCCGCACCCATGCGGCCTGCGCCGATGACGGCAACGCGGAGAATGTCAGTCATTGTTTCTGTCCTTAGGTATCGGATTCCGGGGCGGCTGTTAATTGACTGCCGTGCGGGAGCCGCACGAGAGCAGGTAGTTGCGGGTTCGCTTGGCGATGGGCATCGGCACGTCGAACGCGACGGGATACATGTCCTGCTCCACGATGCCGAAAATGGGTCGGTTCAGCGCCTCGACGGCTTCAATCACGGCGCGGAGGTCCGGCAGACCGTTCGGCGGCTCGGTCATAACGCCCGCCAGGTTCGCCGCGGCCCAGGTCATGTTTTCGTCGTTGACCTTCTTCAGGATGTCCGGGTTGATCTGCTTCAGGTGCAGGTAGCCGATTCGGTCCGGGTAGTTCTTGATCAGCTCCAGGCTGGAGGCCCCACAGTACTCGGCATGGCCGGTGTCCAGGCACAGGTTCAGGTATTCAGGGTCGGTCGCGGCGAGGAGAGTCTCGATGTCCTGTTGCGCACCAACGTGCGAATCGGCGTGGGAATGGAACTGCTGCTTCAGGCCGAAGTCCTCCAGCAGAACCTTGCCCATTCGGTTGTGCCCGGTAAAGAGATCCTCCCACTGACGGTCGTTGAGTTCGCCGCTTTCGACCGCTTCGCCGGTGACGTCGTCGCGCCACATCGCGGGAATGACCACAATGTGCTCGCCGCCCATGGCAGCCGTCAGTTCGGCCACCCTGCGGGCCGGCTCCCAGGCTTCATCGTATTGCTTGGCACCACGGTGGAAAGCGGTAAATACGGTGCCGGCGGTGACCTTCAGGTCGCGCTGTTTAAGCTCCTCGGCGAGCCGTGCGGGGTCGGACGGGAGGTAGCCGTAGGGGCCAAGTTCAATCCAGTTGTAGCCGGATTCGGCCACTTCGTCGAGGAACCGTTCCCACGGAGTCTGCTTGGGGTCATCCGCAAACCACACGCCCCAGGAGTCCGGCGCGGTGCCGATGATCAGCTTGTTCTCAGTCATTTCCATTCCTTTGCATCGCCTGGTTTCGACAAGCTCAACCACCGGTGGTTGAGCTTGTCGAAACCCAGAGGTGGGGACTAGTTGGAGGGGAAGTTGTAGGAGGCGCCTGAGGCGTGGGTGGGCTCGGGCCAGCGCGAGGTCACAACTTTGCCGCGGGTGTAGAAGGAGACGCCTTCGGGGCCGTAGATGTGCTTGTCACCGAACAGCGAGGCCTTCCAGCCGCCGAACGAGTGGTAGGCCACCGGCACCGGGAGCGGCACGTTGATGCCGATCATGCCCACGGTCACCGAGCGCTGGAACTTGCGGGCGTTCGCGCCGGAAGAGGTGAAGATGGCGGTGCCGTTGCCATAGGGGTTGGCGTTGATCAGGGCGATGCCTGCGTCCAGGTCCTCGACGCGGACCACCACGAGGACCGGTCCGAAGATTTCCTCGGTGTAGGCGGTCATTTCGGTCTTGACGTGGTCGATCACCGTGGGGCCTACCCAGAAGCCTTCCTCGTGGCCGGGGACCACCAGGTCGCGGCCGTCCACCACCATGGCAGCGCCGGCGGCTTCGGCCTCGGTGACGATCTTGACGATGCGTTCCTTGGAGGCGGGCGTGATCACGGGGCCCATTTCGGCGTCGTGCGCGGTGCCGTTGTTAACCTTGACGGCGAGGGCGCGCTCTTCGACTTTCTTGACGATCAGGTCCGCGGCGTCCCCGACGGCGACGGCCACGGAGATGGCCATGCAGCGTTCGCCGGCGGAGCCGAAGGCGGCGGCAGCGAGGTGGTCCGCCGCGTTGTCCAGATCGGCGTCCGGCATGATGATCGCGTGGTTCTTCGCCCCGCCCAGGGCCTGGACGCGCTTGCCGTGCTTGGTGGCGGTCTCGTGGACGTACTGGGCGATCGGGGTGGAGCCGACGAACGAGATGCCGTCCACGTCCGGGTGGGTCAGGAGCCCCTCCACGGTTTCCTTGTCGCCGTGCAGGACCTGGAACACGCCGTCGGGCAGGCCGGCCTGCTTCCATAGCTTGGCCAGCAGCATCGACGCGGAGGGGTCACGCTCGGAGGGCTTGAGGATGAAGGCATTGCCGGCGGCGATGGCCATCGGGGCCATCCACAGCGGCACCATCACGGGGAAGTTGAACGGGGTGATCCCGGCCACCACGCCGAGCGGCTCGCGGAAGGAGAAGACGTCGATGCCGGTGGAGACCTGGTCCGAGTAGTCACCCTTGAGCAGGCTCGGGATGCCGCAGGCGAACTCGATGACCTCCAGGCCGCGGCCGATCTCGCCCTTGGCGTCGGAGAGGACCTTGCCGTGCTCGGCGGTGATCAGTTCGGCGAGATCGTCCACATGCGCGGCAACGAGTTCACGGAACTTGAACAGCACATTGGTGCGCTTGGCCAGGGAGATGTCGCCCCAGGTGTCGGCGGCGGCGCGGGCGGCGGCGACGGTGTTGTCCAGGTCCACACGGTTGGCCAGCCGCAGCTCCGCCGAGACGGCGCCGGTGGCGGGGTTGTAGACGGGCTGTGTGCGGGTACCAACGCCAGCGGTTTCGGCCCCGTTGATGAAGTGGTTGATGGTGGTGGTGACGGTCGTCGTTGACATGGTGTTGGACTTCCTTCGGTCTGTAGGGGGAGTTCTAGCCGAGCAGTTTGCGCTGGCGGTTTTTGTGGTCGGTGTAGGTCTTGAAGGCCTGCTGCGTGGAGTCGAGGTCCGAGACCTGGGAGACGGGAACGTCCCACCATGATTCGGAGCTCGGAGCGTCCAGCATGGGGTCCGATTCAACGTGGATCAGGATGGGGCCGCCGCGTTCAGGCGCGGCCTTGGCGTCCCGGATGGCCTGCTCGAGTTCGGCGATGACCTTCTCCCCCGGTTCGATCCGGATCACCTTCACGCCGAGGCTTTCGGCGTTCAGGGCCAGGTCCACCGGGAGGGTTTCGCCTTCGTCGAAGCTGTGCTGCTCCTCGTTCAGCGACCGGTACTGGGTGCCGAAACGCTGCGAACCAAGGGATTCGGACAGCGAGCCGATGGAGGCGTAGCCGTGGTTCTGGATCAGGACCACGATCAGCTTGATGCGTTCGGCGACGGCGGTGACCAGTTCGGTGTGCATCATCAGGTAGGAGCCGTCCCCCACCATGACCACAACGTCCCGGTCCGTGCCACTGCGGGCGGCTTCTGCCAGTGCGGCGCGCTTAACGCCGAGCCCGCCCGGGATTTCGTAGCCCATGCAGGAATACGCATATTCCACGTGGTAGCCGAACGGGTCCCGGACCCGCCACATCTTGTGCAGGTCACCGGGCAGGGAACCTGCCGCGCAGATGACGACGTCGGCCGCGTCCATGGCCCGGTGTGTGGCGCCGATGATCTCATTCTGGGCCGGCAGCGGCGTGAAGCGGGTGTCGAAGGCTTCATCCACCGTGGCGTCCCAACGCTTCTTCTCCGCGGCGATCCTCGCTTCGAGGTCCGCGCCGACGCGGTAGCCGCCCAGGGCCTGGTTCAGCTTGACCAGGGCCTTGCGGGCATCCGCGACAATCGGCAGGGACGTGCCGTGCTTGTACGCATCAATCGCGGCGACGTTGATGTTGATGAACTTTACGTCGGGGTTCTGGAACGCGCTCCGGGAGGCAGTGGTGAAGTCCTCGTAGCGGGTACCGATGCCGATGATCAGGTCCGCCTCAGCGGCGATGGTGTTGGCCGCCGTCGTACCCGTGGAGCCGATGGCGCCGAGCGAGAACTTGTGGTCCCACGGCAGGACGCCGACGCCGGCCTGGGTGTTGCCCACGGGGATGCCCGTCAACTCGGCAAATGCAGCGAGTTCCTCGTTGGCGTAGGCGTAGAGGACGCCGCCGCCGGCGATGATCAGCGGGCGTTTCGCGGCCCGGATGGCCTCGGCGGCGCGGCGGATGTCCTCGTCCTCGGCTTCGGGGCGGCGGATGCGCCATTCGCGTTCGGCCAGGAACTCCTCAGGCACGTCAAAGGCTTCGGCCTGGACGTCCTGCGGCAGCGAGATGGTCACGGCACCGGTTTCGGCCGGATCCGTCAGGACGCGCAGGCCGTGGTGGAAGGCCGAGAACAGCTGCTCCGGGCGGGAGACCCGGTCAAAGAACTTGGACAGCGGCCGGAATGCGTCGTTGACCGTGATGTCGTAGGCGTACGGCTGCTCGAGCTGCTGCAGGACCGGGTCCGCGGCGCGGGTGGCAAAGGTGTCACTGGGCAGCAGCAGCACGGGCAGCCGGTTGGTGGTGGCCAACGCCGCACCGGTCAGCAGGTTGGAGGACCCAGGACCGATCGAGGTGCTGATGGCAAACGTCTGGCGGCGGCGGGTGTGCCGGGCGTAGCCGACAGCCTGGTGCACCTGGGCCTGCTCGTTGCGGCCCTGGTAGTACGGCATGATCACCGGATCGAGCTGCTGGTACTGCTTCAACGCCTGGCCGACGCCGGCAACGTTGCCGTGGCCGAAGATGCCGAACGTCCCAGGAATCAGCCGCTCCCTATAGTCCTCGGTACCGATGCGGTCCACCGTGTACTGCTGGGACAGGTACTCGACGACGGCCTGGGCCACTGTCATTCTGCGTGTTGCCATGGGGGCTTACTCCGATACTTTCGCTGATGACTGCAGCACGGGCGCCTTGAGGAGCGAGGCGGCGGTGGCGACGGCCCCGGCCACATCGCCGTCGTGCGGGTACAGCAGCGTCCGTCCCACGGTGAGGCCCTGGACGCCGGGCAGGGCCAGGGCGGCCTGCCAGCTGGCGAAGACCTCATCCTGGGTGCCTTCCGGGTCCCCGCCGAGCAGCACGGTGGGCAACGTGGTGGCGGCCATGACGCGTTCCATCTCGGCCACCACGGGGAGCTTCATCCAGGTGTAGGCGCTCGTGGAGCCCAGGGCTTGGGCGATCGCGATGGACTTGATGACGGCGTCCGGGCTGAGGTCGTTGCGGACCTTCCCGTTCTTCCAGACCGAGAGGAAGGGTTCCACCATGGCGATCAGCTTGCGTGCAGCGAGGGAGTCGACGGCGCGTGCCGTGGCTTCCAGTGCGGAGGCGGTGTCCGGGTCGCCGAGGCAGATACGGGTCAGCATCTTGCCGCCGTCGGCGCCCAGGGCTTCCAGTGCCGCGGCCGTATGGCCGGTGAAGCGGTCGTCGATTTCGTTGACGAGCCCGGCCAGGCCCCCGCGGTTCATCGAGCCGAAGACGAGCTTGCCTTCCAGTGCCCCCAGCAGGAGCAGGTCATCCATGATGTCCGGGGACGCCAGGACACCATCGACGGCGGGATTTGCCAGGGCAATCTGAATGCGGTCCAACAAATCGAGGCGGTCCGCCATGGCCACCGGAGCGTTTCCCACGGAGAGGGCGCCGCGGGCCGGGTGGTCGGCGGCAACGATGAAGTTCTGCACACCATACTTCAGCCCCGGATGACGGCGACGGGTGGCTGCCGCACGGGCAACTGCGTCGGGATCTTCGAGCCGGAGGGCACTCAGGTGCTGGTAGCGGCGGGGATCATCGTTGGCGCTCAAGACGCTGCTCCTTCGGAAACTGTGGTGTGGGACGGTTGTGAAGCGGCGGCACCGGCCAGGGCCGGTGCCAAGCGGCCGCGTTCGGCCAGCAGCGAGGTGACTTCCTCCGGCGTCGGCATGGCATCGGCGCAGGAAAGGCGGGAGGCCACAATGGCGCCGGCGGCATTCGCGTAATCCAGCACCTGGGCCAGCGGCCAGCCGGACAGCAGTCCGTGGCAGAAAGCTCCGCCAAACGAGTCGCCGGCACCGAGGCCGTTAAGGGTTTTCACCGGGACCGGCGCCGAGACAACGCGTTCGGTGCGGGTCTTAGCCATCACGCCTTCGGGGCCAAGCTTGACGACGGCGATCTCAACACCGGCGGCCAGCAATCGGTCGGCCTGCTCGTCAGGGGTACCTTCGCCCACGGCGACGGCGCATTCCTTGTCGTTGCCGATGGCAACCGTAACGTGCGGCAGGATCTTTGCAACCTCCGCCCGGGCATCCGCTTCGGAGGCCCAGAACATGGGCCGGTAGTCCAGGTCCAGGATGGTGTACTGGCCTGCCGTGAGCCCGGTCCGCGGACGCGCAGCATGGGCAGCCAGGTGAGCCTCGCGGCTGGGCTCCTGGCACAGGCCAGTCACGGTGGACCAGAAGATCCCGGCTTCACGGATGGCGTCCAGGTCCAGCTCCGCGGCCTTGATCTGAAGGTCAGGGGCCGTGGGGAAACGCCCGTAGAAGTAGAGCGGAAAATCATCCGGCGGCATAATGGCGCAGAACGTCACCGCGGTGGGCCATTCCTTCACCGGTGTAACGAACGTATCGTCCACGTTGAACTTGCGCAGTTCACGGTGGAGGTATTTCCCGAAGGCGTCGTCGCCCGTGCGCGTGATCACGCCGGCGTTGCGGCCATGCCGCGCCGCGGCCACGGCCACATTGGACGGGGAACCTCCGAGGTACTTTCCGAAGGACGTGACGTCCTCCAGATCCACCCCTATATCGTTCGGGTAGATATCGACACTGATGCGCCCGATCGTGAGCAGTTCGTGGGTCACGGTAATCGCGGACCTTTCTGTTTGAGCTCCATACCCTGTACAGCAAGAGCTAGAACTCCGGTTCCTGGCCGGGCCCCCGTGAGCGGGACCACAACCACTACCTTGCCCTAGAATCATTGTCCTGTCAAAGGTTTGTACTGACATATTTACAACCTGCACAAGGGGCCGGATTGGCGCCCTCGGGATTACTTTGGGGGAACCGCCAGTTCGCCCGTGACGTACTGCGCCCGCCCGAAGCCGAATGACCAGTCGCCGGCGGCATTCTCCACATAACCGATGAATACGTCTTCGCCGGCAATGCCAAGTTCCGCCAGGCGGGCGGCGATCGCGGCAAAGAGGGATTGTTTGGCCGCCTGGCTGCGGCCACCCTGGGTAAAAATCTGGATCATCACCACATCAGGGGTGCGCTCGAAGCCGAGCCCCGCATCCTGGGCGACAATCTGGCCCTGCGGGTGCACTGTGAGAACGTGGAAGTAGTCGCGCTCCGGGATGGCATACTCCGCGAGGATGGCATCGTGGATGCCCCGGCTCAAGCGCTGCAACTGTTCGGCGCTTCGCCCTTGATTGACATCGATTCGAACCAGTGGCATTTTCATCTCCCTAGAGATTTGTCCTGACATACTAACAAACTATGGGAATAAGTAGCAAGGAAATCCCGGCAAACCCCTTCCATCCGGAGGAGGCCGGCGGTATGGTTAAACAAGCAGATGGTTGATCAACTAATTAGTTGCTTACCGATCCAGAAAGGCCTGCACCACGATGAACCCCGATGACGGCACCCTGGACTCGGCCTTTATGGCCTTGGCCGACCCCGTGCGGCGGCGGATCATCGCCCGGCTCAGCCGCGGGCAGGCAACAGTCAACGAACTGGCGGAACCCTTCGCGATCACCAAACAGGCGGTCTCGAAGCACATCCAGGTTCTCGAGCAGGCAGGGCTCGTCACCCGCAGCAGGGAAGCCCAGCGCCGGCCCGTCCACCTGAATCCCGCACGGCTGGAGGCACTCACAGCATGGATCGACCAATACCGGCTGGTCCGCGAAGAGCAGTTCCGCAGCCTGGACGCCGTGCTCAGATCCAGTACCGCCAACGGCGGCAGCCACCCCAAGGAATCATCATGAGCAATCCACTGAATCTCACCATTCCCGAAAGACTCCCCTTCATCGACTTCGACCGCGAATTCGACTACCCGGTGGCGGACGTGTTCCGCGCCCACAAGGACCCGGACCTCATCGTCCAGTGGCTCGGCCCGCGTGGCATGAAGATGGAAATCAACCACTTCGATTTCCGGACTGGCGGCAGCTACAGCTATCTGCACACCGGGCCCGACGGCGTCGCGTACGAATTCAGCGGCGTCTATCACACCGTCCGCGAGAACGAATTTGCCATTCAGACCTTCGAGTTCGGCGGCTACCCCGACGTGGTCAGCATCGAGTTCCTCACCTTCGAGGATCTCGGAGAGGGCCGGTCCCGCGTCCGCGGCCACTCCGTCTACCCCACCCAGGAGGCCCGCGACGGCATGGCGCAATCCGGTATGGAAGGCGGCATGACCGAGGGCTACGAACGGCTCGACGAACTGCTCAGCGGCGCCAAGGTATAGCACAGCACTTAAACGCGGACGACGGCGGACGGTGACCTTCTCGGGAAAGGAGACCGTCCGCCGTCGTACTTAAACAAGCAACGCGGGGTCATTTACGGCCCATCCCACCGAGTGGAACGGGCCGTAAATGACCCCGCGTTGTACTTCTTGGTGCTAGAGCGCTGCGTAGACTTCTCGCAGCAGCTTGGCGGTCTCGGACGGCGTCTTGCCGACCTTCACGCCTGCAGCCTCGAGGGCTTCCTTCTTGGCCTGGGCGGTTCCGGCGGAACCGGAGACAATGGCGCCGGCGTGGCCCATCGTCTTGCCTTCGGGAGCAGTGAAGCCGGCAACGTAGCCAACAACGGGCTTGGTGACGTGTGCCTTGATGTAGTCGGCAGCACGCTCTTCGGCGTCGCCACCGATTTCGCCGATCATGACGATCGCCTTGGTCTCCGGGTCAGCCTCGAACGCGGCCAGGGCGTCGATGTGTGTGGTACCGATGACGGGGTCACCGCCGATGCCGATGGCGGTGGAGAAGCCCAGGTCGCGCAGTTCGTACATCATCTGGTAGGTCAAGGTTCCGGACTTGGAAACAAGGCCGATGGGGCCCTTGCCCGTGATGTTGTTCGGCGTGATCCCAACCAGCGCTTCGCCGGGCGTGATGATGCCGGGGCAGTTCGGTCCGATGATGCGTGTGATTTGCTTGCCGTCGGCGTCAACCGTGGACTGGGCCAGTGCCCAGAACTCGGCGGAGTCCTGGACGGGCACGCCTTCGGTGATGACAACAACCAGGCCGATGCCTGCTTCGATGGCTTCAACCACGGCGTTCTTGGTGAAAGCCGGCGGGACGAAGACGATGGAGACGTCGGCGCCGGTTTCGGCAATGGCTTCCTTGACGGTGCCAAAAACGTTGATCTCGGTGTCGCCGTGCAGGACCGTGGTGCCGGCCTTACGGGCGTTGACGCCGCCAACAATGTTGGTGCCGGCCTTCAGCATCAGGGCGGTGTGCTTGGTGCCTTCGCCGCCGGTGATGCCCTGGACGATGACCTTGGAGTCCTTGTTCAGATAGATAGACATGGTGCGTCCCTTTACTTAGCGGCGTTGGCGAGCTCGGCGGCCTTGTCGGCGCCCTCGTCCATGGTGGCGGCCAGGGTAACCAGCGGGTGGTTGGCCTCGGCCAGGATGCGGCGGCCTTCCTCAACGTTGTTGCCGTCGAGGCGGACTACCAGCGGCTTGTTCGCGTTATGGCCCAGCTCGGCCAGCGCACCGACGATGCCCTTGGCTACAGCGTCACACGCGGTGATGCCACCGAAGACGTTCACGAACACGGACTTGACCTGCGGGTCACCCAGGATGACGTCGAGGCCGGCGGCCATAACCTCGGCGGAAGCTCCACCGCCGATGTCCAGGAAGTTGGCGGGCTTGACGTTGCCGTGGTTTTCACCGGCGTAGGCAACAACGTCCAGGGTGGACATGACCAGGCCTGCACCGTTGCCGATGATGCCCACTTCACCGTCCAGCTTGACGTAGTTCAGGTCCTGCGCCTTGGCCTTGGCCTCGAGCGGATCTGCAGCGTCCTTGTCTTCAAGGAGGGCGTGCTTGGCGTGGCGGAAGTCGGCGTTCTCGTCGAGCGAGACCTTGCCGTCCAGTGCCACGATGTCGCCAGCGCCGGTCTTGACGAGCGGGTTGACTTCAACCAGGGTGGCGTCTTCCTTCTTGAAGACGTCCCAGAGCTTGAGGATCACGGCGGCGACTTTGCCGCGCAGTTCCTCATCGAAGCCTGCAGCTGCAACGATTTCGTCAGCCTTGGCCTGGTCAATGCCCACAGCGGGGTCGATGGCGATCTTGGCGAGCGCCTCGGGGCGTTCGACGGCGAGCTGTTCGATTTCCATGCCGCCTTCTACCGAGCACATGGCCAGGTAGTTGCGGTTGGCCCGGTCCAGCAGGACGGAGAAGTAGTACTCCTCGGCAATGTCGGCACCCTGGGCAATCATCACCTTGTTGACGGTGTGGCCTTTGATGTCCATGCCCAGGATGTTGGTGGAGTGCTCAAACGCCTCATCGGCGGTCTTGGCAACCTTGACGCCGCCAGCCTTACCGCGGCCTCCGGCCTTAACCTGGGCCTTAACGACAGTTACGCCGCCGATTTTCTCGGCAGCTGCCTTTGCTTCTTCTGGGGTGTACGCCACGATGCCGGCAAGCACGGGTACACCGTGCGCCTCGAACATATCGCGCGCCTGGTATTCAAACAGGTCCACGGTTTAGTGTCCTTCTACGTCGAAGTAGTTTCTGTACAGTCGGGCACCGCCGAAGACGATGACCGGGCTGCGGATTGCCTGCACCTGCGGCCAGTTCGAAAACGGGCCACACAGTGCAATGCTCCATTCGGAACTCTAGTCCTCTCTGAGGACCGGCCCGTCCCACAGTACCGCTTATGTGAGAAACGACACTATTCTATGGAGCGTAGAAAAACCGCTAGATTACGGGGTTTTTAGGGCCTCCGTGGGTCCCGGGGAGGCCGTTGCCGCTGCCTTGGAAATAAGTTCGTAGCGGTCCCGTGCCACAAAGAACCCGACGCCGGCCGAGACGTTTCCGCACGCCACGCCGCCGTTGTAGGCGGTACAGCGCAGCCCATTCCGTTCCAGGTTCTGGCCTTCGGCGAGGACCGCAAGTTCGGTCAGCGGGCCGCTTTTACTTCCTCTGGGTCCGTAGGCGGTCTCCATTTGTGTGACGCCGGAACGGCACTCCCCGTACGTTGCCTTGTCCGGGCTGAGCAGCGCCGTGCCGCCCAGGTAGCCCAGGCCGGTGCCGGCGCAGTCGTCCTTGATGTCGCCCGCAGCAGGTTTGGGGTATCCGGCAAGCTCGCAATGCGCCACAGGGACGGTCGCGAGCTTGTTGGTTGCCGCGTCGCTGAAGCTGTTCGACTCATACGGGAGGTTGAGGTGTTCCCCACGGGCCGACGTCAGGGAACAGACAATGTTCCGGTCCTCCGTAATGAAGGACAGGACGTCTCCGCTGGCCCTGAACGCGGCGGGGTCGGTCAGCGCTGCTTGTTCGAGCTGCTCCATAGCCGGCAGCGGGGGCGGCGCTACGTAGCCCGGGTCCTCCGTGGTGATGCTGCAGCCAGCGCCCGCCAGCAGGAAGAGGGCGGCCAGGATCCCCAATACAGTCCGTCGCATGGCCTCCATTATGCCCCGGTGCCGGTATCAGCCCGGCGTACGCCTGCCCGCGGCCTCGTTGGGTCGCGCGTAGCGGGCTGTCAACGCCTCTGTGCCGTGCCCGCCGGTTGCGACAATGACCAGCGTATCCATGTCCTTGACAGCTTGAGGCGCCGTGCCCTGACAAGGGCACCCGTGGCTAGGCGTCGAGCTTCGTCAGAGGCGCGTAACGGAGCAGGAGACGCTTTTCGCCGACGCTGAACTTCACCTTGGCCACCGTCTTGTCCCCCGCACCTTCCAGCGCCAGCACGGTGCCGTTGCCGAAGCTGGTGTGGTTGACCTTGTCACCCACGCTGACGGCCACAATCTCCTTCTGCGGCTGGACCCGGTTCTTGGCGATGGCTGCGGGAACGTCCGCGTTGAAGCCCGCCGACGAATCGGCGGCCGCGCCGCGGGACGTGCCGGCGCCCCAGAAGGATCCACCGTAACGGCTGGAACCGATCGACGCGCTGCTGCTCCCCCACCCGCCGGACTGCCGGCTGGTGCCTTCGCGTTTCCAGTCCAGCAGCTCGGCGGGAATTTCCTCGAGGAACTGGCTGGCCGGGTTGTACTGGCTTTGGCCCCACATGCTGCGGACTTCGGACCGGGTGACGTAGAGGCGCTTGCGCGCGCGGGTCAGGCCCACGTAGGCCAGCCGGCGTTCCTCGGCGAGTTCCTTGGGGTCCGTGGCCGAGCGCTGGTGCGGGAACAGCCCGTGTTCCATGCCGGTCAGGAACACCACCGGGAATTCGAGCCCCTTGGCCGTGTGGAGGGTCATCAGCGTGACCACGCCCAGGCGTTTGGCTTCGGCCACGGCGGCGTCGATGTCCGCGCCGGGGGCGTCCGGGATCTGGTCGGCATCAGCCACCAGGGACACCTGTTCCAGGAAGGCGCCCAGGGACCCTTCCGGGTTCTCCTGTTCGTATTCACGTACGACGGCGACGAGTTCCGCCAGGTTCTCCACGCGGGACTCATCCTGTGGATCAGTGCTGGAACGCAGCCCGGCGAGGTAGCCGGTCTGTTCCAGGACGGCCTCCAGCGCGGCGGCGGCGCCGGAACCGGAGGCTACCTCTGCGAGGTCGTCCAGCAGTTTCACAAACCCGAGAACAGCGTTGACGGAACGGGTGGCCATGCCGGGAGCTTCTTCAGCCCGCCGGGCGGCGGCCATAAATGACATCCGTTCGCGCTGGGCCAGTGCGGCAACGGCGCCTTCGGCGCGGTCACCAATGCCGCGCTTGGGTTCGTTCAGCACCCGGCGCAGGTTCACGTCGTCCTCCGGGTTCACCAGAACCCGGAGGTACGCGAGGGCGTCCTTGATTTCCTTGCGGTCGTAGAAGCGCGTGCCGCCCACTACCTTGTACGGCAGGCCAACCCGGACCAGCACATCCTCTATGGAGCGTGACTGGGCGTTGGTGCGGTAGAAAATGGCAACGTCACCGGGGCGGAGGTTGTCCTCGTCCTGGAGCCGGTCAATCTCCTTGGCAATGAACTGGGCCTCGGCGTGCTCATTCTCGCCCACGTAGCCGATGATCTTGTGCCCGTCACCCTCGGCCGTCCACAGCCGTTTGTCGGGACGGTTGGGGTTGCGCGAGATCACGGAGTTGGCCGCGCTGAGGATGTTCTGGGTGGAGCGGTAGTTCTGCTCCAGTTTGATGGTCCGGGCGTCCGGGTAGTCCTTCTCGAACTCCACGATGTTGCGGATGTCAGCGCCGCGGAAGGCGTAGATGGACTGGTCGGAGTCGCCAACGACGGTGAGCTCGGATGCTCCGGGGCCCTCACCCACGATCTCGCGGACCAGGGCGTACTGGGCGTGGTTGGTGTCCTGGTATTCGTCCACGAGGACGTGCCGGAAACGCCGCCGGTAGGAATCGGCGAGCGCGGGGAAGGCGCGGAACATGTAGACGGTCTCGGCAATGAGGTCATCGAAGTCCATGGCGTTGGCCTGGCGCAGCCGCTGGGTGTAGCCCTTGAAGACGTCAGCCACGGCGGACTCGAAGGGATCGTTGTGGTTCGCGGATGACGCGTAGGAATCGGCGTCGATGAGCTCGTTCTTGAGCGCGGAGATCTTGTGCTGGATGGCCTTGGGCGCGAACTTCTTGGGGTCCAGGTCCAGGCTCTTGGAAACCTGGATAACCAGCCGCAGCGAGTCCGCGGAGTCGTAGATGGAGAAGTTTGACTTCCGGCCCACGTTGGCGGCCTCCTGGCGCAGGATTCGCACGCAGGACGAGTGGAACGTGGAGATCCACATGATCTTGGCGCGTCCACCCACCAGGGCAGCGATACGCTCCCGCATCTCGGCGGCGGCCTTGTTGGTGAACGTGATGGCCAGGATCTCACCGTAGTGCGCACGGTGGGTGGCAATAAGGTAGGCGATCCGGTTGCTGAGGACGCGGGTTTTTCCCGAACCGGCGCCGGCCACAATAAGCAGGGCTCCACCGGCGTGCTTAACGGCCTCTTCCTGCTGCGGGTTCAGTCCCTGCAGGAGCTCCTCGGCGTTCGGCCGGTGGTGGACCTGCTCGCCGTTGCCGTCACGAGCGGGCTGCTGGTTGGCCCAGCCGACCGTGTGCTGGGCGCCTTCTCCTGCTGCGTGGTCGGGGCCGTTGGCGGACGCGCCGCCAGGCCCCCCGCCCCCGAATTCGGCGGCCGCAGCAAGGCCTTCCGGGCGCGACTTGGTGCGGGCGGAGGCTGGCGTGGCGGCCTTGAACGGTCCGTCAGAGTACGGGTCAAACAACATATCCATGGTGCCTACAAGTCTAGGCGGTGGGGCTGACACTCAGGTCCAACCCTGTGGATAACACCGCGAGCCACCCCCGGACGCGCGCAATAGCAGGCCCGGACTCAGGCCACGGAGCCCGACTCGAGGGCGGCACGCAACTCCCGCACCGCCGTCGTTCCTCCCGCCATAAACCAGTCCAGGCCGTTGACCCGGACCGTATCCGTGGCGCCGCCGGCGGCCCGGACGATTGCTTTGCCGGGCAGCCAGTCCCATTCCGGGCAGCTGTGCTGGAACCAGCATCCCAGCTGGCCATCGGCCACCCTGCCCAGGTCGCAGGACCCGGAGCCGAACATCCGCAGCGCCGCGGCGGAGATGGCCGCCGCGTGCCACGGCATGGCGCAGAGCGGGTCCATCAGCCAGGTGGGGTGGATATACGTGGCCGCCCCGAGTTCGGCGAGCGCGGTCGCGTTACGTGCCCTGCCGTCCGGGACAGCGCCCGGGTCCCGGTAAGCGGTTAGCAGTTCGCCGTTCAGTGTTGCCGCGTGGGCCGTACCGCCGAGCCAGAGCTTGTCCTCCTCGGGCTGGAAAATCGCGCCGAGCAGGACATCGGATGTGTCTTTAAGGGCAATGGCCGAGCACCAGTACGTGGATCCGTGCAGGAAGTTGTAGGTGCCATCCACGGGGTCGATCACCCAGGTACGGCCGCTGGTTCCGGCCACCGAAGCGCCCTCCTCCCCCAAGATGCCATCCTCCGGCCGGCAGCGCTGCAACTGCCCCAGCACGTAAGCTTCCGCGGCGTGGTCCGCGGCGGTCACCACGTCGGAGATGGAGGTTTTCTGCTGGGACTGCAGTCCGGCCATGCGCATCAGGAGGGCGAGCTGCCCGGCTTCGCGCACCAAAGCGGATGCCAGCTGGTAGTCGTCCAGGGCGGGGTCAAGTTCAAGGGTGCTGTGCCGGCCAATGGTCATGGATCCAGTTTAGGTGGAGTGATAATGGTGGCATGGCCAAAACCCCAGCGCAGCGGATCAAGAAGCACGGCTCCAAGGCGGCTGTCCCGCAGCACAGCCTTCCGCCGGTGATCAACCCCACCACCGGCCGTTCGCCGCAGAAGGCCCAGAACAACACCAACCTGATCCTCATCGCGGGCGTGACGGTGAGCCTGTTCCTGTTCTGGTACGTCCATCTGCTCACGCTGCAGCAGCTCACCCAGCTTTCCGGCGAGCTGGCCATGCCCGACTCGCTCGTGGGAGGTTTTGACGCCGGCTACATTGGCCAACTGAACGCCGTCATGGATGACGACGCCCGCGGCCAGCTCAACTACGTCCACAAAACGGCCGGCACACTGTTCCCGCTGATCTTCGGCTTCACGTGGCTGCTCCTGATCGGGACCAACGTCGCCAAAAAGACGCTCCGCTGGGCTCTCTGGGCGGTGCCGCTGCTGTTTGTGGTGGTCCGGCTGTGGGGCAATGTCGCCATCGACGCCGCGCTGGGATCGGAAACGGCCGACGCCGGCCAGGTCGCCTTGGCGTCCGGGCTTACGGTTGCGGGGTGGGTGCTGTTCGTTCTTAGCCTGCTGACCGGGGCCGCGGCAGTGTTCCTGCGCAAAAAGCCCGCAAAAACCCTTTAGGCCCGCGCGGCAGCAGTGGCGCGCCCGTCCTTGCGCTGCCGGCGCACACGTTGGGCGATCACGAGGCCCGCGGCCGCTACGCCTACGGTGACCGGATAACCCATCAGCCGTTCCAGCGTGCCCGGCTCCGGCACGTCCAAACGCGTGAGGCCGCCGGTCACCAGTGCGGCGAGCGACATCAGCCCGCACACCAGCACGAACCACCCCAGGGGCGTCTGCCGCAGCCACAACACGCCCAGCAGCAGCAGTGCCAACGCGCCGGCCAGGAAGTACATCAACGCGCCGACGAAGTGCCAGCCGGAGCCGACGTCTTCCGGCACCAGCCCCACGATTATGGTCCCGGCACCGGCGGCGCCGGTCAGGATCCGGACGCAGACCGCAGCCAACCAGGGCTTCCGGCGCGCCGGCTGGACCCTGGCCCCGGCCCGGGCAGCGACACACAGCAACCCCGAGCCCAGCAGCACTGCACCGAGCAACATCCCCAGGCCCTGGACCACAAAAGAGGCGTTCATCAGCCAATGCAGCGGCGAACACACGTCCCGTCCGTCGTAGATCCCGCAGTTAAGCGCGCCGAGGTCGCTGATGTATCCGGTCCGGCGGTCGTAGGGTTGCGGGCCGCCCCAGGCTCCGATCACGGCCGTTTCCGCCACAAAATACTGCAGGACACTCAGGACGGACCAGGCGCCGATGTACTGGCGGGTGGAGGCTGTGTCCGGGAGGTAGGCCCCGGCGGGGGCGGATGTCGGGGCTGATCTCATGCCAAGAGCGTAGTACGGCCCACCACCTTGTATGCTTGTATCCGTGTCCGGACGGACCGGCCCTGCCGGAACAGCGGACACGCGCCCTCGTAGCTCAGTGGATAGAGCACGGCTCTCCTAAAGCCGGTGTCGTTGGTTCGATTCCAATCGAGGGCACTTGAATCTTCCTTCCCCGGAGTTCGACCTCCGCTCCTACCTGCTCGGCCCCTCGCAGGCCGGGAACCTTCCCATTCAGGGGAACTGGGCCGTCGAACGGCAGCTGCTGGACCGGTCCACCGGCACCCACGGGACCTTTGCCGGCGTCGTACGTTTTTCCCCCACGCACGACGGCGGCCTGGACTTCCGTGAAGAAGGCACCATGCGGTGGCCTACCTTTACCGGCCCCGCCTCGCGCGAATACGTCCTGAAACCCGCCCCCCGGCCGGACGCCCTGGACGTGTTTTTTTCCGACGGGCGGCCCTTCCACCGGATGAGCTTCAGCCCGGAGGCCAGCCAGGACCGGCACTGGTGCGATCCCGATACGTACCGCGTGGCGTACAACTACGAAGGCGCGGACGCATTCAGTTACACCTGGGATGTGACCGGCCCGCGCAAGGACCTGCTGCTGACGTCCGCCTTGAAGCGGCTGGTCTAAAGCGACTTGCCTGAAGCGGCCCGTCGGAACAGGCTAGGCTCGGTACCGTGAAAGCCCGCATCGTTGTCTCCGCCGTCTGTGTCTTCGACGACGCCGGCCGGCTCCTGACCGTCCGCAAGCGCGGCACCAGCATGTTTATGCACCCCGGCGGCAAACCCGAAGCCGGTGAAACCGCCGTGCACGCCGCGGCGCGGGAACTTCAGGAGGAAGTGGGGATCGTTGTAGATCCGCGCGAGCTGGAGCTGATGGGCGTCTGGACCGCCGACGCCGCGAACGAGGCCGCCACGGACATTGAGGCCACCGTGTTTACGGCACCCGGAACCTGGACGGCACACCCCTCAGCTGAGATCGCCGAGATCCGCTGGCTGGATCTGGCAGCGCTGGACCGGGGCGCGCCGCTGCCCGCGGACCTCGCCCCACTGCTCACCGACCACATCCTGCCGGAACTGGCTGCGCTGCGCCGCTGAGAACTTGGGCTAGAACTCCGGAACGGCTTCCGCTGCCACGGCCGTGGCCTCGGCGAACTGCGTCTGGTACAGCTCGGCGTACCGGCCGTCAGCGGCCAGCAGCTCAGTGTGGCTCCCGCGCTCCACGATCTGCCCGCCCTCCACCACCAGGATGACGTCTGCGGCACGGATCGTGGACAGCCGGTGGGCAATCACGACGGCGGTGCGCCCCTCGAGCGCGGCGCCCAGGGCCGCCTGCACCGCGGCTTCGTTCGTGGAATCCAGTGCGGCGGTGGCCTCGTCCAGGATGACCACCCGGGGCTGGGAAATCAGCAGCCGGGCGATGGTGAGGCGCTGGCGTTCGCCGCCGGAGAGCCGGTAGCCGCGCTCCCCCACCACGGTGTCCAGGCCGTCGGGCAGGGACCGGATCATGGTCTCGAGGCGGGCCTGCCGGATGGCGTCCCACATGTCCTCTTCGGTAGCGTCCGGCCGGGCGAGCCGGAGGTTGGACGCGATCGACTCGTGGAAAAGGTGCCCGTCCTGGGTAACCATACCCAGGGTGTCCCGCAGGGAATCGAAGGTGGCGTCCCGGACGTCCAGCCCGGTCCCGGGAAGGGTGCCGCCGAGCCGCACAGCGCCGGAATCGACGTCGTACAGCCGGGAAAGCAGCTGCGCGATAGTGGACTTTCCGGCACCCGATGAACCCACCAGGGCAACGGTCTGCCCCGGTTCCACGCGGAAACTGATGCCATGGAGCACCTCTTCGCCGCCTCGGGTGTCCAGCGTGGATACTTCCTCGAGCGAGGCCAGTGAGACCTTGTCCGCGGAGGGGTAGGCGAAGCGGACGTCGTCGAACTCCACCGAAACGTGTCCCGGCGGGATGGCCACGGCGTCGGGCTTCTGTTGGATCAGGGGCTTGAGGTCCAGGATCTCAAAGACCCGCTCGAAGCTGACCAGTGCACTCATGATTTCCACGCGGGCGCTGGACAGGGCGGTGAGCGGGGCGTACAGGCGGGTCAGCAGCAGTGCCAGCACCACGACGTCGCCCGCGGCGAGCTGCCCGCCAATGGCCAGCCAGCCGCCCAGCCCGTACACCAGCGCCAAGGCGAGCGCGGAGACCAGCGTCAGCGCGGTGACGAAGGTGAACTGCAGCATGGCGGTGCGGACGCCGATGTCCCGGACACGGCCGGCCCGGAGAGCGAACTCGCGGGACTCCTCATCCGGCCGGCCGAAGAGCTTCACCAGCGTGGCGCCCGGAGCGGAGAACCGCTCGGTCATCTGGGTGCCCATGGCCGCGTTGTGGTCCGCGGCCTCACGGCGCAGGTCCGCGAGCCGGGAGCCCATCCGGCGGGCGGGGATGAGGAAGATCGGCAGCAGGATCATGGCGAGCACCGTGACCTGCCAGGAGGTCCCGAGCATCACGATCAGCGTCAGGATCAGGGCCACCACGTTGCTGACCACACCGGAAAGGGTTCCGGCGAAGGCGGACTGGGCGCCGATGACGTCGTTGTTCAGCCGGCTGACCAGGGCCCCGGTGCGGGTACGGGTGAAGAACGCAATGGGCATCTTCTGCACATGGTCAAAGACCCGGGTGCGCAGGTCCACGATCACGCCTTCGCCGATGTTGGAGGACAGCCAGCGGCTGACGAGTCCCACCCCTGCTTCGGCTACGGCCACCACGGCGATCAGCATCGCCAGCCGGATCACTTCGTCGGTACCCGCCTTGGCCACGATGGTGTCAACCACCTGGCCGGCCAGCACGGGCGTGGCGACAGCCAGGAACGCCATCACAATGGACAGCGCCACAAACGCGATCAGTTTTGTCCGGTGGGGGCGGGCGAAACCCAGCACCCGCTTCAGCGTTGCCTTGGAGAAGGGCCGGGAGCCGTTCTTGGCCCGGGAGATGTTGTACAGGGAGTGCCAGGCAACGCCGTCCATGCTCATCGCTGGTGCCCCGCCTGTGAGGAATCGTCTGCCATCAGTTCAGTTACCGTTCCGTTGTCCACATTCCACCGTACATCCAGCCGCACGTTCTCCAGCAGCCGCCTATCGTGCGTCACCAGCAGCAGCGCACCCTCGTAGCTTTCCAGGGCCTCTTCCAGCTGCTCGATGGCGGGCAGGTCCAGGTGGTTGGTGGGTTCATCCAGGACCAGCAGGTTCACTCCCCGTGCCTGCAGCAACGCCAAGGCTGCGCGGGTGCGTTCCCCCGGCGACAGTGAATCCACCGGGCGCGTGGTGTGGTCCGCCTTCAGCCCGAACTTGGCCAGCAGGGTTCGGACCTCGGCCGGCGTCAGGTCCGTGAGCACGGCTTCGACGGCGTCGCCAAGGTTGAGATGGCCGGCCAGCAGCCCGCGGGCCTGGTCAATTTCGCCGACGGCTACCGAGGCTCCCATGGCCGCGTTGCCGGCGTCGGGCATCTGCACGCCCAGGAGCAGGCGCAGCAGCGTCGACTTGCCGGCTCCGTTGGGGCCGGTGATCCCGATCCGCTCCCCCGCGTTAAGCTGCAGGTTCACCGGGCCCAGCGTGAAGCTTCCCTGCTGCACAACGGCGTCACGCAAGGTGGCCACCACCGCACTGGAGCGCGGCGCCTGGCCGATGGTGAACTGCAGCTGCCATTCCTTCCGCGGCTCCTTCACCACGTCCAGCCGGGCAATCCGGGATTCCATCTGCCGGACCTTCTGTGCCTGCTTTTCCGATGACTCGGTGCTGGCGGCCCGGCGGATCTTGTCATTGTCCGGGCTCTTCTTCATGGCGTTCCGCACGCCCTGGGAGCTCCATTCGCGCTGGGTCCGGGCACGGGAGACCAGGTCTGCCTTGGTGGAGGCGAACTCCTCGAATTTTTCCCTCGCGTGGCGCCGCGCCACGGCGCGCTCCTCGAGGAAGGCTTCGTAGCCGCCGTCGTAGACCGCCACGGAATTCTGCGCCAGGTCCAGTTCCACAATGGTGGTGACGCAGCGGGCCAAGAACTCGCGGTCATGGGAGACCAGCACCACACCGCCGCGCAGGCCCTGGACAAAAGCCTCCAGTTTGGCCAGGCCGGCGAGGTCAAGGTCGTTGGTGGGCTCGTCCAGCAGCACAACATCGAAACGGCTGAGCAGGAGCGCGGCGAGTGCCACGCGGGCGGCCTGGCCGCCGGAGAGCCCGGTCATGGGAGCGTCGGCTCCGGTGTCCAGGCCGAGGTCGGCCAGGACCGGCGGGATGCGTTCGTCGAGGTCTGCCGCGCCGGAGGCCATCCAGCGGTCAAAGGCCAGCGAGTAGGCGTCATCGGCTCCCGGTGCACCGGAACCCAAAGCCTCGGCGGTGGACTCCATCTCCAGCGTCGCCTGGGCGCAGCCGATCCGGCGCGCAATGTAACCTGCCACAGTCTCGCCGACGACGCGCTCGTGTTCCTGGGGCAGCCAGCCCACAAAGGCATCCGCAGGTGCGAGGCTGACGCTGCCGGACTGGGGCTGGTCCACGCCGGCCAGCAGTCGCAGCAGGGTGGATTTGCCGGCGCCGTTGGCGCCCACCACACCCACCACGTCGCCCGGGGCCACCGTGAGGGAAAGTTTGGCGAACAGTGTCCGGTGGTCGTGGCCGCCGGAAAGATCTTTGGCAACAAGGGTTGCAGTCATAGGTTGGTCCATCCTCTCCCGCCGCCCGGCCGGAGGAGCCCGCTTGAATCGGCCCGAAACTGCGGTGAATCCGCAATGTGCCGCCCCGAAAAGTGCCCGGGCACTAAAGAGCCCGCCGGTCCGGACTTGGGGGGTGTACGGACCAACGGGCTCGACCATCAAGCATAGTCGACTCAGGACGCCGCAACAAACCGTCTGCGGGGATCAGGCTAAAATCGGAAGCGACCATCCGTTCAGCAGAGAGCCGATATGCCCATTCCTGCCAAAGCGTTCCAGCGCTGGCTGCACGGCATCGCCCCCAATACGAGCACGTCCGACATCTGCCGCGTCTCCGGCATCAAGCGGACCACCCTTGCCCAGCAGCTTGTCCGGGGCAAGGTGGCAGAGACTACCGTGGTGAGCATCAGCCGGGCGTACAACGTCAATCCCGTTTCGGCGCTGGCGGCGTTCGACGCCTACAGCCAGCTCACGGACACGCGCCCGCCTACAAGGCCAGAACTGGTCAGCCAGATCTCCACCACGGATCTCCTGCGGGCAGTTTTGGCCCGTTCAGTCGCGGACCCGGGCGGGGAACCTGCTGTTGCCGCGCCGGCCGGTTCGTCGGCGTTGGAGCCGGCCCCGCACGCCACCTCGGTCAAGAACTGGGTGGAGGCCATCGACGACGGCGAACTGCGGCACCGGGTCTCCGCTGCCACCGGAATCGCCCCGCAGAACTATTCGGCACAACTGACCGCGAACCGGCTGGCGCCCGAACTGGCGGTTGCCACCTCCCTTGCCGCCGGCGTCGGCCCTGCCAGCGGCCTGGTGGCCACCGGGCTGGTCACGGAGGCGGAGGCAGGCTGGCCTCCCGAAGCCCGGCAGGCCGCGCTCGACAGCCTGTCCGACGGACAATTGACCACGCTGGCCGGTGACCGGCTGCAGACACTCGGCCGGGCCCTCCGCCGGCAGGAACATGACCATGAAAAAACCGAAAAGATCTGGGAGAACCTGGGATGATCGAAATCCTGCAGTGGTCCACGCTGACTGTCTGCGGCCTGGCGGCCATCACGCGCGTTCCCAGTGCCCTGAGGGGGAAGAACAGGACAGTCTTCTACATCTTTGCCCTGATGACGCTCGCCACCCTGCTCAGCATCCGGGCGCCGTACTTTGCCATCGACCAAGCGCTCGGCGGGGTTAACGTGGCGAATCTGCTGCTCCGCTTTGTCATCTTCGCCGCTATTTTCTTCGTGGGTATCCGCGTCACCCGGGGCTTTGGGGCCGACAGCGCTTACCGGCTGCTCACGGGACGGATCGGGATGGCCATCCTGGGCCTGATCTCCCTCGCCGTGCTTGTACTGTTTCTCATGATGGATACGGCAGGGTCCTCCGCCGGATTAGTCGCCATGTCAGACCGGAGTGACAGGAACGGTCTACTGGTGGAGTACTACGGTGCAGCAGGCCGCGCCTACCCTGCCTACGTTTCACTGGTCCTGCTGCCGGCCATGGTCCGGGCCTGCCGGAGCAACCTTCCGGCCTTGATCCGGGTGGCGGCATTGCTGCTGGTTCTCGGATCGGTCGCCATTGGCGTGAGTCTGTTGTTCCCGGTGTTCCCACCGGCGCTTGGCTCAGTGGAGTTTGTCATCAACTACACAGCCGTCCTGTGCTTTGTCATCGGGCTGGCGCTGATCTGGGTAGCCAAGCTGCGGTCCGGGTTGAATGCGCCTGGGAAAAAGACTTCTACCGGAAAGTAACCCTGCGTGCTTTCACAAAATCATTAGACATGGCACAATCATGAATGTGTGAAGTTGGGTGCCGGTGTTCACGAACGGGGATAGATTCTGGACGCCGGGCCCGTTGAGTCTTTGCATTCTTTGGGGGGATGAGTGGTGGCGGGCCGTTGGGGACCGCCCCCACTCAGCCGTTTAACGGCCAGGCAGCATTTAATGCCCCGCCTGAGTGCTGACTCACCCCAGTGCTGCCCCGCCCGAGTGCGGCGGAACATTTGGCATCCATGCCGCACCTACCGCGCGAACCTCAACGTCACCAGCTGGAACGGGCGCAGCAAAAGCTCCACCGACTGCTCTGCCGCGGCAGCGTTGACCCCGGGTGACTCGATGATCCGCTCCAGCAGGTCCGTGGCCTGAACGGCCGTGACCGGGAAGTGCGCCGTGAGTACGCCCGCGGACCGCTGCCCGAGGGACTCGTAGAGGCGTACCACAACGTCGCCAGAACCGTCCTCGGCAAGCTTGACCGCCTCGATGACCAGGGCCGGGTTGTCCACGGCGAACAGCGGCTCCGCGCCGTGCGTGCCCTTGACCAGCCGGGGCACAAGGTTGGTGCGGTACCCCTCCTCCACGGCTTCGGCGATTCCGGCACCAGGGCGGATGGTCACGGTCAGTTCCTGGGGGCCGCGGTCCGACGTCGGGTCCGGGAACTTCGGTGCCCGCAACAGGGAGAGACGCACCGAAGTGGTGGTTCCGCCGTCGGAATCCCGCACGCTCCTGGTGACATCGTGTCCGTAGGTGGCAGCATTGGAAATCGCAACACCGTAGCCGGGCTCGGCCACGTGGATCCAGCGGTGCGCGCAGATCTCGAATTTGGCAGCCTCCCACGAGGTGTTGACGTGGGTGGGACGGAAGACATGACCGAATTGGGTTTCCGAAGCGGAGCGGTCGGCCCTGACGTCCAACGGGAAGCCCAGTTTCAGCAGCTTCTCGCTCTCCTGCCACTCCACGGCCGTGGTGATGGTGAGGGATCCGCTGCCGGCCTCCAGCGTGATCCGCTGGGTGACCGGTGACGAGCCGGCAACCCGGTCAACCACCACAACCGCACTGGGTCCGGCATGCTCCAGCCGGATGGCCTGCGCCGCTGTGAGGGCCGTGACGTTGCGCCGGTAGAACTCATCGATGTCCCAGGCGTCCCACTGGTTGGGCGTGTCCCGGTGCAGTTCCAGCAGGTTGCCGCGCGCACCTGGAGCGATGGCTTCTCGTCCCGTGGCGTAGTCGGTCAGGGAGGCAAGCAGGCCATCGGCATCCAGGACCGCCCTGATGATGCCGTTGTCCAGCACATGGCCGCCATTCAGCGCGGTTGCCTGAACCGGCCGGCCGGCCGGCGAAAGCTCTGCAGCCGCCAACGCCGGAACCCCGTTGCGCGCGTGCGGTGCGGCGTTGAGCAGGAAGGTCCGCGATCCCCCGCCGAGGAGCACGGCCGCCGCCTTCCCAATGAGGATTTCTAGGCTGGCGCTGATGGCGGCGTAGTTACGTTCCGCGTCCTGGTGGACCCAGGCGATGGAACTGCCGGGCAGGATGTCGTGGAACTGCTGCAGGAGCACCAACCGCCATAGCCGCTTCAGCTCTGCTGCCGGGTACTCGAACGAACCGGGGTTGCGGACGGCAGCGGTGGAGCACCAGAGTTCGGCCTCGCGGAGCAGGTGTTCGCTGCGCCGGTTGCCCCGCTTGGTCTGGGCCTGGCTCGTGTACGTGCCGCGGTGGAGCTCCAGGTACATCTCCCCCACCCAGACGGGCAGGGAGGAGTGCTCTTCCTCCGCCTGGGTGAAGAAACTCTCGGCGGAACCCACCCTGACTTTGGGCGAGCCTTCGAGGTCCGCGGTGCGGCTGGCGGCCGCCAGCATTTCGCGCGTGGGCCCGCCGCCGCCGTCGCCGTAGCCGAACGGGACAAGCGAGCTGTTGCCGTGCCCGTGGTCGCGGAAGTTCCGCTCGGCGTGCGCCAGTTCGCGTCCGCTGAGCTCGGCGTTGTAGGTGTCTACGGGCGGGAAGTGCGTGAACAGCCGGGTGCCGTCGATGCCTTCCCAGTTGAATGTGTGGTGCGGCATGCGGTTGACCTGGTTCCACGAGATCTTCTGCGTCAGGAACCAGCGGCTGCCCGCCGACTTGACGATCTGAGGCAGGGCCGCGGAATAGCCGAAGGAATCCGGGAGCCAGGCTTCGCGGCATTCGACGCCGAACTCGTCGAGGAAGAAGTTCTTGCCCTCAATGAATTGCCGTGCCATGGCCTCGCCGCCGGGCATGTTGGTGTCCGACTCGACCCACATGCCGCCCACCGGGACGAACTGACCGGCCTTGACCTTTTCCCGGATCCGGCTGAAAAGCTCAGGGTAGAACTCCTTCATCCAGGCCAGCTGCTGGGCTGACGAGCAGGAGAACACAAAGCCCGGATCCTCATCCATCAGCGCCACCACGTTGGAGAACGTCCGGGCACATTTGCGGATGGTTTCACGCACCGGCCAGAGCCAGGCGGAGTCGATGTGGGCGTGGCCCGTAGCCACCAATTGATGGGCGGAAGCATAGGCGGGCCTGGACAGGACTTCCGCCAGGGTTGCCCGCCCGGCTCCGGCGGTGCCCGGGACGTCGTCGGGATCCATCTGGTCCATCATGCGCTCCAGCGCACGGAGGATCTCATGGCGCCGCGGCTGTTCGGTGGAGAGTTCGTGCATGAGCCCGGCGAGGGTCCAGATGTCCTGCTGTAGTTCCCAGACTGTCTGGTTGAGTTCGGCGATGGCGATCCTGCCCAGCCGGTACTGCGGCGCCGTGCCTGATGTTGCCTTATCCCCGTAGGGTGTGGCGGCGAAGGTCCAACCTTGCGCCATGTCCGGGTTGGCGGCCGCTTCAACGTAGAAGTCAACGGACATGCCGCTGCCCAGGAGTTTCAGGGGAATGTACTGGTTCCGGGGCGAAATTGCCTTGATGATGGTGCCATCCGGGCGCCAGGCGATGCCCTCGCACTGGAATCCGGGGGCTTCGTTGATGAAGCCCAGGTCCACCACGATTTCCACCGCGGTGTCCGGGCCGGTGCCCCACGCCTCCGGGACGTCGCCCTGCAGGCGCAGCCACTTGGTGCCCCACGGCTTGCCCCAGGCGGCACCGTGCTCCTGCGGCTCGAAGTGATTCCGCAGTGCATCCAACACGGGCACGGGTTCGCCGGGGGCGTCCCAGCTGCTCAGGTTCAGCGGAACGGTGCGGGCGTAAACGGCGGGAATAATCCGCTCGCGGACAAACCGGTCCAGGCGGACCTCGGTGATCCGGCGGTCGTCATGCAATGTGAACCCTCTTCGGTGCTTGAACTGGAGTATTCGAGTCCGGACCAAACGCGTCCAATCGATGGATGAAATCTACCGGCTAGTAGCTCAATAGCCAAGCGTCAGGGTAAATCTCCGCCGAAGGGGCTGGTACCGCTGTTATCCCTGCGCGTTCGCGCCTAATTCGGCCGCGTCCTCCCCGGGAACCGGCTCCGGAACCTGCGCGGGAACGTGCGGGGCGGGCAGCGTAATCCTGCCCTGCCCGGCGTAGACATTCAGGCTCGTGCCCCGGCTGAATCCTGCCAGGGTCATCCCGCTGGCCTCCGCCAGCTCCACAGCAAGGCTCGACGGCGCACTCACTGCCGCCAGTACGGGAATGCCCGCCAACGCTGCCTTCTGGACGAGTTCAAACGATGCGCGGCCCGAGACCTGCAGGACCAGCCCGGTCAGCGGAAGCAACCGCTCCCGCAGGGCCCAGCCCACTACCTTGTCCACGGCGTTGTGGCGCCCCACATCCTCGCGGAGGCACAAGAGCTGCACGCCACCGTCGTCCGTTATCCGAAAAAGGCCCGCGGCGTGCACTCCGCCGGTAACGTCAAAAACGTCCTGGGCTTCGCGGAGCCGTCCTGGCAGGGAAGCCAGCACGTGGGCGGGCACGGTCAATGGATCCGCTGCGGGGCTGAAATGGGAGGACTTGCGCACTGCCTCGATCGAGTCCGTGCCGCAGATACCGCAGGAACTTGAGGTGAAGACGTTCCGTCCTTTCGCAGGGAGTTCGACGTCGGGCCGCAGCTGGGCTTCCACCACGTTGAACGTCTGGACGCCGTCTTCGTCCTCGCCGGCGCAGAACCGCAGCGATACGAGCTGCTCGGGAGCCCAGATGATCCCCTCGGACACCAGGAAGCCGGCCACCAGGTCAAAGTCGTCCCCGGGCGTCCGCATGGTCACCGAGAATGACAGCGGACCAAGCCGGATTTCCAGCGGCTCTTCGACGGCGAGGACGTCCTCGCGGTGGCGGACCGGGAACTCGAGGGCATTAGGCGAGCCATCCAAAACATACTTGTGCACCTTGCGGCGCTGCGTCACGCGCCCCATCAGCGAACCGCCAGACTGTCTTGAAGGGCCCCGTGGACGTTCCGGACCTGCCGGCTGGCGCTGTTCATAGGTCCATCATTGCACCACTGGCCGAACTGTGGCGTACGGGATTCCGCAGCACGTCAGCCAAGCAGGGCACTCCAGTCCACCGGACCGGCGGGCTTCGCAGTGTCCTTGCCAGCTGCCCGGGTGGCTGGTTTCGCGCCGGACCTACTCTTGGTCCTGCTGCCCGGCTGCTCGGGCGCTGGCACCGGCGGTCCCCACGGCAAGGCAAACGCCGGGACGGGTTCGCCCAGCCGCACCCCATGCGGCGGAACAACCATCACCCCGTGCGCCGACGCCAGTCCGCGCATCATCCCGGGACCGGTGTGTTTGGCCGGTGACGCCATCCCGTACAGAAGCCGGAACGGCATCAGCCTGGTCCGGCCCGGTTCAGCCTCGATGGTGGTCCCGCACGGGACTTCCTGCACCGGCGGCATGGCGCCGTGGCCCAGCGCGGCCAGCAGGGGTTCGCCCACCGTGGACAGTGCCATCATGGCGGCCAGCGGGTTTCCGGGGAGCCCCAGGACAAAGCGCCCATCGGGGAGTTCGGCCAGGACAGCCGGATGACCGGGGCGCATGGCGATGCCGTCGATAACCAGCCGCCCGCCCAGTTCCTCAATAGCGCGGCGGAGGTGATCGGTGTCCGAGACGCCCGTACCGCCGGTGGTGATCACGACGTCGGCCGGCAGCGCGGAGGGGTCGGGAACCTCGGGCGGGAGGTCCGCCAGGCCGCCCAGCCACTCAGCGTACGAGTCGCCGATCCGTTCCTGGCCGCCATTGATGCCGCCAAGCATTTCCACAACGTCAGCGAGCTGCGGACCGAAGGTGTCGCGGACCTGTCCGGGGACCGGCAGCCCCTGGGCTACAACTTCGGAGCCGGTCAGCAGGAGCTTAACCACCGGCTTGCCCCGGACCAGCAGGTCATCGTGCCCGGCCAGGGCCGCGACCGCCAGATGGGCCGGGTTCAGCGTTACGCCGGCCTTGACCAGCACCTCTCCCGCGGCGGCTTCCTCGCCGGCCTTCCTGATGTGCTGGCCGTTCCCGGGCTCGCCGGGGCGGACGGCGCCGCCGGTCATCAGCAGCGGCAGGCCGTCGTCGTCCATAACAAGCACTGCACTTTCGCTGCGCAGGACAGACTTAGCCCCGGGCGGGATCAGCCCGCCGGTGACGATGGGGCTGGCCTGGTGGGGTGCCAGCCGCTGGCCGGCCTCCGCCACGATCCACGGACCGCTGCCGTTGACGGCCCAGCCGTCCATCGCAGATGACGCGTAGTGCGGCATGTCGTGCAACGCCGTGATGTCGCTGGCCAGGACCCTGGCCAGCGCCTGGCCCAGGGGAACCCGGCCCGGCGGAATCGGGGTGGCGATATCAAAAGCGGCCTTGCGAGCCTCCTCCCAGGTATGGGCAAGGTGCTTTGCCGGGGCTGCCTGCTGCTGGGGCTTTTCGGATACGTCGCCGGGGGCGGCGGTCACTGAACGGAAGTCATTCGACGGGGGTCCCGGCAGATTCGGAATCATAGTCAGCAGCGAGGGTGCGGGCACGGTCCATGGCGGCGGTCATGGCGGCAGCGTTCGTAGCCTGTCCCGATCCAGCAGCCAGGCCGGCGGCGAATCCGGCAATAAAGGTGGTGAGAGGGGCGGCCGGGCGGACCACTGAGTGTGCCGCCACACCGGCCAGCGACAGAATGGTGTTGACGTCGATCTGGACGTCCTCCAGTTCATACGCCTGGAGCAAGGACCTGCACCACTCTTCCAGCGTCTCTTCCTGGCTTTTCACGCTCTGCCTCCCAAATCGTCTGCGGCAGTGTTGCCCCGGAGCCCGCTTAGGGGATCCGAACCGGCCACACCAAGTGCGGCGGCATCGTCCCAGGTGTCCACGTCGGCCGTGGAGCCGGCCGGAACGGCGACAAGCTGCACGTCCAGACTAGCAAGGAGTGCCCGCACCGACCCGTTGATTAATCGTCCTGCGGTTTCCAGTTGACTGACAGATTGATGTAGCGCGGCTGTGCTATAAAATCCAACCAGCGGCTGGCTGCGGCCATCCTCCGAGACGGCCACCACGCCGTCCGGTTCCCGGCCCGAGTGCTGACCCTCAAAGCGTCCCGTACCGGGGCCCCGTGAACGCATCGCAGCCTTCAGTACCGCCACCGCCTGCCCCACGTTGGGCATGTCGCAGGCCAGCACAAGCGTCAGCCCGGGGCGGCTTCCGCCCGCAGCGGCCAGTGCCGCCAGCCCGGCCGCAATGGCAGCCGCTGGACCGCTAAACGGCGGTTCCTCGCGGCAGCGCAGAAACCCGGGCGGTACGTTCCAGCCATGCACTTCCACAGTGTCCGGACCAACTACGACGGCGGAACGGGCTCCCCCGGCAGCGGCCACGGAGCGGCGCAACAGGGAGTCGCCGTCGTACGTCAGGCTCTGTTTGGGCACACCACCGAGCCGCGACGAACGGCCGCCGGCGAGGATGACGGCATCGAAGTCGAGGGGGTCAGCGTCCACCCTCCCAGCTTAACGGTGCGGGGGCTGAAATACTGTGCGGGGCTGGCCCTTGCGGCCGGAATTCAGGCGGCCCGTTCCGGCAACAGGAACGGGTCCCAGGCCGGCGTGGGCTTCTCCAGTTCCTTGATCTGCCAGATAGTGCCATGCGGCGGTTCCGGTACAAACCTGAGCTTCCAGCCCATTTCAGCCGGAGTGTGGTCGCCTTTGGTGTTGTTGCAGCGAAGGCAGGCGGCCACCAGGTTCTCCCAGGAGTCGGCGCCGCCACGTGATTTGGGCTGCACATGGTCAATGGTGTGGGCGCCTTTACCGCAATACGCGCACCGGTGACCGTCCCGCCGCAGGACTCCGCGGCGGCTGACCGCAGTGCCCTGGTTGTATCTCGGGCGGATGTAGCGGTTCAGGAGAATCACGGACGGGCGGCCCAGAATCTCCTGGGGCCCCACCACAGGGTCATCGCCTTCGGCAATAACACTGGCCTTGCCCGTGAGCACAAGCACCAGCGCCCGGCGGAAGGTGACTACCGCCAGCGGTTCATATCCAGCATTCAGAACGAGAGTGCGCATGCACGTACCTCTTCGTGGCCGCACCCGTCAGGGGCACGAGGGCCGGCTGCCCCCGGCATATCCGGGCTATGGATCGACACCACAAGAGTAAACAAAGAATCCCGGGATCAACTAATTTCGGCCGCAGCAGCAGTCACGTGTCGGATCGGGCCACGCGTCCGGGTGCTGCAGCAGCCCTGCCAACAACAAAGGACCCCAGCCGTGCGGCAGGGGTCCTTTGAAGATCGACTTTGGTGCTAGCGCACGCGGATGTAGACCGGTCCTGAACCAACATTGGCGCTGAACACAACAGTCTGGTTGCCGTTGTAGCCGCCGTGCACGGCCTGGCCGTTACCGGCATAGACGGCAATGTGGGCAACGCCGGCGCCGCCATCAGCGTAGTACAACAAATCGCCGGGCTGGGCCTCGGCTGCACTAACGGTCGTACCCAGAGACAGGTAGCCGGCAGGCCAGTCGCGGAAATTGATGCCCACGGCGGCCAGGGCATTGGTCACCAGCATGGTGCAGTCCTGCGTCACACCCAGCTGGGCGTACGCAGCGGAGAGGATGGCAGCACCCTTGCCGCTGGCAGCGACCGGAGCCGAGGGAGCTGCCGGAGTTGCCGACGCGACCTTGATGGTTGCCGCGGCCTTGGCCGGAGCCGGAGCCGGAGCTTCAACAACCGGCGCGGGAGCCTCAACAGGAGCCGGCGTGGTGGTCACGGCCGGCTTCTCGTACGAGATGGCAATGGTGGAGGCGGCCGAAATGATGGCCGGCGCGGAAACACCAACTTCAAGGTTCGAAGCGGAAGCAGCTTCACGCTGGACCCCGGAGTCTGCCGCGTTTGCAGCGATGCCACTGGTCAGGACAAGGCCGGAGGCAGCAGCGATAACCGCGGCCTGGCGGCCCATGCCACCGGCGTTGTCGCCGACAGCCTTGGCAATGACAGCCAGCGAGTTGGTCTTGGTGACCTCGGCGCGGTGCCGCGCAACAGTTGCACGTGTAGTCATTAATTTCTCTCTTTCGTTTTCCTCAGGACCGCGTGGGCAGCCCAAGGGCTTTGGACGCGCCGGCATCTTGGGGGTACGCCGGCACGCCCCGAACGGGGATTTAGCGAAAAGTTTCCAGCGAAGAACGGCTACGGCAGCACAGGGCTGCAGGAACTGCTGGATTGAAGGAACTACGGGGCCAGCGTGAAGAACGCGGAGGAGCCCGTGGATGCCACGGAGTGGAGCAGAGTGCCCTGTGACGGGTTAAGTGCGCTGATCATCATGCCGTTGCCGACGTAAATGCCAACGTGGGCGCCGCCATTCTGCATGACCAGATCACCAGGAACCGGCGTGGCGGTGGGCCGCATGGCCGTCCAGGCATTGGTGCGGGGAATGCTGATGCCGGCCTGGGCGTAGACCCACTGCGTGAAGCCTGAGCAGTCCCAGCCATTGGGAGTGGTCCCGCCCCAGACGTAGGGGCGGCCGATACCGGTGTAGGCAAGTGCTGCCAGACCCGAAGCGGCGGCTGAGGAGACACTGTCAGCGAGCTTGGAGGCCGCGGCCTCGGTTGCCGCAGCACCCTGAGCCCCGGTTTCGGAGGCCGTGGACTGCGCACGGACCGTTTCAACCTTCGGTGCCGGCGTGGTCTTGATGACGGGGCGCTCGAAGGAAACGGTAGCCGTGGGCGCCGCAGTTACGGCGAGTGCCGTCTGCGCTGAACCGGACTCGGTAGAGGCCGAAACGCCGGCGGTGGTATCCGCGGCGTTGGCCGGAAGCCCCATGCTCAGGATCAGACCTGACGCAGCTGCGATAACAGCAGCCTGGCGACCTACGGTCCCGGCATTGGCACTGACTGCCTTGGACACAGAGCCCAAGGGGTTGGTGCGAACCGGTTGCGCGCGGTGGCGCGCAGAATTATGGCGTGAAGACACGAAGGTAGCCTCTCCCAATGCCTGCGAGGTGAGCTGTCGGATTCGGATGGGAGTCACCCGGCCACGCTGCTTCACAGTGGAAGCTTTGCGACTTAACCCCAAGGTCTTCAGATTCGAAGACCAAAATTGGTTCCCCCGCCCCTGCCAGACGATGTCATGCGAACGGACCTTGAGCGGTGGCAGAGCTAGGCAATCCACTCAAGAACGTCAACTTCGGAAAAGTTGACGCGCTTTAGACGTTACAGGAGTTCAGCGCCAATGTCACATTCAGGTCACGGCAGGTCACGGCGATTCGAGAGTTTGCCATCATTTGATTCAGAGCCAGCCGCTGGGGTCAACGACTTCGCCGTTTACCTGGACCTCGAAGTGGAGGTGGCAGCCCGTGGAGGCGCCCGTGGTGCCGCTGAGGGCAACCACATCGCCGCGGTTGACCGTCTGGCCCATCTTGACGTTGGCGGAGGAGAGGTGGTTGTACGTGGTTTCAAGGCCGTTGCCGTGATCCACCACCACGCGGTTGCCGCCACCGTACTGGTGCCAGCCAACGAAGGTCACGGTGCCGCTGGCAGCAGCCAGGACAGAGGTTCCGCACTGCGCTGCGAAGTCCTGGCCACGGTGGAAGTCGCCGGAGCCGCCGGTGATGGGGCTGACCCGGAATCCGAAGGGAGAGACTGTAGCCAGCTGGGCCAGCGGCGGGCCGAGGCTTCCGGCAGAGGCGGCGCGGGTAATGGATCCCGCGGACTGGGCGCTCAGCAGCTGCTTCAGTTTGCCGTCGGGATCACCTTGGGTTACCACGGACGAGCGGCTGAAATCTATTTGGGCGGCGGCTTCGGCAGTGACTTCAGGTTGCGGAGCCGCGGAAACGGCCGACGCGGCCTGGCCGGGTGCCGGAGTTGCCATCACGGGGCCGGTCACAGGAACCGTCACGGTGAGAGCCAGGCCTGTTGCCGCAAGGGCGATGCCGGCCTTCTGGCCCAGGCCACTGGCAGCGGCGAAGTCCGTCATCTGCCGGAAGGGTCCCCGGCGGCGGCGTGCTTCCCGCTGTGGGTCGCGGGGCCTCTCCGCGGTGAAATCCTCGGCCACTCTCGGCGCCGAAGCGGGACCAACCGCGCGACGGCGGCCCCTGGAGTATTGCGTGGTCAAGAATGTTCCTCTCTGGATAGCCTGCGAAGTTAGCTGTCGGATTCGGGTCTAGAGAGTTCAAAGACCCGGTCCGCCATGACAAGCACTTGACGCAGAGATACCCCGTGAGGATCCTTCGCTGGAAGAGGCTTGCTGCTGACGGACTTCACCCCAAGGCAGTCTCGCGACTGCCGGTTGTGGTTCCCCCGCCTCTGCCAGTTGGTGACTCGTGCACCTGATCCGCTGGCAGAGCTCGGCTCCGGATCAGGTAACGCTTTTATATCGACGCTGCGGTCCAAGTATAGGCGATTAAGTTGGACAGTAACAATTCCGTTATCTTTGCGGAACCTGGCGCCATTGCGCTATGGCGCGGCCCCGCGTGAGGGAGTCGACGTCCCGTCAGCGGACGGAAACGAAGACGTGGGATGCCACTTCCGGCGGGAGCTCGAGCGCCCCTTCTATGCCCGGAACCCGCACGGAGATGTACTCCCCCACGCGTTCCAGGGACACCGAGGCGCCGGGCCTGATTCCGCCTTCGTCCAACTGGACCAGCAGCTCAGGCTCCACCTGGATGGGCTCGGCCAACCGGCTGACCGTTACGTTCGACGCCGGCCCGTAGCCCTGCATCGCGTCCAGGAGATTAATCACGCCGGCATCAGGCAGCGCCGACGCCGGCCCGCCCAGGGCCGCCAGCCCGGGGATGGGATTGCCGTAGGGAGACTCGGTGGGGTGGTTGAGCAATTCGTAAATGCGCTGCTCAACGCGTTCGCTCATCACATGCTCCCAGCGGCACGCCTCATCGTGGACGTAGGCCCAGTCCAGGCCAATCACGTCCGCCAGGAGCCGTTCCGCCAGCCTGTGCTTGCGCATCACTTCCGTGGCGCGCTTCCGCCCGGCCCCAGTCAGTTCCAAGTGGCGGTCTCCGGAAACCACCACCAGTCCGTCGCGTTCCATCCGGCCGATGGTTTGGGACACGGTGGGGCCGGAATGCCGCAGCCGTTCGGCGATGCGTGCGCGAAGAGCAACGATGTTCTCTTCTTCAAGCTCCAAAATGGTCCGAAGATACATCTCCGTAGTATCGATCAGATCCGTCATCCAGCTCAGCTCCTCGAGCGCAGTACCTTGCGTTGTCCCACCGTATCGCGTCCAGCAGCGGCGAGGTCCGGTAAAAAGCTTAGCCTATTTTGAGTTTGTCCGGATAATCCCCGGACGGGTCCACATGGTCTCATTGGCCGGACTATGACGGTGCCGGTTCCTGCCCAACCGAGGGGTTCAGGCAGAATAAGGGAGGCCCTTAATGCAGTCACTGCCGACTACCGGCCACCCCACCGTCCGGACGTGAGCGACGTCCATGTCGAAATTGGAGCGCCCGTGAGCGAAACCAGCATCACTATTCCTGCCGACCTCTTGCCAAAGGATGGACGGTTCGGCGCGGGACCGTCCAAGGTCAGGCCGGAGCAGCTCGAGGCGCTCTCAGCGGCGTCCAAGACCATTCTGGGCACCTCCCACCGCCAGGCCCCCGTCAAGAACCTCGTAGGCTCCGTCCGTGAAGGCCTCAGCCAGTTCTTCCGCGCCCCCGAAGGCTACGAAGTAGTCCTCGGCGTCGGCGGCTCTACAGCATTCTGGGACGTCGCCAGCTTCGGTCTGGTGGAAAAGAAGGCCCAGCACCTGTCCTTCGGCGAGTTCGGCTCCAAGTTCGCCTCTGCCACCAACAAGGCCCCGTTCCTGGACGCCTCCTCCATCATCACGTCCGAGCCCGGCACCCGCCCGGTATCGGCCGCCGAGGCAGGCGTGGATGTCTACGCGTGGCCGCAGAACGAAACCTCCACCGGCGTGGCCGCTCCGGTCAAGCGCGTTGCGGGCGCCGACGCCGGTTCCCTGGTCGTGGTGGACGCCACCTCCGCAGCCGGCGGCCTGGACGTGGACGTCTCAGAGACGGATGTCTATTACTTCGCCCCGCAGAAGAACTTCGCGTCCGACGGCGGCCTGTGGCTGGGTCTCTTCTCCCCCGCCGCGCTGGAGCGCGCTGCCCGGATCAAAGCCAGTGGCCGCTGGATCCCGGACTTCCTGGACCTCCAGACCGCCATCGACAACTCCAAACTGAACCAGACCTACAACACGCCGTCGCTCTCCACGCTGGTGACCCTCGACGCGCAGGTGCAGTGGCTGAACGCCAGCGGCGGCCTGGACTTCGCGTCCGCCCGCACCGCTGACTCCGCCGGCCGGATCTACTCCTGGGCCGAGGCCTCCGAGTATGCCACCCCGTTTGTGGCCAAGCTGGAGGAGCGTTCCAACGTCATCGCCACCATCGACTTCGACGACTCGATCAACGCCGCGGCGATCGCCAAGGTCCTGCGCGCCAACGGGATCGTGGACACCGAGCCGTACCGCAAGCTGGGCCGCAATCAGCTCCGGATCGCCACGTTTGTGGCCATCGAGCCGGCTGATGTCACTGCGCTGCTGGCAAGCATTGATTACGTGGTGGGCGAGCTGCGCAAGTAGCGCACCCGCGCGAACGGACACTTGGGGCCCAGATACCGGGGCCCCAAGTGTCCGTTCGCACTGTTTTGTGGTGACGCCAGCTGTCAGAGTTCGACGGCGTCGTCCGGGTCTTCGTCCCGGGCGGCGCCGTTTGCGTTGTCCCCCGGTTGTTGGACGCCCAGATGCGGGACGACGCCGAAGTACCGCAGGCCGCGGGCGCGGCGGTTGAAGGTGAGCCGGAGCTGCTGGGCGCGGATGATCCAGATCATTCCGATCACGGCGGCGATGATCCCGGACGCTGCCGCCACGGAAAGGGACCACCGGGGGCCAGCGACGTTGGCCACCCATCCCACCAGGGGGGCGCCTATGGGTGTGCCGCCCATAAAAATGGCCATGTACAACGCCATGACCCTGCCCCGCATGACGGGATCGGTGGTGGTCTGGACGTAGCCGTTGGCGCTGGTCATCATGGTGATCGCGAACAGGCCCACCGGCACCAGCGCTACGCCGAACCAGAAGTAGTTCGGGGCAAGCGCCGCCAGCCCTGCCGTCACGCCAAAGGCAGCCGCCGCGCCGAAGATCATCCGAAGGCGGGGTTTGCCGCGGCCGGCGGAGAGCAGCGCGCCCGCCACGGACCCGATGGCCATGACGGAATTCATAAGCCCAAAGGCGCTGGCATCCAACCCGAATTCCGTGCCCACCATCGCGGCGATGAACAGTACGAAGTTAAGCCCGAGTGTGCCCACGATGAACACGGCTACGAGGACCACCAGAATGTCCGGCCGGAACCGGACGTAGCGCAGCCCTTCCCTGATGCGGCCCTTGCCCGGAGCCGCCCGGGGAAGCCGGCGCAGCGACGCGGAGGGGATTTTCCACAGGCTTAGGAGCATGGCCAGGAACGTGGCGGTATTGATCAGGAACACCCAGCCAGGACCAACCGCCACGGTGAGCACGCCGGCCACGGCGGGTCCGATCATGCGGGCGACATTGAAGGAGGCGCTGTTCAGGGCCACGGCGTTGGGCAGGTAGTCGTCCCGCACGAGTTCGGAAACGAAGGTCTGGCGGACCGGGGCATCGAGCGCGGACACCATGCCCAGCAGCAAGGCAAAGCCGTAGACGTGCCACAGCTGGCCGGCGCCGAGCACCACCAGGAGGCCCAGGCCGGCGCTCAGGAGGGCCATCATTGACTGCGTCATGATCAGCAGCTGCCGGCGGCTGTACCGGTCAGCCACGAGGCCGGCGATGGGCGCCAGGAAGAGCTGTGGTCCCAGCTGCAGCGCCATGGTGATGCCCATGGCTCCGGCGTCGTGCTCGGTGAGGTGGTCAAACACCAGCCAGTCCTGGGCCGTCCGCTGCATCCAGGTTCCGATGTTGGAAACCAGTGCGCCGATGAACCAGATCCGGTAATTGAGGATGTGCAGGGATTTGAAAGTGGACATCAGTGCCGGCCTTCTTGGTTCTCTACCCGGCGCATTCTCAACTGCTTAGTCAGCCTCGCCGGCGGGTTCGTCGTCCTCGGCGTCTTCGTCATCGGACCCGGAAGCATCGGCCTGCGAAGTGTCCGGCTCCGAAGCTGAAGCAACAGCAGCGCGCGGTTCCTCTTCCTCTGCCGCCCGTGCGTCCTCGGGGCGGACGCGCTCTGCCCACGGCACCCACTCCGGGGAAAGGATGGAATCCTCCGACGGCAGGAGGCCAAGCTCGCTGACCGTGACCACCTTGGAGCGGGAGTTCCTGGTCAGGACCGCATACCACTGCCAGCCGTCGTAGCCGGCCATTTTTGATTCGAAGAGGTGGGTGACCAGGCGGTCGCCCTCACTTTTGGCAGCCAGGTGCGCACCGATGTCCGACGCCGCAGTGATGCCTTCGATGGCGGTCCGCGCCTCACCAACGGCAGCAGCGAGGAAGGCGTCCGGCTTGCCGGTCCGCCACACGGGCACGCCGGTCCGGGACTTGGCCCCGGCTTTGGCGCCCACCGTCCCCGATGCCGTGGTGTCCGGCTGTTCAGCTTCCGTGTTCATGGCCAAGACCTAAACGTCCAGCTCGTCGGCAACCTTACGCAGGGCAGCCGCGATGGCCTTGCCCTTGTTGCCTTCCGGGTACTTGCCCGCGGACAGGGTTCCGGAAAGGTTGTCCAGCACGCTGACCAGGTCCTGGACGAGCGGCGCGAGGTCCCGGGCGCTGGGCCGCTTGGCCTTGGCGATGGACGGCGTTTTGTCCAGGACTCGCAGGCCCAGGGCCTGCGCGCCCTTGCGGCCGTCGGCAACGCCGAACTCAACGCGTGTGCCTGCCTTCAGCTCCGTGATGCCCTCGGGCAGCGATGATTTGGGCAGGAAGACTTCCTGGCCGTCCTCGCCTGCGAGGAATCCGAAACCTTTTTCCTTGTCATACCACTTGACCTTGCCGGTAGGCACGTAATCAACCTTCTTCGTTCTGACGTCTTCTGACACGGCCTGCAGTCACCGCATCCGCACTGATGTGCGGGTTCAGGGTATGACAGCAACGGACCGTGTTGGTCTGTTCCTCAAGGTTATCCTGCCGGGACCCGGAATCCTGCTTTCACGCATGCATCGTCCCGCCGCCTGCCGCGGCTGCGGGCCCGCGGCTCACGGCCGCCTGTGGCGCCACCAGCGGCCACCCGGCTGTTAGCGTTACCTGCATGACACCCTCGCGATACCGGCGCCCACTGATGATCTGCGCAGCGGTTGTTGCCATGCTTTCCCTCGTGGCAGTGGGCGCAGTCATGGCGCTGGCCTTCGCAGGCTCCGCCGCTCCGGCATGGGTCACCGCCGCTGCCTTGTACGGGTTGCCTGTGGCGTTCCTGCTGATGCTCTTCCTGGTGTTGGACAGTGTGGCCGGCCGGCGCCGGGCAGGAAAGTCCAGCGGGCGGTAACGTTGGACTGATGTCCCTTATCCGCGCGCTCAGCAAAGAACTGGAAGCACGCAGCGATGACTCGTTGCGGGCGCTCTTCGCAGCGCGGCCGGACCTTATGTCCCCCGCGGTTCCTGACTTTTCAGCCCTGGCCGCCCGGGCAAGCGCGCGGGTCAGCGTCCAGCGGGCGCTCGAACGGCTGAACAGGCCGCAGATGCAGGTGCTGGAAACCCTGCATCTGTGCACCAACACGGACACCGAACACAGCGCATCTGCGGTGGGCCTCCGGAAACTCATTGCAGGATCCACGGTGGTGGCGCTGGAACGCATCCTGGCCTCGCTCCAGGAACTGGCTTTGGTGCACCGGGCCGAGCCGCCGCATGGAACGGCGGCCTCGGGCCATCGGCACCCCTACTACCTGCCGGTGGGAAGCCTCAAGGACGTGGTGGGAATCTATCCTGCGGGGCTGGGGCGCAGCTACACCGAGCTGGTAAGGCTTCAGCCCGCGTTTGCCCAGCGGGTTGTCCAGCTCGTTGCGGAGCTGCACCGCAGCGGCGTCTCCATCCAGAACGCCACTACCCCCATGGAGGCAGCCTTGGCGCTGCAGCATTGGACATCCTCGCCCGAGGCACTCAGCGCGGCTCTGGCCGGAGCCCCGGAACGCACGACGGCGCTGCTCGCCAAATTCCGCAACTGGGCCATGGGCGCCGTCCCCCAGGCGCAACGGAAAGCGTCGGTCTCGAACCAGGGCGCCGACGTCGGGCCCGTGGACTGGCTCCTGGCCCGTGGCCTGCTGGTCCCCTTGGACGCCGCGCACGTGGAACTGCCGCACAGCGTGGGGCTGTCGTTGCGTGACGGCGCCATCATCAATGACTTCTCCCTGTCCCCACCGGTTCCGGAGCTGGGCAGCACCACCGCTGCGCTTCGCCGGAACGCGGCGCTGGGCGCCATCGCCGAAACCCTCCGGCTGGTGGGTGACCTCCTCCACGCCGTCCGCGAACAGCCGCTGGCCACGCTGCGCAGCGGCGGCGTAGGCGTCCGGGAAATGAAGCGGCTGGCCGAGACGCTTCGCATCGACCAGCACCGGGCGGGCCTGCTGCTGGAGGTCAGCGCCCTCGCCGGCCTGTTGCGCCTTGATGTGGACTCGTCCTCGTGGGTGCAGCCCCCGCAGCTGGAGTGGCTGGCCCTCCCCCGCCAGGAGCAGTGGCTGTGGCTGGTCAATGCCTGGCTCGCGAGCGAGCGTGTGCCTTCACTGGTGGGTCAGCCCGCTAACGGCCCCGGCGGCGTTCCCAGCGCGCACCGCGCCCTGGCCGGGAACACCGTTAATGCCCTTTCGGCAGAGGCGCAGCGGCCGGACGCCCCGGTGGTCAGGAAGCGGATCCTGGAAATCCTGGAGGAACTCACCCAGGAGGCTGCCGCTGCGGACGGCACGGCACCGGTGCTGGATGCTGCGGCAGTGCTGCAGCGGGCTGAATGGACGCAGCCACGGATGGCCCGCCGGTTCAGTTCCCTGATCAGGGGTGTGCTCGCGGAAGCGGAGCTGCTCGGACTGATCGGCTCCGGTGCGTTGAGCCAGCTGGGCAGCGCCATCGCCGAAGACAACCCGGACGAAGCCTTGGGCATCCTGGGCGAGCATCTGCCTGCGGCGCTGAACCACGTCCTGCTTCAGGCGGACCTGACCGCAGTTGCCCCGGGCTATCTGGCTCCGGAGCTGGCCGAAAAGCTTCTGGTGATGGCCGACGCCGAGGGGCACGGGCCCGCCACTATCTACCGGTTCTCCGCCAACTCGGTCCGGCGCGCCCTGGATGCCGGGCATGACGCATCGAGCCTGCTGGAGTTCCTGCGTGAGCACTCGGCCACGGCAGTGCCCCAACCCCTGGAATATCTGGTGGAGGACACCGCGTCCCGGCACGGCCGGCTCCGGGTGGGAACGGCCGCCAGCTTTATCCAAAGCGATGATGAGGCAACGGTGCTGGAGCTGGCGGCCGAGTCCAAAGCAGCCGGGTTGGGGCTGGCCCGGATTGCGCCGACCGTGCTGATCTCCACTGCTCCGCCGCGGGAAACGGCGCAGGTCCTGCGCGGGCTGGGCCTCTCGCCGTCGGTGGATCAGGCCCAGCCCGGAGTGGTCCGGCTCCGGCGCACCACCGGCGTTCCGGGCAGCACCCGCCCCGTCTACACAGCGCCGCGGACCGCGCCAGCGGAGGACGACGTCGCTGCACAGCTCGCCGTCCTGCGGAACGGGCGGCCCGCAGCCAACGGAAACCACACACGTGCAGTGCCGGGTACCGGCGAAGCCGCAACCCAGCTTGGCCTGGAGACCCTGCAGCGGGCTATCCGGCTTAAGCAGCGCGTGAGCATGAACGTAGTGGACAGCCAGGGGAATTGCTGCCTGGAGACAGTCGTTCCCCTCTCCGTAACCGGCGGACGCGTCAGGGTCTTCGATCCTGTCAAGGAAACCGAGCGCGTACTCTCCATCCACCGCATCATCGATATCGAGGCCGCAGAAGAACTGCGCCAGTGAAGGACGCCCCCGCGTGAACGACGGCCCGCTGATCGTCCAAAGTGACAAAACCATCCTGCTCGAAGTGGACCACGAACTGGCCACCGAGGCGCGCCACGCGATCGCGCCTTTCGCCGAACTGGAGCGTGCTCCGGAGCACATGCACAGCTACCGATTGACCCCCCTGGGCCTGTGGAACGCGCGCGCCGCCGGCTTGGACGCGGAGAAGGTCCTGGACACCCTGCTCAAATACTCGCGGTTCCCGGTGCCGCATTCGCTGCTGATCGACGTCGAAGAAACCATGTCCCGGTACGGGCGGCTGCGGCTGGAAAAGGACCCGCAGCACGGCCTGGTGATGCGCACGGACGACTACCCGGTGTTGGAAGAGGTCATCCGGGCCAAGAAAATCCAGCCGCTGCTGGGTCCGCGGATCGACGGCGAAACCATTGTGGTCCATTCCTCACAGCGCGGCCAGCTCAAGCAACTGCTCCTGAAAATCGGCTGGCCGGCGGAGGATCTGGCCGGCTATGTGGACGGCACACCTCACCTGATCGCCCTGAACGAGGACGGCTGGAAGCTCCGCCCGTACCAGCAGCTCGCCACCGAGAATTTTTGGGCCGGCGGCAGCGGCGTGGTGGTGCTGCCCTGTGGTGCGGGAAAGACTCTGGTGGGTGCCGCGGCCATGGCCACGAGTTCCACCACAACCCTCATCCTGGTGACGAACACCGTGGCCGCCCGGCAGTGGAAGGACGAACTGCTCAAGCGGACGTCCTTGACGGAGGATGAAATCGGCGAGTACTCGGGCGCGGTCAAAGAGGTCCGGCCGGTCACCATCGCCACGTACCAGGTCCTCACCACCAAGCGCGGCGGCCTCTACCCGCACCTGGAGCTGGTGGACGGCCACAACTGGGGCCTGATCATCTATGACGAAGTCCATCTCCTGCCGGCTCCGATCTTCCGGATGACCGCGGACCTGCAGGCGCGCCGCCGGTTGGGCCTCACCGCAACCCTGGTCCGCGAGGACGGCCGCGAAGGCGAGGTCTTCAGCCTGATTGGGCCCAAACGGTATGACGCACCCTGGAAGGACATCGAAGCGCAAGGTTACATCGCTCCCGCGGACTGCGTGGAGGTCCGCATTGACCTGCCCCGGGACGAGCGCGTGGCCTACGCCATGGCCGAGGACGCGGACAAGTACCGGCTGTGCGCCACGTCCGAGTCCAAAACCCTGATCGTGGAACAGCTGGTGGCACGTCACCGGGGCGAGCAGCTGCTGGTGATCGGGCAATACATTGACCAGCTGGACGAGATCGGCGAGCGCCTGCAGGCTCCCGTCATCAAGGGCGACACCTCCGTCAAGGAACGGCAGAAGCTCTTCGATGCCTTCCGTGCCGGCGACGTGAACACCCTGGTGGTGTCCAAGGTGGCCAACTTCTCCATCGACCTGCCGGAGGCCTCGGTGGCCATCCAGGTTTCGGGATCTTTCGGGTCCCGGCAGGAGGAAGCCCAGCGGCTGGGCCGGCTGCTGCGGCCGAAGAAGGACGGCCGGGCGGCCCGCTTCTACTCGCTGGTGGCCCGGGACACCCTGGACCAGGATTTCGCGGCCAAGCGGCAGCGCTTCCTGGCTGAGCAGGGCTATGCCTACCGGATCATGGACGCCAAGGATGTCGACCAGCCCGGCTGAGCGGCGTCCCTCGCGGCCCGGCCGCCTCCAACGTCAATTGATTCAGATCAGCGGGCCTCCCGCGTGATCACGAGACCCCTTGGGACGCGTCCCGTTCTGTGGCACCTGTCCGGGGGTCGAACTGCGGCCGCTGGTAGGCTAGTTCACCGCCGCTGCGTCCCCCAAACGGCCGGCCGTGGTCAGCGAACTCTTCCCGGAAAAAGGCGAGGCACCACTGCCCCATCTGGATCCGCGCACCTGTGCGGAGCACGGACTCACCTGTTGGGGAAACACTTCCGCCGACCTCACCGTGCGGAACCAGGATGTACTCGTCAGCGTCGCTGTGTCTGATCTGGGCGTGCAGCGGGTCCAGGCCCGCAAGCTGCAGGTCCGAGCCGGGGTCGCTGCCGATCAGCAACGTCTCCTTGTCCAGATTGACCTCCCGCGGAATCTGGCCGGTCCACGTGGACGAATTCTGGACAAAGATCAGTCTCGGCCGTCCGCTCCCACGGGTGTAGTGGGTGGTAGTGGCGCGGCGCACGATGTTGCGCCTGACCGTAGGCATCACGGGCAGCAGTGTCTGGGGCGGCAGCAGCGAAAATCCCTGCGCAGCACGCCGCCTGCCCGGCCTGATCAGCGGCATCAAGGCGCCTAGGTTCCCCAGCTTGATATTGGGAGACCTCGTGATCAGCCGCTGCGTAGGCGGGCTGTGAACCGCGCCGATACTGACAATGTGTCCGTCCGGACCCTCCATGGTCACAGTGAGTCCCTGCTCAGCGAACGTCTGGGCCAGGGGCCTTATCTGGTCCAGGGACGGCGCCCTGCCCGACAAGAACGGGTCAATGGCGTCTACGGAGACCGCGACTGAGCTTCCGGCCGCCCGTGCACTGCCCCGCACTACGGTCCCCGACTCGTCCGTGTACGAGAAGTCCAAATCCATGTCCAAGCGGTATCGGACCACCGTGGCTCACCCTCGGTTCTTGTCGGACCCTGCGGCGTCCTTGTCACTCGTTGTCACCCGCAGGCTTCCGTTGAGCTTCCAGGTTGCCCGCGGTGCGTCGCTTCCGATATCGCGCGGAACCTCCACAGTCATGTCTATGAACTCATAGTTGATGGCCGCACCCTTACCGGTCAGGTACGACCACATCTCCTCCGCGAGGTCGGCCCAGTCGCGGATGCTGCGGTCAGAAGTGGCGGTGCTCTCTGTTGCGATGATGTCCGACATGGTCATTCCCGTTTCATTAGGCGATGATTGAAACCCCAGCGCGGCTCAGGCTAGCCCGCTGGCCCCAGCGTAGCCCCGGCCGTAACACGGCGAAACCCTGGAAGCGGTGAACGTTCCGGGACAAAAAAGGGTTCCCCTGACTCCCACCGCTGCACATTATTTAGCCGCGGGAGGATAAAGCGGGCCATGTCCAGCCTCCTGTCCGCCAATGAAGCCACGGAACGCACGGACCCCTGCGGGCCACAGCTCCCACCATGCTCACACCAGTCATCCAGAAAACTCACAGTTTCTGGGAGCATGATGGGAGTATGAAGAAGACCGGCCCAGAAGCCAAGCTGCTAGTTGTTGATGACGAACCGAACATCCGCGAGCTGCTGTCCACCTCGCTCCGGTTCGCAGGCTTCGAGGTGGTCTCTGCTGCCAACGGCCGTGACGCGCTGGCCGCCGCCGAGCTCCACTCGCCCGATCTGGCGGTGCTGGACGTGATGCTGCCGGATATGGATGGCTTCACCGTCACGCGCAAGCTGCGGGCGTCTGGCAAGCACTTCCCGGTCCTGTTCCTTACGGCGAAGGACGACACCGAGGACAAGGTCACCGGCCTCACGGTGGGCGGGGATGACTATGTCACTAAGCCGTTCAGCCTGGACGAGGTGGTGGCCCGCATCCGCGCTGTCCTGCGCCGCACGCAGCCCATGCTCGACGACGACGATGCGGTGATCCGGGTGGATGACCTCGAGCTCGACGACGACGCCCACGAAGTGCGCCGCGGCGGCACCGTGATCGAATTGTCCCCCACGGAATTCAAGCTCCTCCGGTACCTCATGCTGAACCCCAACCGAGTGCTGTCGAAATCCCAGATCCTCGACCACGTCTGGGAGTACAACTTCAACGGCGACGCCTCGATCGTGGAGTCGTACATCTCCTACCTCCGGCGCAAGGTGGACATTGATCCGGACGCCCCCGCCCTGATCCAGACCAAACGCGGAGTGGGCTACGTGCTCCGGACGGCAGAGAAGCGCTGACCTTGCTGCAGCGGTGGAAATCGGCCTCGCTGAGGTCCCAGCTGGTGGCCATGATCATGGCTCTGCTGATTATTGCGCTGACTGCGACCGGCGCCGGCACCCTGACGCTGCTGCACAGCTACCTCCAGGCACAGGTGGATGACAAGCTGTACGCCGCCGTCGACCTGGCCAGCAAGCAGCGCTCGTTCACCCAGTTACAGGCACCCACCAACCCAATGGTCCCCAGTGACTACTCGCTGATCCTTTACACCCCCGGTGGGGACCCGCAGCTGTTGGGCGGCAATCCGGATGCCCACCCCGACATCTCAACCATCTCCGTTGAGGACGCCCAGGACAGGGGCGCGCGTCCTTACCAGGTGCGTGGCACGGACGGCCATAATTGGCGGGTGGTCGCGGTGACCGTGCTCTATATCGGCCAACCCGCCGTTGTTGTCATCGGATTGCCGCTGCAAAGCGTGGACGATGTCCTCAAGCACGCCACCCTGGTGGTCACCGGCGTCGGCCTGCTCACCCTGCTGCTGGCCTCCCTGATCGCCAGTTGGACCGTGTCGCGGTCGTTCCGGCCGCTGGCCAAAGTGGAAAAGACCGCGGCCGCGATCGCCGCCGGCGACCTCTCCAGGCGTGTGGACGTCGAGAATCCCGGCACCGAAGTGGGGCGGCTCGGCAGTTCACTCAACGCCATGCTGGCGCACATCGAGACGGCCTTCGCCGCCCGGACAGCCTCCGAAGGCAGAATGCGCCGGTTCGCAGCAGACGCCTCCCACGAGCTGCGTACCCCACTCGTGACCATCCGGGGTTTCTCCGAGCTCTACCGCCATGGTGCGCTGGCCACCGACGAGGACGTGGCCACGGCCATGGGGCGGATCGAAAGCGAAGCCAAACGGATGGGTTCAATGGTGGAGGATCTGCTCCTGCTGGCGCGCCTGGACGAACAGCGCCCGCTCCAGCAAAAGCCCGTTGACCTGCAGCTGATCGCCCACGACGCGGTGGTGGACACACAGGCAAGCGACCGCTCCCGTCCCATCTCCCTGGCCGGCCTTGGTGAGGATCGGGCCGCACCCGCTCCCGTGCTCGGTGACGAAGCAAAACTGCGACAGGTGGTGGGGAACCTGGTGGGGAACGCCCTGCGCTACACCTCGGACGGCAGCCCGATTGAACTCGCCGTCGGGGTCCGGACCTCCGACGGCGGGCAGCCGGTCGCCGTGATCGAGGTGCGGGACCATGGCCCCGGCATCTCAGAAGAGGATGCATCCAAGGTATTCGAGCGTTTCTATCGGGCGGACACGTCCCGGACGCGGGAGACCGGCGGCAGCGGCCTGGGGCTCGCGATTGTCGCGGCCATCGTGGGATCGCACGGCGGGTCCGTCAGGGTGGAAACGACCGACGGCGGCGGGGCTACCTTGGTGGTCAGCCTGCCTGTTAGGGACGACGCCACCGACGAGGCTCCCTCCGGCGATGAGCACCTGGTGGAAGCGGCTCCGGGCCGGTCGGCAGCCCAGCATGGCGATCCTCTGGACGGAGGCCACGGCGATGGCAAGGTTATCCACATATAGCCATGGAGCGTGGCATGCGGGCAGTTCCCGTCCGTAGGCTCGCTGTAGTGGCCCGGAGCAGCCGGGCGGGCAGCAGATGCTGTCCCACTACTTCGAGAGGCAGCTAGCCATGAGCATCATTTCCGTCGACACCGAACTCCTTCAGCTCAAGTCGGCCAACGTCAAAGCAACCGTGGACCGGATCAGCTCGGACGTCCAGACGATGAAGCGAGGCCTGGACGAACTGCAGTCCACCTGGCGGGGCTCGGCTGCCAACAACTTCCAGGCCCTGGTGACCGAGTGGACCCTCACCCAGGGCAAGGTGGAGGCGTCACTGGCATCCATCAACATGGCCCTGGCATCGGCAGCGTCCACCTACGCCCAGGCCGAGCAGGGCAACACCCAGCGCTTCAGCTGAGGCCGCGACCGAAATGCATTCTAGGCCTCCGGCGTACCCTGGCGGTACCGGAGCCGCCACCTGTTGCCGTCCAGGAGCCACAGTGAGCTATGGAGAGCCGTGCCGGGGCGCGAGTAACTTCGGCACGTCAGCAGGATCGCGCTGGTGCCGATGCGGTCCGCACCCAGGATCTCCAGCTCGGTGTGCTGCACTGGTTCCTCTTCGAGCGCCATCATCGTGGCGTCACGGGTCCAGACTCTGCCCGAGATTCCGATTTCCATAAAATCAGGGTGGAGGAGGACGCCGGTACGGCCGATGTCGCCACGGATGTCGGGGCCCGACAATTCGCGTTCGAGGGCCTCGACGATCGCCTCTGGGCTCATCTCAGCCCCGGCGGACTCCGCAGGGATGAACGATTCGATCTCCAGTTCGCTGAAGAGGTCCGGCCCGTCGTAGGGGTCTTGGTTCACGAGGTCCTGGCCGTACGAGGCCTGACCGACGGCGCCGGCACCACCGGCTGTGGTGGCCGTCTTCAGTCCGGCTGCAGTGACGGCGTCGGGGCCGGCCAGCGCAGGGCCTGCCCCGGAGCTGACGGCAACGCGGCTATCAGCTGTTGGGCCAACAGCTTCCGGGGCTCCAGCGAAGCCTGGGCCTGACCGCGCTGCCACACCCTGCTGGTAGGCGGTGGCGGCGGCACGCGCGCGGACATCGGCTGCCTCGTTGAGGTCGTGGCCGGCGTGGCCCTTGACCCATTCGAAGGTGTATTTCCGGCCGGCGATTTCCCGGTCAAGTTCCTTGAGCAGCTCCACATTCAGGACAGGTTTGCCGTCGGCCTTCCGCCAGCCCTTGCGTTTCCACCCCGGCATCCACTTTGTGATGGAGTTGATCACGTACTGGCTGTCGCAGAGAACCCTCAGGTCCTCTTCCGGGACGTGCGCGGTGGCACGGAACAGATCCAGCACAGCCATTAGCTCGCCCTGGTTGTTGGTGCCGTGCGGCCATCCCCCGGCGCGCCAGCAGTCGTCGTTCACATACCAGGCCCAACCGGCCGGGCCGGGATTTCCTAAAGCCGAACCGTCGGCCGCTGCAGTAATTGTCACGGAACCATCCTGCCAGAGTTCCGCTGCACGCCAGCCCGCGATGCTCTATCACTTTTGGTTGCCAACCGGCCCTCTAAGGAACCATATCTGATAGAGCAACTTCCTGTTGGGGCGAGGCGTTAACGCCGACGGCGGCCCCCACCGTTTGGTGAGGACCGCCGTAGTGCGTCTTACTGTGGGGACATTGGGGCTAGAAGCCGCCCATGCCGCCCATGTCGTCGCCGCCACCCATGGCCGGAGCGTTCTTCTCCGGCTTGTCGGCCACAACGGCCTCGGTGGTGAGGAACAGACCGGCAATGGAAGCCGCGTTCTGCAGGGCAGAGCGGGTTACCTTGACCGGGTCGTTGATGCCGGCAGCCAGCAGGTCGACGTACTCGCCGGTTGCTGCGTTCAGGCCGTGGCCCGCAGGCAGGCCGCGGACCTTGTCGACAACAACGCCAGGTTCGAGGCCGGCGTTGAAGGCGATCTGCTTCAGCGGGGCGTCGATGGCAACACGGACGATGTTGGCACCGGTTGCTTCGTCACCTGTCAGGTTCAGGTTCGCGAACGCCTTGGCGCCGGCCTGGATCAGCGCAACGCCGCCACCGGCGACGATGCCTTCTTCAACAGCAGCTTTCGCGTTGCGGACAGCGTCCTCAATGCGGTGCTTGCGTTCCTTGAGCTCAACTTCGGTTGCGGCACCGGCCTTGATGACTGCAACGCCGCCGGCCAGCTTGGCCAGGCGTTCCTGCAGCTTCTCGCGGTCGTAGTCCGAATCGGAGTTTTCGATCTCGGCACGGATCTGGGAAACGCGGCCAGCGATCTGGTCTGCGTCGCCGGCACCTTCAACGATGGTGGTCTCGTCCTTGGTGACAACAACCTTGCGGGCGCGTCCCAGGAGTTCCAGTCCGGCGGTCTCCAGCTTAAGTCCGACTTCCTCGGCGATGACCTGGCCGCCGGTGAGTACAGCGATGTCGGCCAGCTGGGCCTTGCGGCGGTCGCCGAAGCCCGGAGCCTTGACGGCAACGGACTTGAAGGTGCCGCGGATCTTGTTGACGATCAGGGTGGCCAGGGCCTCGCCCTCGATGTCCTCGGCAATGATCAGCAGCGGCTTGTTGGACTGCATGACCTTTTCCAGGACAGCAACCAGTTCCTTGACGTTGGAGATCTTGGAGTTGACGATCAGGATGTACGGGTCCTCAAGGACTGTTTCCTGGCGCTCAGTATCGGTAACGAAGTAAGCGGAGATGTAACCCTTGTCGAAGCGCATGCCTTCGGTGAGCTCGAGCTCCAGGCCGAAGGTGTTGGACTCCTCTACGGTGATGACGCCTTCTTTGCCCACCTTGTCGAGGGCTTCAGCGATCAAGGCGCCAATTTCGTCGTCACCGGCGGAGATGGAGGCAGTAGCCGCGATCTCTTCCTTGGTTTCGATTTCCTTGGCGGAGGCCAGCAGCTCAACCGTGACGGCCGCTACAGCTTTTTCGATACCGCGCTTGAGGGACAGCGGGTCAGCGCCGGCCGCGACGTTGCGCAGGCCTTCCTTGACAAGTGCCTGCGCCAGCACGGTAGCCGTGGTGGTGCCGTCGCCTGCGACGTCGTCAGTCTTCTTGGCAACTTCCTTGACCAGCTCGGCGCCGATCTTTTCGTAAGGGTCGTCCAGCTCGATCTCCTTGGCGATGGAAACACCATCGTTAGTGATCGTGGGGGCGCCCCACTTCTTTTCGAGGACGACGTTGCGTCCACGCGGGCCGAGGGTGACCTTGACGGCGTCGGCGAGGATGTTCAGGCCCCGCTCAAGGCCGCGGCGTGCCTCTTCATCAAATGCAATGATCTTGGCCATAACGGCAGTAGTCCTTTCGGGACAGTCGTTAAGAATGAACCTCACTGCAGTGCCCGCGACGGACGATCCTTCACCGGCGGCCTCTGTATGCCGCGGCCGGGGATCTCACTCCAGCTAGGTATTTCTCTCGCTCCACGACCGCCGCCAAGCTCCGATGCCGGAAAACCGGACGTTGCTTTAGCAGTCGATACGTAAGAGTGCTAACTCAATAATTAGCACTCCCTAGGTGAGAGTGCAAGCGAAAGGCCCCGCAAATCGCGCCGTCAGGGCGGCCCGTTCGCCACCGGCGATCAGCCCGCTGCCCGGCTTGCAGTCTCCCGGCCGGTGAGCACCGCCCTGTTGTCTGCGCCGTAGGTGAACACCATGTAGTTGGCCGTAGTGATGTCACCATTGGCGTCGAAGGCAACCGGTCCAGACTCGCCGTCGTAATTAATGCCGGCCCCGGTCGTCAGGACCGCGAGGCAATCGGTGTAGGACAGGCACGGCTTGGTGGCCGGGCCAGAGGCCTGCGCGGGCTGCCCGCCTGCTGTCCCGCCGGAGACGGCGATCAGGTTGGCGGCAATGGAGCGGCCGGCATCGTCGTCAGCCTTTGCTGCGGCCAGGGCCACGAGGTTCACGGCGTCGTAGGTCTCTGCGGCGAATGAAAGGTCTTTCAGTGCAGGGGTGACCGCCACAAGACGGGCTTGGAAGTCCGCGGACGGCAACAGACCCGGCACCACTGCACGGGCGCCGTCGAGGGCCTTGGATCCCAGCCCCGGACCATACTGGGCGAAGGCGCCGTCGCTCAGGATGATGCTCTTGCCCGGGAGCCCTGCGTTATTGAGCTCTGCGAGGGCACCCTGGGCGCCGTCCCTGGCGATCAGCACTACCGCGTCAGGTGTGGCGGCCTTGGCAGCGGCTGCCGCGTCCCCGGCGTCGCCGGGCTTGAAGGCGGTAGTGGAGACGGTATCCAGGCCGGCGTCCTTGGCGGCGGTGGCCACCGCGGCAGCTACGTCTTTTCCGTAGCCTGAGTCCTGGTGGACCACGGCAAGGCTCGTGGCGCCGCCGTCCTTGGCCAGCTTCACCAGCACCGATGCCTGGGCAAGGTCCGCTGCCGCCGTCCTGAAGTAATAGCCGCCGCTCTTGTAGCGGGACAGGCCGGCAGCGGAGTTGGCCGGCGAGACAAGCGGGACGCGCGCAGCCGAAAGGACATCGATGGCGGCGGCAGCGTGGCTCGAATCGGTTGGTCCGATCACCGCATCAACTCTGGCTGAGGCCAGATTCCTGGCTTGGGCATCGGCTCCATCGCCGGCGGCTACCACCAGATCAACAGGTCTGCCCTTGTGGCCGCCGGACGCATTGATTTCCTTGATGGCAAGTTGTGCCGCGGCGAGCTGCGAGTCGTTGAGGAAGGCCTGCTCCCCTATGCTGTCCTGGATCAGCCCGATCCGCAGCGTGCCGTCACCGGATGCTTCAGCGGATTCAACGCGTGCATTGCCGCCTGCCCCGGCGCAGCCGGCCAGCGCCAGCAGGAGGGACGCCCCCGCAGTTGTGCGGACGATTGTTGAGCGCAGGCTGCGAGAGATCACTGAGCGGGCCGGACATTTTCTGCCTGCGGGCCCTTCTCGCCTTCGCCGACCTCAAGCTCGACGCGCTGGCCTTCATCCAGGGCCCGGTAACCTTCGCCCTCGATGGCCGACCAGTGCACAAAGACATCGTTCCCGGAGCCGTCCACCGTAATAAAGCCGTAGCCCTTTTCGGCGTTGAACCACTTAACCGTTCCCAATGCCATGATGTCCGCTCTTTTCCGTCGTGCCGCCGGTCCCCGTCGGGAGTGTGCCGCTTGTTACGGACCGAAGCCTGAAATCACTCTAGCGACAAGCCATCCGGCGGGCAGACCCGCCCGGCCGCTCCGGTGACCAAAAGTTATTCAGGTGTGACCGCGGGCCACTACTGGTAGCCCGGCCCCAGGACAACAACCAAGGGCACCTGGAATTCCTGGGTATCCACCAGCGTGGGAATGTTCAGGAGTTTGGAGAGTGCTTCGGCGTTGGCTTCCTGCGCCGGGCCCGCATAGAAAATTGCGGATGTCTGCTGCGGAGCGCCGCCCCAGTTTCCCACCTGGCCCAGCGTCCAGCCATCGGTCTGGACCATCGAGCTGACGCGTCCGGCGAGCCCGGCCGTACCTGCCGCGTTGTAGATGGCAACACCCTGGGTCTTGTCCAGCACAGCTGCGGAGGGGACGTTACTGGGCGAAGCGCTGGGCTCTGCGTCCGGGCTCTTCGAGGGCTCCGGGTCCGCGGAGGATTCAGCGGTGACGGACGGTGCCGAGCTTGCCTCGGGTGCCGCGGTTGATTCCAGGCTGGTTGAGGCTTCGCTGCCGGCCTGGGTGGACCCGAGCTTGGGAAGGATCAGGAAGGAGAATACTCCGATGGCCAATGCCACAATTCCCACAGCAAGGATGGGCCACAGCTTGCGGCGGGCCGGCGCCGAGGCCGCACGGTGGACACCCTGCCGCGAGGCGGACTCCGGAACCTTATCGAATTCATCCCGAGCGTATTTGGTCATGGTGGGGAGACGTCCTTGTTGATTGCTGCTGATGGCTCAGCACGAGCGTGGTCAGGCGTCGGAACCCAGGCGTCGTGCAGTGCGTGCCCGGTGACGCGACGTACGTAGTCTACGCAATCTCTTGACCAGCATGGGGTCGTGGGCCACTGCTGCCTCGGTGTCAATAAGGGCGTTGAGCAGCTGGTAGTAGTGGGTCGCGGACAGGTCGAACAGCTCCCTGATGGCCTGTTCCTTGGCCCCCGCGTATTTCCACCACTGCCGCTCCAGTGCCAGCATCTGCTGGTCGCGCTCGCCCAGGGGAGAGCCACGGAGGGTAAAACCCGCCAGCAAAGAGCCGCGCTCCTCAGGCTCCGGCACGCGCTCCCGAGCAGGTTCCGCCACGGCACACCCCTTCGCTGGTCTTTGCTGAATCACCGGTTAAGTTTCAAAATCTCCTCCCCATGTTACGGCGTGAATAACACTGATGTCATTTGCGCCCCGGCTGCAGTGGCCGGTAACCCTGCGAGAATGGGAGGGTGTTTGATTCTGACGCGCTGTTCGAACTGACGGCGGACCCGGCCGAGCCCGTCGGCTTTGCCGGGATGGCCGTTTTGCCGCTCAGTGAGCTGATGGCGGCCGACTGGGCGGAGACGCTGGGCCCCGTTGAGGCTGAACTGCGTGGCGTCCTGAACTTCCTGGCCACCGAAGTTGCCGCGGGGCACCACGTGCTGCCAGCGCCGTCGAACGTTCTGCGCGCCTTCCGGCAGCCCCTGACCAGCGTGAAAGTCCTGGTAATGGGCCAGGACCCCTACCCGACGCCGGGCCATGCGATCGGCCTGTCCTTCGCCGTTGACGGGCGGACCCGGCCCATCCCGCGGAGCCTGGCGAATATCTACCGCGAACTGGAGGCCGATCTTGGCCTTCCCGCGCGCGTCCACGGCGACCTGTCCGCCTGGGCCAGCCAAGGGGTCCTGCTGCTGAACCGGGTCATGAGCGTCCGCGCCGGGGCTGCCGGCTCCCACCGGGGCAAAGGCTGGGAGGCCATCACGACGGCGGCTGTCACCGCGGTTGCCAGCCGGCGGACGTCCGACGGCGGCCCGGCGCCGCTGGTGGCGGTGCTGTGGGGCAAGGACGCGGAGAGCGTCCGGCCCCTCCTGCCGGGCGCGGCGGTCGTGTCCAGCGCCCACCCCAGCCCATTGTCGGCGTCGCGCGGATTCTTCGGCTCCCGGCCGTTCAGCACCATCAACCAGCTGCTGGAGGACCAGGGAAGCCCTGGCGTAACCTGGGAACTTCCCCCGATCCCTTAGCTTAGGCTTGCCTTATGAGCACTCTTCCGGCCGCGACCAACGCCACGAAAAAAACACGTCCGCAGTTTGATCTCACGGTCATTCGGCGGGAAGAACTCTCGCCACACATGGTCAGGATCGTGGCCGGCGGCGAAGGTTTTGCCGCCTACGTGAACAACAGCTTCGTGGACCGCTACGTCAAGATTGTCTTCCCGCAGCCCGGCGTGGACTATGCCCAGCCCCTGGACCTGTGGACCATCCGCGAAACCATGCCCCGCGAGCAGTGGCCCTTCGCCCGCACGTACACGGTCCGCTGGGTGGACACCGAGGCGCAGGAACTCGCCATCGACTTTGTGATCCACGGCGCCGAGGGGCTGGCGGGTCCGTGGGCGGCTGCTGCCAAGCCCGGCGACACCATCACCTTCACCGGGCCGGGCGGCGCCTACAATCCGGCGCCTGACGCGGACTGGTACCTCTTTGCCGGCGATGAGGCCGCACTTCCTGCAATCGCCGCCGCCATTGAATCGTTGCCTGCTGAAGCGGCCGGCCTGGCATTTATCGAGGTGGATAGCGATGCCGACATCCAGTCCGTCGCGTCCCCTGCCGGGGTTCAGGTGACCTGGCTACGCCGCAACGGCGCACCGGCCGGCGTCGGGGACCTTCTGGTCTCAGCGGTGGCCGGCGCCGAATGGCCTGCCGGCCGGGTTGACGTTTTTGCCCACGGCGAGCGCGGCTACATGAAGGGCCTGCGGGACGTGTTTTTCGTCCAGCGCGGCCTTGAACGGAGCCAGGTTTCGCTGTCTGGATACTGGGCCCAGGGCCGGGTGGAGGACGACTTCCAGGCCGACAAAAAGCTCCCCGTCGGGAAGGTCTGACCCGTAGCCAGCGCTCCGCACCCTCTGACCAATCGCCCAACAAATGGTCCAAATCTTGTCCGGCGCACCACACAGGCCTACACTCACCGTAAACGGCACTCCGGCAGCTGCTGATCAGGCTTCCGGTTACGCCGTTCGAGCGTCCCGGGGAGCCGTCATGAATGCTACGACCAGGCGATTCCTCCGCCGGGTTTTTACCTTCTGCCGCGCAGTGGTCAAAACAGCAGTGTTCGCCCCAACGGCCGCCCGTGCAGCATCCGCCCCGCCCCGGATCTGGGCGGCCCTGTCCTGGGCCGCCCTCATCTGCCTTGCGGGCTCGGCGTGCCAAGCGGCGCCGGAGGGCCCACCTGTGCAGCCGCAGGAGCAGCCAGCCTCCGAAGAACAGCCTGACTCCGACTCGAGGTCTGTTCACTTCACCGCAGCCGGGGACATCGGCATGGGCGGCGGCGCCAAGGCAGTGCTCGACGTGATCGCCGGGCTGAAGCCGGATCTAAACATAGTGCTCGGCGACCTCTCTTACCAGGCCGGCGCCGAGCAGGCGTTCTGCGACATGGTGACCAAGAAACTTGGCCAGGATTTCCCGTATGAGCTGATCACGGGCAACCATGAAAGCGACGGCCACGACGGCGACATCGGCACGTTCGCCCAATGCTTGCCCAACAGGCTGCCCGGGCTGAAAGGCGATTACGGTACGCAATGGTACGTCGACGTCCCCCAGGACCGGCCCCTGGTGAGATTCATCCTCATTTCTCCCGGGATTGATTTTCCCGGCGGACAGCCCTTGGACTATTCGCAGGGCAGCAACCGTTGGCGCTGGACCGAATCTGCCATCGACGGTGCCCGTGCCGCAAAGATCCCCTGGACTGTGGTGGGCATGCACACCCCGTGTTTCAGCATGGGACACTACGGCTGCCAGCCCGGGGAGCACCTGACGAACATGCTGGTGAGCAAAGACGTGGACCTCGTGCTCACCGGCCACCAACATGTCTATCAGCGGACACGTCAACTCCGCCTGACTGAACGCTGCCCCGTGCTGGTCCCCGGAGAGGCCCGGGACGATTGTGTGGCCGACTCCGACAACGACCTTGCCCAGGGGCAGGGCACGGTCTTTGTCACGGTCGGTGTGGGCGGCGCCGGGCACCACGACGTCCAAGCCGATGATCCTGAGGCTGGCCTGTTTGCTGTCTGGACAGGGAAAAACAGCGAGCGGACCCTCGGAACGTTGGACGTGAGGTTGACGGACGCACGCCTGGACGCGCGCTTTGTGCCCGCCGCCGGGTTCACTTTTACCGATGCCTTCGCGATTGAGCGCTAGGGGGCGGGCTTTAGTGGCTGGCGCTAGCTAGCGCCTCCGGGCGCGGCGCCGCTCGTTGCTGGCCAGGCCGCGTGTCAGCGGCCGCGCCAGGGTGTCGCCGAGCACGATTCCGCCGGCTGTGCCCAGGACGATCGCGCCGGCGTTGAGCATGCCGCCAGCACCAAGGAGAACTTCTGATTCCTCCATGGTCAACACATACATGGACCGGAAGATGGTCAGCCCGGGCAGTAGGATCAGGGCCGCCGGGACCGCTACCACCAACTGTGGTGCGCCCATCTTAAGCGCCACCACGCGCGCCAGCAGGCCGATCACGACGGCGGCGAGCGCCGGGGAGAACCGGTCCCCGACGCCAAAGGACGCGGCGCCCAGCAGCACAAAATAGCCCACCACGCCCACACCGGCGGTGGGCAGCAGCAGCTCCCAGGAGGTCTGCTCGGTCACGCCGATGGCCATCACTGCGACGGCGATAAAGATTACCAAGACCCAAAGGTCGTAGGCGGGCGGGAACGTCTGCGTGACACTAATGGGCTGCATTCCGGTCATCTGTCCCACCACAAAGGCCACCGCAATCCCGGACACAATCGCGCCGAACGTCAGCAGGGTGGACAGGAACCGTCCCGCTGCGGTCACGGGAAAACCGTTGATGGCGTCCTGGACCGAGGAGACGAGGCGTCCCGTGGGCAGGAGCAGGAGGATGCCACCCACCACCACAATCGATGGTGCATTGGTGAGTTCAAAGCGCCACAACAGCAACGCGGTGAGCGTAACGCCGAAGGCGCATGCCGCCGTCGTGAAGAAGTCCGGAACCCGCCACCGGCCCAACTGGCGGGCGAGCAGGCTGACGCCGATGTTGGCCGCGAAGGCAATGCCCGAGGACACCGGTCCTCCGCCGAGCACTCCCACAAAAGCTGCGGCGAACACGCCGAACGCTATGGTGACCATCCAGCGCGGGAACGGTTTGGGGCTGGTGATGGCCTCGTCCAGACGGCGGATGGCTTCATCGCGGCCCACTCCCCCGGCCACGATGTCCGTCACCAGCCGGTGTACCTTGGCCAGGCCGGCATAGTTGTTGGTCCAGGACCGCACCACCCGAAGCAGCGAGATGGGCGTCTGGTCCTTGGGCGCATAGTTGATGGCCACCGACTGGTTGGTGATGTCCACTTCAATGTTTTTGAGCCCCAGCGCCGCGGTGACGGCAATGATGCTCGTCTCCACTTCCAGGGCACCTGCCCCGTACCGGAACATGGTCTCGGCCAGGTGCAGGGAGAAGTCAAGGGTCTTGCGAGCGGAGGTGTCCACGCCTCCCACCTGGATCATGGGGTTGGCGTAGGGGCTGCCGGCGAGCCTGTCCACGATGCTCAGCGGCGCCGTCGGCGGGTCCTCCCCCCGCACCAGGCGCCGCAGCATCCTCTTGGCCGCGGCATCCTGGCGGAGCTGGGAGGATGTCAGCGGCTCTGTTTTGGGCAGGCCGCCGGTGGGAGGCCTGCGCCTTGGATTTTCAGGTCGATCGGTCGCCATGGTGCTCCTCCCTTTCTGACAGTTCGTGGATTAGTGCTAAGCCCGGCGTTTAAGTGGCAGTTTGCCCAGCAGCGTGCGGGCAGCAGCGATGGCCGTGCGGACCAGGCGGTTGGCTTGGAAGGCTACCGGCCGCACGGGCATCACGAAGTCACCCAGCAGCTGGACCACGTCGCCGCCGAAGCCCTTCTTGAACTCGTAACCTCCGTGGCCTTCTTCGTCCTGTCCCTGAATGCCGAAGGTGCCGTAGAAGTTGTAGCGCGAGTAGCCGTTGTCCAGGGCGTGCAGCATCATCCCCCAGTACAGTGACGTGGCGCCGTTGAAGTAGATGTAGTCCTGCTTGGTGCCGCCGATAACACAGACCACCTCTTCCCCGAAGCAGACGAAATGGATGGCCGCCACTGTTGCCACGCCCACGGAGTCCGGGAACCGCTCGATGTCCTTGAGGCTGCGTTCGTAGCTGTCCACGAGGTCCTGGACCACTTTGAGGCGGTTGGCCTTCTTTTTGCTGCCGGTCTCTTCCACTTCACGGCGGAGTTCGGCTGCGGACGCTGATTCTTCTTCCAGGCGTTCGGTGATGGACTTGCGGTACGCGGGGATGTCGATCTTGGCCATCATAAGCTTGGTGAACTCGGCCGAGGTGGTCCGCAGGAGCTGTTCGTAGTATTCGCGTTCCCGGAAGAAGAAGCCCTTCTCGTCCCCCGCGGTGCTCAGCGCGTCGTAGAACTCGTCGAGGGTTTCAAGGGTGGCCTGTTCCAGGAACACGCCATTCTTTTCGGCCTTCCGGATGGCCTTCCGGGTCCGGTAGCTGGTGCCCATGATGAGCTCCTCGGCGTCCGTGATGCCCTCGAGCTGCTTGATGAACATCCAGTTCACGTTGGCGAAGTTCATGTCCGAGCCCTGGTGTTCAAAACCGAGGCCCGCCAGTTCCGCCACGAGGGGCCTGTTGTCCAGGATCTCGGGGTGTTCGGCACCGTCGGCATCGCGGGCGATGTACGTCAGGTTCGGGGAAATCCGCAGTTCGGCAGCCTTGCGTTCCGCGGCACGTTCCTTTAGGAGTCCGACGACGTCACTCACCAGGGCGGCGTCCGTGTAGTCCAGGAGGGGTCCCTTGGCGCATTCGCACACCTTGTAGCCCCAACGGTTGGTGGTGTAGTGCAACTTGCCGGCGGCGACCAGAACGCCGTCGCGCCTGACACCGAACAGCTCCACTGCCTGGCCGCGGGCGCTCTGGAAGCGGGTGAAGTCAGCGGACTGGATGAAGTTGTTTTGCGGGTGCTTGAGGGAGAAGGACTCAAACTCGGCATCGCTGAGGACGCTGAGCTGGAGATCGGCTCCGGCTTTGGTGGGATTCACGGAAGTAACCTCATCTATGGCCGCGCTGCCGCATGGGGCAGGCGCTGGCCTTCGTGGTGTGGATGGTGAGCGTGGCTGGCGGGCTGTCAGTAGAACTGCTGGCCGCTGCGTGCGGTTTCGAGCCGGCGGAAGATCCGTTCCGCGCCTTTGACCCACAGGGCATGCCTGACGGGCGATAGCACGTAGTCGTAGCAGCCGACGAAGTCCGTGACCGTTTTGGTGAAGCTCGTCTTGAACATGCCCATGCCGTACAGGTGGTGGGACTTGTCCTTGATCAGGCCAGACGGCGGCGTGCCGCAGAAATCGTACTCAGTGCAGTCGAGTTCCTGCATTCTCCGGATGGCCTGCCACTGGACCAGGTGCGAATCGCCGTACTGCTTCCTGTTCTGGGTGGAGCCGCCGTCCTTGTAGGTCGCCTTGGATCCGTAGTTGATCACAAAGGCGCCCACACTCGGCTTGCCGTCCTCATAAACGAAGAAGAAGCTGCCTTGGCCGCGGGTGCAGAATTCGTCCCAGAACCGGGTGTAGTACTCGAGGGTGCGCAACGGCATGGAGCCCTTGGCGTTGACGGTGTCTGCCATCAGGTCATACAGCGCCCGGTATGTTTCCGGGCCCGACTCCTGCTGCACCACTGCGCAGCCTTCGCGTTCTGCCCGGCGGATCGCGTTGCGGGCGCGGGAGGAGATGGACCGGAACACCTGGTTCTCCGGTGCCGCGATGTCCAGCAGCGCGGTGGAGTCATTGGATTGGATGTTCGGGGCCTTCACCAGGCCGGCGTCGGCGAGGTGTGACGGGGCTTCGGGGGTGGACACGATGTCAGGTTCAATCTTGATGGTGAAGACATTGAGCTTCCGGCTCCGGGCAAGTGCAGCGCACGCGTCCAACACCGGCTTGAGGTCCTCGACGGCACCCAGGTCAGGGCCCTTGATCAGGTACCACAGGCGGCCCAGCACGGGGAATTTCTTCTCCAGCACCAGGTTGTAGCTGGTCGTCCCGGAAGTTTCCAGGACCAGGAAGCGGACGGTCCAGCCGCTGCCGTTCTTCACGGACGCGTAGGCGGCGGACTGCAGCATGTTGCCGCCGTTCGGGTTGGCCGTGACGTGCTTGTCCCAGTTCTCAATTTCCTCCGCTGTGGCAAAGCGGGCGGTGAATTCTCGCAAGGGGGCCGTGTCCAATCTCAGGGGTTTGTGCGCGGTTCTGTACTCGTGGCTACGTGCGGACATGTAGCCACAAGTCTAAAGCCTCCGGTTGGGTTGGTCCCTCGGGGCCCCCGAGGGGTCGGGGGGCCGGGGTTTTCGAAAGCGTGCGTCAGAGGGACGTAGGAGCAGCACGCGTGAAAACTCCGGTCTGCCGGGCCCGGACTCTAGTCTCCGAACTCCGACAGCGGTGGGCAGGAGCAGATGAGGTTGCGGTCCCCGGCTGCGCCGTCGATCCGGCCTACGGGCGGGAAGTACTTGTCCTGCTTGAGGTGGTGGACCGGGAAGGCAGCCTGCTCACGCGGGTACTCGCGGGCCCAGTCGGAACTCACGACGGCGGACGCGGTGTGGGGTGCGTGCCGCAGCGGGCTG
>NZ_JASBRB010000017.1 GCF_029960665.1 Pseudarthrobacter sp. AL07
GCAAAACCGCCATTTCAAGCTGCGGTTTAACCGCCAAACCAAGTTAACAGTCACACTTGCCCTCGCTGCACTCACCGGATGTGGCGCCCAGGCCGCTGCAAAGGACGATGGGTTCGCCGTTCCAGCCGGCGTAGATGAGCAGTACGAGGTGCTCGCCAATGAGCTCGCCGAGAAGGGTAAAACAGTCGAGTCCGGGGAATGGACCGTCAACCTGATCACCGAGGCTGCCGAACCCTGGTTCGACAAGCACGGTGCCCATTTCCGTGCGCCGGAGGCTGGCGAGACCCATCACATCGAGATCATTCCGACTGAGACTTCGACCGGCCGGATCGTCCCCAACGTGCCGATAACGCTGGAGGTGGTCAACGCTCAAAATACGGTCGTGCAAGAGCTGGAGCTGAACTTCTATTACTCCACCTTCTACCATTACGCCAACAACTTCAGTGTGCCCGAGGCTGGGACCTACACTCTGCGCGCCACACTTGGCGTCCCGGCGTTCAACCGCCACGGCGAGGAGTCCGAAACACCCGCCCTGGCTAAGGGCACGACCGTCGAGTTTACAGACGTCGAGCTGACCAAGGAGTGACCGGCGCTGGATGCGGGGCTGGTCTACCCAGCCCTAACTTCTGCCGGGGATCACGATGACTTCTTCCACGCTATCTTCGCGCTTAAGTGTTCAGCGCAGCCGCTGCCGTGCGGGCTTCCCATCACCGGTCATTGCGCCGGGGGAGCATGGAACCGACAGGTCCCCGCGATGAGGGGCGTGGCGCCGGTCCGGCCGGGCCCAACCCGGACAGAGCCGGCGATCCCGCCTGCCTCGCTGACGCGGCGCCAGAGGCATCGGCTGGTCCTGCTCGGGATGCTGTGCGCGGCCGGATGGCTGGCTTCGGTGCTGGTCGGACACTATGTGGACTGCGGGCCCGAACTCCATCGGATCGGGCTTGCCGTTCATATCCTGGCTCTGGTGCTGTCTTTTGGCACAATCCTCGTGGTCGACTGGCTGGGGTTGCTGTGGCTGCTTGGCAAAGTGGAGATGCACGCGTCCGGCAAGCTTGAGGCCGCTGCCAAGCCGTTGATCTGGGGCGGCCTAGCCCTGCTGCTGATTTCCGGTGCCCTGATCGACCCCGATCTGACCAGCCTGGTCACTGTGGTCAAACTCGCTTCCGTCCTGATACTGATGTTGAACGGCCTCAGCATCGCACCGGCCATGCACCGGTTGCTTGCGCTCCCGCCCCGCACACGCTTCACCGAGCTAACACGCAGACTGCGTCTTCGGCTCATGTTTGCACTCACTGTTTCCCAGATCTGCTGGTGGACCGCGGTGCTCATCGGCCTCCTCAACAGCACGCTGCGTCGCTGGGCCGGTGCCTGAGCGGCGCTGGAAGGGAACCGCGGACCCCTATCTGTGTGCGTAGGTGAGGCAGTCGGCGTTGTCAGCGCCCGGGCCGACGTGCACTTCGGCTGCCTGGCACATCAGGTGGTCGTTGTGGATGCATTCGGAGCGCTGGCAGGCCCCGACGTCGGCCAGGACCTTGGGCAGGCCGCCGTGGGTGCCGGTGTCGATGAAGGTAGAGCAAGAGGCATGATCTTCAGTTCCGCCGACGGTGATAGCCGCGGCGTTGCAGGCTGAATGGTCGTTGAAGGAGCAGTTGGTTACGCTGCAGTCGGCTACGTGCGTCGTCATGGGAAGATCCTCCGTGGTTCGGCTGCCCGGGCGGGCGACTCCTTACGGCCACGGTAGGCCAGTCCGGTGCAATCAAAAAGACCCAATTGTGTGCCCTAATTTCCTGGATCTTGTGGGCGCAGCTTCATCACGGGGCGGCCGTGTCCAGTGCCCGGCTGTTGGCGTGTGTATCGTATTGACCGCCTGACCTCACCGGACAGCGGCAGCGACCTCGCACCCTCGTTGCTCCTCTTTGGATGAGCAGTGCAGACGCCTTCTGACATTCCGTGCAGACGTCTTTTGAAACTGACATGCGATGACAGCCGCCGACCATGGGCCTTTGTTCTCATAAATAGTTCTCGAAACTGTACAGTCGAGCTGAAAGGCTGGATCGAGTTTTGAGAAAAGAGAACTGCCCGCATGACTACTCACCGCATCGGATACGCCAGAGTCTCCACACGGGACCAGAACCTTGACCTCCAGCGCGATGCGCTGCGGGCTGCAGGATGCGACCGCATCTATGAGGACACCATCAGCGGAACCAAAGCCACGCGCCCCGGACTCGCCCAGGCACTGGACCAACTACGCAACGGTGACACCCTCGTCGTATGGAAGCTGGACCGACTCGGGCGGAGCGTGAAAGACCTGCTGGACTTCGCCGGCGGGTTAAGCGACAGCGGCATTGGTTTTATCAGCCTGACCGACGCGATCGACACCACGACCGCTTCCGGGCGCTTCTTCTTCAACGTGATGGCATCGCTGGCCCAGATGGAGCGAGAGCTCATGGTCGAACGTACACAGGCCGGCCTGCGGGCGGCGAGGGAACAAGGCCGGGTCGGGGGCCGCAAACGCGTCATGACGGATTCCAAAATCCGCTCCGCCCGAAAGCTCCTCATCGAGGGCACTCCGCCCAAGGAAGTCGCCAAGAACCTCGGCGTCTCTGTACCTACCCTCTACCGCTGGGTCCCGGCAACGAACGCCGCCAAGGTTTGAACTCCGTAGTTGCTGCTGTTGGTGCACGCGACTTCTGAAGATTTACATGTCGGTGCACGGGACTTCTGACAGCCCGATGTCAACAGTCCTCTGCACTCGCCCCGTACTTCCGCGGGATCCAGTGCAGACGACTTCTGAAACTGACAACGCCCGCGTCTCGACCGCGAAACAGGACCTCGATCGGCAGATCGAAGCACTGCGCGGCGAGGGAATCCCCGCCAAACACATCTATGTGGATAAGAAATCCGGATCCACGACAAACCGGCCCGGACTGCATGAAGCCCTCGACCAGGCCCGCGATGGAGACGTCATCGTCGTGCACACACTGGACCGGTTGGGACGCACCGTTAGGGACACCCTGAACCTCATCCACGACCTGGCAGGCCGCGGCGTCGGGGTCCGGAACCTGGCTGACCCGATCCGGGTTGATTCCGCCAATCCAGAAGATCCCATGTCGCAGTTGGCGCTAGTGATGCTCGCGCTCTTCGGCCAAATGGAACGAACCTACGCGATCGAACGCGCAGCACACGCGCGTGCCGTTGCTGTCGCTAAAGGCAAAAGGATCGGCCGGCCCAGCGTGATCGATCCAGCGAAGCTTGCCTATGCCGCCCACCTTCGCGACCAGGAAAATCAGTCCATCTCCGAGATCGTCGAAGCCACCGGCATCACCCGCTCCAGCCTCTACCGTTACCTGCCGCCCCGTCCGCCGGAGACGCTGACCGCCGAGACCCAGCCGAACGACTAAAAGCCCCGAACGTCGGTGGCGGTTCGTGCAGGCGACCTTCCGACACAATGACGGTTGGTGCACGCGACTTTAGATAAAACGACGGTTGGTGCAGACGACTTCTGAAACTGACAACCGAGCTGATGTGCGTCCCGTTCTGCGCTGACACGCCGCCGGATCTGTTCGAATATCTGTTCGGGTAAAGCTATGCTTTTCGTAGTGGGTTATCCACATATGCGATGTCATCCGCCAAGAATGTCAGCGGGTGCCAGTAGCGTCAGAGATGACCAAGAAATGGCCGCTAAGGCCACTCCAAAGCGAGAAAGCATTAGAGGTGTGAACCATGGCGGCAGCCCCGGATCGGCAAAAAGCGCTCGACGCAGCGCTGGCACAGATCGACAAGCAGTTCGGCAAGGGCTCGGTTATGCGGCTCGGCGATGAAGTCCGCGCCCCCATCGAGGTCATCCCCACCGGATCCATCGCGCTGGACGTGGCTTTGGGAATTGGCGGCCTGCCCCGCGGCCGCGTAGTGGAGATCTACGGTCCGGAATCTTCGGGTAAGACCACCGTGGCACTGCACGCCGTTGCCAACGCGCAGCGCCTGGGCGGCATTGCCGCCTTCATCGACGCCGAGCACGCCCTGGACCCCGAATACGCAGCCCGGCTGGGCGTGGATACGGACGCCCTCCTGGTCTCGCAGCCGGATACAGGCGAGCAGGCCTTGGAAATCATGGATATGCTGATCGGCTCCGGCTCGCTGGACGTCATCGTCATCGACTCCGTTGCTGCCCTGGTGCCGCGTGCGGAAATTGAGGGCGACATGGGCGACAGTCACGTGGGTCTGCAGGCCCGTCTCATGAGCCAGGCGCTGCGTAAGATCACCGGCCGCCTGAGCCAGACGAAAACCACCGCCATCTTCATCAACCAGCTCCGTGAAAAGATCGGCGTGTTCTTCGGCTCCCCGGAGACCACCACCGGCGGTAAGGCCCTGAAGTTCTACGCGTCCATCCGCATCGACGTCCGCCGGATCCAGACGCTCAAGGAAGGTGCCGACTCCGTCGGTAACCGCACCAAGGCCAAGATCGTCAAGAACAAGATGGCACCGCCCTTTAAGATCGCCGAATTCGACATCATCTATGGCCAGGGCATCTCCCGCGAGGGCGGCATCATCGACATGGGCGTGGAGCACGGAATTATCAAGAAGTCGGGTTCGTGGTTCACGTACGACGGCGATCAGCTGGGCCAGGGCATGGAGAACTCCCGCAGGTTCCTGCGAGACAACCCTGAGTTGGCGACCGAGCTGGAACGCCTGATCAAGGAGAAGCTTGGTGTCGGGGTAGTCAAGCCCGCCGAAGACGAGGCCAAAGACACACCGAAGCTGAAGGCTGTTGACGGCTTCTAGGGACGCCCCTGACCTGACGGCCGCTCAGAGCGCCGGATGGCGTGTGGCCGGGCAGCACGCCGGATTGGGGCGACGGCAGCGGAGACGGGGCGGCGAACGCCCGGCCGGACCAGCTCCGGATGCTGCCATCGCAGCCGATGCAAACGCAGACGCCGAACCGGATCCCGCATCCGTGGCGCGGGCCATCGTGCTCCGGCAACTGACCAGTTCGGCCAAGAGTCGGCTGCAGCTTGCGCGGAAACTGGCCGAGCGGAACATCCCGGAGGATGTGGCGGAAGCCGTCCTGGACCGCTTCCAGGAGGTCCGCCTCATTGACGACGCTGAGTTCGCCGACATGTGGGTGCGCAGCCGTTCGCAGTCCCGGAAGCTCGCCAAAGGGGCCCTCCGGCGGGAGCTGGCGGACAAGGGGATTGACGCGGACACCGCCGCCGTCGCGCTGGAACAGCTTTCCGACGCCGACGAGGAAGTGGCGGCCCGGCTCCTGGTGGAACGCAAGCTCCGCTCAGGCACGGATTTGTCGGACCGCGCCGAGCGGGACAAGATCACCCGGCGGTTGGCGTCCATGCTGGCCCGCAAGGGCTATCAGCCGTCGAAGGCGTTCCGGATCGTCGGAGAAGTGCTCGACGCACAGGCGGAGGCCCAAACAGGCGCACCGGACGGCCCGCTGGACTCATAGGCGGACGAAGCGGCCCCGTCAGCCGATCCGGCAGCCAGGGCGATCCAGCAGCCTGAGCGACCCGCTACCCTTAACAGGTGAGTTTGACCATTCCTTCCCCCGCATCCGGTACCGCCCCATCAGCCGACCCTGCCCTGCAGCAGCCCCGTACCTATCAGGTTCGCACGTTCGGCTGCCAGATGAACGTGCACGATTCGGAGCGGATGGCAGGCATGCTCGAGGCCGCGGGCTACGTGGCGGCCAGTGGCGAGCAGGCCGACGTTGTGGTGTTCAACACCTGCGCGGTACGGGAAAATGCGGACAACAAGCTGTACGGCAACCTGGGCATGCTGGCGTCCGTCAAGGCCGCTAACCCGGGGATGCAGATCGCCGTCGGCGGCTGCCTGGCGCAGAAGGACCGGGAGACCATCCTCAAGAAAGCTCCCTGGGTGGATGCTGTCTTCGGCACTCACAACGTCGGGGCGCTGCCGGCACTGTTGGACCGGGCCCGGCACAATAACGAAGCCCAGCTGGAGATCCTCGAATCCCTGGATGTTTTCCCCTCCACCCTGCCCACCAAGCGTGATTCGGTGTATTCCGGCTGGGTCTCCATCTCGGTCGGCTGCAACAACACCTGTACGTTCTGCATCGTCCCGGCCCTGCGCGGGAAGGAAAAGGACCGCCGCCCGGGGGACATCCTCGCGGAAATCCAGGCCCTGGTGGATGACGGCGCCATCGAAGTCACCCTGCTGGGCCAGAACGTGAACTCTTACGGTGTTGAGTTCGGTGACCGGCAGGCGTTCTCCAAACTCCTGCGCGCGTGCGGGGAAATCGAAGGCCTGGAGCGGGTCCGCTTCACGAGTCCCCACCCTGCCGCCTTCACTGAGGACGTCATTGACGCCATGGCCGAGACCCCCAATGTCATGCCGCAGCTGCACATGCCGCTGCAGTCCGGGTCCGACAAAGTCCTGAAGGACATGAAACGGTCCTACCGGTCCACCAAATTCCTCGGCATCCTGGACAAAGTCCGCGAGAAGATCCCGCACGCCGCCATCTCTACGGACATCATTGTCGGCTTCCCCGGCGAAACCGAGGAAGACTTCCAGGCCACCCTCGACGTTGTGGAGCAGTCGCGCTTCGCCACCGCTTTCACGTTCCAGTACTCGAAGCGTCCCGGTACCCCGGCCGCGGACCTGCCGGACCAGCTTCCCAAGGCCGTGGTCCAGGAGCGATTTGAACGCCTGACCGCACTGCAGGACAGGATTGCCGCCGAAGAGAACGCCACGCAGCTTGGCCGCCGGGTAGAGGTGATGGTCACTGCCCATTCAGGGCGCAAGTCCGAGGAAACCCACAGGCTGTCCGGCCGGTCCCGGGACCAGCGGCTGGTGCATTTCTCCGTTCCCGAGGGGGCAGAGACGCCGCGTCCCGGGGACCTGGTCACCGTCACCATCACCGAAGCCGCAGCCTTCCACCTCGTGGCCGACCCGTCCGGGCAGGACTACAGCCTGCGGCGCTCCCGCGCGGGGGACGCCTGGGACAGGTCCCAGGCCGACTCGTGCGGGGCTCCCGCGCCGGCTGCCGCAGGCGGCGCCGGCCGGAGCGGGGTCTCGCTGGGTATGCCCACGCTGCCGGTCCGGAGCCGCTGACCGGTGGCCCAGCCTCCGGTTATTGCCGTTATTGGTCCTACGGGGTCCGGTAAGTCCGATCTATCCGTGAACCTTGCCCTGGAACTGGATGGCGAGGTCATCAACGCTGATGCCATGCAGTTCTATCGCGGGATGGACATAGGCACCGCCAAGATCACGCCGGCAGAACGCAGGGGCGTTCCCCATCACCTTCTGGACTGCCTGGACGTCACGGAGGAGGCCAGCGTTTCAGACTTCCAGCAGCAGGCCCGGAGCATCGTCAGCGATATCCACGCACGTGGCAAGCGCGCCATTCTGGCGGGCGGTTCGGGTCTTTACGTTCGGGCTGCGCTCGACGTCCTCGAATTCCCCGGCACAGATCCTGTCCTCCGGGGGCAGCTTGAGGCTGAGTTCGAGGAAGTCGGCCAGGATGTCCTCCTGGCGCGGCTCCAGGACGTGGACCCAGTGTCAGCAGCCCGTATCTCGGATTCGCGCCGGATCATCAGGGCGCTCGAAGTCCACGAGCTCACCGGCCGGCCGTTCAGCTCCTTTATGCCCCAGCGCGAGTATTTCCAGCCTGCTGTCCAGATCGGGCTGGCGGTGGACCGAGACGTCCTCCGTGAACGGCTGGCCCAGCGCGTCCACACCATGGTGGACCAGGGGCTGCTGGCGGAAGTGCGCCGCCTGGATGCGGCCGGTCTGCGCGGCGGCAAAACTGCGCCGCGGGCCCTCGGCTATGCCCAGTTCCTGAAAGTGCTCGACGGCGGTTCAACAGTTGCCGAGGCAGCCGAGGACACCATTGTGGCCACCCGGCAGTTCGCCAGGCGCCAGCTCACGTGGTTCCGCGCCGATCCGCGCATCACTTGGCTGGACTGGCAGGCGCCGGACCTTGCGGCCCAGGCCGTGGCTCTCAGCCGGTAATCTAGGACCATGGACGCAACTCCCGCAGAGACCACAGAGCCCGTCTTCCACACCTTGGGCGGACTCCGCTTCTCCAAGGGACACGGCACCGGCAACGACTTTGTGCTGGTCGCCGACCCCGACGGCGTCCACACCATCGACGCCGGCCAGGTAGCCGCGCTCTGCGACCGTCACCGCGGGATCGGCGGCGACGGACTGATCCGGGCCGTCCCCTCCCGGTACCTCTCCGAAGGCCGCGAGCTGTTGCTGAGCAGCCCCGAGGCCGAATGGTTCATGGACTACCGCAACGGCGACGGGTCGCTCTCGGAAATGTGCGGCAACGGGGTCCGCGTATTTGTGCACTTCCTGCGTGCCGAGGGCTTGGTTGACTTGCCCGACGGCGGCGCGCTCACCATCGGGACTCGCGGCGGCGTCAAGACCGTGGTCCGGACAGGGGACAGCTATGCGGTGGACATGGGGCCGTGGGAATTCATTTTCCCCGGCGACGCGACGGCGAAAGCCATGGACTCGCTGGTAACCGCAGACGGCCTGGAAGTGCCCCGCCCGGCCCTGTCAGTGAGCATGGGCAACCCGCACACCGTGGTGGCACTGGCTGAACTGTCCGAATTGGAAGCCACCAGGCTCTACACTGCTCCGAAGGTCGATCCGGTGCCGGCCAATGGAACCAACGTTGAATTCGTCGTGCCTGCCGAACCGCTGGTCCACAACGGGATCGGCACCATCACCATGCGCGTCCATGAGCGGGGTGTGGGCGAGACCCAGTCCTGTGGAACAGGGGCGTGCGCCGCCGCAGTGGCCATCCGGCACTGGGCCGGGGCGGAAGCGCCGGACTCCTGGCAGGTCAACGTGCCGGGCGGCGTCGTCGGGGTCAAGTTCTTCGCCGGGGCGGGCGGGCACGAGCACGTCGAGCTCAGCGGGCCCGCCGTAATTGTGGCTACTGGGACGCTTTCCTGACCCGAAGGATGCGGAAGGACTTGGACGTGGACTCCCGGCTCACGGCGAAGGATGCATCCAGTTCCGTCGCGAGCCAGCGCTGAAGCGAATCCGAGCCCAGGTTTTTTTGGACCACCAGCCACGCGGAGCCGCCCGGCGCCAGCCGGGGCAGCCACAGCTTCAGGAGGCTGTGGAGTTCATCCTTGCCGATCCGGATTGGCGGATTGGACCAGATCGTGTCAAAGCGCAGGTCCGGGTCCACCGCCTCCGGCGTGCTGGCCAGCACGTTGCCCAGGCCCAGCAGGGCCGCATTCTCGTTGGTCAGCGTGATGCAGCGTTCATTGACGTCCACGGCGTAGACCTTGGCGTGTGGCGCCCGCAATGCGAGGGTCAAGGCAACGGGCCCCCAGCCGCAGCCGATGTCAAGGAGGTTGCCTTTGGGGTCCGGGGCCGGCACCTCGGCCAGGAGCACCGCCGTCCCCTTGTCGATGCCGTCGGGGCTGAAGATGCCGCCGGACGTCTGCAGCGTGCGCGTCTCGCCGGCCAGTTCAACGGTGAGCGGCTTGCGGGTGAACGGCCCGGCGGGCGATGCGCTGAAATAGTGTGCGGACTCCATAACTGGCCAGATTAGTTGGCCGGGGTGGACAATGCGAAACCGCGGGCAGCGCTTCTGCTAATCTTGAACCCATGTTCTTGATCTTCGAGTAGCCGGCACGGCCGGTGCCCCTCCCGGACGCCGGCTGTTCCGAAGCCGTGCCCCGCAGCGATGCAGGTATTAACCTTCCGCAAGTGCGCCACATACCAGGTCTTCCGTATCCGGTATGCCGCCGGGCAATACTCGAGCGATCTGCCGCAGCCGGTCCTTGCTGTTTTGCCCGCGCTTTCCACCACTCCACGCATCCCCGGATGCGAAGACTCCCTGCGCGGCCCGGTCCCGACCGGCGCGCAGCAGACCAGGAGGCCCGGATGACTGCAAGCCGTCAGCCCAGCGCGAATACTTCACCACTGAACAACGATCCGCACTATTCTGAAAATGCCGAAACTTCAAAGGAGACCATGACCAGCCAGCCCAGCACCGGTTCAGATCCAGCAGCCCAGGACATGAGTCCTGAGGAGATCCAAGCTGTCATCGACCGGATTCTCGCCAAGGACGTACCGGCCAGGAACGTCACCGCCGCAGACGGTGACAAGGGCGTGTTCGGCAGGGCTCAGGCGATCTCCCGCTTGGACGACGAACACACCAGCTACGACGGCGACCAGCAGGACCGGGAGGAACGCCGGGCACTGAAGCGCGTGGCCGGGCTGTCCACCGAACTCGAAGACGTCACCGAAGTCGAATACCGGCAACTGCGGCTCGAACGTGTGGTCCTGGCCGGGCTATGGTCCGAAGGCACCCTGGCGGACGCGGAAAATTCCCTGCGTGAACTTGCCGCCCTCGCTGAAACAGCAGGCTCGGAAGTCCTGGACGGGATGGTGCAGCGCCGTGCCAAACCGGACCCGGGCACGTTCCTGGGTTCCGGAAAGGCCCTTGAGCTCAAGGAAATCGTGATGGCCACCGGGGCTGACACCGTTGTGGTTGATGCCGAACTGGCACCGTCCCAGAGGCGTAGCCTCGAGGACATTGTCAAGGTCAAAGTCATTGACCGCACGGCCCTGATCCTGGACATCTTTGCCCAGCACGCCAAGAGCCGTGAAGGCAAGGCCCAAGTGGAACTGGCGCAGCTCGAATACCTCCTGCCACGCCTGCGTGGCTGGGGTGAATCGATGTCCCGCCAGGCCGGTGGCCAGGTGGGCGGCGCTGGCGCAGGCATGGGTTCGCGCGGACCGGGTGAAACAAAAATCGAACTGGACCGTCGTCGGATCCGGACCCGCATGGCCAAGCTACGGCGCGAGATCGCGGCAATGAAGCCGGCACGGGAAACCAAGCGGGCCAACCGCCGTCGTAATTCAGTGCCTTCGGTTGCGATTGCCGGGTACACCAACGCCGGGAAGTCATCGCTGCTGAACAGGCTGACCGACGCCGGCGTGCTGGTGGAGAACGCACTGTTCGCCACACTGGATCCCACCGTGCGAAAGGCCGAGACCTCTGATGGCCTCGGCTACACCCTCGCGGACACCGTGGGTTTTGTCCGGTCGCTGCCCACGCAGTTGGTGGAGGCTTTCCGCTCCACGTTGGAAGAAGTGGCTGACGCGGATCTGATCCTGCACGTGGTGGATGTGTCCCACCCGGACCCCGAGGGCCAGATTGCTGCTGTCCGCAAGGTCTTCAGCGAAGTGGATGCCCGCAAGGTGCCAGAGATCATTGTCCTGAACAAGGCCGATGCCGCTGATCCGTTTGTGGTGGAGCGCCTCAAGCAGCGCGAGCCGCGCCACGTGGTGGTCTCGGCCCGCACCGGCCAGGGGATCGCTGAACTGCTGCGGGCCATCAGTGACGGGATTCCGCGGCCCGGCGTAAAGCTGGAGCTCCTGATTCCCTACGATCGCGGTGACCTGATCAGCAAACTGCACGAGACCGATGCCGAGATCCTGAGCCTGGATCACGGCGAGCACGGTACCCGCGCTTTGGTGATGGTGCGTGAGGGCCTTGCGGCTGAACTGGAATCCTTCATCAACCATGACTGAAGTTGTGGCGGGGGAAGTCAAAGGTACGGCCGGCGAGCAGTTCGTGATCGAACTGCTCGACCGCGCTGTGGCCGGCATGGGCGGTCAAAGCCGCAGCGGGCAGCACGAGATGGCCAGGCAGGTGGCCAGGGCCATCGAAACCGGCGACCACCTCCTGGTCCAGGCCGGGACGGGGACCGGAAAGTCGCTGGCCTACCTGATTCCGCTCATTGCGCACTCGCTCGTGAGTAACAAGCCCACGCTGGTGTCCACAGCCACGCTTGCGCTGCAGACCCAGATTGTGGGGCGCGACCTTCCCCGGCTGCTGAAGACCATCACCCCCGCCCTGGACCGCCCGGTCAAGGTGGCCCTTGTCAAGGGCCGTTCCAACTATGTGTGCCAGCATAAGCTCGTAGGCGGGTTCCCTTCTGAGGAACCCGCCGAGGGCCAGCTGTTCTCCCTCGGCGAGGACACCAGTGTCCCGCATTTCGCCGCCGCCCTGGGCGGGCCGTCGTCCCAGCTGGGGAAGGAAGTGGTGCGCCTGCGGGAGTGGGCGGAAAAGACCACCACGGGCGACCGCGATGAACTGCTTCCCGGTGTAACGGACCGGGCCTGGCGGCAGGTGTCAGTGACGTCCATGGAATGCCTCGGCGCCCAAAAATGCCCCGTGGCGGCCGAATGCTTCAGCGAACTGGCACGCCACGAGGCCGCCGAAGCTGACGTGGTGGTCACCAACCATGCCATGCTCGCGGTCAGCGCCTTTGAAGGCCTCGCAGTGCTCCCCGAGTACGACGTTGTGGTGGTGGACGAGGCCCACGAACTCCAGGACCGCGTCACCGGGGCGGTGTCGGGTCAACTCTCCGTGGCAATGGTCCACGCTGCGGCGTCGGGCGCGCGCAAACATACAGCAATCACCGTGGATGCCCTCAACGCAGCTGCCGCCAACCTGGAACTCGCCCTGGCCGGTGCGCCCAACGGGCTGCTGCCCAACGGCCTCAACGACGAACAGCTGGACTGTGTGGACCAGTTGCGTGAGGCGTGCCGGGCGGCACTCTCTGATTCCAAGGGTGACGGCAGCCAAACGGCCGACGGCGGGCGGCAGCTCGCGCGCTCACGCCTGATGCTGATCCTCGAACTGTGTGAACGGCTCATTCTGGCCCGTGAGAACCGTGAAGTGGTGTGGTTTTCCCGCGCAAGTTCCTTCGACCCGCAACAGGGCTATGCCGAGCCCGACGAGTCTGCGCCGGCCCTGGTCAACATCGCGCCGCTCAGCGTAGCCGGAAAGCTCCGCGAAGGGCTGTTCGCTGGCCACACCGTGGTGCTGACGTCGGCCACGCTTGCCATCGGCTCAGCCTTTGAGCCGGCCGCTGGCGGCCTGGGGCTCGTGGGGGAGGGCGCGCCGAGCTGGACCGGGATCGACGTCGGATCGCCGTTTGATTATCCCAAGCAGGGGATCCTCTACGTCGCAGGGCACCTGCCCAAGCCTGGCCGCGGGGCGTCGCCGGAGGCACTCGATGAACTTGAAGCGCTGATCCGGGCGTCCGGCGGCGGCGCCCTGTGTCTCTTTTCATCGCGCCGGGCCGCCGAGGAGGCCGCGGAGGCGATGCGTCCCCGGCTCGGCCTCAGCATTCTCTGCCAGGGCGACTCCACCATGACGGCCCTCGTGAAGCAGTTCGCGGACGAGCCCGATACCTGCCTGTTCGGCACCATGTCCCTGTGGCAGGGTGTGGATGTTCCGGGTGGATCATGCCGGCTGGTGGTGATCGACCGCATTCCGTTCCCGCGGCCGGACGATCCGCTGATGACCGCACGGTCCCGCGCCGTTGCGCAGGCCGGCGGAAACGGCTTTATGGCGGTATCGGCCACCCACGCGGCCATCCGCCTGGCCCAGGGCGCTGGCAGGCTGATCCGTTCGACCGGAGACAAAGGCGTGGTGGCCGTGCTTGATTCCCGGCTTGCCACCGAGCGCTACGCCGGATTCCTCCGCGCCGCCCTGCCGCCGTTCTGGCCCACGACGGATCGCAAGACAGCGTTTTCTGCCCTGGAAAGGCTGGCCGGGAAGGGCACCTGACTGAACGCTGGTACTAGAGCGAGCGCAGGACCGAGACGACCTTGCCCATGATTGTGGCGTGATCGCCCAGGATGGGCTCGTATTGCGTGTTCTGCGGCAACAGCCACGTGTGTCCATCGCGCTGGCGGAACGTCTTCACGGTGGCTTCGTCGTCCAGCAGGGCCGCGACTATATCGCCGTTGGCGGCGTCGGCCTGGCGGCGGACCACGACCCAGTCGCCGTCGCAGATGGCAGCGTCCACCATGGAGTCGCCGGCCACGCGCAGCATAAAAAGTTCACCCTGTCCCACGAGTTGCCGCGGCAGGGGCATCACGTCTTCCACCATCTGGTCGGCAAGGATGGGCCCGCCCGCCGCGATCCGGCCCACCAGCGGCACCATGGCGGTGTCCATGGCGGAGGGAAGTTCGGTGACCGTTCCGCCGAGGCCGTGCAGGACTGAGGGCTTGGTAGTCCCCTTGGATTTAGTGGACCCGCCATCCAGCGTCAACGGCATGAGGACCTCCATGGCACGCGGACGTTTGGGGTCCCGGCGCAGGTATCCCAGCTTTTCCAGCTGCGACAGCTGGTGGGTCACGCTGGACAAACTCGCCAGGCCCACGGTGTCGCCGATTTCACGCATCGACGGCGGATAGCCGTTGTCATTCACCGAGCGCTGGATGGTTTCAAGGATCTTCTTCTGGCGGGCGGTGAGCCCCTTGGGGGGCCGTTGGGGCTGGCGGCGCGGTGTCGCCTTGCCCTCGGCGGCTGGTGCTGCCATATTCGCCAATGCCTTTCGGTTGCCGGATCCGCTCCGGCCGCTGGTGCCTGGAAAGCCCCGGGGCTGGTGTCGGAGTAGATTGTCAGACCCTGCTGATCAACTACACAGGTGGTTGTTCTTTGATCCAAACGTAGGCCAGCCACAGGGCTTTTTCAAACATTTGTTCTAGCGAGTCTCGACAATATTCGTTGATAAGTGCTAAAAATGAAGAAGCAAAGTTCGAACATGTGTTCTACTCGTTGCTTGCGGATTCGAATACCCGAATCTATGGACGGTCCAGGCCGGCACCGGCAAGTGGACGCGGAGGACGCGCCGGGCAGCACAGTATGGTCCAGGAGGGCTCATTTCATGTCAGCTATATCCGCTTCGCAGGACTCGCGTCCGCAGCTCGTTTCCGTGCAGGACATCGCCTCACGGCAGTGGTCCGGGCCCCTGCCGGCTTCGGCTCGGGCGCCCAGGCAGCGCAGGGAATCCCTGCCGCCGCTGCGCCTGACCCGCAGGGGACGGATTGTCCTCATTGGCATCCCGCTGGTGATCCTTGCCGCAATCCTGCTTTCGCTGGCAGGTTTCCTCAACGCACCGGCGAAGGCTGCCGACTCTGCCGCCGAACTATCCTTGACGCCGGCAGTGTCAGTAACAGTCCAGGCCGGGCAGTCTCTCTGGGCTATCGCCAGTACTGTTGCGCCCGAGCGTGATCCCCGTGACGTCATCGCGGATATTGCTCAGTTGAACAATCTTTCCGCCGGCGGCGTTGTCCCCGGACAGCAGCTGTTCGTCCCCACGAAGTAGGAGGCTCAAGGCTCTGGAACGTGCCGCCGCAGGCCGTCACATTTTCCGGCCGTCTGCTTCGGACCTAAACTGTTCAGGTGAATGACCAGCTAGAGCGTCTGAACAGACTTCCCCTCCGGACCAACCTCCGCGGACTGACCCCGTACGGTGCCCCGCAGTTGGATGTACCTATCCTGCTGAACGTGAACGAAAACACCCATGGGGTCCCGGCGGACGTCCAGGCCGCGATCAGTGTGGCCGTGACGGAAGCCGCGGCAGGCCTCAACCGCTACCCGGACCGTGAGTTCACCGAACTCCGGGGAGCGCTGGCCGAATATCTCGGCCACGGTCTTGATGCCACCAACATCTGGGCGGCCAACGGATCCAATGAGGTCCTCCAGCAGATTCTCCAGGCTTTCGGCGGACCCGGTCGGACGGCCCTGGGATTCCCGCCCACGTACTCCATGTACCCGCTCCTGGCCAGCGGCACGGACACCGGGTACATCATCGGAAAGCGCGCCGATGACTACGGGCTCAGTGCCGAATCGGCTGCCTTGCAGGTCAAGGAGCTTCAACCCAACATCGTTTTCCTGTGCTCACCGAACAACCCCACCGGCACTGGCCTGGGCCTGGATGTTGTGGAGGCCGTGTACGCGGCCGGCGAGGCCAGCCAGACCATCGTGATCGTTGACGAGGCCTACCACGAGTTCGCCCACGATGGAACGCCCAGCGCCCTGACCCTGCTGCCGGGCCGGGAACGCCTCATTGTGTCCCGCACCATGAGCAAGGCGTTCGCCCTCGCAGGCGCCCGCCTGGGCTACATGGCCGCCGCCCCCGAGGTTACGGACGCTCTCCGCCTGGTGCGGCTGCCGTACCACCTCTCGGCCATCACCCAGGCAACAGCCCTCGCCGCCCTCCAGCACCGCACTGCCCTGATGGCCGACGTCGAGGACATCAAGGAACAGCGCGACCGTATCGTCTCGGAGCTGACCCGCATGGGCCTCAAACCTGCCGCCTCCGATTCGAACTATGTCTTCTTCGGCGGCCTCGACAACCCGCATGATGTCTGGCAGCAGTTACTGGACGACGGCGTGCTGATCCGCGACGTCGGCATCCCCGGCCACCTGCGTGTCACGGCAGGCACTGAGACCGAGACCATAGCGTTCCTGACGTCGCTGGAACGCATCCTGGCCAGCCAGGCCACGCTGCCAGCCTAAACTTGAAGTACCGCCGCCCCCGCGCGCCGGCACATCTCCTTCGCTTACGCATCTCTGACTTCGCCTAAAGGACATATGACCATGAGTTCCACCGGATCGAACGCTGCCGAGCCCCGGACCGCCCGCATGGAGCGTGCCACCAGTGAATCGTCAGTGCTCGTGGAGATCAACCTGGACGGCACAGGCGTATCGGACATCGATACGACTGTCCCGTTCTACGACCACATGCTGACGGCGCTGTGCAAGCACTCGCTCATTGACATGACCGTCAAGGCCACCGGTGACACCCACATCGATGTCCACCACACAGTGGAGGACGTTGCCATCACGTTCGGCGAAGTCCTGCGCACCGCCTTGGGCAACAAGGCTGGCATCCGCAGGTTCGGTGAGGCCACCGTGCCCCTTGACGAAGCACTGGCGCACGCTGTGGTCGACGTCTCCGGCCGCCCCTACCTGGTGCACGGCGGCGAGCCTGCGGGGCAGGAATACCACCTGATCGGCGGTCACTTCACGGGCTCACTGACCCGCCACGTTTTTGAGGCGATCACCCTTCATGCCGGCATCTGCCTGCACATGAACGTAATCGCGGGCCGCGATCCGCACCACATCGTGGAAGCTCAGTTCAAGGCCTTCGCCCGCGCCCTGCGTGCTGCGGTAGAACCCGACCCCCGCGTTGAGGGGATTCCGTCCACAAAGGGTGCCCTGTGAGCGGCCAAATACTCCGGGATGGCGCCGTCATCGATCCGGCCTCCAGCCTGAAGCGCGTATCGCCCGAAGGCAAGCCCACAGTCACCGTCCTGGACTATGGTTCCGGAAACGTCCGCTCCGCCGTGCGCGCCCTGGAGCGGGCCGGGGCCGAGGTTATCCTCAGCTCCAAGCCCGAGGATGTGCTTAATGCCGACGGCCTGGTAGTACCCGGGGTCGGTGCGTTCGAGACTGTTATGCGCGAGCTCAAGGCCGTGGACGGCATCCGCCTGATCGGCAGGCGCGTGGCCGGAGGCAGGCCGGTCCTGGCAATCTGCGTGGGCCTGCAGGTCCTGTTCGAGGCCGGGGTAGAGCACGGGACAGAAGCCGAAGGCATGGGGGAGTGGCCCGGCAAGGTGGAGCTGCTTCCCGCAGAGGTGGTGCCACACATGGGGTGGAACACAGTGGACGTTCCGGAAGGATCCAAACTCTTCGCCGGCGTCGCGGACCAGCGCTTCTACTTCGTTCACTCCTATGGTGTCCAGGAGTGGAACTTCGACGTGATCCAGCCCCGGATGACCGCACCGCTGGTGACCTGGTCAGAGCACGGCGCGCGCTTTATCGCGGCTGTGGAAAACGGACCGCTCTGCGCTACCCAGTTCCACCCCGAAAAATCCGGCGACGCCGGAGCACGGCTGCTGCGCAACTGGGTAGACGGCCTTCGCAAGCCAGCTGCCACGGACGCCGCCTAGATGTGGTCGATTGTCCTGATGGGCCTGGCCGGCGTCCTGGTGGGCGGCGCCCTGTCCTTCAGGCAGCAGCACAAACCAATGTGGACCCAGGTGGGCTTCTACGTCCTGGCCGGCATGGCGCTTCTGGCCGCCTACCTGCTGACGCTTCCTGGAACCTAGTCCCATGCATTACCAGTTCCGCTTCCATGAGCAACCCATCACCCAAGAGGATTTGAGATGACCACCGCAACCGATCTGCCGGTTCTTGAACTGCTGCCCGCCGTCGACGTCGTAAACGGACAGGCCGTGCGGCTGGTCCAGGGAGAGGCGGGCAGCGAGACGAGCTACGGCACGCCGCTGGAGGCAGCCCTCAACTGGCAGGACCAGGGCGCCGAATGGGTGCACCTGGTGGACCTCGACGCCGCGTTTGGACGTGGCTCGAACGCCGGGCTGCTCCGTGAAGTGGTGGGCCGGCTTGACATCAAGGTGGAGCTTTCGGGCGGACTCAGGGACGACGAATCCCTCGAGGCGGCGCTGGCCCTCGGCGTTGCCCGCGTCAACCTCGGCACAGCGGCGCTGGAAAACCCCGAGTGGACCCGCAGTGCCATCGACCGCTTTGGCGACAGGATCGCCGTCGGCCTCGACGTCCGCGGAACCACGCTGGCAGGCCGCGGCTGGACCAAAGAAGGCGGCGACCTCTGGGAAGTCCTGGGCCGGCTCGAAGAAGCCGGGTGCTCCCGGTATGTTGTCACTGACGTCACGAAGGACGGCACGCTGCAGGGTCCCAACGTTGAACTTCTGCGCCAGATGGTGGAGAAGACCGGCAAGCCGGTGGTCGCTTCCGGCGGAATCTCCAGCCTGGATGACCTGAAAGTGCTGCGCTCCCTGGTGCCGCTCGGAGTGGAAGGCGCGATCGTGGGCAAGGCGCTGTACGCCGGTGCCTTCACGCTCCCCGAAGCCCTCGACGTCGCCGGACGCCGCTAGGCAGTTTCCGTGGACAGCACGCACAACGCCGGTCCGGCTGCGGAATCCCCGTCGCCGCGCCATCTGCCCGGGCACATTGCCGCAGCACTGGCGGGTGCGGGTGGCCGTACTGACTCGGCGGGCCAGCCGTGGGAAGGCCGGAGCCTCGCCGGGGTCGACGGTAGGATCCACAACTTCGAGGACGACGACGGCACCGCCGACGCCGGCTACCTCGCCGCCGTCGCGGCCCTGGTCGAAGGCGCCGGCGACGAAGCCGCTGTGGTGGCCTCGCTGGCCAGCGCCCGCGTGTTTATCCCGATCATCGCGCAGCTTGGCGAGGAAGCGGCAGGCGTCGATGGCCTGAGCGCGGACAAACAGGCGGACATGGCACTGGTCACCCTGAAGGCCGCGGACGGCCGGACGGCCATGCCGGCCTTCAGCTCGGCGGATGCCTTGGCCGCCTGGCACCCCGAAGCACGGCCGGTGGCGGTGTACGCCGCCCGGGCTGCCCTCTCGGCCGTGGCCGAGGGAGCCGAGCTGCTCGTGCTCGATCCGGGCTCGGAGGTCACATTTGTGGTCCGGCGGCCCGCAGTCTGGGCACTGGCCCAACAACAGGACTGGATCCCTTCCTACACTGACGCAGCGCTGGAAGCCGAGATGACTGAGGTAACGGCCGCATTCCCGGTAGTGCGCCGGCTTGCCCTCCTCCCGGGTTCCGGCGTCACCGCCCGCACGGGCACGGGTGCCACGCTCCCAGGGGGCGGTGCCGGACCGGAACTGCAGGTGCTGCTCCACCTTGAGGATGGTCTGGACGCCGCGGCAGTCCGGGAGCTGGTGTCCGGCATCCAACACGCATGGTCCCGGAATGTATTGTTTGGAGAGCGCGTTGACTCAATCGAAATCAAGTTGCGGCGCGCAGCACATTAGCTGACGGTTGGCGCGGAGATCCCGGGCTGCCCTGGGCAGACGCAAAGGATTTTCCGTGAACTTCGCTCTATACCGGGAGCTGCTGGCCGTCCGGCCCATCCGGCGGCTGCTGCTGGTCGGCATGATCGCCCGCATTCCCCATTCGGCGGCAGGCGTGCTGCTGACCCTGCACATCGTCCTCACCCTGGACCAGGGCTATGCGGCTGCCGGTGCCGCGGCAGCTGTTATGACCATCGGCATCGCAGTTGGCGCACCATGGCGCGGCCGGCGCGTGGACACTGTTGGCCTCCGCCGGGCTCTGATTCCGTCGGTGGTGTCCGAGGTGGTCATCTGGTCCATGGTGCCGCATGTGTCCTACCAGTGGCTGCTTCCGCTGGTGTTCGTGGGTGGCCTCCTGACGTTGCCGATCTTCAGCGTGGTCCGCCAGTCCCTGGGCGTCCTCGCAGACGGGGACCAGCGGCGAACCGCCTATGCGCTGGACTCGATTGCCACAGAGATGGTGTTCATGATCGGGCCCGCCGCCGGAGCCGTGGTGGCGACCAGCGGCTTCACTGTTCTGGGACTCACGGTGGTCGGTGTTTCAACGTCACTGGCCGGATTGTTCCTCATCTGGTTCAACCCGCCCACGCGAAGTGCCACGCAAACTGAGGAAAGCGAAGCGGACCAGCGCCATGCCGCGGAAGTGGCTGTGCTTTCCGCCGCACCGGCCCACCTTCAGGAAGCGGCGGCGGACCTCGTTCCGGCCGGGGCAGAACGCGTCGGAAGTGGGCCGGCGGCGCTGCGCAGTAGTGTGGCCCACAACTTCGCCTGGTTCACGGCCACTGTCGCGGCCGTCTTCGCCGTGGCTGCTGGAACCGGTATGGTGCTCAGCGGCACCGACGTTGGAATTGTTGCTGCCTTGGAAACCGGCGGCGACCAGGCTGAAATCGGCATCGTATTCCTCTTTTGGTGCGCCGCATCTGTGGTCGGCGGGCTTGTATACGGGGCCATGCACCGTCCCGTTTCGCCGATCCTCCTGCTGCTTGGCATGGCGGCCCTGACCATCCCGATGGGCTTCGCCCAAGACACCTGGACGCTGGCTTTTATCTCGATCCTTCCGGGCCTCTTGTGCGCTCCCGTCTTGTCGGCAGCCTCCGAACGGGTGGCAGATCTGGTGGCTGAGGACCGCCGCGGCGAGGCAATGGGCTGGTACGGTTCTGCGCTGACTGCCGGCGTTGCGCTCGGGGCACCACTTGCCGGGATTTTCATAGACGGGATGGGACCGTCCGGCGGGTTTGTCTCCGTGGGAGTGGCCGGTGTTCTGCTCTGCGTTGTGGGACTGCTGCTCCAGGCCCACAGACGCCGCCGCGCTGCGGTCTGACGCCGGCCTCCAGAGTTTTTGTCCAGATATTCCGCCTTTTCAGGAGCGGAAGTCCCGTTATCTGGACAAAAACTAAGTGAAACACGACGGCGGCGGAGGGTCCGTGTGGACCGTCCGCCGCCGCCGTCGTACTTTGTGAAGTTTGCTGTTTTGGGTCTAGTTGACGGCGCCCGTGTACTTCTCGCCCGGGCCCTTGCCCGGGGCATCCGGGATGATTGACTCCTCGCGGAACGCGAGCTGCAGGGAACGCAGGCCATCGCGCAATGGGCCGGCGTGCTGGGATCCGATTTCAGGGGCCGCTGAGGTCACGAGTCCGGCAAGGGCGGTGATGAGCTTGCGGGCCTCGTCCAGATCCTTGAGTTCCTCCGCATTGTCCTCGGCGGCGAGGCCCAGCTTGACGGCGGCTGCGCTCATCAAGTGCACTGCGGCGGTAGTGATGACCTCGATGGCCGGCACCTCCGAGATATCGCGGATTTGCTGGGTTACGTCAGCCTTGGCGGCGGGGGCCTCGAAAGCGTGTGAATTGCTGTCTGGGGTGCTCATACTGGTAAGCTTGTCACAGACCGACTGGATGCCGTTATTTCGCTGTGGAGGGTCCCACCAACGCTTAGCCGCGTTTGGCGGGATTTGTTCTGTAGAATGACATGCAGTTTGCAAGCGGAGTTCTCTCCCACCCGCGTCAGCCGTTTTCCCGCCGGAAGTAATTCCTGAGGAAGCAAGGTTGCCGGGTACCGGTCGGACAGTTCTTTCAGGTGTCAAGCCTGGGGAAGTGCGCACTGCCTCTAATGAGGACGGTGCATCCGACCATCGAGGCCTTCGATTGCTCCGGCAATTGGGGGCCTTCTCTATTTGCCGGTGGAATACCACATCAATCACAGGAGTTTTAACATTAGCGAGCCAAGAATCAATGAGCGTATCCGCGTCCCCGAGGTGCGGTTGGTCGGTCCTGCAGGTGAACAGGTAGGAATCGTCCGTATTGACGATGCCCTGCGTTTGGCTGCCGAATCCGATCTTGATCTCGTTGAAGTTGCACCGCAGGCCAAGCCTCCGGTGTGCAAGCTGATGGACTTCGGCAAGTACAAGTACGAGGCTGCCGTTAAGGCGCGTGAAGCACGGAAGAACCAGACCAACACGGTTCTGAAGGAAATTCGCTTCCGCCTCAAGATTGACACCCACGACTACGAGACCAAGCGCGGCCACGCACTGCGCTTCCTCGGTGCCGGTGACAAAGTCAAGGCCATGATCCAGTTCCGCGGCCGTGAGCAGCAGCGTCCGGAAATGGGCATCCGCCTGCTCCAGCGCTTCGCTGACGACGTCGCTGATGTGGGCGTTGTTGAGTCCAGCCCCCGTATCGATGGCCGCAACATGGTCATGGTTGTGGGCCCGCTGAAGAACAAGGCCGAAGCCAAGGCTGAGGCACGCCGCGAATCGCAGCGTGCAGAGGCCAAGGCGCAGAACGAAGCGAAGGCTACGGGCGGTGGCCGCGTCGACGTCTCCGGCGACGACCAGGCACCGCTGACGCAGTCGCTGGCTGACCTTCTTCCGGAAGGTTTCGCCATCACCACGGTGCCGGAAACTGAAGCCCCCGCCGAAGCTGAAACGCCTGTTGCGCCTGTCGAAGCAGCTCCGGAATCCGAAGCCCCAGTCAAGGAAGCTCCGGCGGAGGAAGTTCCCGTCAAGGAAACAGCCCCGAAGGAAGCAGCCCCGAAGGCAGCGCCCGTCAAGGAAGCAGCCGTCCAGGAGGCGCCAAAGCAGGCAGCCCCGAAGGCCGCTGCTCCCAAGCGTGAAGCTCCCAAGGCCGCTCCGGCTCCGGTCAAGGCTCCAGCCGCCGTCAAGCCCCCCGAAGCAGCTGCTGCGGCTCCGGCAGCTCCGAGGCCCCCGGTGCCGATGCCCAAGCCGATCGCACGGCCGGCGGCGCCGAAGCCTGCGGCAAGGCCTGCCCCCAAGGCGGCTCCGAAGCCGGCTGGCAAGAAGACTACCTAGTTCACAGCTGCGGGAGGTTATCCTCCTGCAGTACGCAACCAGCATGCCGCCTGCAGGGGTGGCTGCTCGAATGAGCTGCAGACAATGTCTGTGGACACGTAAGGAGATCGGTCCCCATGCCGAAGATGAAGACCCACAGTGGTGCTAAGAAGCGCTTCAAGCTGACCGGCAGCGGCAAGCTGCGCCGCCAGCAGGCCAACCGCCGCCACTACCTTGAGCACAAGTCCTCCAGGCTGACTCGTCGCCTCGCCGGCGACAAGATTGTCTTCAAGGGTGACGCAAAGGTCATCCGGAAGATGCTCGGCATCTAAGTTCCAAGTTCTCTGACTGATGCCACCTGGCAGCAGTCAACTACCAATAAGGCTTCTCAGGCCAGCCGGTTGTTCCGGCAGTAGATGCTTGGGATCAGAATTTTCGAAGGAGTACGCACGTGGCACGTGTGAAGAGGGCGGTCAACGCCCACAAGAAGCGCCGGGTTATCCTTGAACGCGCGAAGGGCTACCGTGGACAGCGGTCACGCCTGTACCGCAAGGCCAAAGAGCAGCTGCTGCACTCGTTTGTGTACAGCTATGGCGACCGCAAGAAGAAGAAGGGCGACTTCCGCCGCCTCTGGATCCAGCGCATCAATGCTGCATCCCGCGCCAACGGCCTGACTTACAACCGTCTGATCCAGGGCCTGAAGGCCGCTGAGGTCGAGGTTGACCGCCGTATGCTTGCTGAGCTGGCCGTTTCGGATGCGAACGCATTCGCCGCGCTGGTGAAGATCGCCAAGGACTCCCTGCCTGCCGACACGTCAGCTCCGGCCGTCGAAGCCGCAGCCCCCAAGGCTGCCAAGGCACCCAAGGCCAAGGCTGCAAAGCCTGCCGCTGACGTAGCTGCCAAGTAGCACCCACGCCAGTTCGAGGACTGGTGGCTGAAGCCACTAAGGTTCTTACATGAACGAAACCGGGCGCCCGCAAGACTTTCCACTCTCCAACCCCCGAGCTGATCGGGTGAGGAAGGTGGCACAACTTGCCGGGCGCCCGGCCCGTTTAAAGCGCAGGGAGTTCCTGGCAGAGGGTCCGCAGGCTGTCCGCGAGGCCCTCACCCTGCACCAGAAACGAGTTGCCGCGGGGGAGCCCGGCGTCGTCTACGAGGTCTACGCGAGCGAGACATGCCTCGACCGGCACCCGGACCTGGAGACACTCGCGGAGGGCATAGACGCATATCTCACAACCGATGAAGTGCTGGCCGCGATGGCGGACACCGTTACCCCGCAGGGCATTCTCGCGGTATGTAGATTCTTGGACGTGAGCCTTGAGCAGGTCCTGGACGCAGGACCGCGGCTGCTTGCAGTGCTGTGTCAGGTCCGGGACCCTGGCAACGCGGGCACCGTGCTCCGGGCAGCTGACGCAGCCGGCGCGGACGCCGTCATCCTGACCGCCTCCAGCGTTGACATCTATAACCCCAAGGCGGTACGTTCCACCGCCGGTTCCCTGTTCCACCTTCCCGTAGTCCTGGGCGCCGATATTGCGGAAGTGACGGCAGCCTGCCGGGCTCGGGGGATCGGGTTACTGGCTGCTGACGGCAACGGTGACGTGAACCTTGATACGCTCCAGGACGAAAACGCCGCCCGCCGAATCGCAGGCCCCGGCGTCGAATCGCTGTTCGCCCTGGAGAATCCCACAGCGTGGCTGTTCGGAAACGAGGCCCAGGGCCTCGCCGAAGACGAACTGGCGCTGGCCGATCACCGCGTGGCCGTGCCCGTATATGGCGGAGCGGAAAGCCTGAACCTCGGCACGGCGGCAACGGTGTGCCTCTATGCGAGTGCCCGGTCTCAGAAGGCATGACTGACGTTCGCGGTGGGGCTCACGGGAAGTCAGACCAGCCGGGACATCTAACCTAATTGGACATGTGAGTTAACAAGGCAGGGCCCCGGAAGTTCTCCGGGGCCCTTGCTGTATGAATCAGATGAGGTAGGGGTAATCAGGGCGCCCGCGTGCTCTTGCTGCGTCCTGTAATGGCGCCGTAGACACCGGCAACGACGAGGCCGCCGACGATAGCCAGGATCCAAGTACCCAGATCAAAGAAGGCAAGGTCACCCTTGCCGAACAGGAGGCTGCCAATCCAGCCGCCTACAATCGCGCCGACCACGCCAAGCACGAGACTCGTCACCCAGCCGCCGCCGACTTTACCCGGCATGACGGCCTTGACGATGGCGCCTACGATGAGGCCGAGAATAATCCAAGCAAGAAAACCCATGTCTCCTCCTTCATATTCGTCGGGATTAGACGTCCCGATTAGTGTTCAAGCTAACATACGGCTCCGTTAATGTCAGCAGGCTTAGTGCATGTCAGAGGTGCGTCTTCTGTACCCGAAAAGGTACGGTGTTCGGGGGCGGAGCCGACTGCGGCGCCGCGATTTTCCCTGCTTGGTTCTGAAACCTGTGATGAGGAGAAGCCTCCGTGGCTGCAAATGGCGGTACCAAGGCGATCGTCGCGGCCCTAGCCGCAAACCTGACCATCGCCGTCCTGAAATTCGTGGCCTTTTTTCTGACGGCATCCTCGTCAATGCTGGCCGAAGCCATCCACTCCGTGGCCGACTCGGGCAACCAACTGCTGCTCCTGATCGGCGGCAAGCGCGCCAGGAAGGCTGCCAGCCCAGAGCACCCGTTCGGGTATGGCCGGGAACGCTACATTTACGCCTTTATCGTCTCAATCGTGCTCTTCAGCGTGGGCGGGCTTTTCGCGCTGTTCGAAGCGTGGGAGAAGCTGCAGAACCCACACGCCATCGAAGGGGACTTCTGGTGGGTTCCTCTGGCGGTGCTGATCGGTGCCATTGTTGCTGAGTCCTTCTCGTTCCGGACCGCCATCATCGAATCCAACCACGTCCGCGGCAAGCAGGGCTGGGTGAGCTTTGTGCGCACGGCCAAGCAGCCGGAGCTGCCGGTCATCCTGCTGGAAGACCTCGGGGCGCTTCTTGGCCTTGTGTTCGCGCTCGTGGGTGTGAGCGTGACCCTCGTCACCGGCAACGGGATCTGGGACGCCGCGGGTACCGGCATGATCGGCCTGTTGCTCGTGGCCATCGCGGTTGTCCTGGCTATCGAAACCAAGTCCTTGCTGCTGGGCGAGTCCGCCACCCGGGCTGATGTGGCCCGCATCAGCGAGGCCATCGAGGCGGAGGGGCACAACCGCATCATCCACCTTAAGACCCTTCACCTCGGACCGGAGGAGCTGCTGGTGGCGGCCAAGATCTCCGTAGGCGCCGCCGATTCCGGCCGGGACATCGCCGCTGCGATTGATGGTGCCGAGTCCCGAATCCGTACGGCCGTTCCGATTGCCCGGGTGATCTACCTCGAACCGGATCTGCACCGGGAAGCCGGCCGCACGGACGAGATATCCGGTGCAGGGCACGTTTCAGGCCCGGTCCACGCTTCAGCCGAAGCCGGGGCCCAGGACCCGCCGGCCTGACGTTACTGCCTTAGCGCACAGCATGCCGCGGTGAAGCCGCTGCCCGCCCGTTCCCCCGGATCAGGCGGCCAGTGACTTCTTGCGTTCCAGGAGCCCGCTGGCCACAGCGATGCCAAAGCCAAGGACGGCCAACACGGCCCCCACGAGCGCAGGCGCCACGAAGCCCCAGCCCCAGGCGATCACTACGCCGCCCAGGAAAGCGCCCAAGGCATTGGCAACGTTGAGCGCTGCATGGTTGAGCGAGGAAGCGAGGGAAGGTGCGTCCGGCGAGGCATCCAACAGGCGGGTCTGCAGGGCAGGGATCAGCATGGAGCCGGACGCCCCCACCACAAAGACCATCACGAGGGCTGACCAGGGCCAGTGCACAGCGACCGCGTAAGCCACCAGGGCGACGGCGATGCCGGGCAGGACCCAGTACAGCGTGCCCATCACCGACTTGTCCGCAAGCCTGCCGCCGATGACAGTTCCCGCCACCATGCCCAGTCCGTACAGTGCGACCACAATGGGCAGCAACGACGCCGGAATCCCGGCCACCAGGGTCATGGTGTGGGCAATGTAGGTGTAGGTCGCGAAGAAGCCGCCAAATCCCACGATGCCGATCAGAATGGCCAGCCACACCTGAAGCCGCTTGAGCGCACCTAGTTCGCGGCGGATGCTCGCGTCAGGATGGGGTGCCTGGTACGGAACATAGCGCCACAGCAGTACCAGCGTCAGCAAGCCGATTCCTCCTACCAGAAGGAACAGCAACCGCCAGCCGAAGGACTGGCCCACCCAGGTGGCCGCCGGTACGCCGATAACGTTTGAAACGGACAAGCCTGCCATCACCATGGAGATGGCCCAACCGCGGCGGGTGGGGGATACCAGGGAAGCGGCGATCACGGCTGCGACACCGAAGAATGCGCCGTGCGGAAGTCCGGCCGCAAACCGGGCCACCAACATGCTGCCGTAATCGGGAGCAAGATAAGATGTCAGGTTGGCGAGGGTGAAGAACAGCATAAGGCCGAGCGCGAGGTGTTTGCGCGGCAGTTTGGCTCCGACTGCGGCCAGCAAGGGCGCGCCCACTACCACTCCGAGGGCATAAGCGGAGATGAGGTGCCCCGCCTCCGGGGTGCTGATACTGAGTCCTTGTTCCACTTCTTTGAGCAGGCCCATCATGGTGAACTCCGTGACGCCTATTCCGACGCCTCCCATGGCCAGCGCAAAGATCGCTGCGCCGACGTGCGGAGTCTTCGCCTTGGACGCGGTGGAGGTTCGGACGACGCTGCTCATGTGCCTGCTTTTCAAAGGGGATGTTGGGGGAGTGCCCGCAAACCATTCTCCCTCATAGACTGGGGCAGTGAGTGGACTGATACAGGTAGTCGGTGGAGCAATAGTGGACTCGTTGATGGAGCCCACCCGCATACTGGTGGCCCGGCGGACTGCTCCCGAGCAGCTCGCCGGGCTCTGGGAGTTCCCCGGCGGCAAGGTCGACGCCGGGGAGGAATGTGAGGCCGCGTTGCACCGGGAACTCAGGGAGGAGCTGGGCGTAGACGTCCGCTTGGGGCCGGAACTCCGCGCCGGGACGGCGGCTGGCTGGCGGCTGAATGAGCGGGCCAGCATGCGGGTGTGGTTGGCGGAGATTTCCAGCGGTGATCCCCAGCCGCTCGAAGACCACGACCTGCTGACGTGGATCAGCACCACGAACCGTGATGAAGCTCTCAGTCTTCCGTGGATCCCGGCCGACTTCCCGATTGTCCGGGCACTTCTTGAATCTTTGGGCACGCCGGTGGGTTCAAGAGCCAGGCGCTGAATTCCAGGACGTCCGGACACCACATTAAGCACCCCGGCTCCAGCAGCCCTGCAAAATCCCGACCTCCCAGGACATGAAGGACTTCCTGCAGAGAAGTACAGGAGCCTGGTCATCCCGGCCGGCTAGGAAACTGCCCCTAGAACAGGGTGGGCTGCTGACGCGGCCCGGCGGCGGCCGGCTGGGATTCCCCAGCTGGCCGTTCCTGTGTGCCGGCGGGGATGGACGGGATACTCCCGGCGGGATACTGGGCTTCCTCGCCGCGAGGATCGTCCTCGAGGTCACGGTGGCTGAAACCGTGGCCGCTGGTGAATCCGTGCCGCTGCTTGAAGTAGTGGACTTTTGCGGCGAGCCACGTGCGGTATTCCTTGGAAGCATAGGAGCCTGTGCCGTAGAGCCTCCGGTAGCGGCCGGCCAGTTCCGTGTGGTTCCCGGCAATCCACTGCATAAACCATTCCCGGGTACCAGGCTTCAGGTAAAGAGCGCCGGCGGTGACGCCCGTCGCTCCTGCGGCGGCCAGGGAGCCGAACAGGGCATCAAGCGCTTCGTCGCTGTCGGAGAGCCACGGCAGGATGGGCATCGCCATGACACCGCAGGGGAGCCCGGCATCGCGCAAGCGGGAGACCAGCTTGAGCCGCGCCCGCGGCCCTGGTGTGCCTGGTTCCACGGCTTCGGAGAGTGCCTCATCCGTCATGGCCAGGGAAATGCCCACACCCACCGGCACCTGGGCGGCAGCCCGCTTCAGCAGCGGAATGTCCCGGGCGAGCAACGTCCCCTTCGTGAGGATGGACAACGGCGTGCCTGAGTCAGCCAAAGCGGTGATGATTCCCGGCATCAGCTGGTAGCGGCCCTCGGCCCGCTGGTAGGGATCCGTGTTGGTGCCAAGGGCCACCTGGTGGCGGTTCCAGGATGGCTTGGCCAGCTCCTTCCGGAGGACCTCGGCGGCATTTACCTTCACCACCACCTGGCTGTCAAAATCCAGCCCGGCGTCAAAGTCCAGGTACGTGTGGCTCTTGCGCGCAAAACAATAAACACAGGCGTGGCTGCAGCCGCGGTACGGGTTGACGGTCCACTCAAACGGCATCCGCGACCCGGCCACCACCTTGTTGAGCACCGATTTGGCGGTGACCTCATGAAAGGTGATGCCGGCGAACTCGGGGGTGGTGACAGAACGGACCAACCCGGTAAGGGGGAGCAGGGCAGGTGACGGGCCACTTCCGAGGTCATCGGCGGGCCGGGGCATCAGTGCTTGTGCATCCCATCTCATGCCCTCTATTCGAAGATATGTTCGAACTTAAGTCAAGGACCGGACACTTGGGAAGTCCGCGCGCCGGGCGCAGTGCCGGGTTCAGCGCCGGGCTCGGTACGGGCTTTGGAAACTGTCAGGCCTGCAGTTGCCAGACCACGGTGACACTCGTGCTAATGCTGGCGTGGCCTGCTTCCACGCTGATGGCTTCGCTGGCGGCGGCGCGCTGGATCCGGGCCACCGGAACCGGTCCGGCTGTATCGGGGTGCTCGGCAATGGAATTCACCGCTCCGAGCCGCGCGGACGCCAGCGATGCAAACTGTTCGGCCCGGGAAACGGCATCTTGCCAGGCAGCTTCCCGGGCAAGGGAGGCGACGGCTGACTCATCCAAGAAGCCAAGCTCCAGTCCGTTCAGGCGTACGTCATCGCCGCCGGCGTCTACTGCAGCGGCAATAACGCCGGACGCCGCGCTCACCTGCCGCAGGCGTACGGTAAGCCCGCTGGAGGCCACATAGCCGGTCACCTGCTGGCCGCCGCCGTCGCGCCAGACGAACTCCGGCCGGACGTTCAGCCCGGACGTCCGGATGTCCGCATCAGCCACGCCGTGCCGGCGGAGCGCACCGGATACAGCCGCAGACGCGGTTCCCGCGTCCGCATAGGCGGTGCCCACGCTGTCCCGCCGGCATTCGACGCCCACGGAAATGGTCAGCAGGTCCGGTCGCGCCTCCGCTGTCCCCGTTCCGGTCACGGTGATGGTCCTGTTGTTGGTCCAGGTGTTGGGTTCGCCCGTCATGTCAGACCTCGATTCCGCCGGCCCCAAGGGGCGCCGGCCTTGTTGTCCTGCTGTCAACGTAGCCGCCGGCCGCCAGGCCGGCCTGCCGTTCGAAGAAATTCTCCGAAGCCGGATCGCCCGTCCGGAGCAGCGACCAGCCTGCAGCCAGGAAATACAGCGGAAGAAAGGGCAGTCCCAGGCAGCAGGCGTACTGGCTGCAGTGCTTTTCCTCATGACCCAGGAGAGCCGGATTGGAGGTCAGACCTTCAGCCCGGATCCTGCAGATAACCACGTTGCCAAGGGTAAAGGCCCCGGCATAGGGAAGGCGCCACCGGTAACCGGACGCGATGAGCAGCCCTCGAGGGCCTTGGCTAACGGCGGTTCCCGCCGCTGCGGCAACGGCCAGGCCCAGCAGGGTGGTGCCGTTGGCCAGGTTGGCAAGCTGCCGTACCCGCTGCCCTGCCGTCACGTGCCCTGCCGCGACGTGCCCCGCCGCGAGCGGCCCAGCGCTCCACGGCCCAGCCCTCAACTGCCCTGCCGTCAACAGTTGCGCGGCTGCCCGGCCCTGCCCTTGTGTCATGAGGCCATGGTAGCCGGAGCCTTCACTTAGACTGGAGGATAGTGGCCGCCGGTTTTGACCGGTGTGCCCTGACCTGGTCATCGAGTGCATTCATCACGCATGGATTCACGGAATGACCTGCCAGTGACGGATGCGCTGCCGGGAAACCGTGTGCGGCTGCACCCCTAACGGGCAGCCCCGACTCGTAGCTAAGAACAGTAGATGACTGAAACTTTGCCGGGCGCCGCCATCCCGAACCCTACGGATGAAGCCGCCATTACTGCCGCTGTAGACCAGGCCATCGCCGCCATTGCCGGCGCCGGCTCCCTTGACGAACTCAAGGCGGTGAGGCTGGCCCACACCGGCGAGAAATCGCCGCTCAGCCTGGCCAACCGGGAGATCGGCGGACTGCCGAAAGACCAGAAAGCCGTAGCCGGCAAGCTCATGGGTTCCTCCCGCGGCCGGGTCAACAAGGCGCTCGCGGACCGCACCGCCGAGCTGGAAGCACAAAACGACGCCCGGATCCTGCTGGTAGAGACAGTGGACGTCACTGCCGCACCCCGCCGTCGTCGGGCAGGAGCCCGGCACCCGCTCTCGACGCTTCAGGACCGCGTGGCGGACATCTTTGTTGGCATGGGCTGGGAAATCGCCGAAGGCCCCGAAGTGGAATCCGAGTGGTTCAACTTCGACGCCCTGAACTTCAAGCCGGACCACCCGGCCCGCGAAATGCAGGACACCTTCTTCGTGGAGCCGCCCGAGGCCCACCTGGTGATGCGTACGCACACCTCACCGGTGCAGGTCCGTTCCATGCTGGAACGCGAACTGCCGATCTACGTGCTGTGCCCCGGCAAGGTGTTCCGCACCGATGAACTGGACGCCACCCACACCCCGGTGTTCCACCAGTTCGAGGGCCTGGCCATCGACAAGAACCTGAGCATGGCCGACCTCCTGGGCACGCTGGAGCACTTCACCCGGCAGATGTTCGGTGATGAAGCCTCCGTCCGGCTGCGCCCGAATTACTTCCCCTTCACCGAGCCGTCCGCGGAACTGGACATCTGGCACCCGGGCGCCAAGGGCGGCCCTCGCTGGATCGAATGGGGCGGCTGCGGCATGGTCAACCCCAATGTCCTCCGGGCCGCAGGCATTGACCCGGACATCTACTCCGGTTTCGCATTTGGCATGGGTATCGAGCGCGCGCTCATGTTCCGCAATGAAGTCGGCGACATGCGCGACATGATCGAAGGCGACGTACGTTTCAGCGAGCACTTCGGGATGGAGATCTAACAGTGCGTATCCCACTTTCCTGGCTGCGTGAATTCGCAGCAGTACCGGCCGGAGCAACGGCCGAAGACGTGATGGCCGAACTGGTCAAGGTCGGGTTTGAAGAAGAGGCCGTCCACCGTCCCACGGACACCCTGCAGGGTCCGGTTGTGGTGGGCCAGGTCCTGAGCATCGTCAAGGAACCCCAGACCAACGGCAAAACCATCAACTGGTGCCAGGTCCGGGTTGTCCCCGAAGGCCAGGAACAGGCCCTCACCGGCGAAGGCATCGACCCGTCCGGCGTGCAGGGGATCATCTGCGGCGCCCACAACTTCGTTGAGGGCGACAAAGTAGTGGTCACCCTGCCCGGAGCGGTCCTGCCCGGCGACTTCCGCATTTCCGCCCGGAAGACGTACGGCCACCTCTCCGCCGGCATGATCGCCTCCGTCCGTGAGCTGGGCATCGGCGAAGACCACGACGGCATCCTGGTGCTGTCCCGCATCGGGCTTGATCCGGAAATCGGTACCGACGCCATGGAACTGCTGGGCCTCTATGACCAGGCTGCCGAGATCAACGTGACCCCGGACCGCGGCTACGCGTTCTCCATCCGTGGTGTGGCCCGTGAGTACGCCCACGCCACCGGAACCTCCTTCACGGACCCGGCTTCAGAGGTCCTGGCCCCGGCGGAGCTTTCCGGCGGCTACGGCGTCAAGCTCAACGACGACGCGCCCATCTACGGTAAGACCGGCTGTGACCGTTTTGTGGCCCGCACCGTCCGCGGCGTCGACGCCACCAGGCCGACGCCCGCGTGGATGACCTCGCGGCTGCGGCTCGCCGGGATCCGCTCCATCTCCCTGCCGGTGGACATCTCCAACTACGTGATGCTCGAGCTCGGCCAGCCCACGCACTGCTATGACCTGGACAAACTGTCCGGAGACATCGTGGTCCGGCGCGCCGTGCCGGGGGAGAAAATCACCACCCTGGACGCCAAGGAGCGCGCGCTCGACGTCGAAGACCTCCTCATCACCGACGGTTCCGGCGCGATCGGCATTGCCGGCGTGATGGGCGGTGCCGCCACGGAGGTGAGCGATTCGACGTCGAACGTCCTGGTGGAGGCGGCACACTTCGATGAGGTGTCCATTGGCCGGTCCCGCCGCCGGCACAAGCTGCCGTCCGAGGCGTCCAAGCGCTTCGAGCGCGGCGTCGACTGGCACGTGGCGGACATCGCCGCCCAGCGTGTTGTTGACCTCCTGGTGGAGCTCGCCGATGGGATTGCCGACCAGGCGGGGACCGACGTCGGGACCGCGCCGGACGCCGTAACCATCGCGCTGCCGGCAGGCTTCGCCGCCCAGCGGATCGGCATCGATTTCACCGAGGAGCAGATTACCACCGCGCTGGTGGACCTGGGTGCCGTGGTTGAAGAATCCGACGGCGGCTGGACCGTGAGCGCCCCGAGCTGGCGCAACGACCTTGAAACCAAAGAGGACCTCTCCGAGGAAATCGCGCGGCTGGTGGGCTACGAGAACATCCCCGCCACCCTTCCGGTGGCCCCTCCGGGACGTGGCCTGACCCGCGTGCAGCAGCAGCGCCGCCGGCTCATCCAGGCACTGGCTGACGCCGGGCTGACCGAAGTCCTGGCCTACCCGTTCGTCTCCAAAGCCGCCAACGACACCTTCGGCGTCGCCGAGCAGGGTGCTGCCCGGAGCGCCGTCAAGCTGGCGAATCCCATCAGCGAGGAACACGGCTTCCTGCGCACGTCCATCCTCCCCGGGCTCATCGAGGTGGCCAAGCGAAACCACTCCCGCGGCTTCCGCGACCTGGCGCTCTTCGAGTCCGGCCTGGTGTTCCTGCCGAGCGGGACTGTAGGTACACCGTCCATCCCGCCGCTGGGCGTCAAGCCTTCCGACGAGGTGCTGGATGCACTGTACGACGGCGTTCCGGACCAGCCGCTGTACGTCGCCGCTGTCCTCACCGGCCACGACTCACCCGCTGCCGCGAACCACACGCCGCGCTTGTGGGACTGGTCCGACGCGCTGGATATTGCCCGGCTTGCCGGGGACGTCCTGGGCGTGGAGATCGTGGTCAGCCAGGGTGCGCACCAGGCGTTCCACCCCGGCCGGGCCGCGCAGCTCTCGCTGCGGACCGGTGAGGTGGTGGGGTACGCAGGCGAGCTGCACCCGAAGCTCCTGGCCGCGCATGACATGCCTGCCCGGTCGGTGGCGCTGGAATTCAACGCCGATGCGTTGTTCGAGGCAGCCGCGGATGTGATTGTGGCCCGCCACATCTCCACGTTCCCGGTGGCCACCCAGGACGTTGCCCTGGTGGTGCCGCAGGAGATTCCCGCGGACCAGGTCCTCGAGGCGCTCCGCGAAGGCGCCGGCGAGCTGCTGGAGGACGTGGCGCTGTTCGACGTCTACGCCGGCAAGGGTATTGAAGAAGGCAAGAAATCGCTCGCCTTCGGCCTGCGATTCCGGGCCACGGACCGGACGCTGACGGCCGATGAGGCCTCGGCTGCGCGCGAAAGCGCTGTTGCCCTGGCTGCAGAGCGCTTCGGCGCCGTCCAGCGCTAAACGCGGATCCGGATGGCAGGGCTGGTGGGGGCGGGGCCGGTGGCGCCAGTGCCGGTCCTGCGTTCCTGCCCTCCCGGCGTATCCGAAGGGCAGGACCCGACGGCGGGCCACCAGTCAGTAGTGCTGGGGCCCGCCGAGCTGGCCCGAGCAGCTGCCCTGGCACCCGGCCCGCGGGCCGTTTTTGTCGCTGGCCGGCGTGCCCTGCGAAGGTTCGCAGCAGAACTGCTGGACGTCCCGGCGTCGGACCTCACCACTCACTTCAGCTGCCCCCGGTGCGGCTCCGGCCCCGAGCTATCGCACGGCAGGCCGGGTTATACGCTCAGGGGAGAGCCGGTGCCGCTCGCGCTGAGCCTGTCCCGGAGTTCCGGGTGGATCCTGTTGGGCGCCGTGACGGATCCGGCGGTCGGAGTCCGCATTGGCGTGGACCTGGCGGACCCGTCCGGGATGGCCTTTGACGGGTTCGACGGCGTGGCCCTTACCGCCGCCGAGCGCGCGGCCCTCGCCGGGCTGGCCGGGCCTCAGCTGCTGCGGGAGCGGGCACGGCTCTGGGCGCGCAAGGAAGCCTGGCTCAAGATGACGGGCGACGGCCTCGTTACGGACCCGGAAACGCTTGATGTTTTGTCCCGCCCGGAAATCCGGGACCTGGCCGCCGGAGAAGCCGGCCTCCCGCTCAACTTTCGCGCCGCCGTCGCGGTTTCGCGCACCGGCAGCTAGCGACGTTGTTGTCAGCGCACTTGCCCGTCACCGCACTTGCTGGTCAGCGCACCGGCAGCGGCGGAAGGGCGGCCTCGAGCAGCCACGGGTGCAGCAGCGCCTCGGTGTCCAGTCCGGTTGCCCGGTCCGCGGCGAGGATAAAGGCCGCCGTGGACACCGAACCGTGACGGTGGGTATCCGTCCAGTCGTGCAAGAGGGCAAAAAATGCCAGGTCGCCGCACCGGATCCGCAGGGCATGCAGGGCCAGGGCTCCGCGCTTGTAGACGCGGTCATCAAACATCAGCTCCGGCCCGGGGTCGCCCACGATGATGTCCTGGCTGCCGGCGGCCAGCTTCCGCCAGGCTGCGGCGGCCCGGTCCGCAATGGGCAGGACGCCCGCTTCCTCGGACCAGATCCACTCCGCGTAGCAGGCGAAGCCTTCGTGGAGCCAGATGTCCGCCCAGGATGAGGCCGTGAGAGAGTTCCCGAACCACTGGTGCGCGAGCTCGTGGGCGATGAGCCGCTGGGATTCCCACTCCTGCGTCAGGTGGTTCCGGCCCAGAATGGACAGCGTCTGCGCTTCAAGCGGTATTTCCAGCTCGTCTTCGGTCACCACCACGGAATATTCCGGAAACGGGTAGGGCCCGAAGCAGCTGGCAAAGGTGCGCATCATTTCCGGCTGCCTCGCCAGGCCCTCACGGGCGGCATCGACCAACAGCGCCGGGACGGCGGCGAACTGCGGAACCTGGCCGTCCACGGGGAAGGGAGTCAGGGCGAGGAACTCATACCGGCCAATCTGGACCGTGGCAAGGTAGGTGGCCATGGGCTCCGCCTGCTCGTAGACCCAGGTCCCGCGGCTGGCCCTGCTGGTGTGGGAGATCAGCGTCCCGTTGCACACGGCCCGGTAATTGGCGTCGGTGGTCACACTGATTTTGTAGCTGGCCTTGTCGCCGGCGTGGTCGTTGCAGGGGAACCAGGAGGCGGCGCCGTTCGGCTGGCCAGCCACCAGGACGCCATCGGTGAGTTCCTCCCAGCCCACCTCGCCCCAGAACCCGCGGCGGGGGGCAGGGTTGCCTTCATAGCGGATGTCCAGGGTAAATTCCTCGCCCGCCTGCAGTGCTGCTTCGGGCACAATGACCAGTTGTCCCGCGCGCTGGCTGAATTTCTTTACCCGGCGCCCGCTGAGCTGGATCTTCGTGGCCCGGAGCCCGGTCAGGTCCAGGACCACGGCCGCCGTCGCATACCGGGTGACGGCGTTGAGGACCGCCCGCCCGCTCAGGCGGTTGCTGCTGAGCTTGTAGTCAAGGTCCAGTTCGTAGCGGCTGACCCTGTACGCGTTCGTGCCATGGCCCGGCATGTAGGGATCAGGTGCCGAAGCATCCTGCTCCGATGTGCGGGCGGGGCCGGTATTCGCGGCCGTCGGGCTCGGTACGGGGGAACTCATAAGACGGTCTTTCCGATCGGCGTAGGGCGGCAGGACACCTGGTGCGGGGGCTACCGTGGCTTTGGAGCGGACGCTGCGGGTCCGCTCCAGGGGCTCACCGGGTTGCCCATCCAGTAGGTCGCGGCTGGAACCGATTCACCCCTCATCACCAGTGACGCCGGTCCAACGGTTCCGCCGGCTCCGATGCTGGCCTGCGGCAGGATGACACCATGTGGCCCCATGGTTGCACCGTCTTCGAGGGTAACAGTGTCCAGGCTCATGACGCGGTCGTGGAACAGGTGCGTCTGGACCACGCAGCCCCGGTTGACGGTGGAGTTCCGCCCAAGGGATACGAGGTCAGCTTCAGGGAGCCAGTAGCTTTCGCACCACGTGCCGCGGCCGATCCGTGCGCCAAGCGCCCGGAGCCACCAGACCAGGGCCGGCGTCCCGGTGGCTGCACGCGCGAACCAGGGGGCGCTGACCATTTCGATAAAGGTGTCCACCACCTCGTTGCGCCAGATGAAGGAGCTCCAGAGCGGGTGCTCGCCGGCACGGATCCGTCCCACGAGGACCCATTTGGCGACGACGGCGCTGCCCGCGGCCATCGCGCCCGCCAGCAGCATCACGACCCCGCCCAAGGCTGCGGCAATCCCGTAGTTGTATGCGGCGGCCAGCCAGTCAAAGGCAAGCATCACGCCTGCGGCGATCGCCACAGTGGCCACCACGGGAATGAAACGGCCCAGTTCCCAGAGGCAGCGGGCAAACCTGAGCCGCAGCGGCGGCTGGAAGGTACGTGTGTCATCTGAAGCGATGGCGGTACGCCGGAGCCGCACGGGTGGGCTGCCCAGCCATGACGTCCCTGCTTTGGCCTTGGCCGGGGTGGCCGACAGAACGGCCACGAGTGAGTTCTTGGGGACGTTCCGGCCGGCAGCGGTCATGCCGGAGTTGCCCAGGAAGGAGCGCTTGCCGATCTTCGCGGGCGCAATCCGCAACCACCCGCCGTCGAGCTCGTAGGAGGCCACCATGGTGTCGTCGGCCAGGAAGGCGCCCTCGCCCACGGTGGTCATCTTGGGGATGAGCAGGACGGTGGAGGCTTCGACGTTCTTGCCGATCCTGGCACCGAGGAGGCGCAGCCAGACCGGAGTGAAGAGACTGGCATAGATGGGGAATAGCAGGTCGCGGGCCAGGTCCAGTACGCGTTCCGTGGCCCAGACCTGCCAGCCGATCCGGCTGCGGACGCGATAGTAGCCCTCGGCCAGGCCGATCCCGAGCAGCCGGGTGGTGACCAAAATGAGCAGCAGATTGACGACGAACCACACAAGGGCCGCGGGTGCGAGGGCGAGCAGGATCTGCGGCATGGCGGCGGAGAGCGAAGCGCTGCCCCGGATGAAGCCAAAGGTTACCAGCCCTGCGGCGGCGGCGGAGACGTAGGGGATCAGGGCCAGCACGGCCGAAGCCGCGGCGAATCCGGCGAACCAGAGCCGGCCAATCAGCCGATGTTCTGCGGGAGTGTCCGGCAGCGAGTGCTTGGCCTTGCCCCGGCGTTCGGCCGGGGACCCGGCAACGTGGTGGCCGGCCTTGACCTTGCCGAGGACCGCCGAGCCTGGTTCCACCTGGGCTCCGGCGCCGATGGAAGCGCCGGGCATCAGCGTGCTGCGCGCCCCTACGCTGGCTCCTGCCCCGATGTGGACGGCTCCGATATGGACGATGTCCCCGTCGATCCACCAACCGGAAAGGTCCACTTCAGGCTCAATGTTGGAGCCACTGCCGAGGGAAAGCAATCCGGTAACGGGGGGAAGCGAGTGCAGCTGGACGTTGGTGCCGATCCTGGCGCCCAGCGCCCGGGCGTAGTAGGGGACCCATGGTGCGCTGGCGAGGCTGATAGCACCTGCGAGGTCCTGGATTTGTTCTGCCAGCCACAGGCGCAGGTGCACGCGCCCTGAGCGCGGGTACGTTCCCGGCTTCACCTTCCGCAGCAGGATCCGGGCCGCGGCCACGGAAATCAGCATCCGGCCGGCCGGAGAGACGAAGACCAGCCAGGACGCGGCCACCCACCACCAGGAAACTGTGGGGGCGGCACTGAAGCCTGCCAAGGCAGCCAGCACGTTATTAGCCGCCATGAGGTAGGTCAGCCAGCGCATCCCCACCAGGATGTGCAGGGGAATGCCCATCAGCGTCTGGAAGACCTGGGATTTGAACGCGGTGGGGCGTACAGTCCTGGACGGCGCCGGCCCGGCGGGCACGCCGTCGGGAAGTGTCTGGCGGGCCGCATCAATCAGGGCCCCGATCCTGGGCGTGGCGTAGATGTCGGCGACCGTGATGGTCGGGTACCGGCTCCTGAGGGCGGAGACCAGCCGGGCAGCGGAGAGGGAGCCGCCGCCGTAGGCGAAGAAGTCGGCGTCGAGGCTTGATACGGGGCTGCCAAGGACGGCCGTCCACTGTTCGGCGATCCAGGCGGCATCTTCCGGCAGGTTCAACGGAGCAGCGTCAGCCTCCGCCGCGCCGCTCCCGGTCAACGGCCAGGGCAGGGCATGACGGTCCACTTTGCCGCTGGTTTTCGTCGGCATGGACTCGACGACGGTCAGCAGCGGAATGAGGGGGGCGGGGAGGCTCGCCGCCAGGAGCTCACGGGCTGCCACCAGATCCAGGTCCGCATCAGCGGCGGCCAGGTATCCCACCAGGATCTGGTTGCCGGCCGCGGTTGTCTGGACGGCCGCCGCCGCTCCGGCGACGTGGGGGAGGGCCTGCAGGGCAGCGTCAATTTCGCCCAGTTCGATCCGTCGTCCACCGAGCTTGACCTGTTCGTCCGCACGGCCCATAAAGATCAGGCCGGCGGCTTCGTAGCGGACCAGATCGCCGGAACGGTAGGCGCGGTCCCAGCCGAAGGACGGCATGGGTGCGTACTTCTCCCGGTCCTTGTCCGGGTCAAGGTAACGGGCCAGCCCGACGCCGCCGATGATCAGCTCGCCGATGTCCCCTTCGCTGACGGGCAGTCCGTCGGGGTCCACCACGGCCAGGTCCCAGCCGTCCAGCGGCAGCCCGATCCGGACCGGACCGGGACCACCCAGGGGAGCAGCGCAGGCCACGACCGTGGACTCCGTGGGGCCGTAGGTGTTCCATACTTCCCGGCCCGGGATGGCAAGCCGTTCGGCGAGCTCGGGCGGGCAGGCTTCGCCGCCAAAAATCAGGAGCCGGACACTCTCCAGGGACTCTGCGGGCCAGAGTGCCGCAAGGGTAGGAACAGTGGACACTGCGGTGATGCCGTGGCTGATGAGCCAGGGGCCAAGGTCCGTTCCCGTCCTGACCAGGGCACGCGGCGCGGGCACCAGGCAGGCGCCATGACGCCAGGCAAGCCACATTTCCTCGCACGAGGCATCAAAGGCGACCGAAAGCCCTGCCAGTACCCTGTCTTGCGGGCCGAGTGGTTCCTCTTGCAGGAAGATCCGGGCTTCGGCGTCAACAAAGGCGGCGGCGGAGCGGTGCTGGACCGCGACGCCCTTGGGCGTGCCGGTGGACCCGGAGGTAAAGATCACCCAGGCGTCATCGCCGGGCTCGGCAGCACGGCTTTCGGCTTCACGGCGCTCGGCAGAATGGTGCTCAGCGACTCGGCCGTCTTCCTTGGGCCGGGAGGCCGTGACAATGACCGCGGCCCCACCGGTGAGGACTGTGGCCACGCGTGCCTCGTTGAAGACGAGCCGTGCACGTTCCTCGGGGTCGTCGGCGTCCACGGGCACGTAGGCGGCGCCGATGTGCAGGATCGCGAGAATCGAGATGTAGAGCTCATTGGTCCCGGACGGAATCCGCACGCCGATCCTGTCGCCGGCGCCCAGTCCGGCGGCCCGGAGCTCCCGCCCTTTGGCCCGGACCTCGGCCATCAGGTCCGCGTAGCTCAGGGAGCGTTGGCCGTCGTCGAGCGCCGATGCCTCCGGGAAGCGGGTGGCCGATTCCGCCAGGATGGCCATGAGTGTCCGCTCGGGAGGGGCCAAGGGCAAACCGGCCAGCTGGGGGCGGTAAAGATCTTCCGGCCGGGATGCCACGACGTTTGACTGATGCTCACTCACGGACGGATCCTGCCTGAGGAAAGCGAACGGAAGGTGTCCTTGATTGGTTGAAGGTTCATATTCCGTTCATCCGTAAGCAGGCGCCATCAGGGAACCAGCAGGACCTTGCCCGTGGTGCGCCTGCCCTCGAGGTCCTCGTGGGCACGTCGCGCCTCGGCAAGGGGGTACGTGGCACCGATCCGGACCAACAGGCGCCCCTTTTCTGCGGCGGCGAAGATCTCCGCCGACCGCCAGCGACGCTCCTGCTCATTGAGCAGGAAGTGGGCCAGGGACGGGCGGGTCAACGTCAGCGACCCGCCCGCATTGAGACGCTGCGGATCCACCGGAGGAACGGCCCCCGAGGCTGCCCCGAACAGGACCAGCGTGCCTCGCGTGCGAAGGCAGGAGAGGGACCCGTCAAAGGTGTTGCGGCCGACGCCGTCGTACACCACGTCCACGCCCTTCCCGTTGGTGAGTTCGCGGACATGGTGGGGGAAGCCCTCATACCGCAGCACATGGTCGGCCCCGGCGTCGCGGGCAAGTTCTCCCTTGGCCGCCGAGGAAGCCGTGGTGATGACGCGGGCCCCCCTTTCCTTCAGCAGTTGGATCAGCAGCAGGCCGACGCCGCCGGCACCGGCGTGCGTCATTACGGTGTGGCCCGGTTCGACCTTGAAGGAGGAATTGATGAGGTAGTGCGCGGTCATGCCTTGGAGCGGCAAGGCAGCCGCCGTCAGGTCGTCGACGCCATCCGGCACCGGAAGTGCCTTGGCCGCATCGAGCACCGCGTAGCCGGCGTAGCATTTAGTGCCCTCGGCCGTGGCCACCCTGGTGCCGACTGCGAAGTTTTCGACGCCCTCGCCGAGCTCCTCTACAGTCCCAGCGGCTTCCGAGCCAGGCGTAAAGGGGAACGGGACCTGGTACATGCCGCCGCGCTGGTACGTCTCAATGAAATTGACGCCCGTGGCCGCGACTTTGATGAGTAACTGGCCGGGGCCGGGCGTCGGGCGGTCCACCTCGGCGAGCTCGAGGACTTCCGGACCTCCGGACTGGCGGGCAACGATGGCATGCATAAAGGGTCTCCTCTCCGGGCGGGGATTTCCCGCAGCCGGTGTCTCTGACCATCCTAGGGATACCGCTACCGACGACGAAGCGACGGCCGGTAGCCGGCCGTCGCTTCGGGACATAAGGAGGGAAGGGCAATGCGGGGGAGTCGCGTGACTCGGGGTGTGCATGCTAGAACCGCCGGGTCACCGTTGCCATGGGGCACTCGAAGTGGCGTCCTGCGGCAAGGCCCACGTCGTTGAGGTAGCGGACGATGATGCCGTAGGACTGCAGCAGCGTGGTCTCCGTGTAGGGCACCTGGTGCTTCTTGCAGTACTCGCGGACGATCTTGGCAGCCTTGTCCAGCTGGGGGCGCGCCATGTCCGGGAAGAGGTGGTGCTCGGCCTGGCGGTTCAGGCCCCCGAGCAGGATGTCCATAAACCGGCCGCCGGAGATGTTCCGTGAGGTCAGGACCTGGCGGCTGAAGAAGTCCACGCGGCTGTCCGCGGGCAGGACCGGCATGCCCTTGTGGTTCGGTGCGAAGGAAGCGCCCATGTAGAAACCGAAGACGGCAAGCTGCACGCCAATGAAGGCGAACGCCATTCCCAGCGGAAGGAATGTAAAGGCGAGCGCGGGGAGGAGACTGAGCCGGACCAGCAAAATGGGAAGCTCTACCCAGCGGTGCGTCACCTTGGCCCGGCGGAACACGAACTTCACGGAATCGATCTGCAGACCCAGTCCAACAAGGAACAGCAACGGGAAGAAGAACCAACCCTGCTTGCGGGTCAGGAATGAAAACCGGCCCTGCCGCGTGGCGGCACCTTCGGTGTGGAAGGCGATGGCCCCGGTGGCAATGTCCGGATCCTTGGAAATGACGTTGGGGTGGTTGTGGTGGGCGCCGTGCTTCTGCTCCCACCAGGAGTAGCTCATCCCTGCCACCGAGGTGGCCAGGATCCGGGCGGTCCAGTCGTTGGCCCGGCGCGACGCGAAGATCTGGCGGTGCCCGGCCTCGTGGGCCAGGAAACTGAGCTGAGTGCAAAGAACTCCGACTGCCGCGGCAATGAGGAGCTGGAACCAGCTGTCGCCGATCAGGGCGAAGCCCAACCACGTAGCGGCCATCAGGAGGACCAAGCTGGCAAAGAGCGTGACGTAGAAACCGACGCGCCGTTCCAGCAAGCCTTCGGCCTTAACGCTTTTCAATAGCTCCGAATAGCTCAGGACAACGGCGTTGGGCTGCCGGACACGCGATTTAGGGCGCTCTGACATGGGGAAGGTGGTGGTCATGGAGCCGGGCCTCGTAACTGTTTGGGGCAACGCTGCAGCCGACATTCGGACTGCACGGTCAGGATCACCCTCATCCCAGCCTACGCCTGCCTGTCCAGCGGGACTCGGACTCGACGGAACATCCTATGCATAAATATCGGGCACACTGAATATTTTTGCTGTAAGATTCAGGGCATGACTATTTCTGTTGCCGTCTCCGGAGCCAGCGGCTATGCCGGGGGAGAAGTCCTGCGCCTCCTGGCGGGGCATCCGGACGTGACCATCGGTGCCATCACCGCGCACAGCAATGCAGGCTCCCGTCTCGGTGAACTGCAGCCGCATCTGCACGGACTGGCCAGCCGCATCCTGGAAGACACCACGGTGGAGAATCTTTCCGGCCACGATGTGGTGTTCCTGGCGCTCCCACATGGCGCTTCGGCCGAGATCGCGGCCCAGCTTCCGGAAGGCACCGTAGTGATCGACGCCGGCGCAGATCACCGCCTCGACGATCCGGCCGCGTGGGAAAAGTTCTACGGCTCGGCCCACGCCGGGACGTGGCCCTACGGCCTGCCGGAGCTCCCCGGCCAGCGCGAAGCCCTTAAAGGCGCCACCCGGATCGCCGTCCCGGGCTGCTACCCGACCTCGGCCCTCCTGGCACTGACGCCCGGGTTCGCCGCCAAGCTGCTCCAGCCCGACGACGTCGTGATCGTTTCCGCCTCCGGCACCTCGGGTGCGGGCAAGGCCGCGAAGGTGAACCTCATCGGTTCTGAGGTGATGGGCTCCATGAGCCCCTACGGCGTGGGTGGCGGCCACCGCCACACCCCCGAGATTGAGCAGGGGCTTTCTAACGCTGCCGGCGAGAGAGTCACGGTGTCCTTCACTCCGACGCTCGCGCCTATGAGCCGCGGCATCCTTACCACCGCCACGGCGAAGATCAAGCCCGGCACCACTGCGGCGGACCTCCGCCAGGCGTGGTCGGATGCCTACGACGACGAACCGTTTGTCCACCTCCTGCCTGACGGGCAATGGCCCGCCACCAAATCGGTCCAGGGCTCCAACCACGCCGCCATGCAACTGGCATTGGACGAACACACCGGCCGCGTGATTGTGACGTGCGTCATTGATAACCTCACCAAGGGGACTGCCGGCGGCGCCGTGCAGTCCATGAATATTGCGCTTGGCCTGGCGGAAACCGCCGGCCTCAACCTGCAGGGAGTTGCACCGTGACCGTTACCGCCCCCCTGGGATTCCGCGCCGCAGGCGTCACCGCCGGCCTGAAGACCTCCGGCAAGCCGGACTTCGCCCTGGTGGTCAACGACGGCCCGACCAAGGCCGCCGCCGCCGTTTTTACCAGCAACCGGGTAGCCGCGGCTCCCGTCCACTGGTCCCGCCAGGTGGTCTCGGACGGCCGTGTGGACGCCGTGGTCCTCAACTCCGGCGGTGCCAACGCCTGTACCGGTCCCCAGGGGTTCCAGAACACCCACAGCACGGCCGAAAAAGTGGCCGCTGTCCTGGGCATCTCGGCGACGGACGTTTTTGTCTGTTCCACCGGCCTGATCGGCGAACAGCTGCCCATGGACAAGATCCTCCCGGGCGTCGAAGCTGCCTCGGCCGCGTTGAGCACGGACGGCGGGCCGGCAGCGGCCACCGCCATCATGACCACAGACTCGGTGCCCAAGTCCGCGCTGTTCATCGGCACGGACGCCGACGGCCAGGAGTTCACCATCGGCGGCATCGCCAAGGGCGCCGGTATGCTGGCGCCGGGCCTGGCCACCATGCTGGTGGTCCTCACTACTGACGCCGACGTCGAAGCGGAAATGCTCGACGTCGTCCTCCGCGATGCCACGCGCGTCACCTTCGACCGGGCTGATTCGGACGGCTGCATGTCCACCAACGACACCGTGGTACTGCTGGCTTCCGGCGCATCCGGCGCCGTCCCGTCCGCCGAAGCCTTTGGTGCCGGGCTGACCCAGGTGTGCGCCGAACTGGCACGCAAGCTGATCGGGGATGCCGAAGGCGCCAGCCATGACATCGCCATCCGCACGTTCAACGCGGCCAGCGAGCGGGACGCCGAAACCGTCAGCCGCTCGGTGGCCCGGTCCAACCTGTTCAAAGCAGCCATCTTTGGCAAGGACCCAAACTGGGGCCGCGTGCTGTCCGCCGTGGGCACCACGGATGCCGTGTTCGAACCGGATCAGCTCAATGTCGCCATCAACGGCATCCAGATCTGCCGCAACGGAAGCATCGGCGACGACCGCAACCTGGTGGACCTGGAACCCCGCGAAGTTCTGGTGGAAATCGACCTGCAGTCCGGTGCCGCCGAAGCCACCATCTGGACCAACGACCTTACCCACGACTACGTCCACGAGAACAGCGCCTACTCCAGCTGATCCTCACGCCTGATCCCACCAGCAACCCTGGAGATACTGCACGCATGAACACCCAGACCCGTGAAACCACGTCCATGAGTGATGCCCAGAGCAAGGCCGGCACGCTGATTGAGGCGCTGCCTTGGATCCAGCGGTTCGCCGGCTCCACCATGGTGATCAAATACGGCGGCAACGCCATGGTTAATGACGAACTGCGCCGTGCTTTCGCCGAAGACGTGGTGTTCCTGCACCATGTGGGCATCCACCCCGTGGTGGTCCACGGAGGCGGTCCGCAGATCAATTCCATGCTGGCGCGGCTGGGTATCGAGTCCGAGTTTAAAGGCGGCCTCCGTGTCACCACCCCCGAAGCCATGGACGTGGTCCGGATGGTCCTCACCGGCCAGGTAGGCCGCGAACTGGTAGGCCTGATCAACTCCCACGGCCCCTACGCCGTGGGAATGTCCGGCGAAGACGGTGGGCTGCTCCGCGCCGTCCGGACCGGCACTGTCATTGACGGCGAGGAAGTTGACCTGGGCCTGGTAGGCGAAGTCGTCGGCGTCAACCCGGAGGGCATCCTGGACATCCTGGCCGCCGGCCGCATCCCGGTCATCTCCACGGTGGCGCCGGAAATAGAGTCCGACGGCGTCGAAACGGCGGCCGGAGAGGTCCAGACCACGGGCCAGGTTCTGAACGTCAACGCCGACACCGCCGCGGCGGCCCTGGCCGAAGCCCTGGGGGCGTCCAAACTGGTGATCCTCACCGACGTCGAGGGACTGTACGCCAACTGGCCGGACCGGTCATCCCTCATCTCCTCCCTCACGGCATCGGAGCTGCGCCAGCTCCTGCCGTCACTTGAATCAGGCATGATCCCGAAGATGGAGGCATGCCTCAAGGCGATTGACGGCGGAGTGGAACGCGCGCACATCGTGGACGGCCGCCTGCCGCACTCGATGCTCCTGGAAACATTCACGACGGCGGGCATCGGCACGCAGGTCGTCCCCGATGAGGAAGTGAACGCATAGTGACAAGCACTGAACTGAACCATTCCGCTGAAGGCCGCAGCAGCGATGGGGTGAGTCCGGGGACGGGCGGGACCCCCATCGCTGCGGAGGCCACGGCGACCACCCTCGTTTCCCACAGCACTGGCGCTGAGTGGCTCACGCGCTATTCCACGTCCCTGATGGGCGTTTTTGGTACCCCGCAGCGGGTCCTGGTCCGCGGTGCCGGCTGCCTGGTCTGGGACGCCGACGGCAAGGAATACCTGGACCTGCTCGGCGGTATTGCCGTTAATGCCCTGGGCCACGCCCACCCGTTTGTGACGTCCGTGATCGCGAGCCAGCTGGCAACCCTTGGCCATGTCTCCAACTTCTTCACCAGCCCTACTCAGATCGCACTGGCCGAAAAGCTGCTGACACTGACGCACGCACCTGCGGGCTCCAAGGTGTTCTTCACAAACTCCGGCACCGAAGCCAACGAAGCCGCCTTCAAGCTGGCCCGGCGCAACGGCACGGGTCCCCACGGCGCGCCCCGCACCAAGATCATCGCCCTGGAAGGAGCCTTCCACGGTCGCACGATGGGTGCCCTGGCACTGACCGCCAAGGAAGCCTACCGCGCACCCTTTGAGCCGTTGCCCGGCGGCGTGGTCCACATCCCCTTCGGCGACGTCGCAGCCCTGGAAGCGGCCATCGACGAAACCGTGGCCGCGGTCTTCCTGGAGCCGATCCAGGGCGAAGCCGGAGTGCGGCCACTGCCTCCTGGGTTCCTGTTGGCGGCCCGCGCGGCAACCACAAAGGCCGGCGCCCTGCTGATCCTGGACGAGGTCCAGACCGGAATCGGCCGGACCGGCAAATGGCTCGCGACGGAGGATTCCGGGATCGTTCCTGACGCCATCACCCTGGCAAAAGGCCTCGGCGGCGGTTTCCCCATCGGCGCGCTGCTGACGTTCGGTGAGCAGACGTCGTCGCTCCTGGCTGCGGGCCAGCACGGGACCACCTTCGGCGGCAACCCGGTGGCCACGGCGGCCGCGCTGGCCACGCTGCACGCGATCGAAAGCCAGCGGGTCCTGGAAAATGTTGCTGCAGTGGGCGACTACCTCCGCGCCGGACTCGCCGCCATTGACGGCGTCACCGAAGTCCGGGGCGTTGGCCTGCTCATCGGCTTCGACCTGGACTCCGAGGTGGCCCCGGCCGTGGTGACCGCAGGCCTTGACGCCGGCTTTATCATCAACAGCCCCGGGCCCCGCACCATCCGGCTTGCCCCGCCGCTGGTCCTCACCAAGGACCAGGCCGGCACCTTCCTCGCCGCCTTCCCGGCAATCCTCCAGACAGCTAAGGACGCGCAGTGACCCCCGTAGTTTCTTCCGCCGGCACAGCCGGCACCACCCGCCACTTCCTGAAGGACACGGACCTCAGCCCCGCCGAGCAGGCGGAGGTTCTGGACCTGGCCGTCCGGATGAAGGCCGCGCCCTACAGCGTGCAGCCGTTCGCCGCGGAGGGCAACGGCCGCAAGACCGTGGCCGTCATCTTCGACAAGACCTCAACCCGTACCCGGTTTTCTTTTGCCACGGGCATCGCTGACATGGGCGGCAACGCCCTGATCATCAACCCGGGCGAGGCCCAGATCGGCCACAAGGAGTCTGTTGAGGACACCGCCAAGGTCCTGGAGCGTATGGTCTCCACGATTGTGTGGCGCACCGGCGCGCACTCGGGCCTGGTGGCCATGGCGGCGAACTCCGCGGTGCCGGTTATCAACGCCTTATGCGACGACTACCACCCGTGCCAGCTCCTCGCGGACCTGCTCACGGTCAAGGAACACAAGGGCGAGCTGGCGGGCCTCACCATGAGCTACCTCGGCGACGCCGCCAACAACATGGCCAACTCCTACCTGCTGGCCGGAGTCACCGCCGGGATGCACGTCCGCATCGCCGGGCCGGAAGGCTACCTCCCGGCAGCCGAGATCGTTGCCGCAGCCGAGGAGCGAGCCGCCCGGACCGGTGGTTCTGTCCTGATCACCACCGACGCTGCCGTGGCACTCAAGGGCGCGGACGTTGTGGCCACGGACACCTGGGTCTCCATGGGCCAGGAAACTGAAAAGGAAGCCCGGATGCAGCTGTTCCGGGAGTACTCCGTCGATGAGGCGGCCATGGAACACGCGGCGGACGACGCCGTCGTGCTTCACTGCCTGCCCGCCTACCGCGGCTATGAGATTTCTGCCGGCGTCATCGACGGCCCGCAATCCATCGTGTGGGACGAAGCCGAGAACCGGCTGCACGCGCAGAAGGCCCTGATGGCCTGGCTGATGCACCAGTCCGGCCTGGCAGTGGTGGAAGGACTGCCGCCCTTAGAGGACGGGCCGGCGCCGGAGGTTGGCAACTAGTGTCCGTCCCGCCGGCAGCGCCGGGCTCCAGCCCGGCCACCAAGACGGCCCGCCAGGCGCGCATCACCGCGATCCTGACGGGTGAATCGGTGCGCTCCCAGGCGGAGCTCGCTGCGTTGCTGGCGGACGACGGCGTCCAGGTCACCCAGGCCACGCTGTCCCGGGACCTCGTGGAACTCGGCGCCGTCCGGGTCCGCGGCAAGGAAGGCGTGCTGGTCTACGCCGTCCCCGGCGAGGGCGGCGAACGTGCGGCCAAAACCGGCGTCAGCCAGGAGATCCTGGATGCCCGGCTTGCCAGGCTGTGCAGCGAGCTCCTGGTCACTGCGGAAGCCTCGGCCAACATCGCCGTGCTCCGGACCCCGCCCGGTGCAGCCAACTTCCTGGCCCTGGCGATTGACCACTCGGTGATGCCCTCCATCTTGGGGACCATTGCCGGTGACGACACCGTGCTGCTGGTGTCCCGGGATCCGCAGGGCGGGCAGGACCTCGCGGTCCGGTTCCTGCAGCTCGCCGAGGAAGCCGGCGGCAGCCAGTAATCCCATCCCGCCCGAACACCCTCCCGGTGTGAAAGGCTTTCCCCAGAACGTTTTTCCCTGAAGAATTTCCCCGATCAACATCTACAACCCCAATTAGGAGCATTCTCGTGACTGAGCGCATTGTTCTGGCCTACTCCGGTGGCCTCGATACTTCCGTAGCCATCGGCTGGATCGGTGAAGCCACCGGTGCCGAGGTCATCGCCGTAGCGGTCGACGTCGGACAGGGCGGCGAGTCGCTGGAGACCATCCGCCAGCGCGCCCTCGGCTGCGGCGCCGTCGAAGCCTACGTGGCCGACGCCTCCGACGAGTTCGCCAACGAATACTGCATGCCCACGCTGAAGGCCAACGCCCTCTACCAGGGCCACTACCCGCTGGTTTCGGCGATCTCCCGGCCCGTCATCGTCAAGCACCTGGTCAAGGCAGCCCGTGAATTCGGCGCCACCACCGTGGCCCACGGCTGCACCGGCAAGGGCAACGATCAGGTCCGCTTCGAAGTGGGCATCCAGACCCTCGGCCCGGACCTGAAATGCATCGCTCCGGTCCGCGACCTCGCCCTCACCCGCGACAAGGCCATCGCCTTCGCCGAGGAAAAGGGACTGCCGATCGAGACCACCAAGAAGAACCCGTACTCGATCGACCAGAACGTCTGGGGACGCGCCGTCGAAACCGGCTACCTCGAGGACATCTGGAACGCGCCCACTAAGGACATCTACGACTACACCGCGACGCCTGAGTTCCCGCCGGCCCCGGATGAGGTCACCATTTCCTTCGAAGCCGGCGTGCCGGTAGCGATCGACGGCGTCCGGGTCACCCCGCTGCAGGCCATCAAGGAACTGAACCGCCGAGCCGGAGCACAGGGTGTGGGCCGGATCGACGTCGTCGAGGACCGCCTCGTGGGCATCAAGTCCCGCGAAATCTACGAAGCCCCCGGTGCCATGGCGCTGATCACCGCGCACAAGCACCTCGAGGACATCACCGTCGAGCGCGAGCAGGCCCGTTTCAAGGCCACTGTTGGCCAGCGCTGGGCCGAACTGGTCTACGACGGCCAGTGGTTCTCACCGCTCAAGCGCTCCCTGGACGCGTTCATCGAAGACACTCAGCAGTACGTCACCGGCGACATCCGCATGGTGCTGCACGGCGGACAGGCGATCGTCAACGGCCGCCGTTCCGGGACCTCGCTCTACGACTTCGACCTCGCCACCTACGACACCGGCGACACGTTCGATCAGTCCATGGCACGCGGTTTCATCGAGCTGTGGGGCATGTCCGCCAAGGTTGCCTCCGGCCGCGATATCCGCGTCGCAGGAAAGTAAGAATCGGTGGTTGAGCCTGTCGAAACCCCGAAATCGGAAGCCACCAACACCGGCGCATTGTGGGGCGGCCGGTTCGCCGGCGGCCCCGCGGATGCACTCGCGGCGCTGAGCAAGTCCACGCACTTTGACTGGCGGCTGGCCCGCTACGACATCGCCGGCTCGAAGGCGCACGCCCGCGTGCTGCACAAGGCCGGGCTGCTGGACAACGCCGAGCTGGAAGGCATGCTGGACGCCCTGGGCCGGCTGGATGACGATGTCGCCTCGGGTGCCTACCTGCCGGCGGACTCCGATGAGGACGTGCACGGGTCCCTGGAACGCGGCCTGATCGAGCGCGCCGGCACCCAGCTGGGCGGCAAGCTCCGCGCAGGCCGGTCCCGCAACGACCAGGTGGCCACGCTGGGCCGCATGTTCCTGCGTGACCACGCCCGGATCATCGCGCGCGGCGTGCTGGCAACCATCGAGGCACTGGTGGGGCAGGCGAAGGCGCACCTGGGTGTGGCCATGCCAGGCCGCACGCACCTGCAGCATGCCCAGCCCGTCCTGCTCAGCCACCACCTGCTTGCCCATGCCTGGGCGCTGCTGCGCGATGTGCAGCGGCTTCAGGACTGGGACAAGCGCGCGGGGGTTTCGCCTTACGGCTCCGGTGCCCTCGCAGGCTCGTCGCTGGGCCTCGACCCGGAGGCCGTCGCGGCGGACCTGGGCTTCTTCTCCGCCACCCACAACTCGATTGACGGCACCGCCTCCCGCGATGTTTTCGCCGAGTTCGCGTGGGTTACGGCCATGATCGGCGTTGACCTGTCCCGCGTCTCGGAGGAAGTCATCCTGTGGGCCACCAAGGAGTTCTCCTTTGTGACCCTGCACGATTCCTACTCCACCGGTTCCTCGATCATGCCGCAGAAGAAAAACCCGGACGTCGCTGAGCTGGCCCGCGGCAAGGCAGGGCGCCTGATAGGCAACCTGACCGGGCTGCTGGCCACGCTCAAGGGCCTGCCGCTCGCGTACAACCGCGATCTGCAGGAGGACAAGGAACCGGTCTTCGACGCCGCCGATACCCTGGAGCTGTTGCTCCCGGCTGTTTCGGGCATGATCGCGACGCTGAAGTTCAACACTGAACGGATGGAGTCGCTGGCACCGCAGGGTTTCGCTTTGGCCACGGACATTGCCGAGTGGCTGGTCCGCCAAGGCGTTCCGTTCCGCGAGGCACATGAGCTCTCCGGGGCGGCCGTGAAGCAGGCCGAAAGCCGCGACGTGGAGCTGTGGGACCTGACGGATGGGGAGTACCTTGCCATCTCGGAGCACCTGACTCCGGAGGTCCGCACGGTCCTGTCCACCGAGGGGTCGCTCAAGAGCCGCAACTCCCAGGGCGGCACCGCACCCGCCGCCGTCGAACGCCAGCTGCTTGCCCTCGAAGGCGAACTTGCCGGGGTGCGCGGGTACGCAGCCTGACAGTCAGACGCTCTCTCAGTTAATGCATCATTTTGGCCGACGCCCTCTCACTTTCCGCAAGGAAGTGGGAGGGCGTTGTACGTTGACGGCCGAGGCCTCCCCGCTACCATTACGCCATGAGTGACACCTTCCGCAGCAACCTGCGTGCACTGCCGGACTTCCCCAAAAACCTGCCGGACTTCGAGCCCGCCACAGCCCCGGCAGACCCGGTAGCGCTGTTCAAGCTATGGCTGGATGAAGCCCTCGCCGCCGGGGTGCTGCAGCCCCATGCCTGCAGCCTGGCCACGGCGGACGGAAACGGCCGGCCCTCTGCCAGGATGCTGATCCTGAAGAACATCGACGACGACGGCTGGCACTTCGCCACGTCCCGTACCTCCCGGAAGGGCAGGGAGCTGTCCGTCAACCCGAGCGCGGCCCTGAACTTCTACTGGCCGCAGCAGGGCCGGCAGGTCCGGGTCGCCGGCCCGGTGGTTGAGCTGTCCGCCGAAGCATCTGCTGACGACTGGCGGGCGCGCCCGGCCGCCGATGGCAGCGACAATCCGGACTGGCAGCTCTACGCGGTCAGGCCGACGGAACTGGAGTTCTGGCAGGCCCGCCACGACCGTCGGCACATTCGGCACCGCTGCGGACCGGACGGTACCCCGTTCAGCTAGGATGGGCGCCATGACAGCTCCCGCACCTGCTGACCTGCTCGCCGAACTGCACAAGGCCGCCAACACCGTGTCTTTCACCGCTGCGAAATTCACCGATGACGATGTCAAGGCACCCGCGGGACTCCCCGGGTGGACCCGCGGGCACGTCCTGGCGCATCTCGCCGGCATCTCCAACGCCATGGCACGGCAGCTGGAATATGCTGCCCGCGGTGCCACTGTTGAGCTGTACGACGGAGGCCAGGACGGACGCACCAAGGCCATCGAGATGGCGGCAGGCCACCCCGCAGATGCGCACCGGGCTGACCTGCAGGCTGGCCTGGACCGGGCACTGCAGGCTTTTGACTCGCTGGACGCCGGCTCCGGCTGGCAGGTACCCATTACCTTCCGTGGCGGAGTGGTCTTCGACGGTGGCCTGGCGCTCTGGCGGGAACTGGTGATCCACACGGCCGACCTGGATGCTGGTCTCGGCCCCGAGACGTGGAGCCGGAAATTCTGTGAGCACCTCTTCGACTTCCTGGCTGCCCGCGTGCCGGCAGGGGAGAAGCTGGTGCTGCAGCCGCTCGGGCTGCCGCCCGTGACCCTTGGCAGCGGCCGGTCCACCGTCATCAGCGGGATGATCACGGACATTGCCGCCTGGCTGGCCGGCCGTGAACCATCGCTCGGCAGCCTGCGTGCCTCAGCCGCCGCGGACGGCGTGGAGCTCCCGGAACTGCTGCCATGGCCAGCCGGGACACCCACAGCGCGGTAGCCCCCTAACCGGCCTCCCGGGCCAGCAGGCTTTCCGTGGCCTCGCGGGCGAGCAGGCTCTCCTTGATGGCCAGGCCCCAGCGGAAACCGCCCAGGGAACCGTCGGTGCGGATGACCCGGTGGCACGGCACAAACAAGGCCGCCGCGTTGAAGGCACAGGCGCTGGCCGCGGCCCGGACCGCTTTCGGGTTTCCGGAGAGTTCGGCGTACTCGGTGTACGTCACCGGTGACCCGGGGCGGACGGTCCTCAGCACATCCCAGGCGTGGGACCGGAACGGCCCCGACTTCTGCCGGACCGGAACGGCCATGGCCGGTGCGGGGTCGCCGGCATAGAACGCTTCCACGGCCCGGGAGATGCTGCCCAGATCCGTTACCGCCTCAACGTCTCCGGGACGCAGCTCGGGGTGGATCTGGCCCATCAGCTCGTCCGGCCCGGCGGTCCAGCCCGACGCGAGGACCACGCCATCCTGGGCCAGGACGGTGAACGGACCGTCCGGCGTGGATATCACTAACAGCTCGGCTTTCATAGCATCGCTTTCTCTGGAACGGCGTGGGTTTGTCCGGGGGATTTAGGCGCCGCGGCGGCGCGCCACAGGTGCATGGTGGCATAAGACCGCCACGGGCTGATCTCGCGGAAGTCCGGGCTGGGCGTCAGGTCGGGCGCGTCAGTACCGCTGCCCTCGTTGCGGTTGTGTGCTGGGGCGAGCGCCTTGATGCCATTTCGCACGGCGGCGTCGTTGGCCAGGAACACGTCCGGCGCGCCGAGTACCCGCATTGCCACGTAGCCGACGGTCCACGGCCCCACCCCGGGAAGGGGAAGCAGCTTAGCGCCGAGTCCGGGCAGATCGTCCCCGTAGCCAAAATCCAGGTGGCCGCCGGCGAGGGCCGAGGCGGCTGAACGGATGGCGTCAATACGGCGTTGCGGCCCGCGCAGCAGCGAGTAGCCGGCCTCGGCTATCTCGGCCGAGGTCGGAAACAGCCGCTCGAGTCCCTGGCCGGGAACCAGGCTGGGACTGCCTGCGGCGGCCAGCTGCGTCAGTGCGGTCCGGGCCGCGGCCACCGTGATTTGCTGCCCGATCATCGCCCGAATGAGCAGCTCCTGCGGATCCACAGCCCCGGGCATCCTGATGCCCGGGGCGCCTGCTACCGATGCGGCCAGGCGGGGTTCCTGCGACAGGGCACTGTCGATGGCTACCGGGTCGGCGTCAAGATCGAAGAGCCGGCGCACCCTGCTCAGCAGGACGGGCAGGTCCCGGAGGTCCACCGCGCCGATGGTGAGGGTCAACGGCCGCCCGGGCGCGCCGCCGTCGTACCTCACGCTGAAGCGGGCACCACCATGCGGAAGCTGCAAAGTACGGGCGTACGACGTCGGTGTCCCCGCCTCGATCCCGGGGATCGCCCTGACGGCGAGGAAGGAAAAGATGCCGGGGTCGAACGGTTCGCGGTACGGCAGGCTCAATGTCAGCGAGGTTGCGGCCGCAGGGGAGCGGTGGTGCCTGGCGGTCGCGCGCAGGGCAGTGGGAGTCATGGCGAAAACCTCCACCACGGTGTCGTTGAACTGGCGGACGCTGCTGAAGCCGGACGCGAACGCGATGTCCGCCAGCTTCATCGTCGTGGACACCAGCAGGGTGCGGGCGGTCTGGGCGCGGCTGGCCCGGGCCAGGGAGAGCGGGCCGGCGCCGAGCTCGTGGCTGAGGATCCGGTTCAGCTGCCGGGAGGAATATCCCAGCCGGGCGGCGAGGCCCTCCACCCCGTCCCGGTTGATCACGCCGTCGTTGATCAGGCGCATCGCCCGGCCCGCCAGGTCCTGCCGGGTGTTCCACGCAGGAGTGCCGGGCACCGCCTCGGGGAGGCAGCGCTTGCACGCCCGGTAGCCAGCGTCGTGCGCTGCGGCAGAGGTTTCGTAGAAGGTGACGTTGACCGCTTTCGGGGTCCGGGCGGGGCAGGACGGACGGCAGTAGATGCCGGTGGTCCGGACAGCGGTGTAGAACTGCCCGTCGAACCGGGTGTCCCGCGCGTCAATTGCGCGGTAGCGCTGCCAGAAGTCCATGACCTCCATCCTGCCAGCCGGCGACGGGGACTGCTAGCGGAAATCGGACACGGCCGTGGCGTTCGGTAGAGTCGGACCATGACCGCCAGCAGCAGCCCCGTGCCTCCGGAGCAGCTCCGTGAACTGCTGTCGGGCGATGCCCGGAGGATCGCTCCGCTTCTGCTGGGATCCGTAATGACCCACCACAGCCACGAGGGAACCGTGGCCGTGCGGATCACCGAGGTGGAGGCGTACATGGGTCCTGGCGACTCGTCGCACCCTGATCCGGGCTCCCACACATTCCGCGGCCCCACGGCTCGCAACGCGCCCATGTTCGGCCCGGCCGGCCACCTCTATGTCTATTTCACGTATGGCATGCACAACTGCGCCAACATCGTCTGCGGTCCGGCGGGAGCCGCATCAGCGGTCCTGCTGCGGGCGGGCGAGGTGGTGGAGGGGCAACACCTCGCACTTGTGCGGCGTCCGACGTCGAAATCGGCCCTTGACCTGGCGAGCGGCCCGGCCCGGCTGGCCACCACGCTGGCCCTGACCGCGGCCGATAGCGGCCGGGATGCCCTTGCTGACCCCTTCGAGCTCCGGCTGCCTTCGGCGCCGGCTACCGTGTTCAGTTCCGGGCCGAGGGTGGGCGTCTCCGGCGACGGCGGTTCCGCAGATTATCCGTGGCGCTTCTGGCTGCCAGGCGATCCCACCGTGTCCCGCTACAAGGCGGCTAAGGTGCGCCGGGCATAATCCGTCCCGCACGTGTGGCCGTCCGCCGGAAAATGAACAGCGGACGAATTCCGGGGCAGGGGACCGGCGGGCGCGTTAACCGAAATGGTTGTAGAATGGACGGTCTGTCTTTTGCGATAGGGGAACGTTTAATGCTCGACGCCGATTTGGCCCACGAACGGAACTATGTTGCCGGCCTGTACTCGCGGCTGGAAGAGCTCCGCGCGGAAAAGCGCCTGCAGTTGGCACAGGTCCGCCGGGCCGGTGCCGTGGGCACCATGCAGAATGTCTCCGAACGCGACGCCTTCGCCGCGCTCTACGAGGACCGCCTCGCCCAGCTCGACGCTGTCGATGACCGCTTGGTCTTCGGCCGCCTTGACCTGGATTCCGGTGAGGCCCAGTACATTGGGCGCATCGGACTGACCACCGATGACCTCCAGCGGCTCATGGTGGACTGGCGCGCGCCCGAGGCCGGCCATTTTTATCAGGCAACGGCGTTTGACCGGCAGGGCGTCCGTCGCAGGCGGCACCTGATTCTGCAAGGCCGGGAAGTCAAGGCCATCGAGGACGACGTCCTTGATGCGGATATGCTCGCGGACGATGCATCGCTGCAGGGCGAAGGTGCACTGCTGGCGGCTCTGGATTCCAAGCGCACCGGCCGGATGTCCGACATCGTCGGCACCATCCAGTCGGAGCAGGACCGCATTATCCGGTCCTCCATGTCCGGCGCCCTCGTGGTGCAGGGTGGTCCCGGTACCGGCAAGACTGCCGTGGCGCTGCACCGGGCCGCGTACCTGCTCTACACGCACCGGGACCGGCTGAAGACTGCCGGCGTGCTCCTGGTGGGCCCGTCGTCGTCGTTTATGAAGTACATCGAGCGTGTTCTTCCCTCGCTCGGTGAGACCGGCGTGGTCATGGCCAGCGTGGGCCGCCTGATGCCGGGGATCAAGGCGGTTGCTGAACCCGAAGCCGAGGTCGCGGCCATCAAGGGGCGGCTGGACATGGTGAAGGTTGTCGCCAATGCGGTGGCGAACCGGCAACGGATTCCTACCGAAGACCGTGTCCTGGACGTCGACGGCCGCAAACTGGTGCTGACGCGGCGGCAGGTGAGCCGTGCGCGTGAACGTGCGCGGTCCACCGGTAAGCCGCACAACGAGGCACGCCTGACGTTCATCAAAATTCTGCTCCGCGAACTGACCGAGCAGATGACCGATCTAGTGGAAGCCGGAAGCATCGGCAACAACGCCGACCGCTCGTATCTGGCCGAAGATGTCCGCACGGCCCGCGACGTCCGGATCGTCCTGAACCTCTGCTGGATGCCCGTGACTCCGGAGAAGCTGATCACCGAGCTGCTGAGCAAGCCCGCAGTACTGGCGGCCTGCACACCGCACCTGTCCCTTAAGGAGCAGTCACTGCTGCTGCGCCCCGCGGATGCTCCCTGGACCGAGGCTGATGTCCCGCTGCTGGATGAAGCCGCCGAACTCCTTGGCGACCTGGACCCGGCAGCCGGCCGTGGACTTGCACAGCAGGAGCACGACCGGGCCCGCGACCTTGCCAACGCCAAGCAGACGCTGGTGAACATGGGGGACATGGGTGTCGACGTCCTCATCACCGCCGAGGAACTCGCCGACCAGAACCAGGAGCGCGAGAACCGCCAGACTGCCGCAGAGCGCGCCACCAGCGACCGCACGTGGGCCTTCGGCCACATCGTGGTGGATGAGGCGCAGGAACTTTCGCCGATGCAATGGCGCCTGCTGGTCCGCCGTTGCCCGCTGAAGTCCTTCACCATCGTGGGCGATATTGCGCAGACCAGTTCTGTTGCCGGTGCCAACTCGTGGCAGGGGGCCCTGGCGCCGATGTTCGGTGACCGCTGGCAGTTGGAGGAGCTGACGGTCAACTACCGGACGCCGTCCCAGATCGCCGAGGCCGCCGCCCGTATGGCCAACGCTGCCGGACTGGTGGTTTCCGCGCCGAAGGCCGTCCGCGAGGGGCGCTGGGCCCCGGTCATCGACAAGGTGGACCACGGACAGGTGGTGAGCCGTTTGGTGGAGGTGCTCCCCGAGGAACTGGCAGCGCTCGACGGCGGCCTCCTGGCCGTGATTGCCGACGGCGACCTTCTGCCCGCGGCAACGTCAGCCCTTCGTGCTGTATATGGCCGGCGGATCGGCAATGGGGCAGGCAGCTACGAGCAGGACATCGTGGTCATCAGCCCGCGCGAGGCCAAGGGCCTGGAGTTCGACGGCGTTGTGGTCCTCGAGCCTTCCGTCATGCTCAACCACGAGCACGGCCGCGTGGGCGATCTGTATGTCGCCATGACCAGGCCTACGCAGCGGCTCCGGCTGATCGCCGCGGAAGGTATTCCGGCCGGCATCGAAGGCTGAGCCGGTTCGCTTTACCCCTTGACGCCCGGCGCCGTTCATTTCGGCGCCGGGCGTCGTCGATCCTGCTAACTTAGAAGTCGTGTCAGAACTCAACGATTTCGAATCCCAGCAGAACGACCCTACCTTCGCCAATGTCTGGCAGGAGCTGAAGTGGCGCGGCCTGGTCCACGTCTCCACCGATGAAGAGGAACTGGAAAAGCTCCTCGCCGGTGATCCGATTACCTATTACTGCGGATTCGATCCCACCGCGCCGAGCCTGCACCTGGGCAACCTGGTCCAGCTCCTCGTGATGCGCCGGCTGCAGCTGGCCGGGCACAAGCCGCTGGGCCTGGTGGGCGGATCCACGGGACTGATCGGCGATCCGCGGCCCACTGCCGAGCGAACGCTGAACACCAAGGACACGGTCAATGAATGGGTGGGCTACCTCCAGGCCCAGGTCCGCCGCTTCCTCAGCTTCAATGGCCCCAGTGCGGCCCGCATGGTCAACAACCTTGACTGGACCGCGCCCCTGAGCGCCATCGACTTTCTGCGCGAGATCGGCAAGCACTACCGGGTCGGCACCATGCTGCGCAAGGATGCTGTCGCTTCCCGGCTCAGCTCGGACGAGGGCATCAGCTACACGGAATTCAGCTACCAGATCCTGCAGGGCATGGACTACCTCCAGCTGTTCCGCGACTACGGCTGCATGCTGCAGACCGGCGGCTCGGACCAGTGGGGCAACCTCACCAGCGGCACCGAACTCATCCGCAAAGTTGAGGGTAAGAGTGTGCACGCCCTGGGCACGCCGCTGATCACCAACTCGGACGGCACGAAGTTCGGCAAGAGCGAAGGCAACGCCATCTGGCTCGACGCCGGCATGTGCAGCCCGTACGCCTTCTACCAGTTCTGGCTGAACACCGCCGACTCTGACGTCGTGGACCGGCTCAAGGTCTTCACCTTCCTGAGCCGCGCGGAGATCGAAGGGTTGGCAGCGGCCGTGGCAGAACGTCCCTTTGCACGGGAAGGCCAGCGGAAGCTGGCGTTCGAAGTGACCTCCCTGGTCCATGGTGTGGAGTCAACGGAGAAAGTCATCGCGGCGTCCGCTGCCCTCTTTGGCAACGGTGACCTGACCGCCCTGGATCGGCCAACGCTGGAAGCAGCCACATCGGAGCTTCCGTCCGCACGCATCCAGGTGGATGGCCTCGGGATCATTGACCTGCTCGTGGCATCCGGCCTGTCGGAGAGCAAATCCGCGGCCCGGCGGACTGTCGGTGAAGGCGGCGCCTACGTAAACAACGAGAAGGTGTCCGACCCCGAAGCTGTCATCTCCGAGGCGGAGCTGCTGCATGGCCAGTACTTGCTCCTGCGCCGCGGCAAGAAGAATCTCGCGACTGTCGAAGTCCTGGTTCCTTAGCCTTCCCAAGCCCCCATTCACGCTCCTCCGCAGCCGATTTGCACGGCCTCGGGGGAGCGTGTATTGTTTTCTGAGTCGCCGCCGTTGAGTGGCGACAAACCCCCTTCACAAGAGAAGCAATTCATCGTGTGCAAAGCACGAAAATGATGAAAAGCTTCACTTTTTGATGGGCGGATTCGTTCCACAGAGTGAATATCGGGAAAATAGCCCGGATTTGCAAAGTGAATAAGAATGAAATAAGCTATAAACATCGCAGCGAAGAAAAGCGAAGCAAAAGAATTCATTAGAATATGAATTGTTTCGGGAATTATTCGAATGTGTCTGTTGTTTGAGAACTCAATAGTGTGCCAAGTTTGTTGATACCAATTGTT
>NZ_JASBRB010000018.1 GCF_029960665.1 Pseudarthrobacter sp. AL07
ACTGATCGTGCACCCGGACAACAAGATCGAATCCGTCTCCTACGAACCGCGCCCGGCACGCCGCCGGGCAGAGGCCCCGGAAACCACCCCCGAGACCGTCGCTCCCACCGTCATAGATACGGTCCCTGTTGCTGCCCCTGAACCAGTAGCCGCCCCCGCACAGCCCACAGCGGCGGCAGCGATGGACCGCCAGCCATGGCCGCCCAACCCCGTCCAGACCGAGCCAACAACCGAGACTCCTGAGCCAGCCCAGCCGGCCGCCGCAGAACCGCAGACCACCGCAACCGCCCCGGAAGCACCGCTGACCCGGCGCAGCCTGAAGGAAACCTCCTTCCTGGTCAGCGCTCCGGTTTTGGAACCGGCAACACAGGGCTGGCGGGGAACGCTCACGCGACTCGGATACCGGATGGACCCCTCCGCGGAAGAACTCTCCGAACGTGAGGACATTCGCACTGTCAGCCAACACTGGCCCGGCCCGCGCACCATCGCGGTGGTAAACCGCAAGGGCGGGGCGAACAAGACCCCCACGGTCGTCATGCTCTCGGCCATCCTCGCCCGCTACAGCGGGGCCGCCACAGTGGCCTGGGACAACAACGAGTCTCAAGGCACCCTCGGGTGGCGGACGGAGAAGGGCTCCCACGACCGGAGCGTCCTGGACCTCATCGATGCTTCCAACGAGCTGCTATCCCCTTCAACGAACGCGGCAGAAATCGCGAAGTTCGTCCATCACCAGACCGGTGACAAATTCGACGTTCTGCGCTCGGATGAAAACGAAGAAGGCGACCACGAAGTCACCGCTGAGGAAGTCGACATCGCCCACCAGGTGCTCACCCGCTATTACCGGCTGGTGGTCATGGACTCGGGCAATACCGCCAGGTCAGCGAACTGGCGTCGGATGATTCACCACACCAACCAGCTCGTCGTGCCTGTGACAGCTATCGAGGACCGCGCCGAAGCCGCCCGGCTGACGCTGCAGACCCTCGAATCCCGTGGTGGCCACGACGCGGAGCTGGCACGCAACGCCGTTGTGATCGTCTCCGAATCCACTGACGCCAAGCGCAGCATGAGCGGGGACGCCTTGAAGCGGGCCAAGGACGAGGCCCGGCGAATCGCTGATGGCTTCGAACCGTTCGTTCGGGCTGTCGTCCGGATTCCTTACGATCCGGCCATGGTCAACGGTCCCATCCGTTACGAGGCCCTCCAGCCCGCAACCCAGCGGGCATGGCTGGCCGCAGCGGCCGCCGTCGCCTCCGGCTTCTAGAACAACCCACCGACGGATTCTGAAAGGAGGAATCATGCAACAGTCCCTGAACCCCTGGATCACCCGCCCAGCCGAAGACGCTACGGAGGCAGCCCTGGATACGCATGTGCCGCCTGCACCAGTGATCAGTGCGCCGCTGAGGGGAATGGTAGAACCGGACGCAGCAGACCGCCTCAGCCGACGCACCATGTCAGGCTCGCCAACGTTGTGGATTACCGGCGCCCACGGGGGAGCCGGCGAGAGCCGCATCGCCGACCTGTTCGACGGGGCCCGCCCAACAGGTCACTGCTGGCCCGTCCTGCAGGACGGGAGCACACCCCGGGTACTGCTGGTCTGCCGGGCAGACATGCGCGGCCTGACAGCGGCACAGAGCGCACTGACCCAATGGGCATCAAGTGCAGCACCGAAGCTGGATCTGCTCGGCCTCGCCGTCCTGGCGGACGCACCGGGGAAGTCTCCCAAAGCACTCCGTGACTTCGCCGCAATCGTCGGCGGGGGATCGCCCCGGCTCTGGACCCTTCCCTGGGTAGAGGCCTGGCGGCACGGCGACACCACGACACCGCCAATGGGCCGCGAATACCAACGCTTCATCACTGATGTAGCCGCCCTGTCCACCGACACCACACCCAGCACCACCCACTGAAAGGTCTCACCATGAACTCCTTCTCCGCACTTGCGGCAAGCGTCATCCCCAACCCCACCCCGGTCGTCCCGGCCGAGGCCGGCGGCCTGCTTACGGTCTTGAACTGGGCCTCCGGTATCGGGCTGGTCCTCGGCGTCCTGGGCGTCATCATCGTCGGCGTCGGCATGGTCATCCAGCTCCAACGCGGCGAGGGTGGCCAGGCCCTCGCCAAGCTCGGCTGGGTCCTCATGGGCTGCATCATCATCAGCGGTGCTTCCGGAATCGTCCGCGCCTTCGTCTAAAGCCAGCACCAACAACGGGAGGTTCATCATGAGCCAGTCAACAGAGAGCACCACCGAAAGCAATCCGTTCACCAAACCCGGTTTCCTCATCGCTGCTGCGCTGGTGGTCGCGCTGATCGCAGCAACCGTCGTCATCTTCCTGCTCCCCAAAGGACAGGGGAACGCCCAGCCCGCCCCTGCCCCGACAGAGACCAGCAGCACAGCCGCAGCCAGCCCCAGCGCCTCCGCTGGGGCTGGCAAGAGCGTCTGCGGCCTGCCTGCTTCTGCGGAAACGGCTTTGGGAACTGCACCGGCGACGAAGTGGGAACTCGTAGGCACCATGGCCGCGCCAACCGACCCCAAAATCGGTCCGGGCAAGACAGACGGCCAAGGCGTAAGGTCTTGCTTCGCCCACACACCTACAGGAGCGCTCTACGCAGCGGTGAACCTTTGGGCGCTAGGCATCGATCCCTCGAAAGAGCAAGCCATTGCCGACCAGCTTGCAGCTGAGGGTCCTGGTCGCGACGCAGGTATGAAAGCGCCACAGACCGCTGCTCCAGCCACGTCCGTGAAGATCCAGATTGCTGGTTTCAACGTCTCATATACGGCGAATCAAGCCGTTGTGGAACTGGCATTCAAAGCCGACAATGGCGCACTTGCATCTGTGCGGACAACACTTCTTTGGCAGGACGGGGACTGGAAAGGCGTCGTGGCCGACAACGGTGCACCTTTGGAAGAGCCACGTCAGGTCCGTGACCTTTCAGGATTCATCCCCTGGAGTGGGGCATGAAGCCAACCTGGAACCCGGCAGGAGACTGGCTTTCGGGCCTTGCAGACGACGCGATGGGAAACATGGCGAAAGCCATTTTGGAGGGCATGAGCCAGATGGCGACGACATTGTCTACTTTCTGGGTTTCCATGCCGACTGTGAACCTGGCGAGCGATGACGGAACTACGCCCAGCCCGGTTGTTTCTGCGGTAAATAGTGAATTAATGCCTTGGACGCTGGCACTGGCGGTCCTCGCGGTCATCCTCGGTGGCATCCGGATGATCTGGGAGCAGCGCGGGGCGCCGCTGAAAGACCTTCTGCGGTCCCTGGTCACTCTGACCTTGGTGTCGGGTCTGGGGCTGGGTGTCATCTCGATCCTGGTGATCGCCGCAGATGCTTTCTCGGCCGCCATCATCGACCGCTCCACGGACGGTAAAGGCTTCGCCGATGCAATGAACATCCTCGTGATGACTAACCAGACGGGGGTCGGAGTGTTTATCCTCATCGTCCTGGGATTGATCGGCCTGATTGCCTCCCTTGTCCAGATCGTTCTGATGGTCGTGCGAAGCGGCATGTTGGTGATCCTGGCCGGGATCCTGCCCACTACGGCTGCTTTCACGAACACGGAGATGGGCAGGCAGTGGTTCCAGAAGGCTGTTGGTTGGACCATCGCCTTCATTCTCTATAAGCCAGCGGCGGCGATCGTGTACTCGGTCGCGTTCTTGCTCATGAGCAATAAGACGCAGGTCCCCTTGATCGGTTCCATCACGGGTTTCACGCTGATGGTCGTTGCCCTGTTCGCACTCCCTGCGTTGATGCGGTTCGTGACGCCGATGGTGGGAGCCGTTGCTTCCGGCAGCGGCGCAGGGGCAGGTGCAGCGGTTGGGGCGATGGCTACAGGTGCTGTCTCCTTGGGCCGCAGTGGCAGCGGTAAGGGCAATGCGGCACCAACGCCAGCGAGCACGCAGAGCAGCCAGGCAGGCGCGTCTCCGAAGGGCAGTGACGGTACGCCGGGTCCCAGGGGAAGCGGCGGCCAGCCGACGCCAGGGTCAACCGGTCCTGGAGGTCCGGGTGGAGCTACCAGCACCGCGACCGCCGGCACTGCGGGAGCAGGAGCAACAGCAGGGGCAGCAACGGGAGCCAGCGGGGCAGCAGCAGCTGGTCCGGCTGGCATGGCCGTAGCTGCAGGCGCCCAAGTGGCGTCCAAGACGTCGCAGGCAATCGCAAAGACCGCGCAGGATTCAACCGGGGAGGGCCCCAGTGGCAGCAATTAATACCGAATACAAGGAACCGTCTTACGGTAACTGGCGCGTACCGCGCTCAGCGGGCCTGGGCAACCTCGGCGCTATCGGCACCGGGATTGTCATGGCCGGGCTGTTGATGGGCATCATCAGCTTCGCCATCTGGGGTCTGTTCCCGGGCCTCGCTGTCCTGGCCGTGGCCGGGGCAAGCGCCCTCCTGCTGACCGTCAAGGACAAGCACGGCCAGTCCGTCGTCGACCGCTTCGCCACACGGATGAGCTTCCGGCTCTCCAAGTCCTCGGGGACGAATCTCTACCGTTCCGGCCCCCTGGGCGTGACGCAGTGGGGCATGTACCAGCTGCCGGGCCTTGCAGCGAAGTCCACCCTGTACGAGTTCACTGACTCCTATAAGCGCCCGTTTGCCCTGCTGCATGTGCCGACCACCAGCCATTTCACCGTGATCTTCTCCACCGAACCTGACGGAGCCTCACTGGTGGACCCGGAACAGGTTGATGCGTGGGTGGCGAACTGGGGCGGCTGGCTCGCCGGGCTGGCGGATGAGGCTGGCCTGGACGCCGCGGCCGTGACGGTAGAGACCGCCCCGGATTCCGGATACCGGCTGCGGAACGAAGTTGAAATGAACATCGACCCGGACGCGCCGGCCTTTGCCCAGGCGATTCTGCGCGAGGTCGTTGACACCTACCCGGAGGGATCGGCCACGGTCCGTGCCTGGGTGTCCCTGACCTTCAACGCCTCCCTCCGGACAGGATCGAAGAAGCGCACACCGGAAGATGTGGCCCGCGACCTCGCCTCGCGGATCCCGGGCCTCTCGGCCCGGCTGCAGTCCACCGGCGCCGGTATTGCCCGTCCGATGTCAGCCCAGGAACTCTGTGAAGTCGTCCGGATCGCCTACGATCCCCCCGCTGCGCTGATCATTGATGAAGCGCACGCCGCCGGCTCCCCGGTGTCCCTGAGCTGGGGCGAGGTCGGCCCGACGGCGACGCAGGCAAGCTGGGATGACTACCGGCACGACAGCGCGTTCTCGGCCTCTTGGACGATGACCGGTGCACCCCGTGGGTCCGTGAACTCCTCGGTCCTGTCCCGGCTGCTGGCCCCGCACGGGGACATTGACCGCAAACGGATTTCCCTGCTGTACCGCCCGATGGATTCTGCCCGGGCAGCTGCCGTGGTCGAGCGGGACCAGAACAACGCCAACGTCCGCATCACCTCCGGGAACCGCCCCAGCGCCCGCGCCCTGGTCGACGCCCGCTCCGCTGTACAAACTGCTCAGGAGGAAGCCCAGGGTGCTGGCCTGGTGAACTTCGGGATGGTCGTCACGGCCACCGTGACCGATAGGGAACGCCTCGCTGATGCGGTGGCGGCCATCGAACAGACTTCCGGTACTGCCCGGGTGCTGTTGCGCCGTGCCTACGGCGCGCAGGACACCGCGTTCGCGGCATCTCTGCCGCTGGGGCTGGTCCTGCCCAAGCACAGCCTGCTGCCCTCCGAAATCAAGGACGCTCTGTAATGGCCCTCATGAAGATGTTCACCCGTTCCTCCAGGAAGGCAGCTGAGCCGGTATCGGCTGCACGGACGAAGGCAGAGCGCCAGCCACGCGAGGCCGGGCCGGGCTCCCGTGGTTGGGTCGGGCGTGGCGGGGGCATGGCTTCCCTCGTCCCGTCCGTGACGGAGTACCGGGGAACGACGGTCCAGGTCTGCGGGCTGTGGCCGTTCTCCTCCGGGGCGTCCTCGCCCATGATCGGCGTCCCGCTCGGACGCCACGAGGAAACCCAGGCCACGGTCTGCTGCGACCCGATCAGCTGGTTCCAGCGGGCACGGCTCATTTCCAACCCCTCGGCTTTCATCCTGGGCAAGCCCGGTCTGGGGAAGTCCACGCTGGTGCGCCGCATGTTCTTAGGGCTCTCCGCGCAGGGCGTCCACCCGCTCGTCCTGGGGGATTTGAAGGGCGAGCACGTCAAAGCGGTCCAGGCACTCGGTGGCCAGGTCATCAAGCTCGGCCGTGGCGTTGGCTACTTGAACATTCTTGATCCCGGCCAGGCCGTCGAGGTCGCGCAGCTCCTCGAGGCCAGCGACCATCACGAAGCCGCCACCCGGGTCCGGGCCGACGCTCACGGCCGCCGCCTGAACATGGTGGTCTCGCTGATCACGATCAGCCGGAACAACCCGCCCACGGATCAGGAACAGACGATCGTGGACCGAGCGCTGCGGGTCCTCGATGACCGGTTCGACGGTATTCCTGTCCTGAAGGACCTCCTGGACGTGATTGTGTCCGCGCCGGACGAGCTGCGCCAGGTCGCACTGGACCGTGGCGATATGGCCGTCTACCTGCAGGAGACACGGGCGCTGGAGGCAACCCTGCTGGGCCTGACCGGGGGAGGGAAGCTGGGAGAAATCTTCTCCCGGCAGACCACCAACCCCATGAAGCGGGATCGCGCCGTCGTCTTCGATGTCTCCAGCATCGATGAGACGGAGACGGATCTGCAGGCCGCCGTGCTGCTCGCGTGCTGGTCCTACGGTTTCGGGACGGTCAACGTCGCCAACGCTCTGGCCGACGCTGGCCTGGAACCGCGCCGGAACTACTTCGTGGTCCTGGATGAGCTGTGGCGGGCGCTGCGCGCCGGTAAGGGCATGGTTGACCGGGCGGACGCCCTGACCCGTTTGAACCGTTCCGTGGGCGTCGGGCAGATCATGATTTCCCACACCATGTCCGACCTGCTGGCACTGCCGGCAGAAGAGGACAGAATGAAGGCCCGCGGCTTCGTCGAGCGTTCCGGCATGGTGATCTGCGGTGGTCTGCCGGCCTCGGAAATGCCGCTGCTGACCTCAGCGATTCCGTTGTCCCGACAGGAGCAGCAGAAACTCATCTCCTGGCAGGACCCGCCCGCATGGGACTCCCGCGGAGTCGACGTCGAACCCCCAGGCCGGGGGAAGTTCCTGATCAAGGTCGGCGGCCGCCCCGGAATCCCGGTGCAGATTGGGCTAACGTCAATCGAAACCGGAGACCACGGCGTGAACGACACCCAAACGAGGTGGCACGCCCCAGCTGATTCTCTCCTTGGGCCAGTAGCTCCTGAGCTGCCCGGCGACGGAGGCGAACTGTGAGCGCACCGAACCGTAAGGGGATGGGCCTCGGGGATGCCCTGCTGGTCTGGCTGGCCATCGGCTCTATCGTCGTCTTTGGCGGCGGGACCTACGCGGCCGCTCACGTGGGTTCTTGGATGGCCGGCATCGAGGCACCGCCCGCCCATCCGATTGATCTGATTGCCGGGCTGGTCAAGGGCCGGGTGCCCTGGCCAGCCCAGTCCACCGTCGCCGCTGCTCTCATGGCCGGCGTGATCGTGGTCCTGGCTATCGTCGTGCTGGTGGCTTGGAGGAAGGGTGCGAGCAAGCGTGCCCGGGTCGATAAGGCCGCCCGGTACCTGGGGCGCGGGAAGTCCTTGGCCGCGTTCTCCGAGAAGGGCGCAAAGGCCACGGCCGAGCGCCTCGGTGTGAAGGACACTCCGGGCATTGTGGTGGGCAATGTAGTCTCCACCAGCCAGAAGTTCATTCAGTCCTGGGAAGACCTCAGCATCGACATCTGGGGTCCTCGAACGGGTAAGTCAACCTCCCGGGTTATGCCCGCGATCCTGGACGCACCTGGTGCCGTCGTCTCGACCTCGAACAAGCGCGACGTGGTGGACGGCACCCGCGGCGTCCGGGTCCTGACTGCCCCGGTGTGGGTCTTTGATCCGCAGAAGATCGCACAAGAGGAACCGGACTGGTGGTGGAACCCCCTCTCCTACGTAACGGACGAAGAGAAGGCCTACAAACTCACCCAACACTTCTCGGTCGGTTCGCGCCTTCCGGGGTCCAAGCCGGATGCCTACTTCGACCCGAAAGCCGAAGACATCCTCTCCTCGTACTTCCTCGCAGCTGCGCTGGGGGAGCTGCCCATCACCCAGGTGTATCTATGGGTGACGGAGCAGGTCAGCCAGGAACCCATCGAAATCCTGAAAGAGCATGACTACGAGCTGCAGTACAAGGGCCTCGAGTCCACGCTGAAGCTGGCCGACAAGCAGCGCGACGGCATCTTCGGCACGGCCGAGAAGATGATCCAGTGCCTCAAGAGCAGGAGCACGCTCCGCTGGGTCGCCCCGGCACGCGGTGCGTCCGTGGCCACGGATCCCCGCCGCCACTTCAACCCCCACGACTTTGCCGCCTCACAGGAGACGATCTACATCCTCTCCAAAGAAGGGGCCGGCTCCGCTGCCCCACTCACCACGGCACTGACGGTAGCCATTGCCGAAGCCATGGAAGAACGCGCCGAGCGCAGCGGCGGCCGCCTGCCACTGCCTGCACTGTTCGCCCTGGATGAGCTGGCCAACGTCGTCCGCTGGGCCGGACTGCCAGACCAGTTCAGCCACTACGGCTCCAAAGGCCTGATCGTCATGGGCATCCTGCAGTCCTGGTCCCAAGGCGTCGAACTCTGGGGTGAAGCGAACATGCGCAAAATCTGGTCCGCCGCCAACGTCAAGGTCTACGGCGGCGGCGTCGCCGAAGAAGGCTTCCTCCGAGCACTCTCAGACCTGATCGGAGACTATAGCTACACCAACGTCTCCATCTCCTCCGGCAAATCCGGGTCCAGCCGCTCCCGGCAGGAAAGCAAGGAACGCATCTTAGACGTCTCCAACCTCGCCGAACTCGACCGGGGCCGCGCCGTCGTCCTCGCCTCGGGTGCACCGGCCACCCTGGTCCGGACCCTGCCCTGGTACACCGGGCCCCACAAGGAAGCCGTAGAGGCATCCATCAAGACCTACAGCCCCCGCCCCGAAGAACCGGCCGTACCTGTGGCAGCTGAGCCGGTGGCTAATCCCTGGGTCACGAAGTAGGAGGTTCTGAGATGAAAAGCGAAATCGGACGATTCAGCACAGCTCCCGCCCCGAGCGAACCAGAGGCACCTGCCGAAAAGCCGGCGGAGGAGCAGAAGCCACCTGAACTGGTCTACGGCTCAACCGAAGAGTTCCTGCACGAGCAACTGCTACCGACCTACGTACGCGACGTCGACGGCCGCGCCGCGAAATGGTGCATCGAGTGGTACTTCCACCCCGAAGCACTCTCCCGCGTAGAAGCTCTCTGGAGAGCTTGGGAACACCTCAGACTCGACGGGGCCACCGGCATCAGCGTCTGGTTCAAAGACCACGCGGACCACCACATGACCGTGCTCCTGGACCCCCGCGGCCCGTTCTACAAATGCGACATGCAAAAACATCGCGACCCCGAACACCTGGACCCAAAGAAAGCCCCGGAAGGCTGGTTCCCAGACGTACGGACTCCGGCAATGTAGAGAACCAGCGCACGACACTCGGCATGAGAGAACGGCGGTAAGCGAGGCCGCGGTGGCCTTTCGGGTAGGAACGTCACCGGACACTGGCGGGGCAAACGGCATGCGTGATACACCGTCTCGTAAGCCGCCGGTTGCGAGTCGCGCGCGAGACGCTCTGCGTTTTCCCTAGGAACCGACGAAGCGTGTCAACGCTTCAGCGCCGATAGCGTCGGATATTTCACTTTTTTCACAAGACGCCCCAAGTACCCGGGCGGATAGGCTTGAAGGCAGAGAAGCCGGGATGTTCCTCTGAGAAATGGCGGGCGTTGTTCCTTCGGGAAACAAGGCCCGCCATCTCCTTTCTAATTTCACCGCCACGGGATCTTTGCTTACGCGCAACGCTGTGAGCCTCGTAGGGCCGCCGCAGCCAGGCAACCTTACGGCTCGGGTGCGACAGGTCATCCTTGCGGCCGCAACAACCAGGCGCGAGGCGGCATATGCGAAGGTAAGTGAACCATCTACCTGGGGGAGACCGACCATGCCAGCCGTACCTGCCAACCTGCAGACGAGATTAGAGAAGTGGGAAGCGGAGGGGCGTCCACCACAGAAGGCCTTCGAATGGGAGGAAACGAACTGGCAAAGGTATCTCGGCAACAGCGCCATTTTTGAAACTCTTCCGAATCCTATTGACCGCGCTGGCGTCCTGGAATCGTTCAAGCTCATCAATGACCGGGACTCGGCACTTGACGCCTACATCGCCAGCTACCTCTGGGGTTACGCCAAGGCCAACTTCGGGCCGTACCGCGCGGAGCGTGTCATCCGGTTGAACACCGATCCCAAGAACGGGAAAGACTTCGCCGTCGAGTTGCACACGCTCGCCCAGATCGGGATGACCGACGGCGGGAACGCCGCGTTCCAGCACATCGTGGACAGACGACAAAGTAACAGGAAGTTCTTCGATCAGTGGGGGCCTGCCTTCGCGACCAAATTCATCAGCTTCGCCACAAAGGCCTCCGACCAAGTGCCCACCACTCCCATCATGGACAGCATTGTCGCGGAATGGTTCCGGAAGCACTGCGAGGAGATCGCTCCACTCTGGCTTACCTGGTACAGCGCTAGTAGCTACCGCCGGTACACCGAATGCATGGCCGAATGGGCAGTCGAGCTCGGCATTGAACCAGAGCAGGTCGAACAGCTCATCTTCGGGAAAGACTGAGCGCGGAAGGGGCTTGAGCTCCTGTCCTCAGACGTTCATTTGGACATCGCTGCCGCCCGCGCAAAGGCTTCCCTCAGTAATTCCTTGTTGGGTTTGCCCGTGACTGCATCTGTCTTGTTGTAAGCAAGTGGACTCGGGTGGGGCCCGAGAATGGCGGGGAGGCTCTTGAGCTCAAGAGATGCACTGAGCAGCAGCTGCGACCAAGCCGTTTGCGCCTGTTTACCCAAAAGGAGAACCACCTTGGGACGGGACTCCAGCAATTCCATCAGCTCGGCCAGCAGTGGAGCCGCCCGACGGGCTTCAGCAGCCAAAGTGCGTGGTGGAAAGGCTGGGTTTGCAACCCACCAGGGCACGACGTTCCAGTGGAGGGACCTGGAGTAGGGGAGACCGCCGGCTTCGGCAGCGAGTGTGGAGTTATGGGCCGTTGGGTCATTGTTGTCCCGGCTGATGAACCCTGAACCGAGTTGCGCTTCTCCGGACGGGTCCTGGAGCAGAACCAGAACGTCAGCCCCCTGCGTCGCCGACCGTGGGTCGAAGTAAGGGACGCTTTCCTTTGTGGAAACCCGGACCTCATCAACCCACTTATTCAGAGAGCCAACGACGCCTTCGTATCTGCTCTCCTGCCGGTGCTGGAGGACGTGGGGGAGGTGATGCCGGCTAAGCAAGGTTCCGGCGTTGTACGCGTGCTTATTCCATATGACTGTGGATCTGTCCTTCACTCTGCCTGCCGTTCTCTCAATGCTAAATATTGTGCGGCAAGCCGACCACAATCATGTCTCTAACCGAACGACTGCTTGTAGAGGACGGCTGTAAATGACCCGTCTCCCATCTCCTGCCAAGTCCGGTACGCGTAGCTCTTGGGTACCCAAAAAACCACGGAATTCAGGCCATTGCTGTAGAAGGTTCCCTCACCCTTCCAGGAGATTGGTCCCTTGTCCTCAGCATTGCCCTGGTCATCAGTAAGCCGCACCCACCAAGTACCGTCTGGTTTCGGGTAGACCGTCATGCTGATCGGTTCAGCTTCGTTATTCATGGCCTCAAGCTACCCCGGCCCGGGCTCATTTACCGCGCGGTATGGGTACGCACCGTTCAAGCAGTCTCTTCATCATTGCCGTGCCCTCATCTTCAGGGGTCCTTCCCTTGGCGATGCCCTCATAAAATTTATCCGAATAATGCCGGTAACCCGGGCTTACGTTTGCTTTCGTCCTGAGCTGGCGCCAAAGGCACTCGTACTGAGGATGGGGTCCTCTGCCACACCAATCGCAGGAGGTGATCTTGGCTGGTTGCAGCTTTTCGTTCTTCCGGGTCGAGGACCAGGAACTGGACGTTGGTTCCCCGGGGTCCGGATACCGGTGCCCGGTCATGATGGCCACGGCGTCTCTTGCCGAGATCTCCGTCCCCACCAGCGCAACGTCTACTGCGTCTGCGCGCGTCAGCTGGCGGCGTTGGTATTGGCCAGAAATGTACCCGTCAAACGTTGGCTGCTGGCTCTCTGACGGGTCCTGGCTGCATGGTCCGAATCCCTTGTCGGCGCAAAGGTGGATCTGGGTGAGGATTCCATCAGCAAGGGGAATACGGGCTGTCACGGGTATGGTCACGGACTTCCAGCGGGTCTCCAGCTCCAGGAAGCCGTCACCGAAAAAGCCGACTCTGCAATGAGCGCAGCCGTAGGCCAGGGAGGTCTTCTCTGCCTTCTTCGAGTGGTGCATCCGCAGGGGAGCCAACGGCGGAATACTGCCTTTGCCCAGTATTGCCGTGACGTCGCTGGCAATCAGAGTCTCGATGCGTTCAGTTGGCCATAAAGGAAAGTCTGTCCGCGTGGCTTCGGTTGTCTCCTGGCAGCGGGACCGGAGGGATGCAGCACTTATCCTCCAGATTGTGGATGGCCGCTTGCAGGCCCAGCAGTTGTCGGTCAGATGCTGAATGGTCACCGAGGTGATCCGTGCCTGGATCCGGTCGAGGTGCAGCCCCAGCAGGACAGCGGTGACGTGTGCGTGAAGACCAACCGCGGCCGCCTGCTGGAACGCTTTCTCTGCCAGGACATCAAACGGAGCATCGTTGCCCTCGAACACGACGTGGGGCACGCCGGAGCGCCTGGCCTCGTCCTTGTTTCGCCGGTGGACGTACCAGAAGCATTCAACGCCGTCAGCGGTATAGCGTTCCTGTCGGCGCCGAAACTCTCCGGCGTCCTGGCGTGACCACTGGACCTCCAACGCCAGGCGCCTGCCATCGCTCTCCGCCAGGACATCCGCGACCCACGCCCGACCTTCTGTGCTGCACTCGACACTCACCTGCCAGCCGGCATCTCTGGCCGCCTGTGCGATCAGAGTTTTGAGCGCCCTGTGTTGAGGCGACTCGTTCCAACAATCGATTAGACCGCACTGCACGCCGGCCTTGTGCGCAAAGTGCTTGAGGCCACGCCTGGACGTGCGTGGGATTCCAGGCACTCCGCACCGCATGAGCAAGGACCGGCTCTTGTACTCGCTCTTCACCAGATCCCAGTGCTCATCCGTGGCTAAATAGGATTCGATTCGTTCCCCGTCGAGAAACGCGACCAGCGGCATTGGCCCCCCTTACTGCCCCGCGGGCATTTGACTCACCCTAACCACAGGCACCGACAGAATGCTGCACCCGGAAGCCGACCGGTTATTGAGAAGCGCCTGCTGTCGCGATGAACATGCGCACCCTGGCATTCAGTGGATGGTCCGCATCGCCATTGCCGCGCGATGGACTTCAGTCACAACCGAAAGGAAGCATGTCTCACGGCTTGGACTGAAGCGTTCAAGGATAGCCATGCCCTCAAAACGAAGCTCGAAGAAGAGGGCAGGAAAGGTGAAACCGACAAACCGGCCAGTGAAACGATACGCATGGGCCGTAAGGATCTTCGGGTGACTATTTCTTTCGGGCGACGCTGGGCAGCCCCGCTCCTCCGAGCACTGAAAGTGTTCGGGCTATGAACCGCCTCATCGAGGGACGCGGTGGTTGCTTGGTTGCAGCTCCTCATGGAACTTGGACCTCATCGCCTCAAGATTCTCTGTGGCTGTGATGAGGAAGGCTCCCAGAAATGTCAGTCGGGAAGTAAGCCAGAATGATGCAGCCTGGTCGTCTGCTTTGCCTACAAACTTTCGCTCTAGGATCACCGGCAAAAGCTGCCCATTTGCATGAGCCATGCCGCTACATGCCTTCCACACTTGGAGTCCCGTCAGTCCCCGACGACTTGGCACCACGTTGTCCGCGTTGGTCACGACATCTGTCGTAGTGACCCGCTGATCCAAGTTGTGGGTCTTGTGGCGTTTGAGGTTCTGCTGAAGCGCCAGGAGCCGTTTTCTCGTCTTTGTACCACTCTCGCTCCTTGGATCGAAAGCCTTTCCAAGGCTTGCTACGTCCTCGTTGTTCTCGTAGGACAAGCGCAGGCACCGAAATGCTTGCTTGTCGTCATTGCCAGAATTCAGTAACCAGAGCCCGTACGAGGTTGACTCCACGGCGGAGCGAATCATGGAATAGAGAGCGGTCATTGGTACGTCTTTAGTCTTCTCGATGTACATCCCGGTGGCCCTGAGATTGTCTACAGCGACCAAATTGAAGTTCGCAATGTGGTGTGAAAGCGGCTGAAACGGCGTCAGTTTGTCGACTGCAGCAACGGAACTCTGTGGATGAGGTTCGGGCCAGTCAGGCTCTGCCAGTATTGCGTCCACTCTTTGAATGGCCTCCTGAATCAGAGCAGATCCTGCTTGCTCCTCTTCTGGTGATTCGGTGGTGTTATAGGAAAACGCCATCTTCTCCAACTTTCCGCTGCGTGCCAATACCGAGAGCCTACGGGGCAAAAGCTGGACCGGCATTGTGGCGATTGGCGATGGCTACGCTGCCGTGCACGCCGCGCTGCACCACAGAACTGCTGAAGGCCACTGGCTCATCGTCATCAGAACGTTGTGTGCCCCAGAAGCTGGCAGCTAGGGCTAACTACAACAGTGTGGAAAATTCTCGAACACAGGTGACGCGAGGGTGTCCGTCAACGGCGTTGCTGCCGGAGGGGCAACCGTGATCGTGTCGTCAGCCCGCGCTGTCCCTGGCCATGGGCCAGTTCTGCCTGCTGATGCGGCGGTTAGCCGGCCGTCGCAGCGTGAAGCCTAAACGCTCGTAGAAGCGCCACAGCTGTTCCTGGTCCGCGGTGGCATCTGGGTGGACGTAGGCCATGGTGTTGCCTGCCTCCTCGCTCTCCTGCAGGAAGGTTTCCACGAGGTCCGTGCCAATACCATCGTCCTGGTGGGCGACGTCGACGTACATCGCGAGCAGCACGGAGCACCTCCGGTTTGGCCGGTCCGCGTAGTCCTCCATCTCGTTCGCGTTTTCGTTGGCGTGGCTGCCGGTGAGCCACCCGACGATGGTGCCGTCGCGCTCGGCAACGTGGGTACCTGGGCCGTAGGGTCCCTGGCGGTTGGCGTATCGCTTGGATTCAAACTCGTGCCTATGCCAGTGCTTGAGCAGTTCTGCGAGCTGGGGTGCGTCGTGGTGGGTGGCGATCCGGATCTTCACGGCACTGATCCTAGCGGCTCAGGCCCTTTGAGCCTGTTTTGCGCCCCACTGGCCATGCGGGCTTTATGGCTTTGCTTTGGACCTAAGGAGCTTTATCGAGAGGGGCCAGATCCTGCATTTCCATAACGTCCTTCGGAACGGCTTGGCTAGAGTTCCTTTTGGACTGGGCTGTCTCGACAACCCACTCCCCTGCTGCCCGACGATTGATGACTCGCAAGCTCAGGTTTTCGTAGTCAAGACAGCGCCGTCCAGAGACGTGGGTTCCTTCGCCTACGTCAACTGCGAAATGCTCAACTCGGATTGATTGGTAGACCTTTGCGATCTGAAGTGTGCCACCGACGCTTGGGACGCTGTCATCGTGGTTGTGGCAGTTTGAGTTGAACCCGGTATGACGGTTTGATTTGAGCCCACCTGCCGACTCGCCGGGCAGCTTGTGACGGTTTGAGTTGGACCCACCCCAGCGTTGTTCTCATCTGATTGGTTTCCAACGGTGGAGGGCATGGGATGAGGTCAAAAGTGGAGCTGTTTGCCAGAATTCGCCGGGATGCGCGGGTGGAGGGACTATCTATTCGTGCGCTGGCCCGGCGCCACGGAGTAGGGCGACGGCTCGTTCGGCTGGCGTTGGATTCCGCGGAACCGCCGCCACGGAAGACGCCGGTGAGAGTGGCACGGCAGCTGGAGCCGGCCAAGGTCCTGATTGATGCGATGCTGTCCGAGGATCTTCAGGCGCCCAGGAAACAGCGTCATACCGTCCGGCGTATCTTCGCCCGGCTCGCTGATGAGCATGGGTTCTCCGGTGCCTCGTATTCGACCGTCCGGGACTATGTCCGTGTGAGGCGGGCGGAGATTGAAGCCGGTGCCGGGCGGGGACCGGAGGTTTTCATTCCTCAGGAACACGCACCCGGCGCCGAGGCCGAGGTCGATTTCGGGGATGTCTGGGTGGATCTGGCCGGCGTCCGGACCAGATGCTATATGTTCGCTTTCCGTCTCTCCCATTCCGGCAAAACGATCCACCGGGTCTATCCGACGTGCGGCCAGGAAGCATTCCTGGAGGGTCATATCGAAGCGTTCGACATGATCGGCGGCATCCCGGTGCGGCATATCCGGTATGACAACCTGACCAGCGCGGTGACTAAAGTCCTTTACGGGGGCGGTCGGCAGAGGATGGAAAACGAGCGCTGGGTGCTGTTTCGATCCCACTACGGCTTTGATCCTTTTTACTGCGAGCCCGGCATCTCCGGCGCCCATGAAAAGGGCGGCGTCGAAGGAGAGATCGGCCGGTTCCGGCGGAATTTCCTGACCCCGGTGCCGGTTGTTGAATCCCTGGCTGAGCTGAACCGGAAAATCCGGGCATGGGACGAGGGCGAGGACCGCCGGCGGATCGGCAACAGGATCAACACGGTGGGCCAGGACTTCGCCGCTGAACGTCCTTTCCTGGCGCCGGTACCGGTTGAAGGGTTTGATCCGGGCCTGGTCCTCAGTCCCCGGGTCGACCGCTCGGCGCTGATCAGTGTCAGGACGGCCAGATATTCCGTTCCGGCCCGGTTCATCGGCCGCAAAGTCCGGGTCTCGCTGCGGGCGACGGAGATCCAGGTCTTTGACGGCAGAACACTGATTGCCACTCATCCGCGCACCGTGGCCAGGGGCGGGCAGTGCGTTCAGCTGGACCACTATCTGGAAGTACTCCGCATAAAGCCCGGTGCTCTGCCGGGATCCACCGCCTTGTCCCAGGCCCGCGCTTCGGGCGTTTTCACTCCGGCTCATGACGCGTTCTGGGCAGCGGTCAGGAAAACCGACGGCGACGCGGCAGGGACCAGGGAATTGATCGATGTCCTACTCCTGCACCGCTCGATGGATGCCCGGGACGTCGTCGACGGAATCGCCGCAGCCTTGCGGGTAGGGGCAGTAACGGCAGATGTTGTCGCCGTAGAAGCCCGCCGGGCAGCAGCTGAACGCGCCACGGCGCGGGGCCCGGCCGATCAAGTTCCCCACCGGAGAGCGGAAATTGTCCAGCACCGGGTTCTCAGCCTTACCCAGCGCCGCCTGGCAGATCCCGCGGCAGTGATCGCCGGCCTGCCGGCAGACAAACGGCCGCTGCCGTCGATGGCGGCATATGACCGGCTCCTCAGACTGCCGGACCGCGTCGCGTCCCCGGATCCTGTCCCTGCCAGAGAAGGAAACGCATCATGAGCCCGACCCCACCGGTTGTCACCTCCCAGCCGCTGCGCCGCCGGCGCGGAATGACTGAACAGGCCGCCATGGCCGCAGTGGAACAGGCATGTCGCCGGCTGCGCCTGCCAACAATCAGGACCGTACTTGAGGAAGCCTTGACCGTGGCAGGGAAAGAACAGCTCTCATACCAGGGATTCCTCGCGGAGCTATTGCTCGCCGAGTGCGATGACCGGGACCGGCGCAGCTCCCTGCGGAGAGTGAAAGCGGCGAACTTCCCCCGCGATAAATGGCTGGGCGACTTCGACTACGAGGCGAACCCGAACATCAACCAGGCCACGATCAATACCCTCGCCACCGGGGACTGGATCAGGAAAGGCCAGCCGCTGTGCTTCATCGGCGACTCAGGAACCGGCAAATCCCACCTACTCATCGGTCTCGGCACGGCCGCCGCGGAAAAGGGTTTCAGGGTCAGATACACCCTGGCCACCAGGCTGGTAAATGAACTGGTCGAGGCCGAGGACGAAAAGGTCCTGGCCAAGACCATCGCCCGCTACGGACGCGTCGATCTGCTGTGCATCGACGAACTGGGCTACATGGAACTGGATAAACGCGGCGCCGAACTGCTCTTCCAGGTCCTCACAGAACGCGAGGAGAAAGCATCCGTGGCCATAGCGACCAACGAATCATTCTCGGGCTGGACCAAGACCTTCACCGACCCCCGACTCTGCGCAGCCATCGTTGACCGGCTCACGTTCAAGGGAACCATTATCGAGACCGGAACGGACTCCTACCGGCTGGCCCACACCAAAAACCAGCAACCCCGGGATGAATGAATACCCCTGCTGGCTGCTATCCCCAAAAAATCGGATCCCCGCTTTTATCCACATGATCCAGAAGGACCTGAAGACTCGGGCTGGGAGCGAGGAACCGGTACTGATGGAACTTCAGATTCCGGTCGCGCCAGAACAAGGTCCACAGCCCCGTCTTCTTGGTGAAATACATCCTCGCTATGGGAAACCGGGACCACTGCGTTTCCCCGTTCTCATCCCATGGCGGACGGCACTCAAGAATCGTGATGTGACGGGCAGCAACATCGCACTCCACCCGAATCTCATCCCTGAACCTGGCAGGCACCCGCCCTGCACACCAACGGCGCGCACGGGCAACATCGAGCTCGGGCAATCCGGAAGAAACCATACCCACGATGATCCCAGAACCACCACGGAGTGGGCTCAAATCAAGCCGTCACCGGGGTCCAAGCACTGGACACAGCCAGTCAGGCCAGCGCCGCTTCGGCCGGTTGTCCGCTGGATCCGCAGCGTTCGGCTCTCGTTCGTGGAGGCTTTCCTTGCTCCGTGCCTGGCGGGCCGGAAGGCCGCGCTGCGTTCCGTTCCTGCCGGTGGATCAAACGGGACCACTTAGCGTGGCCGGTTCTCCGATTACAATGCCATTCCCCGTGGGCTGAGGGTATCGTCGGCCAGTTTCTCCGCCTCGGTCGGCGGCTCCGGGGCCGGGGCTGTCATACTGAGTGCCACTGAGGTGGCGGATCCGGGGGGACCACGACATGATGCTCGATACAGGGACACTGCGCGTCGCTTCCGGTGTGGTCACGCTGACCCTTCTCCTGCTGTTTTACTTCATCACGTTCCGCCATACCCGGTCTGCCTACAGCGCGTGGTGGTGCGCGGCCCTCGTCCTGTTTCTCACCGGATCCGCGGCGTACCTCCTTGACGGGACCGTTCATCAGGTCTGGGCAAACCCGCTGGGAAACTCCGTGCTGGTGACGGGCGCCGCCAGCGTCTGGGCTGGTGCCCGGTCGCTGAGAACGGCACGCCCCAGAGCCTGGCAGCTCGGAGCCGGGCCGGCCATCACGGTCGCGGCGTCCGTTGTCGACAACCCCGCGTCCAATGACTGGTCAGGCGGCCCGGTTTTCCTTGCCCTGATGGGGCTGATGATTGCCCTCGCGTCCCGCGAGCTATGGCTGCTGAAGCCCGGCTACTCCCGCGTCCAGCGCCCGATGGCAGCGGCGTCCGGGCTCCTTGCAGCCTATTACTTCGGCCGATGGGCGGCATTCATGGCCGAAGGCCCCCACGGGCCGGTGTTCGTGGCCTACTTCGGATCCCCGCCAACCGCTCTTGCCACCACGGCGCTTCTGGTGGTCGTGTCCTTCAGCATGGCTGTCCTGAGCAACGAACAACAGACCCATGACCTGCGGACGCGGGCAACCTACGACGGCCTGACAGGACTCCTGAACCGCACCGCATTCCTGCACCTGGCCCTGAATGAACTGCTTCGGCTGCGTCGCACCAAGACCACGGCCTCGCTGATTCTCGCCGACCTTGACCACTTCAAGACAGTCAACGACGAATACGGACACGCGGCCGGGGACACGGCCCTCCAGGCCTTCGCTGCCGCCTGCACCGGCTCAGCCCGCTCCACAGACCTCATCGGGCGCTACGGCGGAGAAGAATTCATCCTCTTATTGCCGGGAGCAGATCCGCACCGTGCCGGGCAAATCGCGGCAGAAATAAGCCGCCTGCTACTGGCGTCCCAAGACCCGGGTGGCCCCCGGTTGCCTACCGTGAGCTACGGCATCAGTTCCTCCGGTCCCGGGCGCGCTGACCTTCAGGGGATGATCAGCACCGCGGACGCTGCCCTGTACCAGGCCAAATCACTGGGCCGGAACCGCGTGGTCCTGGCATCTGCCCTTCCTCATGAAACTCCGAGCTGAACCCGGTAAAGCGTGTCCCCCGCCGCCGGGACGCACCGTGCACCCGGCAGCGGCTGAGGCCTGACCACAGCACGGTGCAGGGAACCGCGGGGGGAATTGACGTGGCCCGGTAGAGTCCAGGCGCTGACGCCCTCCGCGCTGTCAGCCTGGTATAGGTCAGACCAGCCAAGGTACTTGCTACCTTGGGTCAGCTGCAGGAGTACCGGGCCAACACCGAATGCACCACCGCGCAAGTCACCGGCATCCTCAAGGCTACTCGACCGCCACCGGGGCACCCTCAAGGGACTGACACGTGGGCTCAAATCAAACCGTCACTGTGGACCCAAAAGAACTTGACACGATCAGTCATCGCGAGTTAGTTGATGGAGAGCTTCTAGCGGCTCGTATTCCAACGGCTCCATTAGGCGGCCGCCTATGTTCCGCTCGCGAGCTAGGTATGCCATGACCTTCGGTCCAGCATCTCCGATGGCGCCAAACATGCTTGTAGCCTTCGTTCCACCCATGCCCGGAGGAGCTGTCGTAAACGCGTAATACCGAAACCTCTTGACTGATGCATCAAAGAAGTAGCGATAAATCCTGAACCTTCCAAGCGACCACGACCAGCCACAGAGAAGAAATTCACAGTCTGGCGGGTCCTCGGCTGCAGGACCAACCGCCCGACTGAGAACCTCGTTAATCACATTATTTAGATGGCCAGCGAACTTTGGCAGGTCAAGGGTCCTTAGCTGAGATCCTTCATACGAGCTGCCTGTTGCAACAGCTTGAAAGATCAATGGCAAAGCGCGCAAGGTATCCCCTGCAAATGCAATAATTGCGTCCGATCTCCCTACATCGAAGATCTTCGCGCAGGCGTCCCAGTGTTCCCCGCCGCCCAACCTGCTGTCGCTGGCCACGATCAATTCCCTCAGCGTCCCTACGCGCCGTTCCCAGGCAATAACCGCGGTCACAGGACGAATCCTCGACCGTTCTTGCCCCTCTCGGAACCCACTGCTGCCCCTGCACGGCTCTTTCTGGCCTTCGCGGCACCCTTGCCCATGGTCACCGCCGCGCTGGGGTGTGTGCCCTCGCTCCGGGCCGCCGCCAAGCGTCCGCGAATCTGCGTTTCATTCGCGCCGGTCTCTTGCAGGGACTCAGCGAACTTCCCGTGGTGTTCAGCCGACCCGTAGTCGGCGGCCGACGTGCTCTCAGCTTTGAGGCCCTGGTCTTTCAAACGGCTGCTGTCGTTTCCGGTGACACGGTTCTCGATCTCGCGGCCGACGCCTTCCATGCGGGCGAAGAGTTCCTTCTCCGCGCGTTCGTAGCGCTGCTCCACGGGCCTCCGCTCGGAGCCTTTGAAACCGCCCTCGGCCAGGAGCTTGGCCTCGTGCATCTCCTTGGCAGCCTTCACGAACTCGGGATCTCCGAAGTGCGAGTCGCCGGCACCGTTGACGTTCGCGGTGGTCTCCTTGCGCAGCTGGTCCATGTCGAGGCCGTTGATGCCGTCCTTGCCGATGAGGAACATTCGTTCCTTCACGAGGGCGTCCGCTGCCAATACCGCTGTGGGGGTCTTGGCAGTGTGCGCGGTCTGCAATGCCTGGGCCAGCTCGGGGTTTGCCAGATACTCGACGGGCACCTGGTGACGCTCCATTTCCGGGGCCAGCTTCGCGGCCTGGGCGCGGAGTTCTTCGACGCGGGCGGCTGCAATCAACTGCATGCTCTTCTCGTGTTCTACGACCGCCTTTCGTGTCTCCTCCTGTCCACCGGTTGCGGATTGCCAATGCTCAATGAGCTTTGTCTCGTCCTTGATTGCATCGGCCACGGTGTCAGCAAAACCGTGGCGCTGCTTCCAGTCAGCAAAGAACTTGGGTTGGTGCGCTGCAGCCCATTCACTGGCCTGAGTCAGCTGGCTTTTGTGGTCGTCCTGACTCTGCACCGGCACCTGACCGGCGTTGGTAATGGTCTGGATCCCCGATTCGAGGTAGGCGAAGTCCGCGCCGACGTCGTGGGTGTCGATGCCATAGCGGGTGAGAATTTCCTGACGGATCTTCTCGGACGCTGCCAGGGCGGCGGGGTCGTGGTCCTTCCAGCCTTCCGCGACGGCGTGTGCCGTGGCAATGTCGCTGGGCTGCGCCTTGTCCCACCACTGGTCCTTCTCCACAGGTGCCAGCGCTGCGTGCGCGGCGCTGCGTTCAGCTGCGAGGCGTGTCTGGGCTTCGTGCGCTGTCTGGGCGTCCTGGTGTTCCTGTTGCCGCTGGCTCTCCTGGCGTCGGCGTGCCAGTGTCTCGGCAATGCGTGAGGCGATCATCAGCGACTGCCGCAGACCGCCGTCCAAGACATCATCCATTCCATCTGATTCACTCATGCTGTTCCCCTTGCAGTTGGTGGTAGTGGAGGTTATCGGTCGAGGCCCGGCCCGGAGTCGCGTCGGCTGGGCTGGTGAGTCTTGGCCGGCGTTGGTGTCGTTGGCACCGCTGATCCGGGACGGATGGGGACCATGCCGCGCCGGGCGATATCGATCGCCCTCGGCGGTATTCCAGCTTCAGGTGCCGGCTGCTGTTCGGCGCCCACCAGAACCGCCTTGGGCATGGTCGCGGTGAACGGGGCCAGCCGCTCCTCGATCACCGAACGGATGCGCTGAGCCTCACGGGTCCGCCCGGACTGGGCGTGCATTTCGTACACGGCAAAGGCGGTGTTGATCAGCTGCACCATGAGTGCCGTTTGTGCCGCCGTCTTGTTCTTGCTCGATGCGGCCATGAACAACATGGCGGAACCTGCAATGGATGGCAGCGCGACGGGTTTGCTGTGCTGTCGTGGTGTGCGCAACTGCGCCGTGCGGGACAGTTCAGCAGCAGTGGCCGCCAACGGCCCGGGCGTCGGTTCGAGCCGGTAGGACCATGCCGCGAACGCTCCGGAAACTTCCCGGGCGGCTTTCGCCCAGGTCGCGTGATCATCACGCGGGATGGTCCTCAGCTGGTCAGCCAGTGCGGTCGCGTTGCGGGTGTATTCCACCCACGCCTCGGCCGGCGGCGTGGCGTTCTCGGGGCCAGTCCTGGAGACCGTGCGCCTGTTCCGGGCCGCGGCGTTCCATTCTGCTGCAGCTTCCGTGGCCAGCTGCGGAGTGTCGAGCCATTCTTCACGGAGGGCACCGAGTTTCAGGTCAGAGGCGAGGGTCCCGCCGCCGAACCAAATAGGACGTTCTCCCTGGGTGGGGCGTTCGGCTACGGAGTATCCAACGATGACGTCGGTGGTGTTCTTCGCGTAGCGCGGCCGCACCAGCAGGCCGGTGTTGCGGGCCCGGCGTACGAACTCCGCTTCGGTCGCGGAGGCGCTGGCGCTGGCACGTATTTTCCGCGCCAGTGATGACCGGTGCATTTCGCGATCATCTCTGACGGCGGTCGCCTTCTCGGCCTGGTCGTAGCCACGGGTGGCGTGGACCGTGGAGAGCTGTTCAAGACCGTATTTGACCTCCAGCTCGCGGCAGGTCTGCTGTGCCCGTTTAAAGTCACCATGCGTGGATGCTTTGGTGCCGTCCTCGCGGACAAGAGACACTGCCAGGTGGATGTGGTGGTTGCCGTTCTCGGAGGTGCCGTGGTTCACCGCGGCCCAACGGCATCGTACCTTGCCACTGGCTTCAGTGAAGCCCATGGAGTCAACGAAGTCGGTGGCGATATCGCCCCACTGCTGGTCGGTCAGTGCGCCCTCTTCGGCGCGCAGGCTCAGGGAGCAGTGCCACACACTGGCATCCTTGTACCCGACGTGGACGCGCTCCTTCTTTGCCGCATCCCACTGCATGTCCTTGATCTGAACAGAGACACCGAACATCTTGCGAGGCCGGTCCAGATGCTTGGCAATGGCGAGGGCATCGTCGCGGTCAAGCACGCCGTCGTCGTACCACGCCATGATGGCAGCGTCACCGGCAACAAGGTGCGGATCCTGGTGGGCGTTCCTGGTCTTGTTGGCGTCGGTCGATGCCAGGTAAACCATGAGCCCGCCCATGCGCGAACCGCGGGTGATGTTCGGAATCATCCCTACATCAGCCCATCAATGGCGTCGTCAATCCGCATGGCTACAGTGCGAATGTGCTTCAGCGCTTCGCGGGCTTCAACAGGGAACTCGCTGGTGGCGTTCGCTTGCCGTGCGAGCTGGTTGATGTTGCTGGAGGAACGGGCCAGCAGATTGTGCAGGGACATCAGTTCCGCTGCGATGGCGCGGCGTTCGGTCGGTGACTCGGAGTGCTCTGACAGAGCGGACGAAATCAACAGGTTCGGAACGGTGACCTTCTCGCGCTCAGCCCTGGCGACGAGTGCCGCTTCTTCCTCCACAGTGACCCATACGTCACGGCGCTTCTTGGTCCCTGCGGGTTTGTTCTCACGGCGCCGCCGGGAGAGCCGGGGACGAGCGGCATTCTCTTCGGTCACTCGTTCCCCAATCCCTCAAAAGGCCCAGCGCAGCGACCCCGAAACCGGGGACCACACTAATCAGTGTGCCGCACTCGACCGCCAGTGTCGAGCGCGAAAAGCCACTTACACCCGTGTAAGTGTATAGCTTGCTCCGTACGGTTGGCTTTTTTGCCTCCGGCACCGCTCCGTGGTGATCAGGCTGATCGGCGTTGCCGCCGCGCCTGGTTGCCGTCGTCAGAACGTCGTACGCGCGGGCTACGCTGGGTGCATGGCTACCATCGACATTGAACAGACACGAAACCAAGCGCGGGCGCTCCTTGACTCCCGCATTGAGTCCGTCACCGCGCTGGTTAAAACCCGACAGCGGATCACAGACCTGAAGGCGCAGCTGGCCGAAGCCGAACGCGACGACAAGCGCGCCTACGTACGCGCCACAAAGGACGGATGGAGCCCCGACGAGCTCAAGAAGCTCGGCCTCGAATCAGGGACAGCAGGGCGGCGGCGGAAGGCCTCCAGCCGGGCCGCCGGCGAGAATTCAGCGGTGACCACGGAGGATGAAAACAGCAGCGATCAGTAGCGTTGCCCCTCGCCCGCATGGGCACGGCAAAAGCAACATCCTTCGGGCTTTTCCCGCACACATCCGGACGACGGGACCCAGCTGACCGGCTGCACACAATCGCCAGGTCACCTTGAGTCTGAAGCTCACCACCGGAGGCCGGCGATCATGCACAGCCTGGACGTCGGTGTGGGCGCCAGCGGCGTCGTTTCCCATGGTCCAAGGCGCGCTGCTCCCGGCATCAGTGCGGGGTGTGGCTGGCTCTTTTTCAGCCATGGACCACAAGGAAGTTCCGGTACGCGGATACGGCGAAGGCCGGCACCTTTTCGAGGTGCCGGCCTTCGTTCGTTCTGCAGCCCGTCTAGTCTTCCGCGGGGCTGTCGCCTTCCGGAATCTGTCCCGCTGCAATACGCTCAGCGGTCTTCACGAACGCCGCGTCGATGTACGCCGCCAGGTCACTTTCCCGGACCCGCCACACACCCCTTCCACCGAACTGGCCTGCAGGAAGCTCACCGCTGCGCACCAGCGAGTAGACGAGGGATCCTTTTACGTTCAGGACCTCCTGAACCTGCTCCAGAGTCAGCATCCTGGGGAACACCGGTCCCGTCGTCGGCGCAGCGTTCGCGTCCACCTGCTCTGTCCTTTTCGTCATTCTCAATCCACCTCATTCCGGCTCTACTGAATCGTCCATCACTTTGCTTTAGCGCTCGAATCCCCCGTCTCGTGAGTGACTTGGCGTGGGTCCGGATGATGCCTGTTGCTGTGGCTGAGTGGGCGTTGGGTGGGTGTTCCTAGGAGCGGACGGGAAGCTTGCGGCCTGCAGTCTTCGCAGTCGTGCGACGGCCGGGTCCACGTCCGCTTCGGAGGGGGAAGCTCGAGGTTCCGGCGCTGGCTTGGGAGGTTCGATGGATGCCTTTAGCTTTGCGTCCAGTTCCGCACACTTCGCACGGGCGCTGATGAGTTTGTCTTCGTATTTGAACGGTTTTCCGGCCTGGCTCTCGACGTCGGAAAGCACCGCCTGTTTTTCGGCGATGGTCTGGCGCAGCTGGGCTTCGTAGTCGGGAAGCCCGGCCACCTTGTTCTCCAGCCGGGTGATAATGCCGGCGCTTCCTTCCAACAGCTCCATGCGGGTGAAGACAAGCGGTGGTGCGGGCACGTCTTTGAGGGTGACAGCGAGGTCCTGGTAAGAGCCGAGCCGGGAGTCGCCGGCCGCGTTTCGGACCTGCAGCTCGTGGCCGCCGAGGGTGCCCATCGTGCCGTGGTCCTGTTTTTGGCGGTAGTAATTTCCGTACTCCGGTGTGTGGGTACGGACCCATTCAGAGATAGCCGCGACGGCCTCCGGACGTTTGGTGTAGCTCTTGCCGTCGATGGTCGCGGTGAAGGCCTCCCCGGCCGTCGGGGTGATGCGCGGGAGTGCCGTCTGCAATGCGGGCAGCTTGCTTTCGGCTTTGGTGATGCTGGTTTCGGCCGCGGCCCTGGTCCAGGAGAGTGTGCTCTGTCCTTTCTCGTGGGCGCGTTTGAGTCGTTCGAGTTTGGTCCGGGCCGCGTCGGCCTCGATCTTGTCCACCACCAGCGGGTTGCCGCTGGTCGCTGCCTTGATCTGTGCGGCGTTGAGGGCGAGATCTCCAACGTCCTCGATCTCCCGGATATCGAGGCGTCCGCGAAGGACCTGCTGGATCATGGTGGCCTTGCGCTGGATTCCGTCCCAGGCGGCACTGTCGTAGCTGCCGACGGTTGCGTATTGGAAGTTGTGGACCTCCGCGTTGGCGTTACGTTGACGGATGATGCGCCCGTCGCGCTGGGTCAGGTCAGCCGGCCGCCAGGGACACGTGACGTGGTGGATCGCTTTGGCGCGGAGCTGGACGTTAGCGCCGGTTCCCATCATGGCGGTGGAGCCGATCAGCACGGCCACCTCCCCGGTACGGCATTGGGCGAACAGCTGGGCTTTCTGCTCGGGCTTGGGCGCGTCCTGGATGAACCGGATCTGATCTGCCTGGATGCCTCCGGCAACGAGCTGGTCCTTGATCTGCTGGTAGGCGGTCCAGACCGGTTTGCCGTCGGGACCGGTGTTCTTGGAGGGCGTGCTGAGGTCGCAGAAGATGATCTGCAGCGCACCCTTGTTGGCCGAAGGGATCCCGGATTCGAAGCTGGTTTCGTACTCGTTCTCCCGGTTCTCCTCCCAGACTTTCAGGGTCTTGGCCACAACATGGTCCAGCTTCGTCCCGGATTCGGGTTCGATGCCGACCATGCGCAGGTCCAGCGCTGCTTTGCGGCCGTCGTTGTAGACAGAGAGGGCGTTGTCCGCGCCCTTCTCAGCCCAGCCGGAGAGGGAGTCCAGCCGGTCCGCGAGGCCCTTCATGTATTCGGCCAGTTCGGGCGGCTGCGGGATCAACACCAATTCCGGCTGCCGTTCCCCGTCACCAGGCCGGCGGGCGAGGTCCGGCTTTTTGAGGTAGTTCAAATCCTCGGAGAGCTTCACGTCCGCAAAGACGTGGAAGGACCGCAGCATCTCGGGGACGTTCTTGAACTTCGCGAAGCGCGGCTTGTTCTTCAGCCGGCCTCCGGCGTCCATCTCGATGGCGGTGACGGTTTCCCCGAACGTCGCTCCCCAGACGTCGAAGTTCTCCACACCGGCAGCCTGGAGCAGGTCCGGGCGCAGGTAGCGCTGCATGACGTGGGCTTCGGTGATGGAGTTGGCAATCGGTGTGCCGGTCGCCATCGTAACGACGCGTTCCCCGTGGGTGCTGCGCAGGTATTCGAGCTTCAGGTGCATGTCGGTGGCCCGGATGGAGCCGGCAATTTCTGCGCCCTTGATGTTGGTGACCGTGCGGAGGTTCTTGTAGTCGTGCCCTTCGTCCACGAACAGGTAGTCCACCCCGGTGTCCTCGAATGTCAGTCCAAGATCCGGCGCCGTGTCCATAAGCTTCTTCATGCGCTCTTCTTCGGCCTGGAGCTTCGTTTCAAGCTTCTTCACCGTGGTCCGGTCCTCGCCCTCGGCCTGGGCGTTGACGATGGTCTGCCGGACGTCCGCGATGATCGACTCCTGGTAGGCCTCAATGGTTTCGGCTTTCACGCCAATGCTCTTGAAGGCCTGCTGGGTCATGATGATGCCGTCCCAGTCGTTCGCCGCGGCGCGGGCGACGAACTGCCGGCGCGCGGCCAGGTCCCCGCTCTTGGTCTTGATGTCATCGGACCCTGCCGAGAGCAGGCGCGCCTGCGGGTACAGTTCCAGCCACTCGCGGGTGAACTGCTCCAGCATGTGGTTCGGGACGACAACCATGGGCTTGGAGGCCATGCCCAGGCGTTTGAGTTCCATCGCTCCCATCACCATTTCGGCGGTCTTGCCGGCCCCGACTTCGTGGAAGAGGCCCACAGCCGGTTCGGAGATGATGCGCGCCACGGCGGTGCGCTGGTGCGGGTGCGGGGTGAAGGTCTTGGCCAGCCCCGGCAGGGTCAGGCGCCCGCCTTCCTTGGTGTAGTCGCGCAGGGCCAGTGAGTTGAAGCGGCGGTTGTATTCGTCAATGAGCCGGCTGGCACGTTCGGGGTCTTCCCAGACCCACTCGGCGAAGCGTTCCTGCAGGGCCTCGGCCTTTTCCTGGGCCGCTTCGGTTTCTTCGAGATTGGCGACGGGTTTTCCGTCCTCGTTCTTGTCCTCGACCTGAATGCTCTTTTGTTCCAGGATGCTTTGCAGCAGGTCCGGGGCGGGCCGGCGGCCCGTCCCCCACTCGTTCGTGGAACGGACCGTTCCCCGGTTGGCTTTGACCCGCCAGATGCCGCTGCCGACGCTGGTCACGCTGGCGTTGGGATCGGCAAGGATGTCCTGGACGAAGCGTTGGTGTTCCTCGGGGGAAATCCAGACCGCACCGATGCGCGCCTCGACGTCTTCCATGCCGACCCTCGGCGGCTGGACTTCCTCCAGGGCGGTGACGTTCACGCCAAGGCGCTCGTCCTCGGCCGCCGCAGCACGGGCAGCTTCGAGCTTGGTCCGGACGTTCCCGGACAGGTATTCCGGTGCGGTGACGAGCTTGCCGGATTCCGGGTCATCGAACACGAGCGTGCCCAGCTGATCGCGGGCTTCCTCTTCCGTGACGCCCAGCAGGTCCGCGATCTGTTCCAGCTCCGGGGCACCGTAGGTATCCAGGACGATGGCAAGGGCTTCGTCAACAGTGTCCGCGCCCATGAGCGGTTTGCGGGCCACCACCTGCCGGTGCTGAAGCAGGCCAGCCGGCGTCGCAGTCTGCGTTTCCTCGTTGAACCTCTCCAGGGCCGGCGGCAGAGTGCCGAAGGGGTCCGTCTGGCGCAGGATCCGCACGGCGGGTGCTGCACGGCGGGTGATGATGTCCTCGCCCGTTTCCTTGTCCGTGCGAACAGACTCCGTGAAGCGGTTCAGCGGCCCATATTTGGCGGCATATGCCGTGTACTGGTCAGCCAGGGCGGTTCGTTGAGCCGACATCGCCGGGGTGTCTTCGCTGTCGGAAGCTTCCATCTCCAACAGGGCGCGTGCGCCGTCGCGCATCCCCAGCAGGTCGCTCAGCTCCGCCGCATGCGCTTTGGGTACCGGGAACGGAAGCTGTTCCCCTGCACGGGCAACGGTGAAGGTTCCGTCTTGTTGGACGGCGATGGTGCCGTCCCACTCCTGCCCGGAGGACGGCAGGAGTGCCGCCGGGGTCTTTCCCGGCGCCGGCTCGGCAGGGGCGTGGTTCAGGCCGCGGTCCAGCGCTTCCTGCACAACGGCGTCAAGCCGCCGGGCGAGCAACTGCGGGACGGCGGCGAGGTCGTCGGCTTTCACGCTGACGGTTTCCTCGCCGTACATGCCGTTCCCAACGGTGATCTGCCCGAGGACGTTCTGCGGGTTCAGATCGAAGTAGTTGTTGATCTGCACGTTGCGGCCGTCGATGATGACGGGCCCGACAGTTTCCCAGTCCGTGTTGGCAGGCTCCCGGCCCGGCTCGCGCTTGCGCAGCAGCAGCAGGTCAGTGAGTGCTTCGGTGCCGGCGGCTCGCCGGTGGGCGCCGGTAGGCAGGCGCACGGCACCCACCAGGTCCGCCATGGCGCTCATCTCCCGCCTCGAGGTGGGGTTGGTTGCGTCCATGGTGAAGCTGGAGGTCAGCACGGCGACGTATCCGCCGGGTTTCACGGCGGCCAGGCTCTTCAGAATGAAGTGATTGTGCATGGAATGCCGGGAGTCGGCGTTGTGGGTCTTGTCGTAGAGCGCGTTCTTGCTGAACGGGACGTTGCCGACGGCAAGGTCAAAGGAGTTGGATTTGATCGGGGTGTCCGCGAAGGACTCGCTGCGGATCGTCGCGTCGGGATACAGTCCCCGGGATATTGAGGCGGTCAGCGGATCAAGCTCCACGCCGGTCATCCGGGCACCTTCCGGGGCGAATCCGATGAACGTTCCCGCGCCGGATCCGGGTTCCAGCACCTCTCCCCCGGTGAAGCCGAGCCGGTCGACGGCGGACCAGATTTCCTTTACCAGGGCGGCGTCGGTGTAATACGCGTTCGTCGTGGTCCGCGACGCGGCGGCATACTCGCGCTCGCTCAGGACGTCCTGCAGCTGGGCGCGCTCGGCGGCCCATTCGGCCTTGTCGAACAGCTGGGGCACCGCTCCCCAGCTGGACCACCGCGCCAGGGAACGCTGCTCTACTTCGGTGGCCGGCCTCTGCTGGTCCTCCAGCTCCCGGACGATGCGGATTGCTTCAACGTTTGCGGCGAAGCGGGCTTTCTGTCCCGATGGTGCAAGGTCCGTCTGGGATGCTGGGTGGAACCGTCCGGCCGCCGCAACCGCTGCCGGCTCCGGCTGGGGTTCGACCCCTAGCTCTCCTCGTCCTCCTGGGCCCCGTAGGTCGGCTCCATCTCCTCCGGCTCCGCGGGAAGGCTGGCGTAGATCATCTCCTGGTACACCATCTCGCGTGCCCGGAGCTTGGCCATGTTCGCCAGCCCGATGTACTCCAGCGGCGGTTCCGATCCCCTGGTTGGTGTCAGCTGTTCGCTGAGGTCCCAGATTTCCTGCTGGATCTCCTCCCCCAAGGTCGAAAAGTGCGTCTCGGGGTCCGCTATCTGCGCGAAGCTCTCCGGGTCGTGATTCTTCATAGTTTCCATGGCGTGTCTGCCGTGCTCGTTCATTTACGACCTCTTCCGGTTCGGCCCACAAAGACTCCAGACTCAGCTGACCCTCAATGTGGTTCTTAGATTTCCTCGGTGCCATGTGCGCCGTCCCCCTCCGTTTGCCTCCACGCTAGCGAAGGCACCGATGGATTAACAGCCGCACCTACTCTTGCGGTACCTGCAGGCTCTTCCGCTGCCGCGCGAGCTCACGCACCACGGTGGCCTCGCTGACCTCGATGGTCTTGGCGATGGCGCTGATCGTCCGCTTCTCACCACGCATCCGGTGCGCGGTGGCTGCCTTGTCCGGCGTCATCTTGGTAGGCCGTCCGCCGACGCGGCCGCGGGCTTTCGCCGCCGCGAGGCCGGCCATGGTCCGTTCCCGCAGCCGGTTCCGCTCATACTCGGCGATAGCGGAAAAAAAGTGGAACATCAGCAACCCCTGGGAGTTGGTCGTGTCCAGCCAGGTCTCCGTCAGTGACCGGAGGCCAACCTGCCGGTCAGCCAGCGTCTTCACGATGCCGGCCAGGTCGGCGGTGTTCCTCCCGAGCCGGGACAAATCGTTGACCACCAAGATGTTCCCCGGCTGGAGATGATCCAAGCAGTCTTGCCACTGCGGCCGTTCCGCCGTCGCACCCGACGCAAAATCTGTCCAGATCCGGAAGCACCCGGCAGCGTTCAAAGCATCCAGCTGCAGGTCCACCGACTGCTCAGTAGTGCTCACTCGGGCATAGCCAAGCAACGTAGCCACAATCAGTTCCCCTCATTCATTCAAAAACCGTCGTCCACGGAGTTTTGACCAACACTGTCTCCGTAGATTTCGCAGTCGAGTTCTGACACAGCCTAGCACCGTCGAAGCCGTTTTTTGAGGCGTCGTTTTTCCGAAGTCGTCTGCACAGGCACAAAGGGTCGTATTTGACGTGCACCTTCAGTCCCTCGACGCCGCCCCAGGTGCGCGTTGCTTCTCCAACTCGAAGACGGCCTAACTGTGGACTTATGGAACTTTTTTGATGCAGGTCAGCTTTATCTCAATGTCGTGTTCGACGTTGTCTACAAAGTAGAGAAGTGGACTTCAGCAGCCTCGGTTGGCGCTAAACAGCAGTAATCTGGACGCGACGGTCCCTCAAACCACGTCGGTGGGCTGCTTTGCGGGCCCAGTCCAGTCACTCAAGGATCTCCAAAGGAGGCAACTGGCCCACAATCTTCATCGTTTCCACGGACACCGTAACCATGCGTTTGATGAGATCCAGAATGTACCGAGGGTCGCCAACCTCGCGGCAGTAGTCGTTGGGGTTATTGGTAATCTGTGAGTCCTTGTGCGTGGTGACCTGGTAGCGGTCAATGATCCACTCGACCGCAGACTTGCCGTTGACCTGGTAGTCGTAGGCCTCGGCGGGGATTCCGGCCAGCGTGATTCGTTGGTTGTAGATGATCCGAGAGCGGTCCTTGCGGGCGCCGAAAGAGAGTTTCGTCACCCGGTGGAACTCGTACTCGTCACTTTCGCGGCCGCCGGAGACAATCTCTTCTAGCGGATAGGGGTCGACTGTCTCATAGTTGAGGTGGAGCTCGGCCAAATTCCTCCCAGCATTACTGAAACCCCAAAAATCCCTCACCTTAGGGATGCGGGGGAGCATTTTCATCAGGTCAGCCTTATATCGTTCCTTGTAAACAGGGCTGTGGAGAAGTCCGTAAACGTAGTAAAAGACGTCCTCCTTCGTGAGCTTCGCATCCTCGTAGAAGCCCCGGTAGGTCGATAATGTGGCGTCAGTGATGTTGTCTCTGCGTCGGTAGCCGTCAATGACGGTGCCCCCAGCATCAGAAAAGAGATCATCCTGGCCCTCCGCCGAGACTGGCTCGTAGCTGTAGAGGCTAAAGAACTGGCCCGACGCCACGAATGTCAGATCTGGGACATCCCGACAGATAAGAGCAGACCAATCCTTTCGGTAGTCGGTACTAACGCCTATGGCTAAGTTTTGGTGGGCCTGCGTAGGGAACAGCCGCGGAAGCTGATACACCATGGCGTTCATTGAACGATCGAAGTAGTTGAGCTGTTTGGTAAATGGCCTATAGGCCATGGAGACAACTCGAGTCGGATCAAAGCTGTGCCTCCTTTGTCGAGTCCGATCCTGGGCAAAGTTGCGGTTCCAACTAATCTTCTGCGGATCGAGATCCAACGCCATATCGGGGACGAGCAACTGGTCATTGTAGTGATCGATCATCCTCGACATGTTCTGTTCCACGGTAGCCGCAGAGAAGTTTGTTGCCCAGGCGTCCCGGCCTGTAGCAAGGCCGAGACTGAATGTTTCGAACGTCGGAGTTGCTTGTTTATCCTTCTTATCTCCGATCGGTTGATAGCGGTCGTAGCTGGGATCCCGGTGGTTGATCCAATCCCCGTGATCGCTCGGCTTGATCGCCTCCCAATCCGTACCTTCGAGGGATTGCTCGATTTCAAGGATGTCGAGCTTCTGCTCCCGCGTGAGATAGTCGCCAATGTCCCTGTATTGGATGTCTACGGGCCCACGATGCGCGGAGTTCTTGATCAGAATGGCAATGGCGATGGGAGTGCGCGCACCACTGCCGAAGATCTTCCCGCCCTCCTTCCGCGAAACCTCGCCGGCCGTACGCTGATTACCACGTAAGTTGTAGATAAAGATACGACTGAACTCGTTGGCAAATGTCTTGCGGATTCCGTCAGCCGAGCTGCCATCAATAAAACTGCCATTGGACACAAATGCAATCACACCATCGTCCACGATTCGATTGGACGCCCAACGGATACCTCGAATGTAGGAATCGTAAAGGCCCTTAGTGGAAGACGCAGATGAATTCGCCACGTAGGTTGAAGCGATAGACGCATCCAACTGCAAATAAGACTGATTCTTGTTGTTGTCGTTCGCGCTCGTCTGCCCCACCGAGTAGGGCGGGTTCATTACGATGACTCGAATGTCCTGGTTTTTCTGCCGCTGTACCCGATTCGAGTTCTCCGGAAAGACCACGGAGTCAAAAGCTCCATCGGATTCGTTGAGCTGGAAGGTGTCGGTCAGGGCGATTCCGTCAAAAGGGACGTAGTCGAATTCGAGTCCGTGCTTGTTTGATTCCTCGGCGAAAACGGTCTCGATGTTGATGGCGGCGATGTAGTAGCTGAGCAGGACGATCTCGTTGGCGAAGAGCTCCTGCGTGTATTTGCGGTGCAGGTCCTCCGGCTTGATCAGACCGGACTGGAGCAGCCTCGTCACGAAGGTCCCGGTGCCGACGAAGGGCTCGAGGATAGAGACACCCTCGTCCGAAAGGGACTTGCCGAACTCCAAGCGCAAGGCAGCATCCGCGGAGCGCAGGATGTAGTCAACCACGGGGACCGGTGTGAAGACGATACCGAGCCTGTCGGCGACGCGCGGGAACGCGTTGCGGAAGAAATTGTCGTACAGCTCAAGGATGATCTTCTGCTTCGCCGCGGCGTTGTCGATGGACTTCACCCGTGCCCGGACGGAATCGTAGAACTTCTCGAGCCCCGCGCGTTCCTTCTCGAATGCAGAGTGGTCATCCAGCTGGTTCAGGATATTCTGCATCGCCAGCGAGACGGGGTTGTGCTCGGTGAAATTGGAGTCCGTGAACATCGCGTCGAAGACGGGCTTGGTAACGAGGTGCTGGGCGAGCATTTCCACGGCCTGGGCCTGGTCGATCTCCGGGTTCAGGTTCTCCTGCAGGCCTTGGATGAAGTCGTCGAAGGCCTTCCGGTGTTCCGGGTTCGCTTCCGTCAGCAGGGCGTTGATAAGTGTGATGTGTTTGTTGGCGATGTCGGCAATGTCTTTGGACCAGTCTTCCCAGTACATCCTGTTGCCGCACTTGTCTACGATCTTGGCGTAGACGGAGTCCTTCCACTCCCCCACCGGGAACTGCAGCGCGGGCTGCACGTAAGCCGGTTCGCCCTCGCCGGCGTCGCCATTTCCGCCACCCGTGGCTTCTCCACCGCCGGCATTGCCGCCCACGTTCGTCCGGGCCTTCTTCTTGGGGGCGAGGTCCACGGTGTCGACGAGGATGGATTCGGGTGCCTTGTGGTTGAGCTCGATCTGGTTGATCGCGGCGTCCATGCGTTCATCGTGTGCGCGGAGGGCCTGCAGAACCTGCCAGACGACCTTGTAGCGGTTGTTGTCCCGCAGCGCCTCAGAGGTGGACATCCCTTCGGGGATCGCGATGGGCAGGATGATGTAGCCAAACTGCTTGCCCTTGGCGATGCGCATCACCCGGCCGACTGCCTGGATGACGTCGACCATGGAATTGCGCGGGTTCAGGAACAGGACCGCGTCCAGGGACGGGACATCCACTCCCTCGGTGAGGCAGCGGGCGTTGGTCAGGATCCTGCAGACGGGCTGATCCTCGGGGCCGTCGAGGTCTTCCTTAAGCCAATCGAGGCGCTCGGCGCGGGTGATGGCGTTGAAGCCGCCGTCCACGTGCTTGACCTCAACCTTTAGGTCATCGGTGGGGTCGTCGTTGTCCAGGTTGGTCAGGTGAACCCGGACCAGATCGGGGAATTCAGACTCGACAAGCTTGGAGGATTTGATATCCCGGTTGAACGCTACCGCGCGTTTCATTGGCGCCAGGTCGTTGCCGAAGGACGCCTCATGGGTGCCGGAGCGGCGCTTAGCCAGGCCGTTCCAGCAACCGATGAGCTTGGCGACGTCGTCGATCTGCAGTTCCATGTCTGAATCCGCGAGCTGGTCCTGAAAGCTCGAAACAACCTGGCTTTGCTCCACACCAAGGACCAGGACCTTGTAGTCGGTCAGGAGCTTCTTCGTCACGGCTTCACCGAAGCCGATCCGGTAGAAGACCGGCCCGTACATGGTCTCGTCGTCCATGGAGCACAGGATCGCGTCGCGCTCCAGCGCCTTGTTCTTGGTGTCATCGTTGAAAAGCCGCGGTGTCGCCGTCATGTATAGGCGCTTGGCGCCGGCGATGACGTCGTTGCGGTGGACCTTGACGAAGTGGGATTCCTCGGTGCCGGCCAGGGTAGCGCCCGTGGTTCGGTGGGCCTCGTCGCAGATGATCAGGTCGAAGTCGGGGAGGCCGGCCTTCTGGGCCTGGGACACTGCGTCAATGGACTGGTACGTGGAAAACACGACCGTCATGCCCTCGTCCAGCTCGCGGGTTCCCATTGCTTCCAGCAGTGTGGCACCGTCCGTGGTCGCCGGGATCTGCAAGTCATGGATCGCCACATCGGTGAAGTCGGAATTCTTCTGCCGGCCGACCTTGGTGTCTGAGCAGACGGCGTAGGCGTGCAGCGTCTGCGTGGTTTCGTCCGACCATTCCTTCAGCGACTGGGACATCAGCGCCAGGGAGGGGACGAGGAAAAGGATCCGGGCGTGGCCTTCCTGTTCGGCGACCCTTTCGGCGATCTTCAGAGCGGTGAAGGTCTTGCCCGTGCCGCAGGCCATGATGAGCTTGCCGCGGTGGTTGCTTTCGAAGCCCGTCAGTGTGGCGTTGACGGCCTCGTGCTGGTGGGTGCGCAGCTGCTTCTTCTCGTGCAGCTGCGGTGCCCGGGACGGGTCGGTGAGTTCGTAGGTGGCCCAGTCGATGTTGGAGTTGCGGAAATCCGTGAGGCCGATGCGCTGGATCGGCAGGTGCTGGTTGTCCAGCATCTCCTCCGCGTTCGGGGACCAGTCCCGGCCGGTCGTGTCCACGATGAGCCGGTGCGTGAACGGCGGCTTTCCGGAGGCGGCAATGAACGAATCAATGTCGGCCTTCTGGATCCGGTGGTGCTCGGCGTAGAACTTGCACTGGATGGCCGCGAAGCCGCCGTCCTGGCGCTCGGCCACGAGATCGATTCCGTTGTCCTTCTTACCGTCGCGGCCCGGCCAGTCCCTCCACAACCAAACGTTCCGGTACTGCGGAGCCTGGACGCCATCCTTCTCCAGGTACCGGCCAACGAGCTGTTCGAAGTAGTTGCCCTTCATCCGCTCCGAGTCCGCAAGGTCGCGGTACGAATCAAGCAGTACATCGAACGTCGTTGCCACGAAAGGACCCCCGGAAAAGAGAAACAGGTGAAATCGGCTAAAACCGACGCCTCTGATCATATGGTCCAGCCGCGGGATCCGGGCGAAGCGTGCGCGGGGGCGATCGCACATGATCCCAGATTCGGAGGTCCTAAAGGGTCGTTTTGACCGTTGCGAATAGGGCATTCACCGGGCAGTTTGAGGCCGGGTCTTAAGGAATCAGGCCCGGAATCCCGCGATCCTGGCGCAGTGCTGCCATTCACTTCAAATCAGGCATACTGCTCGGATGGGGAAAAAAGACCGCGAAAGAAAACAACGCCAACAAGAAGCGAAAGCTAGGACGTCAAGCGCCGCCAACCCCTCCCTCACACTCGTGCCATCACCAACCGCTCAGTCACGACACGTCCGACTTGCACGGCAACTGACGAGTACCGGATTCACATTTCGCCAGGTGAAATCAGCAAGTGAGCGAGCTGCAGCTATCTTCTTGATACAAAATTCAATTCCCGAGTCTGGTTCCTACCAGCCTGGTCCGAAGGTCGCACTGCTTGTCGCCCTAGATTTGACCCAAGCAGTTGCAGGTGTTGCCGCCTGCGAGTTGACGATATGGAACGGCGGCTCGGGACTCCAACTGACCGTGGAACATCTGGCTGTTGATGCAAATCGCCAGGGACAGGGAATCGGGACGGTCCTTCTTGGAATGGTCGATCAGCTAATTCCCGACAATACAAAGCGTGCAGCATCGAAACTAGTGGTTCTAGGCGGTTGTGCAGTTTCAGCCCGAAGTTTCTACCAGAAAGCAGGCTTCAGGGTCTTGCCGGAGCATGCGAAACTGCCGTTTCCCTTCGGCGGCGGGGGTGGGAATGTAGTAAATACCAACACTCAGTACCCTTGCTGGTTTGCCAAGACGGTCTAGGCGGACCAAGTACCGTACGACTGACTAGCTCCAGAATCTCGAAGGAACACGTAACTGCTAGAAGTCTTTCGAATCCCAATGCACTAGGTTGAGCCTATGACGACTACCGGGCTTGAGGTGCGCCTCCGTGAAGGTAGGGAACGCGCCGCGGTTCACAGATTCACGAAGACACTCGACGATCTGGTGCTGGCGCTTCGAGAAATTGATAAGTCGTACTTGACCCATGGTTCTCGTCCCACGTGGGTCATCGCCGGCCTAAATCATGAGTCCTCCGGCGACATGATCGTGCGTTTGGAGGCGCGGAGCCCTTCCCGGACACGTCCGCTTGAGGACATGCTCCTCTCAGTGGAGGCGCTGGTCGATGGGGTAAACAGCCTCGGCTCCCTTCCTGAGGTGCCCAGGTTCTACAGCCCGGAAACAGTCGGTCGCATCACCCGAATAGCAACCCCTTCTGAAGGCTTCGCCGAAGTATCAGTTGCTTCCTACAACGGGAAGATCAATTCTCGGGCTGTCCTAACCTCTGAAGTTCGGCAAAACGCGGAGCTCGCCCTTCAGGGCAAGGAGGTCAGCTACGGATCAATCTCCGGAACGCTGGACACAGTCAGCTCCGCGCCCGCCCGTAATATCCTCAGGGCGCGTATTTACGACGAGCAGACTCAAAGGGCCGTGGCTGGCGTAGTTTCTCAGGATTTGTCGGAATCCTTGAGGCAACACTGGAATCACAGAGTTTTGGTCGGAGGACTCATAACTCGAAACGGACGAGGACAGGCCCTAAAAATTGAGATCGACCAGCTGGAGAGACTTCCAGAGAACGACCTGGGAATGCCGTCTCCGGCTGAACTCTTAGGTATCGCGCCGACCTGGCTGAATGGGGAGAATGTGGACGATTACATGGGGAGTATTCGAGGTGCCTAGACCCAAGAAGGATGCGCGGGTACCACTTATTTATGTCGACTCCTGCGTATATCTGGACCTGATTGTCAAGAATTCTCAGACCGATCCGGCAACGGGAGAGCCGCGGTGGAGAGGCGCAATGACAGTCTTTGGTGCAGCAAAGTCCGGTCAGATACGACTAGCCGCATCCTCGCTCCTGGAAGCCGAAGTTACCTGCAACGGTCAGGCTAGGAGCGAATCCCCGCGGGTTCAGGAGTTGCTGAGAGGCTGGTTCCATTCAAAGTCGACTGCATGGACGGATGTGGATCGCTTCCTTGCACGCGACGCCGCACGTCTGGCCGACGAGTACAGCCCAAAGAGGCTGAATAAGGACAAGAGGTTCGCCTCAGCAGACGCTCTTCACCTCGCGGCTGCGGTCAGACTCCGTTGCGACTACTTCTTTTCCCACGATGGCGGGTTTCCGATTGGTCATACCGTCGGGGATGTTCAAGTTCAAACCCCAGACGTTGTGTGGCAGGAATCGCTATTCGATAGGCAGACATCCGCGTAACTCGCGGAATGTGCGAGTCAGAAGCGGTCAAGTTGGTTTTAAAGACGGCAGGGGCCGGCGTGCGCCGGCCCCTGCCTGGTTTCCCTCTGCAAAGGAAATATGTGGTTCAGCTTAGCTGAATGGTTTGTGGAGCTGCCGCGGGCCGGGGTACCTCGTTGTTCCTGGTCCCGCGGCTGGTACGTCCGCCGGTCGCGTTGTCGCGGTTAATGGCGGTCCGTCGCTGGTGAGTGGCTGCTGTGGTTCGCCCTGGGCGGCGGACCGCCCGACCTCTGGGAGGTTCCGGGCCCTCACGACGTGGGTGGCCGGGCGGCTGTATTGGGGGATCAGCCGCCCGGCTCACTTCAAATTATTTGCTATCGGCGGTGTGTTTGTCGAGGATGATTTTCTCCACGGCGCTTGCCGTGTACCCCCAGGCGGTGAGCTGGTTCAGGTAGTGGAAGTGCCGCTTTTCTGCGGACCGCCATGAGTCTTTCTGGATGGTCTTTTCATACCCTGCGCAGATCAGGGCGGTGAGGGAGAACTCGGGCCGGGCAGTGGTTTTGGCCGTGTGGTCCCGCAGGGGGTTCCAGCCCCACCGGTCGGTGTCCTCCCCGGTCTTGGCACCGATCATCTCGGTGGCGACCTTGCCGTCGTATCCGCTGGCGGTTTCGGGGTCGTGGGTGATGGCGTGGACGGTGAAGTACTGCCAGCCCTTCGGCGCTGTCTTGCGCGCCAGCAGGGCCTTCACAAAGTCACGCCTGACCTTCGTCGCGCTCTCCATCTCGCGGTTATTGGCTATCAGGTTCTTCCGTTCGGCTTTCTGTTCCTCGGTCATCGGGCCTTTCTGGGCCTGCGTGCCGCCGTCGTAGCGTTCGTACTTCGGGGTGAAGCTCAGGTCCTTCCAGCCGGTGATGACGGGCTGGGCGTTGTGCTGGCCCCGGTAGTCGGTGTTGATCAGGTAGGCGTTGGCGTCCTCCTCGGTGGCCGGTTCCCCGTCGGCCCGCTTCGCGGCCGAGACGTACAGGTTCTCTTCGTTGGAGTAGTGTCCGGCGTCCTCCACGATGGTCTTGCCCTCCGCCTCGAGCTCGGCGATGAGTGCGGTGAGGGCGGCGGCGCGGTCGCGGCGGTCCCGGAGCATCTGCGCGACGTGCAGGAGCTGATCTGGTTCGTCCGCGATGACGGACTCCAGTTCCTCGGTCGCGTTCTGGTTCCCTTCAAATTCGGTCATGATGAGCGCTTCATCGATGGTGTATCCCTTGCCCAGGGCGGCGGCTCCGGCCTTCGAGGCTTTGGCTTTCAGCGCCCCTTCCACGGTGGTTTTGGTCCGCCCGGTCTTCTTGGCGATCGCGGCGGCTGAAACACCGATCAGGGACAGCTGGTGGTAGGCGTCGGCTTCGTCCGCTTCGGTCAGTTCGGCGCGCTGGATGTTCTCCACAACCTGGGTAACGATGCGTTCGGCTTCCTCGGGGGACTCGATGATCATCACCGGGATGCTGGTGCGCCCGGCTTCAACAGCGGCGCGGGTGCGGCGCTGTCCCATCAGGACGTGCACCACGCCGTCGTCCTTGCGGTGGGCGATGACGGGTTCCATCACGCCGTGCTCTTTGATGCTGGCAATGAAAGCGGCGGTCAGGGCGGCGTCTTTGCGGACGTTGATGTCCACGGTCAGGGTGGCCGGGTCGAGCATTTCGAGGGTGGGTGTGGTGTTCATGGTGGTGCTCCTTTTGCAGAGGATTCCGGTGGGTGGGGCGGCTCAGGTGACCGACCAGCGTCCCCTCTCCCCCCGTTGTTTTTTGGTTGCTGGCAAGCTCGCTTGCTCGGCGGCCGACGGAGCCCTGTCTACCCGCAGGGCAAGGTGAAGGAAATTCCCGGAGGAAATCAGCGACGCAGGAGCGCCGGAGGGACATTTCCTGCACCGCAGGTCCCGACGAAGGAGGGGCTAGACGGGGTGGAGCGGACGCCTAGAATCCGAAGGACAGCAACCAAAAGACGTCGTAGACAAGACAGGGCCAGGGCGGCCCGGAGCCCTGCGACGGACAGCACTGGACCCAACAGCCGGCCGCGCCAGCGGACGCCCAAAAGGGTGCGAGCCCTGCGAGCATGCCCCTGGCCTCATCTCCCCTGGATCCGCCCATGCCGGCCCCGCTCTTAGCCTGGCCGGCCCGCTGGCTGTTCCACCGGCGGGCCTTCACCGAAATGGCGGTCCGCCGCCGGTGACCAGCGACGGCAGCCAACCACCGGCGGCGGACCGCCCGAATTTTTAGGCAGGTCCTGGTCCGTTGGTGAGGAGGGCGGACCTTGCCGGGCGGAATTCCGCCCGGCAAGGTCTCAAACCGGTTTAGGCGACGTTGGCCATGTACGGCATCCTGTACCGGCTGGGCAGTTCCGCGACGGCTTCGGGCAGGTCGTCCGGGCCATGGGCCTGGCCGTTCTTCCAGTGAAAGAACGCCTGCTCGGTGATCGCGTCCCATTGGCGGGCCTTGGTCCGGTAGAACGAGCAGCTCACGTCCCCCTCGCAGTAGGTGGCGACGCCGAACAGGTTCCCGATGCTGTCAGCGGTGCGGGTCGCGGCAACCATGACGTAGGGCCAGTTGCCAAGGTCCCAGCCGTCACTGCCCCAGCTGGGGATGACGGCCCAGCCGTGTTCGCCGATGAGTTCCATCCAGTCGTAGCCACCGTTCTCGTGGTAATCGCCCAGCACGGTCACGCCGTCGATGGTTTCCCCGGTGTCCTGGGCGGTCACCGTCTTGGTAGATATTGCGTTCATGGTGTTGCTCCTTTTGCAGAGGATTCCGGTGGGTGGGGCGGCTCAGGTGACCGACCAGCGTCCCCTCTCCCCCCGTTGTTTTTTGGTTGCTGGCAAGCTCGCTTGCTCGGCGGCCGACGGAGCCCTGTCTACCCGCAGGGCAAGGTGAAGGAAATTCCCGGAGGAAATCAGCGACGCAGGAGCGCCGGAGGGACATTTCCTGCACCGCAGGTCCCGACGAAGGAGGGGCTAGACGGGGTGGAGCGGACGCCTAGAATCCGAAGGACAGCAACCAAAAGACGTCGTAGACAAGACAGGGCCAGGGCGGCCCGGAGCCCTGCGACGGACAGCACTGGACCCAACAGCCGGCCGCGCCAGCGGACGCCCCAATGGGTGCGAGCCCTGCGAGCATGCCCTTCCTGAGTAGGGTGAGGGTATGACTGAGCCGGCTCCGCGTGATAACCGCCCGGGCCTCGCGGGGCACGGTGCCGGGCTGGATTCTCCGCGGGTCCTCCGGGTCCTGGCCGTGGTGTTCACAGTTGCCGCAGCGGGGGCGCTGGCGCTGGTGGTTCTCGATCTCTTCATCGCCCGGCCGGCTGCGGGCGATGTCTTCATCACCGTCCTTAATGCACTGGCGGCTTTCGTGTTGTGGCGCCGGGTGTTGGCACAAACCCGGGCATGAGGAAAGGCCGGCACTGAAGTGCCGGCCTTTCGCCGTTTCCCTCTGCAAAGGAAATTTGGGTGGGCAGCGTCTCGCTGCCTGGTAGTTAGAGGTTGTGGTGTTCCTGGGCCCAGCCGATATTCGCGGGCCCGGTTGGTTCGCCGGCGGTGAGCAGACGAATTTCGATGACGTCTTCAGCCAGGCTGGGCTCGGCTGGCGGCTTGTCGTCGTCGGTCAGGATGTATTCGGTTCCCATGCTCACGCTTCCCTGGTCGGTGCAGTGTTCCTGGGGTTCACTGTAGCCGTGGTTTCTACACACTTGCTGGGTTTCCTGGCTGCGCCCGCGCGAGCGTCCGGCGGCCGGCGGAGCGAAGCGGGGGAGGCCGCCCCGCCACCGACAAAAGGCCGGGCCGGGATCATTGGCTGATCCCGGGCCGGCCCTTGTCCGTTTAGTTGTTGTGGCGCTGGTAGGAGGTTTCCGGGTCGCGAGCGACGTCTGCAACTGAGCCGCGGTTGATCAGTTCCAGCAGCAGCCCTGCCAGCCGGAACCCGGGTGCGTCCGTGTCCGCGTGCTTGAGGTACCGGCCCGCCTGGGTGCCGTTGCCTTTGAGCCATTCCAGCCACCCCATCAGGGCCAGCATCGGTGCGCGCTGGCCTGCCGGGACTGCTTTCATCAGCTCGAAGGCGATGGCCTGGGCCCGGTCCACCCGGATCCAGTCGGGGCGTGCGGTGAAGGTCCCGAGGATGACGTCGGTGAAGTTGCCGTTCTGGGTGGTGATGGTCTCGCGGAACAGGAAGTCCCGGACCATCTTGTGCTGGAACGCTCCCGCGATGCTGCGGGCCGTGTCGCTGTCCGGGGTCCCGGTGCTGTCCAGCACGGCCGCCCACGCGGCGCAGGCTTCCTCAATGTCCTCTTCGGTGCCCTCTGGTGCTTGTACCGGCATGGCCCAGGCGCCCAGAAGTGCGGGGTTGTAGACGTCGATGTCCGTGGCGCTGCCGAAGAAGGTAAACGCCGCGTTGGCGTGGCTGTCGGTGATCTGCTCCAGCGGGTGCTCCTCGTCCGTGCCGAACTCCGTCCAGTGAGTGGAGGTCACGAGCCAGACGTTCCGCACGGGCATCCGGGCGGCGGCCAGCTCGGACACCAGCGCGGCGACGTGCGCGGCGTAGGGGTAGCTGTCCTGGTTCTCGTCGGTGTAGACGATGAGGTAGGACGCCGTGGCCTTGTCATCGTTGGCGGCGTGGCTGGTCAGCGTCTGCGCATAGTTGCCCGGCTCGACGTGTTCGGGTGCATCCACCCGCAACGTCGCGCCGAGGGCCCCGGCATTGGCGGTGAGAAACCACGAACGATTCCGAGGGCGTGATGCCCAGCAGGTGCGGGATGGTCGCCAGCAGGTCAGCGGGACCGGTGAGGTTGATCTTTTCATTCATGGTGGTGCTCCTTTTGCAGAGGATTCCGGTGGGTGGGGCGGCTCAGGTGACCGACCAGCGTCCCCTCTCCCCCCGTTGTTTTTTGGTTGCTGGCAAGCTCGCTTGCTCGGCGGCCGACGGAGCCCTGTCTACCCGCAGGGCAAGGGGGAGGAAATTCGCTCAAGGAAATCAGCGACGCAGGAGCGCCGGAGGGAAATTCCTGCACCGCAGGCCCCGGTGGAGCTTGCGGAACCGGGGTTAGACGGGGTGGAGCGGACGCCTAGAATCCGGAGGACAGCAACCAAAAAACGTCGAAGACGTAGACACGGGCCAGGGCGGGCCGGAGCCCTGCGACGGACAGCACTGGACCCCACAGCCGGCCGCGCCAGCGGACGCCCAAAAGGGTGCGATCCCTGCGAGCATGCCTTGAGCGTGTGGGCTCGATGCTTGGCGGATGCGTTGTTCGGGTTGTGCCCACTGTCGGGCAGGTGGAGCCCTCCGCACAGCTCAAAGCTGTCCCCATTGGGTACAACCCGTTCCTTGTCGGTGCCCTCCCCTATCCTGAACACCTGCGGCTGAAAGGCCGCATTTTAGTGGCGTGTTGATTCGAATATATGTTCTAAGGTTGTGTTATGGGACCGGAGCAAGCCAGCGCGTTGCAGGCGCAGTATGCACGGCGGGCCGGGCCGATTGGGCTGACGGTGGAAGAGCTCGATTTCGAGCACTTCCCGGCAAAGAACGGCTTCCCGGGGATCCCGGTGAAGGCGTGGATCAGGTTCCCGAACTGCGCGGAGCTGGTGGACGGCGAAGTGTTTGCCTGGACGACGAAGGCCGCGGAAGTGACGTGGAAGGACGGTCCTGTGACCTATCGGACCTGGGTGTGGAGTTCGGCGGTCACCCGCCGCGAAGAAATGATGAACAGGAATTTGGGAGAACGCGTAAACCGTGACAGCAACACTGAATGAAGCCACCCTGGACGTTCCAGTGGACGTCCGGTTCACCGCGACCGGCGCTCCCCTGGCCGTGCGGTTTGATGGTCGCGTGTGGGCCGTGGCAGCCGATCCTGTTCACTGGTTCACCAGGGACTCCTGGTGGGACACCCGGCGATCCGTGCCGGTGGGCATCGGGAACGTGGTGGACATCGAACATTGGAGGGTGCAGGTCCGACTCAGCTCGAGTGCGGCGCTGCGGACCTTTGAGCTACGCCTCGACCCGCTATCGGAGCAGTGGCTGATGGAGTCCATCGATGACGGCTCCTGAATACCGGCCCCCAAGGAGACCCGGACCGATAAGCGATCAGGCCTGGGAGGCGATCAGGGCGGAGTTCACCCTACCTTCCCTAGCCCAGGTCCGCCGCCGGTTTGCTGAGCTCATGGAAGACCCTGAACCGGTGATGCGGCAGCTTGTCCGCATCTTCATCGACGACGACACCTACTGTCCGGGGTTCCAGTTCCTCGCCGGCGGCCAGCTCGAACCGACCGTCGTGGACCTTTTCCATCAGGCGATGGAACTGAAAATCCCTCACAACTACTTCACGGTCTGGATGATCACACCGTCCCGGGAACTCGGTGGAGCCCGCCCCGTGGACGTCCTCACGGAAAGCCGCGCCCCTTTGCGGCGAGCCTTGGAAGCCCTAGGCCGGGCGGTAGGCGCCAACTAGGTTCCCTGGCGGCGGACCCCTGTAGTTGCTGCTATTGCTCTCCACCGGCTCGTGGGCGGCGCTCCTTGGTCTTCGCCTCGCGGGCTTGGGTTAGTTCGGCGCGCAGTTGGTCGATTTGGCGGCTGTAGGTGTCGTGAAGGTCTTTGACACGTTGTTCACCATGGATGCGCTCACGCTCGACGTCGGCCCTGGCCGCTTCACGCTCCGCCGTCAGTGTCGCCACGGTGCTGCGCATATCGGCACCCGCCTCGCGGGCGGCCTCAAGGTCGGCACGGACTGCCGCCAGCTGACCCCGCGTCTCTTCGGCCGCGGACTCCTCGCGGTCAGCGCGCGCCGTCTCCGCCTCAACGCGACTCTCGGCCACTCCTGTGCGCCGCTCTGCCGCAACCCGCGCCCGCGCCTCGGTCCCGGCCCGTTCGGCGGCAGCGTCGCGTTCCTGTTCAGCCAACGTCAGTTGCACACGGATCGCTTCAGCGTCGGCCCGCAGGCCGGCACTCTCGGCTTGCGCCAATTCCCGTTCGTTAGCGGCCGAGGCATGGGCCTGCGCGAGTTCCCCGGTGAGTTGCTTAGCCCGGACCAGGGCGGCATCCAACTCCTCCCGGGCGCCTGACAACTCCCGGGCGAGTTCCTCACCCGTCCGCGTTGCTTCTTCAGCTGCCGCATCGGCCTCGGCCTTCTCGGCCTCAGCCCGGCGCTGAGCCTGCTCGGCACGGGTGGCCCGCGCGTTCGCGCCCGCAACCTGCTCGGCGGCCTCGCTGGCTACCGACTCAATCTGAGCTTCCGCCGCCTCGGGATCACCCACGGTGCGCAGTTCTTCAACAAGTACAGCGAGTTGCTGGCCCAGGTGCTCTATCATCCCGCTCACCTGGCCCGTGATCTCACTGGCCCGCTGACGGGCGGAATCAACAGGGCGGGCCTCCGCGCCCCGGGCGGCGTCCTCGCTGGGGCGCTGCCGTGCCCGCCACGCCGACGCGCGCGTATGGGTCGGGTCATCACAGTACTCCGGCGGACGTCCGGTGCCGGCCTCACCAGCCATGGCTGGGCGCTGACAACCCGGGAAACGACAAATGCGCTGCTCCACGCCCAAAATATTTTCGCTCATGCTGTCATAATATCTTCTTTCGTCACTTTATAAAAGACGTAACGTAACGAAATATGAAACTGACGAAAGACAGAACGTAATCGCGTTCCAGGTGCTCCCCTAGCTGCGAGTCGTTCCCTGTCCCCTGCGGGCCACCAAGCCGTGTCGCGCCGTGCGCCCATGGACGCCACAATGGGGGCAGCCATCCCGTCTCAAGAATCGATCGCCTCCGCGGCCCCTCTGCGAGTCGGGCCGGCACGAGTGCTCGGATGAGCCGGGATGAAACCCGGAGGATCCGGGACTGGGCCAACGCCAATGGGTACACCCCCGAGTTTGACGTTCAGGTGGCGTATGTCTTGGCTAGGTCAATCGGCCACTATTGCCCGGAACAGGCTCCGTAGTTCACCTTCCAGTGAGGTTCCACGTCCTCCGCTCTGGGGAAGGACGGCCCGTGTAGGGCGGCGGACCGCCCGACATTCCATGGTTCCTGGCCTTACTTGTGGTGAATGGCCAGGTGCCTTGCCGGGCGGTGCTGTTCAGCTGTCCTTGAGCCGTCGTCCCCCGGGAAGATTCTCGCCCCAGGATGGGTACATCTCGCCTTTGTTGTGTTCGGTTTCGCGTCGGGCGGTTTCCGCTTCGATGGCCTTCGCCACGAAGTGGCTCCAGGTGTTATCCCCTTCGGCGTAGCTGGTCGCCCGGTATGCGGCCCGCGCCCGGTTGCGGAGCGCGGCTGGAATGCTCACGGTCATGTTCGCTGTTTCGGTGTCCTTTGGTTCTGCCTGCTTCGGCGTCTCGGGCCGGTGTCCGGGGAGCATCCGCGCCAGCGGCGCCTCTGCGGCCGGCGCGACAATTCTTCGCGGGGGCAGCCCGAGTGCGGGCCGGCTGGGTGTCGGTTCGGCGCTCACGCGTTGACCTCCTGGGATTCTGCGACGGCGATGCGTCGGGTCACTTCCATGGCAACTGCGTGGAGGTCTTCGGCCACGCTGGAAGCCGACTTCGGTCCTGCATTTCCGGCCTTCGCTTCACCGCGAAGGACCTCCCACCACTTTGGTCCTTTACTGAGCTCCCGCTCGAGCTCGTGGGCCAGCAGTCCCCGCTCCCTGCATGCCTGAGCGGTTGCCTCTGCGTGGCGTATGGTCATCGGGAACAGCACTTCGTCTGTCCCAAAATCGGCTGTGAGGTGGTCTCGGGTGACCTTGTGGACCTGTTTGGAATTTGTACCGGTGCCCACCAGTACGACGCCCAAAAGATCCAGCGACGGGTTGAGTCCGACGACGCTGTCCATACGCGCTGCGACCGCGGCGACACCCTTACGGCTAGACATATCTGTCTTCAGCGGCACTACGGCGTACCTAGCGGCTGCGACCGCTGCCGCCTGCAGCGGCTCATTCCCTGGAGGACAGTCGAGCAGGACCAGGTCATACTCCCCCGCGACACTCGCAAGCAGTTTGGCCAGCGCCAGCTGTGCAGCGTCGCGGTCTTTCTGGGCCTTGGCTCCGAGGAATGCGGCGGCATCGTCGAGGTGGGGACCTCCGGCAATCACGTCCAAGTTGGAACGAACGCCCAGCATCAGGTCAGGCTCTCCCCCGAAGCACAGCGAAGCCGCCAGGCTCCTCCCACCGTCACCCTGGTCGGCATAGCCAAGGTCCTCAGCGAGGTTGCCCTGAGGATCAAGGTCCACGAGGAGCACACGCGATCCGCCCTCTGCGAGGAGTCCGCCGACGTTGGCCACCAGGCTGGTCTTGAAGACTCCGCCTTTTCCGTTGATTACCGCGATAACACGGCTAAGGGCGCCGCGGTCCAGATCGAGTTTCATCAAGTTCCTTTCCAAAGTGATTCCAGCGTAGCCAGCAACCCTGGTTTTGCTTGTAAAGCTGGATTCCGTGTCTTCTCTTTTTTCACTTGTGAAGCAAGTAAAACCAGTGAACACAGTAAACCCGTCGAAACCGGCGAACATGGTATTTACGAGTTCACCATGTTTACTTTTTTCACTTGTGAAGCAAGTAAAACCAGTGAACACAGTAAATCCAGCACGTACGCAGAGCTCGACGCCCCCGGCCGAGCTCTGGTGGCTCAAGCTACTTCCCAAACGTACCTCGCGGCGTCACCGTCAGGGGGAAGCCAGTGGTCCTCGCGTTCTGTGTCATACATGGCTGTTTCGGTGATGGCCTGGTCGAGGAAACGGTCCAGGTAGGCATGCCAGGCGGCACGCTGGTGCCTGTAAAGGCGGATTTGGGCCTGGACATCGTCCATTACGCCCAGGCGCACGGCTAGTTGGCCAAGATTGGTTGTGGCCGTCAGGCGCCACTGGCGGCCATCGCGGTGGATCATCCTCAGCGCGCTCATTTCTGCCAGCGCATTTTCTACTGCTGAGCGGCTGATGCCTGTTGCCCTGATGATGTCCGCGCTAGTGGGGGAGCGGCGGCCGCGTTCGATTGCCTCGTAGACCAGTGCAGCGGGTGCTCCCAGGGCGCGGAAAACGTTGCGGATTCCGTAAATCTTGCCTTTGCGCCAGCTCAGTTCACGAGCGAGCTGCTGGTGGTGGGCCGGCAGCTGAATCAGGTACACGTCGGCCGAACGCCGGCGGGCATCCGCTACCTTCGTGATAATCCCGTCGGAAACCTCAACCAGCCGCGGCAGCAGTCGCGCAATCGTGGCGTGGTGTTTTCCCAGGGCTGTAGCCAGCGTGCGGCACCCAACGTCCAACAGATCCGTTTCCTTGGCCCTCATGTAGCCCAAGAGTGAACGGAACAGGAACCGGAGTCCCAGAGACTCTCTACCCAGGTTCATCATGCGGTGGTCGAGGACCGCGTAAAGAATATTCTCAAGGTCGTTCACAAGCTGGTGCATGCCGGCTTTGCTGGCCGAGCCAGCTGCCCCCCCTGTGGGTACTGGCCGGCTTGTGTCGTTAATAAACGCATTCCTTCTCCCTGCCGACGGGGGAGCGTCTTTTTGAGTCCACGCAACGGCGTTGGCCCATTCGGTTTCCAATAGCCGGCCCTGTTTCGCGTCGCTGCCGTACAGTGCGGCCAGCCCGGGGAACTGCCCTGTGATGCCGGCGCGGACCTGGTCGAGGGTCCACCGGCAGGCAGAGAAATGGTTCAGGACGGCCATGCGGGCTTCTGACGGGCTCTTATACCGAGCGGTGTCGTAAAGACCTGTGCGGGCGATCCTGCGGAGAGGGGATTCGCTCCCGCCGGCGAGGGGAAGCTGGGCGGCCGTCGGGCGCGGGAGGTTGGCTACTTTGGATTGCCGTGCTTTCTGCTCGCGGTTGCGGCTCAGTTCCGGGGCAAGGGCGGACCACAGGGCGGCGACGGCCGTCTGTGGGTTGCGGCGTCTGAGAGCGTCGTATGCTGCCGAGAGGGGAGTGAGCAGGATCTGGTAGCCGCCGCGCTTGTGTGCGGATCCTGGGACACGGATACACCCGTCGGTGACGTTCTGGTGCGGGCTGGGATCAAGGCTGGCAGCCGTCAGGGCGAGGGCTTCCACCAAGTCGCGGGCCTCGGCCGCCCCTAGCCGTTCCTGGAGAGGGATATACATGTGGCGGCCGCCGCTGGGGGAGAAGTCCTCCACCCAGCGCAGGCCGCAACCAGTCAGGAGCTCCCGGATGCGGGCGGCATCCTCGTCCAGGACGCCCTTGTGCGCCTTGGAGGTGTCGAGGTCAAGGCATAGGGTGGCTACGCTGCCATCCATTCCGTGGACCATGACAGCTGCCGGCCGCGTAGGCACGGTCGTTGTGATCCTGGGCGCGGTTTTGGGGCGGGGGTACTGGAAGCGGTCACCTATCCACCTGCCCAGCCGGTATGTCGGCTGCCCGGCGATGAGCGGAGCGAGGATCCACGACTGCTCCGGTGTGACTTGACAGCCGACACTCGGTAAAGCGTGCATTGACTCGGAATCGGGTTCAGGTACGATGAGACCAGTTCCTCTCCACTGGATGGGTACGACAAGATCCACCCATTGGGTGGGTGTTGGAAATGTTCAGATCGGTATCCGCCAAGATTTGGATCTGAACGAGAAACTTGCGACGGCCCGCGAAAGCGGGCCGTCTTTCGTTTAAGAGGCCATGCGACTGATAGGCAGAGCCTCCTGGTTTGCGTCGTCAAGCTTGTTGGGCAGACCGTTGTCACGGTCAATGAGCGCACCCAGATAGTCGCTCAGGGAAAGCCCATGCTGCTGTGCGGCTTCGTGGGCGCGCTTGTGCTGATCGGGATAGATGCGTCCCCGCAGGGCTACTCGATTGCCGTCTAGCTTCGGCGTGGCGTACGGGCTGTATGCGCTCATATCCTCATCCTTCACTTAATTTCCCCCCGATACCGGTACCGCCGCTCGGCGTGTCGCCGCCGACCTAGTCCAATCGCTGGCCTGCAGGCCAGCGATTGCCTCACGAACCTTGTTCTCGTTGAGGGAGTATCGGGGCGCACGGCCACGGCGTTCACCTAATGGAACGTCGCCCGCAATGACTCCCAGTCCCTGTTCCAGATACTTCAGCGTCCTGGCGGTTTTGATAAACGAAACCCTGCACGCGGTGGCGGTGTGTCGCTCTTTGCCTTTTTGGTGTTCTAAGACTTTTCGATAGGCAATGCCCCCTGTTGCATCCCATCAAGCTTGTTGGGACGCCCTTCTGCGCGGTCTATCAAAGCACCAACATACTCACCGAAGGACATGTTGTACCGCTGCGTCGCCTTCCAGGCGGTGTAATGCTGATCTGGGAGCACAAGACAGTTCAGTGGTGCCTTCTTACCGATCAGCTTGGGTGGACGGTATTCCTCCATGTCATCACCCTCACTTAGGTTTGGGAGAACCTGTAGATATACAGGTCCTGTCGCGGTGGCACCCATTGCTTCTTCAAAAGACCAAGCAAACGACAGACTACATACATGCTCCGCACATGCACAACTCACTGCCTGCACGCTGCGGTAGGCATCGGGTAACATTTCTTGTGGCAGCTGCCCGCCCGCCCTGTGTGGCGGTCTACACAAGTGGCTGAGCTTGGCTAAGGAGCTGTATAGATGGCAGATGGGGGCCGCAGCGTGTTTCTTACGCAGCAACAGAAGAAAGAGCGGCTAGCGGATCGCATGGGCATCCTGGTGGATATCTGGGAGGCAGATAACAACACTGCGCTCATTTACCCTCATGTCGAAGAAGCACTTTCCGCCCACGGGATCCACCTGTCGCGGACACGGTGGTCCTACTTGATCAATGGCACTGGCAGCCTGGTGACGGATCAAGAACTGCTGAAGGGCATAGCAGAGTTCGTTTTTGCCGTACCAGCCAGTTATCTGTGTGATCTCAACAGCGAGACTCCTCCCGAGGTAGAAGCGCGCATGGAATTCCTTGTGCAGATGCGGAAGCTCAAGGTGAAGAACTTTGCCGCGAGAAACCTCGGGGCCACCTCGCCAGAAACACTGAGGACGATCACCAGGATCATCGATGCATCGATGAAAGGCGACGAGTGAATGGCTCTCCCGCCGGTCCCGGAAAAGGTCCGGGAGTTATGCGGAGACGGCACGACGTCGATGAAGGAAGTTATCGACCGCTTGACCGTGATCTGTGAGAAGCCGATCAATCTGATCGAGTACAAGGAGTCCTGGGGTGCGCTGACGGCCTTCAAAGCCGAATTTGAAGATCGCATAAACGTCTATTTCCCCCCGCAGAAGTCGCGGCATTACAAACTTCACTGCATCTATCACGAGCTCGGACACATCTACTTGGAGAGCTTTCGGATTCCCCTGGCTCTGCCGGATCTCTCTGAAGAGATGCTGAGGGAAACCGCGGACGCAATTAGCGTTACCTGCCGGTCCGTTCCGAATCATCCTGTCGAACGGTGGGTGGAGGATTTCGCTTTCGAGATGTCGAAGAAGACCCGTGCACGCAGCTCGTCCGATCCTGATCCTTTCCTTAGCTAGACCATGAAACTTTTGCTCTTTGCGCTGCTAAGTGCCCTGTGCCTCCTTCGGATCCCCTCGGTGGCGAAGGTGACGGAATCCCGGGCGTCGTGGCTGGCATCGATGTTCGGCCTGACGGCGCTCTATATCCTGGGGACGGTTACACCGCTCGAGGTTATCGACAGCTACCTCGGTGGCATCAACGTGACGAACCTGCTTCAAGCCATCTTCGCGCTACTGGCGATCTTCTTTTTCAACGACAGCGTGCGGCGGTTAGCGAACGTACCAGTCAGATGGACTTACTACGCCCCGTTGCTGAGCATTCCCATCATGATTGTCAGCTTCGCCCTTATTGAGGACAAAGCTCCAACAGCTGCGGACTTCATTGATTCCCGCATGGACCAGCTCGCAACTGCCACGTACAGCGGCACGTACATGCTCGCGTTGTTGTTCACCGTGCTCAGGATCATCTACATGCTTCGGCACAAGGCGAGGGGCCCGTATGCAACATTCTCAGCGGGTCTACTCGTGGTTGCGGCGGCTTGTTCGTGCCACATTACGTACGTGGTGCTGTTCCATTTCTCGCCCTGGGACGCCTTCGCCCAAGCGATCGGATCCTGGTTTGACCGCCTTTTCTATTTAGGCCTCTCGGTGACGGCTGCGGGCTGGCTGATTCTTTTCCTGTCGAAGCAGCTCCCGAAATTGCGGCTCTGGATGATCGATGCACTCTGGCTTACTGCGTTGAGGATCCGGATAAATGCAGATCAATCCCGAGTCAGCCCGGCGTGGGACCTTTTCAATGAAACGCTCGAAAACGGGGTCTACAAAAGCCTCATCGTTCTGCACAACTACCAGCGGGGGAACATGACGATGTTCCCGGAATCTGTTCAGGGCAGAATCAGCCAAATTGAGGCCAAGCTAGACGCACAGACCTAGCCCTGCTCAGCCAAAATCGTCTTGCTGACCCAAGCCGTCAGTTCGTTGGAGAAGGTACAAGGCGAGGCATTCCACTCCTGGGTATGATGCGCCTCAGGTAGGGGAATCAGGGTGACGGTGTCAGGATTCGCGCGTTGGAACGCCGCCGAGATCTCCCAGGGAACCTCTTGATCCGTGTAGGAGTGCAGGACCAGCGTCGGGACTGACACCCTGTTAGGTACATCGACCCATTCAAGTGCATCGAAATCAATCGGTTCCTCCAACCCGAGCATCCTCGCGAACGGGGGAGCCTGCAACAGGCACATGACAAGGCCGGCACCAATCGCCGGCATGCCAGCCCGCACCGCCCCCGCCGTGATGGTCTTGCGCCAGCTCGTGACCGGACCTACCAGGACGACTCCGACGATCCGGTCCCGATGGGCGCTGCGCTCCGCTGTCAGCAGCGCAATGGTCCCACCCATTGACCAGCCCGAGAGGATGATCCGCCTGGCTCCACGAGCGACGGCGTAGGACACAGCGCTTTCCACATCACGCCACTCCGTTTGCCCAAGGTGGCTCGATTCGGCCTGTGGTGGGCTGACCTCCAGGTCGCTGCGAAATGTGGGGACCAAAGAGGTGAATCCAAAAGAACTGAACGCGTGGACGTCCCGAAACATGATCGAGCGGTCTGTCCAGCTGCCATGAATATGGATTACCCATACGTCCGTGTTCTCAGCTTCAAATAGCCATGCAGGGGCAGCACCGTAGGCGGTGGGGACGTGCACCTCTTCGAACCGTCCGGCCACCGCGGACGGTTCGAAAAACACGTCCGGAGTCCAATCGACGATTGGCCCCAGACGTCCCGGCGCGGACCCAAGAGGATCAATCCGCCGTTCTACGTACTTTTGATCCTCATTGATCAGCGTGACCTCGCCGACTCTCGTGTACTTCTCTGTCGCGGGGTCGAACACGCCAAAGTCGCCCGGGGCTTTGGTGTAGTCGTCCAAATCGATACGGACTCTGCGGCCATCATCTGTCAGTTCGGCACGACGGTAGTCCCTTGGTCCACGTTTAACGATCTTGCGTGCCATGACAACCGCGAATCCAGATAGTGCGGCCGCCGGTACAAGGAACGCGAGGCAGACCAGGCCGCGCCGTGTCGTCAGCATCAGGTCTCACCCTCCAGCGCCGAGCCAGGAAGAGGAACGGAACCCAATCATCGTATCGTCGCCTCAGTCCCTGATATATGAACAATTCATGCCAACTACAGGCGTTGCACATGTTCACTACAGGCGTGTACTCTTTTGGTTGAGCCAGTCGACGTCCAAGGGGGAGGGACGAATCTAATGCAGCGCAAATCGCTTGGCGCCATCATTGCCATCTCCGGGCTGTTCTTCGGACTGATCTTCTCCATGCTCCTGCTTCTCGCCCCCGCGAAGCAGGCTGCCGCCACCTGCGGTCCGGCCGTCTCTGTTGTCATCGACGCTGACACCAAGGTTGAGGGCTACACCGAGGAACAGTTGAAGAACGCCGCGTCGATCATGGGCGCAGGTAAGGCACTGGACCTGTCCGTGAAGGGCCAGATGATCAGCGTCATGGTCTCCCTGGGGGAGTCAGGGTTGCGTGTGCTGGACCACGGCGACGGACCCGGCCCTGATTCCCGGGGGTTGTTCCAGCAGCGCGACAACGGCGCGTGGGGCTCCTACGCAGACCGCATGGACCCCACCACCAGCGCCACAAACTTCATCAAGGCTTTGAAGGCTGTTCCGGGTTGGGAGCTGTTGGAACCGACCATTGCCGGCAACAAGGTGCAGCGCAACGCCGACCCGTACCACTACCAGAAGTACTGGCCCGAGGCCGTCAAGCTCGTTCAGGCCCTCTCGGATGGGAAGTTCACGCTGGAAGGCAGCGACTGCGCCGTCCCGGGGCAGTCCGGCACCGGGGATGACTACCCGTGGAAAGACGCCTCCACCTGGTTGCAGGTCGGTGCGAATGCGGCCAGCACCTCGCCGCTGGGCATGTATAACCGCGAGTGTGTGGACTTCGCCCTGTGGCGGGTGAACCAGCAGATGGGTTCCACCAGCGCACCCTTCAAGTTCCTCAACGGCACTTTCCGCCCGGACGGTCAGGGCCTCGGTTCAGCCCTTACCTGGAAGGCCGGCTGGGACGCCAAAGGCTGGCCCACCGGTAACACGCCCCGGGTCGGCGCGGTCGTCTGGTATGCACCTGGTGCCGGGGGAGCGGACCCGAACTTCGGCCACGTCGCCGTGGTCAAGGACATCAAGGACGACGGGACCTACGTCGAAGAGGGATACAACGGCAACCCTCCCCCGGATGACCACAACTACTACACCCGGACAGTCAGCAGCAATGTCCCCTCAGCCTTTCTGTACCTGCCCACCCAAGAGGAGAAGAAGTGAAAAAGCCCCTGTCCCTCATCGCAGCGGTCCTGCTCTGCGCTGCGTGCGCACCAGCAGCGAACACGACGCCGGCAGAACCAACCAGCACCACGCCCACGGCGTCCGCGCCCGTCTCACTGAGCGCCAACAGCGGCCCGCAGGCACCCGGCGGCACAGTCCCGGCAACGAGTGGCATCTCCTGGGATCAGGCCAGCAAGGATCAGGCGGTGGACGTCGCCCAGAAGTCGACGGCGGACTTCGCCCGCCCGTCTGTGGAGGAACAGCAGTGGGCCAACGATCTTGCCCGCTGGCTCACCCCGCAGGCCACCGCCGACTACTCGGCCGTGGAACCAGCGAACATCCCCGCCACCCGTGTCACCGGTCCGGCCACGCTGAGCGTCGATGAAGCCAACGGCTACGGCGTCACGG
>NZ_JASBRB010000019.1 GCF_029960665.1 Pseudarthrobacter sp. AL07
GATCTCGATGGTCGTTTTGCCCCTGTGGAGGTCTCCTTTGGAGGCCTCCACAGGCTGACGGTGAGGACCAGCGGGCCATTCGCGCCGCCACCGCTGCCTTGGCAGCTGAAGGAACTCTAAGCCCACGGCTGGTCGGCAGAAGCCAGAAGATCCGGGGATTCGCCTCGCAGCTCGGCTGCGACGTACCGCAAGAATGGATTTTCGTCGTCGGCGAGCTCGCCCAGGACAGCACCGTCAGCGCCATGATCGGAAACCCGAGCAGCTGGACCAGGTGCGGCAGGAACACGTCCACTTGGCACGCGGCAGCACTGCGGGCAGGGTACGTTGACGCTTGCGTCGCGGGCGCGGGATGCCCCACGGCGTTGGTGCTTCGTGCCGCGCTGCGGGTGATAGGCCTGGCGCCGGGCTGTAGGACTTTAAGCAGTTCCTTCCTGATGCTGCTGCCCGACGGAAGGGAGTTAACGTTCAGTGATTGCGCAGTAGTGCCTGATCCTTCGTCCGAGCAGTTGGCGGACATCGCGGCAGCGACGGCAGCAACGCACCAAGCCCTGACAGGGGAGCAGGCCAAAGTAGCCATGTTGTCTTTTTCCACCCGGGGCGGCGCCGTTCGTCCGCATGTGGACAAGGTCAAGTCAGGGATGGGGATCCTGCGGATCCGCCCCCTGGTCCCGCAGATCGGGGCGTCGAAGGCACCCGATTCGGCCGTCGCCGGTCACGCCAATGTGCTGAATTTCCCAACCCTGAATGCAGCGAACATCGGGTACAAGATCACCGAGCGGCCGGGCGGGGCAGTTGCGTTAGGCCCCATTCTCCAGGGGTTGGCCGCACCCATGAATGATCTCTCGCGCGGACGCCGTGCGGAAGACATGTTCTCGATGGGCCTTTTGAGTGCCATGCAGTCGCTGGCTGTTCAACCGGCCTGAATTTTCCTGCCCCAAGGGGCGTTTCCAGAGGCTAGACCGAAAGAGAGGAGATCCGGCCATCCGGCACCCGCCGGGTCATGACGGATCACAGACGACTATGACACAAAACGTTGCTGCATCCGTCAATAACCACGGCCGGGGAAGTCTTCCCCGCGGGTTTCGCAGCCCTCTGCTTCCGGGCCTGGCGGTGGCCGCTGCTGCTGTCGCCCTCGCGTGGCTTATCCACTCGGCCGTCCCGGTGTTGCCCTTCCTCACGGTATCCGTAGTTCTGGGCATTCTGTCCGCAAACCTACCTGGGATCAGCACAGCAGTCGAAGGGGTCCTGCAGCCGGGCCTGGTTCTTTCTGCCAAGCGCTTCATGCGCCTGGGCATCGTACTGCTCGGTCTAAAACTCAGCCTCATTGATGTGGCTGCGTTGGGGTGGAAGACGCTGGGGATAGTGGTTGCTATCGTGCTGCTGACCTTTGCGGGGACACTGGTCCTGGGCAAAGCACTCAGGCTTCCGGGCGATCAGGCGCTGCTGTTGGCTGCAGGTTTTTCCATCTGCGGGGCTTCCGCGATTGGGACCATGAGTGGAGTCACCAAAACGGATCACCGCGATACCGTGGTCCCTATTGCACTCGTGACCCTGTGTGGAACGCTGGCAATTGCGGTGCTGCCTGCGCTGCAGGGGCCGCTTGGCCTGGATACTGTTGAGTTCGGATACTGGGTGGGGGCCAGCGTCCACGATGTGGGGCAAGTCGTGGCAACCGCGCAGACGGCTGGTGCGTCTGCCCTTGCAGGCGCCCTGATAATCAAACTGACCCGCGTCCTGATGCTCGCCCCGATGGTCACCGGCGCTGCCCTTGTGGACCGTTATCGCCGCCGCCGCGCGACGGCCGCCGCGAAGAAGAATGACAGCGCGGCAGACGCCGCCCAGGAATCCGGCATAAAGGTCCCGCCGCTGATCCCGCTCTTCGTGGCCGGATTCATGGCCATGATCGTTCTGCGGACGCTGGGAATCGTGCCGCCCGTTGCCCTGGAGGTTGCGGGCATCGTGCAGGACTTACTGCTGGCCGCTGCTCTCTTCGGTCTGGGAGCATCGGTGCGGGTACGGTCAATGCTCCAAACCAGCGGCAAGGCCATCATCGCAGCGATGCTTTCATGGGCGCTGATCGCCGCCCTGGCTTTTGTCGGCGTGCAATTCATCTAGCCGGGGCCTGCGACCAAATCCTCGTCGATGGGCGCTCGAAGGTGGCGCGGTAGGTGATGGGGGTGGCCCCTATTGGTGCAATCGATGTGCCGGATATTTGCGCAGGTTCAAGAGGTCCCGAAGGGCGGGCCGCGCTTCGAGCCGTAGTCTTATCGAGTCCGGCAGCCCATCCACCGTAACGGAGTCCTGTCTGATGTTGATGGCGAGCCTATTTCCGGCAAACGGAACGTTGTCAACCTTGAACTGGCCAAAGCCTTTTGGAAGTTCCGGTGCCAGCCATAGCTCATTCCAGGGTAGGGCAGGGTCGAACCGCATCAGCATTCGGATCAGGTGGATCGGAGCCGCTGCGGCCCACGCCTGGGGTGAGCACGCTGCAGGGTACGGTACTGGATGCGGGAATCTCGCCCGGTCCAGTCCGCAGAACAGCTCTGGAAGGCGGCCGCCGAAGTGCTCGGCTGCTTCGAAGAGCCCATAGGCGATTCTTTGGGCCTCTTCGATAAATCCATATCTCATCAGCCCATGGGCCACGAGGGTGCTGTCGTGCGGCCAGACTGAACCGTTGTGATAACTCAGGGGATTATAGGCGCCCATGGTGCTGGCTAGAGTGCGGATGCCCCAGCCGGTGAACATTTCCGGGGACATCAGGCGTTCCGCCACCTGCGCTGCCTTGTCTGTGTCCACGATGCCCATCCATAGGCAGTGGCCCATGTTGGATGCGAGGGCATCTACTGGCTTCTTGTCTCCGTCCAAAGCGATGGCAAAGTACCCCCTGTCCGGCAGCCAGAAGCGTTCGTTGAACGCCTCCTTCAGGCGGATCGCCTTGGCTGTCCAGAGGTCGGCGGTTTTTCTGTCGTTATCAGCCACCGCCATAAGGGCGCGGCCCACGTAAGCCCCATACGTGTAGGCCTGGACTTCGCACAGCGCTATGGGCCCCCGGGCGAGCGAGCCGTCGGCAAAATTGATGCCGTCCCACGAATCTTTCCAGCCCTGGTTGATCAGCCCGTGCTCAGTCTGGCGCTGGTATTCGACGAATCCGTCGCCGTCACGGTCGCCGTAGTTCTCGATCCAGGCCAGGGCACGGTCGGCGGCCGGCACCAGCGCACGGACTGCATCCGTTTCCAGCCCCCAACGTCCCAGCTCGCTGAGGATGGTAACGAACAACGGGGTGGCATCGGCGGTTCCGTAGTAGATGCTGCGGCCACCGAGGACCGATTCGGTGCTGGTACCCAGACGCACTTCATGGAGGATCCGGCCGGGCTCCTCTTCAGTGGCGGGGTTCACCTCCTTGCCTTGGTGGTCAGCCAGCGTCTGGAGGGTGCCAAGTGCCAGAGAGGGGTCCAGCAGGAGGGACATGAGGGATGAGAGCAGGCTGTCACGCCCGAACAGCGCCATGAACCAAGGGGCTCCGGCCGCGGCAACGACCCGGTCGGGATGGCCGGGGTCAAAGATCCGGAGTGAACCGAGATCCTCCTGGCTGCGCAGGATCGTATTTTGGACGGATGCGTCGCCCAGGTTGGGTATGGGCATGGACATCCGCCAGGAAGAGAGGCGTTTCCGGGCCTCGGCGGAAACTTCAGCGGTGCCGTATGCCGCGGTTGAAATCAACGCCTGCCCATCCAGGTAGGGCGTGGCTGTGAACGACTGGGTCCATTTCCCGTGGGCAGGAATTGTGGGAGTCAAGATGAGCCGGTGGGCCTCGAGAGTGGCGCCGGGTGCCCGCACGGCAAGCCCATGACGCCGGCCTGCCCCTTCACATTCAACGAGCAGGCTGTCCCCCTCCATCCGCACTTGCCGCGGCCCAGGGCTGGCAGCCCTGCCATCCTTGACGTCGAAAAGATCGGCGAAATCCGCGTTTACGGTCAGGGCGAGCCTAAAGTTGTTGGGCACCGCTAAGTGATTCTCGATCGTGATGGTTTCGGTAAGTCCGGCACCAATGATCCTCTCGCGTTCTATAAGCAACGGCGGGTCAGCGCTGCCGACGTGTCCCCTCACCCTGCCGATAAACAGGGCTTGGAAGGGTTCAAGAGCGGTCGCGGCAAGTGCTTCAAGCGGCGCGTCATCAACGGTGATGTTCCATTCGCTTATGTACCGCGTATCGTGAAAAAACGCGCCGTGGGGACTTCCCGAAAGCATGTCCCCGTTGGAGGCTGTCAAACAAAACGAGGAGCCATCAAGGACCGTGACGGCTCCGGCGCCTGCGGGGCCGGCGGCATTATCGGCGTTCCAACCCGTCATTTCGTCATCCTCCTAGCATGAGGCAACCAACCAAAGGGGCGGGGCCCAGCACGGCTGTGCATCCGGCTGGCCCTGCTATCAGAACTATCGTCCTTGGGCCCGGCGGAAACAAGACCTCCTCAGTTTCAACCGATGGGTAGCGGCCCCGGTGGTTCCGAGACGCATAACGGTTCTTAGGAGGCAGAGCAGCAAGTCTCACACGGAGACTTTCAACTCGGGTTGCAAAGCAGTCCGGCTCCGGCCGCGGATTAAGACGGCGGCTCGGCGGCTTGGTCCAGAAGCTGGGCCAGGTGCAGCCCGCGCCGGTCCGTGAGGTCTTCCAGCTGGGTACGACACGAAAAGCCGTCGGCCAGCACCAGGGCATCAGGCGCCGCGGCCCGGACGGCGGGCAGCAACTGCTGTTCGGCTACGGCGACGGAAATGTCGTAGTGTCCGCGCTCTACGCCGAAGTTGCCCGCCAGCCCGCAACAACCGCCCAGTTGTTCTAGCTTGGCACCAGCCTCCTTGAGCAACTCCGCATCCGGACTCCAGCCCATCACCGCATGGTGATGGCAGTGCGGCTGAGCCACCACCGACTGTCCGGCTAGCGACGGCGGACTGTAGCCCGGGAGGGTGACGAGATACTCGGCCAGGGTGCGGGTCGCGTTGGCGACCGGCTGCGCGGCGTCCGCCCCCAGCAGTTCGAGTGCGTCTGAGCGGAGAACGGCCGTGCAGGAAGGTTCCACCCCCACGATCGGCGTGCCTGCTTCCGCCGCGGCGGTGAGCGTCTCCACCGTCCGGCCTAGTATTTTGCGGGCGCTGTCCAGCTGCCCGGTGGAGATCCAGGTAAGCCCGCAACACAGCGGCTCTTCGGGGATAACGACCTTCACCCCGGCCGCCTCCAGCACCCTGACGGCGGCCTGCCCAATTTCCGGCGAGAAGTAGTTGGTGAATGAATCGACCCACAGCAATACGGTGTGCGCCCTTTCCCCGGGCACTTCCGTACGCGAGCTGAACCAACCGTGGAACGTCTGCTGGGCGAATTCGGGGATGCTGCGCCGGCCGTCCACGCCGGCAAATCGCAGGCTCAGCGGACCCAGGCCGGGAAGCCGCATCATTGCGTTGACCAGCCGCGGTGCCCTGGAAGCCAGCGCTGCCCACCGCGGCAGCCAGCCGAGGGTGTAATGCGCCATAGGGCGCAGGCGGCCCTTGTAGCTCTGGTGCAGGACCTCGGCCTTGTAGGCGGCCATATCCACGCCGGTGGGGCAGTCGGAAGCGCACCCTTTGCATGAGAGACAGAGATCCAAAGCATCATGGACTTCGGGCGCCCGCCAGTTGGTCCCACCTTTGTTGATCATCTCCTGGAGGACCCGGGCGCGGCCGCGAGTCGAGTCTTTCTCTTCGCGAGTGGCCAGGAACGAAGGGCACATGACCTTGTCGCCGGTGTTATCCGCCCGGCATTTGCCGACGCCCGTGCACCTGTGCACGGCCTGACTGAAATCGCCCTTGTCATCGTGATAGGCCCACGCCAGGCCCTTCGTGACAGGACGCGCGAGCGCCACGCGCACATCCGCGTCCAATGGGCGGGGGTCGACGATGATGCCAGGGTTGAGGAGATTATCCGGATCCAGAATATGTTTAACGTTGGCGAACATCCTGATGGCGTCGGCGGAGTACATGTACGGCAGCAGTTCACTCCGGGCGCGGCCGTCGCCGTGTTCGCCCGAGAGCGATCCGCCGTATCCGGCAACGAGCTCGGCGGCGTCGCTCATGAATGCGCGGAACGCAGCGGTCCCGCCGGGGTGGGCCAGCGGAAGGTCCAAACGGACATGGACACAGCCGTCACCAAAATGGCCGTAAGGGAAACCGGTCAGCCGGTGCCGTATCAGCAGCTTGTCGAAGTCCCGCAGGTAGTTGCCGAGCTCCGCCGGGGGAACGGCCGCATCCTCCCAGCCGGAATGGGCCGGGACGCCCACCGGCGAGCGCCCGGCCAGGCCCGCGCCGTCCTCGCGGATCTTCCAGAGCCTGGCCGCCTGGGTCTGGTCAGTCACCACCCGGCTCTCCTTGGCTGCCTCCAGCAGCGCAAGTTTCGCCGCCCTCTCTCTTATCTCGAGCGGATCATCGCCGGAGATTTCCACGAAAAGCCAGGCAGCCCCGGCCGGAAGATCCGGTACCGCGGCCGCCCCGCGCCGGTTCGCAACGACGTCGACGATCCTGCGGTCCATGCCCTCGCAGGCTGTCGGGGAGAACGGCAGCACCTGCATCACGGCGTCCCCGGCGGCACCGATGTTTTCGAACCCAAGCACCACCATCGTCTTGTGACGGGCGTCGGCCACGAGCCGCACGCCAGCCTCCAACACCACAGCCAGCGTGCCCTCGCTGCCCACAAGGGCCCGGCGCAGGTCGAAGCGCCGCTCCGGCAGCAGATGTTCGAGCGAATAGCCCGAGACCTGGCGGCCGAACCGACCCAGCTCCGTGCGGATGGTCTCCAACCCGCCACCAACCAGACTGCGCAGAGCGTCGGTCTGCGGCGTGGAGGGGGTTCCGTCCGGACCCAAAAACAGGCGCTGCCCGGACCCGGTGACGACGTCGAGGTGGGTGACGTTGTCGCTCGTGCGGCCATAGGCCAGGGTGCGGGAGCCGCAAGCGTTGTTCCCGATCATTCCGCCTATCGTGCACCGCGTGTGCGTTGACGGATCAGGCCCGAAGCGCAGCCCCTGGGCCAGTGCCGCTTTCTGCAGCGTCGCGTGGACGGTTCCGGGTTCGACGACGGCGGTGCGGGCCTCGACGTCGAGCGACAGCACTTTGTTCATGTACCGGCTGAAATCCATAATTACGCCGCTGCCCACTGCGTTGCCGGCAACGGAGGTTCCGGCGCCCCTGGCCGTCAGCGAAATTCCCCGTTCCCGGCACGCTTCCATCGCGGCCAGCACCTCGTCCGTGCTCCTGGGGAACACGACGACGGACGGTTCCACCCGGTACAGCGATGCATCGGAGGAATAGGCGGCACGAGAGAGGGCGTCGTCCCGGACGTCTGCGATGCCTCGCGAGCGCAGCAGGGAGGCCAGCGAACGGGGTGTCTGCACTGAAGTAACCATGACTAACATGTTACAGGTTACATAGTGGAGACTGTCCAGAGCGTTAGGCTAAAAACATGCCGCGTACCCACATGCAGATCACCCCGATCGTCACCAACGCGCCCTCCTTGACCGAGCGCGCCATCGAAGCGGTGCGGGATGCGATCAGGGAAGGAACCCTGGTTCCAGGGGAGCTGTACTCGGTCTACACCTTGGCCGAAAACCTGGGAGTTTCCCGAAGCCCGGTACGGGATGCCCTGTTGCGGCTCGCCGAGACCGGCGTGGTGCGGTTCGAACGTAACCGCGGGTTCCGCGTGATCATGCCGGGGCCGGAGGAACTGGTGGAGATCTTTGCCGTCCGCCTGGCGCTGGAAGTCCCGGCGGCTGGGCGGGCGGCGCGGGCGGCGGTCAGTCACCGCGAAGCGCTGCGTGCCGCGAGCGCGGAGCTGCAGGACGCCGTCGACGCCGATGACGAAGCGCTGTTCATGTTGCGCGACCAGCGGCTGCACGGATTGATCCTCGCATTGGCCGGTAATAATCTGGTGCGCCAGACCATCGAGAACCTCCGGGACGCGATCCGCCTCGTGGGCGCCTCCACCGCGGAGAAGTCCCGCACACTGCAGGGCATCCACGCGGAGCACACGCCGATTGTCGAGGCCATCCTGTCCGGTGACGGGCCGGGTGCGGCAGCCGCGATGGCCGTGCATCTGCGGGAAACCGGCCGGTTGCTGGCGCGGGAGGCTGCGCGTCAGGAGGGGGAAGGCCGGGACGCGGACGCGCTGTGGGCTGCCCTTATCGACTGACCGTCTACGTTCCGCTGGAAAAGACGGGGTGCGGGGCTCCGGCTGACCGACGCCCCGCATCCAAGCCGCTATCTGACTGGAGCGGCAATCAATGGTTCGTCGATGCGACCGCTACGGCGGCGTCGTCCGCTTCTGTGTACATGTCACGACGACGTATGGCCATGGTGCACACGGCGCTGATGACCGTCACGGCGCCGATGTAGGCCATGATCCAGTACAAGCCGCCATCGGCTTCGCCCAGCAAGTAGACGAGTACCAGCGGCGTGAGCCCGGAGGCGAAGATCCCGGACAGCTGGTACACCACCGAAATGCCGCTGTACCGCACCCGCGTGGGGAAGAGTTCGGAAAACAGCGAGGCTTCCGGCGCGTAGATCACCGGATAGATGACGCCGAGGACCAGAACGATAGTTCCGCCGACCACCAAGGCATTGCCAGTGCCAAGCAGCAGGAAGGCCGGCCAGGCCGCCAGTCCCAGAATGATCACGCCCACCGTATACATGTGCCGCCGGTCCACCCGGTCTGACAGCCGGCCCATGATCGGGATGAAGACCACCATGGTGGCGGCTGCGGCCATGACCGAGAACAGAAGTGTGCTTTGGTCAAGTTTCAAGGTTCCGGTGCCGTAGGTGATGGCGAAGACGGCCCAGGTGTTGAAGGCGACGCCCTCGGCCCAGCGGGCTCCCATGCCAAGCATCATGTTGCGCCGGGATCCCCGGTCCTTCACGAGCTCTAACGCAGGGATGGTGGCGCGGGACTCGGCCTGCTGGAGTTTTTGAAACGCCGGAGTTTCCATGACTTTCAGCCGGATGACCAGCCCAACGATCACCAGGACCGCACTGAGCAGGAAGGCTATCCGCCACCCCCACGCGAGGAACGATTCGCCGCTCATCACTGCCCCCAGGAGGGCAAAGATGCCGGTTCCCAGCATCAGGCCAAGGGCCAGCCCCACCTGCGGCAAGCTGCCGTATAGCCCGCGCTTGCCTTTGGGGGCGTACTCGACGGCCATTAGTACGGCACCGCCCCATTCCCCGCCCACGGCCACACCTTGGGCCAGGCGGAACACGATGAGCAGGATCGGGGCCGCAGCACCGATCATCGCATAGGGCGGTATGACGCCGATCAGGAACGTGGCCACGCCCATGATCATCATGGTGGCCACCAGCGTCTTCTTGCGGCCCACCCGGTCCCCGATGTGGCCGAAGATGAGACCGCCCACTGGGCGGGCCACGAACCCCACGGCGAAGGACGCGAAAGCCAGGAGGGTCCCAACCAGCGGATCCTCGCTCGGGAAATACAGCTTATTAAAGATCAGCCCCGCAGAGATCCCGTAGAGGAAGAAGTCATACCATTCGACGGTGGTCCCCACCACGCAGGAGATGATGACCGTGCGGAGGTCCTTCTTGGAGATCGATAGTCCGCCGTCTTTCCGGGTCTCCGTTCCGGCACTCACAGGGACTCCCGGAAGATGCCGAGAAGGGCATCCCTGGTGACCAGGCGCGGCACCACTGCCAGTTGACGCGTCTGTTTCATGGTGCCGTCCACGAGTTCGTCGAGATCCGCCTCCGTGTAACCGAAGCTGCGAAGGCCCGCTGGCATTCCGATGTCCGTCATGAGTTCGGAAAGCACATGAGGCAGGGCGTCAGCGCCGTCAGTGGCGGTGAACGTCTGCCCGCTCAACAATTCGGCGGCCCGAAGATGGCGGGAGGGATCGCCGTCGTACGTCCAGCGGAAAACAGCAGCGGCTGTCGAAGACACTGCTTGACCGTGGGGCACCATGGGCATTTCCGGGTATCCCTCGGCCTTGTACTTCTTGACCGCGCCTGCGACGGGGTAGGCATTAGCGTGCGGCAAGTGGGTGCCGGCGTTGCCAAAACCGGTGCCGGCGGAGGTCGATGCCAGCGCCATTTGGTACCGGGCTTCGAGGTCGGCGCCGTTGTGAACGGCGCGCCGCAGATACCGGCCCACCAGTCGCAGGGCTTGCTCGCACCAAACGTCGCTGATGGGGTTTGAACCGCAGAACGCGGGCCTTTTTGATGGGTCCTCCGGCGCGGGCTTCGAGTCGAATGGGACACACGTGTAGCTTTCCAAAGCATGTGACAAAACGTCCATGCCGCTGGCAGCGGTCACCTGGCTCGGCAACGTGAGAGTAGTGAGAGGATCGACGACGGCCAGCACCGGCCGCAGTTTCGCGTGGCTGATGCCGGCCTTGAGGTGGAGCCCCAGAAAGTCGATAACGCAGATGGTGGTGGACTCGGAGCCGGTTCCGGCCGTCGTCGGAACTGCAATGAGCGGTTTCAACGGAAGCCACGGCGCCTTGCCGCGACCGATCGGAGGAGTAACAAAATCGAGCAGTTCGCCAGGGTGGGTGGTCAGCAAGTTCACCGCCTTGGCGGTGTCAATCGCGGATCCGCCGCCGATGGCGATGTAGCAATCCCATTCCCGCTGACGTGCGAAATTTACAGCTTCGTTGATGCTTTCATCGGTTGGTTCGATCGATACCTCATCAAACACTTCGCACTTAATGCGGGATGCCAGCAGGATCTGCTGGACCCGTTCCGGGATGCCCGTGTCACGCACCCCCGGGTCGGTGATGATCAGACACGAAGTGGCACCCAGCGCGGTCACCTCGGATCCGATCTCGTCCAGTGCGCCATTTCCGAACTTCAAGGGAGGCGCGGCCCAGGTGAAGACTGTTTCGGTGGAAGTAGTAGCGTTCATGACTGACCTCTTTGTCGTCGCTATGTGTGGAGGTTCCCCACATAATGGGTCCACTGTAAGGCGACCGGGCGCGGATGTGAAGTACCTCATACGAATTCGGCAGAACCTTTTAAGTTCAGCCAGGCCCTCCCCGATCGAGTCGGAAACGGTTGAAGGACGCCAAAAGCGTCGAGACGGGCGGGACGGACCCGCCGGCAATAAGTCCGCTGCTTAGCGGGAAACTGTCCGGTTGACCGGAAGGAACCGGGCAGCTTCTGCGGCAATCTGGACAGCACGCTCCCCGAGTTCACGGATGCGCTTCTTCGGCATTCGGACCGCCGGTACCTGGACTACGATTGCGGCCTGGGCGTTGCCCGAACTGTCGAGGATCGGAGCGCCGACGCTGCGGACGCCGTCGACGTTTTCCTGCTCGTCAATGCTGAAGCCGCGTCTCCGGACCGCGGTAATCGCGCCTTCCAGGTCCTGCGGCGTTTCAAGGGTGTGGGGGGTTAACTTGTGCAGCCGCGGCGGCAAGGCTGCCACATAATTTTCCCACTGAGGCGTGTACGCCAGTATGGCCTTTCCGGAGGCGGTGGTATGGAGCGGAAACCGCGCGCCCGTCCGTTGCTCAAACCTCAGGGGCAGGGTGGACTGGACTCGCAACATGACCACGGATTCATTCCCATCGCGGATGGAAAGGTTCACCGATTCGCCGGTTTCGGCGTTGAGCTGCTCAAGCAGCGGTAGCATTTTATCAATCCCGAAGCCGCGCTGCGCGGCCTCACCCAGGAGGACAGTCCCCCTGCTCAGATAATAGCAGTCAGTCCGTGGGTTGCGGGCAATGAAATCCTCCGCCGTCAACGCCCGGATGATCCGGTTCGCGGTGCCTGAGGAAAGGCCAACCGCGAGGGCAATCTCGGTGCCGCTGAGCTCACCCGCGACCGAACCTAGAAGCTTCAGCACACTGAGCGCCCGGCCCACTGCTTGTGTTCCGGCGGGCGCTTGATCAGTCATGGCGCCAGTCTACCGGCGGGACCGCGCCCCGCCGTCCTCATTGTCTGCTCACTACGCGAGCAGTCCTTTCGCCACACCACCCACTATTGCCAGGCCCTCGGGAATGGAGTGGGTCGGAATGGCGCCGAAGCCGATTCGGAAGCAGTTCCGTGGCGGGTTCTCCTGGCTGAAGAAGATATCGCCGCGTTCTATCAGTACGCCAAGCCGTTCAGCACGGCGCACCAGTTCCACCGCATCCAGCCGGGCCGGGCCTTCCACCCAAAGACTGACGCCGCCGGGCGGGTACGGGCCCTGCTCCCAAGGCAGGCACTGCGCGGAGACCTGGGTGACCGTCTCCCAGCGCGTCTTCAGCTGCCGCCGGTGGCGGCGCAGGGCGCGGTGGTAGTCGCCGCTGTCGATCATCAGGGCGAGGGCGCGCTGCATATGCCCGGGAGGGTGGCGCACCTGGTACCGACGCACGCGGCGCAATTCGGTGATCAGTTCCGCGGGCCCCACCAGGAACCCCAGCCGCAGCCCCGGGGAGAGGAACTTGGAGAATGTGCCCAGGTACAGCACGTCACCGGTGGAGTCAAGCGCCTTCAGCGCGGGGCTGGGGCTGCCTTCATAACGGAATTCGCTGTCGTAGTCATCCTCGATGAGCACCGTTCCGGAAGTGGCGGCGAGCTTGAGCAGTCGGCGGCGGCGCTCCATGCTCAGCGTGACGTTGGTCGGGTGGTGGTGGCTGGGGGTGACGTACAGGAGGGCGGTGCCGCTGAGGGTTCCGGGGAGGCAGAGTCCCTCCCCGTCGACGTCGATGCCGTAGACCTGGGCGCCGGTGCGCAGGAAGATGTGGCGGGCGTCAAGATAGCCGGGGTTCTCGATGCCCACGCGCTGGTGGGGGCCGAGCAGCGTCCTGGCCAGCAGGTCCAGACCCTGCTGGGAGCCGACCGTGATGAGGACTTCATCCGGCCCGGCCTCGATGCCCCGTGCGGGAAGGATCTGGCGGCGGATCATCTCGATGAGCATGGGGTCGTCCGCGCCCACGCTGTCCTGGAGGCTGGCGAAGCGGTGGGGCTGGTACAGGGCTTCGCGCAGGCTCCGTATCCAGGCGGTGGCGGGGAAGCTGTGGACATCAATCTGACCTGCGACGAACGGGTACGGGTAGGTGTGCCAGTCGGGGGTTTTTTCCACCTCTGGGATGGTTTCGTCGGCGTAGCGGCGCATCCGGGAAGACCAATCGATCAGCGAAGCCGTGGCCGGCGTGTCGGCCGCAGCAGTGGCCAGCATCTCCGGGTTCACGAAGATCCCGCTCCGCTCATGGCTGAGCACCAGGCCCTCAGTGAGCAGTTCCTGGTACGCCAGGTTGATGGTGTTGCGGGCAACCTTGAGCTCTGCGGCCAGTTCCCGGGAACTGGGGAGCCTGCGGCGTGAATCGAAGATGCCCACAGCGATGCCGTGCTCGATGACGCGGCGGACCTGCCGGTACAGAGGTTCACTGGAACTGCGGTCAATCTCTATGAGTGTCCGTGGCACGTTTCGCCTCCCAAGCTGTGCGGTGGAGTATCAAGACCGAAAGAAGCGGAGGAGTCCAGTATGAACTCCTCCGCCAATTATTTCTCTTTGTAGTCTAGTTACGGGCCAAAGATTCCAGTGAATCCACGACGTCGATGCCATGTGCCGCGCCGACCGCGGTGTTGGTCAGGCGGCCTCCCAGGGTGCTCAGGCCTGCGCGCAGTGCCGCATTCTCGGCCACGGCCCGCTCCACGCCCTTGTCGGCGATCTGCAGAACGTACGGCAGCGTGACGTTGGTCAGCGCGTAGGTGGAGGTGTGGGGGACGGCGCCCGGCATGTTGGCCACGCAGTAGAAAACCGAGTTGTGGACGCGGAAGGTGGGTTCCTGATGCGTGGTCGGGTGCGAATCCTCGAAGCAGCCGCCCTGGTCAATGGCGATGTCCACCAGGACGCTGCCGGGCTTCATGCGGGAGACCAACTCGTTGGAGATGATCTTGGGCGCCTTGGCCCCGGGCACCAGAACTGCGCCGATAACCAGGTCGGCCTGGATGACTTCCTGCTCGATGGCGAGCTGGTTGGCGGCGAGGGTGCGGACCCGGCCCTGGTACATCCGGTCCGCGGCGCGCAGTTTGTCCACGTTCTTGTCGAAAAGGACAACATCCGCCCACAAGCCGGCAGCTACGGCCACCGCGTTCATACCGGAGACACCTGCTCCGATGATGACCACGCGGGCAGGTGCTACGCCGGAGACGCCGCCGATCAGTACGCCGCGACCGCCTTCGGGACGTGTCAGGCACTGTGCGCCAACCAGCGGAGCCAGGCGTCCGGCGACTTCGCTCATGGGGAACAGCAGCGGCAGCGAGCCGTCTTCGAGCTGGACTGTCTCATACGCAATGGACGTGGTGCCGGCGTCGAGCAGGGCCCGGGTGCAGGGCTCGTCGGCGGCCAAGTGGAGGTACGTAAAGATGGTCAGGTCCCGCCGCATGCGGTGGTATTCCTCGGCGATGGGTTCCTTGACCTTGAGCAGCAGGTCGGCCGTGGCCCAGACCTCGTCAGCGGTCTGAAGGATGGTGGCCCCCGCAACGGTGTACGCATCATCGGTGATGGATGAGCCCTCTCCGGCGCCGGCCTCGATGAATACGTCGTGCCCATGGGCAACGAGCTCGTGGACGCCGGCAGGCGTGACCGCTACCCGGTATTCGTGTGACTTGATTTCCTTCGGGATGCCGATCTTCATTGTGACCTCCGTGTTGTTGATGAGTGCTTCAGATAAGTCCGCCGTGCGGGCTGCGCAGCAATATCGAAAGTATGGCCTGCCCCAGGATGGGACCAGAAGATCCAGAAGGTCGCCAGCTGATGGAGCCAAACTGGATCCAACATTCGGCCGTCATGTGGCACTGATGCGCGTCCTGATTCCGGTCTAGGCTTCCAACATCGCTACTCACCTCGACAAGAAGGAGATGGTCTTGGACGCCACAACACTCCGGGCCCAGGCCCGGCGCCACCTTGGACCCCACTTCACCCGCAAAGACACCTGGGACAGCGAGTTCCCGATTTTTGTCCGCGGCGAAGGAAGCTACCTCATCGATACAGAGGGGGACCGTTATCTGGACGGTCTGGCCGGCCTCTTCTGCGTGAACATGGGCCACGGTCGCCAAGACATCGCCAAGGCCGCCAGTGAGCAGATCAGCACCCTGGCTTACGCCTCCAACTGGGGCTCCGCACACCCGCCGGCCATCGAAGCTGCCGCGCTCATCGCCGACCTGGCCCCCGGAGATCTTGGCACCACATTCTTCGTCAACTCCGGCTCCGAAGCCGTGGAGACTGCCCTGAAGTTCGCGCGCCAGTATTTCCGCAGCCAGGGCCAGCCTCAGCGGACTAAGGTCATCAGCCGGGATATGGCCTACCACGGCACCACCATGGGTGCCCTGTCCATCACGCAGCTTCCCAAGATCAAGGATCCCTTCGGCGAGCTCCTGCCGGGAATCCGCAGCGTCCCGAACACCCTGGGATTCACGGGTGACTGCGGACCGGTTACGGAGCTGGACTGCTTCCGCGCCATTGAACGGGTGGTCCTTGAAGAGGGCCCGGAAACCATTGCAGCTATTTTTGCCGAACCGGTCCAGAACGGCCGTGGAGCCCTGGTGGCACCGGACGGCTACTGGCCGGCACTGCGGGCACTGTGCGACAAGTATGGGATCCTGCTGGTCTCCGACGAGGTGATCTGCTCCTTCGGCCGGTTGGGCCATTTCTTCGGCCACGGCGTCACCGGCGTGGTCCCGGACATGGTCACCTTCGCGAAGGGCTCCACCTCCGGCTACGCCCCGCTGGGCGGCCTGATCGTCCGCGAGCAGCTGGTCCAGGAGCTGTTCAATTCCTCCACGGGCGGCGTCTTCACCCACGGCGCCACCTGGGGCGGGCACCCGGTGTCCACCGCCGTCGCGGTTGCCAACATCACCGCCATGCGTGATGAAAACGTCCTCGGCAACGTCCAGGAGCAGGGTCCCAAGCTCATGGAGGCCCTGCTAGCCCTGAAAAACTCACACCGTTGCGTCAAGGCAGTCCGCGGCATGGGCTTCTTCTACGCCATCGAACTCATGGCGGACAGCTTCAGCGGCCGCGAACTGACCCAAGCAGAGTCGCTGAAGGTTTTGCGCGAGGTCCTTCCCGAGTCCTTCAAACGCACCAAGGTGATCCTGCGCGGCGACGACCGCGGCGCAACCATGATCATGATCTCCCCGCCCCTGGTAGCCGACGCTGAGGTCCTCTCAGCGCTGCTGCATGGTGTGGACGGCATGCTCACCGACATCGAGAAGGCCATCCAGCCCTAATACACAGGATCCGGTTCTTGGCCTGCGGAGGTGTCCTCATGGACGCCTCCGCAGCGTTTGATGAGACTTCCGCAGGTTGACGATGAGAGGTACAACTATGGCGACAGCAAATGTTGAGGAGCGCTCCCCGCGGACACCGCCACCCGCGGGCAGCGTGTTGTTTGAGCGCTGGCGCCAACAGCTGTCCGGTCGCGGCCGGGTTGTCGGATTCGCCGACGGCGAGGACGAACGTGCTGTCCGTGCTGCCAGTGCGCTGGCAGCGGAAGGAATCATCAGTCCCCGCCTCATCGGCAGAGCCAAGGAAATCCGGCGACTGGCGGCAGAACTGGACTGTGCGCTGCCCGGCGAAGCCATCCTCGACGTCAGCGGGCTGGCCGGCGACAGCAGCATCGCCGCTCTGATCGGGGAGGCTTACGCCCGCAAGCCCGAACAGTTGACCCACGCCAGTCAGGAACCGGTCCATGTTGCAGCGGCCGCGTTGCGGGCCGGGTATCTGGACGCTTGCGTTGCAGGGGCCGGTACGCCCACGGCGCTGGTGCTCCGGGCCGCCCTGCGCGTGGTGGGCCTGGAGCCCGGCTGTACAACACTCAGCAGCTCATTCCTGATGCTGCTGCCCGATGGAAGGGAACTGACGTTCGGTGATTGCGCCGTCGTTCCCGATCCTTCCGCCGAACAGCTGGCGGACATTGCCGTCTCGGCAGCAGCCACGCATCAGTCGTTGACGGGGCAGTCACCGAGAGTTGCCTTGCTGTCCTTCAGCACCCGGGGCAGCGCCATCCACCCTCACGTTGAGAAGGTCAGGGCGGCGATGGAAATCCTGCGTAGCCGCCACCCGCGGCTGAATGTGGATGGCGAGCTGCAGTTTGATTCAGCAATGGTTCCCGCCGTCGCGGCAACGAAAGCGCCCGGCTCCGAGGTTGCAGGCCAGGCAAACGTGCTGGTGTTCCCCAGCCTGGATGCCGGAAACATCGGCTACAAGATCACCGAACGGCTTGGGGGAGCCGTCGCAGTGGGCCCCATCCTCCAGGGCCTGGCGGCGCCCCTGAACGATTTGTCCCGCGGCTGCAGCACCGCGGACATCGCTTCCGTCGGCTTGTTGAGCGCCATTCAGTCGCTCGGTTCACTTGAAAGGATGGAGATCCGGCCAGAGCAAGGCGCCAGCCCGCTCGGGACGGATCGCAGACGACCATGAAACAAGACGTTTCCACACCGTTAGCACGCGAGAAAGCGACGGGAATGGAAAAACAGCGTGGACCACTTTCCCGGGGCCTGCGGAATAAACGGCTGCCGGGGCTCGGGCTGGCAGCGGCGGCCGTTGCCGTCGCATGGCTTATCCATGCTGCCGTCCCGGTGCTGCCCTTCCTCACGGTGGCGGTCATTTTGGGCATCCTTTCCGCGAACCTGCCCGGGATCGGCCGGGCAGTCGAAGGAGTCATGCAGCCCGGACTGGTGCTGGCCGCCAAGAGGTTCATGCGGCTCGGCATCGTGCTGCTTGGACTGAAGCTCAGCCTCATCGACGTGGCAGGCCTGGGCTGGGCGGCGCTGGGGATCGTGGTGGGCATCGTCCTGCTGACCTTCGTGGGCACCTTGCTGCTTGGCAAGGCGTTCAGGCTTCCAGGTGACCAGCCTTTGCTCCTGGCAGCGGGCTTTTCCATCTGCGGCGCCTCAGCCATCGGCGCCATGAGCGGAGTGACCAGAACCGATCACCGCGGCACTGTGGTACCGATCGCGCTCGTCACCCTGTGCGGAACGCTGGCCATTGCCGTGCTGCCTGCCCTGAAGGGTCCTCTCGGCCTGGACGATGTGCAATTCGGGCACTGGGTGGGGGCCAGCGTCCACGATGTGGGGCAGGTTGTGGCCACCGCACAGACGGCTGGAACCACTGCCCTGGCGGGGGCCCTGATCATTAAGCTCACCCGCGTCCTCATGCTGGCCCCGATGGTCACCGCTGCCGCTTTGGTGCAGCGCTACCGCGATCGTTCCCAGCACCGCAAGGCGGCCGCCGGCAGCGAAGAAGGCAAGCTCAAATTCCCACCCCTGATCCCGCTGTTCGTGGCGGGGTTCATGGCGATGATCGTGTTGCGGACGCTGGGAATCCTGCCGCATTCGGTCCTGGAAAGTGCTGCGCTCGCCCAGGACCTTCTGCTCGCTGCGGCGCTGTTTGGGCTGGGAGCATCCGTGCAAATACGGTCCCTTCTTCACACCAGCGGCAGGGCGATTGTCGTCGCCATGCTCTCCTGGGCTCTTATCGGAGTACTCGCCTACGTGGGGGTACAACTTATTTAGGACTGGAACTCATGACCACCACGGAACTCATAATCGCGGCCCTCATAGTGGCCGTGGCCGTGGTGGCACAAACCGCCACCGGGTCCGGATTCGGCATCGTCGCCTCGCCGCTGCTGCTGATGATCAGCCCGCAACTGGTGCCCGGCCCGCTGCTTCTCGTTTCGGCGATGGTCATGCTGTTCGTGAGCTGGCAGAACCGGAGGGGCCTAAGGCACGTGGATCTCACGGTGGCCATTGCCGGGTGCCTGCCCGGTGCCGTTGCCGGACTATGTGTATTGCCCCTGCTGAACGGCAAATGGACCGGAATGATCGTCGGCGGGCTGGTGGTGGCCAGCGTTCTCACCGGACTCAAGGGATTCCGCATCCCGCAAAACTGCTTTTCCCTGTTCGCGGCCGGCCTGCTCGGCGGAGTGCTGGGTACGGTTGCCTCCACGTCAGGGCCGCCGCTTGTGGTGGTTTACCGGAGCGAGGACGCGGCCCGCTACCGCGCCAACCTCTCCCTGTTTTTTCTGGTGTCGTCGTTGGTCTCGCTGCTCGCCCTGGCGGGCGCCGGTTCCTTCGGCACGGAAGATCTGCTGCTCACCGGCTGGCTGCTGCCTGGCGTTGCCCTCGGGGCGCTGGCATCGCGGCCGGTGGTGAAGCGGATTTCCGCCGCCGCCATCCGTCCCGCGGCCCTCAGTCTGTGTCTGGTTGCCGGGGTGAGCCTGCTGATCAAAGGCGCTCTGGCCTGACGGCCACGGTTCCCGACGCCGGCGTGTCGTCGGTGGTCGGCTCAGTGTTGCTGCCAGCCGGCAGCGACTTCAATCCCGCCGCGCAGCCGACAATCCCCGCGATGAACAGCACCTTCAGGACACTGAAGGGTTCGACGCCGGTGCTCATCGCCCAGCCCACGGTCAGTGCCGCGCCGATACCCACCCACACGGCGTACGCGGTGCCGAGCGGGATGCTGCGGATGGCCAGGCCGAGGCCGATCATGCTCAGGGTGGCCGTCACCGCGAAGACCATGGTGGGCAGCGGGCGGGTGAAGCCCTCGGACTGGCCCAGGGCGGTGGCCCAGACGGCTTCCAGCACGGCGGAGGCCAGCAGCAGCAACCACGAAACGGAACTTTTGCCCATCACGCCACCACCTTAAGGCCGACCACGCACGCGGCGATGCCGGTGAGCAGCAGCAGGCGCGCCGTCGTCGGACGTTCCGCCCTGGTGAGGATCGCGTAGGCGGAGGTCAGCACAACTCCAACGCCCACCCAGACCGCGTACGCAGTGCCGGTGGGGATGGACTGCATGGCGATGGCGAGGCCGGCCATGCTGGCGAGGACGGAGACCATGAAAAGGAGCGCGGGTGCGAGCCGACGCCGGCCGGAGGCCTGGAAGGTCCGGTGCAGGGCTGCGGCCCAGACAGCCTCCAGCGCTCCGGAAAGAATGAGAATTAACCACGACATGACAGATCCTTTGGCCAGTCTTGTCGCGGGCCGGGTACTGAACCGTCGTCCGGAGGGTCCTGTGCGGAGCCTTGTTTCCAGCTTAGCAACGCCCGACGGCGGGTGGCCGGGTTGGTGGCCAACCTCACCGCCGGGGATTCAACCCAACTGAGTAGCAGCAGAGGCTGTTTTGAGGGCTCAAAGGGACATCTGCTGCTACTTAGTTGGGAGGGTTAGAGAGCGCCGCCGGCAGCTTCCGGGGCGGAGGAGTCGCGGCCCGCGTTGCCAACGGTTTCGCGGGCGATGAAGTTCTCGATGTCGAACAGGTTGTCCGCGCGCTCGGCGATGTTCAGGAGAGTGGTCATGGAGGCGACCTCTTCCACCTGCTCCTTGAGGAACCAGAGCATGAACTGCTCGCCCAGGGCGTCGTCCTCGGTGCGGGCCGCACGGAACAGTGCCTCGATCGAGGCCGTCACTTCCTTCTCCTGCTCCAGCGCCAGGGCCAGCGGCTCGGTCACGGAGGAGAAGTCGTTGCGCACGGTGGGGACGCCGGGGATGGTGAACTCAATGTCGCGGTCAAGCATGTACTGCACCATCATCATGGCGTGGTTCCGCTCCTCCACCGACTGCCGGTAGAAGTAGCGGGCCAGCTGCGGGAGGTCCTGGTTGGCGAACCAGGTGGCCACGGCAATGTACTGCTGCGAGGCCGCGAATTCGTTGCCGATCTGGGTGGACAGGAGCGCATTAAAGGGTGTGGAAGTCATAGCCCCGAGTCTAGGAGCGCCGCGTGCCACTGACCAGTGTGGAAAGGCTCAGATAACGAAGGCGAGGCTAGCCTGCAGCGCTGGATCAGGCAGTCACGCGGTCGATCGAAACAACTGCCAGGAAGCCGCGCCCCAGGATTTCGGGGGTCCGGTGATCGGAGCCGACGACGGCGTCATACCGGTTCAGTGCCTCGGGCTCCGTGGGGCCTGGGGCAGCTTCGTCGGCGTCGGCTTCCGTGGCAACCGCAGCTTCTGCACTGACGCTGAGGTTGCCCGCGCTGACGGCGGCCTGGCCCTGCAGCAGCACCGCGAGCTGGCCCTCAAAAACCGGGTGCGCGCGCTTTTTGGAGAGCTCGATGATGGACGTGAAGCCCTTGAAGGAACCGGTCCGGGCGATGACATTCAGGTCGCGGATGTCCCCGGTGGGCAGGGCCCCGTGCGCAGCAGCTTCGCCGGAGAACCTGAACGGCCGGTACTTTTCCAGCGGGTGCTCGTCGCCGTCCACCGTGAGCAGGAGGAGTTCGCCGTCGATCACGGTCAGCACGCGTTCCATGCCCGGGAACGCCGAGAAATCCCCGGCCTTGCTGACGTCGGCGATGCTGACGCGCCAGTCCCAGGCGCCGTCCTGCGCCGAGGCGGCCTTCGGGTGGCTGGCAAGCTCCCGGGTCACCCCGCCGCCGTTGCGCCACCGTTCGGACCTGAGTTCTGCGAAGCGGATGATCTCCATCGGACCAGCCTAGTTTGTTTGGGCGTCCCCATCGGCGCGCGGGGCACTTCCCTGTTAGTCTCCTCCCGGGGGACTACGCGAAGACAGCCTGAAGGAGCCCGGAATGTTCGTCAAAGTGTGTGGCCTCAGTACGCCCGAATCCGTCCGTGAAGCCGTGCAGGCCGGTGCGGACGCCGTCGGGTTTGTCCTCACCGCGAGCCCGCGGGTGGTCTCGCCGTCGCAGGTTTCCGCGCTGCTGGCCGACGTGCCGGAAGGGGTACTTGCCGTCGGCGTTTTCCGGCATGAACCTGTCGCCGATGCCCTTGCCATCGCCCGTTCCGCCGGGCTCGAGTGGGTCCAACTCCATGCCGACCTCACCCCGGAAGACGTCGCCACAGTGCACGACGCCGGTATGAAGCTGATCAGGGCCGTCACCATGGCAGCCACAGCGGACGCGTTCGCTGACTGGGGCGAGGAAATCCTGTTAATTGATGCCGCCGTGCCCGGCTCTGGAGAGGCCTGGGACTACGCCTCCATGGTGGACGTGACGGCGCTCCAGGACCGCAATTGGCTTTTGGCCGGCGGACTGAACCCCGACACCGTGGCGCACGCCACCGCCGCGTCAGGCGCGTGGGGCGTGGACGTTTCCTCCGGCGTCGAGGTTTCCCGTGGCGTGAAGGACCTGGAGAAAATCCGAGCCTTTGTGAAGGCCGCCAAGGGCTGAGGCACAGGGCACAATGGACAGATGAAGACTCTGCTCAACATCATCTGGCTGGTATTCGGCGGACTTTGGCTTGCCCTGGGCTATTTTCTGGCCGGCATCATCTGCTGCCTGCTGATCGTCACCATTCCGTGGGGCATCGCGTCGTTCCGGATTGCGGCATACACGCTCTGGCCGTTCGGGCGCATGGTGGTGGACAAACCGGGCGGAACGGGTGTGTTCTCGCTCCTGGGGAATGTCATCTGGCTGGTGGTGGCCGGCATCTGGATCGCGATCGGCCACGTGGTTACGGCCTTTGCCATGGCGGTCACCATCATCGGCATCCCGCTGGCCATCGCCAACCTAAAGCTCATCCCGGTGAGCCTGATGCCGCTGGGCAAGCAGATTGTGCCCACCAACAGCCCGTTCGTCACCGGGTACCGCTAGCCGGCGGCGTTCCCTGGGGTTTCGCTGAATCCGGGGACCAGTCCCTGGGCTTCGAGCTCTCCTGACCGCAGCGCGCGCAGCACACAGAACTCGTTGCCGTCCGGGTCAGCCATGACCACCCAGGTGACCTCCGGCCCCTGCCCGACAGAAATGCGCGATGCGCCCAAGGCTTCCAGCCGCTGCACCTCCTCGGCCTGGTCATCCGGACGGAGGTCCAGGTGCAGCCTGTTCTTAAGCACCTTCCGCTCGGGCACCTTCAGGAAGAGGAGGTCCGGGCTGACGCCGTCGGCCGGGCTGCCCGCGGGTGGCGCCAGTACGATTTCGTCGTCCACTTCGTAGGTACGGCGCCAGCCCAGTGCCTTTTCCCAGAAGTCGGCGGGCACTTTGGGGTCGGGGGAGTCGATGCTGACGGATTGGATGCGCAGGTTCATCCGAGCAGTCTTGCACCGGCCGCCGTGTCCGTAAAGGCTCCGGGCGGTTGTGAGGAAGCGTCAGGCCAGCTCGCCCTGCAGGTTCCGGCGGGCGGCCTCGAGCCAGAGTTCGCGCGCACGGTCGCTGTGGAACAAGGGGTTCAGTTCCAGCAGATGACGGACGACGGCGGCGCGCCCGGCTGCGAAGTCGGCGTCGCCGATGTGCGCGTAGTCTTCCCGGACGGCGGCCACATACCGGGCGTACGGCTCGGGTTCGCCGCCGAGGACTGACAGGTCCGCGTCGCAGAGGAGGGCGCCGTCGTCGTCCCCTGGCTCGGGGCGGTGGTCCGATGTCAGCCGCACCAGCCGGGCCACCTCCTCAACATCGGCGGCCGGGAGCCCCGCGTGCGCGAGGCGCTCCTCGGCGAGACGGGCCGATTCCTCCTCGTCCTGGCCGGCAACCCCGCGGTACACCGCATCGTGGAACCAGGCTGCGAGCAGCACCGTCCGCGGCGGGTCGGTGGGGTCTGTGAGCAGGTCCAAAGCCTCCAAAACTGCCAGCAGATGCGTGCAGCCGTGATACCGGCGGTGGTCCTCGCTCCAGCGGTCCAGCAGATCCAGGAAGAGGGCGTCGTGGCCGGGCATGAGGGCTTCCCAACGGTTCAGCAGCGGCACCTTGAGGGACTTGTTGCGCTGCCGTGCCGGGATGCGCAGCCCGCTGGCGATCAGCGTGCGGACCAGGATCCGGGCCTCCACCGGGACGGCGCCCGCGGCCACGAGGTCGTCGAACCGGCGCTCGGCGACGTCGTAGTGGTCGCCGTCGAACGCCCGGTCCGGGATGCCCGCAGCGGCGGCGAAGGCGTGCAGTTCCGCCAGCGAGGTGTCCGAGATGAGGTGCGAAAAATGCGTGCCGTGGGCTGGCCACAGCGGCGGATCCAGGTAAATCGCCATGGGGGAAGTCTAGTGCGGCCGTGGTCTGCGCCGGAGCCGGTCAGGAGCCGGCCGGCAGGATGTTCTGGTTTCCCTGGAAGATGTTCTGGGGATCGAAGTCCCGCTTGACACCGGCCAGCCGCGCGTAGTTCCCGTTGCCGAACGCGGCACGGATGCGCTCCTGGCCTTCGTTGCCGATGAAATTGAGCCACACCCCGCCCGTGGCATAGGGCGCAATCTTGCCGCGGAAGTCCTTCACCCAGGCCTTGGCCAGCTGGCCTTCCTCGGGTGTTGGCGAGATGCCGTAGGGATGGCTTACCCAGGCCGCGTTCCGGTTGATCAGGGGCGTGGCCGCGCCAGCGTTCCCGCCGACGGCGCCGCCCCACCGGGCGATGAGCTGCATGGACGTGGCATCGGGAAGGTTCCGGGCCGATTCCTCGAACACGTCCAGGGCTCCATCGGGGAGTTCGTTGTGGTAGTCCGCGCTCCAGTAGTTGTAGTGGTCCGGCGGATCATCCAGGGAGGACTGGAATTCGGCGTACGGGGTGTCGGCCACGAGGTCCACTGCAGGCCCGAGCTCGCGGAACGGCCGCGCGTGCTCGAAGCCTTCCTCGGGCTCACCCGCGTAGAGGTAGGCGATGAGAGTGGCCATCTTTCCCACCAGATGCTCGGGTACAAACGGCTCCGGCGGTGCCGTCAGGTACAGCAGCGCCAGGCCAACGCCGTCAGGGGCTGCCAGAGCCAGGTCCCGGAACGCCCGGGAAACGTCCGAGGCTGCCTCCCCGGGCCACAGCCACATCCCGGCGTGGACCACCGGGCCGAGCCGGTGCGCCTGGAACGTGAAGGACGTGGCCACCCCGAAATTGCCGCCGCCGCCGTGGAGCGCCCAGAAGAGTTCGGGGTTTTCCCGGCCGCTCGCGGTGACGCGCTCGCCGTCGGCCGTCACCAGGTCCACAGAGAGGAGACTGTCGCACGCGAACCCGAAGGACCGCTCCAGCCAGCCTGACCCGCCGCCCAGGGTGAAGCCGGCGACGCCGGTAGTGGAGGCCCGCCCGCCGGTGACGGCCAGGGCATGCTCCTGGGTGGCGCGGTCGAACTCGCCCCATGTGACGCCTGCCCCGGCGGTGACGATGCCGGATTCGGGGTCCACGTCGATCGACTTCATGGGCCGGACATCGATCACCAGGCCGTCGTTGTTCATGGACATTCCGGCCACCGAGTGCCCGCCGGCACGGACGGCAATGGCGAGGGAGTGTTCCCGTCCGTAGCGGAGGGCTTCGGCCACGTCCGCGTCATTTGAACACTGGGCAATCACCGCCGGACGCCTGTCAATCATGGCGTTGAAGACCTTCCGGGCCGGGTCATAGTCGGGGCTGTCAGGCCTGATCCACTTCATCACAAACGCTCCTCAGCGACCGCGCCCCTCCCCTCCACATAGCGTAGGACTTCGGCCCACGACGTTCCATAGGCAGCCAACTGAAACCTCGAGCGGGCGCGAAAACCAGCCGCAAAATCACATCCTGATAAGCGGAGAAAACTACTAAGAAAACCCGCAGATGCGGACTAGTATTATGAAATGCCCACTATTCGCGTATCCGAAGCAGCTCGGTTCCTCGGCGTCAGTGACGACACCGTCCGGCGCTGGACAGAGAACGGCAGCCTCACCCCGGTGAAGGACGACGCTGGCCGGCTGGCCGTCGACGGACTGGAACTGGCAAGGCATGCCCAGAAGCTTGCGCAGCTTCCCGAGGACCCGCACCGTTCAGGAAGTTCGGCCCGCAACCGGTTCGTTGGCCTGGTCACGGGGATCACTGCGGACAGAGTCATGGCCCAGGTGGAACTCCAGTGCGGGCCGTTCCGGGTGGTGTCGCTGATGAGCAGCGAAGCCGTCCGCGATCTGGGCCTGGAACTGGGCTCCGTGGCTACCGCGGTGGTCAAGTCAACCACAGTCATCATCGAAACCCCGCATGGAAAGAGCATCATTTGAGCACCCGCACACACGCCAGAACCGTCGTCATCACGGCCGCCCTCATGCTGGGCCTGGCCGCGTGCGCGCCCGCCCCGACGCAACCTGCCTCGCAGCCCGCCGCCTCGCAGTCCCCGGGCGCCCCCGGCCAGGTGTCCGGGACGATCACCGTCTTCGCGGCCGCGTCGCTCAAGGCCACGTTCACCCAGCTGGCCAGCGACTTCGAGGCGAAGAACCCCGGCACGAAGGTGACCTTGAGCTTCGCTGGCTCCTCGGACCTGGTCACCCAGATCACCCAGGGCGCACCGGCCGATGTTTTTGCCTCCGCCGACACCAAGAACATGACCAAACTGGCCGATGCCAAGCTCCTGGACGGGGCCGCGAAGAACTTCGCCACCAACGTCCTGGAGATCGCCGTCCCGCCGTCCAATCCGGCGTCGATCGCGTCCTTCGCAGACCTCGCCAGGCCGGGCGTCAAGGTGGTTGTTTGTGCCAGCCAGGTTCCGTGCGGGGCCGCAGCGGATACCGTGGAAAAGGCCGCGGGCGTGACCCTCGCTCCGGTCAGCGAGGAGTCGTCGGTGACAGACGTCCTGGGCAAGGTCACCTCGGGCGAGGCCGACGCCGGCCTGGTCTACGTCACCGATGTCAAAGGCGCCGGCGACAAGGTTATGGGAATCCCGTTCGACGAATCCGGCAAGGCTGTCAATACCTATCCCATCGCCACAGTAGGCTCGAGCCGGAACAAGGAACTGGCGGCAGCCTTCATCGCCATGGTGACCGGCGCCGACGGGCAGAAAACCCTCAGCGCGGCCGGTTTCGGCGCCTCGTAGGAACCCCGCCCATAGGCAACCTCGCAGCGTAAGTAAACCGCCCACAAGGAGACCATGAAACAGGACAGGAACGGCGGGTACGGCGGCGTCCCGCGCTGGATTTACGTCCTTGCGGCTGCCGGCGGACTGTTCGTGGTGCTGCCGCTGGCGGCCATGGTGGTGAAAGTCAACTGGGCCCATTTCATCCCGCTGATCACGTCGGAAGCCTCGCTGCAGGCCCTTGGGCTGAGCCTGCGCACGTCGGCGGCCAGCACCGTCCTGTGCATCGTCCTGGGTATTCCGCTAGCCCTGGTCCTGGCCCGCGGCAGCTTCCCCGGCCAGCGCTTCCTCCGCTCACTGGTCCTGCTCCCGCTGGTGCTTCCGCCGGTGGTGGGCGGCATCGCACTCCTGTACACGTTCGGGCGGCAGGGGCTGCTGGGCCGGACACTGGAAGTGGCAGGCCTGCAGATCGCCTTTTCGACGACGGCGGTAATCCTGGCCCAGACGTTTGTGGCCCTTCCCTTCCTGGTGGTCAGCCTCGAGGGCGCCCTGCGCACCGCCGGAAACCGGTACGAAGCCGTGGCCGCGACGCTCGGCGCCGGGCCCACCACGGTGCTTCGCCGGGTCACGCTTCCGCTCGTCCTGCCGGGACTCGCGTCCGGCGCGGTGCTGTCCTTCGCCCGCAGCCTGGGCGAATTCGGCGCCACCCTCACGTTCGCCGGCAGCCTGCAGGGGGTGACCCGGACCCTGCCTCTCGAAATCTACCTGCAGCGGGAAACGGACGCCGATGCCGCCGTCGCGCTTTCCCTGGTCCTCGTAGCCGTGGCGGTGGCCGTGGTGGCACTCGCGTACCGCAGCCCCCGCGCCGCTCAACGGGCGCCCGCACCCAGCGGCGCACGTACGACGACGGCGGCCGCGGCGGGCGGTGCGGTCCGGTGACGTTCTCGGTTCAGGCCGCCGTGGCTGGCCGCGGGTTCGACGTCTCCCTCGCGCTGGGCGAGGCCGAAACGGTGGCCGTTATGGGGGCCAACGGCGCGGGCAAATCCACGCTGCTGAACGTCATCGCGGGCCTGCTCTACCCGGACTCGGGCACGGCCGAACTGGACGGCAGGACACTGTTTGACCTCACCGCCGGCCGCGGCCGCTGGACGGCTCCGCACCGGCGCGGCACGGCCCTCCTGGCCCAGGAACCGCTGCTGTTCCCGCACCTGAGCGTGCTGGAGAACGTGGCCTTTGGGCCCCGGAGTGCGGGGGCTTCAAAGCAGGCCGCGCGGGAGACCGCACTGAGGTGGCTCGGGGAGGTCGAGGCGACGGAGCTGCAGTCCCGCCGCCCGGCCGAGCTCTCCGGCGGCCAGGCGCAGCGCGTTGCCGTGGCCCGGGCGCTTGCCGCGGACCCCGGGCTCCTGCTCCTGGATGAACCGATGGCCGCCCTTGATATCCAGGCCGCGCCGCTTCTGCGGCGCCTGCTTAAACGCGTGCTGGCCGGCCGCCGCGCCATCATTATCACGCACGACGTCCTCGATGCCCTGATGCTGGCCGACCGTGTGGTCATCCTCGAAGACGGGCGCATCAGCGAGGAAGGCCCAACCCGCGAAGTCCTCCAGCGCCCGCGCAGCCGGTTCGCGGCCGGGCTTGCCGGACTCAACTTTGTGGCCGGCCACATCACCGAACACGGTCTCCAGGCTGGCGGCCTCAACCTCTATGGACACCACGACGCAGCCGCCCCGCTCCCCACCGGGCAGCCGGGCGTGGCTGTTTTCCCGCCGTCGGCTGTTTCCGTTTTCCCCAGCGAGGCGCATGGCAGTCCGCGGAACTCCTTTGCCGTGACCATCACCGACCTGGAGCCGCGCGGGGACGGGATCCGGGTCCGCGCCGGGGAGGCCGGGCAGCTGAGCGCGGACATCACCCCGGCGGCGTCTGTCGATCTCGGGTTGGCGCCGGGCATGCAGGTGTATTTCGTGATCAAGGCGGGCGCCGTCGCCATCTACCCGGGCTAAACGTTTCCCGCGGGGTTGCGCTCGGCCAGCAGGAGCGGCACGAGGGATTCCGGCGCGATGACGTCCGGCCAGTCCGGGTTGTTCCGTCCGATACCGGTTGCGATCACAAAGGAGGCACGCTCCCGGGCGCTGCCGAGCCCGTGACCGCCCTCATCAAGATGGCCATGGTCCGTGGTGAGCACCATGAGCCACCGCTCGCCCTTCGCGTGCGCGCGCGTCTCAAGCGCTGCCCGTAGCCGGGCAAGATGGGCGTCGATGCGGCTGATGGCATCCAGGTAGTGCTCGCCGACGGCTCCGTTTAGGTGGCTGGCATCGTCCACCTCGCAGAAGTACACGAAGCTGACGTCCGGACCGGACTTGTTGAGTGCGTACACCGCAAACTCGGCGATCTCTCCGTCAACCGTTCGGTATCCGTACGTCTCCCCATCACGAGCTATCATGCGGTGCAGACCTGCACGCTGCTGTTCGCGACGCTCGTGTATTACTGGACCAATTCCTGCCGGGTCCACCAGAGGAGGCCAGCCTGCCGCTGCGAACGTGGTGGTGGATTGGTCCTGATAAAACGCTCGGCTGAGGAGGTCAGGGCGGAGCAATAGGCGGTGCCCTGCGAACAGATTGTCCCGGACTCCGTGCTGCTCGTGAGAGGACCCGGTGAGCAACGTGGACCAGCCTGGCCCGGAGAGCGTTGGAGCCTCCATGGTCAAGGCCGACACCGTACCCGCTTCGTTCAGAGCCGCCAGCGTGGGAGCGCGGCCGGAGTCAAGGGCCCTTTCCAGGACCAAGCCGTCAATGCCCACTACCAGGATCTTGGATTTCATGCCGCGTCCTCTTCCGATAGTTCCGTATGGTCCCGGCCTATCAAGGTGGTGGTTGCACGCGGGGAGACCAGCACGCGCTGGCCCGCGCTAAAAAGCCTGGCTGCATGCGCCGGCAGGTCGACGCGCACGTCCTGTCCCAGCGCCTCGGACCGGACCATCACGCTGGTGATGGCTCCCCGCAGCACCAGTGTGGTGACCAAGCCACTGCCGGCCGAGTCGCCGCCGGGAAAGTCGTCGCTCAGCGTCAGGTCTTCGGGCCGAATCAAGGCGGTCAGCCGGGTACCGTCGGAAACTGTTCTGTCCTGGTTTTCTATGCCAAGGTGGTGGCCCAGCACCCGCACCCGGCCGTCCTCGGGCAGGGCCGGAATGCGGTTGGTCACGCCAACGAACTGTGAGACAAATGGCGTTGCCGGCCGCCGGTAGATGGCTTCGGGGCTGTCGAGCTGTTCAATTTGCCCGTCGTGCATGACGCCGATCCGGTCCGCTATGGTCAGGGCCTCTTCCTGGTCGTGGGTGACAAGCAGGGTGGTGGTTCCGGCCTGCGTCTGAATCCTGCGGATTTCCTCCCTCAGGTGGACTCGCACCTTGGCGTCGAGGGCGGACAGCGGCTCATCCAGCAGCAGAACCCGCGGTTCGATGGCCAATGCCCTCGCGAGCGCCACTCTTTGCTGCTGACCTCCGGAAAGCTGGTGCGGAAATTTGTCAGCGTGCTCCGCCAGCCCCACGGTCTCAAGGAGCTCGGCCGCCCGCGCCGTCCGCTTGCCAAGGCTACTCCGGCGGATTCGAAGGCCGTAGGCCACATTGTCCCGGGCGTTCATGTGGGGGAACAGGCTGTAGGCCTGGAAGACGACGCCGATTCCCCGGTTCCGGACCGGGGACCGGGTGACATCTTGGCCTGCAATGGAAACCGTCCCTTTCTGTGGCGATTCGAATCCGGCGAGCACCCGCAGGATTGTGGTCTTGCCGCATCCGGACGGACCAAGCAGCGCGAGGAGCTCACCTCCTTTGAGCTGCAGGTCAAGATTTCTCAGGACCGTTTTCTGGCCATAAGCCATGGTGATCTTGGATAGCTGGATTTCCGCGGCGACGGTCGGCATCAGCGATCTCCTTTCGGAGGAGTGGTGGACGAAACAACAGGAAGGTGGGTGCGGCAGGATCCACCGGTGACCCGGGTACGCTGGGTTCCCGCGGTGGAGAGGGAGAGGAGCAGCAGCCATGTGGCGATGATGACGATGAAGGACAGCGCGGCGGCGGCCCGAGGCTGGTTGTTGCCCATTTCCAGCAGGAAAACAGGAAAGGTGCTGTGCAACAGCAACGCTGCAAGCGCGTACTCACCCAGCACCATGGCAACGGACAGCAGCGAAGCCCCCAGCAGTGCCGGACGCAGATTCGGCAGGATCACGGTGAGCAGGATCTGGATGGCAGTCGCTCCGAGGCTGTTGCCAGCTGCGACTAGGGTTTTGATGTCCAGTGCACGGATTCCCGCATCCAGGCTGCGATAAACCAGCGGCAGACTCAGGACCATGTAAAACGGTACGAGAGAATATGGGCTGACAAGAAACCCGGGAAATGTGGCGCGGAAGAACAGGCTGGCGCCGCTCACCAGGGCGATCGCCGGCACCACGTAAGGGATTACGGACAGCCATTCCGCAAACGGCAGCAGCCGGGGAGCCTTCAGATGCAGCCAAAGAAGGGTGGGGACCAGCAGTAGCAGGGAACCAACGGTGCTCAACACGGCCAGCTGGAGTGTCATCAGCAGCTGGGGCAGAAAACTGGTGCTCCGGAGCGCAAGGGATATGGACTCGAAGGAGACACCCTCCCCGGGAAGCGTGAAACCGAAAACGGCCGCGGCGATAAGCGGCGTGAAGAACAGCGCGAGGGCCACACTGAAGATGACCGTCACCATCACCTGGCGGCCGCGCCTCTGAATGGAATGAGTCAGCGCAGCCACTTGTTGGCCCTCCTTTCCAGGAGTGCACGCAGGGTCATGGTGACCACAATGATGAAGATCATGCCCGTCACCAGGGCGGCTGCGAAGCCTTCGTCCATCATGACGTTGCCGGAGATGAAGAAGCCGATCATGATCGGCACCAGGTTCACGCCGCCGCCGGCCAGCGCGTAGGCAGTGGCATAGGCACTGAAGGCGTTGGCGAAAAGCAATAGCAGCGCGCCCAAGATAGGCGGCCACAGGACAGGGAACACCACGTCCCTGACGTAGTGCCAGCGGCTGGCGCCAAGGCTTGCGGCGGCTTCCGACCAGTGCTGCTTGAGGGACCCGAGCGCCGGAAGCATCAGTATTGCCATCAGCGGCACCTGGAAGTACAGGTAAACGATCGCCAACCCGGCGAACGAGGCCAACGGGAAGGTTTGGCTTAAGTCCCAGCCGGTGACGTCCAGGAATCCGCGGGTGACCACTCCCTGCACACCCAAGGCTGCGATGAACGCGAACGCGAGAGGAACTCCGCCGAGTTGTGAGGCCACGGCTGAGTAGGACAACACAAAATTCCTGAGCCAGCGAGGCTTTTCTGCCGCATTGAGTGCCCAGGCCAGCGCCAGCCCCCCCACGCCGCCCAGTACCGCTGTAACCAGTGACAGATTGATCGTGGTCAGAAAAGCATCGAGGTACTGCGGCTTGAGCAGACGTGACATGGCGTCCAGGGAGAACCTGCCCTGGCTGACAAATGTGGTCCAGATGTTCGAGATCACCGGTACGATCAGGAAAATAGCGAGAAACGCCCCATAGGGAACAACCCCCAGCCAGCCGGCGGCGGCCCCTTGGAACGGTTTCAGGCGGTTCACTAGGCTCCGACCTTCTGGCTCCACTGGTCCACGATCGCAGTGCTGGCATTGGCGCCCTGCTCTATGCTCGGGAAGTTGATATTGGCCAGGACTTCAGCGGGCGGCAGCTTTGCCAGCGCCGCAGCGGAGAGCTTGCCATCCGCCTTCAACTGAACAAAGCGGGCGGGAACTGCACCGCCCAGAGCGTACTGTTCTGCACCTTCATCACTGGTCAGCCATTCAACCCACAGCCGGGCAGCATTGGGCTGGGGGGATGCCACGGTGATGGGCTGGGCGTAATAGTTCCCGAAGACGCCGTCGGGCAGAATGGCAGTCTTTAGCGCCACACCAGTGCGCTTCATTTCCTCTTCAATGCCCAGGAAGTTGTAATTCCAGTCGAACAGTACCGACGCCTGACCCGTACTCAGGGCTGAGGCCACGGAGGTGACGTTCACCAGGTTGCCGGACTTGGCCAGCTTGCTGAAGAAGTCAATGCCGGGAGTGACGTCATTCAGGGAACCGCCGTTCGCCAAGGCCGCTGCGAAGACCGTGGCAATGGAGGAGGCGCCTTTTCGGGGATCACCGGGAAGGGCGATTTTCCCCTTGTATTTGGGGTCCAACAAGTCAGCGAAGGAAGTCGGCATGTCTGCGTTGGCAGTGTTGACTCCGACAGTGAGGACTCCGTAGTAGGCGCCCACCCACATGCCGTTTGGGTCCTTGAGTTCGGCCGGAATCTGGTCAAAGGTGGTGGGCTTGTAGGCCTCAATCAGGCCCTGCTGTATGGACGGCTGGGTGAACGAATAGCCTATGTCCAGGACGTCCGGCTGCGAGGACTGCCCCTTAAGGTTCTTGACCGCCTGAAGTTCTTCTGCACTGGACGCATCGGGGCTGGCCACAGGAGTGTCCACACCGTACTTTGCCTTGAAGGCCTCAAAGTGACCCTTGTAGTTAGCCCAGGTCTCCGGGTAGGCAATCAGTTGGACCTTGCCTTCCTGCTTCGCCAGGGCGATGATCTCTTCGAGTTTGGAGCCGATGGTTCGGCTGGAGCTTGCGGCCGAGGAACCGCAGGCAGCCAGTGAACCGCCGACGGCGGCGAGGCCAGCGGTGCCGATGATGCCGCGCAGAACGTTGCGGCGGGACACGTCGTTGGGCAGGGGGAACTTAGGCATGCGGGCCTCCGGTGGAATGTTGAGAAGTGAATTGCTCCTGTCCCACGGTGGCGGTCCACTATAGCCAAGCGGCAAACCTTCTGTGAACGATGAATGAATAAAGGTCTAGACTTTATAGTTCTGGAGTTCTTCGTGTTTTTTCACGGCAAGGTAAGTAGGGCAACTTTCCGTCACTAAGGAGAACTATGGATACCGACCCTGCAACAACGCCGAGTCCGGCCGTGGAATTCGGCGAAATCGTCTCGTCTGTCACCACCCTGCTGGACTGCGAAGGTGTGCTCTTCGACTTCAACGGAACCCTCTCAGACGACGAGTGGATACTGGAAAGGATCTTCATCGAACTTGCCGCCAAGGAGTGCGGCGTGTTCCTTGCAGAACAGCAGTACAGGGCAGAGCTGTACGGGCGCAGCGACAGCGAGATTGCCCGGGCCATCATGGCAAAGGGCGGGGCGGCCGACATCAGGGAATGCGACTTCCTGGAGCTGCTGGATCACAGGTATAACGAAGAGGTTTCCCTGCACAGTCCCATTTCTGAGGACACCTGTGCTTTGGTTCACTCGCTACAGGCGGCTGGTATTCAGCTTGGCGTCGTCACCGGAGCGGGGCGGGCCACAGTGTTGCCGGCGTTGGAACGGGCCGGGGTAAGGGGCGCATTCAGTGTTGTGGTGACCCAAGAGGATGTGAAGGCCGGTAAGCCAGACCCGGAAGGATTGCTCATGGCCGCAGCGGCGCTCGGGCTGGAGGACCCCCGGCGGGTGGCCGTGTTTGAGGACTCCGTGCCGGGTCTCCAAGCAGTCGGCGCAGCCGGCATGGTGCCGTTGGCTGTTGGCGGAATCCTGCCCAAGGACTCTGTTCTGCCCTTCGCTGCCGTGTGGATCGAGCAGCTTGGACGGGCTTGCCTTCAGACGCCTCTTCGGCCTGCCTTCAACTGATGGGTGTGCGGTCGACGCGCACCCGGCCTGAAACCATGATCCTTAACCGGTCAGTCCGGAAAACGTCCTCAGAATATTCCACGGCCACACCTTCCAGGGAGTGGGACGTCCTGGTGATGCCCAGAACCGGGGTGGCTGCCGGTACCTTCAGCAGGGCAGCATCATCCTCCGCCGCAGCCAGCGGCCTCAGTTCCTCTTCGGCGCTGTGCGGGGCCTTGCTGTAGACGATGTCCATAATCCGGTATAGGGAGCCTGTCAGGTTCTGGGTCAGAAGGTCACTGAAAAGCGCCTCCGGAAAAAAAGAGTTTTCGATCACCACGGGTACGTCGTCCGCATAGCGCAGGCGCCTGATCCGGTGCACGGGTTCCCCGGCAGAAAGTTCCAGCGCGGCGGCGACGGCCTCCGGGGCGGCGATGGTCTCAGCGGCCAGTACGGTAGATGATGCAGTCCCGGCGGTCTTCATCAACTGCGGTCTGAGCCCCATGAGGTCTGACAGGTCGACCGTGGGCCGCTGCTGCGCCACGAACGACCCGCCGCCGCGGCCCACTATCCGGTCGATGTAACCCGAACTCTTCAAGCTATCCATTGCCTGGCGTAACGTCATACGGCTAACACCCAAGGCCTGACTCAGCATCCGTTCGGCGGGGAGCCTGGTCCCGCTGGGAAGCTCCCCGCTGCTTACCAGCTCGGCGAGCCAGTTACGAATTACGCCGTGCGCAGTACGCTGGGCGGGAAATTCCAGCGCATGCGCTCGCAGGAGGATATCGTCCTGCAAGGCAATGGTGCCGCTGGCGGCGCCGAACCCGGCGTTATCAGAGACGTTGATGATAGATCCTCTTGGTCGGTCTAGGCTTCCTTTTCGATTCTATCCGTCCCGCACGGGCGGCCACCCCGCCTGAATCATGGCCCGTTCCGGTAGGTTGCCCAGTTGCTGGTTTCCACGCGCACTGCACGGTTAGGACGATTAGGGGCGCCGTCATACGAGCACCCCGCCGCCGGTGATGCCTAAATTGCCCGCCGGGTTGCATCCAGGACGTCCTGTAGGGTTTGCAAGGCTGCTTCGAAGCGCTGCTCTCCCGCGTACGTCCCCCATAGCTGTTCCAGCTCCCGCACCTTGGCGGAGGCCTCCGCCAAAAGCTGCAGTCCGCGGGCGGTAGGGAAAATGAGCTTTGCCCGGGCATCTGTCGAATCGGGCCTTCGCTCCAGGTAGCCCAGATCCTGCATCTCGTTGACCAGTTCCGACGTGGCCGCGAGTAAAGAGCGGCGTACTTATTCATGGCAATCCTCCGCGTCATTGCGCCGGCGGAGCTGTGGTCCCCGGTCACATCACGATCCTCGGATGATCAGGGCGGTGAGGATACGGTGCCTGCCAGCAGTTCGCCGCGTGCCGGGGACGAAGTTCGCTGTTGGCAAAATGTGGCCAAAGCAGCGCATTTCAAAGTTGAGCCTAATAGACTCAAGTTAGCCAATGCGTATACCCGGAAGGAGCTCTCTTTGGACGTCAAATTCACCACCAAGAGCCAGGAGGCTCTTTCGGCAGCAGCCATGAACGCCTCCACGGCAGGAAATCCCCAGGTGGAACCCGCCCACCTGCTCAAAGCCCTGATGGATCAGCGCGAGGGCGTCGCCGTCGCGCTTCTCCGGGCTACGGGCGCAGACCCGGATGCTGTCAGCGTGCAGGCGAGCGGCGCCATCAAGGCGCTGCCGGCCACCTCCGGAGGCTCCACCCAGCAGGCGCAGCTGTCCCGGCCCGCGCTGCAGGCCATCCAGAACGCCAAAAACGAGGCCGACAGGCTGGGCGATACCTATGTCTCCACCGAAGTGCTGCTGCTGGGGCTCTCCGCGGGGAGTGACGCCGTCGGGCGGTTAATGCGCGACGCCGGTTCCTCCCATGAAGCGCTGCTCGCCGCCCTGCCGGGTGTCCGCGGCGACCGTAAGGTCACCACCCCGGACCCGGAAAACACGTTCCAGTCGCTGGAACGGTTCGGCACGGACCTCACCGCGATGGCGCGTGCGGGCAAGCTGGACCCGGTGATCGGGCGCGACACCGAGATCCGGCGCATCATCCAGGTGCTGAGCCGCCGCACCAAAAACAACCCCGTCATCATCGGTGAGCCCGGCGTGGGCAAGACCGCCGTCGTCGAAGGGCTCGCCCAGCGGATCGTAGCGGGCGATGTCCCTGAAAGTCTTCGGGGCAAGACGCTGATTGCGCTGGACCTCGCCTCCATGGTGGCCGGGGCGAAATACCGCGGCGAGTTCGAGGAGCGCCTCAAGGCCGTGCTGGAGGAGATCAAGAATTCGGACGGCCAGATTGTCACGTTTATCGACGAGATCCACACGGTGGTTGGTGCCGGTGCCACGGGGGAGTCCTCGATGGATGCGGGTAACATGCTCAAGCCCATGCTGGCCCGCGGTGAGCTGCGGCTGATCGGCGCCACCACGCTGGATGAGTACCGCGAGAACATCGAGAAGGACCCGGCCCTGGAGCGCAGGTTCCAGCAGGTGTACGTAGGCGAGCCCAGTGTGGAAGACACCATCGGTATTCTCCGCGGCCTCAAGGAGCGCTACGAGGCTCACCACAAGGTCACCATCGCAGACTCCGCGCTGGTGGCCGCCGCAACCCTGTCCAACCGCTACATTTCCGGCCGCCAGCTGCCGGACAAGGCCATCGACCTGGTGGACGAGGCGGCCTCGAGGCTGCGGATGGAGATCGACTCCGCGCCGGAGGAGATCGACCAGCTGCGCCGTGCCGTGGACCGGCTCACCATGGAGGAACTGGCCCTGGCGAACGAGAAGGACGCTGCCTCGGTGGAGCGCCTGGCGGCCCTTCGCGCGGACAAAGCGGACAAGAGCGAAGAACTGGACGCGCTGAATGCCCGCTGGGCAGCGGAGCGCGCCGGGCTGAACCGGGTGGGCGACCTGAAAGCGAAGCTGGACGAGCTGCGCTCGGCATACGACAAGGCCGCGCGCGAAGGTGATCTCGAGACGGCGTCGCGGATCCTTTACGGCGAGATTCCGGACGTTGAGCAGGAGCTGAACGCGGCCGCTGCCGAAGAGGCTGTGACGGAAAAGCCTGCCCAGATGGTGGCTGACGGGGTTACGGCGGACGACATTGCTGAGGTCATTTCCGCGTGGACCGGCATTCCTGCCGGGCGCATGCTCCAGGGCGAGAGCCAGAAGCTGCTCCATATGGAGCAGGAGCTGGGCAAGCGCCTGATCGGCCAGTCCAAGGCTGTGGCCGCGGTGTCGGATGCCGTCCGCCGTGCGCGGGCCGGTATCAGCGATCCCAATCGTCCCACGGGTTCGTTCCTGTTCCTGGGGCCCACGGGCGTGGGCAAGACCGAGCTGGCCAAGGCACTCGCGGATTTCCTGTTCGACGACGAACGCGCCATGGTGCGGATCGACATGTCCGAGTACGGCGAGAAGCACTCGGTGGCGCGGCTGGTGGGCGCCCCTCCCGGGTACGTCGGCTACGAGGAGGGCGGCCAGCTGACCGAGGCCGTCCGCCGTCGGCCGTACTCCGTTGTCCTGCTGGATGAGGTGGAAAAGGCCCATCCGGAGGTCTTTGACATCCTCCTGCAGGTGCTCGACGACGGCCGCCTCACCGATGGCCAGGGCCGTACCGTGGACTTCCGCAACGCCATCCTGGTGCTGACGTCCAACCTTGGCAGCCAGTTCCTGGTGGACCAGTCGCTGGATGCACAGGCCAGGCGCGCCGCGGCGATGACCACCGTCAACGCGTCCTTCAAACCGGAGTTCCTGAACCGGCTGGACGAGATTGTGCTGTTTGAAGCCCTGACCGTAGAGGAGCTCGCGCAGATCGTGGAACTGCAGGTAGCCGAGCTTGGCGGGCGGCTGCGCGAGCGCCGGCTTGCACTGGAAGTGTCCGACGGCGCCCGGGCCTGGCTGGCCATGTCCGGCTTCGATTCCGCGTACGGTGCCAGGCCGCTGCGCCGGCTCGTCCAGCGCGAGATCGGCGACCGACTGGCCAAGGCCATCCTGTCCGGCGACATTGCGGACGGTGACACGGTGCTCGTGGACACCGCGGCCGACGTCGACGAACTCACCATCGAAGGGCTGGAGTCGCTCGCAGGGCCCGACGGCGGTGCTCCCGCCGGCTCAGGCCTGGTGGTGCGGCGGAAGGAGTAAGGCTCCTGCTCACCGTTTTAGCCTGGCGACCCGGGTGACGGCGGGGCCCGTCCTGTTCGCGTAGTCTGCGGGCCGGTTTCCGCCGGCGTTGCCGTGCCGCCCTTCGCGTTTTTTCTCCGCCGGGGGCTGGGACGGACTGGGCGCCGCGCTGACCGATCGGGTGGCCGTCGGTATCAGCCTGGCGCTCGTCCTGGGTAAACCGACCGGCAGGGGACGCGGGTCTGGTGGAGGAGTACCCTGTGATATATCCGTCCGGCACGGACGGATACTTCGGGTATAGGGGATGAAAAAACGTGGCTGCTGATCCAGCGTCGACTCCGTCAACCGGGCCGCGCCCCGCCTTGGGTCCGGTTAAGAAACCTGCGCCTTCCAAGCCAAAACGTTCTCCCCGGAAACCATCCCAGGACAGGGCCGGGGGCGCGGATGTGACACGGGCCGGGATGATCTGGGTTGCGGTCAGCGCAGGGCTGGTCCTCTTGGTGTTGCTGATCATCTTCATTCTGCAGAACCAGGATCGCGTGACCGTGCGTTATCTTGGGGTTGCTGGCGAGCTTTCTCTGGGTATGGCGCTGTTCATCGCTGCGGTGGCGGGCGGAATTCTCGTAGCAATCGCCGGAGCAACCCGGATCCTCCAGCTGAGAAGCCAACGCCGCCACGCGCCCGGCCGGCCGCCAGCTCCGCCGGGACCTGCGGCAGCAGGCCGGCCCGAATCCACGCCCGGTCTTTGACGCCGAAAACGACGACGATTCCCACAACTTTAGGGCAGCACGCTGGCGTTGATGACGTTTCCGCCGTCGGCGGTGACGTAGCAGTCCACACGCCGGTCTCCAGATTCCCAGCTGGTGCTGCTGGGGTAGGCCCGCTGGAAGTTCAACGTGTACTCGTTGGCTGCTGGCGCCAGCCTGACCGCCTGGCAGGCTTCCAGGGCCTTGGCCGCGAGGGCCTCCCGGCCAGGATAGGAGCCGACGGCGGGGTAGCGGAAGACGGCGACGAGCTGGGCTGAGTGGCCGGTATCGCAGGCCACCACTGTTGACCGCAACGCCGCGGGCTCAAAATCCTTGAAACAGTCGCCCAGCCGGTAGTCCGGCGGTCCCACACCCTCACGGGGGAGCGGGAGCGGGGTGGCAAGCGGAGTGGGCAGGATTTCCACGATCCCGGAGCCGCCGTCGCCAGACGTCTCGGGAGCCCCGGAATCCAGCCAGACTGCGAGCCACACCAGGCCCCCAGCCACGCCGAGCAGAACCGCCACAAAGAGAGCCTTCAGGAATGTTGACGCGCCCCGCCGGCGCTTCTGGGGCGAGGGCTCCGTTGCAGGTGCCGCGACCGCCTCCTGCGGCAACTCCGCGGTGGGCGGAGCGCCGGGTTTGGGCGGGATGGGACGTAATTCCTGGTTGTCCATCCGGATACCCCTCCTGAGTTTCGCCTCGGGATGCCGCACGCACCGTGAACCGGATCGGCATCTGATGAAGTGACTCTATCCAACAAAAAAGCCGGGAACGCTGCGCACCGCGGCCGTAAGGGTACCCGACATGTCGCCCACCCGCACGGGGAAGGCAGCACCGGGCGCGGAAAGCATGTAATCTAGGTGTTACGACAAATTGACCAAACATTCCGGGGCCTCACCGATAGCCAAGGTGACCACCTCCGGTCCGAGTACAAAAGGGGGTCACGCCATGGGGCGCGGCCGTCAAAAGGCAAAAGCTACCAAGCAGGCTCGGGATATTAAGTACTACTCCCCGAACACTGACTATTCGGCCCTTCAGCGTGAGCTCAAAGGTCCTGATGGTCGTGCCACGAGCCATTTCGCGAATGACCCGGTTGAACCGGACTATTCGGCTTATGTGGATAAGTACGCGGATGATTTGGAAGAAGACGACGACGAGGTAGACACCCGTCGGATCGGCTAGCTGCCGCACGCCGGTCCCGCCGCAAGGCGCTCGGCCCGCGACACTGCAGTACATTCGGACGCCGCATTTGTTCGTGAGTACAGCACTTCTTTTCAGCACCCGGATCCCAGCGGACCCGCGGTGCTGGCCTCAGTTATCAGGCCCGTTGCCTGCGCCGGAACCCGGTGCCGGCGGCGGGCTTTTTGGTGTTGACTGAAGTCGTTGATGCGCTGTGCCGCCCGCGAAAGGACCTCCCATGCCAGGAAACTCCTCATCCCCCAGCTACCGCCACGGTGAACCGTGCTGGGCTGATGTCCAGACCCGGGACGTGGAAGCAGCCAAGGCCTTCTACGCCGCGGTGTTCGGGTGGACCTTCAAGGACCTGCCCACGCCCGATGGCCGCAACTATGCCCAGGCGTTTGTGGGTGAGGACCTCGTGGCCGTGGTGGCGCCACAGAACCCGCACCAGGAATCACTCGGTAAGCATGCCCAATGGAACATCTACTTCGCGGCCGAGGATGCAGGTGCGCTGGCTGAAGAAGTCCCGCACGCGGGGGGTACAGTGCAGTTCGGCCCTGAGGAAGTAGCGGACACCGGCGTGATGGTGTTTGTGGATCCTCCCGGCGGCGGGACCACCGGCGTGTGGCAGCCCGGGAAGCACGCAGGCTCCGGCCGGTACAACGAGGCCGGTGCGCTGTCCTGGACGGAACTGCTGACGCCGGAACCGCGGGCCGCCGTCGGGTTCTTCCAGCAGCTATTCGGCCACGAGGTGACCGAGTATCCCCAGGACGACGGCGGCACGTACAGCACGCTGATGGTAAACGGTGCGGAGGTGGCCGGGATCGTCGCGGCCGAGGCGCCTGCCAGGTGGCAAATCTACTTCGGCGTCACCGACGTGGCCGATGCCGTGCGGAAGGCCGTGGCGGCGGGGGCGGAAGTCCTGATCGCACCGGAGCCGGATGACGACGATACGCCCGGCGCCACGGCCACCCTCAAGGACCCGCAGGGCGGGGTGTTCAGCCTGCTCGAGGTTTAGGCGTACGCGTTGACCAACCGGACGGCGCCGCCGTCTACTCCCTTGGCGCCCTGGACGTAGTCCGGGCCGGTCTTGAGGATGGAATCCGAGTCCGCGGTGACGGTGCCCATGATCCAGGACGGTACGCCGCGGTCGTTGAGGCGGGACACGGCGGCGTCGGCAGCTTCGGCGGACACGATGGCCACCATGCCCACGCCGAGGTTCAGGGTGCGCTCCAGGTCGGCCAGCGGCACGTTGCCCAGCTCGGAGACCAGCTTGAAGATGGCTGGCAGCTCCCAGGTGGCGCGGTCCACGGTTGCCACGAGGCCCTGCGGCAGGACGCGGGCCAGGTTGGCGGCCAGGCCACCGCCGGTGACGTGGCTGAAGCCGTGCACAGCGTTGGCGCTGTTCACCGGGAAGGCGCGGGCCAGGTCCAGGCAGTCTGCAGCGTAGACGCGGGTGGGTTCCAGCAGTTCCTCGCCCAGCGTGCGGCCAAGCTCGGAGACCTGGCGGTCCAGTGCCCAGCCGGCGTGGTTGATGACGCGGCGGACCAGGGAGTAGCCGTTGGAGTGCAGGCCGGAGGAGGCCATGCCGATCACAACATCGCCGGCGCGGACGCGGTCCGGGCCCAACAGATCGGAAGCCTCAACAACGCCGGTGGCGGCCCCGGCAACATCGTATTCGTGCTCGCCCAGCAGGCCGGGGTGCTCGGCTGTTTCGCCGCCCACCAGGGCGGTACCGGCTACGGAGCAGGCCGCGGCGATGCCACGGACAATGTCCGCGATGCGCTCCGGGACAACCTTGCCGCAGGCGATGTAGTCGGTCATAAAGAGCGGCTCGGCGCCCACCACAACGATGTCGTCAACCACCATGCCCACCAGGTCAAAGCCGATGGTGTCGTGGATGTCCATGGCCTGGGCGATGGCAACTTTGGTGCCCACGCCGTCGGTGGACGTGGCCAGCAGCGGGCGCTTGTAAGTCAGCAGGCGCGAGACGTCGTACAGGCCGGCGAAGCCGCCCACACCGCCGATGACGGAGGAATTATGGGTGGCCTTCACGGCACCCTTCATCAGTTCCACGGCGCGGTCGCCGGCTTCAACGTCAACACCGGCGGAGGCGTAGGTGATGCCTGCAGGGCTCAGCGGGCTGTTGCCGGCGGCGGGGGTTGCGGAAGTCATACGGACTCTTTCTTGTCAGCGCCGGGGGTGGTGGCTACGTGGTGGATCGCGGGCACGTGGTCTTCTTCGGTGAGCAGGTTCTCGAACTCGGCGTCCGGTCCCGGATCGCAGCCGGTGGCGCCGGCCTTCTCCGCCGGGGCCTCCTCGTCGTCGATCGAGGAGACCGTCAGCGCGGCCGTTGCACCGGGGAGGGCAGAGGGCGACGGCGTGAGGCCGCCGAGGTCGGTGCGCTCCAGCAGGTTCTTGCCCAGTTTGTCCGCGCCCGGGAGCTCGATGGGGTACGTGCCGGTGAAGCAGGCGGTGCAGAGGCGCTCGCGCGGCTGCCTGGTGGCGTTGATCATGCCGTCTTCGGAGATGTACGCGAGGGAATCGGCGCCGATGGCCTGGGAGATTTCCTCGATGGTGGCGCCGTTGGCAATCAGTTCCGCCCGGGAGGCGAAGTCGATGCCGTAGAAGCACGGCCATTTGACCGGCGGGGAGGAAATCTTGATGTGGACGGACGCGGCGCCGGCCTCGCGGAGCATCCGGACGATGGCACGCTGGGTGTTGCCGCGGACGATCGAGTCATCCACCACCACCACACGCTTGCCGTGGATCACGGACTCGAGGGCATTCAGCTTGAGCCGGATGCCCAGCTGGCGCAGGGTCTGCGAGGGCTGGATGAACGTGCGGCCTACGTAGGAGTTCTTGACGAAGCCGTGCGCGAAGGGGATGCCGGATTCCTCGGCGTAGCCCACGGCGGCCGGGGTTCCGGACTCGGGAACCGGGATGACGATGTCCGCGTCCTGGGTGTTTTCACGGGCCAGCTGGCGGCCCATCTCAACACGGGACTCGTACACGGAGCGTCCCGCGATGGCGGCGTCCGGACGGGCGAGGTAGACGTATTCGAAAACGCAACCAGCCGGCGTCGCCTCCGCGAAGCGCTTGGAACGCACACCGTCCTCGTCGATGGCGATGAATTCGCCCGGCTCGATTTCACGGATGAAGCTGGCGCCCACGGTGGCCAGGGCGGACTGCTCGGAGGCAACCACCCAGCCGCGCTCCAGCCGGCCCAGGACCAGCGGGCGGATGCCGTAGGTGTCGCGTGCCGCGTAGAGGGTGCCTTCGTCCATAAACACGAAGCAGAAGCCGCCCTTGATCTTCGGCAGCAGCTCCATGGCCGTCTGTTCGAGGGTCTTGCCCGGTTCGCCTTCGAGGAGTGCTGTGACCAGGGCGGTGTCCGAGGTGTTGCCCTGCTTCATTTCGCCGCTGAGCTGGCCGCCGTTGCGTTCCAGGATCATGGCGTTGAGCTCGGCCGTGTTGGTCAGGTTGCCGTTGTGCGCCAGGGCAACCGTGCCGGTGCTGGTGGCGCCGAGGGTGGGCTGGGCGTTGGCCCAATGGCTGGCTCCGGTGGTGGAGTAGCGGCAGTGTCCCACCGCCAGGTGCCCGGTCAGGGTGTTCAGCGTGGTCTCGTCGAAGACCTGGGAAACGAGCCCCATGTCCTTATAGACGTTGATCCGCTTGCCGTCACTGGTAGCTATACCAGCCGACTCCTGACCGCGGTGCTGCAATGCATACAGCCCGTAATAGGTGAGTTTTGCTACTTCTTCACCTGGCGCCCAGACCCCGAAAACGCCACAAGCGTCCTGAGGTCCCTTTTCGCCAGGGAGAAGATCATGAGAAAGTTTTCCATCGCCGCGTGCCACTGGTCGATTATCTCATGAGATGAGGTAAGACTTTTCCGCCGCGGCCATTGTGACCGGACCGCGGGCCGGGCGGCAGAACTGCTGACTGTGTGATGCCCAGGGCTACGCGCCGTCGTCGGGCTCTGAATCCGGGACAGCTTCGACGATGGCGCGTTTCTGGCGCTTGATGCTCCGCCGGTCCAGCAGCAGGGCAGCCACGGCTCCCAACACCGCGCCGATGGCGCCGAACATGATCAGGAAGAAGCCGAACACTGAGCCGCGCTCAAAGGATTCGTCGCCGGGGAGCCCGTACGCGACGGCGGCGGCCGCCGCTGCGCCCACCAGGGCGCCGAGGATGAGGAACGGCACATATTTCGGTGCCCGGCGGACGGTGACCTCGCGGCGTTCAGCGGGGGTTTCTTCAGAAGCCATGCACTCAAGCCTACCCATCATTGCTGTCTGCACGGCCGCGTCCACGCCGCGGCGGACCCGGTACGTGATCCCACTCATGGCCTCGCCGGCCGCCATCTGTTCCTGGGCTTCCTCGCGCCGGAGGATGGTGTTGGAGCCGCAGAAGTAGGCGGCGTTCCATCCGTCCTTGCCTTGCTGGATGGGCCAGTAGAACAGGGGAACAGGGCGTTGATCCTGGACTGGAGTTCGCGCGGGCTGAACGGTTTGCTGATGTAGTCATCGGCGCCGTTGTCCAGGCCCGTGAGCTTGTCCAGTTCGTCGGCGCGGGCGGTGAGCATCACGATGAACGCATCGGAGAATTCACGCAAGAGCTTGCAGACTTCCAGCCCGTCCATGTCCGGCAGGTTCAGGTCCAGCGTGATCAGATCAGGATTGGCGCGGCGGACTTCCTCCACTCCGGGCAACCCGGCCTCGGCCTGGGTGGCCTCGAAACCCTCCTTGACGAGGATCCGCACAAGTAGGCCCCGGATGTCCGGATCGTCCTCAATCACGACGGCACGGCGCGGTTCGGGCATGGACGGCATGACTCTACTTCTACAGTAGTGGGGCCGGTGAAGCATGTCATAGATATGACAAGGGGGCCGGAAGTCGGTCAGGCCCCGGGCAATCCGGGGCTGTCGGCCATGGCGTGGCCCGGTCTTGCCGGAAAACTTGCCTGCCCTTGATGGGTCCTTGAGGCTCCGTGGACACACTCGAAGGACAAACGACGAAGGAAAACGCGGATTGCCGGAGGACGGTGCAGGAGTTATGGAAGCAACGGAATCCGTCAGGCTGCCGGGCAAGCTGGCACGCTCATGGCGGCTCTTGAAGCAGGGCCGCCGCCCGCGCAGCACAGTTCATTACCTGAGCCATTTCTGGCGACTCCGCTCACTGTCCCGCTCGCTGGCCCAGGCCCTGGGTGAGTCCTGGGAGGCCTCGAGCTGGCCCGGGGACCGGCTGGCGGTTGGCATTGAGCTTTCGGAAAAGGTGGAACAGCTGACCCGACTCCTTAACCGCGAAACCGAACTTCACGGCCGTCTGGCAGCACTCACAAAGTAGCCGTTCCCTGCTGACCCTTTCCGTGCCACACTTGATGACAATCGAGTGGCTGGGGGATACCAGGTCAGGAGATTGCCGTGCATTGGTACACAGGGTGGGCTTACCTCTTGGCTGGGCTTATGACCATGGACGCGATGCTGCTGGCCTTGTGGTTCATAGACAACGACTGGCCAAGTAACTGGAGGAAGAAACCCTGACTCAGCGCAGGCTGCGCCAGCTGGTCCGGCGTCAGTACCGGCGGCCTTGACGTATCCGGCCTTCTCAAAGAGCAGCAGACGTTGGCATCGGGCCGCTCAGGGCCAACCAGCGTTTTGACATCCTCGAACAGCGTTCCCGGACGGACTTCGATCGCCATGCCTGATTCCCGGTTGGTGGGCTACCTGTGCCCTGCCAGACTAGACCCCCAGGGACTCCCGGAGGGCTGCCACGTGGCCCTGCGCCTTGACCTGGTACTGGGCCAGCGACACGTTGCCGTCGGGGTCCACCACCACGGTGGAGCGGACGAGGCCTTCGACGATCTCGCCGTCGACCAGCTTCTCGCCCCACGCGCCGTAGGCCAGGGCAACTGCGTGGTCCTCGTCGGAGAGCCGCGGGAAGGTCAGGTTGAAGTCGCCGGTGAAGTTGGCGAGCTTCTCCGGGGCGTCGGGGGAGATGCCCAGGACTTCATAACCGGAGGACTGCAGGGATGAGAGGCTGTCGCGGAAATCGCAGGCCTCGGTGGTGCAGCCGGGGGTTGCCGCCTCCGGGTACAAGTACACGATGACGTTCTTGCCGCGGTACGTGGCCAGAGAGGTTTCGGTGCCCTCGGCGTCCTGCAGCGTGAAATCGGGGGCCTGGGTACCTGGCTGAAGTTTGATGGTCAGTTTGGGGCTCATGGCGTTCCTTTGGGAGACTCTGATGGCAAAAGACAGGAAACCAGTGAATCGGCTTTCCACTTTGAACAACAACTCCGGCGTCATTTGAAGTATTCCGGCTGGTCCGGGGCAGGGACCTGTGCAGGGGTCAGTTACCCGTTCTGCGAATGTCCGGCGGTCCATTGACTTGAGGCGCCGTATGGATACGGTTAGAGGTACGCACTTCTGGTCTCCGCAGTACGTGATCCGCACTACGTAGCCGCTAGCCGGCATCCACGCACAACCGCTTGGTCCCAGCCCTAAGCGCCCGCCGCAAATGATCCCTAGGCTGTGTCCCCATGACCGCAAATTTCATCAGAGCTCTGGCCGTTAAATCCTTTGATATTCCGGACAAAAAGCGGTGTCCGGATAAGGCCGAGTTCGATCTCGTCACGGTCGATGACTACTCCGTGGCCCGCCTTATCCTCGCTCCCGGCTGGCGCTGGTCCGAGTCCGCCAAGCCTATGGAACTGACGGACTTCTGCGAGCACAATCACCTCGGCTACTGTGTCTCCGGCAGTCTGGAGATTCAAACGTCCGACGGCGTGAGGTCCACCATCCGCGCCCATGACACCTATGCGTTGCCTCCCGGGCATGATGAGTGGGTGGTTGGCTCCGAGCCGTTCGTTGCCATTGAATTCCTGGGTACGGCGTCCTTCGGCCGGCCGCGGAGCAGGGGACTGCACGCGCTGATTTGAGCCGGAGCTGGTCTGCCGGGGCTATACGGCCACGGCAGTTTCCGTACGCACGATTCCGTGGTGCACGATCCGCTTGAGCCCGGCCACAACCCCTTCCGGCGTGCTGTCTGCGTCGAGCTGGACGAAGCCCGGGTATTCCGGCATGGCACGGTAGGCATCGCGCAGATCCGCCAGGTCAGCCAGCGTCTCCGAGTCGGTGCCGCGCGCCACAATGCGCTTGTGTGCCAGCGCAGGCCCAACGTCCAGGTGCACCACGGCGTCAGGCTCCGGCAGGGACGAAATCAGCCAGGGGAGCAGGCGGCCGCGCGGTAGGCCTTTGGCTGTTCGCAGCGCGAGCTGGCAGTGCAGGTGCCGGTCCATCACCACCAGTCCGTCAAAACGGCTGGCCCGGGCATGGGATATGAGTACGTTGGCCACGCGAAGGGTGGTCTCCACGGCGTCGGCAAGGCGCCGCGGCCAGCGGATGCCCAGCCGTTCAGCCAGCACGGACATGCTCCGCCTGCCGGCGTGGTTGCTGAGCAGCAGGGCGTTTTTGCCGTCAGCTTGCGCCGCATCGACCAAGACGCGGGCGGCCGTCGATTTTCCCGAGCCGTCGATTCCGGTTAAGACAATGAGCACATGGCCTCCTTTCGCCAATGGTTTAACGGAAAGGGCCGCTTGAACGTCCCATCATGAGGGCGAGGTCACATCAAACTGGCGACCGGGCGGCACGTGCAAGGGCCGGCAGCCACACCAGGGGGATGGGGATCAGTGCCGTGGTTCGAGGGCGAGCCGCAACCCGAAGCCGATCACTACGGTGCCGGTGATGCGGTCTAAGATCCGGAGGCTAGGGGCGCTTTTCAGCCATTTGGAGGCGAAGCCAAGCCCGAAAATCAGGAAGGTAAGCCACGTCAGGCCCAGGACGCAGTGGACGCCGGCCAGCAAGATTCCCACCAGCAGCGGGGGCGTCCCCGGCGGGATGAACTGGGGAATGGTAGGGAAGCGCCAAGCCAGACCATGTAGGCGGCACCGGCGATGGTGAGCACCCGGTAGGCCAGTTCAGATGCTGCCAACAGCGCCGAGACGCCCGCAGCTGCCCCGATTCCCCACACCATCAGTCCGGTGGAGATGCCCAGTGCCGTGTCGATGCCCGGAACCAGTGTCAGGAGTCCGGCCACAAGGCCGAACGAGAGCAGTGACTGATAGAGATCCACGAGCCAAGGATCAGCCGACGACGGCGGCCAACCGGCCGCCGTCGAACGTTAACTCAGGAGGCGTCTTAGCTGCAGTGCTTCGTGAAGGCGGCGCCGGCTTCCTGGTATTTGGCCTCCAGCTCGCCGAGCTTGGCCTCGTCCGGGGCTTCCTTGGCGGACTCGTCCGTGAACTCGATGATGGATCCGAGCGCAGGCTTGAGGTCATCCGATGCCACAACTTCGATGGGCCGGATCTGGTTGGCGAGACGCACCAGACCGGTCTTGCCCACGTTGTTTGCGGGGTTCGCCAGGACAGCCTTGACGCGGTCGCAGGTTTCGGGGGTGGAAAGTTTGGTGGGCGTTGTGCACGCAGAAGCGGAAAGCACGAGGCCGGCAGCGATCAGGGCGGTGGCGAGTTTCTTCATGGGTCCCTCAGTAGTTGATTGAGGTTTCGATTGTAAGCAGAGACCGCGGCAGCTTGCCGGTCCGGGGGCTCCGGAGGGCGGAGTGTGACCGCGCAAGGAGGGGCTTTTGACTCTGGCGGGCTGGTTCTCGGGGTGCATAAACTGGCATTACAATCGTGCGGGCCTGCCGCAGGTTGGCCCGTGCGGATCACAATGGCGACCGGGTCCTGATTGTGGCCCATTCGAACAACAATTCCCTCTACACCGTGGACCCGGACACGGGTGAAAGCGCGAGGATCGACGGCGTGGATATACCGAATGTTGACGGCATCCTGGTCCGCGGCCACACAGTCTGGGCGGTGCAGAACCTCCTGAACCAGATCGTCCGCATCAGGCTCTCCGGGGATCTGTCCTCCGGCGAGATCGAAGACACCATCACCAGCCCCGCTTTCGATGTACCCACCACGGTGGCGCGGTTCGGGAACACGCTGATGCCGCGCCTGCTGATGCCGCGTACGACGGCGGGTGGTGGCGGGCGCGTGGGCCAGAGGGGGAGTGCGGCTAGTCTTCGTCGGTGTCGGCGCCCTCGGCGGGCTCCTGCGAGTGCATGCGGATGTCCGTGGGATCCGCAGTCTCGTCCCCTTCGGCCGGAGCCTCGCTGTGGATGCGCTGGGCCACTACTGGCTTTTCCTTCATGTCAACCGCTCCCGTGGTGTGTGGAATGTGCCTCAATCATCATTCAGCGCCTCTCAAAGCGGGGTGTCAATAACCATTCCAGAGCTCTGGCCGCAGCACCTGTTCTGTGCTGGACTGGGGACGATTTGTGCCCGCTTCATCCTTTAAGGCTCTACGGCGCGGTAGGGGCGTCAGTCCAGGGGCAGGGTTATCGTTACGGTGGTGCCCTGCCCCGGCGTCGAACGGACGTCAACGGTGCCGCCGGCCTCGTGCACGGCCACCGACATCAGCCGCAGCCCGTAGCCGTGGTTCTTGCCGCTTAACGCGAGTGCGCAGTCAAAGCCCGTGCCGTCGTCGGACACCACCAGACGGATGCCGTGGCCGACAGCCGCCAGCTGGACGGTGAGCTCGGCAGCGTCGGAGTACTTTAAGGCGTTGCTCAGCGCTTCGCGCGCCGATTGGTAGAGGAGGAGCGCGCAGTCCGCCGGGATCTCGATGCCCCAGTGCGGAGTATCCCAGCGAACTGTCGTTCCTTGCTGGCGGAGAGGCCCGGTCAAACGGTCAATGCAACCGGCCAGCCCCAAGGTTTGGAAGTCGAGTGGGTGGTGATCAGTAATCACTCCTCCCACCGCGTCGACCTCGCCCAGAGCTGATTCGTTCCCCATGAATCTTCCTGCTTCCCCGCTGTCCTCTTGTGTTGCTAGCTCCAGCGTGGACCGCCAAATGCATGGGTTGCGAAGGGTTGACTCAAGATTGGATCAAAATTTTCCCGACAGATCGTCGTCGTTTTGCTCCAAGGCGGCGGATGGTCCTGGGTAGAACCTGGGAAAAGAGGAGCGGCACGTCCGACGCCCTGGTGGGCCAGGCTGGACGGGTCGCTGCCGCCGGGCAATGGCCGCAGATCCTGGCCTTTGGTGGGCGTTCTGGTAACGCTGGCCTACTTCGGCACGGTGGCGTTTGCACTGGGCACGGGTGCCGGAACATTCAGCCGTTCTGGCTGGCCGTGGCCGGTGTCTTCGTGATCGAACGTGTGGTCACGGTCCGGCTGGGCGGATGGAAATACATGCTCGCGACCGCCACCATGTACGAGCTGGTGATCGACCTGTCCCTGCAGGTGGTCCATGCGAAGGCGTACCTGGACGGCAGCCCTCAACAAAAAGAACGCCTGGCAACCGGGCAGCTGGTGCCATAGCAGCGGGTTTAACCCGCGACGCTACCCCGTCCGCAGGTCATAGACCACCGCGGCATCCGGGCCACCGGCCACGCCCTGCCGGTTCCGGCTGCCCAGCTTGTCCTGGTGGTCCGGTGACGAGTCGAGGAAGCTCTGTTCCAGTGACACGGTGCCCAGGAACCCATTCTCGATCAGCCAGGTTTCGACGGCGCGGACCTGCCCGGAGGCGATCAGCAGCCCCACCAGGATCAGGAAGACGCCGAGGCTGCGGCGAAACGTGCCCTGGGGGTTTGTGACCCATCCCAGGCGTTTGGTCACTTTGCGTCCGCCAAGGGCCACGAACAGCAGGACAGCCGCCAGGCCCAGCGTGTAGGCGGCGAGGTTGCTGAGGCCGACGGTGAAGTTGGCTGGGAGGACGACGGCGAGGATCAGCCCGTAGGTGGGGCTGCAGCTGGTAAAAGCAGGGCCGAGGGAGAACCCGAGAAGGACGCTGCGGGAGGTCCCGCTGCGCGAAGCCGTGCCCGCGGACAGCCGGCCGGACGCTTCCTGCAGTTTGAGCCGTTCCGAGATCCAGTCCCAGGCCCGGGGGAAGGCGAGCGATGCTCCGATGAACGCCACCAGGGCCCCGGAGATAATCAGCCACGCGTCACTGGGCACCCCCAGCAGTACGGTGGTGGCCTTGATCAGCAGGGTGAAGAGCACCACTGAGACGGCCAGGCTGGCGATGATGATGTAGGGCGCCCGGCGGTTCGACTCGGCAGCGGAACCGGCGAGGACCACCGGCAGCAGCGGCAGGACACAGGGGGAGAGGACGGTGAGGATGCCGGCGAGGAACGCGAGCGGCAGGAGTTCCATGACGTACCGCCGGCGCTAGCGGATCTCCTTGACGAGGGCATTCAGATCCCGGCTCAGGCTCCACTTGGCGATCTGCGAGCCGTCCGGCTTCACCTGCACGAGGGTGTGTTGGAGGGTCACGCCGTAATTTTGTTTGAGCGCGGTCTCGGAGTCGTAGTCCACTTTAAGGATTTTGACGCCGGCGGGGATGCTGGCTGCATTTGCCTCGATGTCGGAGGCGAGCAGTTTGCAGGTGGAGCACCAGGTGGCGTGGAAGAACAGGATGACCTTTTCCGACTCCGACGCCGAAGATACAGCCTCGGGGGTGTAGGTGGTGAAGCTGCCCGCCTGGCCGGCACTTGCCGCTGCCGGCGCCGCTGCGGACGGTGCGCTGGCCTGGGACGTAGCCTGCGCTGCGGTGGTTTCGCCGGCGGCGGACGGGCCGGTAGTGGTGCTGCCTGGTGCGGCGCAGGACGAGGCTCCCAGGGCAACCAGGACACCCGCCAACGCAATGGACAGAAGCGGCTTTTTCACAGGTTCACCTTTCAGCGACAGCGGAAGATTCCGCCGACTTCTGCCCCAGCGTAACAAGGCCCTGGCCAGGCTTCTGTGTCCCAGCACACACAACGGCGGACGGTCAGGAGTCAGCAGCTGGCAACAGATCATCCAGGGCAACGCGCTGGACACGAACACCCAAAAAGGCGCCCGGACAGCCGACTGCGTGGCACAGCACCGCCACCCGCAATCTCGCACTGACCTACCGCGCCGGCGCCCATACAGGGCCACGCGCCGTAAAAACTTGGTCCGCCAAACGAAAAGCTGCCACTTCATTTGGGTTCGCTTCCATATTTTGGGCGAGCGCGCCTCGATAGCATGAAGTGACCGGACAGAGCCGTCCGGCCAGATCGACCCAGAAGGAAGCCCATGGCAGCGGTTACGGTGGACGAAATTCTCTCGGACCTCCCTCTGGGTTTCGCCAGCCTCATCCTCCGGCCTGCCGCCGGCAGCTCTGCGATCGAACGGTTCCTGATAGTGGATGCGGATGATGAAACGTCCGACGGCGGCGCGGCCTTTGTCCTGCTGATCGGCGTCCGCGGCCGCTCGGCTTTGCCCGCGTTGCGGCGTCTCCTTAAAAACCCTCCGCCAGTGATCGCCGTCAAGGGAAGGCTTGAAGAGCTCACCGAAGCCCAGGAACTGCTCCGCGATGCCGGCACAGGCCTGCTCCTGGTGGATCCGGGGGCTGACTGGGACCGGCTGCTGTCCATTGCCAAGGACCGCATCCAGCCGCGCAGCTACCAGCGCGAAGTGCTGACGCTGCTGGAAGAGGACTTGTTTGCCATCGCCCAGACCACCGCCCGGCTCACCTCCAGCCACGTGGTCATCGAAGACGCCGCCAACAAGGTCCTGGCATACTCCACCGTTTCGAACGACATCGACGAGCTGCGCAAGGCCTCCATCCTGGCCCGGCGAGGTCCGCGTAAATACGAGCTGCTGCTGAAGGACCTGGGCGCCTACCGTGAACTGCATAGGACCCGGCTGCCGGTGCGGGTACCGGCCCGGCCCCAGGACGGGCTGCGGGAACGGGTGGCCGTCACACTGTTCGCCGGGGACCGGATCATGGGCTACATCTGGCTGCAGGAAACCGGGGACGGATTCGGCCCCGACGTTGACTATGTGCTGAAAGGATCTGTTGCTCGGGCCTCCGCAGAGCTCATCCGCCACCGAAACCAACAGTCTGTGCACATGCGCGAGGACCGCATTGTGCGGATCCTGTCAGGGTCGGCGGAAGCCGCTGCCAGTGCTTACAGCGAGAAGATCTCCGCTGGGCGCCCGGCTGCACTGATCCTGATAGGAATGCCCGACTCCGAAGCCCAAGCCGACGACGCAGCACTCAAGCACGGCGAACTCGCCAATCTGGCGTCCATCCACGCGGCCGCCTACAAAGCGTCCGCCGTCGTGGGCCAGTTCAAGGGTGACACGGCCGTCATTGTTCCTGGCCTGCAGTCAACCGCCGCGGAGCCCGGGCTGCGGAGCCTGGCCGAGTCCATCGTCCGGGACGCCGGTAAGCACCTCGGCATCAGCCCGTTCGCAGCCGTCGGACCGGTAGCCCCGGACCTGCTGTCCCTGCACTCAACCACCCGGATCACCGAGGCCCTGTTGAAGTGTGTGGGCACGTCTCCGGACAGGGGCGTTGCCGCGGTGGACGACTTTGAAGGAGAGATTCTCTTCCGCGAGGCGGTTCAGAATTTCACGTCCTCCACGTTCCGCCACCGCAGTCTTTCCGCGCTGCTGCGGCAGGATGCCGAACTCGCGGAAACCCTGCGCGCGTACTTCGAAGCCTCGCTCGATGTCGCCGAATGCGCCAGCAGGATGGGGCTGCACAAGAACACCGTCTATTACCGGATCAGCAAGGCATCCCGGGCGACCGGCTTGAACTTCGGCAACCCGCGGGACTCGCTGGTGGCCCTTCTCCATGTCCAGGAATGGGCCGGCACACCTAAAGAACAACTGGGCAGGAAATGACCACAGCACTCAAAGCACCGCCGTTGGACCGGATACTGGACGAGATCGTCCGCAGTCACAGGCCACAGCGGGAAACCGGTTCTGTCCCGGCCAACATCCCCCTCCTGGCAGCGGTGCCCTTCGACCGGTTCGGGATCGCCGTCGCCACCACTTCCGGAAGGGTGTTCCGTTCCGGCGATGCCGACGTCCCTTTTTCCATCCAGAGCATCTCCAAGGTCTTCACACTGGCAATGGCGCTTCGAGGCGACAGCTCAGGAACACTGTGGTCCCGCGTGCTGCGCGAACCATCCGGCACCTCGTTTAACTCCCTGGTCCAGCTGGAACTGGAGCACGGCATCCCGCGGAACCCTTTCATCAACGCCGGCGCCCTGGTGGTCACCGATCACCTGATGGAAGAAACGTCCGACGCCGCCACCCAGGTGTTGCGGTTCCTCACCGCCCAGGCGGGCAGCCCAGGGCCCTACATCGATGAGGCCGCCGCAGCCAGCGAGTTATCCAGCAGCAGCCGCAACCTGGCGTTGGCGCACTTCCTGAAGGGCTTCGGCAACCTGAGGCAGGCCGCGGAATCAGTGGTGGAAAACTACGTCCGCCAATGTTCCATCATGATGACCTGCGTGGAACTCGCCAAAGCCGGACTCTTCCTCGCCCGGGACGGCCGGGGAGCGCGCGGATCAGTGGTGTCCGCCAGTGATGCGAAACGCATCGGCTCCATCATGCTGACATGCGGCATGTACGACGCCGCGGGAGAATTCGCCTACCGCGTGGGCCTCCCCGGAAAAAGCGGTGTGGGCGGCGGGATCCTGGTCATCGTTCCAGGTGAATGCGCCATTTGCGTCTGGAGCCCGCGGCTGGACGCCAAAGGAAACTCCCTGGCCGGCACCGCCGCTCTTGCCGACCTTTCCGACCGCACCGGCTGGTCCGTTTTTTAAACCCCCGGGTGCACGCCCCTACAAACTTCTTCCCAACCCAGCAGGATCTTCTCCGTATCGAAAGGATCAACCATGCCCATCAACCCCAATGACGAGGTTGTACTGCAACAGGCCGACGGCGGCCACGCGCACGCCACCGAAAATGCCCTGCACGCGGAGGACAAGGGTTATCACAAGAACC
>NZ_JASBRB010000001.1 GCF_029960665.1 Pseudarthrobacter sp. AL07
TCAGGGACCGGACCACGGTGCCCTCGTGAACCTCACTGTTGGAGCGGGTGTCGATGAAGGTCAGGGTGTCTTCTGCCAGTCCTGCTGCGACGATTTCGGCGGAGATCTCGGGCAGCGGGGTGCGTTCGCCTATGACTGCCGGGCCTACGCGGTTTTCGCGCTTCATCCGGCCGAAGTAGGCGTGGGCGTCGGGCTGGCCCTCGAGGAGTTCATCGATGAAGCCCTGCTCGTCATTAGCAGTCAGGTACGGGCCCCACCAGGCGTAGAGGCGCTCGTACCCCACGGTGGAGGAGGGGATGGCGCCCAGAGCCTTACCGCAGGCGCTGCCGCCGCCGTGGGCCGGGTGGACCTGGACGGCCGACCCAGTCGGGGGAAGGCCTCTCCCGGGTGGCGGCTGCTGGTGGGCACTTCTACCCCGGGTGTCCCGTCAATCCTTGGTTTTCGGAGCGACGTCCGGTGTCGCCCACGACACAGCCGTTGCCCTGCACGTGTTGGTTGAATCGGCTAAGGGGTGGGCGGGCGTTCTTGATAGGTGCTGCAGCCGCCGGCGGATCCGTTCCCCCGGCTGGTCTCGGTGGTTGGGGGCACTGGTGTCGTAGGAGGTCGGGTGTAGTACCACCGTCCGGGGTTACTTTCGGTGATACGGAGGGGTGGTGCAGTGTTCCGGGGATGCTTAGGGCAGGTAGTATCCGGCGATATCGGCGATGAGGTCGGTAGTGCCGGGGGAGTTGTTCCGAAGGGTGATTTTGCCGTCGGTCCCGACAGGGACGGTGACGGAGTTCGGTATGGTCTGGCCAGCGACGAAGTTCTCGTTGGACGTGTTTGGGGCGGGGGCGCCGGAGGCGAAGGCGATAATGTGTCCGTAGGTCTGGGGCCGGGCCACGGTGAGGTTGAAGACCACGGCCGAGACGTTCGCTGGCACCCCTTCGACTCCAGCGGCCTGGAAGGACACGGAGGAAAACGCACCGGCGGGGGTGGTGTTGCGGGTATCCAGGAGCCGGGCCGGGGTGATGGGGGCGAAGGCTCCCGGAACGGTCGGGGTGCCGGCGATGTAGTAACCGGCGATGTCGGCGATCAGGTCGGTGGTGCCGGGTGAGTTGTTCAGGAGGGTGATTTTGCCGTCGGCGCTGATGGGGACGGTGACGGAGTTCGGTATGGTCTGGCCGGCGATGAAGTTTTCGCTGGAGGTATTCGGGACGGGGGTGCCGGAGGCGTAGGCGATGATATGTCCGTAGGACTGGGGCTGGGTCACGGTGAGGTTGAAGACGACAGCCGAGACGTTCGCCGGCACCCCTGCGACTCCGGCGGCCTGGAAGGACACGGAAGAGTAGGCGCCGACGGGTGCGGTGTTGCGGGTGTCCAGGAGCCGGGTTGGGGTGATGGGGGAGAAGGCCCCCGGGGCGGTCGGGGGCCCTTGGAGGTAGTAGCCGGATGTGTCGGCGATGAGATTGAGGGTGCCGGGGGAGTTGTTCGTGAAGCTGACGGTGCCGTTGGCGCCTACGGGGGTGATTGCGGAATTGGGGATTGTCTGGCCGGGAACGAAGTTCAGGTTGGAGGTGCCCGGTTGCGCGGTGCCCCCGGAGTAGGCGGTGATGAATCCCTCGGCAGAAGGGCCTGTGACGGTGATGTTGAGGGCTACGGCTGACACTCCGGTGGCCGGTATGCCGCCGCGTCCGGTGACTTTGACGTTGATCGTCTGGCCGGGGCCGATGGGTCCGTTGATGCCTCCGGTGCCGTTGCGGCTGTCCAGTGCCCGGTAGGGGTTTCGTGGGACGAAGCCGCCCGCGGCCACTACGGACCCGTTGGTGTCGGTGGGTCCCGTGTAAAGGAGGCGGTTGGGTGTTCCTGTTCCCGGGTTTGTGATGATTCCTGTGGTCGCGGAGGACGTGATGGTGCTGGAGACCTGGGCCGGGCTCCAGGCAGGGTGTTGGGCGAGGATCATGGCTGCCGCTCCTGCGGCGTGGGGGGCGGCCATTGATGTGCCGCCGAGGACGGCAGTCGCGGAGTTTGAGGTGTTCCAGTCCGAGGTGATCTGGACGCCTGGGGCGTAGAGATCCACGCAGGTTCCGAAGTTGGAGAAGGAAGCTTGCCGGTCCGAGATGTCGGACGCGGCCACGGTCAATGCGTCGGGCACCCGGGCTGGGGAACCGGTGCATGCGTCTGTGCTTGCATTACCGGCAGCCACGGTAACGGTGATCCCGTTATTGATGGCTCCCTGCACGGCAGCATCCAGGCCGCTGTCCGAGGGGCCTCCGATGCTGAGGTTGGCTACGGCGGGCTGTCCTGGCTGGTGTTGTTGGACCATCCAGTCCAGGCCGGCGATGATGTCTGAGTACCACCCGGTGCCGTCGCAGGCCACCGCCCGGACGGGGACGAGGGTCGCCGATTTGGCCATTCCATAGGTGTTCCCTGCCGCGATTCCGGCGACATGCGTGCCGTGGCCGTTGCAGTCCGATGTGCCCTTCCCGTCGTTGATGCCGGTTGATCCCACTCCGACAGCGTTAAAGCCTGCCTGCACGCGTCCTGCGAAGTCCTGGTGCGTGGCCAAGATCCCGGTATCGATCACGTAGAGGACAACACCGGCCCCGCCCGCGGGCGGAGAATAGGTGCCCGAGAGCGGCAAGGTGCGCTGGTCGGTACGGTCCAGGCCCCACGGAGCCCCGTCCCCGGTGGCTTCGAGTTTCACCGGTTTGTCCCGCTCGATCCCGGCCACCCCCGGAACCGCCGATAGTTCGGCCGCCTTCTGCGGCGTGGCCACCACTATGGCGCCCTTGAATGAATGCGAGAACGTAGCCCCCACGCGCAGGCCCCGCGTCTGCAGCGAAGCTGTTTGCCGGGCCGCGTCGGCGGTCCTGTCGTAACGAACGATGTAGCGCGCCTCACCCGCCACGGGGTCCGGGGCTATGGATGTCTGTCCAACGTCGCGCGCAAGGATGCTGGTCTCCGCGGGCCGTGGGGGCGGTGAGGCTTCCGCCGCCCCGATGGGCAGCAGTAAAAGCGCGGCGGTGGCCGCTGCCAGGCGGTGAAAAAAATGCATGATGTCTGCCCTTATTTGTGGTTGCCGGTGGCGGGAGCGGCCGGGAGCGGCTCCGGGATGGTCGCTCTTTGATGGGGAGGTGTGCTGGTGGTGGGCTGTTCCGGGGGTTGGGCCGGTACCGCTGGCTGGGGCATGAGCGGTGCCGGGGGCTGCCCGGGGGACGGGGAGCCGTTGAGGCCAGGGTGGGTTTGAGGAACTGGCACCGTTTCGTCCCGTTGCGGGCCAGAGGCTGCCGGCGGCGTTGCGGGCGGTCCGCTGGGTATGGCTTTGCCAGGCGGTGTCGGGTGCCCCGGCACGGTGGCGGGTGCTGGGGTGTCAACGGGTGCCGGGGTTCCTGGTGGCCGGTCGCTCGGAGCGGGTGCGAGGGTCTCCACGAGAGCGGTGACGGCTTTCTGGACGGTGTCGCGAAATTCGGGGTTCACTGCGGCGACAGCCGCGCCGGCTCCCAGCGACAGGGAGAGCGCTGTGGCGGCGATGACCAACCGGGTGCGCCGTTTCCGGCGGTGGGCTTCGAGGCTCGTCACGTTACCTGTGTCCGCTGCGGGTCCGGTGGCCAGGGTCGCCAGGAGCGCGGCGAGCTCACCCCGGGGGATCGGTTGCGGTCCGTGAGCGAGGCCGCGGACGTGGATCAGTGCCGGTTTGAGCAGCCCGGTATCGGCGGGGTGGTTCATTCCGGTTTCGGCCAGCAGGTCCTCGATGATCTGGACGTCATGGAGGTCTCCGGCGCTGCGGAAATCATTGGTCATCACGATTTACCCTGGCCTTTCGTTTCCTGCTGTGATTCCTTCAGGCGGGCCAGCGCGCGGCGCTGGAGTTGCTTGATGGCTCCCGGGGATTTGTTCATGATCCTGGCGGTGGACTCGAGGGACAGTTCAGCAATGACCCGCAGGGCGAGAACCTCCCGGTAGTCTTCGGGCAGGTTTTCCAGCAACGCGTGGCCGCCGGTCACGTTATCGAGCACCTGGTCTTCAGCTGAGGAGGTGAGCCGGCCATCCCGGGCGGGGTTGTATTCGATGGAGATCGGCGACCGGGCCCGTCGACGGTGGGAATCTACCGCGCGTGCATGGGCAATCGTGAAAATGAGGGTCCGCAGTCCTGCAGGCCCGCCGCGAAGGTCACCGAGCCGCGGAAAGAGAGCGAGGAATACGTCCTGGGCCACGCCTTCGGGATCTTCCACCCCGCGGGTGCGCAAATAAGCACAGACCCCGGGCGAGTACTGCCGGTAGGCGTCGTTGAAGACCGAAGCCGGGTCTGTGTTGACCAGCCCGGCAGTGTCTGTCACCGATGCCTTCACGAATCACCTCCGGCAGCCACTTTAACCGATCAGGCAGGACAGGGTCCGCATCAGTCCTCCATGCCTTCGCGTGCTGCTACGGCCCGGGAAAACCCCTATTGGCATTTCCCGGGCAGCAGCCGAGCAGGTGATTGCTACGGGCGACCCGCGGGAGCGGGCTTATGCGCGGTGCCAGTAGCAGCCTGCTGCGGTGCTGCCGGCACTTCTGCCTGGGCCGGCAGCTGGGGGGCTGCCGGTACGACGGCCTGGGCGGGCAGCTGGGGTGCGGCCGGGACGTGTGCGGCCGCGCTGGCGGGGATGTGGGCGGTGGCTGCTGCGGGCCCGGTTTCGGCCGGGCGGTGGCTTGCGGACTCTCCCGGCGAGGCTACCGTGGCGCAATAGGTGGTGATATTCGTTTCGCCAGCAGAGGCTACAGTCATGGACTTGTAGGCGATGGAGGACGTGTCGAGTCCGCCGTTGGTGAAGGACTGGCAGAGCCCGTAGGCTGCCGGTCCCGTCGCGTCCGGGCCCACAGGTGCGGCCAACGGGTTTTCCGTGGCAGTTGCCTCCACTGTCTCATCCACCGTTGCTATAGCTGTTGCTTCGGTGGTAGCCGCGGCTTCAGTGGCGGCCAGGACTGTTGCCTGGGTGGCCAGGGCGGTGGAGGCAGCCGTTGCGGGGGCGCCGAGGAAGCTGTGGGCGCTTTGCTGCAGGGGTGTGGGCAGGGTTCCCGTGTACGCGGCGGCAGCGGTGCCGCCGACGGCCAGGGTTCCGGCGGCCAGAGCGCCGGCAGCGATTTTGCTGGTGACCAGCGCGGTGAAGAATGACATGAGACCTCCAAGGCCAAGAAAGAGTTAGCCGTGACCGGCTGAGAGCCCCAGCCCTCCAGTTATGTAATCGATGCAGGGAGCCGAAAAGTTACACCCGCCCCGTAAAGTTTTCGGACCCCCACCTTCTTCGCGTTTGACGGCCCACGGCGTGTTGTTCGGCCAGCGGCTCGCCGGACCTTGCGCCGGCGGGTGAAACATCTTCGGTGCGAGGGTCCGCAGTCCCGGATCGATGCGTTTGGGCCCGGTTCCCCAGGGCTTGGCGGAGCTACGCCGACAAGGGATAGGGGCAACGAGGCGGACGTTTGTTCGATATCGGATGATCAAGACCGGGCACCGCGGCGTTCGGCGGTGAGATCATCCCGGAGATCGTTAACTCGGCGTCCAAGGACCTCAACCTGTTTACGCAGTATCCGGTTTTCTTCCGTTGCATGTTCTTTTTCGGCAGCTGTGATCGGTGTAGCGTCCGGGTCCTTGGCTCTTGTGGCTGTTTCGATTTGCTCGCCTAGGCACACATCTCTGCGAGTTCGCGCCCTGCCGCCCCGGGGGTCGGCTGTCTTTGACGGGGGACGTGGGCATCGGCTTGGGTTTGGCGGGCGGCGTCAAGCTGGTGGAGCAGGTTCTCATGGGAGTGGATGAAGTTGCGGCTGAGGTCTGCCACGGCCGCTATCGCGGTGATGCTGATGAGGGTCCCGTCCAACAGGAATCTGTTGATCGCGGCGGCCGTGGCGGCCTGGTCCGTGTCTCCTGGACCATGCCTGCAAACGATGGGCGTATCGCAGCGGTCACGGTCGTTCTTTGACGGTGAGGGGCAGTTGCCGGCCGGCGACGCGGGAGGCACGTGAGGTCAATGATTTGCCGATGACGGGCCACGTCTGTGCCGTAACGGGGGACTGGTCAACGCCGTGCCGTGACCGGGGGCAGGCTGCGGGGCCTGGTGGCCGGTGTGGTCTGCTCCTTGATGGTGATGATTTTCCATTGTTGCCCTCTCCTGGGTGGGATGTCTGCCCTGACGGAGGCAGCGGCGCTGTCCGTCGGGGCGGGCGTTGGACTATCTGCTGGTGAGGCTGTATTCGGCGGCCGTGACGGCGTCCCGGATTTCAGTTTCGGTATGGGTGCCGGTGACACTGAGCCGGGATGTCCCGCCGGGGACCAGTTCGACGGTGGCGGCGTTCACTCCGTCGAGGCCGGACACCACCCGCCGCCCCTGACTGGGGTCCGTTATTCAAATGTGACAATTGGGGCAGGTGTCCTGTAGGGTCGAACCCGTGCCGGTTTTCTCCGAGTTCGGCACTCCCGAGCTGATTGCCGAACTCTGCCGCTGCCCGGGATCCTTTCGCATATTTCGTCCGGCAGAGACGGGGAACCCAATTTTTGGCTTGCTTCGGGCAGGCCTTGGGGTGAAGCCGCTGTACTGCCTTCGTGCAGGAACATGCGGCCGGGTGTCTCCCATCCGAATCCGACAGCTCACCTCGTAGGCATTGGGAGAGGTCTCTTCATGTCTACGCTCAAAACCCATGGCCGCCGCCGCGCCGCCATCACCCCCACCAGCCCGCTCACCGGATTGACCAAATCGATGGCCGCCAACGCCGGAACTGTCGGACGTCAAGCAGCCGTTATTGCTGCAGCTTCCGGTCTGGTCCTGACTAGCGGCATCGCCGCCCAGGCGGCAGAAGCACCCCAGCAGCGGGACGCGGAACCGACGTCGAACCTGGAAATCACCAGTCAGGCACCTGCCCAGTTCAGCGCCGATGCCACGGTCACGATTTCCTACGAGCGCCCGGAAATCAGCACCACGCCGGCCCCCGTCGTCGAGGCACCTAAACCCGCAGCCGCCCCCGCGGCCGCGCCGGCAGTTTCCGCCGCGCCGGCGAAAGCAACGATCACCGTAGCCCCTGCTGCTGCGCCAGTGGCTGCTTCGGCCGCGGGAGGGGTGAACGCGGCCATGGTTTCTGCCGCTTACGCCCAGATCGGCATGATCCAGGACTGCACCAGGCTGGTTGAACAGGCACTTGGCGCCGCAGGGATTCCCGTCGGCGACCTGGGTCCTATGGATTTCATGAACTACGGCACAGTCGTGACGGACCCGCAGCCCGGGGACATGGTGATGCAGCCCGGACACGTGGGTATCTATGTTGGCAACGGACAGGTCCTCAGTTCCGGGCTGAACGGCAAGAACGAAACTGCCGTCCACCCCCTGACATGGATGACGGCCAAAGGCTCTGTCACCTTCGTCCGCGCGGGCTAAATAGGAACGTGAAGGCCGGTGATTCGGTGCCTTGGGGGCAGCGCATCACCGGCCTTCTCCATGCCCGCGCAGGATCGGTCACCCCGCGACAGGCACCAGGATGCCTATCAGCGGACGGGTGTGGACGCCGGCATGACCGACGTCCCGGTCGTCTTCTGGCCGGAGAAACGACGCAGCCGCAAGAGGTGCTGACAACCAGGACTGAGCCGGCTGCCATCGCGGCTCCTGCGATCATCGGATTAAGCAAACCCAGGGCCACGACCGGGGTGCCGACGGCGTTGTAGAAGAACGCCCAGAGCAGGTTGGTTCGAATCGTCGCCAGCGTCCGCCGCGAGAGCGCAATGGCGTCCGCGACCTGGCCCAGGTCGCTTCCCATTACCGTCAGAACCGCGGCGGCGACCTCGAAGTACAGCGTCCGCCGTATGGGAACTTTACGAACTGGCTCCGGAAACCTCCGCCCGCAAGCTCTTCAGCTCCGCAATGCGGATCGGACGCGATCACATTGTCTCCACCGTCTGTACGATCGCGTTCGCCTACGCAGGCGCCGCCCTTCCCATCATGATCATTGTGATGCTCTACAGCCGCCCTCTAGGCGAGGCGTTGACCTGCATCGAGATGTCCGAGGAAGTGGTCCGGACCTTGGTGGGTTCGGTGGGGCTGGTGCTCGCCATCCCTGTTACGAGCCTCCTCGCCGTCCTGGTGGTCAAAGCAACCGGCCCCGGCGCTCCTTTCCTTGGACCCGTTCCGCAGACACGAACGGTTCCCGGACGGCCCCAGACCGGGGCCCTGCGTGAGTAGTCTGCTGAAGGTAGCGACATCCGGGAATGACAACCTAGCTTCCGCATTCTGTGGGGGTTCGCGGATCGCGTCCGGCTCGAGCAGGCCGCTGGCAATTAGGTTCTGGGTCCCTTTGGATGGTCGGAAGCTCCGCGAATGGCTTGTGCAGTACGTGCCCAGTTACGTCGACGTGCCTTTGAGGTGATGGTGATGGAATGGATACGGCGGCGTTCGCCAGCAGATGTCCTGGTGGCCATGAGCCGACGGACTTCGGCGAAGGATTCGTCGTCAATGATCGCATCGTGGCGTCCGTCGTATTCCTCGCCTGAGTAAGTGATGTAGCCGAGGGATGAACTTGATCTGGGCGTCGACCGCCGCATACGCCCAGATCTGGACGATATCGCGCCAGCGTGCTCAGTCGCGTTCAGCGGATGCCCGGAGCGCAGCATAAACCGGTCGCAAAACTTCGGCGAGCGGACGCGAGCGGACCGTGACATCCACCGGCGGAACCTGGTCCATCAGCAGTCCCCCGACCGCAGAGCTGCGTCGCGCAGGAACCTGCACAGGCGAGACAAAGAAGGTGTCCAGCACTTCCGTGAGAGGGGCGCCCGTACGCTTCTCATTCCCGCCAACGGCGTCCGCCGCGTGCATCCGTCCCAGCAGATCCTCGCGTTCGCGTCCGCGCCAGGCCAGGATACGGAAGGGGTCGTCGTCGAACTGTTCGGCCAGCAGGTAGAACACCGCCGCCAGGTGCTTGCACGGCACTTCCCAGTCGGGGCAGGAGCAGTCCAGGCTGAGCTCGCCTGCACTACGGGGGAACAGTGACAGACCGACTGCGGCGAAGACGTCTTCGATGTCGGCCGGCATTTCTCCCGCCAGCAGGGTCGCCACGTACCAGGCGTTGCCGGCGAGTGCCTCCTCCACCGCCGCCCACTGTGCCTTTCCGAACGCAGTGATGCCGATCCGTACGCGGTAAGGTTTTGTCCGTGAGCCCTGGACGCTCGCGACGACGGTGCCGGCATCGATGTCAAGCGAGATCACCTGCCCGCGGCGGGCGTAGTTGCGGCCACGCTGCAGCCGCCCGCCCACGCCAAGACTCTCCAACACGTCGATGAACCGTCCCGACCACCAGCTCGTGCCGATGGCGCCCCGCACGCTCCGGGCCTTGACGCCGCCCTCGACGCTGCGCGGGCTCGACGGGGGAAAGAACGGCGATTCGTAAGGGCCTCTACTCACTGACGGCCTCCTTGGACAGGGCGAACAGTTCGCGCAGGCTCTGGGTGGACAGCTCGGTGAGCCAGCCCTCGCCGTCGCCCACCACCATGTTCGCCAACGCCGCCTTCTCCTCGATCATGTTGTCGATCCGCTCCTCCAGTGTGCCGCGACAGATGAACTTGCGCACCTGCACACGCCGTTTCTGCCCGATCCGGAAGGCCCGGTCGGTGGCCTGATTCTCGACCGCCGGGTTCCACCAGCGGTCAAGGTGGATGACATGGTTCGCGGCCGTCAGGTTGAGTCCCGTGCCGCCGGCCTTCAGCGAGAGCAGGAAGATCGGCGGCCCGTCGTCCGACTGGAAGCGGCGCACCAGCTCGGTCCGGTTCTGCCGGGAAGTGCCGCCGTGCAGATAGGCGACGTCGGTGTCGAAGCGGGCCGCGAGGTGCGGCACCAACATCTCGGCGAACTCGGTGTACTGGGTGAAGCACAGCACCTTGTCGCCCTCGGCAATGATCTCCTCCAGAATCTCCTCCAGCCGGATCACCTTGCCGCTGCGTTGCCCAACGGCGGAGCGGTCGTGCAACAACTGGGCCGGATGGTTACAGATCTGCTTGAGCTTCGCCATCGCGGCCAGCACGTTTCCGCGCCGTGCGATCCCGTCGGACTCCTCGATCTTCTCCATCATGTCGTCGACGACGGACTGGTACAACGACGCCTGCTCGTTCGTCAGGGTGTAGTACTGCTTGATCTCGATTTTCTCCGGCAGGTCGTCAATGATGGCCGGATCGGTCTTCACGCGCCGCAGGAGGTATGGCCGGGTGAGCGCCCGCACCCTCTCGGCCGCTGCCGGGTCGCGGTGGCGTTCAATCGGTATGGAATAACGGGTGCGGAACAACTCCGCCGAACCCAATATCCCGGGGTTCAGGAAGTCCATGATCGAGAACATCTCGCCGAGCCGGTTCTCCACCGGAGTGCCGGTGAGGGCTATCCGATGGGTGGCGGTAAGGCGTTTCACGGCCTTTGCCGCGCGGGAAAGCCTGTTCTTCACCGCCTGCGCCTCATCGAGCACCACACGGTTCCAGGTGACGGCCTCGAACAGCTCTAGATCGCGCGTCAGCGTTGTGTATGTTGTGATGAGGATGTCGATTCCGTCCAGGCCTGCGCCGAAGTCCTCGCCGCGCAACCGGTCCGATCCGTGGTGCACCCGCAACCGCAACCCGGGCGCGAACTTTGCTGCCTCGGCCTCCCAATTGCCGATCAGGGACATCGGGCACACCAGCAGGGTGGGGCCGGCCTCGGCATTCGCCTCACGGTGCACCGCTTCCAATGCCAGCAGCTGAACGGTCTTGCCAAGCCCCATGTCATCGGCGAGGCAGGCACCGACACCCAGTGTGGCGAGGAAATTCAGCCATGCCAGGCCACGTTCCTGGTACGGGCGCAACGTGGCCCGAAAGCTCGCCGGTGGGGAGACCGGCTGAATCCTCGCGTCCGCAGAGCCGTCCAGCAGGGCTCCCAGCCAGCCGTCGGCCGTGACGCCGGCGACCTCCAGCGGCAGCTCAAGTTCGTCGGGATGCGCGGCGGCAAGGCGAAGAACATCCGCCACCGTGCCGCGCCCGGCCTCCTCGCGCTGCAGGAAATCGATGCCAAGACGCAGTTGCTCCGCATTGACGGTCATCCACTGCCCCCGCAGCCGAACCAGCGGAGCCTTCGCCTCGGCCAACGCGCTGATCTCTTCATCGGTAAGGGTGTGGTCGCCGACGGCGATGCTCCACTGGAAGTCGCACAGTTGCTCCCGGCCAAAGGCGGGTGCCGTGCCGGTACCGTCCTCCATCGGCGTTGACGCCGAGAGCTTCAGGCCCAGCTTCGTGCGCTTGTCCCACCATGAGGGCAGCAGCACTCCGAAACCGGCCTCGTCCAAGGCTGGAGCCCCATCCTGGAGGAATGCGAACGCGTCACTCGAGTCAAGGTTGAGCCCTGCGGGTCGCGACTGCCGAAGCCCTGGTTCCAAGGCGGGGTAGACGCGGACGGCCTTGCCCAATTCAGCGAGCAGCACCTCCTGCGGGCGGCCAAGCCAGCGGGCCAAGGCGCCGCCGTCGCGCCACACCTGTTCGGCCGCCACAAGCAGGCTGGGGTCTGCGGAGGACTGAAGCAGGAACTCCAGCCGCCAAGCAGGCACCTCCAGGGATGCACCGGCGGCGGATGCATGCTCGGGCACATCTGCCGAAAGGAGCGGGTCTTCCCCGACGTCCTCCGTGCCTGGAATCTCGCTGAGCCGGAATGTTGCCCGGGCCGGAGCATTGGACTCGCGCGCATACTCATTCCAAGGCGCGAGCCCCTGCTCCAGCTCACCAACTGCCTGCGCCGGGACCTGGACGCGGGCGTCCGCCATATGAAGCGCCTCCAGCCATGCCTCAGCAGCGCGCGGTTGCAGGGGTTTCCGCCCCCGGTGCGGAGGCAGCATCGGCAACTCGCGCGGCAGCCGGGCCCGAACCGCGGCATCGGTGAAGGCGTGGAGGGCCGAGGCGGCCAGCTCACCCGCATCCTCCGAGCCCGGTTCTGCCCGGAATACGGGCGGCATGCTGGCAATGAGATCGCCGAATGCGAGCGCGTCAGGCCCCCGCAGCACCGCCCGCCACCGCGCCTCGGCCACGAGAGAGTCATCGGATTCGTTGGAGGCCCAGGCGATCCCCGGGAGCACTCGGCCCCGTTCTGCGAGTTCGTCGGCAAATCGCCCCACTTCGCCGAGAAACCGCACGGAAGCAGCGATACGTACGTCGCCCCGTGAGTCGATTTCGTCGTCCGGAAACCGCTCAGGAAACAGTGTGGACGCCAGACCCTGGCCAAGCTCGTCACCAGAGGCGATGACGGCAGCAGGATTGACCCACACGACGGGCACCGTCCAGGGCAACAGGGACGGACCGGTTGAGCTCGCGGGACGCGGTGTGATGCGCACTATCTCGGGAGAGTCCAGCGGCGCGTGCCTTAGCGAAGGCAACAGCAGCGGAGTACTCCCAAGCTCGCCGGCCGCCAGTGCAGCGACGACGTCGGCCGACGCGGCGAAAGGATGGGGTCGGGCGGCCTTCAGTCCCTGATCTCTGCTCTTTACCACCTTCCCGGAGTCTTCGGCCCAGAGGCCGGGGCCACGATTGAGCGACCAGAACGCGTGGAGCACCAGCAAGCGCGTTACCTTTCTTGAGGGAGGAATGCGACTCTCAAGGCTACTACCGGCCCAGCGGGGCGCAACGCCATGTCTGCGCAAGATGCTTGTTTCGAATAGGCTTGCAGGACCCCCACCGCTTCCACGCTTTACCATGACTGGATTGGACACCATCAATGAGTTTGATCCGGCTGAACGACGTCAACGTGAGCTTTGACAAAACCCAGGTTCTCCGCGAAGCATTTTTCAAGCTTGAAGCAGGTGACCGGGTCGGCCTGATCGGCAAGAACGGCTCGGGCAAGTCCACCATCCTGAAGCTGATCCAGGGCCAGGTGGCCCCCGATTCCGGGGCCGTCGCCGTCGAGCTCGGAACCAAGGCCGCCTACTTCTCCCAGTTCTCAGAGCTGAACGGCGAATCGACCATCGCGGAGGTCCTGGACGGCCTGTTCACCAACGTCAAGGAGATCGAAGCCGAGCTGGCCGGCATCGACGCGGCCATCGCCGCTGACTCCTCGGACGCAGCACGGCTGGATGAACTCATCCACCGCCAGTCCGAACTCTTTGAGGCGATGGACCGGCTGGATGGCTGGGACTACCAGCGCAGCATCGACAAGGTACTCACCACCCTCGGCTTCAGCGACCACCACCGCACCTGCGCCATCGACGAACTCTCCGGCGGCTGGCGGAACCGGGCAGCGCTGGCAAAGATCCTGCTGGAAGCCCCGGACGTCCTCCTGCTTGATGAACCCACCAACTACCTTGACGTGGCCGGCGTCGAATGGCTCGAAGGCTGGTTCCGGACTTTCAAGGGCGCTGCGATCATCGTCTCGCACGACCGCAAGTTCCTGGACTCCGTGGTCACCCGGATTATCGAGGTGGAGAACTTCCACCTCCACGAATACCCGGGCAATTTCGCCGAATACGTGGTTGCCAAGCAGTTCAAGCTCAAGAGCCTGGCGAGCCAGTTCGTCCACGAGTCCGAGCTGCTCGCCTTTGAAGCCGAAGGCATTTCGGACCGGCGGGAAGCCGCCAAGGCGGCGGGCAAGGGACTCTCAAACCAGCTGGCCAGGATCAAGAAGTCCCGTGCGCCCCGGCCCGTGGACCAGATCATCACGGAGATTTACGGCGGTCTGTACGTCAAGGACGTCCTGTGCCGGGTGGAATCCCTGAGCAAGGCCTATGGGGGCAGGACGCTGTTCAGCGGCCTCACTTTCGAGATCGGGCGCGGTAACCGGATCGCCGTCATCGGGTCCAACGGCAGCGGCAAGACCACGCTGCTCCGGGCGCTCACCGGCGAAGAGCCGGCCGATTCGGGCAGTGTGGCCTGGGCCAAGGGCGCCGGGATGGTCTCGTACAACCAGGTGCTGGAAGAACTGGACGACGACGACACAGTCAGCCATGCGGTCAACGCGATGCCTGACAGCCTGGCCCTGACGGCGACGAAGAAGTCGGTGAACAGGTTCCTCGCTATGTTCCAGTTCTCCGAAGCTGATCTCAAGCAAAAGATCGGCAACCTCTCAGGCGGCCAACGCGCCCGGGTGGCCATGGCCCAATGCCTGCTCTCGGGTGCTTCGGTCTTGCTGCTGGATGAGCCCACCAACCACCTGGACCTCTCCAGCACCCAGGTCATGGAGCGTGCCCTGCTGCATTTCCCGGGTGCAGTGGTGGTGGTCAGCCACGACCGTTTCTTTACGGAGAAAATTGCCAACCGGCGTCTGGTATTCAGCGCTGCAGACTCAGGCCAGGGGAGCGTGGAACTCCACGTCGCCTGAGGCTCGGCGAAGTCCGGGGGCCCCGCAGCCTCGGGCCCTACAGCCAGCCTTTCCTCTTGAAAATGGTGTACATCAGGGCGGCGGTACCTGCCATCAGCGCGATGGCCATCGGATAGCCAAGGGCCCAGTGGAGTTCGGGCATGTGGTCGAAGTTCATGCCGTAGACGCCGGCCACGAAGGAAGGCGCGAAGAAGATCGCCGCCCACGAGGAGATCTTCTTGACCTGTTCGTTCTGTTCGGCGCTGGCCTGGTTCTGCCGGTTGGCGGTCAGCGTTCCGTCCAGCGTGAGGGCGTTCTGCAGCAGGTCACGGAATGAATCCGCACGCGAGATGACCCGCTTCACGTGGTCCTCGACGTCCCGCAGGCTGTGCTGCAGTTCAGAGTCCACGCCGTACTTTTCAAAGCCCCTTTTGAGCTGCTGCATCATGTCCGGCAGGGGATGGATGGCGCGCTGGAACTGGATGACTTCGCGGGCCAGTTCATAGATGCGGCGGGAGACGGTGGTGTCCCCGCTGAAGAGCTGGTCCTCGATCTCGTCAATGTCGTTTTCCAGCCCGGCCACCACCGGTGCGTAGTCGTCCACCACAAGGTCCAGCAGGGCGTAGAGAACGGCTTCCGGGCCGTGCCGGAGCAGGTCGGGGCGGCCTTCAAGGCGCCGCCTGACCCGGGCAACGCCGGCCATTTCAGCATGGCGGATGGTGACCACGAAATTCCGGCCGGTGAAGATGTGCAGTTCGCCGAACTCCACGGTCTCGGTGGCGTCCAGGTACCGCGCCGGGCGCAGCACCGTAAAAAGATTGTCCTCGTAGCGTTCAAGCTTGGGCCGCTGGTGCGCCGAAACGGCGTCCTCCACGGCCAGTGCATGCAGCCCGAATTCGGTGGCCACGGCCGTCATTTCCGCCGCCGTGGGCCGGTACAGCCCGATCCAGGCCATGCCCCCGTGCTCGGCGAGGGTTTCGAAGGTCTGTTCCAGGCTCTCAGGTTCCGCACTGCGGACGCCGTCCACGTAGACGGCATTATCGATGATGGTCACGTCAGGACATGGTCCCGATGATGGCGCCGGACACCGTCATGGCGAGCAGATCGTGTCCGGAATCGATCAGCGTGACAGCGGTCGGGCGGCCGGCGAACCCGTTATGGATGACATGCCCGCCGGCGCGGAACACCAGCGCGAGTACCAGGGCGAACCAGCCGCCCGCCGCTGCGCTATCCAGGCCCAGCGTGCTGATCAGGACCGCCAGCAGGATGGCAGTCACAGCGGCCGCAACCATCATGGGAACCCAGATCCCCGCGCCGCCGCCTATGTTCTTCAGGTCCTCTTCAGTCTTTCCGATGGCGGCCATCCAACGCTTTCCCAGCACTGCTGGCATGTACCAGACAAAGCCGATGGCCATGCTCGAGATGAAGGCCAGTGCCACGGCGAGCCAGTTGATCTGTGAAATATGTGAAAGCCAATCCATGCTCGAATCCTAACTGCCATCAGGGGAGCCGCCGCCGCGCCCGGACAATTACTTGGGCCGTGTTGGGGTGCCGGGCACGGCCTGTGCGAGGCGGCTGATGAGGGGTTCGGTCCGGTACGGAATGTGCGTGTGGAGAGCCAGTACAGTCTCGGTCCGGATGACGCCCTTGATGCGGAGGATCTGGCGGAGGGCGGACTGCAGATTGTGCGTATCGGTGGCCACCACCCGGCACCACACGTCACCTCGCCCCGAGATCTCATGGACCTCCAGGACCTGGGGGAGCAGCCGGAGGGCGCCCACAACTCCGTCCAGTTCCCGGTGCGTCACTTCGATCGTGACGAAGGCGACGACGTCGTACCCCACCGACTCAAGGTCGATCTCGCGGCCGCCGTCGTGGAGCACCCCGGCGCGGAGCAGGCGCCGGACACGCGACTGCGCTGTGTTGCGCGCGATCCCCAGCGCCTCGGCCAACTCGCCGATCTGGATGCGGGGATCGCGGATGAGTTCCACGAGGATCTTCAGATCCGTGGGATCAAGGGTAGGCAAACTGTCACTTTCAGTTATTGGAGGCACCAAAAATTGCGTACTTTGCTCAATTATTCCACGAACTTACGCCCAATCAGTCAGCCATGAAGCATTCTGTAGGTATCAATTCCCATCCGGGGCGGCTTCCCACAAGGACCTCCCGCCCCGGTCGACGCCAAGGCAGCAGCAATGACAGTCTTTAATGAACTCCGTATGCGTCCGGCCACAGCCGGGCGTCAGGGCTGGGATGCATCCACCACGGCACGGCTGGTGATGGCAGGTGCCGTCATCTTCACCTTGCTGGTCGGAGCGAACCTGGCCACGCCCCTGTATCCGCTGCTCCAGGCAAACCTTGGCCTCTCGGCACTTGGGGTCACGGCGGCCTTTGCCAGCTATGTCCTGGCGCTGGTGGCCACATTGATGTTGGCCGGCCACTGGTCGGACCACATCGGCCGGCGGGCGGCGCTCATACTGGCTGTACTGGCCGGGCTGGCGGGCAGTTGGGTCTTCTCACAGGCCGGAAACTTGGTGGCGCTTTCGGCCGGACGGGCCCTTCAGGGCGTGGCCGTTGCCTTGGCTACCGGTGCCAGTGCCGCCGCGCTGCGGGAATTGCTCCCGTCCCGGCCGGAGTGGGCCACACGCTTCACCCTGTTGGCTACGGCGGGTGGAGTGGCGGCCGGTCCGGTCATCGGCGGCCTGCTGTCGCTGCTGCCGGGGACCACCACCGCCCCGTACTACGTTCACTCGCTGGTCCTGGCAGCAATGCTGGTGCCGCTCTACCTGCTTCAGGCCCGGCCGGCCATCAAGCCTCCGGCTGGCCCGCGCCCCGTCCTGGTCCTGGCGCCCCGCCGGCCTTCGGTGTCCACCGAAGCGCGGGGCGCGTTCTGGCTCGCAGCCGCCGTCGGATTCCTCAGCTTCTCCGTCTTTGGATTTTGCCTGTCGCTGGCACCGGCCTATTTCGCCCCCATCATTCAGACCGATTCACGGCCGTTGATCGGCGCCCTGGCCGGGATGACGCTCGCGGCCTCGGCGCTGAGCCAGGTACTGTCCGTGCGGGGACGCTTTGTGGTGCCCGCGGGGCTGGCGGTCCTGGGAGCCTCGGTGCTGCTCCTGGCTGCCGCGGCCGCCTGGAGCAGTCCGCTGCTGCTGGCCGCCGCCAGCGTCTGCGCGGGGCTGGGACAGGGGGTCGCCTTCCGCACGGTCTTCAATGATGTGGCCGCCAAGGTGGAATCGTCACAGCACGCCCAGGTCATCAGCACCGTTTATGTCATCACGTACCTGGGCAGCGCGGTGCCGGTCATTGGACTGGGCTGGGCCACAGCGGTGTTGGGGCTGCCGACGGCGGTCACGGGCTTCGTCGTGCTGTGCAGCGCCGCCGCACTGGCGCTGTCCGCCGTCACGCTTCGGACAGCGCTGCAGCGGACAGCCTAGTCCGGCAGCGGGCCGTGGTTCCCCTGGATGTGCTCAAAGACGAGGGTGGTCTCGGTGTGGCCCACCACGGGGTCGGTGGCGAGATTGTCCAGGACCCAATCCCGCAGGTCCTCGGTGCTGGCAACGGCGATGTGCAGCAGGTAGTCCACGGAGCCTGACGTGTGGAAGGTGGAGAGGACCGCGGGCAGGTGCGGAACGCGGGCTGTAAAGCGGTCGATCTGGTCCCTGTCGTGGGCCCGCAACCGGACGGCCACGAGCGCCTGGACGGACCTGCCGATGGCCGAGAGGCTGAGCTTCGCCTCAAATCCCTGGACAATGCCACGTTCGGACAATGCGCGGGTCCGCATGAGCGCGGTGGACGGTGCAATGCCCACGAGTTCCGCCAACTGCTTGTTGGAGATCCGTGCATCGTCCACCAAGGCGGCCAGAAGCCGTTCATCAATGGCATCGAGCGGCTCAAAGTGGCTGGCCGGCCGGATGCTTTTTGGGTTGCTGCTCATGGAATCTCCTTGAATGTCCGTCAGTTCATCCTAGACGCCGGATTCCTGTTGATCACCCCGGAACGCAACCATCCCTGCCGAACAATCGCCAGACACACTTGCCATTTAATGGCGGATAGTTCTAGTGCCCTGCGGCTTGCGTTCGGTCTCGTGTGCCGGGCGGTGCCGTTTCGTGGGTTCGCCGGGGATGTACGACGGCGACTGTCACCGCCGTCATGCACGCCAGGACCATGATCGCCACGGCAAGCGCCGTCCAGCCCAGGGACTGGAACACCAGTCCGCCCGCCCAGCCGATGACGCTCGAGCCCAGGTAATAGGCCAGATTGTAGAGCGACGATGCCTGGGCACGGCCGGTGGTGGCGATGCTTCCGGTCCAGCCTGCACCGATGCTGTGGGCAGCGAAGAAGCCGCCGGTGAAGATCACCAGGCCGGCAAGGATCAGGGCGAGCACCGGCGTCAGCGTCAGTGCCAGCCCAACCACCATCAGGATGATGCCCGCAAGCAGCACATTCCTGCGGCCAAACCTCGCTGTCAGCCCGCCGGCCCAGCGGGACGAAATCGTTCCCGAAAGGTAAGCCAGGAAGATCAGGCTGATGAGGGTGGCCGGCAGCGTGTAGGGCTTAGCGGACAGGCGGAAGCCAAGGTAGTTGTAGACGGCTACAAACCCGCCCATCATGAGGAAGGCCTGGATGTAGAGCGCCAGCAGCCGGGGATTGCGCACATGTCCGCCGAGCGTCGCCATGGCACCCCGGACCCCCGAGGCTTTGGCGGCTGTGAATCCCTTGGCCTGCGGTACCAGAACGAGGAAGAGTACCGCGGACTCTGTTGCCAGCAGGGAAACGGCCAGGGCGGCTGTGCGCCAGCCCCAGAGCTCACCTGCCGGCCCTGCCACCAGCCGGCCGGCCAGTCCGCCCAGCGTTGTGCCGGCAACATAGCTGCCTGCGGCCATGGCCGCATGGGCCCTGTTCACTTCCTCGTTCAGGTAGGCAATGGCGATGGCCGGGATCCCGCCCAGCGCCATTCCTTCAAGCAGCCGCAGAGCAAGCAGCGCGCCGAACGTGGGGGCGAGGGGTACCAGCAGGCCCAGGACGGTGGCAGCGGAGATGCCCCAGGCCATGGCCTTGACCCGGCCGATCCTGTCCGCGAGGAAGGACCAGGGAATGACGGTGATGGCCAGGCCCACAGTGGCCAGCGATATGGTCAACGCCGCCTCTGCCGCGGTCACATTCAGGTCTGCGGCAAGGAGCGGCAATACTGCCTGGGTTGAGTAGAGCTGGGCGAACGTGGCCACGCCCGCGAAGGCCAGGCCGGCCAGGATCTTGTTGTAGGCAGCGGAGCCTTTGGGATGTCCCGCCCAGCCACCCTGCGGTGGAGCGAATGTTCCCGCGGCTGCGGCATTTCGTGGCATAGCCCAAGGGTAGGCTTGCGCAATGTATGCTTCCAATGCATCTTTGAGACGCAATTCATGTCAATAGTGGAACGTTTGGAGAGGTGGGGCCAATGGATGCCGACCACAAGCAGTTGGTGAAGCTCCTGCCGCTGCTGCCTATCCTGGCTGAACTGGGCCGGACCCAGCACGTCACGGAAACGGCCGAGCTACTTGGAGTACCCCAGTCCACGGTGAGCCGGGCACTGTCCCGGGCCAGCGCCGTCGTCGGAACCGAACTGCTGATCCGGGACGGACGGGGCATCCGCCTCACGGCGGCCGCCCGGACCCTGCTCCCATACATCGAGTCGGCCCTCACCGAATTCCAGGCCGGGCTGGACCTGGTCCGGCACGAGTCGGACGTGGTGCGGGGAAAAGTGGCACTCTCCTTTCAGCACACGTTCGGCGAGGCCACCCTGCCCCTGCTCATCAGCGCCTTCCGCAGCCGCCACCCGGAGGCCGGCTTCATCCTCCGACAGGGGGCACGGGACACCTGCCTCGCGGAGCTCGCCTCGGGCCAGGCGGATCTGTCACTGACAGCACCGGTTCCGTCCGCAAGCAGCATCATCGCCTCGGCATCGCTCTACCGTGAGCCCCTCCGCCTGGTGGTTCACCACGGCCATCCGCTGGCAGGCCGGGGCAGCGTCGGCGTGCAGGACATCCGCCGGGACCCCTTCGTGGCGCTGGAGCCGGGGTACGGCATGCGGTCACTGACCGATACGCTGTTCCGCGAGGCAGGATTCCGGCCGCGGATCGCGTTCGAAAGCCAGGACACCCACACAGCCCGTGGTCTGGTCGCCGCGGGCCTTGGTGTCAGCATCCTGCCGCCCGGCGGCAATGCGCCGGGGCGCCGTGTCAGCCCGGAAACGGGGAACCTGGGCTGGGTCGAGCTTGCCTTGGAATCCGGGCTTGCATACCGCGAGATCGGGCTGGGCTGGCGGCGCCGGAAACCCGGCCCCGATGCCGAGCCCGATCCCGTCCGGTTCTTCCGCGAGATGGTCCTGCAGGAGGGTCCGCAATTGTTGGCGGGCTTGGTGGCCGCCCGTTCAGGGAGCGGATAGGGCGCCACGGCGTTCAGACACGACGGCGTCCCGCGGCCCGGCCGCGATTCGCCGGCGGCATTTCAGTAGGCTGGGTGCGTGACTGACAGCGAGCACCACCAGACCGCATTGCCCGGAAACCACCAGGCGGGCGGCGCCGCGTCCGCCCCGGGTCCCCTCGCGGGGGTCATCATCGGCCTGGACATCGGCGGTACAAAGACCCGCGGCGTCAGGTTTGAGGACGGAGCAGCCGTCGCCGACGAGTCCGCCGGCAGTTCCAACGTCCAGAACGTCAGCCGCAACCAGGCGGCACTGAACCTCGCGGATCTCTTCTCCCGGATCGGCGGCGGCCAGGTGGCCCACGTCTATGCGGGGGCCGGGGGCATTGACACCGACGACGACGCCGCCGCCCTTGCCGCGCTGATAGAACCGCACGTTCCGGGAGCCAAGGTCACGGTGGTCCACGATTCGCGGCTGCTGCTGGCCGCGGGCGGCGCCAGCACGGGTGTGGCCGTGATCGCAGGAACCGGCTCCGCAGCCTGGGGACGGAACGCCGCCGGCGACGAGGCCCGGGCCGGCGGCTGGGGCTACCTGCTTGGAGATGAAGGCAGCGGATACTGGCTGGGCCGTGAGGCGGTGCGGCACAGCCTGCGCCGGATGAACCAGGGACTCCCAGCGGACCAGCTGACCGAGGCTCTGCTTGCCTCGTGCGGAGTGCAGCACCCCAACCGGCTGATTGCGCTCTTTCATTCTCCGGATACCGGCCGCCGGTTCTGGGCCCAGCAGGCACGCCTGGTGGTGGACGCGGCAGCAGCCGGCCACCCGGCGTGCCAGGAGCTGCTGGACCAGGCCGGCAAGGACCTCGCGGGCCTGACTGCCCAGACGTTGCAGAAGCTTGGCATCGACGGTCCCGTTATTCTCGGCGGCGGACTGGGCATGAACGTGGTCCCCCTGCAGGAGTCTTTCCGGAGCCATCTGGCTGCCGCCGGCGTAATCGATGTCCGTGTCCTGGACCAGGACCCCGTGTTCGGCGCGCTAAAGCTGGTCTCGGAAGGGTCAGGGGCCCACTGACCGCTTCCGTGGTGTCAGCCTGACGGCCGGCATGATGGGGGCGGGGATGCGTCCGGTTTCGGCGCCTGCGTCCGGTCCGTGCCCCTCAACCAGCCCGTAGCGTGCCCCACGCGCGGCATCGTCGGCCAGTGCCGCCTGCGCTTCCCAGTCCTGACGTGCCTGCTCCACTTCGTCGTGGGTGCGGCCCACGAAGTTCCACCACATCAGGAGTTCCTCCTGAAACGGCTCCCCGCCGATCAGGAGGAACCGGGTTCCGGGCAGGGCCTGGAACTCCAGTGCGGGGCGTCCCGCGCCCAGGTAGCCCAGCGGACCGGGCGGGACCGCGTGCCCGTCCAGCGTCAGCCCGCCGTCGAGCACCAGCACGGCATGCTCAAAGTGTGCGTTCAGTGGCAGGACGGTCGGCCCAGCGCAGGAGATGTCTGCCCCGACAATGGGGGAGTACATCGTGGCCGGTGACACCGCCCCGGCGAATTCGCCCACCATCACAGTCGCAGTGAAACCCGGCCCCGTCACCGAGGGCAGTTCCCGGTGCTGCTCGAACGCGGGTTCGCGGTGGCGTTCAGCCTCCGGCAACGCTACCCAGAGTTGCAGGCCGCGCTGCACGGGCAACTGCGCGGCGGCGTCGGGATCCAGCCGGACGGCGAACTCCGAGTGGGACACCCCGTGCCCGGCGGTCATGATGTTCAGCTCACCCGGACGGACCACAACATCGCTGCCCACGCTGTCCCGGTGCCGGATGTTCCCGGCAAGTGGCCAGGTGACCGTCTGCAGCCCGGTATGCGGGTGCGGGAGGACGGACATGGCGGTGCGGTCCGGGCCGAAACTGTCCAGGAAACACCAGGCGCCGATGGTGGGTAAACCCCGCTGCGGCAGCGTGCGCCGGACGGTCATGGCCCGCACGCCACCCAGTGGAACCTCCCGTGCGGGCCAGATCTGGAGGCAGGGTCCGGACGTCCCCTCAGGGCCGGCGGGCGGACAAAGTTCCTGTTGGGGAGCTACTTCCAAGTTGGTCACGGTCCAACTCTAGGCGCGGGCAGGGCCGGGCATAAGCGCATCCCGGCACGGGGTGATCGGTGGCACCCATCCACGCGGTGTTGTGCACCGAATGATTACAGTAGGGATTCTCTTGCCCGGATTGCCTGCAGATCCAGTTACGCTGATCACGGATTGCGTTACCGTAAACATCAGTGAGCTTATGACCCAACACTGTCCGATGCCGTCCAACAGAACAGGTAAGTCCGCAGAATGGACCCAGCCATGATTGAGTTCCAGAGCGTCACCAAGCAGTATCAGGGCGGGCAGCCTGCTGTGGACCAGCTCACCATGTCCATCGACAAGGGCTCAATCACCGTATTTGTGGGGCCATCCGGCTGCGGCAAGACCACGTCGCTGCGGATGATCAACCGCATGGTGGAACCGACGTCCGGTGCTATCACCGTGGACGGGCGGGACGTGACCTCGGTGCCTGCCGCGGAACTGAGACGGTCCATGGGCTACGTGATGCAGTCTTCCGGGCTGATGCCGCACCGTTCGGTGCTGGACAACATCGCCACCGTGCCCCGGCTCAACGGCGTTTCCAAGGCTGAAGCCCGCAAACGCGCAACGGAACTGCTCGACGTCGTCGGGCTGGCTTCCGCGCTCGGGAAGCGTTACCCGTCCCAGCTTTCCGGCGGACAGCAGCAGCGAGTCGGTGTAGCCCGGGCGCTCGCAGCCGATCCACCCGTCCTGCTGATGGACGAACCGTTCAGCGCCGTTGACCCCGTGGTGCGTGACGAATTACAGCAGGAACTCCTGAGGCTGCAGAAGGACCTCGCAAAAACCATCGTTTTCGTCACGCACGACATCGACGAGGCAACCATTCTTGGCGACAAGGTGGCCGTTTTCGCTGTCGGCGGCCGGCTGGCCCAGTACGCCACCCCTGAGGAAATCCTCCGGGCCCCGGCGAATGATTTTGTGGCTTCCTTTGTGGGGCGGGACCGTGGCTTCCGCCACTTGGGGTTCACCACGTCCGACGCCGTCACCATCCGCCCGGTGCCCACGCTTGTGATGAGTGCCGGCCAGTTTGCCGGCGATCCCGCCGCGGTGACCGACTGGCAGCTCGTGGTGGATCCGGACCTGCGCCCTTTGGGCTGGGCAAAGCCGGGGACGGACTCTGAGCTCATCCCCGGCGGGTCACTCTTCCGCCCAGGCGAGACCCTGCGGAGGGCACTGGACTCGGCCCTATCGTCCCCGTCCGGCCAAGGTGTGGCGGTGGATGACGACGGCAAGGTTCTGGGAACCGTCAAGGCTCAGGAAGTCCTCGGCGTCATTGAAGAGGCCCGCCAGGTCCGGCAGGCTGCGCTCTGATGGATTGGTTCCTGGCAAACAGCGGCATGGTCATGGGATTGGCCGGCCAGCACCTGGTCCTGGCCCTCATTCCGATGGTGCTGGGGCTGGTTATTTCCATTCCGTTGGCGCAGTTGGCGCGGACCCACCCGGCGCTTCGGTCGGTGGTAGTAACCGCAAGTTCATTGTTGTACACCGTCCCCTCGCTGGCGCTGTTCATCATCCTGCCCTCGATTCTCGGAACCAGGATCCTGGACCCGCTCAACGTCATTGTTGCCCTGACCATCTATGCGGTGGCGCTGCTGGTCCGGGCCGCCCTGGATGCTTTTGACTCCGTAGAGGAGGACCTCCGGCAGGCTGCGATCGCCATGGGGTACAAGCCGTGGCGCCGCTTTGTCCAGATTGACCTGCCGCTCTCTCTGCCGGTGATGTTCGCCGGACTGCGGGTGGTTTCCGTCAGCAACATCTCTTTGGTGAGCGTCGCGGCACTCCTGGGCGTGGGGAACCTGGGCATGCTGTTTACGGATGGACTGCAACGGAACTTCGTCACGGAAGTGGTGGTGGGAATCATTGCCATCCTCGTCCTCGCACTGCTGATGGATGCCGTGCTGGTCGTCCTGGAAAGGCTGCTGACGCCGTGGACCCGCGCCGCTAAGACGTCTGGCCCCTCGGCGACTTCGGCCGCCGGCTATCTGGCCGATGCCAACGTCCACGCCGGGGCCTCACCATGAGCAATATTTTTGTGGACACCCTCGCCTGGATTGCTGATCCCCTGCACTGGACCGGCAGTTCCGGCATCCCCGTCCGGCTCTTGGAGCACCTCCAGTACAGCGGGCTTGTCTTCCTGATTGCCACGGCCATCGCCGTTCCGGCCGGGCTCTACATCGGACACACGGGCCGTGGGCGCGTGGTGGCAGTAGCGGTGGCAGGTGCGCTGCGGGCGCTGCCTACCCTGGGCCTGTTGGTCCTTTTCGCGCTCCTGGCCGGGAGCAGCCTGATGCCACCGGTGTGGGCGTTGGTCATCCTGACCGTGCCGCCGCTCCTTGCCGGAACGTACGCCGGCATTTCGAGTGTGGACAGGACCATGGTGGATGCTGCCCGGGCCATGGGGATGACCGAGCTGCAGATCCTGTTCCGGGTTGAGCTGCCCAACGGGCTGCTGGTTATGTTCGGCGGCGTCCGAACGGCAGTTCTGCAGGTCATCGCGACGGTTTCCGTGGTTGCGTACCTCCCCTTGGGCGGCTTGGGCCGCTACCTTTTTGATGGCTTGGCGCTGCAGGACTTCCCGCGGATGCTTGCCGGGTCCTTGTTAATTGCAGGGCTGGCCATCATCGTTGACCTCATCCTTGCCGCGGCGCAAAGAGTCCTTCTTTCGCCTGGCCTCAAATCCGATCTGCACGGTGGCCAGCAGGCCGCCGCTGATCTCCCAGCTGCCGCGCCTGCGTCAGCTGCCGTTCAAGGAGGTACCCCATGAAAGACAACACCAGGACAATCCTTACCCGCAGGGGACTGGCCGGCATGGCTGCTGGCGTCGGCCTTGCCGTTGCGCTGACAGCCTGCGGCGGGAGCGACCCGTTGGCAACCCCCAGCACCAGTGCCGGGAGCGCCGGCGGCGGATCATTGGTGGTCGGCTCTGCTGATTTCCCGGAGAGCCAGATCCTGGCAGAGATCTATGCCGGGGCACTGAATGCTGCAGGGGTCACGGCAACCACCAAGCCGAATATCGGTTCCCGCGAGATCTACTTCAAGGCCGTCCAGGACGGCTCCGTGGACCTGGTGCCCGACTACTCAGGCAACCTGCTGTCGTTCGTTAATACGTCGGCGCCGGAGGTCTCGGCCGAGGACATCGTCAAAGCCCTGCCTGGAAAACTTCCCGACGGGCTGGCCATCCTGGACGCATCCAAGGCAGAGGATAAAGACGCCATGGTGGTCACCAAGGCCACAGCCGAGAAGTACCAGCTCAAGTCCATCGAGGACCTGGCCAAGGTCTGCAAGGACCTCACTATCGGTGCGCCGGCGACGTTCGAGACCCGCCAATACGGCCTTCCGGGGCTTAAGGACAAGTACGGCTGTGAACTCAAGGCGCTCAAGCCGTTCAGTGACGGCGGCGGAAACCTGACCCTGCAGGCCCTCCTCACTGATGACGTCCAGGTAGCTGACATCTACACCACCACCCCGTCCATCGCGGACAACGACCTTGTGGTGCTGGAGGATCCGAAGAACAACTTCAAGGCCCAGCAGGTCCTGCCGCTCTACAACAAGGCAAAAATGACCGACAAGGCAAAGGACGCGCTTAATGCCGTATCGAAGATCCTGACCACTGAGGACCTGGTCAGCCTCAACCGCGCAGTCAGCGGCAGCCAGAAGCAGAATGCCAAAGACGCCGCCGCCACCTGGCTCAAGGACAAGGGCATCGTCAAGTAACACCTGACTCCACAACGCAAATCACGACGGCGGCTGCCGGACCCACACGGGCCGGCAGCCGCCGTCGTCCGCTCGCCACACTTCTGTGTCCGAGGTCTCAACGGAAGTACATCCGTCATATGGCATATTTGATGAATGGCAGAATTCAAGCAGTCCACCAAGCTTCACAACGTCCTATACGACATCCGTGGACCGATCCTTCAAGCCGCCCAGCAGATGGAGGCGGAGGGTCACCGGATCCTCAAACTGAACATCGGAAACCCGGCCCCGTTTGGATTTGAAGCCCCGGACGCCATCCTGGTGGACATGATCCGCCATCTGCCCCATGCCCAGGGCTACAGCGACTCCCGGGGCATCTTCTCTGCCCGGACCGCGGTCTCCCAGTACTACCAGACCCGCGGAATCCAGAACATCCATGTGGACGACATCTACCTGGGCAACGGGGTCAGTGAACTGATCACCATGTCCCTCATGGCACTGCTCAACGACGGCGATGAGGTGCTGATCCCCACACCGGACTACCCGCTGTGGACCGCTTCGGTTGCCCTGGCCAGCGGCAAGCCCGTGCACTACCTCTGCGACGAGGAATCAGGCTGGCAGCCGGACCTTGAGGATATTGAAGCCAAGATCACGCCCCGCACTAAAGGCATTGTGGTGATCAACCCCAACAACCCCACCGGCGCGGTCTATCCGGAAGAGACGCTGAAGAAGATCGTGGCCCTGGCCGAAAGGCACGGACTGATCCTTTTCGCCGATGAAATCTACGAAAAGATCCTGTACGAGGACGCCGTGCACATCAACATGGCCGCGCTCACGGGTGACAACGTCCTGTGCCTCACCTTCAGTGGACTGTCCAAGGCCTACCGCGTCTGCGGTTACCGTGCCGGCTGGATGGCCATCTCGGGCCCGAAGAAGGATGCCTCGGACTACCTGGAAGGCATCAGCCTCCTGGCCAACATGCGCCTCTGCGCCAATGTGCCTGCCCAGCATGCCATCCAGACCGCACTCGGCGGCTACCAGAGCATCAACGACCTCATCCTGCCCGGCGGCAGGCTGCTGGAACAGCGGAACAAGGCCTATGACATGCTCAACGCCATCCCCGGTGTGAGCACGCAGCAGGCCCGTGGCGCCATGTACCTCTTCCCGAAACTCGATCCCGAGGTATTCCACATCCGCGACGACGAGAAGTTCGTTTTGGACCTGCTGCGCGAGCAGAAAATCCTGGTCTCCCACGGCCGGGCCTTCAACTGGGTCCGCCCCGACCACTTCCGGATGGTTACCCTCCCGCTGGTGAAGGACCTCGAGGAGGCCATCAACCGTATGGGGGACTTCCTGAGCAGGTACAAAGGGAACTAGCCTGTGGGGACGCGCCAGATGGCGCGGACACTGCGGACAAAGGACCCCAATGGCCGACTTGGTTGAGTTCAAGAAGCACCCCGTCGATACGCTGAGGGTGGGGAAAGGCTTCTCGCTGGCCGAGGCCGACCCTGACGCGACGCCCGGTTACAAGGGCAACAAAGCCGATGGCCAGACAATTCTGGCTGAATTGGACGGCGCGTTGGCCGAACTTCAGGAAAAGCTGTTCGCGGAGTCGCGCTTCGGCGGGAAAAAACGGCTTCTGCTGATCCTGCAAGCCATGGACACTGCGGGCAAGGGCGGAATCGTCAACCATGTGATGGCTTCAATGGATCCGCAGGGCGTCCAGTTCAAGGCTTTCAAGGCACCCACCGAGGAGGAGAAGTCCTATGACTTTCTCTGGCGGATCGAGAGGGAGGTTCCGGGAGCCGGCATGGTGGGCATCTTCGACCGCTCGCACTATGAGGACGTCCTGATCCACCGGGTTCACAACTGGGCTTCGCCTGACGAACTTAAGCGTCGCTACCGGGCCATCAATGAGTTCGAGGCGCGCCAGACTGATGCCGGAACCAAAATCATCAAGGTGATGCTCAATATCAGCAAGGATGAACAGAAGACCCGGCTCCTTGCCCGACTGGACAACCCCGCCAAGCACTGGAAATACAGCAGCAATGATCTGAAGGAACGGGCGTTCTGGGGTGACTACATGGGCGCATACCAGGCTGCCCTCGACGAGACCAACACGGAAGCGGCACCCTGGCATGTGGTTCCGGCCAACAAAAAGTGGTATGCCAGGATCGCCGTGCAGCAGCTGGTGTTGGGTGCGCTGTCTGATATGAAGCTGGAATGGCCGAAAGCTGAGTTCGACGTTTCCATCGAACGGGAACTGGTCGATCGGTCCTGACTTGTTTGGGGACGGTTGTTCCGAGGGCAGGACCGCACTGGGTGGTCAGAGGGCTCGTCAGAGCGGCTGGTCGCGGGCGGCAGCGAGCCGCTTGCGGGCGCCGTCCAGCCACTCCTCGCAGCGCTTAGCCAGGGCTTCGCCGCGTTCCCATAGTGCCAGGGATTCCTCAAGGCTGGCGCCGCCCGCCTCAAGCCTCCCCACCACGTGTACCAGTTGTTCGCGGGCTTCCTCGTAGCTCAGTGCTTCGATTTCCGGGTCAGGCTTTGTCTCGGGCATGTGCTTCTCCTTGTTGAAGTTCCCCAGTGGATGTGGCGCCGAACAGACCCTGTGCCACGCGTACGGACAACGCAGTTCCGGACGGCGCCTCCGAAGGGTCGCGGACCACAGCGTGGCCGGCGGCTTCAGCGGCGTGGGCCGGCCGTCCGTTGGCCAGTTCGACCACGGCGTAGCCGCGGTCCAGCGTCTTTTGCGGTGACAGGGCACGGACCTGTGCCTGCAGGTGAACAAGTTGGTCAGCCGCCCGGACCACCATTGAGCTGACGGCGGCTGATGATCTCCTCAGGAGGCGTTCGATTTCCTCCGCGCGCCCGGTGACCATTGCTTCGGGCGTGGCCAGAACCGGCCGGGAATGGAGTGCGGACAACCGGTCCGACTCCCGGTCCACGAGCCTGCCGATGCTCCTGCGCAGGTGCTCGCGTGCCTGGCGCACACCGGCCAGTTCCTCGGCAACGTCAGGCACAATCCGTTTGGCGGCATCCGTGGGCGTGGACGCGCGGAGGTCCGCCACGTCGTCGAGGAGGGGGCGGTCCGCTTCATGTCCGATGGCGCTGACCACAGGGGTGGCCGTGGCCGCGACGGCACGGATCAGTTCCTCGCTGTTGAAAGGCAGCAGGTCCTCTAACGCTCCGCCGCCCCGGGCTATGACAATGACGTCAACGTCGGGGCGGCCGTCCAACTCCTGCAGGGCTCGGATGATCTGCGAGACCGCGGTGTTGCCCTGGACTGCCACCTCCCGGATCTCGAATTCGACGGCGGGCCAGCGCAGTGCGGCGTTCTGGACCACGTCCTTTTTGGCGTCGGAGTCCCGTCCGGTAATCAGGCCGATGCGGTGGGGGAGCAGCGGCAATGGTTTCTTCCGTGAATCGGCAAACAGCCCCTCGGCTGACAGGGCATGCCGCAACCGTTCGATCCGCGCCAGCAGGTCGCCAAGCCCGACAGGCCTGATGTCCCTTACCTGCATGTTGAGCCGCCCGGTCTTCAGCCAGAACTCCGGCTTGAGCAAGGCCACCACGCGGGAGCCACTCTCCAGGGGCATGTTCTGCCGGTCCAGGACCTTCGTCCAGACCGACGCCGGCAGGGAAACTTCCGCGTCCACATCCCGGAGGGTGAGGTACGCGTTGCCGCCCCGGCGGTTCATCTCTATGACCTGACCCTCCACCCACGCCGAGGGTGTCCGGTCGATATGGGCCTTGAGTTTCTGGGACAGCAGTTGCAGCGGCCAGGGATTGTCCGGGCTGGTCTCAGCGGCTGTGGCAGGCACCGTAGTGGCAGCAGTGCCTGGCCGGGCGGCCTGGTCAGACATGTCCGTCGCCCCGGGAAGCTGTGGGTGGCGGCATTGCGGTCCTTTGTTCGGGAGGTAGCGGTTCGTGTTTGAATGGCGGCGGTCAGTCAACTGGCTGCTGTCAGCGGGCTGGTGGATGCCATTCAACCTTATCCATAAGCTGTAGCACCCTAGACTGACATTCTTTGTCCAGACACCAGCCCTATGATGGCTGTGCTGCCGCCAACCCGTGAGGACCCGTTTTGCGCACCTTCGTTTCAGCCATCGCCGTCGTCCTGGGCGTTTTGCTGTCCGCATTGGCCGTTCCCGCCATCTGGCTTGACCGCAACGTGATTCAGGAGGATGGCTTTGTGGCGCTGGCCGGTCCGCTGGGGAAGGACGCAGAATTTCAGCAGCGGCTGGCCATCGCCGCTGTTGGCACCATTGACACTGGGACTATCCCGGACGCTCTGGCAGGTCTGGTGAGGCCAGTGCTTGAGGCGGCGGCCGGTTCCCTCACTGCGTTACCGGGCTACCAGGCGGCCTGGGAGGAGACACTGCGGAAGAGCCACCGGCTCAACCTAGCCGCACCGGCAGCAGCTCCTGCCGGCCCGGACTCCCCGTCGTCGCTCACTTTGGACTTGGCGCCACTGGTAGCGCTGGCGACGGAGGAGCTCGCGCGCACCACGGGACTGCCGCTGACTGCGCCGGAGCAGACGCTGATCAACGTTGGAGAACCGGAGCAGCGCCAGCTGGTCGAGAGGGTGTCCGCCTACGCGCCGCTCGGTTACTCTTTGGCCATCGGGGCTGGTATCGCCTTTGCGCTTGCCCTGGTTTCCGCCCGCCGTCGCTGGTCAGTGCTTTTCGCGGTGGGACTTGCGGCGCTTGCGCTGGCCGGCCTGTGGACCGCCGGCTCGCAATTCGCCACTGACGCTGTAGTGGGGACAGCGAGCGGCAACGGTCTTGCGGACATGTTCAAGGATGCGTTTGTGGCGGCCGCTTCCAGCAGCTTCCAATCATGGGTCGGCGGTGCCGCGATAACCGGCGGTGTGCTGGTCGCGGCGGCCCTTGTGATCCGGATCGCCTCGCCGGGGCGGCGGCCCCCAACCCGGTAGCATGGAGAGATGACTTCCTCTGCTGTGTCCCTCTCGATGCCAACTGTCCCGCGCAGGCGGCGCTCGCCAGAGGAGGTAGCCGCGGCGGCTCCGGTGACCGGTCCCAAAAAGGTACTCCTGGCCGCGCCGCGCGGTTATTGCGCCGGTGTGGACAGGGCCGTGATTGCCGTCGAGAAGGCCTTGGAACACTACGGTCCGCCGGTTTACGTCCGGAAGCAGATCGTGCACAACGTCCACGTCGTGAGCTCGCTGGAGGCACAGGGCGCAATCTTCGTCGATGAGACTGACGAGGTCCCGGAAGGCGCCCTGGTGATATTTTCCGCCCACGGGGTATCGCCGGCCGTCGTCCAGTCGGCCGAGGACCGCGGGCTGCGCACCATTGACGCCACCTGCCCGCTGGTCACGAAGGTTCATAAGGAAGCCGTGAGGTTCGCCAAGGACGACTTCGACATCCTGCTGATCGGCCACGACGGTCACGAAGAAGTTGAAGGGACCGCCGGCGAGGCCCCGGAGCACATCCAGATCATTAACGGTCCCCACGAAGTGGACAAGGTAACCGTCAGGGATCCCGAAAAGGTCATCTGGCTGTCCCAGACCACCCTCAGCGTGGACGAGACCATGGAAACCGTCCGCCTGCTGAAGGCGCGGTTCCCTACCCTGCAGGATCCGCCCAGCGACGATATCTGCTACGCCACCACTAACCGTCAGGTGGCCATCAAGAAGATCTCGCCCCAGGCCGACCTGGTCATTGTGGTGGGATCAGCTAACTCCTCCAACTCGGTCCGCCTGGTGGAAGTCGCCCTGGAGTATGGGGCCAAGGCCTCCTACCGGGTGGACTTCGCCAATGAAGTGGATGAAGCGTGGTTTGAAGGCGTGGCAACGGTCGGAGTCACGTCAGGGGCTTCAGTGCCGGAGATCCTGGTCACGGACGTCCTTCGCCTGCTGGCCGACTACGGCTACGGCTCCGTAGAAGAAGTTGTCACGGCCGAAGAGGACCTCCTTTTCTCGTTGCCCAAGGAACTCCGCGCAACCCTGAAGGAAGCCGGGGACGTCAGCCGGGCGCTCGGCGGACGCCGCTCCCGCGACTGACCAGTCTCCGGCAACGTCAGGCTGCGGCCTCGTCCTGCTGAAACTCCGGCGCCGCCAGCGTGCGCGGCGTAACCTCGAGTGCGGGCGGGGTGAGCAGCCCTGATTCATCCATGGCATTGAGTTTCCGTGCGGTGGGCAGGATCCGCGCTTCCAGGGTGCCGATCATGGCGTTGTACCGGTCCACTGAAGACTTGAGTGACGAACCTAGCTTGCCCACGTTGTCCCCGAGTGTTCCCATGCGTTCGTACAGCTGACGGGCGAGGTCAAAGAGTTCGCGTGCACTGTCCGTCAGCACATCCTGGCGCCACGTGAAGGCCACCGATTTGAGTACGGCCAGCAGGGTGCTTGGAGAGGCGAGCACCACATTCCTGGAGAGCGCGTGGTCCAACAGCGTCGCGTCGGCTGTCAGGGCGGCAGCCAGGATGGATTCCGCCGGCAGGAAGCAGATCACCAGCTCAGGGGAGTTCCCGGGGATGTCCCAATACTTCTTGTTACTCAGCGAGTCCACGTGGGCCCGCAGCGCCTTGGCATGGGCAGCCAGCAGGGATTGCTGGTTGCCGGGGTTCGCAGCTGTGCCCGAATCCTGACGCGCACCCAGCTCCTGGGCCTCCAGATAGGAGGACAACGGCACCTTGGCGTCCACCACCAGCTGCTTCTGGCCCGGAAGCTGGACTACGAGGTCGGGGCGGACCGCTGAATCTGTTCCGGCGCTGTGGACCTGCTCCAGGAAATCCACGTGCTTGAGCATCCCCGACGCTTCAACCACACGGCGCAATTGAACTTCGCCCCACTGTCCACGCGCACTGTTGGAGCGCAGGGCTGACTCGAGGGCGTGCGTGGAGCGGATCAGCTGGGCATCGGAAAGCCTGGCTTCCTGCAGTTGCTGGGCCAGCTGGCCGTACTGTTCGAGGCGGTCGCGTTCCAGCAGGGCCACCTGCTGCTGCACGGCGGTCAGCTTTTCCGCCACCGGGGCCAGTGCGCGGAGGACGCTCCCGTCCTGGTTGCGGGACTCGCCGAGCTCCCGGTTCTGCAGGGATAGGAGGCGGCGTTCCGCGTCTGCGGCGGCGAACTGGGCGCTGACCTCGGAAAGGCGCGACGAGACGGCGTCGAAGTCTCCCTCCAGGGCACGACTGTGCCGGCGTAAGAAAAAGTAGGCGGTGGCGGCGCCGACGACGGCACCCACCAGCAGCATCAACAGGGCGAGAATCAGGGCTAAAGCATCCATATCCTCACTGTTGCATGACCCTGTGACAATTTACGGAAGCGACATATTCGACCGGGCGCTCCACCACGGTGTTGCGGCGCGGGGGACCGGCTGGGGCCCATGTCTCCGGCAACCGGTAGAATCAATGCTCGTGGCTCTTACTATTGGCATCGTCGGACTGCCCAACGTCGGCAAATCAACTCTTTTCAACGCACTGACCCGGAATCAGGTGCTGGCCGCGAACTATCCGTTCGCTACCATCGAACCCAATGTCGGCGTCGTGAACCTGCCGGATCCCCGGCTCCAGCAGCTGGCGGACATCTTCGGCTCGCAGCGGCTCCTGCCCGCCCCGGTGTCCTTCGTCGACATAGCCGGAATCGTGAAGGGCGCATCGGAGGGCGAAGGCCTGGGCAACAAGTTCCTTGCCAACATCCGTGAGGCCGAGGCTATCGTCCAGGTGGTCCGGGTGTTTGATGATCCCGACGTAATCCATGTGGACGGCAAGGTGGATCCCCGTTCGGATATGGAAACCATCAACACCGAGCTGATCCTGGCTGACCTCCAAACCATCGAAAATGCGATTCCCCGGATCGAAAAAGAAGTCAAGATCAAGAAGCGGGAAGCCGCTGAGCTGGCAGCCATCAAGGCCGCGCAGTCGGTCCTGGAACGCGGCGACACCATCTTCTCCTCGATCAAGAGCGACAAGCTGGAGATGGAGCACCTCAAGGAGCTCAGCCTCCTGACCGCCAAGCCGTTCATCTACGTCTTCAACGCCGACGAAGGCATCCTGGGCAGCCCGGAGAAGCAGGACGAGCTGCGGGCCCTGGTGGCCCCCGCGGACGCCATTTTCCTGGACGCGAAGCTCGAATCCGACCTCGTGGAGCTGGACGAGGAGGAGGCGCGCGAAATGCTGGAAATGAACGGCCAGGACGAGTCCGGCCTCGACCAGTTGGCGCGCGTCGGCTTCCACACCCTGGGGCTCCAGACCTACCTCACGGCCGGTCCGAAGGAAACACGCGCCTGGACCATCCACCAGGGCGACACCGCGCCGCAGGCCGCTGGCGTCATCCACAGCGACTTCCAGCGCGGCTTCATCAAGGCCGAAGTGGTGTCCTTCCATGACCTCATCGAGGCCGGGTCCATGGCTGAAGCGAAGTCCCGTGGCAAGGTCCGGATTGAAGGAAAAGAATACGTGATGGCTGACGGCGATGTAGTGGAATTTAGATTTAATGTCTAATTGATTCCGGGTAACTGTCTAAGCCAAGTGGACTTTCCGACGCTGCAAGCAATGGTGACGCGTGGAGCTCGGGGACGGGATGTGGATCAATCTCGTGGCGGCCGAGAGCCATGATGGGCCCGACCGAACGAGTGAGGTAGCCGGACCGCTCTGCTTGTTCGTGACTCTCAGGGTGATGGCTGCGCTCAGGTGACCGGTTGCGTCCAAATCGGTCTAGCTGTCGCTAGAGTCATATCATGCGATATAATTCGACCATGGTGAATCCAGTTCGAGCGCTTCGAGAGGCCGCCGGCCTGAGCCAGGCAGAGCTTGCCCGACGATCCGGGATTGCTCAGCCGAATGTTGCCGCCTATGAGGCAGGGCGGCGCAGCGTCTCGGTCAAGATGCTCGAGCGCCTGCGGACGGCCGCGCGGCCACTGCCTCATGATGCGCTCGCTGCGCGCCGTGCCGACCTTCTGAGCCTAGCGGGCCGGTATGGCTTCGACAATGTCCGTGTCTTCGGCTCGGCGGCTCGCGGCACAGACAGTTCCAGCAGCGATCTGGACATCTTGGTCACCCGATCGCCCGGCACCGGGTTGCTTACGGTCGCGGCGTTCGCTGCTGATGCGAGCGAGTTGCTCGGTGTCGAGGTCGATGTGGTGACCGACGGCGGTCTGCGTGCCGATCATGAGATCATGGCGACGGCTGTCGCGGTATGAACAAGCGGGATGATGCAGCTCTGACGGAGATCATCCGACTGTGTGGCGTCGGCGCGAATCTCGTGGCACGCGGCGACGAGTGGTAACTCGGGGACCCCGACAACGTTCCGGGCCTGGCGTCAGAGTCACTGATCATCAAGATTGGCGAGAACGTGGCTCGTCTGAGCGACGCCACGACCGACCGGCATCCCGAAGTGCCATGGACATTGATCAAGCGGATGCGGGACCGCCTGGCGCATCACTACGAGGTAACTGACTACGGTGCGGTCTGGGACACGATGATCGTCGACCTGCCGGCGATCAGCAGATACATTCAGTCGCTCTCAGCAGAGTGAGACCGCGAGGCCAATCGGGGTAAAGATTGCTCGGCTACAGAACGTGGTGGAGTTCCGGTTTAACGTGTAGTCGAGTTCCGCTTCAACGTCTGACTCGGGGATTACGAAGGTTGATCTCGATTCGAACCCTTGTGGAGTGGATGCATCAGCACCCGGTGCTTTGGCAGTAAGGGATAGAGTCCATGCCAGCAGGAGGGCGCTGGCCCTTACTGCCAAGGAACCACAGGGTTATCCACATACCCGAATGTGGCGGTTACGTGCAGCCCGCTGTCCGGCGATGCTTGGCGAATGGGAATCAGATACTACGCGTACGCCTTCGACGACAACGTTACCGATCAAGCGCTTGCCGATCCTCTCAGCGTTCTCTCCGATGATCCGCTCGCCGATGCATGGGGATTCGAACACGGTGCCATGATCAGCACCCCGACGTTTGAGCAAGCGGTGCCTGAACGGGACATGCTGTACCTCGACAAAGCATGGCGGCAATTGCAGTGCCTCACTGCACCAGCGGAACCAGACCGGATCGCCCGTCCTGCCTATCGGATGTTCGAGGGCGACGTGGCCATGAACGGCATGGGCTGGGAGGCTTGGGTGCGGACGTTGACCCCACCGGAGGTTTTGGCCGTCGCAAGGGACCTGGAAGATGTTTCCGACGAAGACGTGGAGTTGCGGCTGCGGGAATCGCATTGCTTCAGTCGGGACTTTGAAGGTGAGTTCGACTATGTCGTGAGCTACCTTCGGCAGGCGCGGACGTTTGCGGTGAACCTTGCTTCTGAGGGACGCGGCATGGTCTACATGATCGGATGATGCCCATCCGGTGTCATTGTTCAGCCGGCAGGCAGTCAACGTCTACCCTGCCCGGGACCATCCCAGGGCTGGACCCAACTTGGTGGCGATGTCGGTGAGGATCTGGATGTAGTCCTCGTGGCCGAAGCTGAAGGGCAGCGCGAACGCCACTTCGTCGACCTCTTGGAAGCCCGCGTGTGCGTACAGCTGTTCCGCAATCTGATCGCTGGTGCCGATGAGATCCTGGGCGAACAGCATTCGCTTCGGCCCCTGCGGCGCACGGGTGCGGGGAGTTCGTTCGTCGACGTAACGCTGGTACTTTTCCCGCTGTTTCGCCGACGCCGAATCGGTCGGGATCACCACCAGTCCCTGCGAGACCCGGGCTTGTCCTCGCGCTTGGGACGATGTCGCGGCTGCTTCACGGTAGGCGCGGATCTGCGATTGCTGGATGTCGGCGAATGACGGTTCTTGGTCAGCCTCCGGGAACATCACACTGCTGGAGAGCAGGTTGAATCCGTTTGCGCCAGCCCAGATAGCCGATTTCCTGCTTGCCGCCCCATACCAAAGTCGTTGACGCAGCCCGGGAGAGTGGGGCTCGACGCGGTTGGAGAATTCCTCGACCACACCCTGCCTGCCGTAAAATTCCCGGACGGGTTCCCCTGCGATCAATCGGGCAAACCGATCCACGCGGGCGTAGCTGAAGTCCTCCAGCTCGGCTGAATCCGGATACAGCTCGTGCTTCACCGTGCCATAGTTCATAGGTTCGCCTACGCTCAGGCCCGGATTGATGCGTCCGCCCGCGAGCAGGTCCACGGTGGCCAGGTCCTCGGCCAGGCGCAATGGGTTTTCCCAGCCCATCGGGGTCACTGCGGTTCCAAGCTCAATCCGGGAGGTTCGCTGGCTGGCCGCGGCCATGATCGCAATGGGGGCAGAGATTCCGAACTGCAGATGGCGGTGGCGCAGCCAGGCGCTGTCGAACCCAAGCCGCTCGCCCAGTTCGATGACCTGCAACGTCGATTCGTGCCCCGCGCCCGGATCCGCCGGATCGAAGAGGCCAATAGTAAGGAATCCAAGCTTGCGTAACGGTCGTGAAGAGTGGGGCATGGGCTTCCTTCAAGGATTGGTGTACGGCTGATCCTCATGGTCAGCCGACATTGGGTCACGCCCTGAACCACTAGAATTCAAGGAAAACAAAGGAGGCGGCATGCCCCTGAGGCATCTGATTCAGGTCATTACCGGGGCCGTCGGTGCCGCGCTGGTTATCTCGGGGTGCTCCGCGTCCGGGGGAGCGCCCCCTGTGGTGGTCGGCGAGACGAACCGCGGCGGCAGCGCCACCGTGGCCGAGGTGAATGCTTTCACGTCCTTCAACCCGTTCAGTGCCGCCGGAAACACGGACATCAACACCAAGATCGGCTACATCACCCATTCGGGGTTCTACTACGTGGATGACACCGAACAGGTGGTCCGGAACGAGAAATTCGGCCGGATCGAGAAGATCTCCGATAAGCCGCTGAAGGTGAAGTACACCGTCAGCGAGGGTGTGAAATGGTCCGACGGCGAAGCCATCGACGCCGGCGACCTCCTCCTGTCCTGGGCGGCCGGCTCGGGCTACTTCGACGACGCTGAACCTCAGGCGGGGACCGGCACAACGTACTTTTCGTCCGCGGCTGACAAGAGCGGCTTGGGCGCCACTGCACTCCCGGAGATCGGGAGTGACGGGCGTTCCATCACGCTGGAATACGCTTCCCTGTACGCTGATTGGGAAGTAGCGTTCGACGTCGGTCTCCCCGCCCATGTTGTCGCCGCCAAAAGCGGCCTTAACGACGAAGGCGACCTCGTGGACCTGATCAGGGACTCGCCTAAGGGCGACACCGAACGGCCGGCGGTCAACACCCCGCTGAAGCGGGTCAGCGACTTCTGGAATTCAGGCTTCGACACCAAGAAGCTTCCTGATGATCCTGCCATGTACCTTTCCAGCGGCCCGTATATCGTCCGGGACATCGTTCCGGACGCCTCGATCCGGCTGGTCCGGAACAGGGACTATGTGTGGGGGCCGGAGCCCTATCTGGATGACATCACCGTGCGGTTCACCGGGGCCGCCTCCACAGCCATTGCCGCCCTCCGGAACGGACAGGCGGACATCATCGCGCCGCAGCCTTCTGCCGGTACCGAAAGCCTCTTCGACGGGCTGGCGGAGCAGGGCAATACCGTCCAGCGCTTCAGCCAGTCCGGTTACGACCACCTCGATCTCAACTTTTCGGGACCGTTCGCGGACAAGGACGTCCGGGAAGCGTTTCTGAAGACCGTACCGCGGCAGAAGATCGTGGATGACGTGGTGGGCGGATTTGTCGCCGACGCGAAACCGCTGGACTCACAGGTCTTCCTGCCAGCCCAGCCCAAATATCGGGACGCCGTGAAGGGCAACGGTTCGGCCAACTACTCCGACGTGGATATCAAAGGCGCCAGGTCGAAATTGCGGGATGCTGCTCCTACCATCCGGGTCCTGTACAACAAGGACAACCCCAACCGGGTTCGGGCCTTTTCCCTGATCCGCGAATCCGCGCGCTTGGCCGGAATCAGCGTTGAAGACGCGGGCCTCGGCAGTTCGGACTGGGCGAAAGCGCTCGGCGGCGGCAGCTACGACGCCGCCATCTTCGGCTCCATCGGACCCGGGGTCGGTGTCAGCCGCGTCCCGCAGATCTTCAAAACCGGTGGCGGCAGCAACTTTAACGGATTTTCCGACGCCGACGCGGACAAAGCGATGGAGCAACTGGCCGGCACCACCGACCTGGCAAAGCAGGACGAACTGTTGGCCGGCATCGATAAACGTGTCTGGGAAAACGCCTACGGGCTACCGCTCTACCAGACCACCGGAACCGTCGCTTTCAGCAGCCGTGTCACGGGCATCAGGCCCAGCTCCGGCCCTTTGGGCGTCTGGTGGAATGTGTGGGAGTGGCGCCTGAAATAGGCCGTCCTGGGGGGCGTGTCGCCGTTGTGGGAGCCCGCCCCGTCCCCGATTCGCAGCAAACCCTACCAGCGAGTAGCATGTGACTTGCGCAACTTCCTGGTAGCGGCTAGTTATTGGCGGTTAACTGGTTACGGTTTGGCAACGGAGTACCAGTATTTGGACTTTGTGCGGTTAGGCTACTCGTATATGTAGGCCACGTCACAGTGAGAACCTGTGGCAGACCTGCCGGGGAGCACAAGATTTCCCCTAATTTTCTCCCACAACTCATAGGAGGCGGAATGCGTTTTACGCGCACTTCCAAAGCACTTGGCATCGTGGCTATCGCTGCCCTTGCCTTGACCGGCTGCGGCGCTGGAGGAGGCAGCAATGATGGTGCCAGCCAGTCGGCCGGCGATCCCAACAAGGTCATCACCGCGTACAACAGCGAACCCCAGAACCCCTTGCTGCCGGCGAACACCAACGAAACCAATGGCGGCCGCGTTATTAACCTGCTTTTCGAAGGCCTTCGCAGTTATGACCCGGACGGTAAAGCAGTCAATGCCCTTGCAGAGTCCATTGAGTCACCCGACGCCCAGAACTGGACTATCAAAATCAAGCCGGGCCAGAAGTTCACCAACGGCGAGGCGATCACCGCGAAAACATTCGTTGACACCTGGAACTTCGCGGCTAACTCCACAAACCTGCAGAACAACAGTTTCTTCTTCGAATCCATCGCCGGCTACGAAGATGTTTCCGCGGTGACCACTGAAAAATCCGCGGATGGCAAGACCACCACCACTCCCGCCCCCACGGCCGAAAGCATGTCCGGCTTGAAGGCTACAGACGATTCGACCCTCACCGTCAAGCTGGCCCAGCCTGAAGCTGACTGGTCGCTGCGTCTTGGCTACTCGGCCTTTTACCCGCTGCCCTCCGCAGCGCTGAAGGACCCCAAGACCTACGGCGAAAACCCGGTGGGTAACGGCCCGTACAAGTTGGAGAAGACCGGGGCATGGGTCCACGACCAGTCCATCTCGCTGGTGAAGAACGCTGACTACAACGGGACCCGTCCGGCCAAGAACGGTGGCGTGACGTTCAAGTTCTACACGGATCCGAGCCCCGCCTACACTGACCTCCAGGCCGATAACCTGGACATCACCGACGTGCTGCCCTCCAATGCGACGAAGACCTACGTAACGGACTTCCAGGACCGCAACGCCACCAAGCCCGTGGCCACCAACGGCACGTTGAACATTCCGGGCTACAACCCGAATTTCCAGGGTGAGGCCGGAAAGCTGCGCCGCCAGGCCCTGTCTTACGCCATCAACCGCGAGGAAATCACCAAGGTGGTCTTCAACGGCACCCGAACGCCGGCCAAGGCCTTCGCGCCTCCGGTCATCGATGGCTTCAAGGCAGACCTCAAGGGCAGCGAGGTCCTGAAGTTCGACGCCGCCAAGGCGAAGGACTTGTGGGCCCAAGCGGAGAAAATCCAGCCGTACGACAACTCCAAACCACTCCAGATTGCCTCCAACACGGACGGCGGACACAAGGAGTGGATTGACGCCGTAGCCAACGGTTTCAAGAACAACCTCGGCATCCAGGCCGAGATCCAGCCCTTCGCCAAGTTTGCCGAGGTGCTCAACCTGCGTAAGTCACAAGAGCTTCCCGGTCTGACCCGCGCTGGCTGGCAGGGTGACTACCCGTCGCTGTACAACTTCCTTGGCCCAGTGTGGGCAACGGGCGCGTCCTCCAACTACGAGAAGTACTCGAACCCGGAGTTCGACAAGCTGCTCCAGGAAGGACTGGCCGCCAAGACAACTGATGCGGCCAACGACAAGTTCAACCAGGCCCAGGAAGTCCTGTTCGAGGACCTGCCCGGCTTGCCGCTTTGGGACTATGCCAAGCCGATTGTATGGAGCAATAACGTTGTGAAGGCCGAAACTGGTTGGAATGGCGAAATTCTTTACTACAACATCACGGCCAAGTAGTCACTAGCATCTAACTTGCAGGCAGGCGAACGGGGGTCCGGTCTTAGAGCCGGGCCCCCTTTTGCCTGCACTGCAGGAAGGCACACATGAAACTCAGCAAGTCCCAACCGGAAGGGCGGTGATCCTATGGTCCGCTTTATCCTTCGCCGACTCCTTCAAGTGATTCCCGTCTTCATCGGCACCACCCTCTTGGTTTATTACATGGTTTTCGCCCTACCTGGCGACCCTATTGCCGCTCTCTTCGGCGACCGCCAGCCACCCCAGGCCGTCATCGATACGTTGCGTAGCCAATACCACCTGGACGAACCGTTCTGGGTTCAGTACGGCCTTTTCCTTAGAAACCTCTTCACGTTCAATCTCGGCAATGACTTCACCGGCCAGCCCATTGCTGCGACCCTGGCCCGGGTCTTCCCGGTGACAGCGATGCTCGCCGTCGAAGCGCTTATCATTCAGGCCGTCTTTGGCGTGGCTTTTGGTGTTTTCGCCGGGCTGCGGCGCGGCGGATGGTTTGACTCGACCGTGTTGGTGGCTTCCCTTGTGGTGATCGCCGTGCCCACCTTCGTGCTCGGGTTCGTGTTCCAGCTGATCTTCGGAGTCAACCTCGGTTGGGCTAAGCCGACCGTCGGTGCCAGCGCGGACTGGGGCAACCTCCTGTTGCCCGCAGTGGTGCTGGGTCTCGTGTCGTTTGCCTACGTTTTGCGGCTGACCCGCGCCTCCGTAAGCGAGAGCATGAATGCCGACTATGTGCGGACCGCTACGGCGAAGGGTCTGTCGCGCCCCCGCGTGGTGTTGGCCCATATCCTCCGCAACTCTTTGATCCCCGTGGTCACATACTTGGGCGCTAACCTGGGTGGGCTGATGGGCGGCGCTATTGTCACTGAAGGCATCTTCAACGTCCCAGGCGTAGGCAACAAGCTCTACCAGGCCGTCCTGCGTACTGAGGGCCCCACCATCGTTTCCATCGTTAGCGTACTGGTGCTCGTGTTTGTGGCGGCTAACCTGCTCGTTGACCTTCTGTACGCCTGGCTCGACCCGAGGATTCGTTATGACCAGTAATAACAGCCACTTTGTGGCCCCTATGGACGAAACTCCGCTACTGGCCACGGATGCCTTGAAGAATGAAGACGCGCCCCTCAGCCTGTGGGTCGATGCGTGGCGGAAACTCCGCCGCAGGCCCCTGTTCATCATGTCCGCTCTCCTCATCATGGCGCTGACGGTCATTGCCCTCTTCCCCAGCCTCCTTTCCACCGTGGCGCCAAACGACGGCTGTGAACTGGCAAATTCCGAAGGTGGTCCCTCAGCGGGGCATCCCTTCGGTTTCACGTTCCAAGGGTGCGATATCTATTCCAGAGTTGTTCACGGGACTCAGGCGTCGCTCTCCGTCGGCGTTCTGTCCGTGATTTGCGTCTTGATTGTGGGGGTGACGTTTGGTGCCCTCGCTGGCTTCTACGGCGGCTGGCTGGATACCGTCCTGGCCCGTCTCGGGGACATCTTCTTTGCCCTGCCACTGATCCTTGGTGCACTGGTGATCACACAGCTGCCGCTATTCCGTACCAACAAGAGCGTGTGGACGGTCGTGCTGGTCATTTCGCTGCTCGCCTGGCCTCAGATGGCGCGCATTACGCGCGGCGCCGTCGTCGAAGTCCGCAACGCGGACTTTGTCACCGCTGCCCGCGCGCTGGGCTTATCCCGTTTCGGTACATTGGTCAAGCACGTCCTGCCGAACGCCTTGGCACCGGTGATTGTGCTCGCCACGTTGGAGCTGGGTGTGTTCATTGTGGCGGAAGCGACGCTGTCATTCTTGGGGATCGGCTTGCCGGAAGGTGTTATGTCCTGGGGACATGACATTGCCGCAGCGCAATCCTCTATTCGGACCACGCCGGAAATCATGCTTTACCCGGCAGCGGCCCTGTCCATCACCGTCCTCAGCTTCATCATGCTGGGCGACGCCGTTCGTGACGCCCTCGACCCCAAGAGTCGGCAGCGATGAGAGACAAAAAGATGACAATTTCCGACGTTCAAGTCGACGAAGCAGATTATTCAGGAATCAGACCTCTCCTGGAAATCCGAGACCTAGCCATCACCTTCAAGACCAGCGGTGGCGACGTCCAGGCCGTCCGCAACGCACACCTGACCATCATGCCGGGAGAAACCGTAGCTATCGTGGGCGAGTCCGGCTCAGGCAAGTCGACCACGGCACTCGCTGCCATCGGCCTACTGCCGAACAACGGTGCGGTGTCCCATGGGCAAATCCTTCTTGATGGCGAGGACATCGCCCACGCCACGGAGAAGCGGATGATCGAACTGCGGGGCAATACGATCGGTATGGTCCCGCAGGACCCGATGTCCAACCTGAACCCGGTCTGGAAGATCGGCTACCAGGTCAAGGAGACTCTTCGTGCCAACGGCCGGCCCAGTGGCCCGGATGATGTCGCCCAGGTGCTGTCCGAGGCGGGACTGCCGGATGCCCACCGGCGGGCCAAGCAGTACCCGCATGAGTTTTCCGGCGGTATGCGCCAGCGTGCCCTCATTGCCATCGGACTGTCCTGCCAGCCGCGCCTGCTGATCGCGGACGAGCCGACGTCGGCACTGGACGTCACGGTCCAGCGGCAGATTCTGGATCACCTGGACACCATGACCACAGACCTGGGTACAGCAGTCCTGCTGATCACCCATGATCTGGGGCTGGCCGCAGAACGGGCGGACAAAGTTGTGGTGATGTACCGGGGGCAGGTGGTGGAAGCCGGGCCGTCACTGGCGTTGCTCCAGAATCCGCAGCACCCGTACACCAAGCGGCTGGTTGAATCTGCGCCGTCACTGGCGAGTCGAAGGATCCAGGTCGCGAGGGAGCAGGGACTCGAAGCTTCAGACCTGCTGGCTCCAGTTGCGGAGGCAGCTGCCTCGGATCAGGTCCTGCAGATCCAGGACCTGCGCAAGGTCTACAAGCTCCGCCAGGGCTTGGGGAAAACGACCGCCTTCGCGGCCGTTGACGGGGTGAGCTTCGATGTTAAGAGGGGCACCACCACAGCTATCGTGGGGGAGTCGGGTTCGGGCAAATCCACCGTCGCAAAGATGGTGCTGCAGCTCGAAAAGCCCACCGAGGGAAAGATCCTGTTCGACGGCGTCGACACCTCGCTGCTGAAGTCGTCGGAACTCTTCAAATTCAGGCGGCGGGTGCAGCCGATTTTTCAGGACCCCTATGGTTCGCTGGACCCGATGTACAACATCTACCGGACCATTGAGGAGCCGTTGCGCGTCCACAAGATCGGCGACAAAGCGAGCCGGGAGAAGAAGGTCCGCGAACTGCTTGACCAGGTGGCCCTGCCGCAGTCCAGCATGCAGCGGTACCCGAACGAGCTCTCCGGCGGCCAGCGGCAGCGTGTTGCCATTGCCCGTGCCCTGGCGCTGGACCCCGAGGTGATCATCTGCGATGAGGCCGTGTCCGCGCTGGACGTGCTGGTCCAGGCGCAGGTGCTCAACCTGCTCGCAGACCTGCAGGCCAATCTCGGGCTGACCTATCTCTTTATCACCCATGACCTGGCTGTGGTGCGGCAGATTGCCGACCACGTCTGTGTGATGGAAAAGGGCAAGCTGGTGGAGACCGGTTCCACGAACAATGTCTTCGAGTCCCCTCAGCAGGAATACACGAAGGCACTGCTCAACGCCATTCCCGGTGCGAAGCTGATGCTTCCGCCCGAAGTGGCCTGATCGGGCCGCAGTATCCCGAGTTAAGAGTGGAGCCGGTGCTTCAGGGCACCGGCTCCATCGCCATTTAAGATTCTGCTCAGTCCGCAGGAGTGAGCGCGGACGCTGTCGCCCGGGGTGTGCCGTCCAGCGCCGGGCCTTCGAGTCCCAGCTGCCGAAGCCTGGTTTCCAGCAACCCGCCCAGTGACCGGCGGCCCGCGCCATCCATGTGGACGGCGTCTGCCAGGTTCTTCGCGAGGTTGTATTTCGACAGCCAGTCGCCCACGCCTACAAACGGTATGCCGTGCCGGGCTGCTACCGTACCGAGGAGCGCGTCCACTTGCGTCCTGCGCCCGCCGCCGTAGTTGGCGCCGCGGGCCAGGGTGCCGATCATGGCCATCCTGGCGCGTGGATAGCGGTCCTTCAGCGCAGCGATCAGACGGTCGGCGTTGGCCACAATCTGGGCATCCGTGGCCCCCCGCGCGGCATCGTTGCCGCCGCCCTGGATGACGATCAGCGCGGGCGTGCCGTACGGCAGCTTCCAGTCACCGCGCTGCAAAGCGTCGATGTAGTTCCCCGTCTTGCCGTTGGACGCCACGAATCCCGTCCCGCCGAGCCCGCAGAAATGGACCTTGTAACCGATGGCTGCAAGGCCAAGCCGCGGCCAGCCGTCGGCGGGCTCGGATTGGGAGTCGCCGATCAGGAGGGCGGTGTGGCGCATGTCCGGCACTACAACCTCATCACGTCCGCTGGCCAGATTGCGGTACACAAAGCCGTCAGGCAAGCCGATCGATTCCCTGCCGCCGGCTTGGTATCCGCCGGCCGCGGCTGCCCGAACCGGGAATGGCACGCCGGAATCCGGTGTGGCTGCTGGGGCCTTTCCGCAGCCGCCCAGGAGCGCGGCTATCGCGATTCCAGATGCGACAAAGCGGGTAAGAGCCGAGGCTTTTCGCATCAGGGGTTCTCCGGGCTTGCTGTGCTATCACAGCAATGATCTGCCATCAAGTCACAAAAATCCAGTGAGCTTGATCACTCTTTGAGGCATGGCGCGCCGAAATTGCCCACCGGACGAACTGGACCGGTCCGAAATTTTTAGGCCAACAATAGGCCCAGCGTCTAGAATGAGGTAAGGAGCCCTGTGTTATTGGGCTAATCCGTCGTGCGTTCCGGTTGGAAATGTCGCGATACAACAGCTGACTTCACCACTGAATCGAGCACTTACGCATGTCTGAAACCACCACCAACACCGCGGTAGCCACTGCCTCTCGCAGTGACCTCCGCAACGTCGCGATCGTGGCCCACGTTGACCACGGCAAGACCACACTGGTCGACGCCATGCTCAAGCAGACCAACTCTTTTGCCGAACACAACCACCTCGAAGACCGCGTGATGGACTCCGGCGACCTGGAGCGCGAAAAGGGCATCACCATCTTGGCCAAGAACACCACCGTGGCCTACAACGGACCGTCCTCCAAGGGTGAAACCATCACCATCAACGTCATCGACACCCCCGGCCACGCCGATTTCGGTGGCGAAGTAGAGCGCGGCCTGTCCATGGTGGACGGCGTTGTGCTCCTCGTTGACGCTTCCGAGGGCCCGCTGCCCCAGACCCGCTTCGTGCTGCGCAAGGCCTTGGCCGCGCACCTGCCTGTCATCCTCCTCGTCAACAAGACAGACCGCCCCGACGCCCGCATCGAGGAAGTTGTCCACGAATCCATGGACCTCCTCTTGGGTCTCGCCTCGGACCTCGCCGACGAAGTTCCGGACCTGGACCTCGACAAGATCCTTGAAGTTCCGGTTGTCTACGCAGCAGCGAGGGTGGGCCGCGCCTCCCTGGACCAGCCCGCCGACGGCTCCGCTCCGGACAACGAAGACCTTGAGCCGCTGTTCAAGACCATCATCGAGCACATCCCGGCCCCGACGTACAACCCGAACGGCGTCCTCCAGGCACACGTGACCAACCTGGACGCCTCCCCGTTCCTGGGCCGTCTCGCGCTGCTGCGCATCTACAACGGCACCCTGCGCAAGGGCCAGACCGTTGCCTGGGCACGCGCCAACGGCGAACTCAAGAACGTCAAGATCACCGAACTGCTGGCCACCAAGGCACTGGACCGTGTTCCCACCGAGTCTGCAGGCCCGGGCGAAATCGTAGCGGTGGCCGGTATCGAGGAAATCACCATTGGTGAGACCCTGACCGACGTCGACAACCCGCAGCCGCTGCCGCTGATCACCGTGGATGATCCCGCGATCTCCATGACCATCGGTATCAACACCTCGCCGCTGGCCGGCCGGGTCAAGGGCGCCAAGGTCACGGCCCGCCAGGTAAAAGACCGCCTGGACAAGGAACTGATCGGTAACGTCTCCATCAAGGTTCTCCCCACCGAGCGTCCCGACGCCTGGGAAGTCCAGGGCCGTGGCGAGCTGGCCCTTGCCATCCTGGTTGAGCAGATGCGCCGTGAAGGCTTCGAACTGACTGTCGGCAAGCCGCAGGTTGTCACCAAGACCGTCGACGGCAAGATCCACGAGCCGATGGAACACATGACCATCGACGTTCCGGAAGAGTACCTCGGCGCCGTCACCCAGCTGATGGCCGCCCGCAAGGGCCGCATGACCAACATGGCCAACCACGGCACCGGCTGGTGCCGCATGGAGTTCATCGTTCCGGCCCGTGGCCTGATCGGCTTCCGCACCAAGTTCCTCACCGACACCCGTGGTGCCGGCATTGCTTCCTCCATCGCCGAGGGCTACGAGCCGTGGGCCGGCCCCATCGAGTACCGCACCAACGGTTCGATCGTGGCTGACCGCTCTGGCGTGGTCACCCCGTTCGCGATGATCAAGCTTCAGGAACGCATGTCATTCTTCGTGCAGCCCACCTCCGAGGTCTACGAAGGCATGATCGTTGGCGAGAACTCACGCGCCGATGACATGGACGTGAACATCACCAGGGAAAAGCAGCTCACCAACATGCGCGCAGCGTCCTCGGACACCTTCGAGAACATGACCCCGCCGCGCAACCTGACTCTGGAAGAATCCTTGGAATTCGCCCGCGAAGACGAGTGCGTTGAGGTGACCCCGGAGTCCATCCGTATCCGGAAGCTCATCCTGGACGCCAGCGAACGCGCCAAGGCCACCCGCGCCCGCGCCAAGGCCTAACCCAGTTTTTGTCCAGATAAACGCACTTTAGGGCGGTTTAGGCCGCATTATCTGGACAAAAACTCATTGAAGCTGCCGGTACGGCAGGCGGGATTCCCGCCGTCGTGCCGGCAGCTTTTTTGTGTCAGGAGAGCGTCAGTTGCGGACGCGGGCGGGGCGCCGCTCCGGTGCCGGCGGCACTTCCTTGGCAGCCACCATAAGGTCCAGGGGGATCACGACGTCGGCCTTCCGCGTGCGGACCGTGCAGCCGCCGTCGTGAGTTGCCACCAAGTACCCCAGTGCATCGGTCAGGCCGCCGTCGATCCGGTAACGGACTACAACCCGTGTTCCGGGCGGGGCGCTGGCCAGAAACTCTCGGGGCGTAGGCTGGGCGGGACTCACCAGTTCATACTAAGGCGGCCGGCTAGGTTCGCGTGGATGGGCTGGGAGATAATAGGCTCAGAAGTCAACAGTCCGGCCGGTGCCGGATTCAAGTGCCGGCCATTGCCGGGAAATATCGTGGAGAGGCAAGGGACGTGACGTACGTAATCGCGCAGCCGTGTGTAGATGTCAAGGACAAGGCATGTATTGAGGAGTGCCCCGTTGACTGCATCTATGAGGGTGAGCGTTCCTTGTACATCCACCCCGACGAGTGTGTCGACTGTGGTGCCTGTGAGCCGGTCTGCCCCGTGGAGGCCATCTATTACGAGGATGACACTCCTGAAGAGTGGGCTGACTACTATAAGGCCAACGTCGAATTCTTCGATGACCTGGGCTCGCCCGGTGGCGCCGCGAAGGTGGGCAACACGGGCAAGGACCACCCGATGATCGCCGCCCTGCCGCTGCAGAACCAAGACCACTGAGCCGGGTAGCGCGTTGACAGCAGCCGTGAACAGCTTCGGCCTGAGCCTGCCCGACTACCCCTGGGAGGCCATGGCTCCGTACCTGGCCAAAGCAGCTGAGCACCACGGCGGGGCCGTGAACCTATCGATCGGCACGCCCGTCGACCCTACTCCCGCACTGATCCAGGCTGCCCTCAAGGCCGCCGCGGACGCGCCGGGATACCCCACCGTTCACGGCACTCTTCCATTGCGGGAAGCCATCGCGGCCTGGTTTGAGCGGCGCCGCGGCGTCCCCTGCCTGGACCCTAAGAACGTCATGCCCACGGTGGGCTCCAAGGAACTGGTGGCCTGGCTGCCGCTCCTGCTCGGGCTGAAGCCGGGCGACGTCGTCGTCCGTCCCAAGGTTGCTTACCCCACCTATGACATCGGGGCTACTTTCGCCGGCGTTACCTCTGTGGCTACCGACAACCTTGACGAGTTGGACCAAGCCACGCGCTCCCGCGTGCGGCTGATCTGGGTGAACTCGCCGGGGAACCCCACCGGAAGCGTCAGGGGCGTTGAGTCACTCCAGGCCATTGTGGCGCAGGCCCGCGACCTGGGCGCCGTGGTGGCGTCGGACGAGTGCTACGCCGAACTCGGGTGGGGCGCGTGGGACGCACAGCGAGGCGGCGAGCCAGTTCCCAGCATCCTGGACCATCGCGTTTCCGGCGGGTCCCACGAGGGCCTCCTGGCTGTGTACTCGTTGAGCAAGCAGTCCAACGTGGCAGGCTACCGCGCAGCGTTCGTGGCCGGTGACCCGGCCATCATGGCGAGCCTCGTCAACAGCCGCAAGCATGCGGGCATGATCGTCCCCTACCCGGTGCAGGAAGCAATGCGGGTTGCGCTGGGCGATGACACCCACGTTCAGGCCCAGAAGGACCTGTACCGCGGACGCCGGGAGCGCCTGATGCCGGCACTGCGGGGCTTCGGGCTGGAGATCAAGGATTCCGACGCCGGACTGTACCTTTGGTCTACCGCCGGAGAGAGCACCTGGGACACGGTGGCGCGGCTGGCTGAGCGGGGCATCGTGGTGGGTCCGGGCGTCTTTTATGGCGAGGCCGGCAACGGGTTTGTGCGTGTCGCCCTGACAGGCACGGATGAGCGGATTGACGCGGCCGTGGCCAGACTGGCCACGGCGCCGTAACAATCATGTGACTCGCGCCACAAAGACGGCATTTTACGGGGGTTTTCCGCGCCTCCGATTAGTGACACCCGCAATCGGGCGGTACTTTTTAAGTGACTATCAATGGTGGCTTTCTACAAGAAGGCAGCTCGGGTGTTGGATTCCTGGAAGAACAGGGTCAGTGCCGCGGCTCACCGGATGTTGGATCAAGCTTTCGACAGAGGCCTACGTGCCTCATGAAGGGGACTCCATGACTGAGACCAACAGCGCAACCCTGCACCATGCAGGAGGCGAGCTCAAGCTCCCGCGCATCCAGGTTGTTGAAGGAAACGAAGGCTACGACGTTTCCAAGCTGCTCAAGCAGACGGGCGCAGTCACCTTTGACCCCGGCTTCATGAACACCGCAGCAACCACGTCCGCTATTACCTACATCGACGGCGATGCCGGCATCCTGCGTTACCGCGGGTACCCCATCGAACAGCTGGCGCAGCACTCCAGCTTCCTCGAGGTGTCGTACCTGCTGATCTACGGCAACCTGCCCAGCCCCACGGAACTGGAAGCCTTCGACCAGCGGATTCGTCACCACACGCTGCTGCACGAAGAGCTCAAGGGCTTCTTCAGCGGCTTTCCCCGTGATGCTCACCCGATGCCTGTGCTCTCTTCGGCCGTGTCGGCGCTGTCCACGTTCTACCAGGACTCGCTGGATCCGTTCAACGCTGAGCAGGTAGAGGTCTCCACGTACCGTCTGCTGGCCAAGATGCCGGTCATCGCCGCCTACGCCCTCAAGAAGAGCATCGGCCAGCCCATGCTGTACCCCGACAACTCCCACAACCTCGTGGAGAACTTCCTCCGCCTCAGCTTCGGCCTTCCCGCCGAGCAGTACGAAGTGGACCCGGTCATCGCCAAGGCGCTGGACCTTCTCCTGATCCTGCACGCCGACCACGAGCAGAACTGTTCGACGTCCACGGTGCGCCTGGTGGGCTCCTCAAACGCCAACCTCTTCGCCTCGGTGTCGGCCGGCATCAATGCCCTCTTTGGGCCCGCCCATGGCGGCGCTAACGAGGCAGTGCTGAAGATGCTGCGCCAGATCCAGGCCGACGGCACCAAGCCGGAGGATTACATGGAGAAGGTCAAGAACAAGGAAGACGGCGTCCGACTTATGGGCTTCGGACACCGCGTCTACAAGAATTACGATCCGCGTGCCAAGATCGTCAAGGCCACGGCCCACGAAATCCTCACCAAGCTCGGCGGCAACGACGAACTGCTCGAGATCGCCATGCGCCTGGAAGAGAAGGCGCTGAACGATGATTACTTCATCCAGCGCAAGCTCTACCCGAACGTGGACTTCTACACCGGCCTGATCTACAAGGCCATGGGCTTCCCGGAGAAGATGTTCACCGTGCTGTTCGCGATCGGCCGCCTGCCGGGCTGGATCGCCCAGTGGCGTGAAATGATCAGCGACCCGAACACCAAGATCGGCCGCCCGCGCCAGCTGTACATCGGCGAGCCCGAGCGCGACTACCCGGTCCGCTAAGAACGCCGCTACAGAACAACGCGGGGTCACTTACGGCCCATCCCGAGCTTCGGGACGGGCCGTAAGTGACCCCGCGTTGCTGTTTAAGCGGAGTAGCCGTGGGGGTTGTTCTTCTGCCAGCGCCAGTGGTCCTCGCACATCTGGTCCACTGTCTTGCTGGTGGACCAGCTCAGGTCGGCCAGGGCGGAGGTGGCGTCGGCCCAGAAGGCCGGGAGGTCGCCGGCGCGGCGTCCGGTGACCTCGTAGGGGATGGGCTGGCCCACGGCCTTCTCGAAGGACCGAAGGACCTCCAGGACCGAGGACCCCCTTCCGGAGCCCAGGTTCCAGCGGTAGACGCCTGGGCGGTCGGCGACGTGGTTGAGGGCGGCCACGTGGCCTTCGGCGAGGTCGACGACGTGGATGTAGTCCCGCAGGCAGGTGCCGTCAGGAGTGTCGTAGTCACCGCCGAACACCATGAGCTTGTCACGGCGTCCCACGGCCACCTGGGCGATGAAGGGCACCAGGTTGTTGGGGATGCCCTGGGGATCCTCGCCGATGCGGCCTGACGGGTGTGCGCCCACCGGGTTGAAGTAGCGCAGGAGGGCAATGTGCCAGCGGCTGTCAGCGGCGCCCAGATCGGCGAGGATGTCCTCGATCTGTTCCTTGGTGCGGCCGTACGGGTTGTTGGCGCCGATCTCCATCTTTTCCACGTAGGGGATGGGATTGTGCTCCCCGTACACCGTGGCGGATGAACTGAAGACGATGGAGCGGACATCGTGGCGGTCCATGACCCGGATCAGGTTCAGGGTGCCCACGAGGTTGTTGTAGTAGTACTTGAGCGGTTCCCGGACCGACTCGCCCACGGCCTTGAGCCCGGCGAAGTGGATCACGGCGTCGATCGCGTGGGCGGCAAAGACGCCTTCAACGGCGGCTTCGTCCACCAGGTCCACGTTGTGGAATTCCGCGGTCTTGCCGCTGAGTTCGGCAACCCGGCGCAGGGACTCCTCGCTGGAGTTCGCCAGGTTATCGATCACCACCACGTCATGGCCGGCTTCCTGCAGGGACAAGACTGTGTGCGAACCGATGTACCCGGTGCCACCTGTGACCAGAATTTTCATGCCTCTACGCTATCCCAGTTCCGGCGATGAGTGGATTTAAGCACAGGTGTGCTAAATAATAAAGGTGCCTAAACTTGTTGATGCCGAAGCCCGGCGCGCAGAAATCGTTCAAGCGGTCTTCAGGATCATCGCCGTCGACGGCCTCGAGCGTGCGTCCCTGCGGGAGGTGGCGGACGAAGCAGACCTCGCCGTAGGCTCCGTCCGGCACTACTTTGCCGGTAGCGAAGAGCTGCTCAGCCATTCCTTTGCCGCGGTTGTGGATCGGATCATGGTCCGCCTCACGGCGGCATTGCCGGCGATGGCCGCCAGCGTACCCGGGACCGGCCCGCATCGTGAAGGGGTTTTAACCCTGTTGAGTGAATTTCTGCCGCTAGACGAGGAACGGGCCGTGGACGCCTGTGTGTGGATGGCCTTCAAGAACGCGGCCAGGATCCGCCCCTTCCTCGCAGCCGAGGCCGATCGGAGCCACCGGGAGGTGGCCGCCGTGGTCGGGCAGGTCATCACCGCACTGGTACCGGACGACGGCGACGGGCAGCAGTCGCTGGCGGTCGAGGCGGAGAGGCTGCTGGCTACGCTGGACGGGCTGTGCATGCACGCCCTCCTGCAGCCCGCCTGGATGACGGCACAGATGTGCCATGACGTCCTGGACCGGCACCTGAAGAGCCTGGCCGCCTGACATTACCGTCCGGTGGCATCGGGAATAGACTGGGAGCCGGGGGAGCAGAACCGGCTGGTCAGGCCGGTACAGGCAGGCCACAGGAGGAGTAGGGATGCATCACACAGGTGGTTCCGGCTGGCAGATTACTACGGATACGTCCGGGCCTCTGATGATCGCGCTCTTTGTCCGCGATGCGGCAGGACTCGACGGCGCAGGCCACCCCGCGTTGTCGAATACCGCGCCGAAGATCCGCCCTGCCGACCACTCGCATCTCACCTCCGACGTCGGCGGGCTGAGCGCCCTCAAGACCGAATGGGAAGCCTGGTGGGAGCAGCTGCTGAAGGCGCATCCCCAGACGTCACCGGAGCTGTCCCCGCCGGATTTTGGGGAATTCGGAAATTCCCCGGCCCTCCAGCGCGTCCTGCAGGCGCATTTCGGGTCCGCCCTGACCTGGGCACGGGAGCGCCGCAGCGAGTACGCCAGGCTGGAAGCAGAACGGGTGGCCAGCGGTTCGGACCAGCTGTTGGGCGACATGGTGGATGACCGCCTGCTGGAGGTCGGCCGGGGCTCACGGGACTTCACCCTGACCATCATCGAACTGCCTCTGAACGAACAACGGGCGTGGTATCTAGAGCCGGACAAGATCATCATGAGCCATAACCTCATGTCCGCGCCGGAGCTCTTCCGCAGCTACGTCCAGCCCGTGGTGGACATCCTGGTCTGAGGTTCCGCGGTCACCACGCGGGCCTCAGTAAACGGGCTGTCAGCGGCCGGTGCCGGCCGGTGCCACAGTAATGCTGACCTGGCCGGCCGGAGCGTCAGATTCCCGCCAGCCGCCCTGATCCTCACGGTCCCAGCTGCGGCCGGCAACGTCCACACGCGTTACCGCCAGGCCCTTCGCGTTGGCAACTGCCCAATGCGCCACGGACCATGCCTGGGTGCCGTCAGCTTCCACCACGAGTGACTCAATTTCCGTGGTGATCGCAAGCGGCCCGTACGCCAGGGCGAGCTCGGACTCGACGACGCCAGGGATGCCCGGCTCCTGCGGCGCGCGCAAAGTGCACAGCACGGAGGCGGGCGTCTGGCCCGTCAGGCCGGACGCGAAGAAGCGGCCCATATCTTCGTGTTCTGCGTAGGCGAGGGGGTAGGCCGAGCGCTGGACGCGCTGGGCGGCGTCGGTGATCTCCAAGGACTCATAGCCGGGAATCTTGACCAGTGCATCGTAGAACGCATTGGCAGCGTAGTACGGGTCCATGATCTGGGCCTCGGTTCCCCACCCTTGCGAGGGGCGTTGCTGGAAGAGTCCGCGGGAATCCGGGCCTGCCTGGTCGCCATGGGTGATGTTGCGCAGCTTGGATTCCTGCATGGCGGTGGCAAGAGCGATGCTGGCTGCCCGGGGAGGCAATCCGCGGTGCACCGCCACCGCTGTGATCAGTGCGGCATTAACCGCCTGGTCCGTTGCAAGCTCCGCGCTCTGGCTTCCGACGTCGGCCGTGCAGCGCTCCGAGACCAGGGTTTCGGAGCGCTGCAGGAAGGTGACCGCCGTGTAGATGCCGGCGCCGGCCAGCGCCAGGGTAAGCAGCAGCACGGTGGGGCGAACGAAACTGCGACCACTTGCCACGGAAAGGTCAGTTGGCGTGGAGGGCGTGGTTGAGTTCCACGGTCTGGCCCTTGCGCGGCAACACCTCTACGGCACCGGTGGTGGAGTTGCGGCGGAACAGGAGGTTGGGGACTCCCGATAGCTCGGCTGCCTTCACGATCGTGGCAGTGTCCTCGCCATCCTCGTCCTTGGGTCCGGGAACAAGCACGCGGGTTCCAGCGGTGACGTACAGGCCTGCCTCCACCACCGAGTCATCGCCGACGCTGATGCCGACGCCGGAGTTGGCGCCCAGCAGGACGCGCTCACCGATGACGATCTTTTCCTTACCGCCGCCGGAGAGGGTGCCCATGATCGACGCGCCGCCTCCTACATCGCTGCCGTCGCCGGCGACGACACCGGCCGAAATGCGTCCTTCCACCATGGAAGCGCCCAGGGTGCCGGCGTTGAAGTTCACAAAGCCTTCGTGCATCACCGTGGTGCCTTCGGCGAGGTGGGCACCGAGGCGGACGCGGTCGGCGTCGGCGATGCGGACACCGGAAGGCACCACGTAGTCCACCATGCGCGGGAACTTGTCCACGCCGTAGACGGTGACGGCACCACGGCGGCGAAGCTTGGCACGGGTCAGCTCGAATCCTTCCACAGCGGCGGGACCGAAGTTGGTCCACACCACGTTGGGGAGCTTGCCGAAGACGCCATCCAGGTTTATGGTGTTGGGCCGGACCAGTCGGTGGGAGAGGAGGTGCAGGCGGAGGTATGCATCGGCGGTGTCGGCCGGAGCTTCATCGAGGTTGATCTGGACGAAGACCACCTTCTGCTCGGTCCCGCGGTCCGCGTCCGTGCCGCTGTCGGCGAGCTGGAGCAGGGTTTCGTCTGCGTCCTCTACGGCGCGCAGGTTTTCTGCCGCGACACCCAGTGCCGGCGCGGGGAACCACACGTCAAGGACGGTGGCTTCAGCATTTTCCCCGCCGGTGGCAGTAGCGATGGTTGCCAGGCCGAAGCCGTAGGCGGAGCGGGCTTCGGAAGTTGCGTTTTGGTTCTCGGGCGCGGCGGAAGTAGCAGTCTCAGTCATGGCCCCAGTCTATCGAGGCAGGCGCCGGGTTCGAACTAGACTGGCAACGTGACTGCCGAAACCGCTCCTGAATCGATCACCGTGCCTTTGGACCTCCGTCAGGATGTCTCCGTGCTGACCGCCGCCCTGATGGACATCAACAGTGTGTCCGGGAACGAGACGGACCTGGCTGACGCCGTCGAGGTGGCGCTGCGGGCCATCCCCGAACTCCACGTGGTCCGCGACGGTGACTCCATCATCGCCCGCACCGAACTGGACAGGGCGGAACGCGTCATCCTCGCCGGACACCTGGACACAGTGCCGTTGCCCGTCACCGAAGGAGCGCGCGGTACCGTACCGTCCACCTGGGAATCCGGTGTCCCGGGGGAGGGCGTGCTCTACGGACGAGGAGCCACGGACATGAAAGGCGGCGTCGCCGTGCAGCTTGCGCTGGCGGCCACAATGTTCGACGGCGGCGCGGAACCTAAGCGGGACGTCACCTTTGTGTTCTACGACCACGAGGAAGTGGAAGCGGTCAAGAGCGGGCTGGGTCGCCTGGTCCGCAACCACGGCAGCCTCCTGGGCGGTGACTTTGCCATCCTCCTGGAGCCTACCCATGGCACCGTCGAGGGTGGCTGCAACGGCACCAGCCGTTTTGAGGCCACTACGGTGGGCGAGGCCGCGCACTCCGCGCGGGCGTGGATGGGCAGCAACGCCATTCACGCGGCGGCAACCATCCTTGCCCGGCTGGCGGCTTATGAACCGCAGACCATCAACGTGGACGGACTGGACTACCGGGAGAGCCTCAACGCTGTGAAGATCAACGGCGGCACGGCGGGTAACGTCATTCCGGACCGGTGCGTGGTGGAGATCAACTACCGCTTCGCCCCGGACAAGACGCCGGACCAGGCGGAGGCGCATGTCCGGGAACTGTTGGAGGGCTTCGCTGTGGTCCGCACGGACGCAGCCGCCGGCGCCCGCCCGGGACTGAACCACCCTGCCGCCGCGTCTTTCGTGGCCGCGGTGGGAGCCGAGCCGAAACCAAAATACGGCTGGACCGACGTCGCGCGGTTCAGCGAACTGGGGATCCCCGCTGTGAACTTCGGGCCCGGCGATCCGCTGCTGGCCCACAAGGACCACGAGCACGTTGACGCCGACGCCATCCGGGAGTGCCTGCGCGCGTTGCGGAGCTGGCTGGCGGCGTAGCTCCTCCCGAAAGGCAAAAGCACCAACAACAGGCCCCACACAAAAGGTCCGGAAACCCCTGAAGGGTTCCGGACCTTTTGCGTGTGCGCGCGTGCTGCTATTTGCGTTCCGTTACCTCCGGTAGTTCCGGTGCGACTACTGCGGTTGGCGCCGGCGCAACTCCGCCTGCCGTCTTCGTCGAACCCCGGCGCTCGATCCAGATTGCGAGCCGGGAAACGCAGATGTTGATCACAATGTAGATCGCGGCAGCTACGAAGAAGATGGGGAACAGAAACGCGTTACCCAGGAAGTCTGCCATGACCTGCACCGCGCGCAGAAGTTCGCCGTACGCCACGATGTAGCCCAGCGAGGTGTCCTTCAGGAGCACCACCAGTTGGGCAACCAGCGACGGCATCATGCGGCGGACAGCCTGCGGCAGCTCGATGAGCAACCGGGACTGGAAACTGGTCAGGCCAATGGTCAGGCCCGCCTCCCGCTGTCCCTTCGGCAGTGACTGGATGCCGGCCCGGATGATCTCCGCGAAGATAGCGGTGTTGTAGAGGACGAGCCCCGTCACCACCGCGACGAAGGAACTCGTCCCGAATACCAGCAGGACGAAGAGCATCATCAGGACAACCGGCATGCCGCGCAGGAACTCCAGGACCACGCGGGCCGGAATCCGGATCCAGGCGACCAGCGAGATGCGCAGCAGGCAGAACATCAGGCCGAGGGGGAACGCGATCACTGCCGCGAGGGCGGCGGCGGTGAGCGTTGCGCCGAGGCCATAGGCGAGCAGCGTCCAGACGTCGCCCCTGGTGAAGATCGCCCAGCGGCGACCTTCAAAAATGCCCTGCTGGGCGAGGGTCATGCCAATCCATGCCAGAAGCCCCAGGATCAGCACGGTTCCAACCACGGAACCGATCAGCGAGACCCGGCGCGCTTTGGGGCCGGGAACGTCGTAGAGGACTGAAGTCATCGGGCAATCGCCACCTTTCGTTCCACCGTGCTGGCAAGGATGCCCAGCGGAATGGTGAGGAGCAGATAGAAGAACGCTACGCCGAGCAGTACTGCCATGACCTGGTCACCGTTGGCGTTGGCCAGTTGGCGGCCGTAGCCGAACAGTTCCAGGACAAAGAACGCGCCGGCGACGGAGGAGTTCTTGACGAGGGCAATCAGGATGTTGATCAGCGGCGGGATCACGGTCCGAAGCGCCTGCGGCAGGATGATGAGATTCAGGACCTGGCCGAAGTTCATGCCGATGCTGCGGGCGGCCTCCGCCTGGCCAAGAGGGACGCTATTAACGCCTGAGCGGACTGCTTCGGCGATGAAGGCCGCTGTGTAGGCGCTGAGTGCGATGATCGCTGCGACCTCGAACTGCTGGAATGTTACGCCGAGGCGGGGCAGGACGATCGCCGCGAAAAAGAAGGCAATGGTCAGCGGAGTGTTCCGGAGAATCTCGACGTAGACGGTGCTGAATCCCCGGAGGGCCGCAACGGGCGAAACGCGTGCTGCTGCCAAGAGTGTTCCCAGAACGAGGGCGATGATCCCGGAGACGACGGACAGGAAAAGGGTGCGGAGAAGGCCTTCCCAATAAAGGGGGAGGTTTTCAAGGATGACTTCCATAGGATCCTTCGGCTCTGGCGTAGGGGGTCAAAAGCAGGCTGGCGGCTTCCGGGGACCGCGTGCAGCAAATCCCCGGAAGCCGCCGTGGCTACCTAGTAGCGGTTGATGGCAGGAAGCTCAGGGGCGGTCTTGATGACCGAACCTGCAGTTGCTTCCCAGGCCTTCTTGTAGGACCCGTCCTTGCCAAACGCCTCGAGCTGGTCATTGATCCAGTTGCGGAACTCGGTGTCGTCCTTCTTCAGGCCAATGCCGTACGGCTCTTTGGTGAAGGTTTGATCCGACGCCAGCTTGAAGGCATCCGGTTCCTTGTCCACAAAGCCGGCCAGGATCACGTTGTCCGTGGTGATCGCTTCGACCTGCTTGTTGCGCAGCGGCTCAAGGCAAGCGGAGTAAGTGGCTGCCGGCACGAGCTCGGCCTTGTACTTGTCCACGATCGTCGCGGCAGGGGTGGAACCGGTCACGGAGCAGACCTTCTTGCCTGCGACGTCCTCAGGCTTGGTGATGGACGTGTTGTCCTTGTTCACCATCAGCGCCTGACCGGCCTCGTAGTACGGGCCCGCGAAGCTGACAACCTGCTTGCGCTTGTCATTGATGGTGTACGTGGCAATAACAATGTCCACCTTGCCCTGCTCGATGAAGGGTTCGCGGTTGGCTGAGACAGTCTCTGACCATTCGATCTTGTCCGCGGCGATGCCCAGCTTGGCTGCGATCAGCTTGCCCATCTCGACGTCGAAGCCCACAGGCTTGCCGTCCAGGCCCACCTGGCCGAAGAGCGGCTGATCGTACTTGGTGCCGATCTTGATGGTGCCTGCGGCGGTCAGCTTGGCCATGGTTGTGCCGGCGGCAAACGTCGGCTTGTCGGCAACGGTGGGATTACTGGTGCCGGGGGTGCTGCCGCCACAAGCGCTAAGGGACAAAGCCAGGGCAGCGGTGGCCGCCACGAAGAACGACTTCCGGCGGGTCATAAATGCCTTCATGACATTCCTTTCATTGATCGGCCGTGGGTCACGGCCTGGGTGCGAACTGCAGTGTGTGTTCGTTGGTGGGAAATCAGTGTGTGAGCAGCTTGGACAGGAAGTCCTTCGCGCGGTCAGTCTGCGGATTGGTAAAGAATTCTTCCGGTGTTGCGTCTTCGATGATCTGACCGTCAGCCATAAAAACCACGCGGTCGGCGGCCTTGCGAGCAAAGCCCATTTCATGCGTGACCACAACCATGGTCATGCCTTCCTTGGCCAGCTGGATCATGACGTCGAGGACCTCGTTGATCATCTCGGGGTCCAGCGCCGAGGTGGGCTCATCAAAGAGCATGACCTTGGGCTTCATGGCCAGGGCGCGGGCGATGGCCACGCGCTGCTGCTGGCCACCGGAGAGCTGCGCCGGGAGTTTGGGGGCCTGGTGACCCACACCCACGCGCTCCAACAATGCCATGGCTTCCTTGTCGGCCTGGGTCTTGGCAATGCCTTTGACCTTGATGGGACCAAGCGTCACGTTCTCAAGGATGGTCTTGTGCGCGAAAAGGTTGAAGGACTGAAAGACCATGCCGACGTCGGCGCGGAGCTGGGCCAGTTCCTTCCCCTCCTCCGGCAACACCTTTCCATCAATGCTGATGGTGCCGCCTTCGATGGTTTCGAGACGGTTGATGGCACGGCACAACGTGGACTTTCCTGAGCCTGACGGGCCAATGACCACCACCACTTCGCCCTTGCGGACGTGGAGATCGATGTCCTTCAAAACGTGCAACTGACCGTAATGCTTATTCACACCATTCAGGGAGACGAGCGCATCGCCGGGCACATGAGTAGTCATAAGAAGAATCTAGCGAACATTGGCTGGATATGAGGCGAATCACGCCAAGTTCGCGCGGATCGTGATTCAAGAGATACCTGCCACGGGCACGCCGGCCTTGGCATTAGCCTTGGAGGATGAGCATCAACGCAGATCCGGCCAAAACTTCCCAGCCGCGCCGTAAAGGGCCCCTTGAACTCCGCCGCAAGCAGGCAGCTGTGGATATGTCCGACCAGCATCTGCTTGATACCAAGGGCGCGGGACAGTTCGTCCATACAGACCCGTGGCGTGTCCTCCGGATCCAGAGCGAGTTCGTCGAAGGGTTCGGCGCGCTTGCCGATCTGGGGCCCGCCGTCAGTGTCTTCGGCTCGGCCCGTACCAAGCCTGGCAGCCCGTACTACGAAATGGGCATGGAAGTAGGCCGGAAGCTGGCAGCCGCAGGCGTGGCCGTCATCACCGGCGGCGGTCCGGGCTCCATGGAGGCCGCCAACCGCGGCACCGTGGAAGGCAACGGCGTCTCCGTCGGGCTGGGCATTGAATTGCCGTTCGAGCAGGGCCTGAACCAGTGGGTGGACCTCGGCATTAACTTCCGGTACTTCTTCGCCCGGAAAACCATGTTCGTCAAATATGCCCAGGGCTTCATCGTTCTTCCGGGCGGACTGGGGACGCTGGATGAACTCTTCGAAGCCATGGTCCTGGTCCAGACCCGGAAGGTGACCTCCTTCCCGATCGTGCTCCTGGGCGTCGACTTCTGGGGGCCGATGATCGAATGGATCAAGGGCACCCTCGTGGCCGAGGGAATGGTCTCCGCAAAGGACCTGGACCTCATCCAGCTGGTGGACGATCCCGCCGAAGCGGTGCAGTTGGTGCTGCACGCGACGCCCCCCGTTCCCGCCAATGGCGAGCAACGGCCCGAATAGGCCGCCTGCCCGGATCTGGCACGATGGGTGCTGTGAGTTTTTTCCTGGTCTACCTCGCCTTCGCGCTGATCGCCGCCACCCTGTGGGCAGGCGCCGGTGGCAGGCGCAGCATCTTGCGTCTCTTCCGCCGGGGCAGTGAAGTGGGCAATAGCTCCGAGGTCCCGGAGAATCCGATTCTCTACCCGGGGTTCGGGCAGCCGCCCGCCAACCTTCCGCCGGTGCTGCTGCCGGCGGAGGCTGTACCTGCCGACGTCGACCGTGTCCGTTTCTCCCTCGGCCTGCGTGGCTACCGGATGGACCAGGTGGACCAGGTCCTCGATGAACTGCGGGATCAGATAGAGGCCAAAGACGAGGAAGTGGGCAGGCTCCGGGCACGGCTGCTGGAAGTGGAAGCTGCGGCGCGCCCGGAGGCCGGCGCTTGAGAACTGACGCGGGGCACCGGACGGGCCCGCCGGCGTTGATCACCGCATTCGGCGCCCGCGCCATGGGGGTGGTCCAACGCTGGCCCTGGTGGCTGCAAGTTGGCGCGCTCTACGTCGCTGCCCGCCTGGTCAGCGCCTGTATCTTTATGGCAGCAGCCCTGCACCAGGGGCCCAACCCGTGGTTTCCGGCCGTCCCTGACTACTGGAACTTCATCAATATCTGGGACGCGCGGTGGTACGGCCGGATCATCACCGACGGGTATCCCTCACCGCTTCCAACGGATGCCGCCGGCAACGTGCAGGAAAATGCGTGGGCCTTCTATCCGCTCTTCCCGGGCCTGGGCCGTGCGCTCGCGGGCCTGACCGGAATCAGCCCTGCCGCGGCGCTGACGGTCGTTGCTATGCTGGCGGGGTTGGGTGCGGCGCTGATTTTGTACTGGTTGTTCAGGCACAAGGCTTCGCACACTGCGGCGCTTTGGGGGGTGGCATTTTTCGCGACATTTCCGGTGTCCGCCATTCTCCAGGTCCCGTATGCGGAGCCGCTGACCGTTTTCCTGCTGGCCACCGCCCTGCTGCTCGTCATCAGGCGTCATTATTTCGTTGCCATGCCGGTGGTCCTGCTGCTGTGCCTCTCCCGACCTGTGGGCGTTCCCTTTGCCGCAATGGTGGGGCTTCTCTTCCTCTGGCGACTGGTCGAACGGGGGCGCGAGGAGCGGCCGGGCACCCACAGCCTCGGGGAGCTGGTCTCCCTGGCGGGCCTGACCGTGGTGTGCGGGGCCTCGGCACTGCTGTGGCCGGCGGCGGCCTGGGCCGCCACCGGCGATATTGAGGCGTATACCAAAACCGAGACAGCGTGGCGCGGCCGTGACCTGGTGCCCTTCAAGCCCTGGTTCGACGCCGGCGTCGATCTCTTTGGCCCCGTCCTGGGGATCGTGGCGCCATTCGTCTTTGCGGGCCTTTTTGTGCTCCTGCTGTTCTCCCCGCCGGTGGTCCGGCTTGGTGTGGAGATGCGCCTGTGGTGCGCCTGCTACATGGGCTACCTCCTGGTGTTCCTCCACCCCCAGACCAGTACCTTCCGGATGTTGCTCCCGCTGTTCCCGTTGGCCCTGGCAGCCGCGCTGTTGTCCCGGTCCAAGGCGTACCGCGGCACGGTCCTGACAATGTTTATCCTGCTCCAGATCGTTTGGATCGTCTGGCTGTGGGCATGGGCGCAGCTTCCGGGCGGCGGAGATTATCCGCCGTGATCGCGGGCGGCGCCTGGCCGGCAGATTGGGGAATCCGACGCGGCCGTAAATGTCCATCGATTAGCTACGTGCGGGTCATTACGGGATAATAGTAAGTAAGCAGGGACAAAAAGCATTCAGAAATGTTCAGCCGTGGCGGCATCAGTACGGGCCGCCATAGCGGCTTGATTTGACCATGCGGACACAGCCCATCCGGGCTGATATGTCCTGGGACTAAATGGAGGGGAAATTCCTCATGGCGGCTATGAAACCACGCACCGGCGACGGCCCTATGGAAGTCACCAAAGAGGGCCGCAGCCTGATCATGCGCGTACCGCTCGAAGGCGGCGGACGGCTTGTGGTGGAACTGAACGCTGCGGAGGCGGCCAACCTTAAGGAATGCCTCGTCGGCGTGACTGAATAAATCCTGTTCGGCGTTGCCGAATAATCCCGCAGGGCCAGGGTCCGCAGCCAACCGGCTGCGGACCCTGGCTTATTTTCCGTGGAGCTACTTCTTGACCGCGACCAGCAGGCCGTCGCCGGTGGGAAGCATAGCGGACGCCAGGCGGTCGTCATCGCGGATTGCCTTCCCCACCTGGCGGAGCACCACAGTGTTGGACTCCCGGACAGCAGGGTTGGCCACGCGGTCCTTGTCCAGGGCGTCATTGATGATGAGCAGTCCGCCGGCCTTCAGGAGCCGGACGGCCTGTTCCACGTAGCCGGGCAGGCCGGGCTTGTCCGCGTCAACAAACACCAGGTCATAAGCGGAGTCGGTCAGGCGCGGCAGGACATCACCGGCGCGGCCGGAAATGGTACGAGTGCGGTTGGCCGGGCTTCCGGCCTCCGAAAAAGCCTCACGTGCAGCCTTGAGATGTTCGACGTCCACGTCGATGGTGGTCAGCACGGCCTGCGGTCCGAGCCCCCGCAGGATGCAAACCCCCGAGACACCTGCGCCTGTGCCGATTTCGACGGCGGTCTGGGCCTTCGAGCCCGCAGCCAACACCGTCAGCACCGCACCAACACCTGCGCCGACGGGGGTCACGCCCAGTTCGAAGGAGCGCTCCCTGGCACGAAGCATAACCTCATCCTCTGCGGGCAGATCTTCTGCATAGGACCAGCTCGTGGATTTGTCGGCGCTCATGTGATTCGCTTTCTGGGCGGCAGGGGAGTGTTTAGTACAGCCTACTGTGTGCGGGGGTGCCGGCCGGAGAAGGGAGTCGTTGTGCCTCTGGCTGAAGAACCGCCTTGGTCAGGAAATTCCCAGCCAAATTTGAAATAATGGATATCCGGTCATCCGTGAGGTGAACGGCGCCGAACCAGAGATGTCAAAAGAATCCAGGCGATAGCAATCCACGATGGGAGTGGACGATGTCAGCATCAGGTATGGCACCTGTCCCTGCAACGCAAGTTTCCGCCGCTGTGTGGGTCAGGCCCACCTGGGAGGAAGTGGTGGCCAACCACTCCGCCAAGGTCTACCGGCTGGCGTACCGCCTGACCGGGAACAAGTTCGACGCCGAGGATCTCACCCAGGAAGTGTTCGTCCGCGTCTTCCGGTCACTGGAGAATTTCAAGCCAGGGACACTCGATGGCTGGCTGCACCGCATCACCACAAACCTGTTCCTGGACCAGGCACGACGGAAGACCCGCATCCGCTTTGACGCGCTGGCCGATGACGCCGAATCCAGGATTCCGGGGCGGGAGCCCGGGCCGGAGCTAAGCTTCGAACTGAACAACCTGGACCTCGACGTCCAGGCCGCCTTGGAGGAACTGCCCCCGGACTTCCGCGCCGCCGTCGTTCTTTGCGACCTCGAAGGCCTGTCCTACGACGAAGTGGCCGCTGCGCTCGGCGTCAAACTGGGTACCGTCCGTTCCCGTATCCACCGGGGCCGCACCATGCTGCGCGAAAAGCTGGCCCACCGTGATCCCCGGCCTCAGCAGGGACGCAAGCCGAAGCTTTCGCTGCCGCGCATCGCCAGCATCCTCTGATCGGCACCATGACGCCCCAGAACCCCTTCGGCCGCCGGCATCACCGCGGCGCCGAGCATGTGCAGGACTGCTCAGAATGTGCAGCCGCGCAGAAGCGTGAACGCCAGTACATCGAGCGTCTCCGTGACGCGGCCGTGCCACCTGCCAGCGATGACCTGACCGCCCGGCTGCTGGCCAGGACGCAGTTGCTTGCGGCTGCGGCCGAGCCAGCCCAGCGCCCCTACCAGGCCGTGAAAGTCCTTGCACTCACTGCCGGCGGTACAGCCGCAGCCGCTGGCATTCTTGCCGTCGGTGCGTTTACGCTGGCGGGGTACAGCACGTCCGTCCCCCAAACGGCCATCAAGGGGAGCCTGGCGCAGCATACGGCCCAACTGCCGGCCGACGGCACGGAACTCGGTGCCCCGCAACTGCTCGCCCTTCGCTCGGAAGGCTGGGTCTGTCCGGAACTGGAGCAACTTGGGTTCCACGTCCGGAGCGCAAATGCCATAACACTTAACGGGCGGCCGGCGGTGGAGCTGCGCCTGTCCGATGGAAGCCACTACGCCACGATCGTCGAACAGCATCCTGCGGACGTCCGGCAGGAGTCCGGTCAGGATGCAGGCCTGAGCACATACCAGTCGCATGAGAAGCTGATTGTCAGCAACATGGCCCCCTGGACGGCCGTTATTGAGACCACGGCCGGCACTTTTACGGTTGAGTCCGACCTCCCGGCGGAACAGGCCGACGACGCAGTTCCGCTGCTGGAGCGGCTCAGCGTCCTCGCCGTTAGAGGCATTAACACGGGTGCCAGCTCGGAGGCCGGCGCCTACCCGACGGTTGCAGCGGACGACTCCCCCGTGGCGCGGTTGGAACGGGGAATCCGCAAACTCGGGGAGATACTGGCTCCGTGATACAGGCACTTTGCGACGCTGGCGGGCAAAAATCGTCAGCCGGGCTCCGGAGAGGGTAATCTTCCTAAAGTGTTTGGAATCAACGGCCCGGAGTTCTTCATCCTGCTGCTCATCGGCATCCTGGTGATCGGTCCCCAGCGCCTGCCCGAATACACCCAGAAGCTTGCGAATCTGGTGAAGGAAGTCCGCCGGATGGCCTCCGGTGCGCGGGAGCAGATCAAGGAAGAAGTCGGCATCGACATTGATGATGTCGACTGGAAGAAATATGATCCCCGCCAGTATGATCCGCGGCGCATCATCAAGGAAGCCCTCCTGGACGACGACGCCAAACCCGTCAGTGCCGGCGCGCCGGCCGCGGTAGCTGCCGTCGCCGGAGCAGGGGCCGTTGCCACAGGCGGGACGGCTTCGTCCCGTCCGGAACGCGTGGTCCAGTCACTGCCCCCGGGCGAACCAGCCCCGTTCGATACCGAAGCAACTTAGAAGCCGTCGCCCCTGATGGGCTGCGCTAGCGCGGCTGCAGGCCCAGGCTCATCCCAGTGAGGCCTCGGGGCCTGGCAGCAAGCTTTCCCGCAATCTCGATCAGGGCAGTGGCCGCCGGGGTCTCCGGCCGGCCCAGCACGATCGGCGCGCCCGCATCGCCGCCTTCCCGCAGCAGGATGTCCAACGGAATCTGTCCCAAAAGCGGAACATCGGTGCCCACCGTCGTCGTGAGTCTTTCGGCGAGGACCGCCCCGCCGCCGCTGCCAAACAGCTCCATCCTTCCGCCGTCGGGCATTTCCAGGTATGACATGTTCTCGATGACGCCGGCCACCGTCTGACCTGTCTGGGTGGCGATGGCACCGGCGCGCTCGGCGACGTCGGCAGCAGCGGCCTGCGGCGTGGTGACCACCAGGATCTCCGCCTTCGGCAGCAGCTGGGCCACCGAAATCGCGATGTCACCGGTGCCGGGCGGCAGGTCGAGGAAGAGGGCGTCGAGGTCGCCGAAGTAGACGTCGGTCAGGAACTGTTCCAGGGCCCGGTGGAGCATCGGCCCACGCCAGGCAACCGGCTGGTTTCCGGCCACGAACATGCCGATGGAAATCACTTTCACGCCGTAGGCCACCGGCGGCAGGATCATGTCGTCAACCCGGGTGGGTGCCTGCGTGATGCCCATCAGGGCCGGTACGGAGAAGCCGTGGACATCGGCGTCCACGATGCCCACCCGGAGCCCTTGGGCGGCCAGGGCGCAGGCCAGGTTGACCGTCAGCGATGATTTGCCCACGCCGCCCTTTCCACTGGCCACCGCATACACCTTGGTCAGCGACCCCGGCTCGTTGAACGGAATCCCGCGCTGGCCGGAGGCGCCGCGGAGCTGCTCCTTCAGGGCGTCCCGCTGGGCCTGGTTCATCACCTTCAGTTCAACGTCGACGTCGGTCACGCCCGGAACTGCGGACAGCGCCTTTTCGGAGTCGGCAGTAATGGTCCCCCGCAGGGGGCAGCCCGCTATGGTCAGCAGGACGGCCAGTCTGACATGGCCATCCGCAGAGATATCCACGGACTCCACCATGCCCAGTTCCGTTATGGGACGGCGAAGCTCAGGATCGATCACGGTGGCCAGTGCAGCGTTGACTGCCTGCTCCAGGGGGCGGCTCATGCGGGGATGGCTCAGCTTTCGGTGGTGGGGTTGTGCTCCGGGACGGCCTGTTCCTGAACGGATGGCTCCTTCTCGGCCTGGTCCTTAGCTGCCTGCTCTTTGGCGGCGTGGCTGGCTTTGACCTTGGGAATCTGCTGCGTGCGGGGATTCCGCTGCTTGTCGCGTTTTTCCTTGAGCCTGTCCTTGATCTTCTCGCGCGGTGACTCGTGGCTGCCGGCTGCGGCGTGATCGTGGGTCCGCAGTTCCTCCTGCGCTTCCAGCATGTCCTCGAGGAGCGTGCGCAGCTCGGCCCGGACGTAGTCGCGGGTGGCAACCTCGCGCAGCGCGATCCTCAGGGACGCCAGTTCCCGGGTGAGGTACTCGGTGTCGGACAGGTTGCGTTCGGCGCGCTGCCTGTCCTGCTGGAGCGAAACGCGGTCGCGGTCATCCTGCCGGTTCTGGGCAAGCAGCAGCAGCGGTGCCGCGTACGAGGCCTGCAGCGAAAGCATCAGCGTCAGGAGCGTGTAGCCCAGGATGCGCGAATCGAACTGCCAAGCCTCCGGTGCCCACGTGTTCCAGACCAGCCAGATGACAACGAAGACGGTCATGTAGACCAGGAACTGTGGCGTGCCCATGAACCGGGCGAAGCCTTCCGTGGCGTGGCCGAACGCGTCCGGATCCGGCGAGAATTTTGGCAGGATGCGCTGGCGGCCGCTTAAGGGTGTGTCGAGCCCGCCCTTGGCTGCCGCCTTCTTGTTGGGATTCTTGGGGGCGCCGGTGTCAGCCAATGCGGCCTCCCAGTTTTCTTATCGGGGCTTCGCCATCATAGGCGCGCCAGTCATCGGGTAACAGATGATCCAAGACGTCATCAACAGTCACCGCCCCCACAAGCCGGCCGGCGTCGTTGACCACTGGAAGGGAGTTCAGGTTGTACGTTGCCAGGGTGCGGGCCACTTCGCTGATGTGGGCTTGATCGGACAACGGCTCAAGATTCTTGTCCACCAGGTTGCCCAAGGGCTCGAAGGGCGGGAACCGCAGGAGCTGCTGGATGTGGACCACACCCAGGAAGCGTCCAGTGGGTGTTTCCAGCGGAGGCCGGGTGATGAAGATGGACGAGGCCAGGGCGGGGGAGAGTTCCTCGCGGCGGACGTGGGCCAGTGCTTCGGCGACAGTCGCCTCCGGGGGAAGGATCACCGGAACCGGCGTCATCAGGCCACCGGCGGTGTCCTCGTCGTATTCGAGGAGCCGCCTGACGTCGTCGGCGCCTTCGGGTTCCATGAGCTGGAGCAGTTCTTCTGCCTGTGCTGTCGGCAGTTCGCCGAGGAGATCGGCGGCGTCGTCGGGATCCATTTCCTCCAGGACGTCGGCTGCGCGCTGGACGTCTAGGGCGGACAGGATTTCCACCTGGTCGTCTTCGGGCAGCTCCTGCAGGACGTCAGCCAATCTCTCATCCTGGAGCTCGCTGGCCACTTCGAACCGGCGTTTGTCGCTCATTTCCTGCAGTGCCTCGGCGAAGTCTGCGGGTTTGAGGTCCTCGTGGTTGGCGACGAACTGCGTGGCTGCCTGCGGTTCAGTGCGGGCACCCTGGAGGGCATCGGCCCAGTCGATGATCATGGTCTCGTTCCGGCGCAGCCGGCTGAGCGGGGACAGCGAGTGGCCCCGGCGGACGAACAGCTTGCTCACGAACCAGTCGCGGGACCGGTGCTGGTCCATGGCGATGTCCTCGATGGTGGCGTCGCCGCTGCCGTCCCGGAGAGTGACGCGCCGGTCGAACATTTCCGCGACCACCAGCGTCTCCGCGCCGCGCTGTTCAAAGCGCCGGAGGTTAACCAGTCCCGTGCAGATGATCTGCGTCTGGTCGATGGAGGTAATGCGTGTCATCGGCACGAAGACCCGCTTTTTGCCGGGAACTTCGACGACGATACCCACCACGTGCGGGGCACCGCGGCTGCCACGTGAGAGCACCACCACATCGCGCAACCTGCCCAGGCGGTCGCCCAAAGGGTCGAAGACGTCAAGACCCAGCAGGCGGGCCACGAAGACGCGCGAAAGATTTGTGCTCACGTCTACAGGCTACCGAGTCTGCTCTCTTTTAGCTGAATTTACAGGCGGCTTACATGCTGATGGGCAAGAATGGGTGTATGTCAAACATTTTTGGTGCTCCCAAGGCCGGTGGCCCCAGTGGGCCCGACGACGCCCGGACGGTGCCTACCGGCGACACCGTGGGCTCGTACACTTCCTACTTGGATGCCCAGAAGGCGGTGGACTACCTCGCCGACCAGCAGTTCCCGGTCCACATGGTTTCGATCGTGGGCAACGAACTGAAGATGGTTGAGCGGGTGACCGGCCGCCTCAGCTACCCGCGGGTGGCTCTCTCCGGGGCGCTCAGCGGTATGTGGTTCGGCCTTTTCGTTGGCGTCATGCTTTCTTTCTTCGCACCATCGCCCGGCTACTTCTCGATCCTGGCGTCTGTGCTGATGGGCGCTGCCTTCTTTATGCTGTTCGGGATTGTCACGTATGCCATGCAGCGCGGAAAGCGGGACTTCACCTCCACCAGCCAGGTGGTGGCCACTAACTACGACGTTGTGGTGTCGGCGGAAGCCGCCCATGATGCGCGCCGGCTGCTCCAGCAACTGCCCATGAACCGTTCGGACGCTGCAGCGGCCCCCTACAATCCGCAGGGCTACCAGAGCCAGCAGTCCGGCGAAACGGGCCAGCAGTACGGCCAAACGGGCCAGCAGCCCGGTGAGCAGGACCAGCCGGGCAGTCAGCCAGGCCCGGCACCCGCGCGCCCTGCCAGCTGGAATGACCCCTACGGACAGCAGGGTGCTGGTACCCCAGGCCAGGGGACAATCCAAGATGTAGGCCACGCCGCCGGCCCAGAGCAGGGCGCGCAGCCGGAGGCAGCGGCCCAGCCGGCGAAGGCTCCCGCGGCCGCCGTCCGCTACCCGGACCTCCCTGACGGCCGGCCCCAGTACGGAGTCCGTGTCACAGACCAGGCCACTACCGGCCAGCCTGGCTCAGAACAGCACGGCACAGGCCAGCGGACCACAGAACAGGCCCAGACGCAGTCCCGGCCCGACACCACCAAGGACTCCGGCGAATCCACGCACTAGGAGCGCCCCGGAGGCCCGGTTATATACATGGCCCCAGGAGCGCTGCCGGCAGTAAGCAAACAACTCCGGCGGGTGCAGCCACTGCTGCACCCGCCGGAGTTGTTTGTTTAGCTGTCCTACTTGACGCTGCCAGCTGTCAGTCCACCAATGAGGTACTTCTGGAACATGAAGTACAGCACCACGACAGGGACGGCACAAACCAGCGAGGCCGCCATCAGCTGCGAGTACACGGGGATTGCGCCACCCTCGACCGCGGACGCGAAGACCTGCAGCGGTGAAGGGTTGGAGGTCTCGCCCGGGGGACGAGTGGGCATTAGGGCGTACTTGTACTTGCCTTTGACGGCTGAGGCGTCCAGTGCGGGGATGGACAGCGGCGACGCCATGGGGAAGTAGGCTGCCTTGCCGGCCGCGAAGGCGGCCAGGGCCTTCGGATTTGCCCACCAAACAGAGGACGGGTCCAATCACCTTGTCCTTGGTCACCCGGCCGAAGTACGTCTCGTAGGCTTCTTGGCGATGGGGTCATCGAGACGAGTAATCATCAACGCCAACTTTTGGCAAGCGATTGCCAAAAACTGTTATGAGAGTTTCACCGAGGGATATGACTGTCCAGCGCATCCGTGCGGAGATGCGCTGGACGTACGTTCTCTAGCCGTTATCGCCGGTTGGCAACCCGCCGTCCAGCTCCTGGTAGATGCCTGCCATCCAGGACTGGATGTCATCGGCCTTGCGGGGCAGCGCGGCGCTGAGGTTCACCGGACCATCGGCGGTCATCAGGATGTCGTCCTCGATCCGCACTCCGATGCCGCGGTACTCAGCGGGGATGGCCAGGTCCTCGTTCTTGAAATACAGGCCCGGTTCGATAGTGAAGACCATGCCCGGCGTAAGGATGCCGTCCAGGTACAGCTCCCGCTTTGCCTGGGCACAGTCGTGGACATCCAAGCCTAGGTGGTGACTGGTGCCATGGGGCATCCAACGTCTGTGCTGCTGGCCTTCGGGGCTGACGGCTTCCTCGACGCTCACTGGGAGCAGCCCCCACTCGGCGAGGCGTTCCGCCAATACTGTGGTGGCGGCGGTGTGGATGTCGCGGAACCTCGCACCCGGCCGGGCACCGGCGAATCCGGCGTCGGCAGCATCCAGGACTGCCTCGTAGACCTTGCGCTGGACTGCGGTGAACGTGCCGTTAGCCGGCAGCGTCCGGGTGACGTCGGCGGTGTAGAGCGAGTCCGCTTCAACGCCGGCGTCCAGCAGCAGCAGTTCGCCGGCGTTGATCCGGCCGGTGTTCCGCGTCCAGTGCAGGACGGTGGCATTGTTGCCGGCGGCTGCGATGGTGTCGTAGCCGAGTTCGTTGCCTACCTCGCGGGCACGGGCAAAGAACGCGCCTTCGACAACGCGCTCGCCGCGGGCATGGGTCAGGGCGCGGGGCAGGGCCTTGACCACTTCCACGAAACCCTCAACAGTCGCAGCTACCGCAGTCATCATCTGTTCGATTTCCCACTCGTCCTTGATGAGGCGGAGTTCGGACAGCGCTTCGGAAAGCTTTTCATCGAGTGCATCCAGGACAGCGAGGTCCAGGTTGTCGGGGTCCTTGGCGGTGTTGTACCGGACAGTATCCACCAGGGCGTCGATGTTCTCGTCCACCTTGCGGACCAACCGGATGGAGATGCCGCCGATTTCCGGCGCGCCCACGTTCTTGGTGATCGCGGATTCAAGTCCATCGATGTGGGCCGTGGCCAGGCCCAGGCGCGCTTCGAACTCGGCGAGGGTGGGCCGTGCACCGATCCAGAACTCGCCGGAACGGGAGTCAGCGTAGAACTGTTCTGTATCCCGGCCGGCCAGCGGACGGAAGTACAGTGTGGCACGGTGGTGACTGCCGCCGTCGCCCTTTCCTTCTCCGGCAGGCTCCAGAATGAGGACAGCGTCCGGCTCGTGGTCCAGACCCAGACCGGTGAGATGCGCAAAGCCGGAATGAGGACGGAACCTGTAGTCGCAGTCGTTGGAGCGGACCTTCAGCGGACCGGCCGGGATGACCAGGCGTTCGCCTTTGAACTTCTCCGAAATGGCCTTACGCCGGGCCGCGGCGTAGTGGGCCACGGCGTCGAGCGCCGGAAGTTGTTGCTCGGAAGGCGCCCAATTGCTGGCCATAAAGGCCTTGAATGCAGCGGAACTGGGCCGCTGAGAGCGGTTGTTGACGCGCTCATCGAGGGGCTGGGAAGCAGAGTTCAGGGTATTTTCGGCATCGTTCACGGCACCATCGTCTCACCAGCACCGAGACCAGGGCCAATACCCGCGCCGGCGCGGTCAACTAGGCTGGGCAGGTGAGGATTGACCTGCATGCCCACTCGAATGTTTCGGACGGCACCGAACCCCCCGCCCAAGTGATGGCTTCGGCTGCCCGGGCGGGCCTGGACGTGGTGGCACTGACCGATCACGACTCCACCGATGGCTGGGCTGAAGCGTCCATCGCCGCACGGGAAAACGGGATGGCAATGGTTCCCGGCATGGAGGTTTCCTGCCGGACCGGGCAGGGCATCAGTGTGCATCTGTTGAGTTATCTGCACGATCCTGCCCATCCGGGGCTGCTTGAAGAGATCACCAAGGCCAAGGACGCGCGCCTCACCAGGGCGGAACGTATGGTGACCTTGCTGGCCGAAGACTACCCGCTGACGTGGGACGACGTTATCCACCATGTGGCTCCCGGGGCCACCCTGGGGCGGCCGCACATCGCTGATGCCTTGGTGGCGGCCGGTGTGGTTTCGGACCGCTCGGAGGCGTTCACGTCCATCCTGACGTCCCATTCGCGCTACTTTGTCCAGCACTACGCACCGGACCCCGCCACCGCCGTCGAACTTGTCCGTGCCGCTGGCGGCGTTCCCGTGTTCGCGCACCCGGTGGCGTCCGGCCGGGGCAGGGTCGTGGGGGAGGGAACGTATCGCGACATGATCGACGCCGGCCTGGCGGGCCTGGAGATCGACCACCGGGACAACCCGGAGGAGGGGCGGCAATTCCTCAGGAGCCTTGCAGCCAAGCACGGACTGCTGATCACGGGTTCCTCGGATTACCACGGGACCGGAAAACCCAATCTTTTCGGGGAGAATCTCACTGCGCCGGAGGTACTCGCAAGGATAGAGGAATTGGGTACGGGAACCGCCGTTGTGCGCGCGGATCTGTAGCTAAGGAGTGCGCATTGACTATTAGTCAACGCTGAGTACTCTAGCGCTTACTGGGGAGCGGCGAAGGCCCATTGCGTGTCTCGTCGTAAGCAGTGCCCAACGAGTGACGGAAGGTTTCCATCGGTGATTGCGGCCGCTCCTACGACACGCGCTGCATCCACGGGCACAGCTGCCTGCGCTGCCCGCCGCTGCGGCCCGATCCCACAGCCAGACCCCGCCTGGCACAGATCCGCGATGACCTCATCGAGCGCATCGCCGAAGCCGAGTCCCACCGCTGGCTCGGAGAAGCCGAAGGCCTCAAAGTCAGCCTCGCAGGGGCCCCCGCCAAACTTGCCGACATGGACCAAATAACCGCGCGCCGAAACACGACCCAACTCGGCATGCCCACCTTCACTCAAGCCACCGGCCCGTGATCCATTCCATCCCGGAGAGCAGGGACCTTTGACTTCCTCGTACGAGCCTGCGGACAACAACGCCAACGCCATCACCCGATCCACCACATCCTGCGGAGACACCCGCGTCAAAACGCTGATCGAGACATGATGACTCAACCGCTCACGACCCTCGTGTGTCACCCACATACTACGCATCAAGCCGAAAGATCAACCATTTATTCATAGTAACTGAAGATGAATTGATAGCGTTTTGATACTTTTTCTTTCACAAATTGATTCCTATGATTAAGCCCACTAACAACGATGTTAATCAAGGAGTACAAGTGATTCGAGCCAGTCCTCCCGCCGAACCTCCGAGGCAACCACGATTTGTGTCGAGCGCCCGTATGGGGCCGCGAGACTCTATGGTGGCCTCGTCTTTCCCTGCGGGCAGATTCCGACCCGTGCCGACGGCTCCGCGCCGAGCGAGATTACTGACCAAGTAACGGTCGTGATCGACCATCTTGAGCGGACACTTCTTGCAGCCGGTTCGAACCTTGCAGCGTTCTGTAACTCACGGTGTACCTGGCTGATTTCACGGATTTCGACGCCTACAACCTGGCGTATCTCAAACGTTTCTCCGGATACCCGCTAGCGCCCCGAACGACCGTGCAAGTGGCGGGATTTCGTGGAGACAAACGAATTGAAATCAGCGCGATTGCGGCGCACGGTGCCGCGAGTTCTTCCAATGAAGGAAAACAGTCATGAATCATCCTGTGAACAATACTGAAGAGTCTGCGCCAATGTTTCTGCGAGCCAGCGGAATCACCAAGAAATACAAGGAACACCGAGCAGTGGACAATGTCACGCTCGAAATCGATCAAGGTGAAGTAGTTTCGATCATCGGCCCGAGTGGAGCGGGGAAGAGCACCTTTCTGAGATGCATCAACTTCCTTGAAATGCCGACCGAGGGCACGGTGTCGATCGGCAAGGAATCTGTTGCGGTCCGGACCGACTCTCGACTGCCTTCGAGGGCAGAGCTCGCCGCGATTCGTCGAAGCGTAGGCATGGTGTTCCAGTCGTTTAATTTGTTTCCTCACCTCACTGCGCTGCGGAACATCTCACTTGCACAGGAGCGCGTGCTGGGACGCTCCGGCGAAGAGGCCGACGAGAAGTCCTATCAGCTTCTGAAGCGTGTCGGGCTCGATAAAAAAGCGACGGCCTATCCCGGTCAATGCTCCGGCGGGCAGCAGCAACGCATCGCCATTGCGCGAGCCCTCGCACTCGACCCTCTGGTCATGTTGTTCGACGAACCAACTTCCGCCCTTGACCCTGAGGTGGGTGCAGAAGTTCTGGCGGTAATGCGTGAACTCGCCGATGAAGGAATGACCGCGATCGTGGTCACCCACGAAATGTCCTTTGCGCGGGACGTCTCCGACCGCATGGTGGTCATGGTCGACGGCTCGGTGGTTGAGGAAGGGGATCCGCACGCTATTATGAGTGCGCCGTCCCATGAACGCACCCGCCAGTTCCTCAGCGCAGTTGTGGGGCGTTGATGTTAGGAGTCGTCGGGTACATCGCGCTCGGAATCGGTGCCACGCTGTTGATCACGGCATCAGCTTTCACCATCGGCGGGATTCTCGCCATACCGCTTGCTCTCGCGCAGCGATCGCGATTCGCTATTCTCCGGCTTCTTGTGCGAGGAGTGGTCAACCTGGTGCGCGCGGTGCCACCGCTCGTGTGGCTCTTTCTCGTGTTCTTCGGCTTCGCCGAACTGGGGTTGCGGATGTCTCCGCTGATGGCGGCGATCGCCACTTTTAGTTTCATCGCCATGAGTTACTTCGCGGAGATCTATCGGGCCGGGCTGGCCGCCCTCAGTCGGGGCCAAGAAGAGGCCAGCGCGGCACTCGGGCTGAGCACCGTCGACAGCTACCGCTTCATTGTGGTTCCCCAGGTGTTTCGGGTTGTCGGCCCGATGATGGCCAGCTACGGAATTGGTCTTCTGAAAGATTCAGCTCTGGCATCCACCATCGGCGTCGTGGAACTCACGTTCCGTGCCGCCTCCCAGGCGCAACAGACAGGTCAGGGGCTAACTATTTTCGCCATCGTCGGGATCATCTACTTGCTCTTAAGCCTTCCCCTCGCCATTGTGTCCCGGCAGGTCGATAGCCGGCTGCGCGCAAGGTTCTCAGTCGCATGATCGAGAACTTGCTGTCATGGACACAGTACTTGCCGGCCCTCTCCAAGGGTGTCGGTGTCGCTCTCTCCATGACCGGGATCGTGATCGTTCTCGGATACCTTTTGGGACTCATACTCGCCTATGCGAGCGTGAGCAAGCTCCAGGTGATTAAGATCGTCGCACTCGTCATCGTCGAGGTCGGACGCGGAGTTCCTCTGCTCGTGCTGCTCTACATCGTTTACCAGGGCCTGCCTCAATTGCAGCTGACTCCGACAGCATTCGCGTCGGCGGTGATCGCGTTCACCTGGTCGGCGGGCGCCTACTCTGCAGAGGTCATCCGAACCAGCATTGATGCGGTGCCCAATGGTCAGAGCGAAGCCGCGATCGCGGTCGGCATGAACCGTCTCGATTCGTTCCGATTCATCATCGCGCCGCAGGCAATCCGCGTGGGAATTCCGCCACTGATGAATATCGCAATCCAGTTCTTCCAGTTCACGTCACTGGCCTATGTCATCACGGTTCCCGAAATTATGCAGGCAGCCTATTTTCAGGCAACCGTCACTTTCGACTACTTCTCCGTGTTCCTCGCCGCCGCGTTCCTCTACGCAGTGATCACGATCCCCGCGACAATGCTCGTCTCGCGATTGGAGCGTCACCTAGCCAAACATCTGTAGCACGCGAACCCGTCAACTCCAGAAATCAAATTTCTTGCCCAGCCACAATTCAGAAAGCGATGAAACTTCAATGAAGAAGAAACTTGCCATCCTCACCGCAGCTGTCGGACTATCTCTTGTCCTCACGAGCTGCGCGAACGACAATGCGGCACCCTCCGATTGCACGCCGAAGCACAATGTGACCACAGTCGAGACCGGCTACCTGACGGTTGCGGCCTATCAGTATCCTCCGTTCGCATACCCAGAGGGAGCTGGTGTCGGCGGAGCAGAAGGCGCGATTCTCACCGAGATCGCAGCGATGGAGTGCCTGAAGGTCAAAGCCATCCCCGGTGCGGGCGCAGCAATGATCCCGTCAATCACGTCCAATCGCGCCGACACCACGGCGGGAAGCTGGTACCGTACCGCCGAACGAGCAAAGGTTGTGCTGCTTAGCGACCCCGTTTTCGCCGACCGGCTGATCATCGTTTCCCAGAAGGGCGTGGCCACGGTTCCCGACCTTAAAGGTCAAAAGGTGGGCTCCATTCTCGGGTTCCTGTGGAATGACGACCTCCAAACGTACCTCGGTGACAGTGTAAAGCTGTATGAAACCGCGCAGGCTATGTACGCCGACCTTGCAGCCGGCCGGATCGATGTCGTGATCGACACCTACCCGTCCGCGAAGTCGACCTTGGAGAAGACCCCGATCGACGGTTTGAAGTTTGAGGTGCCGCCCGCTGATCCCGCAATCCTCTCAACCGTGAAGCCGGGTCAAATCAACTTCCCCGTCAACCTTGACAACCCAGGCTTGGTCGCCGCCTTCAATGACGACGTCGCGGAGTTGAGGAAGAGCGGAAAGCTGGAGGAGATCCTCGTGTCCTTCGGATTCAAGCCCGACGCCGCGGAGCCGGGAGAACCCAACCTGCTCTAGCCCCAATGCCGTTTACTTAGCTCTGGGTGTGTTGACGCGGGTTTTCCCGGCGGATGTGGTGGATCGGGTGATCTCGAACGGGTTTTCCGGTGAGCAGCGCAGCCGGTGCTTCCCTCGCGCTTGATGGTCTATTACGTGATGGCGTTGGCGTTGTTGTCCGCAGGCTCGTACGAGGAAGTGAGAGGTCCCTGCTCTCCGGGGTGGAATGGATCACGGGCCGGTTTCCGCCACTGGCAGCTCCCGACGAAGGCCGCGATTTTCAAGGCCCGGACCAGGCTCGGTTCGGCCGGCCCGGAACGGCCCCGGACCTCAAGAGCTCCTACCCGCAGGCGAGGGTCCTCGGTCTGGTCGAATGCGGCACACACGCGGTGACCGGCGCCGTGGTCTCCGGTTCCTCCGCCAGCGGGCATGACCTGTATCCGGGCCTGTTCCACAGGCTGGAGGAGGACATGCTGGCGATGGCCGACCGCGGGTTCTTCTCGTACACGGTCTGGAAGGACGGAGCCGGAATCGGGGCGGCCCTGTTGTGGCGGGTCAGGGCCAATGCCGTGCTGCCCCTACTCGAGGAAGTCGAAAACGGTTCCTACCTTTCCGCGGTCTACCCGACCCCGAAGGCCCGGCGGAACAACACAGACCCCATCCGGGTCCGGGATCGGCCTTTTCCCCTAAACGCCTGGCCGAAGCCTTCACCGCCTTCTGCCAGGAAATCCTGAACGAACTACTACCCCCGCGCCGGCAACGCACCAACCCACGCGTCATCAAACGGAAGATGCCCAACTGGCCGCTGAAACCACTACCAAGAAAACCTAAGTAAACGGGCTAGAGCCTAGTTGGCCGGGAACGAGGTAAACGTTGCCTTGGTACCCAGCCGCTTGGCCATCACATCGATGGCCGGCTGGTTCTGGTCCACGCACACGAACCTCCGGTCAAGTTTGGCCGCCACGGCGCCAAGGGTCCCGGAACCGGCGAAGAAGTCCAGGCACCAGTCCCCGGGCCGGCTTGACGCCGACACCACACGGCGGATGAGGCCCTCGGGCTTCTGCGTGGGGTAGCCGGTCTTTTCCTTGCCCGTGGGGGAGACGATGGTGTGCCACCAGACGTCGGTGGGCAGTTTCCCGAGCTCCCGCTTCGCCGGGGTCACCAGGCCTGGGGCCATGTAGGGCTCGCGGTCCACCTCTGCGTTGTCGAAGTGGTATTTCGCCGGGTTCTTAACGTACACGAGGATGTTGTCGTGCTTGGTGGGCCAGCGGTACTTGGCGCGGGCACCGTAGTCGTAGGCCCAAATGATCTCGTTGAGGAAGCACTCGCGGCCGAAGATGGCGTCCAGCATTACCTTCGCGTAGTGGACTTCCCGGTAGTCCAGGTGGAGGTAGAGCGTGCCGTCGTCTGCCAGCAGCCGCCAGGCTTCCACGAGCCGGGGTTCCAGGAACGACCAGTAGTCACTGAAGGCGTCATCGTAACGGTGCAGGGCGCCCTTGATGGTGTCGTAGGAACGCCCCTTGAAGCCCACGCGGTCGCCATCCCCGTCGGTGTTCAGCACCATCCGCGTTTCCTGGCGCTTCTGGACCCTGCCGGTGTTAAACGGCGGGTCAACGTATATCAAGGTGAAGGAGCCGTCCGGCAGCGAGGGGAGGAACTCCGCGTTGTCCGCGTGAACCACCAGGTTGCTGCCGTCCGGCGCCCAGACGGTGTCAGTCATCGACGCTGTTATGCCTCGGTGCTGCGCTGCTGCGGGCCGTTGTTGGCGCCAGCCACTACTTCGCCGTTGCGGCGCCGGGTGCGGGTCCGGCTGCGGCGGGCACGAGGGTCCACTTCGGCGTCGGCTGGAGCCGCAGCGGCCGGTTCCGGGGCGGGGCTGGTGCCGGCCGTCGCCGCATCAGAGGTACGACGACGGCGGTCACCGGAGCGTCCGCCGGGCTCGCCGGTGCGGCGGCTGCTGTCGCGACCACCGGTGCGGCCGGCATCGCGGTTGCTGTCGCGTCCGCCATCGCGGCCACCGCTGGGGCGGGTGTTCTTCTTGCCGGTCTCTCCCAGGTCCTCGAGGACCTCGGCGTCGACGCCGGCCAGCACGCGCTTGTTGCGGGGCAGGCGGCCCTTGGTGCCCTGCGGAATGTCCAGCTCTTCGAAGAGGTGCGGTGAGGACGAGTACGTTTCCACCGGCTCCGGGACGCTGAGTCCCAGGGCCTTGTTGATCAGGCCCCACCGCGGCATGTCGTCCCAGTCAACGAAGGTCACGGCAGTGCCCTTGTTTCCGGCGCGGCCGGTGCGGCCCACACGGTGCAGGTAGATCTTTTCGTCTTCAACGCACTGGTAGTTGATGACGTGCGTAACGTCGTCGACGTCGATGCCGCGGGCGGCGACGTCGGTGGCCACCAGGACGTCCACCTTGTTGTTGCGGAAGGCGCGGAGGGCCTGCTCGCGGGCGCCCTGGCCCAGGTCGCCGTGGATGGCGGCGGCGGCGAAGCCGCGGTCCACCAGCTCCTCGGCAACCTTCGCGGCGGTGCGTTTGGTTTTGGTGAAGATGATGGTGCGGCCGCGGCCGCGGGCCTGCAGGATGCGGGCCACAACTTCGATCTTGTCCATGCTGTGGGCACGGTAGATGAGCTGGCGGATGTCGCGCTTGGTCAGGCCTTCGTCGTCCGGATCAGCGGCCCGGATGTGCGTGGGCTGCGTCATGTACCGGCGGGCCATGGCGATGACCGGGCCGGGCATGGTGGCGGAGAACAGCAGCGTTTGCCGAACCGCGGGGGTACCGGCGATCAGCGTTTCCACGTCCGGGAGGAAGCCGAGGTCCAGCATTTCGTCGGCCTCGTCAAGGATGACCATCTTGACGTTTTTCAGGACTAGGTGCTTCTGCTTGTAAAGGTCAATGAGGCGGCCGGGAGTACCGACGACCACTTCGACGCCGCTCTGCAGGGCCTCCACCTGGGGCTCGTAGGCACGGCCGCCGTAGATGGTGGTAATGCGGGCGTTGCGCTTGCGGGAGGCGTTCTGGAGATCGTTGGCCACCTGGACGGCCAGTTCTCGGGTGGGCACGATGACCAGGGCCTGCGGTGCGCCGGGAACTGCGAGCTTGTCATAGCCGGCGTCGTCCGGACCCACAACGCGCTGCAGGGCGGGGATGCCGAATCCGAGGGTCTTGCCGGTGCCGGTCTTGGCCTGACCGATGATGTCGTGGCCCGAAAGCGCCACCGGCAGGGTCATGGCCTGGATGGGGAAGGGGTGGGTGATCCCGGCGTCGGCCAAGGATTCCACGATGTCGGCGCGGACGTTGTAGTCAGCGAAGGATTTCTCCTCGATCTCGTGCGGCTTCTCGTCCGAGATGATGGTTTCTTCGGGTTCGATCGTCTCGATGCCGGAGTCGTCAGTCAGGATCTGATGGGTATGCAATTCACTCACAGGGGAGTTTCCTTATTCATTTGGGCATTGGCGCTGCCTGCTCAACGGGCCGGCCAACGTGGCCGTTCCGGAGCACGCTCTGGCGCGCAAGCAAATCCAGTGGAAGCCGATCGCGGGCTATCAAAATGCTGGCACTGGTGACCAACGGGTGCATCTCAAGATCGCGTAGGGGCGGGCTTGTTGAATTCAAAATCAAGGAAATCAACGACCGGGCATCCATATCTACTTCTTCAGTCTAACCGTACGGACCGGGAATCCCGGCTTTGGGCCGATCACGCCGGGCACTGATGGTTCAGGCCAGCAGCTCAAAGTGGACCTCGCGCGCGGCAATATCGGAGGAGATCAGGCGGACACGCACCTTTGTGCCCGATTGCAGGTCGCCGGCGCAGCGTGCCGTCACGGCGGGTTCGGCGATCTGGATGATCCCCGAGGGGCCGTTCCCGTTTTTCGCGGCGCCGTTTTTCGCAGCACCGTTCCTGGCTCCGTTGCCGTTTTTCCCGTTACCGTTTCCGTTGTCCTTTTGTGGCTTGGAGCCGGAAATAACGATCGCTTCGAATTCCTGGCCCACATGGTTGACCAGGAGCGCGGCTTCCACCGTGTCCAGCGCCATGCGCTCCATCCGCGATGCCAACTGGTCGGATCCGGCCATGATCTCCGGCAGGGACGGCAGGGCTTCCCGCGCCCAGTCCGGTACCGGCTTGCCGTTGCTCAAGGCTTCGCAGATTACCAGGACAAAGCGGTCGATAAGGCGCCGGAGCGGTGCTGTGGTGTGGGCATAGGCGGCGCCGATGGCGGACTGGACGGCGTCGTCCGGGACGGTGCCGTCAAACGCCGTGTAGCTGGCGCCGCGGAACAGCATGCCGGCGGAGTGCAGGATGGACAGTTGCCGGGGCACTGTCGGATCAAGGCTGCGGAGGTATTCGCCGTAGCTGATTTTGCCGTCCCACGGCTTGCCCAAGGCCTCGGTCTGGAGGCGGAAGTGGCGCAGGGAGCGCTCGTCCGGCGCGGGCATGGTGCGCAGGATGCCAACTTTTCCCGCCAACATGAGGTTCGCCGCCGACATTCCGGTCATCAGGGAAATCTGGGCGTTCCAGTCCTCCACCGGAAGCTGCGGTGCCGCGGCAATCCGGTAGCCGCCGTCGGGCAGTTGCACGATTTCCTGCTCGGGCATGTTCAGGCTGGCGCCGCCACGCTGCCGCTCCAGTTCAACCCTTTTGAGCCCCACTTCCTTCAGGAGCTGCAGCACGGGACCGGGCGTCCCGGCGTCGAGTTCGGCCTGGACTCCCTTGTAGCTCAGCTTGGCCCTGCTGCGGATGGTGGCCCTGCGGACACTCACCGTGGAGACCTGTGCGGTGTCGTCCAGCCCGAACTCCCACACGTAGGCGGAACAAAGCTGCCCGGCCAGGAGGCTGCCGGCTCCTTCGCTGATGACCTCCGGGTGCAGCGGGATCCGGCCGTCCGGGGCGTAGAAGGTTTGGCCGCGGCGCCGGGTCTCTGCATCCAGCACGCCGCCGGGGCGGACAAAGGACGGCACGTCAGCGATGGCATAAAGCACGCGGTAGCCAGCGTCCGCGCGCTCGATGAACAGCGCCTGGTCCAGGTCAGTGGAGGACGCCGGATCGATGGTGAGGAAGTCCACCTCTGTCAGGTCAGCGCCCGGCAACTCGTGTGCGGCCACCGCCGCTTCCGCGTCCCGGACCGCCTCCGCCGGGTAGGTTCCGGGAAGTTCCAGCTCGGTCCGCAGGGCGCTCAGTGCCGCCGCGAGCTCGTTGGTCTGCTCGTGGACATTGGGGGCCAACCGATGATGTGACACGAAAATCAGGTTAGCCCGATTTGCATGGATCGTGCACGCCCACGGTCCGCCACGCGGGGAATTGTCAGGATGCGCCTGCGTCCAGGGCCGCCACGAGTGCTGCAGCCGCCGCTGCGGGATCGGGGGCCTCGGTGATGGCACGCACCACCACAATCCTGCCGGCACCGGCCTCCACCACCTGCTCCACGTTGCCAAGATCGATGCCTCCGATGGCAAACCAGGGCAAGGTGGCCTGGGCGCCGCCGGCAGCGCGGACTGCTTCGGCAGCGTACCGCACCAGCTCAAGGCCGACGCCGGCCCGGCCGGGCTTGGTGGGAGTGGCCCAGACCGGTCCGACGCAGAAGTAGTCCAGGCCGCGTTCGGACGTCAGCCCGCCGGACAGCCGGATGGCGCCTTCGATCTGTTCGGCGGTGTGCGTGGACAGCCCGACCGCTGCGGGGGCCCCAAGCAGGGCCCGGGCGGAAGCGACCGGCAGGTCTTTTTGCCCGATGTGGAAGACGGGGGCGCCGGACAACATAGCGACATCTGCACGGTCATTGACGGCCCATAACTTTCCGTGGCGTTCGGCCGCGGCCTGAAGCACGGCCAGCAGCTCCAGCTCCTCCGCCGCCTCGATCGCCTTGTCGCGGAGCTGGATGATGTCGACGCCGCCGGCAAAAGCCGCGTCCACAAACTCGCCAAAGTCGCCGCGGTCACGGCGTGAGTCGGTGCAGAGGTACAGCCGGGCGCTGTGCGGGAGGCCCGGGCCTATGCCGCCGGTGGGGTCTGTTGAGATCAAGGATTCGGGGGTGGAAGAGCTGGCTGAGGGTGTGCCTGCAGCGGCGACGGATTGCGAGTTCATGGAAACCAGCCTAATTCCCCTAAACTGGGAGGGTACTGCGGGAGCCCGTTGCAGCCGTCACAAAGCGGCCGGGCTGAGAGGGCGTCAGAGCCGACCGCTTGACCTGATCCGGCTAGTACCGGCGTAGGGAAGGAACCATATGCCCCCCGCAATAAGCAGCCCGCCTGAGACTGCATCATTCCGACCGGACTCCGTGCTGCACGCCGACGTGGCGGTCATCGGCGGTGGAGTCATCGGCCACGCCATAGCCTGGGAGGCCCGGCGATCCGGCCGTTCCGTTGCGCTGATCGATGACGCGCCCGGGAGGGGCGCCAGCTGGGCAGCCGCCGGCATGCTGGCACCTGTAAGCGAACTCCACTATCAGGAGGAAGACCTCCTGGAGCTGATGCTTGCATCCTCCGGCCTGTGGCCCGGTTTCGCGGCAGACCTCGCCCTGGCAGGGGCTGGCGAGACCGGATACCTGACGACGCCGACCCTCGCCATCGGCGCGGACGCCGCGGACCGCAGGGCGCTGATGGACCTCCGGGCCGTACAGCAGGCCAGCGGCCTGGTAGTGGAACCCCTGACTGTCCGTGAGGCCAGGTCCAGGGAATCCCTGCTCAGCCCGGCCATCTCCTGTGCCCTGGACATCCCCGCAGACCACCAGGTGGATCCACGGAAGCTGGTGGCGTGCCTCCAGGAAGTCCTGGCCCTCCACGAACCGGGAGCCGAAACCGCCGTGGCCGGTGCCCGCGGGGGATTCGCCGTTGACCAGCGGGCCGCTGCCGTTCTTTGGGAGGACGGACGCATCAGCGGCGTGGCGCTCGCCGACGGCCGAACTGTCCACGCCGGGGAGACGATTGTGGCCAACGGATTGGCGGCGGGGTCGCTGGAAGGCCTGCCTGCTGGGCTGCACCTGCCCCTGCGACCCGTCTACGGTGACATCCTGCGCCTTGGTGTTCCGGAGCACCTGCGTCCGCTCCTCACCTCGACAGTCCGCGGAATGGTCCATGGTGTGCCGGTCTACATCGTTCCCAGAGGGGACGGCACGGTGGTGATCGGGGCGACGCAACGGGAGGACGCGCTCGCCGCAACAGGCGATGGTGCTGTCTCTGCCGGCGGCGTCTACCAGCTGCTGCGTGACGCCCAGGTCCTGGTGCCGGCCGTCTCGGAGCTTGAACTCCTGGAATGCACGGCACGGGCAAGGCCGGCGACCCCGGACAACGCGCCGCTCCTGGGCCGCGTACCGGTTTCCGCACCAGGAACGGGAAACCAGGAGAGCATGGAGAACATTGCCGGGCTGATTGTTGCCACCGGGTTCTTCCGTCACGGAGTGCTCCTTGCTCCGGCGGCGGCAGGGATCTGCCGGGACTTGCTCGACGGCCGGACGGATCCTCGTTGGGGGGCGCTCAACCCGGCCCGCTTTTCAAGACAGCACCGTACAACCGGCACACAGCCCCCACCCAAGGACATCAGCAACATGAAGGACCTCGACCCTCAGAAGGAATCAGCATGAACATCACCCTCAACGGCTCGCGCCATTCCGTGGCGGACGACGCCTCCATTACCACCCTTATCAGTCAGATCACAGGCCGCCCCCTCGCAGCCAACGGCCAGGCGACAGACGGGCAGAAACTCGGCGTCGCCGTCGCCCACAACTCCGAAGTAGTACCCCGCAGCCAGTGGTTCGTTACGGCGCTCGCCGAAGGTGACGACGTCGAACTGGTCACAGCAGTCCAGGGAGGCTGACACCATGACGGTAACCAGCAACATCAGCTCACAGAACCTGCCCGAAGCCGCCGACAGGCTGGTGATCGACGGCGTCGAGCTCGGCTCCCGCCTCATCATGGGCACCGGGGGAGCCCCGAGCCTCGACGGGCTGGGCGCTGCCCTGGTGGCGTCCGGAACCGAACTGACCACCGTGGCCATGAGGCGCTATTCGCCGGCCGAATCGGGATCCCTTTTCCAGCTCCTGGTGGACCACGGGATTCGGATCCTGCCCAACACTGCAGGCTGCTTCACCGCCCGGGACGCGGTCATGACGGCGGAACTCGCCCGCGAAGCGCTGGAAACCGACTGGCTCAAGCTGGAAGTCATCGCCGATGAACAGACCCTGCTGCCGGACGCCGTGGAGCTGGTGGACGCCACGGAACAGCTTGTAAACCGCGGCTTCAAAGTGTTTGCCTACACCAACGATGACCCGGTCCTGGCCCTGCGGCTGGAAAACCTGGGTGCTACGGCGGTCATGCCGCTCGGAGCGCCCATCGGCACCGGCCTGGGAATCCTGAATCCACACAACATCGAACTGATCGTCTCGCGCGCCTCGGTGCCCGTGGTGCTGGACGCAGGCATCGGCACGGCATCCGATGCCGCACTGGCCATGGAGCTTGGCTGTGACGCCGTGCTGCTGGCCACCGCGGTCACGCGTGCGCAGAACCCGGCGCTCATGGGGGAGGCCTTCAAACACGCCGTCATCGCCGGTAGGCTGGCGAAAGCGGCCGGCAGGATTCCGCGCCGCGAGCACGCCTTGGCGTCATCAGCCATGGAAGGCCGGGCAGAGTTTCTCTAGGCCGTTTCCTCCAGGCCGGGCTCCGTCGACCAAACGCCGCGGCGGGCTCACCGGACGAGCCAAGGAGGCCGCTATGGCTGGCAAACACGACACACTCACACGCGAGCAGGTCGAGGCCGTCCTCGCCGCGCTGCCTGACTGGCAGTACCGGCAGGGCGGGCTCGTTGCTGTCTATAAGACGCCGACGGCGGCCGCCGCACTCGAGCTGATTGCCGCCGTCGGACGCCTGGCCGAAGAGCAGAACCACCACCCGGACCTTGACTGGCGCTACAACAAGGTCCATCTCCGCTATACGTCCCACGACGCCGGCGGCGAGGCCACTGAGCGGGATGCCACTGCTGCGGCGGCCGTGAGTGCTGCTGCCGCCCGGCTCGGTGCTATTGCCCAGCCGGTGGCTTAAAGGACGGTGACCACCACCCTGCTGGGTGGTGGTCACCGTCCTATAAGAAATTGCCTACAGTTTGAGCGCCTGCGTCAGCCGCTGAGTATCGTGGCCTTCGCGGGTCCGCCCGAGGTAGATGACCGTCCCGATGGCAGCGACGGTGCCCAGCGCCATGGGCAGGACCCAGGGAATCCACGTCAGGCCCTGCTGGTAGCCGAATCCTGCCGCGATAAAGATGATCCAGCTGACTGCAGCCACCACAACGGCAACCCCTGCGGGCAACCCCGTTCCATACCGGGTGTGGCGCTTGTCATTGGCCCAGACAATAAAACCTGCGGTCACTGCGACCAGGACAACGATGGTCAGCGAAAGCATCTAATCTCCTCGGAAAGCAGCGGCCAACCGCCAAGGCGGCCAGCCGCGGACCTGCTAGAACTGGCCGAAACCGACCTTGCGGGCCTCTTCGGCGCCGATTTCCACGTAGCCCAGGGCGTTGCCGGGAATGATGATGATGCGGCCCTTGTCGTCCTTGAGGCGGAGTTCGGTGCCCTTGGTGATGGCTTCTTCAACAACCGTGGCTACAGTGTCTGCATCCTGAGCCGATTCCAGGACGATTTCGCGGCCAATGTTCTGAATGCCGATCTTAATTTCCAACAGGGGGCCTCCCAGCCAATCAAAGTTTCTTTGGGTTCTCTTATTTGTAGTCTAGGACTCTTTGGGGAAGCGAGAGATTCCGCGCCAAGCTAAACGGTAAATGAGGTCGCTGGCCACATCGAGGTCCAGGTTCCCATCCGTTTCAAGCCAATACCGTGCGCTGACCTGGGCCATTCCGGCCAGGCCGCGCCCCAGGAGCTGTGCTTCCAGGTGCGGCAGTTTGGTGTCCTCGGCGATCACGCGGGCCACGGCATCCGCGAACGTCTTGTTGAATGTCTCGAGGCGTGAACTGACATCGGGATCGTTGATGAGGTCCGATTCGAAGACCAGGCGGTGCGCTTGGTCATCGCTGGCGATGAAGCGGTAGTAAGCGCGCATCACTGCCTGCACGCGTTCGTCGTTGTCATCGGTGGAACTCAGGGCCCCGAGCATCAGATCCGTCAGCGACGCGAGATGGCTGTCCAGCAGTGCAAGATACAGCTCGCGTTTGGACGGGAAGTGCTGGTACAGCACCGGTTTGCTGACATGCGCCGTCTCGGCGATCTCATCCATGGCCGCGCCGTGGTAGCCGTTGGCGACAAAAACCTCCTGGGCCGCCGCGAGAAGCTGTGCCCGGCGCTCATCCCGGGGAAGCCGGGCGGACCGCTGGCCGGCGGTCCGTTGAGGTGCGGCCGGTTCGGGTGCGGCCGGTTCGCCGCCGGACGCCCGGTCAGCCCGTGCTTCATGGACCACAGTTGCCCTACTTTCGCTTGCCGTTACCTACACAATACTGCGCGGTAATATGACCTGGCGGCATCTCGGGGCATACATTGGGGTATGGCTTCGACTTTGACCGCAAATGATTCCCCTGTCTCGTTTAAACCGCTCGTGGAGCCCGCCGGTGAACTGACGCCGGCCGAGGTGGAACGCTACTCGCGGCACCTCATCATTCCCGAAATCGGAGCGGTGGGGCAGCGGCGGCTGAAGAACGCCAAGGTGCTGGTCATTGGTGCCGGGGGGCTGGGTTCGCCGGCGCTGCTCTACCTGGCGGCGGCGGGTGTGGGAATCCTGGGAATCGTCGACGACGACCACGTTGACCTGAGCAACCTCCAGCGCCAGGTGATCCACGGTGTGGCCGACGTTGGACGGCCCAAGATCGAGTCCGCACGGGACGCCGTCGCCGCACTGAACCCGCTCGTGGAGGTCCGGCTGCACAACGTCAGGCTGGATGCCTCCAACGCGCTGGAACTGTTCGCAGACTACGACCTGATCCTGGACGGGGCGGACAACTTCGCAACCCGCTACCTGGTCAACGATGCCGCCGCCATTCTCGGCAAGCCCTACGTGTGGGGATCGATCTTCCGCTTCGACGGCCAGGTCAGCGTGTTCTGGGAAAAGCACGGACCCACCTACCGGGACCTTTACCCGGAGGCCCCTCCGGCCGGGTCTGTGCCCTCCTGCGGCGAGGGCGGCGTCTTCGGCATGCTCTGCGCTGCCGTGGGATCACTCATGGTGACCGAGGCAGTCAAGCTGATCACCGGCGTCGGGCGTTCACTCCTAGGCCGGGTGGCACTGTTTGATGCGCTGGGCGGCAGCTGGCGCGAGATCCGCGTGTCCAAGGACCCGGCAGCGGCCCCCATTACGGAACTGACGGACTACGAAGCCTTCTGCGGCATCACTCCAGCCGTCGCCGCAGACACGGAGCACACGGTAACAGCAACCCAGCTTGCCACCATGCTGGCGTCCCGTAAGGCGGGCCTGAAGGACTTCGAGCTGGTGGACGTCAGGGAGACCGGAGAACACGAAATCGTGAGCATCGACGGCTCGGTGCTGATCCCGCAGGGCAGGATCCTCGCGGGGGAGGCCTGGGCGGAACTCCCACAGCACAAGGACATTGTGTTCCACTGCAAGGCCGGCACCCGGTCAGCCAACGTGCTGGAGGCCGCGCGGAAGGCCGGCTACCAGCGGGTCAGCCACCTCGACGGCGGGATCCTGGCCTGGGTGCGCGACGTGGAGCCGCAAAAGCCGGTCTACTAGCCGGTTGCTCTATCACTTTTGGACCCTAAAACGTTCGGTTGAGAGCCAAAACTGATAGAGCAACGGGCGGGCAGGTCAGGCGGTTTCGAAGCCTAGGTGGTCCACGGGGCACTCCGCCTGCGCTGCCGTAGCGGGCTGCTCCACGGTGATGCCGTAGAGCGTTTCGAGCGCCGACACGTAGTCGTCCTGCTGGCCGTTGGCGGCCAGCTCACGGGCACGGACGGTGGGCACGTGCAGCAGCTGCTTGACCATCCGGCGGAGGGCGAATTCCACTTCCTCGGCGGCGGCGGTGCAGCCGTGGCGGGCGCGGACGCGCTCCATTTCCGCGTCCAGGACGTTCATGGTGTGGCGGCGGAGGGCCACGATGGCGGAATCCACCGAGCGGGCTTCCCGTTCCTGCTCGAAGGCCTGGGCCGCGCCGGCCACAATGCCGCTGGCCTGGGTGAGGGACTCGGCCTGTTCCTGGGGTGCCGCCAAACGCACGGATTCCAGCGTGAGCAGCTCGACGCCGTCGAGCTGGCCAACCTCAGGGTCAAAATCATGGGTGAGGGCGAGGTCAATCGCGATCAACGGCTGGACGGAGCCCGCGCGGATCTCGGCAAGTTCGCCGGCCTCGACCCGGGTGTCGGAGCCGCTGCAGCCGATCATGACGTCGGCCGCCGCCACGGCTACCGGCAGGGAACTGCTGTCCAGCGATGTTCCGCCGCGGGTGGCGACGAACGCTTCGGCGCGTCCCGACGAGGAGAACACGGAGATGTCGGTGCAGTCCCTTTCGCGGAGCAGCGCCATGGTGGCGCCGGCGTAGGCGCCGGTGCCGAACACCACCACCTTTTTCGCGGACCAGTCGGGGCTCTCGGAAAGATCGGTGGCCAGATCCAGTGCCACGGAAACGATGGACAGGCCCCGGGAACCGAGGGCGGTCTGCGCCCCGACATCCTTGGCCGTCTTGGAGGCCGCCTGGAAGAGGCGGACCAGGCCGGAGCTGGCCGTGCCCTCGTGCTGGGCAGTGATGAGGGCGCGGCGGACCTGGCCAGCGATTTCGCGTTCACCCACCACGGCGGAGTCCAGCCCGGCGCTGACGGCGAAAAGGTGCTGGCTGACTTCGGGGCCGGTGCGTGTGCTGAAGGAGCGGGACACAAGCTGTTCGTTGAGTCCGCTGAGTCCACTGATCTCGGACACGAGGGCCGCACGTGCGGCCTCAACATCGTCAGCGTGGGGCGCTTCGCCGTAGATTTCGTACCGGTTGCAGGTGGCAAGCACAATCGCACCCGTCACTGCCGGCGATCCGGAGAGTGCGGATGTTGCGATACCGGAAGCACCGTTGCTCAGTTGAGCAACGGTCTCAAGGTCGATGTCGGCGTGTGTAGCCACCAATGAAAAAAGAACCACAGCAGACCAATCATAGCTTTTTCGTTGCCCGGTAGAACAACCCAACCAAAATGCACGGGCGGGGGAGGACCGTGATTCACGCCACGGCGCGGCCGGGCGGCTGCAGGTGACAGGCTGTCGTTATCTTTTAGGACCAATTTTGGGCACAATCAAAGGCATGACTTCCAGCTCCGCCGTGTCCAAGTCCGCGTCTAGTGTCCTGTCTAACAACAGTGCCCTTTCTGCCGGCCATCCGCTGATGGACGGCCGGACCGCAGATTCGCCGCTCATCACCGCTTACCGTGGCGGCAAGCCGTCGCGGCGGCCGGTGTGGTTCATGCGCCAGGCAGGGCGCTCGCTGCCGGAATACTTGAAGGTACGCGAAGGCGTGGCCATGCTGGATTCCTGCCTGCGGCCGGAGCTCGCGGCCGAAATCACACTGCAGCCCGTCCGGCGCCATGACGTCGACGCTGCCATCTTTTTCTCCGACATCGTCATTCCGCTCAAGCTCGCCGGCGTGGGCGTGGACATCGTGCCGGGCGTGGGGCCCGTGCTGGACAAGCCGGTGCGCACGGCTGCAGACGTTGCCGCTCTGCCACAGCTGACGTGGGAAGCGCTGGAACCGATCCGCGAAGCCATACGGCTGACCGTCGCCGAGCTGGGCAAAATACCCCTGATCGGCTTTGCCGGTGCCCCGTTCACCCTCGCTGCCTACATGGTTGAGGGTAAACCGTCCCGTGACCACCTGGGCCCGCGCACCATGATGCACGCGGACCCGGAAACCTGGACTGCGCTGGCCAACTGGGCCGCCGACGCATCGGGGTTGTTCCTCCGCGCCCAGCTGGAAGCCGGCGCGTCCGCGGGACAGCTCTTTGATTCCTGGGCGGGATCGCTGGGCCTGGCCGACTACACCAAGTTTGTGGCACCCGCCTCGGCCCGGGCGCTGGACCACGTCCGCCACCTCGGCGCGCCGCTGATCCATTTTGGTACCGGAACCTCCGAACTCCTTGTCGCCATGCGGGATGTCGGCGTGGACGTGGTTGGCGTGGACTACCGACTGCCGCTGGATGAGGCCAACCGGCGCCTGGGCGGAACGGTGCCGCTGCAGGGCAACATCGACCCCGCGCTGCTCTCCGCGCCCTGGGATGTACTCGAAGCCCACGTCCGTGCGGTCATTGCGGCCGGCGCCTCCGCGCCCGGCCACGTGCTCAACCTCGGCCACGGCGTGCCGCCTGAAACCGACCCTACGGTCCTGACCCGGGTTGTAGAACTCATCCACTCCATTTCCACGGAGTAGGACCATGAGCAGCTCCTTGACGCCGAACCAGGCTGCCCTCGTCCTGGGCGGCGGCATCTCGGGCCTGCTGGCAGCGCGGGAGCTGGCAGCTGCCGGACATGCGGTGACCGTCCTGGAGGCGGCCGCATCCTGGGGCGGCTGCGTGGGCAGTCATATGGTGGCCGGCCTCACCCTGGACAGCGGAGCAGAGTCCTACGCCACGCGCTCCTCCGCCGTGGCTGAGCTTTCTGCTGAGCTTGGACTCGGCGGCAACGTTGTGGCGCCGCGTCCGGGCGGCGCCTGGGTGCAGCTTCCGGACGGCCCGCGCGAACTGCCCAAAACCGGAGTCTTGGGCATTCCCGCCAACCCCTGGGACCCGGAGGTCAGGCGATCGCTGGGATTTGTGGGTTCGCTCCGGGCATCCCTGGACAAGTACTTGCCGGCTTCGATCGGCGCGTCTGCCTCGATCACCAGCGTCGCAGCGCTGGTGCGGGCACGGATGGGCCGCCGGGTATTGGAGCGCCTCGTGGCCCCGGTGGTGGGCGGCGTGCACTCCGCGGACCCCGGCCTCCTGGACGTGGATATGGTGGCACCCGGCCTTCGGGCCGGAATCCGCGAACACGGTTCCCTCGCGGCCGCGGTGGCCGCCCAGCGGCGTGGTTCCACCCAGTCATCCGCCGCGAAGGCGGGTTCCGCCGTCGCCGGACTGGAAGGCGGGATGCACACCCTGGTGGTGGCCCTGCTCAGCGATCTCCGCAGCCGCGGGGTCACCTTGATGAGTGGTACAGCCGCGGACGCCGTCGAACGGACGACGGACGGGTGGCGGGTTACTGCCGGCGACACGGCGTACGACGGCGGCCTGCTGGTGGTGGCGCTGCCCGGCCCGGCCGCAGTGGGGCTGCTTCAGGCGGCCGTACCCGGGCTCGCCGGCAGGAGCCCGGAAAGCGGGCCGGACGTCAGGCTGGTGACCCTGGTGGTGGACTTACCCGAACTTGACCGCAGGCCGCGGGGCACCGGGATCCTGGTAGCCCCTCAGACCCCGGGCATCCGGGCGAAAGCCCTGACGCATGCAACCGCGAAGTGGGATTGGCTGGCCGCCGCGGCAGGTCCCGGGACGCACGTCCTGCGGCTCTCGTACGGCCGCCTGGAAGCCTCGGAACACGCGGCCGGGACCCCCGCCACTGCCCCCGACTTCCTGGCAGCTGCCTTGCATGACGCTTCGGCACTGCTGGACGTCCCGGTGCAGGAGACCGACGTCGTCGGCTGGGATGTTGTCAGGTGGCAAGGGGCCCTGCCGTTCGCGGCCGTGGGACACAAGGCGCGGGTGGCCGAGGTCAGGAAACTCTGCGCCGCAGAGGCTGGTCTTGGCATAGTGGGCGGATGGGTGGCCGGCAACGGACTTGCCGCCGTGGTGGCCGATACCCGAAAAGAAATTCGCAGCCTGCTCAGCTGACCATCGCCCCTGTTCAGCGGAATACGGGCCTTGAAAAGGCCGCCCCGGGGTGCAGGTTTCGGTTTTCCGTCCACCCCCTGACGTGGCTAGGGTCGATAACCATGGTTATTTACAGGTCCGACTTTTCCCGTTCCCAGACCAGTATCCATGGGGGACTCCGGCGTGGCGCTGCCGTGGCTGCTGTCGGAGCGGTACTGGTCCTGTCCGCCGGCGTGCCGGCATCCCAGGCGGCAGTACTGATCCCACCGCCTCCGCCGAGGTAGCAGCGGATGGAGACTTTTCCAGGGTCACTGGCCTGCTGAATGGCCTCCTGGGAGATTCCGGCGGACAGACCAAAGCCTCGCCCCAACCGACTCCGGCGCCCTCAGGCCCTCCAACTCCGACGGCCACGGTTACACCGTCTCCCGCCCCTACGCCCACGACGCCGACCTCACCTGCGCCTACGTCGTCCGCTCCACCGGCGCCTGCCAGCTCAGCGCCCCACGGCACGACTCCGCAGGGCACGAATCCGCAGGTCACGACGCCCCGGAGCCCAGGATCGCCGTCGAGCGTTCCGGTGCCGCTGAGCACGTCGCCGGATGCCACCGGCTTACCGGCGGGCACGCAGCCGGACGGCCAACCCGGCGCCTCAGCTGACGGGACCCAAGATTCCGGGCCGGCCGGCGATCCCGCTGCGGACCAGCCCACGGGCGCCGACGCCACGCCTGTTTCGGGACCGGGGCGCCACGGAAACGCACCCGCCAGCCGGGACAACATGGCCTCGGCCACGGCGGCAGCTGCGGCGGCCGAACCTGCGAAGGTCTGGCTTGGTGTGGGGCTGGTGGGGTCTGCCGGGGCCGCTGGACTCCTTTTTACCCGGATCCGCAAGATCTGACCACTATGGCGGATCGGCTCAAAACCCTCACTTGGCCGAAGCTGTGACATTAAGCACTTCTACGTCTTGTAGAAGTCGCCGGTTTCGACTTGGCGGTGGGGAAGGGGCAAACTGGTAACCATGAGCCACACTTCTGCCGAATCTGTCACTAAAACCGAAGAATCAGCCGAGCAGTTCTTCACTCTCTGGACTGTTTTCAAGCGGTCCGAGGAACTCGTGCGCAGCGCTGACGCTGCCGCCGATTTCGATGCCCTGCTGTTCCGACTGGCCGAGGCTGGAGTGACGCACCGCGGCAGCTACGACGTCTCCGCAATGCGCGCCGACGCCGATGTGATGGTCTGGCTCCACGGCTCGAAGCCCGAAGCGCTGCAGCAGGCCATCCGCGACATCCGCCGCAGCACGCTCTTCGCTGGAACGGAGATTGTCTGGTCCGCCATGGGCGTCCACCGGGAAGCCGAATTCGCCAAGAACCACACCCCGGCCTACTCACGCGGTGTGGCCCCGGCCGAATGGCTCTGCGTCTACCCGTTCGTGCGCTCCTATGAGTGGTACATCCTCCCCGACGACGAACGCGGCAAGATGCTCCGCGACCACGGCTTGCTGGGCCGGGAATTCCCCCAGGTCATCTCCAACACGGTATCCTCCTTCGCCTTGGGCGACTGGGAGTGGATCCTGGGCCTAGAAGCTCCCGAACTGGTGGACCTCGTGGACCTGATGCGCCACCTCCGCGCTACCGAAGCACGCAACCACGTGCGGGAGGAAATCCCGTTCTACACGGGCCGCCGCATCACCGCCGCAGAAGTCGCTGAGGTCCTCGCATGACCCGGCCCGAGCCCGCTGCGGGCGCCGAACTCACCGGAATCAACCCGGTCACCGAGGCCGGCCGGATGGCGCCCAAAAACTATGACGGCGTCCTGCTGGCCTCCTTTGGTGGGCCCGAGGGCCAGGACGACGTCATCCCGTTCCTGCGCAACGTCACCCGCGGCCGCGGCATCCCGGACGAGCGGCTCGAAGAGGTTTCCCACCACTATCGGGCCAACGGCGGCATCAGCCCCATCAACCAGCAAAACCGCGAACTCAAGGCTGCCCTCGAAGTGGAACTCTCGGCCCGCGGCATTGAGCTTCCGGTGCTGTGGGGCAACCGCAACTGGGACCCCTACATTCCGCAGACGCTGCAGGACGCGTACGACGCCGGCCACCGCAAACTGCTGATGGTCACCACGAGTGCCTACTCCTGTTACTCCAGCTGCCGCCAGTACCGCGAGGACATCGGCATCGCCCTGGCGGAGTCGGGGCTGGACGGCCGGATTGAGGTGGACAAAGTCCGGCAGTACTTCGACCACCCGGGCTTTGTGGAGCCCTTCGTGGAAGGCACCACCGCCGGACTCGCGGACGTGCGGGCGCAGCTCGCGGCTGCGGGAACGCCGGACGCCCCTGTGCACATCCTGTTTGCCACCCACTCCATCCCGACCCGGGATGCCGAGGCCGCCGGACGGTCCGGGGACGAGCCTCGCGAGTTCGAAGAAGGATCCGCATACGTTGCCCAGCACCTGGCCACCGGCGCAGCCGTCATCAGCCGGGTGCAGGCCGAATCAGGCCTGACCGCCCCCTGGTCCCTCGTGTACCAGTCCCGCTCGGGCGCGCCCCACGTCCCGTGGCTTGAACCTGACATCAATGACGCCATCGCAGACCTGGCGGGCCAGGGCATCAAAGGCATCGTCATCGTCCCGCTGGGCTTCGTCAGCGACCACATGGAAGTTGTCTGGGATCTCGACACCGAAGCCCTGGAGACCTGCCGCACCCTCGGCCTGGCTGCCACGCGTGTGCCTACCCCGGGCACGCACCGGAAGTTTGTGAATGGCCTGGTTGACCTCATCTCCGAACGGACGCTCGCCAACAACATTGGCGACCGGCCCTCCGTGACCGGCCTGGGCCCCTGGTATGACGTCTGCCGGCCGGGCTGCTGCGCCAATTTCCGCGGCGAGAAGCCCACCATCGCCGGAGCCGACACCACCGTCGGGACCGGACATGACGCATATCCGGCCGCGTCCGCGGGCGCTGCCGGGGGAGTAGGAACGCAGTGACAGTACGGATCGGAACCAGGGCCAGCAAGCTGGCACTGACCCAGACGCAGCAGACGGCGGACCAGCTGGCCGCCGTCGGAGGCTTCCCGGTAGAGCTGGTGCACATCACCACCGAAGGCGACGTCAAGACAGGATCACTGTCCCAGATGGGCGGCACCGGGGTGTTTGTAGCGGCGCTGCGCGATGCACTGCTGCAGGACACCTGCGATGTCGCTGTGCACTCACTCAAGGACCTCCCTACGGGCGCTGCGCTGGGCCTAACCATCGCCGCAACACCCAAACGTGCCGACGTGCGGGATGCCCTGTGCGCACGCGATGGCCTCAAGCTGGCAGATCTCCCGCAGGGCGCAAAGGTGGGCACAGGCTCGCCCCGCCGTGCTGCCCAGCTGCGGGCCGCCCGCCCTGACCTGGACGTGCAGGACATCCGCGGCAATGTGGATACCCGACTGGGCCGCGTGCCCGGGCTGCCCGGCAACGCGGCAGGCGCACCAGGGGACCTCGACGCCGTCGTGCTGGCCGCCGCAGGCCTGGAACGCATCGGCCGCCTGGACACCATCAGCGAATTCTTCGAGCTGGACGTGATGCTGCCAGCGCCAGGGCAGGGTTCGCTGGCCATCGAATGCCGGAGTGCCGACGCCCCCCGGAAGGCAGGCTCCACCGAAGGCTCGCAAGGTGTTCTGGCGCAAGCCCTTGCCGCGCTCAACGACGAGGACACCCGCCTCGCCGTGACCGCCGAGCGTGCCGTGCTGGCCCGCCTCGAGGCCGGCTGCGCTGCCCCCGTGGGTGCCTTCGCCTACCGCAAGGGCAGCATGCTGTACCTCGAAGCGGCGGTGTGCGCCGTGGACGGCACCAAGGCAATACGCGAAAAGAAGGCAACGGACGGTCTCACCGAAGTCGGTGCCACGCTGCTCGGCATCGAGGTGGCCGAGCTCCTGCTCGCTGCCGGCGCCGCGGAGATCGCGGACCTTGCCGCCTCTTGATGACCTGGCGGGCACTCTGGGTGGCCGGCGCGTCCTGATCACCCGTAGCGCCGACCGTGCCGGGCCGCTGGCCGCGCTGCTCGGCGGCCTGGGGGCCGAACCGCTGCTCCTGCCGCTCATCGACTTTGAACGGGCCGCGGACCAGCCGGCCCTCGATGCCGCCCTGGATACCTTGGCGGCCGGTGGCTTCGACTGGCTGGTGGTCAGCAGCATCACCACGGTGCGTGTGCTCGTGGAAAAAGCCATTGAGCGCGGCACCACGCCGGCGGCACTGGTGCCGGCGGGAACGCGGGTGGCCACCATCGGACCGTCCTCCCGGCGGATCCTCGAGGCCACGGGCATCCCCGTGGCGCTCGCCCCGGTGGACGTCCAGTCCGCCGAGGGGCTCGTGGAACTGTGGACCGCCGCCCCGGCGCGCGTGCTGTTGCCACAGGCCGACATCGCGGCCCCTGCACTGCGCGATGGCCTGGCAGCCAAGGGCGCCGACGTTACCGCCGTTGTGGCCTACCACACCGTGGACTACCCGGCCCGGCAAGAACTCCGCCTGGAGGCGGAACTGCCGTCCACCGTCGGAATCTCCCACTCTGTCGCTCCCCGTGAGCTCAGCCAGTCGCAGACCCGCGGGGAGCTCGACGCCGGGACGCTCGACGCCGTTGTGGCCGCCTCGCCAAGCGCCGCCCGGCGCATCGCCGCGACCCTCCTGCCGCTGGGCCGCTGCCGTTTCGTCGCCATCGGACGCCCGACGGCGGCGGAGGCTGCCGCCCTTGGCATCCCGGTGGCCGCCACCGCCCAAGTCCCCACCCCGGACGGCATAGTGGCCGCGCTGGGCACCGTATTCGCCAACGAAGGGAACACCCGATGAGCTTTCCGAACCACCGCCCGCGCCGCCTCCGCACCACGCCCGCCATGCGCCGGCTTACCGCTGAATACCGGCTGGCTCCGGCGGACCTGATTCTGCCCGCGTTCATCCGCGAAGGCCTCAGCGAGCCGTTGCCCATTTCCTCCATGCCCGGTGTTGTGCAGCACACCACCGATTCGCTCAAGCGCGCCGCAGCGGAAGCCGTGGAACTGGGCGTGGGCGGCATCATGCTGTTTGGCGTCCCCGCCGTGCGCGATGCCCGCGGCACCGCTTCCCTTGACCCGGACGGCGTGCTCAATAAGGCCATCCGGGATGTCCGCGCCGAGGTGGGCGACGACCTGGTGATCATGGGCGACGTCTGCCTGGACGAATTCACTGACCACGGCCACTGCGGCGTCCTGGACGCCGACGGCTACGTGGACAACGATGCCACGCTGGAAATCTACGGCCAGATGGCCGTTGCCCAGGCCGACGCCGGCGCCCACGTGCTGGGACCCTCCGGCATGATGGATGGCCAGATCGCCGTCATCCGCCAGGCACTCGAGGAATCCGGCCACAAAAACACCGTCATCCTGGCCTACGCGGCCAAGTACGCTTCCGCCTTCTACGGCCCCTTCCGGGAAGCCGTGGATTCGCAGCTTAAGGGCGACCGCCGCACCTACCAGATGGACGCTGCCAACCGCCGCGAAGCCCTCCTCGAAGTGGAACTTGACCTTGAGGAAGGCGCAGACATGGTCATGGTGAAGCCGGCCATGAGCTACCTGGATATCCTGGCTGACGTCGCCGCCATGAGCCCCGTGCCTGTCTCGGCATACCAGATCTCGGGTGAATACGCGATGATCGAGGCTGCCGCAGCCAACGGCTGGATCGACCGGCGCGGTGCCATCACGGAATCCATCCTGGGCATCAAACGGGCCGGTGCCAACACAGTGCTGACCTACTGGGCCGCCGAAGTTGCCGGCTGGCTGAAGGAATCCTGACCCGGCGGGGAATGTTTCCGGATGCTCCGTGGTTTGTATGCGTATGCATGAAAATAGCGAGCCTTCCGTCATCACTCCGTCAGCGCCGGGCAACCCCACGGCCCCCGTCCCTGCAAACTCCATCCTGCTTGGCGTCAGCACTTTCGGCGACGTCGACCTGGCTGCCGACGGAGCACCCAAGCACCACGCCGAGGTGCTGCGGCAGGTGGTGGAACAGGCCAAGGTGGCCGACGCCGTCGGGCTACACTCCTTCGGCGTGGGGGAGCACCACCGCAAGGACTTCGCCGTCAGCGCGCCGGACGTGGTGCTCGCAGCCATCGCCACGGCCACGGAAAACATCCGGCTTGGCAGTGCGGTCACGGTCCTGAGCTCGGACGATCCCATCCGCGTCTTCCAGCGCTTCGCCACACTCGACGCCCTCTCCAACGGCCGCGCCGAAGTGATCCTGGGCAGGGGTTCGTTTACCGAGTCCTTCCCGCTCTTTGGCTACGACCTTGGCGACTACGACGCCCTGTTCGAGGAGAAGCTGGACATCTTTGACCGCGTACGGTCCCAGAACCCGGTGAACTGGGACGGCCGGACGCGGGCGTCGCTTCGGGGCCAGATGGTCTATCCGCACGTGGAGGGCCGCCTGCTTCCCACCTGGATCGGGGTGGGCGGCTCACCCCAGTCTGTGGTCCGCACGGCCACCTACGGCTACCCGATGGTCCTGGCGATCATCGGCGGCGAGCCTGAGCGCTTCCGCCCCTACGCCGACCTCTACCGCCGCACCCTGGCCGAAGCCGGTAAGGAACCGCAGGCTCTGTCCGTGCACTCGCCCGGCTATGTGGCCGAGACTGACGAGCAGGCCCTCGAGGAGTACTACCCGCATTGGCTCGCCACCCGCAATAAGATCGGCGCGGAGCGCGGCTGGGGACCGGCGGGGCGCGGCGAGTACGAAGCTGCTGCGGACGAGGACGGCGCCCTGTTTATTGGTTCCCCGGAAACGGTGGCGGCGAAGGTGGCCCGGCTCAAGAGCACCCTCGGTGCGGACCGCTTCGAGATGAAGTACAGCAGTGGCACGCTGCCCCACGAGCAGATGATGCGTTCCATCGAGCTGTTCGGTTCCAAGGTGGCGCCTCTCGTTGCGGACATGCTCGCGGACATGCTCGCGGATCGCTGAGGCGGGCAGTTTCTTCATCGGGCGGCCACTGTATCCAGCGCCAGCAGGTGGCGGTGGCGCCGCATGCCACCGCACGGGATGGAAGAATAGGGGCATGACTCGCTCCGAAGACCTCTTCGCCCGTGCCCAAACCCTGATGCCTGGTGGCGTCAACTCACCCGTCCGGGCCTTCGGCTCGGTGGGTGGAACCCCGCGGTTTATGGTGTCGGCCAAAGGCCCGTACCTGACCGATGCCGACGGCAAAGAATATGTCGACCTGGTCTGCTCCTGGGGGCCGGCGCTGCTGGGACACGCCCACCCTGCTGTCCTGGAAGCGGTCCACGCGGCGGTAGACCGAGGCCTCTCCTTCGGCGCGTCCACCCCGGACGAGGCCAACCTGGCAGCCATCGTCCAGGAGCGCGTGCCGGCTGCCGAACGTGTCCGTATGGTTTCCACTGGCACCGAGGCCACGATGACGGCAGTCCGGCTGGCCCGCGGCTTCACCGGCCGGAACCTCATCATCAAGTTCGCCGGCTGCTACCACGGCCACCTGGACGGGCTGCTTGCCGCTGCAGGATCGGGCGTTGCCACCCTGGCGCTGCCGGGCTCGGCCGGCGTCACCGAAGCCACTGCCGCAGAAACGCTGGTTCTGCCCTATAACGACCTCGCCGCCGTCGAAGCAGCCTTTGCTGCGCACGGGCCCAACATCGCGGCCGTCATCACCGAAGCCGCCCCCGCCAACATGGGCGTGGTGACCCCGGGGGAGGGCTTCAACCTGGGGCTCTCCCGCATCACCCGCGAGCACGGCGCCCTGCTGATTCTGGACGAGGTGCTCACCGGCTTCCGCACCGGCTACTCCGGCTACTGGGGGCTCACCGGGGGCGCTGCTGACGCAGCGGACCCGTGGACCCCTGACCTGCTGACCTTCGGGAAGGTCATCGGCGGCGGAATGCCGACGGCGGCCCTCGGCGGGCGTGCCGACGTCATGGACTACCTCGCGCCCCTGGGCCCGGTGTACCAGGCGGGCACGCTCTCCGGGAACCCGGTGGCCATGGCAGCGGGCGTCGCCACCCTGACTCACGCCACCCGCGACGTGTATTCGTTTGTGGACGCCCGCTCGTTGGAACTCGCCTCTGCACTGTCCGAGGCCCTGGATGGTGCCGGCGTGGACCACTCGATCCAGTTCGCCGGAAACCTGTTCTCGGTGGCGTTCGGCACGTCCGCCAACGGCGTCCACAACTACGCCGACGCCCAGGCGCAGGAAACCTTCCGGTACGCGCCGTTCTTCCACTCCATGCTGGAATCCGGAGTTTACCTGCCGCCGTCGGTCTTTGAGGCCTGGTTCCTCTCGGCCGCCCATGATGACGCCGCGATGAACCGGATCTTTGACGCTCTCCCGGCCGCCGCAAGGGCCGCCGCTGCCGCCAAAGTTTAGTCCCGGCGTCGGGCGCCCTCATATGCAGTCCACGGCTTAAGCAAGAAATCCCCGTCTCCCGGGCAAATCCCCGCACCATGCGTGGGGGGAAATGTCTGGGAGGCGGGGATTTGCCGTTGGTGCGACTAGAGCACGTCCGAAAGGAAGCCCTTCAGCCGGTCCGTTGCGGGCGAGGTGAAGATCTGCTCGGGCGGACCCGATTCGACCACCACGCCCGCGTCCATGAACGTGACGGTGTCTGAGACGTTGCGGGAGAAGCCCATTTCGTGGGTCACCACCACCATGGTCATGCCGCCCTTGGCGAGGTCGGCCATCAGCGCCAGGACGCCCTTCACGAGCTCGGGGTCCAGCGCGGAGGTGGCCTCGTCAAAGAACATCACCTCAGGCTTCATGGCCAACGCACGGGCGATCGCGACACGCTGCTGCTGGCCGCCGGAGAGGTTGGCCGGGCGGGCGTCAGCTTTGTGCTTGAGGCCCACCAGGTCCAGCTGCTCCAGGGCTTCGGCGCGCGCCTGCTCGTTGGAGAGCTTCCGGAGCTTGCGCAGCGCGAGCGAGACGTTGTCCAGCACGGTCTTGTGCGGGAACAGGTTGAACTGCTGGAAGACCATGCCGATCCGCTGGCGCAGCTCGTCCGGGTTGTCCTTCAGGACCGACCGGCCATCCAGCAGGATGTCGCCTTGGTCCGGTTCGATCAGCCGGTTCATGACGCGCAGGAGCGTCGACTTTCCGGAGCCGGACGGACCGATGACCGAAGCCGTGGTGCCCTTCTCCACGTGGAGGTCGATGCCGCGGAGCACATGGTTGTGCCCGAACGAAAGGTGCAGGTTCTTGCCGGTCAGGGTGCCGGAAGTAAATTCCGTCATGCCTGTGCCCCCTTGCCGATAGGTGCCGCCAGCTCGTCCGGTTCACGCTTTTCCGGTTTGCCGGTCCGCAGTCTGTTATCGATGTAGTTCACCAGGTGCGTGAGCGGAATGGTCATGGCCAGATAGAAGATGGCCGCAGCTACATAGGGGGACAGGTTGCCGCTGCGCGCGGCAGCGTCCTGGCCGATCTGGAACAGCTCGCGTTCCGTGGCCAACAAGCCCAAGGTGAAGACCAGTGAAGAGTCCTTGATCAGGGCAATGAACTGGTTCATGAGTGCCGGAAGCACCCGGCGAATTCCTTGCGGTACCACCACGAGCCTCATCGAGGGGCCGTAGCCGAAGCCCAGGGCCCTGGAAGCTTCCAACTGCCCCTTCTCCACGCTCTGGATACCGGAGCGGAAGATCTCGCCTGCGTACGCGGCTGCCATCAGGGAAAGCGCAGCAATGCCCATCGGGTACGGGCTGTTACTCCCTGTGATTTCGCGGTAAATAGGCCCGAATCCAAGCCCAATGACCAAGATAGTGAGGACCGCGGGCAGCCCACGGAACACGTCCGTGTAGGCCCTGGCGGCCCACCGTGCCACAGGATTCCGGGAGATCCCCATGAGGGCCAGGACCAGGCCGAAGAATGCCCCGATCAGTCCTGAGGTGATCGCCAGCAGCAGCGTATTGGGCAGGCCCACGGTGAACATGCTTGGCAGAACTTCGGCGATCTGCCCCCAGTCGAGGAAGGTTTCTCCGAGTCGTGTCAGGTAATCCATTGGCGTCGCTATCTTCTCTGGGTTGCCGGTTTCTAGTTCGCAGCCACCTGGACGGCCTTGCTACCCGGCTTCCATCCCTCGGGGGTCTGCTCGGCAGCGGTCTTGCGGTCCGTGTACCACTGGGAAGTCTGCTTGGTCCAGGTGCCATCGGCAACGATCGCGTCCAGGGCAGAGTTCAGTGCTTCGAGGAGGGCCGGGTTGTCTTTGGCCACCGCGTAGGCAGTGAAGTTTTGCGTGTTGAGCTTCTTCTCGGCGATCTTCGTGCCGTCACCTTCCTTGACCTGGCCTGTGGCCTGCTGCGAGGGAGCCACCCAGGCATCCACCTGGCCACTCTTCAGACTGGCAAAGACAGTGTTGTAGTCGGGGAATGCAACCGGCTCAAGGTTCAGGGTGTTCTTGACGTAGTCTTCCTGCACACTGCCGCTGACGACGCCAATGCGCAGCCCGCTCTTGAGATCGGCAAACGTCTGGGCCTTGGCATCTTCTTTGGTCACCAGAGCCATGTAGCCGAAATCGTAACCGTTAGTGAAAGCAACGCTTTCGCGGCGGGCGTCCGTGGTGGAAATCGACGAGGACCCAACATCAAACTGTTTGTTCTTGACCTGGCTGAGAAGCGCTTGGAACTTCGTGGAGGCAAACTCGACCTTGAGCCCCAGCTTTTCGCCCATTGCACGCAGGAGTTCGTTGTCGTAACCGGTGAAGTTGCCCGACGGGTCAATAAAGATGTTGGGCGGAGCGTCAGAAAGCGTGCCTACGCGCAAGGTCCCGTCGGTGACAAGGCCCAGCTTGGTCTTGTCGATCTTGTCCAACGGCGTGACGTCGGCGGTGGTGTACTTGTCCAGCGTCTGCTGGTCGCTGCCGGCGAGGGCGTCGGTTGGCGTGCCGCTTCGCTGCGCTGTCCCCGAGCCGCAGGCGGCCAGCGAGACAGCAAGGGCAATGGCGACGGGAATGCTGGTCAGCCATTTCATGGCATTGGTCTTCATGAGAAAGTCACTTTCATCAGAGTCATAAATTGAACCGGGCCTAAGGCTGCGCGTGTGGCGCCGGGCGCCTTGTTCCCATCTGGTGGCCGGCCGGGGCGGGATTACCACTGAACTTAATCTTCTCATTTTAGGCTTTCGGCGCTTTCAGGAGAATAAAATCATGCTTGAAGGCGCTGTTGGCCGAATATACGAACCAATGTATTTGTTTCTAAACATCTGATGAATGAATGATGCCCTCGTAGCCGAATCCAAGGATTCCCATGGGGGCTGTCCGCGGTTCCCCGCCTAATTGTGAGTTAGCTCTCAGCTAAAAGTCACCGCTGGCGTCTTCCGGGGGAAGGACAGGCCATTCGCCTTCAATCACCGCGGCGGGCTTGGTCTTGCGCAGGTAGTTCTGGAAGTCTGCGGCTTGGCTAACAGCCCAGTCCTTTTGCAGTTCGTGAAGCTGGCTGGCCGGCATCTTGAGCTTAGGGAACTTGATGGCCATGGCATCCAGCATCCGGAGCGTGGCCAAAGCATCCGCGGCCGACGTATGGGCGTTGTCCAGCGTGATGCCGTACTCCTCACACAAGGCCGTCAACGTGCGCTTACCCTTGCGGTAACGGTCCACCTGTTTGTTCATGATGAACGGGTCCAGGACGGGGAAGCGGCTCAACTGCCGGACGCCGTAGCGGGCGGACTCCGCGGCCAGGACGGTAAAGTCGTAGCTGGCGTTGAAGGCAATGACAGGAATCCCGGCGTCGAACAGGTCCTGCAGGACGGTGGCCAACTCGCCGGTGACCTCGTGGGCCGGCCGCCCCTCACGCCGGGCCTGCTCCGTGGTGACGCCGTGGATATCGCTGGCCTCGGCAGGGATTTCGACGCCGGGATCGGCCAGCCATTCGTGTTCGGCGATGACGTCCCCCCTGTGGTCCACCACGGTGACCGACGCCGTGACGATGCGCGCGGCACGCGAATTTCGTCCGGTGGTTTCGAGATCGAAGGCTGCGCGGGGAAGGGTGTTCCAGGAGGTCATGCTTCAACGCTACCGGCCAGCACCGACAGGATCCGACAACGCCACTGCCGGTACCCTTGGTGTATGCGGACAGAGTTCATCGAGGCGGTGCTCTCGCTGGTCGAGCTGGTTCCAGCCGGAACCGCACTGGCCTATGGTGATGTGGCCGAGCTGCTGGGATCCGGCGGTCCCCGGCAGGTGGGCCACGCCATGAGCCACTACGGCAGCCAGGTTGCGTGGTGGCGCATTCTCAAAGCAAGAGGCCAGGGTCCGGAAGGCCACGAGGCCGAAGCGCTCCGCCACTACCTGCAGGAGGGGACGCCGCTGCTCGGCAACTACGATGCCTTCCTGCGTACCGGCGAAGGCAAATGGCGGGTGGACCTGGCTGCAGCACGCTGGGCCCCGGGTGAGGATGACTTCGACCGGCTCGACGCCATGGCGGAGCAGCTGGAGCGGCGGCTGCATAGATTGTCGGTGGCTGATGATGAAATGACTGTGTGAGCGTAACAATCCCCGTAGTTGACCCCACCAAGTCCACACGCACATCAGCCAGGCCCGCGTCCGAGGCCCGGCGTGCCAACGGTACGGGCCTGCGTCTGCTGCCTCCGCGGCAGCTGCACGCCGACGTTCCGGCGTTGTCCGCAGACCAGCGTGACGCCGTCGACGTTCCTCACGGCTCCGGGCCGGTCCTGGTTCCCGGCGCACCGGGAACCGGAAAATCAACCGTCCTGATCGAAGCCGCCGTCCGTCGGGCCCTGCAGGACGACGTGGACCCGGAACGGATCCTCATCCTGGCGCCCGGACGCCTGGCCGCCGACTCACTCCGCGACCGGTTCACCGCACGGCTGGACCGGAGCCTGAGCACCACGCCGGCCCGGACCTGGGCAGCCTATGCGTTTGACCTGATCCGCCGGGCAAAGGCAGAGGGAATCCTTCCGCTACCGCGCGCGCCGCGCCTCCTGTCCGGCCCGGAACAGGACCTTATCATCCGCGAGCTCCTGGAGGGCCACCGGATGCCCGGCCTGGAACTACCGTGGCCTGCCGACCTGGAAGCGGCACTGGAGACGCGGGGATTCCGCCACGAGGTGCGCCAACTCTTCGACCGGATCATCGAATCCGGCCGGACCGCCGGTGACCTGGAGGAGCTGGGCCACCAGTGCGGCCGGCCGGACTGGATCGCCGCGGCGGCACTGTACGCCGAGTACCGGGACGTCCTGGACCTGCGCATGCCGGAGGCCTTCGACCCCGCCGGCATCATCACCACGGCACGGCAGATCTTCCAGGATGCGCCTGACTTCCTTGCCGCGGAACGCGATCGTCTCCAGCTGGTGCTGGTGGACGATGTGCAGGAGGCGAACCCTGCCGTTTTCGAACTGCTCGCCGACATCGCCGCCGGCAAGGACTGCTATGTCGCCTTCTCCCCGGATACTGTCGTGCAGGGATTCCGTGGGGCCAGGCCCGACCTGGTCGCTGAGCTGCCGCGCCTGCTTTCTGCGGAAGCCGGCGTCATCGAGCGGCCGCTGTGGCACACGCATCGGCACGCCCCCGCCATCGCCGAGGCCTGGCTCGGCGTCGCGGGCCGGATCTCACAACGTGCGGGCGGCCAGCTGGCAAGGCGGCTCAAGCAGCCCGAACCCCTGGCCGGAACCGCGCACGGGCCCACCGCCGTCGTCGAACCCCAGCCGCAGTCCGCCGGCACGGTGGAAGCACACCAGGTGCCGTCCCCGGTCCACGAACTGCGGTACGTTGCCCAGCGCATCCTGGACCAGCACGTCAACCATGGCCGCGACCTGGCCGAGATCGCCGTGATCGTGCGTAACGGCGGCCAGCTCAGTGAGCTGCAGCGATACCTCACGGGCCAGGGGATCCCGGTACGCGTTCCGGTAGCCGAGTCCGCGGTCCGCGATGAGGTGGCCGTGCGCCCGCTGTTGGACGCCTACGCCATTGCGCTGGATCCGGAACTGCTGACCCCGGAAGCCGCCGTCGCGCTGCTGACGTCGCGGATCGGGGGCGCCACATCAATTGAATTGCGCCGGCTACGCCAGTCGCTCAGGCGCGAAGAACTGCTGGGCGGCGGCGGACGGACCAGCGACGCACTGCTGGTTGAAGCATTATCGGAACCAGGGGCCTTGGGGACCCTGGGCCTGGAAGGCCGTTCCGCGCGCCGGACCGCCCGCATGATCCAGGCCGGGCGGAGCGCCGCGGCCGAGCCCGGCGCCAACGCCGAGACCGTTCTCTGGGCCCTGTGGCACTCCACCGGACTGGCCAACGCGTGGACCGAATCCGCCCTCGCTGGCGGTTCCCACGGCGCCCGGGCCGACCGGGACCTCGATGCCATGATGGCGCTTTTCCACACAGCCGAGCGCTACGTGGACCAGATGCCCGGCGCCGGGCCGGAGCAGTTCCTTGAGTACCTCCTGAACCAAGAGCTGCCGATGGATACCCTGGCCGCCCGGGCGCAGGTGGACGACGCCGTCGAGCTGATGACCCCGGCCAGTGCTGCCGGGCGGCAGTGGCCCGTGGTCATCGTGGCGGGGCTGCAGGAAGGCGTCTGGCCCAATACCCGGCTCCGCGGTGAGCTGCTGGGCAGCAGCCTGTACGCTGACGCCGTCGAGCACGGGGTCAGCTATGCATTGCAGCTGGACCCGCTGAGCCGGCTGCGGGAAATCCGTTACGACGAACTCCGAAGCTTCTCCACGGCCGTTTCCAGGGCGTGCGAGATCCTGATCTGCACCGCAGTTTCGTCCGAGGATGACCAGCCGTCGTCTTTCCTTGACTATGTGGCGCCGCTTGAGCCTGGCGCCGAGGGCCGGGGGTTCACCCCGGTGGAACGGCCCATGACTCTTCGCGCCCTGGTGGCAGAACTGCGCCAATACGCTCAGCTGGATGGAAGGTATGAGCCCGAGGCCGCCGAAGCCGCAAGGGTCCTGGCCGGACTTGCCGCCGTGGAACCGGCCGTCCCCGGAGCGCATCCGGACAGCTGGTGGGGCCTGCCGCCCCTGACGACGTCGGAGCCGGTTGTCCCGCCCGGAGGGACGGTTTACGTCTCGCCGTCGAAGGTGGAATCCGTGCAGAAATCACCGCTCGACTGGTTTGTGCAGGCGGCGGGGGGAGAAGCCGCCACCGACTTCGCCCGGAGTCTGGGCACGCTGGTGCACGCTATCGCGCAGGACCTGCCGGAGGCCTCCGGGGGCGAGTACGTCGCCGAGCTCATCCGCCGGTGGCCAACCCTGGGCATGAAGGACAACTGGGAAGGCAAACTCGACTTCCAACGTGCCGAAACAATGGTGCGCAAACTCGCCCAGTACGTTCTGGTGATGCGGAGCGAGGGCCGGAGCCTGCTGGGCGTCGAGAAGGACTTTGCGGTCCGGCTGCCCGACGTTCCCCCGGCGGACGCCGGGCAGCACGATGCCCGGTCCGTCGAAGATTTGGCCGTCGGGGCCGGCCTTCCCCGCGCCGCCGTGCTCCGCGGCCAGGTTGACCGGCTGGAGATGGACGGCGAAGGAAGGCTGGTCATAGTGGACCTCAAAACTGGTAAAAGGCAGCCTGGCAAGACAGAGTTGTCTCGCCATCCACAGTTGGGGGCCTACCAGGCAGCGGTCCTTGCGGGCGGTTTCGCGGATGTCCACGGTCGGCCCGGCCCAGCCGAACCCGGCACGCTAGTGCCGGACTCATCACAGGGCTCCCCGGTGCCGGGCGGCGCCGTGCTGGCGCAGCTCGGAACAAGCACCAAGAGCCCCGGCGTCCAGCAACAGGATCCCCTAGAGGCCCAGGATAACTGGGCGCTGGACATGGTCACGGATGCGGCCGCCGTCATGTCCGGCAACAGCTTCGAAGCCAGGCACGACCCGGCAAAGAGCAGCCACGGGGGGCACGGCTGCAGGCTACCTGAGGTCTGTCCGCTCTGTATCCGCGGAAAGCAGGTCACTGAATGAGCCAGCCCCAGGTGCCAACGCCACTGTTTACCCCGGAGCAGCTCTCCAGGCTGCTGGGCGAAAAGAATACGCCGACGCCCGAACAGTCCGCCATCATTTCCTCACCCCTGGCTCCTCGGCTGGTGATCGCGGGAGCGGGCTCCGGCAAGACCGCCACCATGGCCGACCGCGTGGTCTGGCTCGTCGCCAACGGCTGGGTCAGGCCAGAGGAAGTCTTGGGCGTGACCTTCACCAGGAAAGCAGCAGGCGAGCTGGCCACTCGGATCCGGGCCAAGCTGGCGGCACTGCAGCGGGTCGCTGCCCAAGACACACGGCATGAAGTGTTCCCCGACGGGCTGCTCAGCAGCGATGCCCTTGAGCCCAAAGTGTCCACCTATCACTCATTTGCCAGCGGCATCGTTTCTGACTATGGGCTGCGGCTGGGCGTGGAACGCGACGTTGTGCTGCTCGGCGGGGCCCAGGCCTGGCAGCTCGCCAGCGAAGTGGTGGAAGCGTTCGACGGCGATTACAGCCACTTTAAGGCCGCCAAGTCCACACTGGTCAAGGCTGTCATCCAGCTCGCGGGGGAGTGCGCAGAGCACCTGCAGGAACCGGCCGACGTCGAGGCCTGGCTTCTGGCGCGGCTCGCCGAGTTCGAAGAACGTCCCTATGTGGCCGGAGCGAAAAAGAACGCCCCCCAGGCAGCCGGTGAACTCGCTGCGATGCTGCGGACGAGGGCCAGCGTGGCTGACATGGTGGGCCGCTACGCCACCGCCAAGAAGTCACGGGGAGCTTTGGACTTCGGCGACCTGGTGGCACTTGCGGCCCGTGTTGCCCGTGAGATCCCCCTTGCAGCGGACATGGAACGCCAGCGCTACAAGGTGGTGCTCCTCGACGAGTTCCAGGACACGTCGTATGCCCAGCTGGTTCTTTTTTCGCGGCTTTTCGGCGAGGGCCACGCGGTCACCGCTGTGGGAGACCCCAACCAGTCGATTTACGGTTTCCGTGGTGCTTCGGCAGGTCAGCTCTTCCACTTTGTCCGTGAATTCCCTGTCCGCGTGGACGGGAACGAGAGGCCGGGAGGCTTCGTACCGGCCCCGACGTCCTATCTCACAACGGCGTGGCGCAACGGCCGGGCCATCCTGTCCGCCGCTAACATCATGTCCGAGGCCCTAGGGCGCGCCGAGGCCCGGAAGGCCCCGGCCGGCAGCGCTGCGGACCGCACCATTCCGTGGGGCACGGCTGACACTGCAGCGAATGTGCCGCCCCTGCAGCCCAGCCCTTTCGCGGTGGAGGGGCGGGTGGTACTGGGCCGCTTCGGCACAGACCTCGACGAAGCCGCAGTCCTTGCCGAGGACGTCCTGAAGTACCGGATCACGGACTTTGAGCGGGAGCCTGACGGCACGCCGGTACCACCGGCACTCGCTGTCTTGTGCCGGCGACGTGCCCAGATGGAAACCATCCGTCGGGAGTTCGAGGCGCGGGGGATTGCCTACGAAATCGTGGGGCTTGGCGGGCTGCTCGATACCCCTGAAATCGTTGACCTGGTGGCCACGCTCCGGGTGCTGGCCGATCCCGGACGCTCGGACTCTCTGATGCGCCTCCTCGCTGGCGCGCGCTGGCGGATCGGGCCGGCAGACCTGCTGGCCTTCCAAGACTGGTCCAGCCAGCTCGCACGCCGCCGCGGCCGCCCGGCCGGCGCTGCCACACCGGAGGACGGGTCCTCAGACGCGTCCGAGGAAACCGTTATCGAAAGCGACCTGACTGACGGCGCCAGCCTGGTCGAAGCGCTGGACTGGCTGCCACGAGAAGACTGGACCTCTTCCCACGGACGGTCGTTGACGGACCAGGCCCGCGACCGCCTCGGCAGGCTCTCTACGGAACTCAGGCAGCTGCGCGGCTATCTCGGGGACGACCTCACCACGCTGCTCGGTGAGGTGGAACGAGCCATGTTGCTCGACATCGAAGTGGCAGCGCGCCCGGGAACCAGCATCCACCAGGCCCGCCGAAACCTGGATGCCTTTCAGGATGCGGCAGCCGGCTTCCTGCGAACCTCGCACCGCGTGGACATCCTGGCGTTCCTGGCCTGGCTTGAAGCCGCCGCGGCCGAGGAAAACGGCCTTGAGGCTCCGCCGCCGGATATCAACCGCGAGGCTGTGCAGCTGCTGACTGTCCATGCGTCAAAGGGCCTGGAATGGGATGTCGTTTTTGTTCCGGGCCTCAACGCCGGTGCCTTCCCCAGCAACAAGGATTCCCGCTGGAGCAGCGGCGCGGCGGCACTGCCGTGGCCGCTGCGCGGGGACCGAACGGACCTGCCCCAATGGGATACCGACCAGCCGGACCAGAAGGGCTGGCTGGACGCCGAAAAGGACTTCAAATCAGCGGTCCAGGTCCACGGTGAGGGTGAGGAACGCCGCCTTGCCTATGTGGCCTACACCAGGGCAAAGCACGTCCTCTGGGTCTCCAGCGCGGCATGGGTGGGCTCCAGGGCAGGGCGTGCCGAGATGTCACCGTTCCTCGCTGAACTGGAACAGCTTGTCGGCTCCGGCCCTGACAGCGCTCCGGGAAGGGACACGGAAACGAACCCTGCCGTGGTGCACCCGGCGTCAGTGGACGAGGCCTCCCTTCCGGAGAAGAGCCCGCTGACTACCGAAACTGAGGTCGCCGGATGGCCCTATGACCCCCTCGAAGGCCCGGTGGATGCGCGGACCGGGGAGCGACTGCGGGTTGTTCCCGGCAGGCGGCAGGCCATGGAGAACGCCGCGGCGCGTGTCCGGGACGCCTTGGAGGCCTTGATTCCCGGGGACCCAGCGCCGGTTCTTGAACATGCATCCGCCACTGAGTCCGGGCCAAGGCTCCGGGGAAATGCGGCTGGCTGGGCGAGGGAAGCGGCTTTGCTGCTGGAACGGCGTTCGCGGCGCGCTTCCGGGCAGGACGTTCACCTGCCCGGTCACATCTCTGCGTCCACGCTGGTGGATCTTGGCGAGGACCCGGCGGGGGTAGTGGGCAGGCTGCGAAGGCCTGTTCCGCGTGAGCCCGGCATGTCCGCACGGAAGGGGACGGCATTCCACTCCTGGGTTGAAGAGTACTTCGGCGCAGCCGGCATGCTGGATCTTGGCGGGGCCCCCGGCTCTGACGATCACATTGACGCCGCGTACGACCTCGACACCATGGTGGCCACCTTCAAAGCCTCGGAATGGGCCGACAGGTCGCCGGCATTTGTCGAAGTGCCGGTGGAAACCCGTGTAGGCGACGTTGTGGTCCGTGGACGCATAGATGCTGTCTTCCAGGACGGGGACGGGAGGTGGGACCTGGTGGACTGGAAAACCGGACGCAGGCCCTCAGCCGCCCAGCTGAGGGCCAAATCGGTGCAGCTCGCCGCGTACCGGCTGGCTTGGTCCCGGCTCAAGGGCGTGGCGGTGGAGGACGTCAGGGCCGCCTTCTTCTACGTTGCGGACAACCAAGTGGTTCGGCCGCACGATCTGGGCACTGCCGAGGAGCTTGAACAGATCGTGACCGCCGCCCTCGACGCGAGTGCTCCCTGACGCCGGTGCCCCCTGAATTCAGGAAGCGCTTCGGGGCGTCAGTGCTTCCTGACTTCGACGATGCTGATGGCCGCGGTGGACGTGTCCTCGGCGGACGGGCGAGCTGCCGGCTTGTCGTCTGGCTCTTCGTCCGCCGCTGCTTCGTCGGACGGGATGGGCTCGGCGGGGATTCGGCTGACTTCCACTGCGGGCGCCACCGGAACGGGCGCCGCGGACAGGATAGGTACAGGGGCGACGGTCACAGCCGGAGCAGCGGCCAGACCAACCTGCTGGGACCTGCCCGCTGCCGCGGTGTGGGCAGCAGGGGACTGGGCGGCGTCGTCGGCCGCGGCGTTCGGTGCGCGGAGCGGTTCGACACTGATGGCCTGGCCGCCGTGCTCTTCGACATCGGCCGCGAGCGTTTCCAGCATGCCTTCGGCTTCGGCAACCATCCCGTCGTCGCCGGCCGCTATGCCCTTGACCAGGTATTGTGCCAACGCGAACTCGGCAGACAAGGCGGCCCGCCGGATCAGATGCGGGTCCGGGGCGTCGCGGCGGCTGCCGGTGTAACTTGCCAGAACGGCGTCCACGAAATCCTGTTCATTCGAGGCAACCAGCCAGGCAAAGTCGTCGGCGGGATCCCCGATCCGAAGGTCCGTCCAACCCGCAACGGCCGTGACGCGGCCGCTTTCCACGAGCAGGTTGTCCTCGTGCAGGTCGCCGTGGACAACGCACGGGTTGAACCGCCATAGCGAAACGTCTTCGAGGGCATGCTCCCAGCGGAGCAGCAGCGACGCCGGAATTTTTCCGGTAGTGGCTGCCTGGTCAAGCTCGTTGAGCCGGCGCTGGCGGAATTCGTTGGCCGTATAGCTGGGCAGGTCCGCGTTGCTGACCAGGGAGTGCGGAAGATCATGGATGGCCGCCAGGGCTGTCCCGATTTCCCGGGCCAGTGTGGCGGGACCCGCGGTGAGTTGCTCAACACTTTGCGTGCTGCCGGCCAGATGGGAGTAGACAAAGGTGCTGAGGCTACCCAGCCGGACGCTACCGGCCACCGTGGGCATCAGGAAGGGCAGCTCTGCCCGGATGGCCGGTACGAATGCACGGAGGACGAGGAACTCCGTTTCGAGTCTGGCGCTTGCTTCCGCATGCCGCGGGGACCTTACCCGCCACTGCTTGCCCTCCGAATCCAGCAGCAGCGCGGAGTCGAAATCCGCGGGATCGTCCGCAGCTGAGCTAACGGCGGTAGGGGTCAGCCCGGGGACTGCCGCGGTTGCCACGGCTGCCAGTTCGATCGGTTTTCTTCTCACCGTTCCACGGTAGATTGAGTGGCGTCCAAGACAACGATGTGCGGCGGCGAGTCTCCAGATATGCTGCAAAAGTCGGCCTCGGCACAACGCGTGGAGGCCCACAGCGCATGTCCTTGCCGAATGGCCCCGCCGAATGTAAATTGTCAGCCCGAGTCAGTACGGTGGACACATGAGTCATGCGGAGTCCGCTATACCGGCCTACCAGCCGCAGTCAGTCCAGCTGCCGGCCAACCACCTGTTCGATACCGTGCTGCCGGTCCTCCCTGCTGCCGTTGACCGCGGCTCCGCTGACCGCGTCCGGCCAGGCATGGTTGAGGAATTGCTGGACAGCGAGCATACTCGGGCAGTGGTCCTGGCCGGGCGGCAGGCCCTGGTACACGGCAACCAGCTCCTGCTGCCTGCAGCCGCCCAATTGCTCGCTGACCTGCGGGACCGCGGCTCAGTTCCGGAGCAGGTCATCTATCTTGGCGCCGCGTTGGACGGCTCGGATCTTGCCGCCGGCACCGAAGTGGTCCTCGTTATCCTTTCCGCACCTGCCGAGCCCGGCGCTGCGGGAATCCCGGATGATGCGCAGTGGGCTGGCTTCCGCGACATCGCTGCCGTCCTAAACCCCACTGACACGGCGTTGTTCGTGGAAGCCAGCGCCATCGCCAACTGGCATGCCAGCCATACGCATTGCCCCCGTTGCGGGGCCCGTACCGCCGTGGAGGCCGGCGGCTGGGTCCGCCGCTGCCCCGTGGACAGCTCGGAACACTACCCCCGCACGGATCCGGCCATCATCGTCACAGTTGTAGGGCCGGACGGACGGCTGCTGCTAGGTGGCGGCGGGCCGGTTGACGCCAAGAACTACTCCACGCTGGCCGGATTCGTCGAACCAGGCGAATCCCTGGAACAAGCCGTCATCAGGGAAATCCAGGAAGAAGTGGGCGTCCGGGTCACGGGATGCCAGTACTTGGGCTCGCAGTCATGGCCGTTCCCGGCCTCCCTTATGCTTGGATTTACCGCCATCACCGAAGACGCCGTGGCAAAGCCCGACGGCGTGGAGGTAACCCGTGCGCGCTGGTTCAGCCGGGAGGAACTCCAGGACGCCGTGCTTACCGGTGAAATCACCATCTCCAGCAGGCTGTCCATCGCCCGCTCGCTGATTGAGCACTGGTATGGCGGCAGGATCATGGACCGCCCGGACACCTAAGACCCGGACCAGGCATCACCATTGGCCAGACGCCAGCACGTGGCAGTCGCGACAACAACAGAGCAGCAGAAGTGACCACAGAGAATTTTGACAGTGCCGAGTCCCTTGAGGAACGAATCCTTGGGGGACTTGACGCTGAACAGCGCGAGGTCGCCAGCACGCTGAATGGGCCGCTGTGCGTCCTCGCCGGTGCCGGCACCGGCAAGACCCGGGCCATTACGCACCGGATTGCCTATGGCGTGCACTCCGGCGTGTATAGCCCCCAACGGCTCCTCGCCGTGACGTTCACGGCCCGGGCCGCCGCGGAAATGCGTAGCAGGCTGCGGGACCTCGGCGTGGGCAATGTCCAGGCGCGCACCTTCCACGCCGCCGCCCTGCGGCAACTGCAGTTTTTCTGGCCGCAGGCGGTCGGCGGCACGCTGCCCAATCTGCTGGACCACAAGGCCCAGATGATCGCCGAAGCGTCCCGCCGCCTGCGGCTCAGCACTGACCGCGCGTCCATCCGGGACCTCGCCTCCGAAATCGAGTGGGCCAAGGTCTCAATGCTGACCCCGGCCAACTACCTGGAGAACGCGCAGGGCAGGGGAACTCCGGGCGGGTTCGATCTCACCGCCGTCGCCCGGGTCTTCCAGTCCTATGAGGACGTCAAAACCGACCGCAACGTCATCGACTTCGAAGACGTACTCCTGATCACAGTCGGGATCCTGCAGGAGGACCAGAAAGTCGCGGCCACCGTCCGCGAGCAGTACCGGCATTTTGTGGTGGATGAGTACCAGGACGTTTCGCCGCTGCAGCAGCGACTCCTGGAACTGTGGCTTGGTGGGCGGGACGAGCTGTGCGTAGTGGGCGATGCGAGCCAGACGATCTACTCGTTCACCGGCGCTTCGCCCAAACACCTGCTGGGATTCAAGGCCCAGTACCCCGAGGCCAATGTGGTCAAACTGATCCGGGATTACCGTTCCACGCCGCAGGTGGTCAAGCTGGCCAACGACCTCCTTGCCGCCCGTCGCGGCGGCGGGCCGGTGGCTGATGCTGCCTGGGCGGCTCCGCTGCAGCTGATGGCCCAGCGGCCGGCCGGGCCCGTCCCGCAGTTCACCGAATGCAGCGACGATGAAGCCGAAGCCGCCACCGTGGCCATCAAGATCCAGGAACTGCTCGACGCCGGCACTCCCGCCAGCCAGGTGGCTGTCCTTTTCCGCACCAACGGACAGTCCCAAGCCTACGAACAGGCGCTCGCGGCGGCCGGAATCAGCTACCAGCTCCGTGGAGGTGAGCGTTTCTTCGCCCGCAAGGAAGTGCGCGACGCCATCCTTCAGCTGCGCGCGGCCACCAGGGCCGTCGCTGAAACCGCGACACCGGAACCCCTCGGCCAACTGGTCCGCGATATCGTGGCCTCGCTGGGTTACACGGAGGCTCCACCCCATAACGGCGGCGCGCTGCGCGAACGCTGGGAGTCCCTGGCCGCGCTAGTGGCTCTTGCGGACGAGCTTGTCCACGTCCGGGGCGAGCAGTTCAGTCTCGGTGACTTTGTTAATGAACTCCAGGAGCGGTCCCTCGCCCAGCATGCGCCCACTGTCCAGGGTGTGACGCTGGCTTCGCTGCACGCCGCCAAGGGTCTCGAATGGGACGCCGTGTTCCTGGTGGGCCTCTGCGAAGGCCTGATGCCCATTTCCTTCGCGGACACACCCGAAGCCGTGGATGAGGAGCGCCGGCTGCTCTACGTGGGCATCACGCGGGCCCGCGAGCACCTGTCACTTTCCTGGTCCACGGCACGCACGCCGGGCGGCCGGGCCAACCGCAAACCCTCACGCTTCCTCGACGGGCTCCGGCCCAACTCGGTTGCCAGCTCCAGCGCCCGCGGAAAAGGGCCGGCACCGCGCCGGAAATCGGCGGCCCCCGCCACCTGCAGGATCTGTGGAAGCATGCTGGCGAGTGGCGCCGAACGGAAGGTGGGCCGCTGTAACGACTGTCCTCCCAGCTACGAAGAACAGACATTCGATGCCCTTCGGCAGTGGCGGAAGGAAATTGCATTGGCCGCGGAGATGCCGGCGTTCGTGGTCTTCACGGATGCCACGCTGACCGCCATCGCAGAGGCCAAACCGTCCACACTGGAGGAACTGGCGGCGCTGGCAGGCGTGGGTCCATCCAAACTGGAACGCTACGGCGAAGACGTGCTGCGGGTGCTCGTCGAAAGCACCACCCTGTGACCCGGCGGCCGGCAGGACAGGACGCCCTTCCCCTCACCACCGCGGACGGGGCACGCGTTGAAGTGCGGCGGTCGGCGCGCCGGACCAGGACCGTGGCAGCCTTCTGGGAAAACGGGACGGCAGTGGTGGCCATTCCGGCCCGTTTCACCGCCGCGCAGGAGTCTGAATGGGTGCACCGCATGCTGGAGAAGCTGCACCGCCAAGGGGAGCGGCGCTCACGCAAAGGAAGTAAGCAGCCAGCCACGGATATTGCGTTAGCCGCCCACGCCGCAGCCCTTTCGGCCCGGTACTTCGGCGGCAGGGCAGTCCCGACGTCGGTCCGCTGGGTCAGCAACCAGAACTCGCGCTGGGGCTCCGCGACGCCGTCGGAAGGATCCATCCGGCTCTCCGACAAGCTCAGGGCCATGCCGCAGTGGGTCATCGATTATGTTCTGTTGCACGAACTCGCACATCTGCTGGTGGCCGGGCACAATACCGCGTTCTGGAAGCTGCTGGAGGCCTACCCCGACACGATGCGGGCCAAGGCATTCCTGGAAGGCGTCTCCTTCGCCACCTCCCGGGGCCTGACCGCGGCCAGCAATGATTCAGAGGGCCCGGACTGCCCGCTCTAGTGGAGGAGGAGTTCGTCATCCACCAGGGGCCAGCAGATGTCATGGCCGGCCGTCTCGAAGAATCCGTCCAAGGACACCGACATCATCAGGAACGAACCCGCGGTCCGGCTAACCTTTAGGCTGCTCACCATCGGCTGCGGGCTGGTCCCCGTCGTCGCCGGCGTCGGAATCATCCTGCGGCGCGTCGTCGAAGCCGCCGCTCAGCAGCTTCTGCAGGGCATCGTCCACTTCGCTATCGCTGGCCTCGGCCAGTTGGCGGCGGCCACTGAAGCCCTGCGGGTCATCGAGGTCCTCGGCGGTGGGGAGGAGGTCCGGGTGCTGCCAGATGGCATCGCGTCCGGCGATACCGCGCTCGTCCTTAAGCGCGGCCCACAATGTGGCAGCGTCGCGCAGGCGGCGGGGACGGAGTTCCAGTCCCACGAGGGAAGAGAACGCGTGCTCCGCCGGGCCGCCGGTGGCACGGCGCCGGCGGGCCGTTTCCCGGAGCGCGTCAGCGGAGGGCAGCAGCTTCTCTGTGGCCGCAGCGGTGAGCTCGTCCACCCAGCCTTCAACGAGGGCCAGGGCGGTCTCCAGTTTTTCCAGCGCCTGCTCCTGTGCAGGGGTCCGCTGCGGCATAAAGACACCTTGGGACAGCGCTTCCTGGATGCCTTCAGGGTTGCTGGGGTCCAGGTCGCGGGCCAGCTCTTCAATCCTGGAAGTGTCGATATGGATGCCGCGGGCGTAGGCCTCGATGGCGCCGAGCAGGTGGCCGCGCAGCCAGGGCACCTGGACAAACAGCCGTGCATGGGCTGCCTCGCGGACGGCCAGGAACAGCCGGATGTCGTTCTCCGGCAGGCCCAGGCCCTCGCCGAACTTCGACACGTTGGCTGGCAGGAGCGCCATTTCCAGGTCGGCCAGGGGAACACCGATGTCCGTGGAGCTGACAACCTCGGCGGACAGGGCACCGATCGCCTGCCCCAGCTGCATCCCAAAGATCGCGCCGCCCATGTTCTGCAGCATGGAAGAGGCCCCGCCCATCATGGACTTCATCTCTTCGGGCATCTGTTCGGTCATGGCGCTGGAGAGCGCGTTGGCGATGCTGTTGGCAACGGGCTCGGTCAGCCGCTTCCACGTTCCAAGGGTGGCTTCCACCCACTCGGCACGCGACCACGCACGGCCGATCAGGCCGGTGGCAGGCAGGTCGGTTACGGGATCGAGCCACAGTTCCGCCAGCCGCAGGGCCTCGTCGACTTCGCGGGTCTGCAGGGATGTGACTGACGGGTCCGCGCTGCTGGCGGCAACCCGGCGGGCGTTTTCGTGCGCGAGCTGCCAGTTGACGGGCCCTTCGGAAGGGGCGCTCATCATGGCCTGGACCTGGGAGAACATCTGGGCCAGGAGATTGGGGTCGTTCGGCAGGCCGGCTGCCTTTGCGAGTTCGGCAGGGTCGAAGTTTTCCATGCCCTTGCCGCCCATCAGGTTCTGCAGCATCTCGGTCAACGGATCCTTCGGCGTATCGTCGCCGTTGGACGGATTGAGTGGGTTGGAGGTCATGATCCCGCCGATCGTCGGTGTGACTGTTCACTTCACGGTACCCCGGGCAGGGGCGGCTGTCTGCCGGACAGGCGTCACGTTCGCTGTAGGCAAAGAGCCGGCCGGAGGCGGCACCGCGTACTGTTGATTCAGTGACTACAACCCGCGGCGATCATCCGCATGAGGACCACGCTCCAGAGCTCGACGCCGGCACCACAGGGAGTGCCGCAGCGCCCGGAACGGGTGTGGCGGGCCCCCCGCCAACAGGGCAGAGTGCCCCCCGCAGTGCGCCGCCCGGGGAACGGCGGGTGTCCGTGATGATGCTTTCCGGCGTCCTGGCGCTGGGTCTGGGGATCGCGGCCGTCACGGTCCCGGTGCCCTATGTTGTGGAGTCACCCGGACCCACCTTCAACACAATCGGCCAGAGCCAGGGCAGTCCTGTCATCAGCGTGACGGGCCAAGAAACCTATCCCGCCAAGGGAAATCTGGACCTGACCACCGTTTATGTCGACGGCGGCCCCAACGGCCCGGTGAGTGTCCTGGGTGCCTTCACCGCGTGGCTTGACTGGTCCAAGTCTGTTCACCCGGTGGAGCTGCTGTACCCCAGCGGCACCACAAAGGAGCAGGCTGACGAGCAGAGTTCCGTGGCTATGACCTCGTCGCAGGAGAACGCTGTCGCCTCGGCGCTCAACGAGCTCGACATTCCCTTCGGCCAGCAGCTCCAGGCCGCGGAGCTGCCCGATGGGTCGCCGTCGGCCGGCAAGGTTGAAAACGGCGACATCTTTGAATCGATCAACGGCAAGCCCATCACATCGCTTGCCGTCGTGCAGGAGGAACTTGCCGCCGGCAACGGAGCGCCGGCCACCCTGGTGGTGCAGCGCGCAGGGGAATCCGTCACACAGACCATCACCCCCATGAACAACGGTGCGGGCCGCTACATTCTCGGAGTCATGCTCAAGTACCTGTTCACGTTTCCGTTCGACGTGAAAATTTCCCTGGACAAGGTGGGCGGGCCAAGCGCCGGGCTGATGTTTTCGCTGGGCATTATCGACACCGTGACGCCGGGGGACTTGACCGGCGGCAAACATGTCGCCGGAACGGGGACCATCACCCCCGACGGCACCGTAGGTCCCATCGGCGGCATCCGGCAGAAGATGCTGGGCGCGCGTGCCGGGGGAGCCACCGTGTTCCTCGCCCCGGCAGAAAACTGCGACGAAGTTGTGGGCCATATTCCGGACGGGCTGCAGGTACTGAAAGTGGAGAACATCGCAGAGGCGCGGCACGCCGTCGAAGTCGCCGGATCCGGGCAGGACATGGGCGCTTTGCCGGTCTGCACCAGCAACTAGACTGAGGCAGGAACTAAGCTTTACCGCCACTCGTGGCAGATATGACGGACGTTGCCACACGCTTGACTGGTGCCGGACGTCAACCGCACGCACGCTTCTCATGTAAACCTGACGACCAGCTATGAGGTACCGAGTTTGTCCCGTCCTACCAGCCCCATCCCGCCCGGAAGACCCCCCACGCGACGCGGGGCGCTTACGCCCACGCTGATTGTCGTTGCCATCGTAGTGGTGGGCTTCATCTTCTTCGCCAACGTCTGGACTGACGTCCTCTGGTACCGGCAGCTCGGCTACTTCGAAGTGTTTGTGACGGAAAACCTCGCCCGGATCGGGATCTTCCTCGCCGGCTTCGCGCTTATGTTTGCGGCCGTCTTTTTTGCCATCCGGGTTGCCTACCACGCACGGCCGGTGTACGCACCCGACTCCGAGATGCGTGACAACCTGAACCGCTACCAGGCCCAGCTTGAACCGGTCCGCCGCGTCGTTATGGTGGGCCTGCCCATCCTGTTCGGGCTGTTCGCGGGCAGCGCCGCGGCCAGCCAATGGCAGAAAGTGCTGTTGTTCTTCAACCAGGAACCGTTCGGCCAGAGCGATCCTGAGTTCGGCCTGGACATCAGCTTCTACCTCATGACTCTTCCGTTCCTGGGATTCGTCACAGGCTTCCTGATCAGCGTGGTTGTGGTGGCCGGCATCGCCGGAATCCTCACCCACTACCTCTATGGCAGCATCCGGCTGATGGAACGCGGGGTCTTCACCAGCCGCGCGGCGCAGATCCACCTCGCTGTAACAGGTGCCTCCTTCCTGCTCCTGCTCGGTGCAAATTTCTGGCTGGACCGCTATGCGGCCTTGCAGAGCAACGGCGGGCGCTGGGCAGGCGCACTGTACACGGACGTGAACGCCGTGATCCCCACCAAGGCAATCCTCGCCGTGGCGGCGGGGCTCGTGGCCATCCTCTTCATCATCGCAGCAGTCATTGGCCGTTGGCGGCTCCCGGTCATCGGCACGGCCATGCTGATCATCACCTCAATCCTGGCCGGCGGCGTGTACCCGTGGGTCATCCAGCAGTTCCAGGTGCGCCCTTCTGAGCAAACGTTGGAGAAGGACTTTATCCAGCGCAACATCGAGATGACCCGGGCGGCCTACGGCCTGGACCAGATTCAGGTGGACCGCTATGACGCGACGAACACTGCCAGCACCGGGGCGCTGGCCCCGGACGCCCAGACCACGGCCAACATCCGGCTCCTGGACCCCAACCTGATCTCCGATGCGTTCTCCCAGCTGGAGCAGTACCGCCCGTACTACCAGTTTCCGGAGGCACTGAACGTGGACCGCTACGAGGTTGACGGCAAGATCCAGGACACGGTCATCGCCGTGCGCGAGCTGAACCCGGCGAACGTTGCCACCAACCAGCAGGGCTGGCTCAACCAGCACGTCGTCTACACGCACGGCTACGGCGTGGTGGCGGCCAAGGGAAACAAGTTCACCGTCGACGGCAAGCCGGAGTTCCTGCAGTCGGGAATTCCATCAACCGGGGTCCTTGGCAATGACTCCACCTACGAGCCCCGCATCTACTTCGGCGAAGACTCCCCGGAGTACTCCATTGTCGGCGCGCCGGATGGAGCGGCCCCCCGTGAGCAGGACAGGCCCTCCGGCAAGGAAGGCGAGGGAGACAACCAGTACACCTTCGCCGGCAACGGTGGCCCGAACGTGGGCAGCTTCTTCAACAAGGTGCTCTACTCCATTAAGTTCCAGTCGTCGGACCTGCTCCTCTCTGACGGTGTGAATGCAGAATCCCAGATCCTGTATGACCGCAGCCCGCAGGACCGGGTCGAGAAGGTTGCCCCGTACCTGACCGTGGACGGCAACGCCTACCCTGCGGTTGTGGACGGCCGCGTCAAATGGATCGTGGACGGGTACACCACCAGCCAGCACTATCCGTACTCGCAGCCGGAGCAGCTTTCTGCCGCCACCGCGGACTCGCAGACCTCTGCAGGCCGGACGGTTGCCCTGCCGAACAGCTCGGTGAACTACATCAGGAACTCCGTCAAGGCCACCGTCGACGCCTATGACGGCTCAGTGACCTTGTATGCCTGGGACGACCAGGACCCCATCCTTAAGGCCTGGCAGAAGGTTTTCCCCACGTCACTGAAGCCATACTCGGAGATGTCGGGGGACGTCATGAGCCACGTCCGTTACCCGGAGGACCTCTTCAAGGTCCAGCGTGAGCTCCTGGGCCGTTATCACGTGACCGAGCCGGGCAGCTTTTACCAGGCGAAGGATGTCTGGAGCGTTCCCAACGATCCCACCGTGGACACCGAGGTCAAGCAGCCGCCGTTCTACATGTCACTGCAAATGCCGGACCAGGACAAGTCAGCCTTCCAACTGACCTCATCCTTCATTCCGCAGATTGTCAACGGCACTGCCCGGAACGTCCTGTATGGCTTCCTTGCCGCTGACTCTGACGCCGGCAAGGAGAAGGGCGTCAAGGCTGAAAGCTATGGCAAGTTGAGGCTGCTCCAGATTCCACCGGAGATCCAGGTTCCGGGGCCCGGGCAGGCGCAGAACAAGTTCAACTCCGATCCCACGGTGTCCCAGGCCTTGAACCTTCTGCGGCAGGGGGCTTCCGAAGTGCTCAACGGCAACCTGCTGACTCTGCCTGTGGGCGGCGGCATCCTATATGTCCAGCCGGTGTACCTCAAGTCGACCGGCGAGACGTCCTACCCCACCCTGCAGCGTGTGCTGGTGGCTTTCGGTGACAAGGTCGGCTTTGCGCCGACGCTCGACGGAGCCCTGAAGCAACTCTTCGGTGGCGACTCCGGTGCTGCCGCGGGCGACTCGGACAACACCGGTCAGACCCCGCCCGCTCCGGGCACTACACCGCCGGTGAGCGCAGGTGCCCAGGCTGACCTGAAGGCCGCGCTGGATGAGGCGAACGCAGCCATCAAGGCGGGCCAGGCAGCGTTGGCGGCCGGGGACTTTGCGGCCTATGGGGAAGAGCAGAAGAAACTGGCTGCTGCCCTTCAGAAGGCTATTGACGCCGAGGGCAAGATCCCGGCGCCGGCCCCTGAAGCCACGCCGTCGCCCGAGGCTACGCCGACGGCTACACCGACGGCTACGCCCTCGCCTGCAGCCAGCAACTAGGGGGTTTGACCCAGCGAGACGCACATCACGCCACCAGGATTTGGCCTCCCGTTCACCGAACGGTAGAGTTGATCTTGCGACGCGGGGTGGAGCAGTTCGGTAGCTCGCTGGGCTCATAACCCAGAGGTCACAGGTTCAAATCCTGTCCCCGCAACTGGCGAAAAGTCCGGATTCTGGAAACAGAATCCGGACTTTTTGGTTTAACCGGACCGTCCCAGGTAGGCAACCTCGGGGCTGTGGTGTCCTGTGATCACGATTGGTTTTTACCTACTCCAAAGTACGGTAGTGTTGTTCTTGCGACGCGGGGTGGAGCAGTTCGGTAGCTCGCTGGGCTCATAACCCAGAGGTCACAGGTTCAAATCCTGTCCCCGCAACCATGGAGAAGACCCTGACCGGTAGTACGCCGGTCGGGGTCTTCTTTTGCCCGATTACACGTGGCTCCTAGTATTCTCGTTCGCAAAGCTTTGAGCACCTGGTAAGTCATTCTCGAGAGGAACGTTGTTCGATGTCCACACCCCCGAAGAAGCCCGGCTCCTCGACAGGCAAGCGGTCCGGGCTCTACTGGGGCGTTCCTGTCGCGCTCGTAGTGCTGGTGCTGGTGGTGCTGCTGGCGAAGTGGATGACGGGCCTTCCTGCGGTGGCCTCGTTCCTGGCGGATTATCCAGGACATTCGGAACTGCCTGAGGGCGCGCCCGTCGGGTTCCCGACGTGGCTGGCCTGGCAGCACTTCCTGAATGGTTTCCTCCTGCTGCTCATCATCAGGACCGGCTGGCAGGTGCGGACCACCACCCGCCCCACCGGCCACTGGACCCGCAACAACAAGGGCCTGATCAAGACCAGGAACGCGCCCACCAAGATCACGTTGGAGCTTTGGTTCCACCTGACTCTGGACGCACTGTGGATCCTCAACGGACTGGTGTTTGCCGTCCTCCTGTTCACGACAGGACAGTGGACGAGGATCGTCCCCACCAGCTGGGATGTCTTTCCCAACGCGCTGTCCGCAGCCCTGCAGTACGCATCCCTGAACTGGCCCACCGAAAACGGCTGGGTCAACTACAACGCCCTGCAGCTGCTGACCTATTTCCTCACCGTCTTCATCGCTGCGCCGCTTGCCTTCATCTCGGGCATCCGGACGTCCTCCGCTTGGCCCAAAAAGGCTGCCGCGCTGAACAAGGCGTACCCGATCGAGCTGGCGCGGGCCATCCATTTCCCCGTCATGATTTACTTCGTGGCTTTCATCGTTGTGCATGTCTTGCTGGTGTTCGCCACCGGGGCCCTGCGGAACCTGAACCACATGTACGCAGTGTCCGACGGCGACGGCTGGCTCGGCTTCTGGATCTTCCTTGTATCTGTGGCCGTGATGGTGGCGGCATGGTTCCTCGCCCGGCCCATCTTCCTGCGCCCCATTGCTTCCCTGATGGGCAAAGTCAGCCGCTGATTTCCGGGCCGGTGGGAGCGTCCCGGCCCGGCTGGTCCTCCCGAAGCTTCTGATAGGTCGCCAGAGCACGCTCCCTGGACTCGGGGAGACCCACCACGGGAGCAGGGTAGCCTTGGGCATCGGGATGCTTCCACGGTTCGTGGATGGCCTTGCGGTCCAGCCGCGCGAGCTCCGGAATGAACTCGCGAAGGTACCGGCCCTCGGCGTCGAACTTCTTGCTCTGCGTTACCGGATTGAAGATCCGGAAGTACGGGGACGCGTCGGCGCCTGAGCCTGCCACCCACTGCCAGTTAGCGGGGTTGCTCGCCGCATCGGCATCCACCAGGGTGTCCCAGAACCACGCCTCGCCCAGGCGCCAGTCGGCCAGGAGGTTCTTGACGAGGAAGGACGCCGCGGCCATCCGGACCCGGTTATGCATCCAGCCCGTCTGCCACAGCTGCCGCATCCCCGCGTCCACCAGCGGATAGCCGGTTCGGCCCTGCTGCCAGGCGCCCAGTTCCGCCGCGGTGGGTTGCTGCCATTCGAACCGGTCGAAGTCCGGCCGATAGTTTCGGGTAGCCAGCTGGGGGTTGGCATAGAGCAGCTGCCAGCAGAACTCCCGCCAGCCCAGCTCGGAACGGAAGATCCCGACGTCGGGCGTCGTCTCGCGGGGGAAGTGGCGGCGGAGCTCATGCCAGACGCGGAACGGACTGATTTCACCAAATCGGAGGTGGGGGGACAGTCTGGAGGTGCCGTCCACCCCGGGTATGTCGCGCCCGGTGCCGTAATCCTGTGCGGGCCCGTCCAGGAAGTCCTCAAGCCTGCTGTGTGCTCCGGCCTCCCCTGGTTCCCAGGTCGCAGCCAGTCCGCCGCTCCAGTCCGGCGAGACGGGCAGCAGTGACCACTCCGCCAGTGCGTCGCTGCCGGCCTGCGTCTTCGACCCGGCAGCGGCAGGGGAGGGCAGGCCGGCCGGTGCATCCAGTGGCTCTCGGGGCTCGCCGGACGCTGTGCAGGCCCGCCAGTAGGGCGTAAACACCTTGTAGGGGCCGCCTGTTCCGGTGGTGATGGTCCACGGCTCGAAGAGCAGGTTGGCCTGGAAGCTGGCGGCTTCGATGTCATTCGCGGTTGCCCAGGCCTTTACATCGGCGTCCAGGGACCGCTCGGGACCGCCGTAGCGCCGGTTCCAGAGCACATGCCGCGCGCCGGTTTCGGCTATGAGGTCCCGGATCACTCGGCGGGCAGGTCCGCGCCGGAGGGTAAGTGCGGACCCGGACTCGGCAAGCGCCGCTGCCAGGGACGTCAGCGAGTGGTGCAGCCACCAGCGGGCCGCGCCTCCCAATGGACGGATTCCGGGGGATTCCTCGTCGAGGATGTAGACCACCGTGAGCGGGAGGCCGAGTTCGACGGCGTGGGACAGCGCGGGGTTATCGTCCAGCCGAAGGTCGTCACGGAGCCAAACGAGGGAGGATGCGACGGGGGAGGCCATGGCCTCCACGCTACACATCCGCGACCACGGCCGCACCGGGGCCGGTTGCACTGCCGGTTGGAGGTGCTGTCCGGGCATAACAAGGGCCGGGGTTCATGATGAACCCCGGCCCCGGCTGGCCCGCTCACCGGCGGACGTTGCTGGCTACAGCTTGCCGAAGTCGGCTTCGTCGACTGTGGACTCGGACCTCGCGCCGGAAGTGCCGATGGCCGGCTTGGCGCCGCCGGATTTCAGCGCTGCCAGGCGTGCCTCGATTTCCACCTGCTCGCCAAGATCTTCAAGCTGATTGAACTGGGCGTCCAGGCTCGACGCGGCAAGCTCCTGCTGGCCGCGCACCTTGGCCTCTTCGCGGCGGATTTTCTCTTCGAAACGGCCAACTTCACTGGTGGGATCCATGAAGTCGATGCTCTTGATGGCATCGTGCACCTGGGACTGTGCCGCGGCCGTCTTGGAGCGGGCAACCAGCTCGTTACGCTTGCTGGTCAGCTCGTTGAGCTTGCCCTTCATCTGGTCGAGGCCCGACTTGAGCTTGTCCACTACTTCGGTCTGCGAGGCGATGCTCGGCTCAGCACCCTTGGCTTCGCTTTCCGCGGACATCTGGCGCTGCAGGGCCACCTTGGCGAGGTTGTCGAACTTCTCGGCGTCAACGCTGTCGCCGGCGCTGCGGTATTCGTCAGCCTTGCGGGACGCAGCGAGGGCCTTGTTGCCCCAGTCCTGGGCGTTCTTAATGTCCTCGCGGTAGTCATCCTGGAGCATACGGAGGTTGCCGATGGTCTGGGCGACTGCGGATTCAGCCTCCGCAATGTTGTTGGTGTAGTCCCGGACCATCTGGTCCAGCATCTTCTGCGGATCCTCAGCGTTGTCCAGCAAAGTGTTGATGTTTGCCTTTGCCAGCTGTGCGATCCGGCCGAAAATGGACTGCTTAACCATGGTGTTACCTTTCGTCCTGCTCAATGGTGGCCACTGAGATCAGTGAACAGTTGTTGTACCGCTTGTTTGGCCGGCAGGGCATTCCTGTCGGCGCCTAGCCTCTGATGGGTCAGAAGTCCCCGCCGCCGCCGGAATCGCCGCCCCAGCCGCCGCCCATACCGCCGCCGCCGGAGTCACCGCCCCAGCCTCCGCCGTCACTGTGGCCACCGCCCCAGCCTCCGCCGCTGCCGCCGTTGAGGATGGAGTTGATGAGGATACCGCCGAGGATGGCGCCACCGAGGCCACCGCCGCCTCCGCCGCGACCGCCGAACATGCCCCCGCCGCCGCCGAAGCCCTGGTTGGCGTAGCCACCAAAGTTGTCGACGTCAGCCTGGGCGAGCTGCGCTGCCTGGGCCGCGAGGGCGTGGGCCTGCTGGGCGTACGTGAGGGCAGTAACGGGATCGTTGCGGGAGATGGACAGCGCGTAGTCGAGGTTGCGCTGGGACTCGGCGAGCCTGGTACGGGCTTCCGTGCCTACGCCGCCACGACGGGCAGTGATGTAGTCCGACGTGGCGCTGATCTGGGCCTGCGCCGACATGATGGTCTGCTGCAGGGACGCCTGCGCGCGGCGGGCCTGGTCCTGCTGGTTCCGGATGCCGGTGAGGGACTGGTCCAGGGCCTGATGCGCAGTTTCAACGCGCTGCAGGGTGGCGATGGGATCGATCTTCCCGCCCTGGATTTCGGCCTTGACCTGGCCCAGCGCGGCTTCAACGCCGGCGGCCGGGCCGGCGAGTTCAGGGTGTTCGCCGGACTGGATCATGGCCTTCGCCTGCGCGAGGTCCTGGGAGGTCTCAACGACGGCCGCCTCCAGGCCGGTACGGGCTTCGTCCAGGCTGGCAGAAACCTTGGCGATGGCGTCCAGCAGCACGTTGGTCTGGTGCAGGCTCTCTTCAGAGGCCCGCACGGCGACCGCGGCGAGGCTGCCCTCGCCTGCGGTGAGCTTCTCCTGGGCGGTGGCCGTGGCATTTTGCACAAAGGCCAGCCGTTCCTTGGCTTGGGTGATGTTGTCAGCGACCTGGACCAGCGCACTGTCTGCATACTTGGCACGCAAAGCCGTCAGTGACTGTTCGGCGCTGGCGATCTTGGCGTCTGCTTCGTGGGCTCCGGCGCTGATGGCCGCCAGTGCCTGCGGGGCGTTCTTCTCGAGCTCGCGGAGCGAATCGAAGTCGGCCTTCTGTTCCTGAAGCGAGCCAAGCGCTGCCTCTGAACGGCGGATGATTTCGCCGAGCCAGCTTCGCTGCTGTTCTTCCGTGTCAGGGATGTGGTCGTCAAGCTGCTGCTGGAGCTTGAAGGATTCTGACATGTGGGCTTTGGCCTCGGCCAGGGCCTTGGTGAAGTTCCCCACCGCGGCATCGCCGTACTGGGCCTCCGCGAACCCAAGTTCCTGTTCGCTGGACTTGATGGCGTCGTCGGCCTCGATGATCAGCGAGCCGCTCTTGCGCCGGAGTTCCTCGATGCTGAGCGAGGCCAGCGGATCGAGCTCGGCACCCTGGGGACCGTAACTGGCGCTGGACGACAGAGCGGCCTTCTTGCGCCGGTTGCGGAGGTACAGGTAGGCGCCAGCCCCACCGGCGGCTACGACGCCTACGCCGACGAGGACCCCAGCGCCGGCGCCGTCACCTGGGACGTTGCCGTTGCCACCGCCTGCGGCATCTCCGATGGCTGCCGCGGCGTTAATTGCCGCTTGGGCGTAGTCGTCATTGGCCAGCTGCGGGCCGATGGCTTTGCTCTTGATGTTTTCAATTTGGGCGGTGGTGATCTTGCTGCCACCGGGTTTATTCAGGATGTACTGCCTGGTCTCGGTAGCCACCGCAAAAATCAATGCGTTAGGTCCGAGGTTGGCCTTTTTGGCTACTTCGTCCGTCCACGCTTCGCGGTCGGTTGGGTTTTCGAACTTCTTGACAGTGACAACATGGAGAACGGTGGCGTGGTCGGTCCCCAGCTTCTTGATTGCTTCCTGTACATCAGCCTTCTTCGAACCGAGAACGCCGGCGGAGTCCACAATCTTGGTCGCCGGATCCAGCGTCACCGGGTCTTCAGCCCAGGCCGCCCCGGCAGGAACCGCGAGCAGCCCGGTCAGGCCGATCACGGCGAGGATACGTTTGAACTTTGACCGCATGTGCAACCCTTCAGCACGACTGACACCGATTCGGGACGAATGAGCGTCTCAGAATGCAGCAGCGCCCCCACGCGTGGTGTAAAGCCGCAGGTCGCTGTGGCATTTCCTTTTGATTCTATGGTGCACCTCCTGGTGCGTCCACAGCGGCGAATATGCCACCAGCGAAACCCCCGTAAGAGCCCGCTGGCAGCGGAATTCGGCCTCCCAGCAACCTCCCAGCCAACGTTCGCCCCAGTTCCAGCCAGACGGTACATAGTTAATGCAGACGAGGATGAAAGGAAGTCCAATGACTGAGAACCCAACCCAGGGTGCAGCGCCGGAGAACCGCAAACCGGATGAGAACCGGAATGTGGACCAGAGCACTGCGGAGGTCCGCAGTGACGCTGCCGGTCAGACTAATCCGACCGAACAGCTGGACAGATCCGGTGCATCGGAGAACCCCACCCAGTCGCTGCCGGGTGCGCCCCGTCCGGTTTATCCTCCCCGCGAGCCCTTCTACGGCCAGCAGGCACCAGACCAGCAGCAGCCCGGACACCACCACAACGGTCCGGGCCCGTACAACGCTGCCCCGAACCCGGCCGACGCGCCCCGCCGAAAAGCCACGTTCGGCGTCGGCACCCTGGTGGCAAGCATCCTGGCCGCCGGCCTCGTAGGTGGCGGCGTAGCCACAGTAGGTTCAGGCAACCTCTTCAACAATGGCTCGCCGTCGGCCGCGAGCAGCAGCAGCCAGCCTGAGACTGTGATCGTTAACAACAAGGACGATGTCAACGCCATCACGGCAGCAGCGCTGAAGGCTTCCCCCAGCGTGGTGACCATCAGCGCTTCCAGCGGCAGCTCCGGCGGGACCGGCTCGGGCATCGTCCTGGACGACCAGGGCCACATTCTGACCAACACGCACGTGGTGACCCTGGATGGCCAGAGCGCCAACGCGGCGCTGGAGGTCCGCACCAGTGCGGGCAAGGTCCTCAAGGCCACGCTCGTGGGCACCGACCCGCTGTCTGACCTGGCGGTCATCAAGGTGGATAACGCGTCCGGCCTCACCCCTGCGACCCTCGGAGATTCCGGCAAGCTCAATGTGGGTGACACTGCCATCGCGATCGGCTCCCCGCTTGGCCTGACCGGCACCGTTACCGACGGTATCGTCTCAACTCTGAACCGGACCATCAGCGTTGCCTCGTCCGCGGCACCCAAGAACGGTGACAGCAGCTCGCAGGGCGGCGATCAGGGATTCCAGTTCGCGCCGCCAAACGGTGGCCAAGGCCAAAGCACCGCAAACCAGGGGTCCATCTCCATCAATGTGATCCAGACGGATGCCGCCATCAACCCCGGCAACTCCGGGGGTGCCCTGGTCAACACAAAGGGTGAAATCATCGGCGTTAACGTGGCCATCGCGTCGGCTGGCTCCGATTCCGCGTCGAGCGGCAACATAGGTGTGGGCTTCAGTATCCCCATCAACAACGCCAAGCGGGTGGCGCAGGAGATCATCAACACCGGCAAGGCATCCCACGGCCAACTGGGTGTCAGCGTTCGGGACAAGTCATCCAGCGGGACCACGTCAGGGTTCTCCGTCGGCGCTGACGTGGCCACAGTCGAGGCAAATTCCGCCGCCGCCAAGGCCGGCATCAAGGTGGGCGACGTGGTGACCAAGTTCAATGACCTAGTCATCAGCGAGCCCAACCAGCTGACCGCGGCCGTCCGCGAGCAGGCAGGCGGCTCCACCGTTAAGCTGACGGTCCTGCGCAACGGCCAGGAACAGACGTTCGACGTCACGCTTGGCACCGCAGCGGACCAGTAGGGACTGGGCAGCAGGACGCACGGCCAACCATAAACAGCGGACGACGGCGGGGCTCACCAAGGTGATTGCCGTCGCCGTCGTTCGCGTTCCCCTTACCCGGCACGGCAGGGCCGTGACACAGGCGTTAACGGGACGGCAACGGGGGACGGCTATATGGTTAGCTAGGATCTACCCGCACCCCGGGCGCTCCGAGGCCATGACCCCATCCGGCTGGCTATCCACAAGCATGGAAGGCTGCTGTAAATACAGTGGAAGAGACATTGAAGATCATCGTCCTGGTCAAGCATGTACCGGACGCACAGTTCGACCGACACCTCACCGGCGAGGGCTACACCACGGACCGTGACGAAAGCATCCTTTCCGAGCTGGACGAATACGCACTGGAGGCCGCCCTGCAGCTGGCTGAGGCCCGCGGTGGCGCCAAGGCCGGCAACCAGGTCATTGCGCTGAGCATGGGCGCGTCCGGTGCCGTGAACGCGGTGAAGAAGTCACTCCAGATGGGCGCCACCGAAGGTGTGCACCTCACCGATAGTGCACTGGCCGGCTCAGACGCCGCCGCCACGTCGCTGGCGCTCGCGGCTGCCATTCGCCACCTCGGCACCGGCGCCCCTGTGGACCTTATCCTCACGGGGATGGCATCCACCGACGGCGAAACGTCCCTGGTACCGGCCCAACTTGCCGAGCGCCTCGGTCTGCCGCAGGTCACCTTCGCGTCCTCACTGACGGTCGACGGCGGGCGGCTCACCGCACGCCGCGACGCCGACACCTACTCGGAGACCGTCGAAGCAACGCTTCCCGCGGTGGTCTCCGTGACGGACCAGATCAACGAGCCGCGCTACCCCAACTTCAAGGGCATCATCGCGGCCAAGCGCAAGAGCATCACCACCCTGTCCCTGGCCGACATCGGAGTTGATCCCGCGCACGTGGGCCACGCCGGATCGTGGACCACGGTCACAGCTGCCGAGGAACGCCCGCCGCGCACGGCTGGAACCATCATCACCGACGAAGGCGACGCCGGAGTCAGGCTCGTCGACTTCCTGGCCGCCCAGAAGCTGCTCTAAGAGGGATCACAGACATGGCAAACGTACTCGTATTCATTGACAACCCCGGCGATGCCCTGAAGAAGAGCACCCTCGAACTGCTTACCCTGGGACGTTCCCTGGGAGAGACCGCTGTGGCCCTGAACGGCGATCTGCATCAGGATGTTTCGGCCACTCTCGCCGAATACGGCGTCACCGCCGTTTTCCGGCCCTCAGCCCAGGACCTGGATGACTACCTTGTCTCGGCGAAGGCAGCCTATCTCGCGGCCGCCGCCGGTGCCGCCAGTGCCGGCACGGTCCTCCTGGACAACTCGCCCGAAGGCAAAGAGATCGCGGCGCGGCTCGGCATCCGGCTCAACGCCGGCGTCATCACCGACGTTGTGGCGGTCGACGCCGACGGTACAGCGCACAAGTCGGTCCTCGCGGGGTCCTACACCACCTCTGCCCGGACCACCACGGCGGTTTCCGTGCTGACCGTAAAGGCCAACAACGTCACGCCCGGGCCGGCATCCGTGGTTTCCGCTCCGGAGACGTCCACCATCGAAGTGCCGGCGGACGGCACGGCCACCGCGGCCCGCATCACCGCCCGCGAACAGAAGGCGGCCAGCGGCCGCCCTGATCTTTCGGACGCCCGCATCGTGGTGGCCGGCGGACGCGGCGTTGACGGCGACTTCGGTCCCGTGGAGCAGCTTGCGGACGCCCTCGGTGCTGCCGTCGGCGCTTCCCGTGCAGCCACGGACGCCGGCTGGATCAGCCACGATGCCCAAGTGGGCCAGACCGGCAGGACCGTTTCGCCCCAGCTGTACATCTCCGCCGGTATTTCCGGAGCCATCCAGCAGAAAGCCGGGATGCAAACAGCCAAGATTATCGTGGCCGTGAACAAGGACGCCGAGTCGCCGATCTTCGAAATCGCCGATTTTGGCATCATCGGGGACCTCTTCGACGTCCTTCCGCAGGCCACCCAAGAAATCAAGAAGCGAAAAGGCTGACCTTGGCCCACTCCGCTGCCTCAGCACAGAGCCCGTTCAATCCGGACATCCACCCGGTTGGGCGGGTGCTCTGTTTCGCCGCCCATCCGGACGACATCGACTTCGGTGCGGCCGGTACCATCGCCGCCTGGACGGCCGCCGGCATCCACGTCAGCTACTGCATCATGACCGACGGCGACGCGGGCGGCTTCGACCCTGCGCACCGGGCCGAGATCATCGGCCTACGGGCGGCCGAGCAGCGCCGGGCCGCCGAACTCGTGGGTGTAACCGACATCCACTACCTCCATGAGCGCGACGGCTACCTGGAACCGACGCACGAGGTGATGAAAGGTGTGGTGAAGCTGATCCGGGAAATCCGTCCCGACGTCGTGCTTGCCATGCATCCGGAACGGAACTGGAACCGTCTGCAGAAGAGCCACCCGGACCACCTCGCTGTGGGTGAGGCGGTGACCCGGGCCGTCTATCCTGCAGTGGAAAACCCGTTCGCCTATCCCGAGCTGGCTGAGGCTGGCCTTGAGGCGTATAAGCTGCCGTGGCTGTGGCTCTACGCCGGGCCGGAGGAGCGCGAGAACCACTTTGAGGATGTCACCGACCATGTGGACGCCAAGCTTGAGGCGATCCACGTGCACGTGAGTCAGCATCCTGACGTCGCGGCCATGGAATCAGCGGTGCGGAACGGCATGCACGCGAATGCCCGGAGTGCGGGCTTTGCCGAGGGCCGCAGCGCCGAAGCTTTCCACGTGGTCGCCGTCAACGGCCCAGGGACGATCGCTGGGTTCTAGGATTTCCGATGGTGGGGCGGCTGGCCTTTGGCGCAGCCCCTGAGTTTTTGTCCAGAAAACGTGCCCTAAACGCTGTTTGAGGCACTTTATCTGGACAAAAACTCGAAGGGTTTGCTCAGGCGCCCAGAGGTGCGGCAGCCACGGTGGGGAATGTCGGGGTGGCCGAGCCACCCACAGGCTCCACGGTGATGCCGAGCGCTGCAGCGGACGCAATGCCTTTCACCACAGCAGGCTTCGACAGGGCAGCTTCGTCCATCAGGCCCTGGGAAACCGGTGCCGAGCCGTCCTTCGGGATCAGCCACATCTGGTAGACCTTGCCGGCCGGCGGCGCGGGTACACCGTTCATCTTGACCACCACGGCATCCTTGGATGAAGAAATCAGCACGGTGGCAGTGCCGCCGGCGGAGACGGGTACGGATGCTTCGCGGACGTCGCCAGCCCGGACCACCTGGTTCAGGGGGTCGTTCTGGTCTGCCATGTACGCACCCACTCCTACGCCACCGAGGGCGATCACGCCGGCGGCTGCCACAGCGGTGAGCCAGCGGCGGGCGCCGGCGGGCCGGCGTCGTTCTTCCCGGCGGACCCGGGCCGCAGCGAGCTCATCCGAGGCATCTGCCGGCGACTGTGTTGCCGGCGTGGCCGTGGCGGCAGGGGCCGCTGTGACTGCGGAGGGCCCATCGGCTGGCAGCTGCGCGAGGGACGGCAACTGCGACACGATGCGGGCGAAAAGGTCAGCGGGAGGCTCGGCCTCAGCCGTGAAGGACGTCGCGAGAGTCTCCCGGGCCTGGCGGACACGCTCAAAGAAGGCGCTGCGCTCGGCGTCGGGCGCGGCCGAGATATAGCGTTCGATAGCGGCGCGTTCGGTATCGGGGATCGCGTCCAGAGCATAGAGCTCGGCGAGATCCACGGCCCGCCCGGATTCGAGGTCGGCAGCGACCTCAGTTCCGAAAGAGCTTGGACGGCGGGGGCCTCCCTGACTATTCATTTCTGTCATCTCAACTCACCCCCAGACAGGTTTTCAAGCGGATCAGTCCGTCGCGGATGCGGGACTTGATGGTGGGTACTGCTGCGTTAAGCTTTTCCGCGACTTCGCGGTAGGTGAGGCCGCCGTAGTAGGCAAGCCGCACCGATTCCTGCTGTGTATCGGTCAGCGTTTCCAGGCACCGGACCACTGCCTCGGCCTCGAGCCTACTGTCCACCTCGGCGGAGACGGAGTCGTGGTCCACGTCCTGGCTGCTGGCACCGTACTTCGCCTCTCGGTCGGTGGCCGACTGCGAGGAACGGACCTTGTCCACGGCCCGGCGGTGCGAAATGGTCATCAGCCAGGAGAGCGGACTGCCTGCTTCCGGGTTGAACTTCGCGGCGTTTTGCCATACCTGGAGGAAAACCTCCTGCGTGCTGTCTTCGCTGAGTTCGGGATCGATGAGTACTCGCCGGGCCATGCCGAAAACCCGGCGGGAGGTCAATTGGTAGAACTCGGCAAACGCGGCCTGGTCACCGCCGGCTATGCGTGCCAGCAGCCCGGCCAAGCGCTTGCTGAGATCCGCCGGTGTGTCTGTTACTGCGGCCGGGGCCTCGTAGTTTGGCGCGTTCGGAGTTTCCATCACTACCCAGCATAGGTCGCCCGGCGGTAAAACCTGAGCATTCCGTCCGGTGCTGCCCCTGGGGAAGGGGAAAGCCGGCGGCTTAGCCCGCCTCGTCTCCAACAGTGTCACCTACCGCTCCTTCCTCCTCGCCCCGGAATTGCTGTCAGGAGTAATTCGGTGCGGGCGGCCCGGGGGATGGGCCGAGGGCTCTCAAATCTGGGCGCCGGAAAATCCCTGTTGCCGCCAGGCCTCGTAGACCGCAATGGACGCCGCGTTAGCCAGGTTCAGGGAACGCAGGGACGGCAGCATGGGCAGCCGCACGGTGGCCGTGACATGCGGATCGCTCTTGAGGGTTTCGGGCAGGCCTACTGATTCCTGGCCGAACATCAGCACGTCGCCCGGGCAGTAGGCGATGTCCGCATAGCTGGCGGTGCCGTCCGAAGTGAAGGCGTACACACGCTCCGGCTGCAGTTCGCGCCAGGCATCCTCGATGTTTTTGTGGACGGTGACGACGGCGAGGTCATGGTAGTCCAGCCCGGCGCGGCGTAGTTTGGCGTCCGAGAAATCAAAGCCGAGGGGTTCCACCAGGTGCAGTTCGGCGCCGGTAATGGCGGCCAGCCTGATCGCGTTGCCGGTGTTGCCGGGGATTTCGGGGGCATGGAAGAGGATTCGGAACACGATCCAATCCTAGTCTCAGTGCATCCCGCGAAGCAGCCTGGCGAGCACGGACACATTGACTGTGTTGGGCGTGGGGCCGGCGGAGAGAAATTGTTTGAGGCCGCGGACCAGGCCGGCCGCGTTGACCACCTGAATGGCTTCGGAGGTGCCGGCTGTTCGCCGGTGGCGGTCGATGACGGGTTCGTGGAGGTTGCCGTCGGCGCTGTGAATGACTGTCCAGCCCGTAACGTTCAGCTCCGGGAAGATGTCCTGCATGGCCCGGACAACGTGGGCAAGCTGCGGCGGCGCGATGGAGCGTCCGCCGTGCTTCAGCGTCTGTCCGTCCCAGGCGTAGGCCCCCTTTGGCAGCAGCATGGACCCGATCAGCGCCAGCCGGTAGCCGGACAGGAGCGCGTGGTCGATGTGGCTGTTGTCGGCCGGGGACTGCAGGCCGTTCACCAGCCGGGCCGCAGGGACCGCGGGCAGGACCTGGCGGGTAACAAGCTGCACGGTGCGCAGTTCGCGCTGGATCCTGGCCTCAGCGCCAAAAATGCCCCGTTTCCGTGGCGTCCCGTGTACCTGCTGGCTGGCCTGGGCGAACGGGATCAGCGGCACCGTGCCGGACGCCTCGAAAGCCGCAGCATCGTAGGAAGGGACGTACACGGGCGGGTCACCCGCTGTATTGCGGGGGGTGGTGGTCCTGTGCACGGTGGCCGAGGCATGGGTGCCCGCCGCCGGCGCATCGAAATGCGGTCCGGCCGAATCGTCGATGTTGCGGGAAGTCCCTGCGGCATAGGAGCGGTCGTAGGCCTTCCGGCGCGTGGGGTCCATCAGGGTTTCGTATGCTGCCGTCACCTGCCGGAAAGCTGCGGCATCCCCGCCATGGTCAGGATGGGCCTTTCGTGCGGCCCGGCGGTAGGCCACTTTGATCTCCTTGTCGGTGGCTGTCACGGCGACTCGGAGCACCTCGTAGTAGGAGCTGCTGCTCTCGGTCAAACACTCATCCTCTTCTTCGTCTGGCCAGTCCACCGCGGGCAGCCCGGTGCGCCCAGTTTACGGCCTGCCCACACAACGTCTGCGCAAGCGCCAGCAGTTCCCGTGGCCGACGTCTAGACTCTTTGAGGGTGACGGCAGGCTGGCCGTCCGGGCGAACATGTTGGGGTGGACGTGAAGGCACAGGCGGCTGTACTCGTGGCGGGGGCGCTGCTTGGCGTGGCAGTAACGGGAGGCTGCAGTGTTGGCGTGCCCGATCCGGCCGCCCCGAAAGTGGAGCCAATTGTCACCGCGCTGGCCACCCCTACCATTGCCCCCGGCCACGATGCAGAGGCGGTGGCCGCGAAGGATATGCCGTTCTCCGCTGGCGGTTCCCTGGCCGCCGGTGTCCCGGTGGGGATCTCCGACGGACTGAAGGAAGCACCCGGCTGGCAGCAGGTAAAGGACAACGTGGCCGGCGAGAGCCAGTACCTGAAGGCCGATGGCTGCCTGGTGGCGGCCAAGGTCCGCACCAACCAGGGCCCGCTGGCGCGCCAGGACGATAAAGAGTCAACCCTTGGCCTCTTCGCGTACCTTGATCCGACCATCCTGCCCGGTTACCTGAAGACCGAGTCGCTGCGGTGGGGCAGCGAGGTTGGTAAGCCGGGGCCATCGGCCGAGGTGATGGTGCTGTTGAAACCCGGCCAACCAGGCGTCAGGTCGACGGCGGTGATGGCCAGGGTGTTCGGCACCGCGGCATCGTCGGTCTACATTTCCGTGGCCTGCCCGGACGACGCCACCCTGGCAGCCGCCCGGGCCGACGTCGCCGGGCGCCTCTTTTTGGTTCCGCCGTCGAATTAGCCGTACCGGTTACTTGCCGTGCCTGCGCCAGGACCCTGCGGGGGACAGACGGTTCAGGGCGAGCGCGCCAACGAGCAGGCCGAAGTCCCGCAAGGCAACGTCGTAGAAGCTGCCCAGGACCAGCAGGTTGATGATGATGCCCAGCAGCCAGACGGCAACCAGCAGGGAACCGAACCGGGGACGGAGCGCCACCGCAATGCCGGCGACGATCTCGACGACGCCGACGATGTACATAAAGGTCTGCGCGGACACGGGCACCACGGTGGTGGCAAGCGGCGCCAGGTAGATGGTCCAGTCCGTCAGGATGTTGGTGAACTTGTCCAGACCGAAGAGAATCGGTGCGACGGTGAAGACTGTTCGCAGCAGGAAGAACGCCTGCCGGTTCGGGGCCATCGACTGAAGCCGACCGCCCGCGTTGATTTTCGTGTTGGTTGTCATGGGGGACTCCTTCTAAAAGTAGGTATCATTATTTTAGAAACATAGGCTGAATTAAGCAATGGATATTGTTTTTAGAGAGAGGGGTACAGCGTGCGCAGACTTCCGTGGGGCCGCCGCATGGCGGCTGTCGCATCATTGGGCGACGGGAAGCGCCGGCAGCTTTTTGAGCTGATCGCCGCCTCGGATACCGCAGTGGGGCGCGATGATGCCGCGCTGGCCCTCCGGCTGCCAAGGAGCACGGCATCCTTCCACCTCGACAGGCTGGTCCAGGACGGACTCCTTACGGTGGAATTCCACAAGGCTGCCGGGAAGTCGGGTCCGGGCTCCGGGCGGCCGGCGAAAATGTACCGGCAGGCAGCAAGCGAGGTCGGCGCCTCCGTGCCTGACCGCAACTATGACCTCGCCGCTGAGCTGTTGGTCGCAGCGATCGAGCATTCCACAGCGACCGGTGGAGCGGTGGGCGGTTCCCTGCTGGCAACGTCGTACGGCAAGGGCCAGGCGCTGGCCTCCGGCGCCGCAAGCCTGGCGGACTTCCTCGCAGGAGAAGGCTACGGGCCACGGCCTGACGGCGCGGGCGGCTACGTGCTGGTGAACTGCCCGTTCCATCGGCTCTCGGAAGCGCACCCGGACGTGGTGTGCGCCATGAACGGATCTTTCCTGCAGGGCGCGGCTGCGGCGTGCGGGGAGCCGGCGGAGCGGGTGGCGCCGAACAGTGAGCCGGGCCAGTGCTGTGCCAGGATCACCCCGCCCTGACGCCTGATCGGCCAGGGCCGCGGATGGGCGCCATGGGCGCCGCTAGAATTGAGGGGTGCCCGTCTACCTCGATCATGCAGCCACCACGCCCCTTTCTGCCGCGGCGCTGGCGGCCCTGACCCGGGAACTGTCCCGCACGGGCAATCCTTCGTCGCTGCACGGCTCGGGCCGCCGGGCCCGCCGCTCCGTTGAGGACGCCAGGGAAGCCATCGCGACGGCGGCAGGCGCCCATCCCTCCGAGGTCATCTTTACGTCCGGCGGCACTGAATCGGACAACCTCGCCGTCAAGGGCCTGTACTGGGCCCGTTCCGGCGAGGACCCGGCACGGCGGCGCATCCTTTGCTCCGCCGTGGAGCATCACGCCGTGCTGGACACCGTTGAATGGCTGGAACGGCACGAGGGCGCCAGTGTCACCTGGCTTCCGGTCGACAGCGAAGGCGTGGTGGACCTGGATCTCCTCGCCGCCGAGCTCGCCAGGGACCCTGGGACCATTGCGCTCGTGACGGTCATGTGGGCCAACAACGAAGTGGGCACCATCCAGCCGGTCCACAGGATTGTGGAGCTGGCGCATGCCGCCGGGGTGCCGGTTCATTCGGATGCCGTGCAGGCCTTCGGCTCGCTGCCGGTGGATTTCAAGGCCTCCGGGCTGGACGCGATGTCCGTTTCCGGGCACAAGATCGGCGGACCGGTGGGAGTCGGCGCACTCTTGTTGGGACGGGCCGTCAAGCTGACCCCGGTGCAGCACGGCGGCGGCCAGGAACGCGACGTGCGCTCCGGGACGCTGGACACGGCGTCCATCGCCGCCTTCGCTGCGGCCGCCGAAACCGCCGCCGCACACTTTGCCGTGGATTCCGCGAGGATCGCGGCACTGCGGGACAGGCTCATCGACGGCGTCCTCGCGCGGGTGCCCGAAGCTGTGCTCCGTGGTGCCCCGGGGGAGGGCCGGCTGCCCGGCAACGCACACTTCACGTTCCCTGGCTGCGAGGGTGATTCCCTGTTGTTCCTGCTGGATCTGGCGGGGGTGGAATCCTCTACGGGATCGGCTTGCACAGCCGGTGTCCCGCGCCCGTCCCACGTGCTGCTGGCCATGGGCCTGGATGAGGCGACGGCCAGAGGCGCGCAGCGCTTCACTCTGGGCCATGCCTCAACCGACGCGGACGTGGATGCTTTGCTGACGGCCCTCCCGGGCGCGTACCAGCGCGCCCGCCAGGCAGGGATGGCCGGGCATGAATCCTCGATCCAGACTGCGGGTACGGTAGCGCGTCAGGCGTCCGCCGGCAGGAGCTGATCAAGTCCGGCGGAGCTGTCGGCGAGCCGCCCCGCTGAGACCTGAGTTCTGGCCGAGATGAGGGCCTTAATGGTCTTCTGCGCGCCGGGCTGCGGCTTCCGCGGCCAGTTGACGCTCATCCCGGCCACCACCCTGGAATCCTGCTGCCAGAACGCGATGAACTCCTTGTCCTCCAAGGACCCGCGGATCACCGTCTCAGCGCCCGCAGCCAGTGCCGGGAATCCGGAGTATTCCATGCTGACGTCGTACTGGTCGGTGTAGAAATAAGGAATCGTGCTCAGGGCGGCGTCCAGGCCGAGCATGGCCCTGGCCGCAACCTTCCCGCCGTTCAGCGCATTGGACCAGTGCTCGCTGCGGTGGTGCCGGCCGGTGAAGGGGTGCATGGCGTTGGCGACGTCCCCGGCGGCAAAAATGCCGGAAGCGCTTGTCCGCAGGGAGGCGTCCGTGAGGATCCCGTTGTCTAGGGCCAGACCGGCAGCCTGGGCAAGGCCAGTCTCGGGGACCACGCCGACGGCGATGACCACAATGTCCGCAGGGAGCACTTCTCCGGAATCGGTGATTACCGCGGTGACAGCCCCGCCGTCGCCGGTAATTTCCCGCGCAGAGGCAGGAAGCCGGAAGCTCACGCCGTTGGCTTCGTGGAGTCCGCGGAAGAACCGTCCGAGGTCAGGACCGATGGCCGAAGCCAGGGGGATCGCTTCCAGTCCCAGCAGGGTGACCGTGTTGCCGTACGTGGCGGCAGCCGCAGCCAGTTCCATACCGATCCAGCCGGAACCGATCATCACCACCTTCAGGCCGCCCGTCGCGAGGCGGCTGCGCAGCCGCCGGCTGTCATCGAGCGTGCGGAAGGTGGAAACGCCGGCAAGGTCGCTGCCGGACAGGCGCAGGGTGCGCGGCGCCGCTCCGGTGGCGAGCAGCAGGGAGCCGTAGGCCAGCGTGCTGCCGTCGTCCAGGTCCACGGTCCTGGCGTCCGGCCGGATGCCCGTGACGCGGACACCCAGGCGGAGTCCGACGTCGTTCTCCGCGTACCAGCCTGGCGGCACCACCGGGATGGTCTCCTCGGCGGCGTTGCCCAGCAGATACTCCTTGGATAAGGGCGGGCGGAGATAGGGGTGATGCCGCTCTGCGCCGATGATGGTCACCCGGCCTTTGAACCCCTCCGCCCGCAGCGTCTTGGCGGCGGTGGCCCCGGCCAGGCCTCCGCCGGCAATCACAATGCCCCCCGCGTTAGCAATGTCCTTAGCCATGTCCGCCCGATTCCCGCTGATGCGTGCTCGAAGTCTAAAACTGTTAATCCTGACTTTAGAAGTGAAGGCCTGCCGGGTCAAGGGGTCTTTTGGGGAGAATTCGGCGTGGCGATAGACTGGTGACGCAGGCATTGTGCTATTCCTGCGGCTACCGGTTGATCGGCAGCCGCCTCTGCCTGCATCCCCCTGACCCTAAAGAAAGCCAGCATGCGAGTTCTAGCAGCCATGAGCGGTGGAGTCGACTCCGCCGTTGCCGCAGCACGTGCCGTCGAAGCCGGGCACGACGTCGTCGGCGTTCACCTTGCGCTGTCCAGGATGCCCGGCACCCTGCGGACGGGCAGCCGCGGCTGCTGCACCATCGAGGACTCGCGCGATGCGTGGCGGGCCTGCGATGTGCTGGGCATTCCTTACTACGTCTGGGATTTCTCGGAACGCTTCAAGGAAGACGTGGTCCAGGACTTCATCGATGAGTACGCGGCCGGGCGGACACCCAATCCCTGCATGCGCTGCAACGAGCGAATCAAGTTTGCAGCCTTGCTGGAGAAGGCGATTGCCCTGGGGTTCGATGCCGTCTGTACCGGCCACTATGCCAAGGTCATCCAGGATGCTGACGGTAATCCGGAGCTGCACCGCGCCGCCGACTGGGCCAAGGACCAGAGCTACGTCCTGGGTGTCCTGACCCACGAGCAGCTCAAACACTCCATGTTCCCGCTGGCGGACACACCTTCCAAGGCTGAAGTGCGGGCCGAGGCTGAGCGCAGGGGGTTGTCGGTGGCCAACAAGCCCGACAGCCACGACATCTGCTTCATTCCCGACGGCGACACCGCGGGCTGGCTCGCCGAGAAGATCGACATGAGCACCGGCGACATCGTGGACGAGACCGGCATAAAGGTGGGGGAGCACCCGGGGGCCAACGCGTTCACCGTGGGCCAGCGCCGCGGCCTGAAGCTTGGTACGCCCGCAGCGGACGGCAAGCCCAGGTTCGTCCTGGAGATCCGGCCCAAGGAAAACAAAGTGGTGGTGGGGCCCCAGGCGCTGCTGGCCATTGACGAGATCCGCGGCATCAAGGTGTCCTGGGCCGGCCTGCCCATCGCGGAAATCGAAACCGGCGCCGAGTTTGACTGCTACGCGCAGGTCCGCGCCCATGGAGACCCCGTCCCGGCAACCGCGCGTGTGCTGCCCGGCGAGGATGCACCTCAGCTGCTGGTCACCTTGACCGACCCGTTGCGCGGTGTGGCGCCCGGCCAGACGGTCGTCCTGTACCAGGGCAGCCGCGTCCTGGGGCAGGCCACCATCGATGCTGCCCGGTCTTTGCAGCGCGCGGAGCTCTGAGACGGAGCAAATTCACCCTGGTCAGGTAAATTTTGTGTCTCAACTCACAAAAAAGCCGGTTGATGAGTCCGGCGTCTGGTTGAATCTAGGCATCAGGACAGCGCGCTGCCCGCTCAAGCCAAGACACCCATTTGCGGGCGGCGAGCGCGTACTCATCGAACAGAAAGTTCACAGATGACCAAGAGCACCAAAGCCTTGCGGAGCGTTATCGCGCTCGCAGGCGTTTCCGCCTTCGCATTAACGGCCTGCACCGGCCCCACAGATGGTGGCGGTGGCAGCACAGCCTCGGAGAATGCAAGCAGCGTTATTGCGTACGGCACTACGGACAAGGTCGTAGCACTGGACCCGGCAGGCTCGTACGACAACGGTTCGTTCATGATGATCAACCAGATTTACTCCTTCTTGCTGAATTCCAAGCCCGGAGGCGCCGATCCCGTGCCGGACCTTGCCGAATCGTCATCATTCACCAAGCCCACCGAATTCACGGTCAAGCTGAAGAGCGATCTCAAATGGGCCAATGGACACGTGCTGGATTCCAAAGACGTCAAGTTCTCGTTTGATCGCCAGAAAAAGATCAACGATCCCAATGGCCCGGCATCATTGCTGACCAATATTGAGTCCATCGCCACACCCGATGCCAGCACCGTGGTTTTCACGCTGAAGCAGGCCAACGACCAAACGTTCCCGCAGATTTTGACCAGCCCGGCCGCCGTGATCGTTGACGATGAAGTCTTCCCGGCGGACAAACTGGTTGCCGACGACGAAATTGTCAAGGCCAAGGCGTTCCATGGCCAGTACGTCATCGACTCCTACAACAAGAACACGCTGGTCAGCCTGACGGCGTGGCCCGATTACAAGGGCGTTCTTGGCAAGCCGGCCAACGCCGGGGCGACCATCAAGTACTACACCGACCAGACCAACATGAAGTTGGAGGTCAAGGGCGGCCAGATCGATGTTGCCAACCGCAGCCTGAGCGCCACGGACATCGATGACCTCAAGAAGGACTCGAACGTCACGGTCCACGTTGGCCCCGGAGGCGAGATGCGCTACGTCGTCTTCAACTTCGACACCATGCCGTACGGCGCAAAGGCTCCGGACGCTGACCCGAAGAAGGCGCTTGCCGTCCGGCAGGCCGCTGCGAACCTCATCGACCGCCAGGCCATCTCGGACCAGGTCTACAAGGGCACCTACTTGCCGATGTGGTCCAACGTTCCCTCCGGGTTCGTGGGAGCCAACGAATCGTTCAAGCAGGCGTACGGGGACGGCTCCGGCAAACCCAGCCTGGACAAGGCCAAGAAGGTCATGGCCGACGCCGGCATCACTGACCCCGTGACTATCAAGCTGCAGTACAACCCCGACCACTACGGCAAGTCATCCGGTGACGAATACGCTATGGTCAAGGACCAGTTGGAGAAGAGCGGACTGTTCACGGTGGATCTGCAGTCCACGGAGTGGGTCACCTATAACTCAGCGTCGAAGAAGGACAGCTACCCCGTCTTCCAGCTGGGCTGGTTCCCGGACTTCAGTGACGCGGACAACTACCTGACACCCTTCTTTGTGGGCGGTGGGTTCATGAACAACCACTACTCAAACCCTGAGGTCGAAACGCTGGTCGCCAAGCAGTTGGTCACCGCCGACAAGGCCGAGCGTGAGAAGACAATCCAGGAGGTCCAGAACCTGCTGGCCAAGGACATCTCCACTCTGCCGTTGCTGCAGGGCGCCCAAGTGGCCGTTTCAGGGACCAACGTAAAGGGTGTGGATTCCACCCTGGATGCATCGTTCAAGTTCCGGCTCGGCACCGTTTCCAAGTAGCGACCTGGATTCCGGGCAATACCGAACAAACCCGAGTGAGGAGGTGGGGCCGGATGGCCCTGCCTCCTACGCGTTGGCTCCACAATTTCTAGATCAAACCAAGCAGGGACAGCATGGCCACATTAATTGATGCGCCGCCGCCTACAGTTGCGGCCCCCACCTCCAAATCTGCGGGAGGTGGCCTCGGGAATTACATCCTGATTCGCTTCCTGCTCATTTTCCCGACAATTTTCATCCTCGTTACCCTGGTCTTCTTTCTGATGCGGATCACCGGCGATCCCATTACGGCGGCCCAGGGCGGACGCCTGCCGCAAGAGCAAATTGACGCCTTGGTACACCAGGCAGGCTACGACCGGAACCTCTTCATCCAGTACATCGAGTATCTTGGCAACATCGCCACCGGCAACTTCGGACGGACCATTTCAGATGGCCGGCCCGTCATTGAGATGCTCGCCAAATTTGGTGCCGCCACCCTGGAACTGAGCATCAACGCCGTGGTGGTGGCATTGCTAGTAGGGATACCGCTGGGAATGTTCGCCGCCCACAAACGCGACAAGGTTCCGGACGCTTTCCTGCGCATGTTCGCCATCCTTTGCTACGCCACCCCTGTCTTCTTTGCCGGCTTGCTGTTGAAGCTGACTTTCTCGGTGGGTCTGGGCTGGTTCCCGGTGGCCGGCCGCGCTTCCACCACAACCGAATTGGCGATGGGCAGGCTGGCGGCGCCCACTGGCGTCTACTGGCTGGACGCCCTACGCAGCGGCAACGTGGCAGCCTTTGGCGACGTTGTCCACCATGCAGTCCTTCCCGCCGTCGCGCTGGGCCTTCTGACGGCCGGCGTTTTCCTCCGCCTGGTCCGCACCAACGTGATCGGCACGCTGGGCAAGGACTATGTTGAGGCAGGCCGATCCCGCGGAGTCAGCGAATACCGCCTTGTGACAAAGCATGCCTACAAGCCGGCACTGATTCCCATCATCACGGTGATGGGTCTGCAGATTGCCTTGCTGCTCGGCGGTGCGGTGCTGACCGAAACCACCTTCGAATGGAAAGGCCTCGGATATCAGCTGGCGCAGTACCTCACTGCACGTGACTTTGTTGCCGTCCAGGGCATCGTTATGCTGCTGGCCGTCGTTGTGGCGATCACCAATTTCGTGGTTGATATTGCCGCTGCCCTGATTGATCCGCGGGTGAGGTACTGATGGCCACCACATCAATGGAACCAACAAAGAAGTCCTTACTGGACCGGCTTCCGGTCTCATCCCACATCCGCCAAAGCGTTGGCCTGCAACGCACAATGCTGCTCATCGGCGTCGTGCTTTGCACTGTTTTTGTGGTGGCTGCGATATTCGCGCCGCTGTTGGCACCGTACGGGTATTCCCAGATTTCCGACGATGCCGGTTCATTCCCGGCGCAGGCCGAACCCGGTGGCAAGCATCTGCTCGGAACCACAGTGGGTGGCTACGACGTCCTGTCCCGGGTGATCTGGGGATCGCAGACAGCTTTGGCAGTGATTGTTGCTGCCGTGTTGATGTCCATTTTCCTGGGCGTGTTCCTCGGACTGGTGAGCGGCTACTTCGGTGGCTGGTTGGACCGTGTGCTGGTGGTGATTGCTGACGCAATCTACGCCTTCCCGACACTCCTCGTCGCCATCGTGATGTCGATTGCCATCAACAAGGGACAGTCAGGATTCTGGGGCGGTATCTTCGCCTGCGGGTTCGCCATCACGGCAGTCTTTGTCCCGCAGTACTTCCGGGTGATACGGGCGGAAACCATCCGGCTCAAGGCCGAGCCTTTTGTGGAATCAGCGCAGGTTGTTGGCGCCTCCAGCGCCAGGATTATCAGCAGGCACATCTTTTCCAACGCGACCCGGACCCTGCCGCTGATTTTCACGCTGAACGCCTCCGAAGCCATCCTCACACTGGCAGGCCTGGGCTTCCTCGGTTTCGGTATTGAGCCAAGCTCCGCCGCCGAATGGGGTTTTGACCTGAACAAGGCCATGTCCGATGCCTCCTCCGGCATTTGGTGGACCGGCGTGTTCCCCGGCATGGCCATCGTGTTGACGGTGGTTGGCCTCACCCTCGTGGGTGAAAGCATCAATGACCTGAACGATCCGCGACTGCGCGGGCGCAAGGCTGCAGGCGCCAAGGGCGCCCCGGGACCATCAACCGCGGCCGCGCAGGCTGCCATCGCAGCGGATGTGAGAGGACTGTGACCATCACTATTGATTCGGTACCTGACCAGTCCAGGCCGGCAGACCAGCCAGTACTGGAGATCGACCACCTCAAAGTCACTTTCGCCACCGACGGCGGAGACGTCTACGCCGTGAAGGACGTGAGCCTGGACGTCCGCTCCGGCGAGGTCCTGGCCATCGTGGGCGAATCCGGTTCCGGCAAGACCGTGACCGCGAAAACCATCCTCGGGCTGCTGCCCGAGACCGCCACCAGCGGCGGCGCCGTCCTGATTAACGGGAATAACGTGATCAGCGTCAGCGCCGCGAAGCTGAGGCAGATCCGCGGCCGCGATGTCGCCATGGTGTTCCAGGAGCCCTCCACGGCCCTGAACCCGGTGTTCACCGTGGGCTGGCAGATTGCAGAGGGCATCCGTGCCCACGCTGGCGGGAAGCGGGTCTCGGCCAAGGATGCCAAGGCCCGTGCCATTGAAGCGCTGCGCAAAGTGGGGATCCCGGATCCGGAACATCGGGTCAACTACTATCCGCACCAGTTCTCCGGCGGCCAGAAGCAGCGCGTGGTGATCGCCGCCGCGCTGGCCCTGAACCCGGGACTGATTGTGGCCGATGAACCCACCACGGCCCTGGATGTCACCGTCCAGGCCGAAATCCTGGAGCTGCTCCGGGACCTTCGGGACACGTACGGCACCTCCATCGTGCTGATCACCCACAACATGGGCGTGGTGGCCGATCTCGCGGACCGGGTGGTGGTGATGTACCAGGGTGATGTGGTGGAGGACGCGCCGGTGCGGGTGCTGTTCGCCGAACCCAAGCAGGACTACACCAGGAGGCTGCTGGCCGCGGTGCCCCACCTGGGCCGGAACTCGGCGTCGGAGGGCATGTTGGAACGCGCCCACCAGGGTTCGCCGGTGCTGGTGGAGGCAATCAACCTGACCATCGAGTATCCCGGCAGGCTGGGAACACCGGCCTTCAAGGCCGTGGACGGGGTCAGCTTCACCGTGTCCCAGGGCGAAGTCTTTGGACTGGTGGGCGAATCCGGCTCAGGGAAAACCACCATCGGCCGGGCCATCGCGGGCCTGAACCGGACCACCGGCGGAAGCCTGAAGGTACTCGGCTACGAGATGCTGAACTTTAAGGAGCGGACGTTCAAGCCCCTCCGGAAGGACATCGGCTTTGTGTTCCAGGATCCGGCCGCGTCTTTCAACCCCCAGCTGACCATCGGCGACTGCGTGGCGGAACCCATGATCATCCACACCAACCCCAGCCCGGCGCAGGCGCGCAAACGCGTGGCTGAACTGCTCGAATCGGTGCAGCTGCCGGCGTCGTACGCTGCACGGTACCCGCACGAGCTGTCCGGCGGGCAGCGCCAGCGGGCATCTTTGGCGCGGGCACTGATCCTGAACCCGCGGCTGCTCATCGCTGACGAGCCAACGTCGGCCCTGGACGTTTCCGTGCAGGCCAAGGTCCTGGAACTCTTCAAGGAAATCCAGGCCGAGTTCGGGTTTGCGGCCCTGTTCATCAGCCACGACCTCGCGGTGGTGGACATCCTGTCGCAGTGGGTGGGCGTCCTGTACAAGGGCAAGCTGGTGGAGCAGGGCATCGGCAGCCAGGTGATGGGCGCGCCGCAGCACGACTACACCAAACGGCTGATTGCCTCCCTGCCGGTCCCTGATCCGGACGAACAGGCCCGACGCCGGGAAGCGCACCGGGCGCTGTTGGCGCAGTAGGCACTCCGGGCGACCCCACCGCGGCGACCCCACCGCGGCGACTCCACAGCCGCGGAACCACCAGACGGACACCCCGCCCCACCAGGCGGGGTGTCCGTCCGCCGCTTAACGCCGGAAGAATCTCCGCGGCCGACCCATAGACTTGGACCATGACGCAGCAAAACCACGATGTTCCCGACACCGACACCTACGATGCCGCCGCGAGTTCGCTGGCAGGCCAGGTGGACAACTCGGTGATGGCGGAACTGCTGTCCATCCGCTCCAGCATCGACAACATCGACGCGACCCTGGTGTACCTCCTGGCCGAACGGTTCAAGGCCACCCAGAAAGTGGGCTTCCTCAAGGCCGCGCACCGGCTCCCCGCAGGTGACCCGGGCCGGGAATCCGCCCAGATCGCGCGTCTCCGGCGGCTGGCAGAGGATGCACACCTCGATCCCGCCTTTGCGGAAAAGTTCCTGAACTTCATCATCGGCGAGGTCATCCGGCATCATGAAGCCATCGCCGAGGACCACCAGGCCGCTGCAGAGTGGAAGTAACTGCCACCGGGCTTGGGCCCTGGCCGGGGGAGGACCCCGTGGAGGCTGCCCGCATTATCCGCGGTGAGCTCGGCAGCCCGCACCTGCCGTTCCTGGCCGAGCTTCCGGACCGTGGAGTCGGCTCCGACGCCCTGGGGCGGACGGCCGCACTCCTGGTTGAAATGGCCGTGGATGTCCAGCCGTACGGCTGGCGGCTGGTGGACCGTCCCGGCAAGGATTTCCGCCGGGCCGCGTCGGCACTGTCCACGGACATTAATGTCCTTGCCGATGTTGCGGGCGCCGAGGACGCTACGGCCCCTGAACTGAAGGTTCAACTGCTGGGACCGCTGGGTCTAGCCGCCGGGCTGCACCTGCACAACGGTGAACGGGCACTGATCGACTACGGCGCACGCCGGGACATCGCCGACTCACTTGCCGCAGGGGTTGGTGGTTACCTGTCCCGGATCTCCAGCGCGGTTCCGGGCGCGCGGCTGGTGGTACAGGTCGATGAGCCTGATATCGCCGCCGTACTGGCCGGCACTATTCCGACGTCGAGCGGTTACCGCACGCTGCGGGCGGTGGGTGGCCAGGAGATCACCGAGTCCTGGCAGATGGTGATCGAGGCACTGCGCGCCGCGGGGGCCGCCGAAATCGTTATCTCTGTCCCAGAGATCGAGGCCCCGATTGACCGGATCATAGCCGCCGGTGCCGACGGCGTGGCCGTGCCGCTGAGGGCCTTGACCACACGGCAATGGGAGCAGCTGGCCACAGCAGTGGAGGCAGGCAAACGGATCTGGGCCGGCGCCCTGGACGTCAGCCGCGGCACGCTGCCCAGGGCGGCCGACGTGGTGGAGTCCGTCTGGCGGCCGTGGCACGAGCTGGGGCTCCCGGCGTCGTCCCTCGGCAGTATCCGGGTCACCCCCTCGGCGGGACTTTCCGGCCATACGCCGGTCACCGCCACAGCGGTGCTGGGCCGGCTCACCCAGGTGGCCGACGGACTGAACCAGCGTGCACACGGCTGAGCGGGCCCACCGTTTGAACGCGCGTACGGCCAACAGCTACGTCCGGTTTTCCCAACGGTCCGGCCGGGCGTAGCGGGGCAGGAAACTCTGCGCCGAACTGCCGCCAGTGTAAGGACGCAGGCGGTAGTCGAAGCCGCCCGCATAGACCAGGACCAGCCCGGCCTGTGGCTGGATGACCTTGACCTGGATCCGGTGCTTACCGTGCTCGCCGGCATCGGCGTCCCACCACTGTTCGGCGTAGGCCTTGGCGTCAACCATGGCCGGCAGCGGAAGTCGGAGAGGTCCCAGGAACAGCCGGGACGCGTCGGAAACGCCGCGCAGCCTGCCCTCCTCCGTCACACTGAGCTTGAGGTCGGTCACCATGCGCCGGAAACGACCCAGGTAGTCCACCAGCCGCGGGCTGCCGCCGGAATCCACGAGGCTGGTGGTGTCCTGGAAAATCCGCAAGTGCCCTGGGAAACGGATTTCCCGCCGGGCAGTCAGGCTGGAACGGCCGAACGGATCCTGGTGCGCATGGTTTTCAATCCGGAAGGGGATCCCTTCGCCGTAATCCGGGAAAAACGCGTCTTCGCCGGAGGTGAGCTTGAGGAGAGGCCGCAGCCAGGCCTGCCGGCAGCCCACAACATCGAACACGCCCTCTCCGACGCCATAATGCCCCGAGCCGGGCGCCAGGGAAAAGTACTCCTGCAGCTCAGGCTGCAGCCGGTAGTAGTCCTCGCCCAGGGCCTGCCGGTAAATAGGGACGTTCATGGTGACCTCCTGGCCGGTACCGTCAGCGGCGCTGCGGTGATTCACAATCTACCCGCCGCCTTGAGCCGGATGTACATGTCGGCTAGCTGCGGCGGCAGGTGGTGTGGCTCCGCGTCCACCACTTCCACCCCGTGGTGCCGGAGCTCGGCGCTGACCGCGGCCCGTTCCAGGAGTACGCGTTCAGCCGCTGCCGCCCGGAATACGCCGGCGGCGTTCCCACGCTCATGCAGCATCTGCCCCAGCCTGGGATCACGGACAGCGGCCACCACCACAACGTGCTGCTGCGCGAGCTGCGCGGCTACGGGAATGAGCCCTTCCTCCGGTGCTCCGCCGTCCAGGGCCGTCAGCAGCACCACCAGGGACCGGTGTGCGGAGACCGCCCGGATCTGGCCCGGAAGACTGGACCAGTCAAGCTCAATCAGTTCGGCCTCCAGGGGCGCCATCGCCTGCACCAGCTGCCCCAGGAGGTTGCCGGTGGTGGCAGAGCTGGCCCGGGCGCGCGGACGGCGGTCGTAGGCCAGGAAATCCACTTTGTCACCGCCACGCTCGGCCAGCACCGCCAGCAGGAGTGCCGCTTCGATGCCGGTATCCAGCCGGGGTTCGTCCTCGATTCTCGCGGCTGACGTGCGCGAGGTATCCAGCATGATCACCACGCGCCGGTCGCGTTCCGGGCGCCAGGTGCGGACGACGACGGCGGACCGGCGGGCGGTTGCACGCCAGTCGATGGAGCGGACGTCGTCCCCGCGGACGTAGTCCCGCAATGAGTCGAATTCGGTGCCGGCACCACGGATCTGCACGGCGGCCTTGCCGTCGAGTTCGCGGAGTTTCCTGAGCTTCGACGGCAGGTGCCTGCGGGAATGGAACGGTGGCAGGACCCGGAGGAGGCCGCTGCAGTCAAACGTGCGCTGGCGTGCCGCAAGCTGAAGAGGTCCATGGGAGCGGACAGTGACGTGCCGGGCGGCCATATCGCCACGGCGGACCGGCTGCAACCGGACGGTCATCCGGCGGCTTTCCAGGGCGGGGATGTCCAGGTCCTGGACCGGATTCACGGCCCCGGCAGACGGCTGCCACGCGTCCCGGACGGTGGCCCGCAGCCGTCGTCGGCCACCGTTGCGCAGGGTGAGGACCGAAGAAGCCACGCCGTGCAGGGCCACGTTGCCCGGATCGGCGCGCGTGACGATGATGGCCCGCAGGGACGCGGCCAGTACAAGGTCCAGGCCAAGGAGGGCAGCGAGCGCCCCGACCACGCCCAGGACTGTTCCCCCGCCGGGGAACAGCAGTACCGGCACCATGCCCAGCATTGCCAGCAACACGAACCGTCCGGAGAGTGCCATGTCCGAGCGGATCAGCGGGGGACGGGGACGGACGCCAGGATGCTGCCCAGGACATCGTCCACGCGGACCCCGTCCATCTGGGCATCAGGCTGCAGGGACACCCGGTGGCGCAGACACGGCAGCGCCAGTGCTTTGACATCATCGGGGGTGACGAAGCTGCGGCCGGACAGCCACGCCCAGGCACGGGAGGTGTTCAGCAGCGCAGTCGCGCCGCGGGGAGAAACGCCCAGCTGGAACGACGGCGCCTGCCGCGTTGCGCGCACCAGGTCCACGATGTAGCCGATGAGTTCCGGTTCGACGGCAACGGTGGACACTCCCTGCCGTGCCCGTTCGAGGTCCTCGGCCCCGGCCACCGCCCGGACACCGGCGGCGGCCAGATCCCGCGGATTGAAGCCGGCCGCGTGCCGCCGGATCACTTCCACCTCGTCGGTCCGGCCGGGCAGCGGCATGGTGAGCTTGAGCAGGAACCGGTCCAGCTGGGCTTCTGGGAGGGGATAGGTTCCCTCGTACTCCACGGGGTTCTGGGTTGCCGCCACCAGGAAGTTCCCCGGCAGCTGCCGGGACACGCCGTCAACCGAGACCTGCCGCTCCTCCATGGCCTCCAACAGGGAGGCCTGCGTCTTCGGTGGCGTCCGGTTAATTTCGTCGGCCAGCAGGATGTTGGTGAAGACCGGCCCCTCGCGGAAACTGAATTCCGAGGTGTGCGAGTCATAGACCAGGGAACCGGTGATGTCGCCGGGCATCAGGTCAGGGGTGAACTGAACGCGTTTGGTGTCCAGGCTCAGCGCGGCGGACAGCGCCCGTACCAGGAGTGTTTTGGCCACCCCGGGCACGCCTTCGAGCAGCACATGCCCTTGGGACAGCAGTGCGATCAGGAGTCCCGTGACGGTGGCATCCTGGCCCACCACGGCCTTGGCTACCTCGTGGCGGACATCCAGCAGTGCCTGCCGGGCGGGATCGAGCGTCCGCGGGGAAGTATCCATGATCTGCGGGGAGCCGTACGGTTCGTTCATCGGGTCCTGACCTCGTTCTCTAGTTTGTCCAGTTCCTGTGACCATTGCACCAGCCTGGCTGCGGTACCGGGGCTTTCCTGGATCACGCCGTTGATATCGGTGACCGGCCGGCCCAGGTGCCGGGCCGCTGCCTGCACGACGTCGTCGGCAGTGGCCTCGGATCCAACCCGAAGGGCGTGTGCCAGACGAACCAGGGTGCCGGCCCGGAGGTTGTCCCGCGCACGGTCCAGTGCGTGGGAATCCTGATAAAGGCGCGCCCGGCCTTCGGCGGTCTCCACGGCCTTGACCACCACAGGCAGCGGTTCAAAGACGAGCGGGCCCAGGCGGCGCCCCCGCCATACGACGGCGAGCACCGCCACAAAGACCAGCCACGGCCCCAGGAAAGCCACCCAGCCAGGGGCGAGGTCATCAAGTGTCTGCGTTGACTCCGCAGCGGCCGCGTCGCCCAGTCCGGGCAGGTACCAGACGAGGTCCTCTGAGCTGCCCAGAGTCCGGAGGGCCAGCGCGGCATGGCCAGGGTCGGCAAGCCCGCCGTTGTTGAGGAGGGCGGTGCTGCCCAGGACGGTCAGGCCGCCGTCGTCCGTGCGGACAAGCAGCCCGGCGCTGCTTCCCGGCGGGCTGAAACACACCGTGCCGCCGTCGTACAGGAAGCCGCCGGTTCCGGACACAGCACCGGCCGCGGCGGGATCGCTGAGATCGCAGCCCGGTGCCAGGAGCGCCGTTGACTCCGGCACCACGCCCGCCTGGCTGATGCCGGTATCGAGGGCCTTCAGCGTGCTGAGCCGCGGCGTCACCAGCACCACGCGTCCCGCACCTGCGGTCAGCTGTTCCAGCCGGAATTGGTCCAGGAATCCGCTCCGGTCGTACAGGAGCAGGGTGGCACCTGGCCGGTCCGCGAGTGCCGTGGTGGCCGCGTCAAAGGATCCAACATCCTGGACCTCGACTCCGTGGCGGCCAAGTATCTCGCTGACCGCCCTGGCGCCGGCCGGGCCGGCGTTGTGGACGGACAAGGGCAGAGAATCGCCCTTTGACGTGAGTTGGGAGGAAATGACCACCGCCAGTCCGACGGCGGCCGCCGCGCCGATCGCTGCCCCGCCGCGGTGCCGCCGGAGCCAGGAACCGGCACCGGACCCGGAATCCGATCGGAGTGCAGGGGCGAAACCCGGCTGTGCCTCCGGTGCACTCTGCGTCAGAAGTTTGGGCGTCAGGCGATCCAGCGAAGGGTTCTGCATGGTGGGACCCTGCGTCATCGCTGAACCGCCGGTTCGTCACGTTCAGCGGGCAGGGCCGCGCTCGCCGGCGTGAGGGACTGCAGGGTGACGTCCAGCCTGCGCACGGCGGCATAGTCCGCCTGGTCTGCGTCTTCATTGCCATAGCGGATCCCGTCGAACGTACGCGCAGTTTCCGTCAGACGGCCGGCCTCTGACGGAAACGGCGTGGCCAGTTCGTGTGCCACCTCGTCGGCGGTCCGGCCGGGCCGCGCGTCGAGAACCGTTCTGTCCTCTGCCGTGCGCACCAGCGCACGGAAACAATCGACGACGGCGGAACTCCAGGCGCCGGCTGCGGCCGCGGCTTCCGCACGCTGGCGGTAGGCCGTAGCACTGACTGTTGCGTCGGCGTCGAACACGTCTCCGGCACGCTTGGCTTTGGCGTTGAGGCGCGGGCGGGCCAGGATGACCGTCGCGCCGATCAGCACGGCGATGGCCACGCCGATCCACGGCGCCGCGGCGGTGCTGTCCGGGCCGGAGCCGCCGTCAAGGGACCGCAGCCAATCCAGGATGTCTGCCCACACGCTGTCCAGCCAGCCGGGGGCCGCGTCGCGGTATTCCGGCTTGGCAAGTTCTTCTACGGACCAGCGGCGGGCCTCGTCGCGGCCGGGCAGGACCGGTGGTTCAGCGGCCATCGGGCCATGCCCCGAACGGTGGCGTTCCGTTTGGCGGTCCCCCGTAGGGCGGCCGCGGAGTTTGGCCGGGTCCCTCCCTGTAGACCGCGACGCCGCGGCCCGGGACGCCGTCGGGATCCGCGCCCGATTCCAGCAACCGGAGCAGGGCGATATCCAGTCCATCCCGGCGCATCCTGAGGTCAAGGTAGAGCAGCGCCATGACGGAGGTCTGAAATGCGAACCCCACCGCGCCGACCATCGCACCAACGACCGCGGTGGCAACGCCCGCCACCACGGCCGCCGTCATAGCCTGCTCGGCACCACCATGCGGTGAGACCACGCCGGTGTAAAAGCCGGAGAGAAGAGAGACCGGAATGGTGACGATCTGGGCGATAACCCCCACCATGATGCCCACCACCAACGTGATGCCCAGGAGCCGCCACCAGCTGTTTCGTGTGAGTTCCCAGGAGCGGCATATGCCGGCCACCGCCCCGAGCTCCTCTACCACCACGGCAGCGGGAGCCACCATCAGCTTGATGTAGACCCACACGTACAGCACAAAGCACACGAGACCCAGCGGGATCAGGATCAGGGCGCCCATTCCACCCACCGTACTGACCAGCAGCACTGCCAGCGCCGCAAACAGCAGCGCTACGAGGAGCCCGGCGCCGACCAGCAACGCCGCGAGGCGGATCAGTGCCCACGCGCGGGACCGCGCCAATGCCCACATCTGCCTGAAGCCAGTGGGGCGGTTGAGGACGGACCTGGCGACCGGGACCACCATGGCGCCCTGCAGGACCGCCGACAGGAAAACGGTCAGCACCGAGACCAGCACGACGCCGGACGCGAAGGTGAGCACCACGGGTACCAGGTCCTGCTCAGTCAGTCCCTCCGCCCAGGTCTTCAGCGACGCCGCCGACGTGGCGGAAAATGCCGTGAGAACTGCCGTCAGCACTGCGGCGAGTGTCTGCGCCAGCAGCGCGGCGCCCAGCATGGCCTTGGCATTGCGCCGGATCGCCTGGAAGGAGCCGTCCAGGATCTCGCCGAACATCAGCGGGCGCAGCGGAACGATGCCGGGTTTGGGCGGTGCCACGTAGCGGGGCTGTTGGTACGGCGGCGGGCCGCCGTACGGGGTGTGCTGAGGCGTGTCCCAATCCGGCGGGCCACCCGGCGTTGGGCCCCATACCGGCTGACCGCCCCAAGTATGCTGGGCCGGACCTGGCTGGGGACCCCACGGAGGCAGGCTCCCCGGCGGCTGGCTCCTCCCAGCCTCGCCGGCAGGATTCGGCTGCTGCATGTTCGGATCCTGGTTGGGCACCCTGTTCCTTCCCCGTGCGGAACTGTCCGCGTATGGCCAGCCTATAGTTCCGCCGTCGGACGTCATAGCGTGGCGCCATGCCGTAGGGCCGTTGAACAGGACAAACCCTGTTCAATAGGGGAACATATAACTATGAAGGCACGCATTCTGGTAGTTGACGATGACGAAGCGCTGGCCGAAATGATTGGGATTGTTCTGCGCAATGACGGCTTTGAGCCGGTCTTTTGCGCCGACGGCAGCCAGGCGCTGGATATTTTCCGCTCATCGAAGCCTGACCTCGTGCTGCTTGACCTGATGCTTCCCGGCGTGGACGGCATCGAGGTCTGCCGGCAGATCCGTTCCGAATCGGACGTTCCCATCGTGATGCTCACCGCCAAGGCGGATACGTCCGACGTCGTCCGCGGCCTTGAGTCAGGCGCAGACGACTACGTGCCCAAGCCTTTCAAACCCGCCGAACTGGTGGCGCGGGTGCGTGCCCGCCTGCGCCCCGGCGACCAGAAAGCGCCTGAAACGCTGCGGATCGCAGACATCACCATCGACGTGGCCGGCCACACCGTGAAGCGTGCCGATGAGCGGATCTCGCTGACGCCCCTGGAGTTTGACCTCCTCGTAGCCCTGGCCCGTAAGCCATGGCAGGTTTTCACCCGCGAGCTTCTTCTGGAGCAGGTCTGGGGCTACCGCCATGCGGCGGACACCCGGCTGGTCAACGTCCACGTCCAGCGCCTCCGGTCAAAAATTGAACGGGATCCGGAAGCTCCCGAAGTTGTATTGACGGTTCGTGGTGTCGGTTACAAAGCAGGTTCCTGAGCCCTCAGGACCAGAAGCGCACCGCGCCCCGGCCCCTCCCGCTGCGAAGGGCCCGGAGCATACGGATGCGCTGCCGGCGGAGCTGGCAACGCTGCCGTTCCGGGCACGGATCTGGCGGCGCCGCGGAGTCATCGTGGGGCTGCGGGTGGGCCGCCTGGTCCAGATCGGCGTGACCCGTTTCTTCCCTGCTGTCCGTTTTATCGGGCGGTCCATGCGTCGGCGCTGGCGCCGGTCCCTGCAGTTCCGGACCGTCCTCACCACCCTGCTGCTGGCTGTGACATCCTTTGGTGCCGTGGGCGCCTACCTGTCCAACCAGATCGCCAACAACCTTTTCCAGGAGCGCTTGACTCAGGCAGAATCCGAAACCCGTTACTACGTCAAGCAGGTCCAGGAGACGTTCGACGGCGCCCAGGTCACGGACCAGTCCAGCGTAATCACCTTGGTCTATGACACCCTGAACGCCGTGGAGGGCCGCGGCTCCGTCATCCAGCGACGCTACGTTTTCGAAGCCAAGCCCGAGCAGACCAAACCCAGGAACCGCTGGGTGGAGTCGCGGGCGTCGGACCAGCTGACAGTCAGCGTCATCCCGCCTGGACTCCGTACGGCAGTCCAGGCATCAGGCAAGGACCAGTACTGGGCTTCCACCGTGATTCCGGTAGGTACCGAGGACAGGCCGGGCATTGCTGTGGGCAACCTGGTGACATTCAACGGGACTGTGTATGAGCTGTACCTGATCTATGACGTCAACACGGCTCAGCAGACGCTCGACGAAATCCAGGGTGTCCTCCTGGCCGGCGCCGCGGTGCTGGTGCTGATGATCGGGGCCATCGCCTGGTACGTCACCCGCAACGTGGTGAGCCCGGTCAGCCACGCTGCCCTGGTGTCGGAGAAGCTCGCGGCCGGCCAGTTGCAGGAGCGGATGGTGGTCAAGGGCGAGGACGAGGTGGCACGCCTCGGGGCGTCGTTCAACCACATGGCCGCCAGTCTCCAGGAGCAGATCACCCAGCTGGCCATGCTCTCCCAGATGCAGCAGCGGTTTGTTTCCGACGTCTCGCATGAACTCCGCACGCCCCTGACCACAGTCCGGATGGCCGCGGAGGTGTTGTACGACGCCCGCCACGACTTCGACCCCATCAACAAGCGCTCCGCCGAACTCCTGTACAACCAGGTGGAGAGATTCCAATCCCTGCTGGCCGATCTTCTCGAGATCTCCCGCTTCGACGCCGGCGTGGCGATGCTCGACGCCGAGCCCGAGGACATCCTGCAGGTGATTGCCCACGTCATCGACGGGGCGGCGCCCGTCGCGGCCGAATACGGCTCTGAGATCATCCTCCGGGCGCCCGCCGAGGGAATTGTCGCGGAAATGGACGCCAGGAGGATCGACAGGATCCTGCGGAACCTCATCCTGAATGCTGTGGAGCATGGCGAAGGCCGGCCGGTTACCGTGACTGTTGCGGCCAATCAGTCAGCGGTGGGGGTAGCTGTCCGGGACCAGGGGATAGGCATGACTCCTGCCGAGGCCGCCCGTGTCTTTGACCGGTTCTGGCGTGCGGATCCGGCCCGGGCCCGCACCACCGGAGGCAGCGGCCTGGGCCTGTCCATCGCCATGGAGGACACCAAACTCCATAATGGCTGGCTGCAGGCATGGGGAAACAAGGGCAGAGGGGCCAACTTCCGGCTGACCATTCCGTTGCGCCAGGGCGAGGAGATCGACCGGTCACCCGTGCAGCTTGAGCCGGAGGACATCATCCTCCCCAAGCTTCCTCACGCCAAGAACGTGCTGGCACTGGGGCAAGGAACGCCGAAGGAGCCTTCATGATGGGACGACGAGTGCGCATAATGCTGAAGAGGAGCGTTGTGCTGCTCGTTGTTGTGCTGCTGCTGGCTTCGTGCGCGCGCATTCCGACTGCCGGGCCGGTGGGGAAGAGTGCGGAAGGCAGCGCCGGAAACGTCAATGCACCGGTATTCCTCCCGGCCGCGCCCCAGGCCGGCGCTACTCCGGAAAACATCATTGATTACTTCTACCGTGCCGGTACCGGTTACGAGGGTGACTACGCGGTGGCGCGCGAATACCTGACGCAGGCAGCGTCCGTGTCCTGGAAACCGGACCAGCGCTCACTGGTCTACCGCGAGGCGAAAGTGGTAGGCACCGGCGTCGACAACGTTTACAACTACCAGCTGGACGTGTCCTACAGCGTAGATGTTGACGGCGTCGCCACCCAGATGCCCGAAGGCACCATCGAGAACATCCCGGCCACACTCACCCAGGTGGACGGCGAATGGCGGATCTCAGCCATCCCGGACGGAACCGCGATCCCGGAGGAAACCTTCAAGGTCATCTACGGGGCCTATCCCATCTACTTCTACGATCCCAGCTTCACATATGCCGTGCCCGACGTCCGCTGGTTCATCAAGAACAAGACCGTCAAGGCCATGACCAGCGCCCTGCTTGCCGGCCCCGCACCGTACCTTCGCGGTGCCGTGGTGAGCGCCTTCCCGTCCGGCATCAAGCTCGCCCGCGAATCGGTTCCGGTGGTGTCCGGAGCCGCGCAGGTGGACCTCACCGCCAAGGAACTCACGGAGGCGTCCACGGAGGACAGGCTCCGGATGCAGACACAGCTTGCACTCACATTCCGCAGCCAGCCCGACGTCGTGAATGTGGAGCTGCACGCCAACCAGGACCTGGTCCGGGTCGAGGACAACGGCTCCGTGCTGCCCCCGGTGCGGGACAAAAACGTGCCGGTCCGCGAGATCGCCGTCAGCGGCAATGAGCTGGTTCGCTACGAGAACAACAGGGTGTCCCCGCTGCCGGGTATGCAGCCGGTGTCCTCGCTCGGTCCGCGCTACCCAGCGGAATCCCCGGTGTCCCAGACCGTGGCCTTCCTTAACGACAGCCGGACGACGCTCTACAGCATGGTGCCGGGACAGCCGGCCCGGGCGCTGACAACGCGCGCCACCATCACGCACCCTTCCTTCAGCCTTTATGACTGGGTGTGGGCCGCAGGGCCGGGAGCCACCGGGGGCACTGAGGTGGTCGCCTATCGGCCCATCGGGGTGGCCGAAGGCGCTGCAGTTCCCACCGTTACCCTCACGCCGTCCTGGCTGGCCGGACGAATTGTCAAGGAGCTGAGGATTTCCCGTGAGGGTGTCCGGGCGCTGGTCATTTCGGAACACAACGGCAAAACGAAGGTGCAGATTGCCGGGATCATCCGGAATGCCGACGGGACTCCCCGGGAACTGACTGCCCCGATCACCCTGGTGGCTTCCGACGACCCGGACCAGGGCGTCTGGGTGAACGACACCACGGTTGCCGTGATGAAGGCATCGGCAGGCTCGAATGTCACGCCGGAGCTGCTGTCCCTCACCTCCGGGCAACCCCAGCAGCTGGCGCCATGGCCTGGGCTGGTGTGGCTCAGCGCCGGCAACGGGCTGGAGGAAATCTACGGCCAGTCAGGCGAGGGCATTTTCCAGCGGCTGGGCAACGGCTGGTCGCCCCAGATTAAGGGTCCCATCGACCCATCATTCCCTGGCTAGCGTGCTGTCCACATAGCCCGGCCTGGGGGTTCCGGGGCCGCGGCCGAGAGGCCACCATGGGGTGTGACCGAAGCTCAGCCCGCACGTCCTCCCGCTCGGCACCTTCCTGTCCTGCGCTCTCCTGCGCCCAGCTCCGAGGGCCGTGCTGCCTGTCGCGCCGAGGACAGCCTTGCCAGAAGTGCTGCAAGCCTGGATCCGGACATTCTGCCCCCTGTGGTGCACGCCAAGCATCGCGGCGGCTACAGCCGCCGTTGGTTGCGGGCCGCCGAACAGATGGGAGCCGCCGCCGCGGAGTTGCTGGCACTTGCCATCCCTGTGGACTGCGTCTGCTGTGGCGCGGAGGACCTGGCCTTGTGCGTCGCGTGCGAACGCCAGGTGCGCCTGCTGACCAGGCACCCGTTCCGGGCAGAGGAACACGCGCCGGCCCTGATGAAGGTCGACGGCGGCCTGATCCTTCCCGTGGTGGCGGCGGGGGTGTACCGCGAGGAGTTGGCGCAGGCCGTGCTTTCGTTCAAGAGCCATGGCCAGCTCCAGCTCACGGCTGTCCTGGCGCGGGGTCTGGGGCGGGGCATTGCCGCGGCCGTGGCCGGCGTCGACGGCGTCTGCCTGGTTCCCGTGCCCAGCAGTACGGCCGGCTACGTCAAGAGGGGCTTCAGCCCGGTCCACCTCCTGTTGGCAGAATTGCGGCGGGGGACCACCCTTCCCGGGGTGCCGGTGGTTGACGTGATCCGGAAATCAAGGCGCCGCGCCGCACTGGAACGGCTGCCCGGAGGCCAAAAGGGACTCGGCCGTGGTGCCCGGGCCAGCCGGGTCAGGGGGTCCATGAGAGTCCCGGTACGCCACGGCGCGCGGGTGTCCGGCCGCCGGTGCATCATTGTCGACGACGTCCTCACAACAGGGGCCACATTGGCGGAAGCAGCCCGCGCGCTCCACGTCAGCGGCGCCGTAGTGGTGGGGGCTGTGGTCCTCGCCGCGACACGCCCGCCTGATTCAGCTGGCGGCGAATCGTCCGGCCCGGGAGCTGGCGGAAAGCGGCCCGTCTTAGAAAAAAATAAACGAAGAAAGGATGAATAACAGGTGGCCATGAACTAACGTCGGTTGTGGGTACCAAGAACAAGTTGTACCTTTCGATGGCGGCTCGGAAAGGGGCTCGACTGTCAAGCAGATCGGCCCATGGGAAGTGTCGCCGTCGTGTCACCGAAGTCATTTGGAGGGCACCATGGAGTTTATGATCAGCGGACGAAATCTCACGGTCTCAGACCGATTCCGCGAATACGCCGGTGAAAAGATCTCGAAGATCGAGTCACTTGGCGACAAGGTCCAGCGGGTGGATGCGAAGGTTTCCAAGGAAACGAACGCCCGCCAGACCGGCGACCAGCTCACCGTTGAAGTGACGGTTCTGGGCCGGGGACCCGTAATCCGTGCCGAAGCCAGCGCCGCAGACAAATTCGCGGCGTTCGATCTCGCCTACACCAAGCTCCTTGAACGTCTCCGCCGTGCCAAAGACCGTAAAAAGGTCCACCACGGGCGTCACACACCCAAGGCAGTACGTGAGGCCACCGCGTCACTGGAACCCGCAAGTACCAGCGAGCCCATTTACGTCGAGGCGAGCCATCGCAGCGAACCCCAGGCAGCACCTGTTGAACGCTCGCCCTACGAGGTTGAGAACGACATCCCGGCAGGGGACTCTCCTGTACTGATCCGGCGCAAAGTCTTCCCTGCGGCCTCCCTCACTCTTGACGATGCTGTGGACAACATGGAGCTCGTGGGCCACGATTTCTACCTGTTTGTGGATAAAGCCACCAATACGCCCTCGGTGGTCTACCGGCGCCGTGGCTGGACGTACGGAGTGATTACCCTGGACCACGAATGCGAGCCGGGGGAAACGGCCGTCGAAGAAAAAATCCTCGCCTACCGCTCCGATGACGAGGCTGCAAAAATCTAAGTCGCTTTACGCCTCTCAATGAAGGGACTGATGTGCCAGCGACGCTGAGGCTTAACCAGGCCCGGCGGATCGCCTTGGCAGCTCAGCGACTCGACAAAGGACGGCCCGCCGGCCCCGTGACCTTACGGACGGTGGGCCGTACCTTTGCCCGGATCCAGCTTGTCCAGATCGATTCCGTCAACGTGTTGTCCCGCAGTCACTTTCTGCCCTTCTATTCAAGGCTCGGCAACTACGACCGCAACATACTTCAGCGGATGGCCAGCTCGCCTCCCAGACGAATGATGGAGTACTGGGCGCACGAGGCCAGCTTCATCCGGCCCGAGCACTTCCAGGACCTCCGCTTATGGCAGAAACGCACGTGGGTGGGGGCATCCGCCATGGACCCGGAACTGCGCGACGCCGTGGCCGGAAAGATCCTCGGCGCCCTCGCCAACGGGCGGCCCATGACAGCCGGAGAACTGACGGCGTACATCGGGCATGTGGAGGACCGGCGGGAGGACAACTGGGGATGGAACTGGAACGCCGTTAAACGCGTGCTTGAAGACCTGTTCGAGGCCGGCACCATCTCCGCGGCGTCCAGAACCGAACAATTCGAGCGAAAGTACACGCTGACGGCCAAGGTACTGCCGCACCGGCTTGCCCTCGAAGCCACGCCGGACCCTGTGGAGGCCATGCATCGGCTCATCGATGCCGCCGCGCAGGCCCATGGCATCGGAACCGTGAAGTGTTTCGCGGATTACTTCCGAACGCCCGTCAAGGCGGCAGCCGCTTCGGTGGACCACCTGGTCAGCATGGGGAAGCTGGAGCCGGTGGCTGTCGCGGGCTGGGACCGGAAGGTATATCTCCATGCCGACGCAGCCAGGCCGCGGCGGGCAACTGGGCGGGCCCTGCTCAGTCCCTTTGACTCCCTTGTCTTCGAACGGCGCCGGCTGGAGGAGCTCTTCGGGTTCCACTACCGGATCGAGATTTACACGCCCTCGCATCTCCGGCGCTTCGGGTACTACGTCCTGCCCTTCCTGCTGGGCGATACGATCGTGGCGCGGGTAGACCTTAAGGCGGACCGTGCGGCAGGAAAACTGCTGGTCAGGTCCGCGTACGGTGAGCCGGACGCACCGCCAGGGACCGCCTTCGAACTCGCCGCCGAGCTGGAGCTGATGGCCGGATGGCTGGAGCTGGACGATATTGTGGTCAACCCGGTCGGCGACTTGGCGGAGTCTCTCGCGCGGGCCCTGCGCCACCGTGCGGGCCCGCTCCGCTCTCAGGGAAAACCGGCCGCGTGGCCTGTGTCTCTCCCGTAGACTAAAAACGCCAGAATTCGGCAGCATAAGACTGGGAGTATCTTCACGTGGCATCACTTATCGAAAAACTTCTCCGCACGGGTGACAAAAAAACCCTGCGGCAACTGCGGAACTATGCCGACTCGATTAATGCGCTCGAAGACTCGTTTAAAACCTTCACGGATGCTGAGCTCCGCGAGGAAACTGACCACCTCCGCGCCCGCCACCAGGACGGCGCGCAACTGGACGATCTCCTGCCGGAGGCTTTCGCCGCGGTGCGCGAGGCCTCGTCCAGGACCCTGGGCATGCGTCACTTTGACGTCCAGCTCATGGGTGGCGCCGCACTCCACCTCGGCAACATCGCCGAAATGAAGACCGGCGAAGGTAAGACGCTCGTGGCCACCGCGCCCGCCTACCTCAACGCACTCACCGGCAATGGTGTCCATGTCATCACGGTGAACGACTACCTTGCCGAATACCAGTCAGACCTCATGGGCCGGGTCTACCGGTTCCTTGGCCTGACGAGCGGTTGCATCCTGTCCAACCAGGATCCCGCGGTGCGCCGGCAGCAGTACGCCGCGGACATCACCTATGGCACAAACAATGAATTCGGTTTTGACTACCTGCGCGACAACATGGCCTGGGACCAGTCAGAACTCGTCCAGCGCGGCCACAACTTCGCCATTGTTGATGAGGTCGACTCCATCCTCATCGACGAAGCCCGCACGCCACTCATCATTTCCGGCCCGGCGCAGGGCGACACCAACCGGTGGTACAGCGAATTTGCCAAGGTAGTGCAGCGGCTGAAGGCCGGTGAGGACTACGAGGCGGATGAGAAGAAGCGCACCGTCGGCGTCCTGGAAAGCGGCATCGAAAAGGTGGAGGACTACCTGGGCATCCAGAACCTCTACGAATCCGCCAACACTCCGCTCATCGGCTTCCTGAACAACGCCATCAAGGCCAAGGAACTGTTCAAGCGGGACAAGGACTACGTCATCCTCGACGGCGAAGTGCTGATCGTTGATGAACACACTGGCCGCATCCTGGCCGGGCGCCGCTACAACGAGGGCATGCACCAGGCCATCGAGGCCAAGGAAGCCGTGGAGATCAAAGCCGAAAACCAGACGCTGGCCACGGTGACGCTCCAGAACTACTTCCGGATGTACTCCAAGCTGGCAGGCATGACCGGCACGGCCGAGACTGAGGCCGCCGAGTTCATGGGCACGTACAAGCTCGGCGTGGTGGCCATCCCCACCAACCGGGACATGCAGCGCCTCGACCAGTCGGACCTCGTGTTCAAGAACGAAAAGGTGAAGTTCGACGCCGTCGTAAAGGACATTGCCGAGCGTCACGAGGCGGGCCAGCCCATCCTTGTGGGCACCACAAGTGTCGAAAAGAGCGAATACCTCTCCGGGCTGCTCGCCAAGGAGGGCATCAGGCACGAAGTCCTGAACGCCAAGAACCACGCCCGTGAGGCGGCCATCGTTGCGCAGGCCGGACGCAAGAGTGCTGTCACGGTGGCCACCAACATGGCAGGCCGAGGCACGGACATCATGCTGGGCGGCAACGCCGAATTCACCGCGGTGGCCGATCTCGCCAAGCGCGGGCTGGACCCGGAAGAGAATTCGGAAGAGTATGAAACCGCCTGGCCTGCTGCCTTGGAGGCCGCCAATCAGTCCGTGAAGGACGAACACGAGGAAGTCTTGAACCTCGGCGGGCTGTATGTCCTGGGAACTGAGCGGCACGAGTCCCGCCGTATCGACAACCAGCTCCGTGGCCGTTCCGGCCGCCAGGGCGACCCGGGCGAATCACGCTTCTACCTCTCCCTGACCGATGACCTGATGCGGCTCTTCAACTCCGGCGCAGCCGAGCGGTTGATGAACAGTTCCGTTCCGGATGACGTGGCTTTGGAATCGAAACTCGTTTCCCGGGCCATCGCGTCGGCGCAGGGCCAGGTTGAAGGCCGCAACGCCGAGCAGCGCAAGAATGTCCTGAAGTACGACGACGTCCTGAACCGCCAGCGCGAAGCCATCTACGGTGACCGCCGCCGGATCCTCGAAGGTGACGACCTGCACGAGAAGGTCCAGTTCTTTGTCGAGGACACCATCATCGCCCTGATTGAATCCGCCACCGCCGAAGGCAATGGCGACGACTGGGACTACACCCAGCTCTGGACCAATCTCAAGACTCTCTACCCCGTCAGCGTCACAGCGGAGGAGATCATTGAGGAAGCCGGTGGCAAGTCCAAGCTCACTGTTGAATTCCTCAAGGAAGAACTGCTCTCCGATGCCCGCGTGGTCTACCAGACCCGTGAAGAGACCATCGGTTCCGAAAGCATGCGCGAGCTGGAACGCCGCGTGGTGCTCTCAGTCATCGGGCGTAAGTGGCAGGAACACCTCTACGAGATGGACTACCTCAAGGAAGGCATCGGCCTGCGTGCCATGGCACAGCGTGACCCGCTGGTGGAATACCAGCGCGAGGGCTTCACCATGTTCCAGAGCATGATGGAGGCCATCCGCGAGGAAAGCGTCGGCTTCCTGTTCAACCTTGAAGTTGAGGTGACTCCGGCCCAGGATGTGGTGGTTCCGGACGCAGCCGGCGGCCACACGGAGCACGTTGAGCCGCAGATCCACGCCGCTGGCCTGGAAGCGCCGGAGAAGCCTGCCCAGCTGCAGTACACGGCTCCCGGTGAAGACGGCGCATCCGAGACCCGGGTGGAAGCCCGTTCCTCGTCCAAGTCCGGCAACCCGGCCAAAGCTGCTGCGCAGGACGCCACCAAGCGTCCGGCCAAGAAGAAGCGCCGCTGATCCAGTCACGGTTTCCAGGCAAAAACCTGTAGGCCGCAGCGGGAGACAAGAAGTGCCCGGAGCAATTTAGCTCCGGGCACTTCTTCGTCTGTCACCGCGTGGCTGCCAATTGTGGGCAAACGGTCAGCCGACCATAAACTCGGTCACGCGCCAGACCTGCTTGCTGCGTTCAAGACGGACCGCCACCGCCCGGGCCCGGACATCGTCGACCACCACGGCGCTTGCCTCATAAATGCCCGGGGCGACCTCGCAGGCGCGGACCGAGCGCACGATGGAGTTTCTGTGCAGCCGGGCCAGGGATGGCGAGGCGGACCGGCCCTGTTCGCGGCGGATCAGGGCCGAGCGGTGCTGCAGAACGGCGAGGCAGCGCGGGTCCAGGCGCCGCGCGAGCTGGTGGATCGGCCGGATGCCGGCGAGGACTTCCATGGCCGCCTGGACGGTGCTGCGGGTGATTGCCAGGATTTCTGAGGTCTCGTCTGCAGCATGCAGGGGCGCGACCGGCGCGGAAGTGGTGCGCGGAGGTGCCTGGCGGACTGCTGCCGCGCTGCCCGGGTTAACCGGGGCGGAGTGGATTGGCGTAACTGCGTACATGTGATTCCCCTTAGTCGTGAGTTGATGAATGTCGGAACGTCGGTCAGGCCGCGGAAGGTGCTTTCAATATCTGCCCGGGCAGCAGGACGTGCGGGCTCTCGCCGATCTGGGATTTGTTGGCCTCATACCAGCGGGGCCAGTGCAGGGCGACGTCCACATCCGACGCAGCCGGGCCCAAGTGGCCGGAGGCGATGTCCCACAGTGTGTCGCCGGCCAGCACTGTGACCTCACTCAACGCCGGCAGTGTGGTCTGCTCCGCCCGGACGGGCTGGGCAGCCATCAGGCCGGGGTCCAGAACCGGCGGGCTGGGACGCCAGTCGGGCCGGACCGCAGCTGCAGGAGTTTGGCTGGTCCGGTCTCCTGGGTCCCCGGGAGCTGTGCCCTCTGCTTCAGGGATCTGCGGGTGGCCGCTGGTGGGGGACCACTGCGCCTGGATGGCGACGCCGTGGACCGGTACGTCCTGGACGGCCACTTCCTGGGTAGGTACCCAGGCAGGTCCGGCCGGTGTTGCGGCAGCGTGAGCCAGCGGTGCCGTCAGCAGCTGCACCGACAGTACGGCCACGGCAAGCCGACGCATAAATGCAGGGCAGCACTTGCCTGCCCTGGCGGCGGCCCGCCGCCTGCCGCACTTGTCAAGCACGGCAGCCGTTGCCGCCATCATCATCGAGAGGACCCACCACGCCACGATGGCCAGTCCTGCGGCAATGGCCACAGCACCAAGTAGGTCATCGAGATCCGGGCCTTGGCGGCGGGCTGTTGATACTTGCCACCGATCCACCATGCCCCCGCCGGCGACGCAGAGGAAGAATCCCAACAGGAGGATGGACGCCGCCATAACGGCGTCTGCGCGGAGCCCGCGTGTTGTACCGGCCGCCATGGTGGTTCCTATCTAAGGTTTGATGCTGTTTGATGTTGTTTGATAAATCTAGGATCAGTTTGACGCAGTTTTAGTGGATTTGTCCAGAGACTGGAGTGAAGTCTTCGGTGAATTGACCTCGGATGAAGCCGCGCCCTACGCTTGGCCCCATGCGTTGGGATGCTCTGTTCAGTGACATGGAGGCACAGTTCGCCGAGGGCGAGCGGCTGGGGCTTGATGCTGAGATCTCTGAACGGGCGAGAGCGGAAACCGCCTCCGTAGCCCTGGCTGACCGCTTGCGGGGTTCCCTGGAGAGTCACGTGGCAGTGCACCTGGTGTGCGGACGCGTCTTCGAAGGAACCTTGAGTCATGCCGGCGCCGACGCCCTGGTCCTGAACGAGATGCGTCACCAGGTGCTGATCCCGTATGGCGCGGTGGCGAGCTACGCTGGCCTGGGGCGGGTCTCTATGGCCGAGACGTCGCAGGTACGGCGCCGGATCGGATTGGCGCATGCGCTGCGGGGCCTCGCGCGGGATCGGGCCGAACTCGGAGTTACACTGCGTCACATGCCGGAAAGCGGCGCTGGGCTGGCGGGAGTCATTGACAGGGTAGGCAGTGACTTTTTGGACCTCGCGCTGGTTACCCCCGGGGAGTCCCGGCGGGCATCGCAGGTCCGGCAGGTTGCCACGATTCCGTTTGCGGCGCTGGGGGCGCTCCGGTCATGGAGTGCAGGGGAACTCTAGCGCCGCGGGCCGGAGTTTTTTGTTCACCTAATGGGACTTTGCCGCCCGTCTGAGGCGATTATCTGGACAAAAACTCAACGGACGGTGGCGCATCAGAGGCGGCCCCCTGGGCCTGGGTCAACCTTGCTTGGCTTTTGCTTCCTGGATCATGCGGCTGGCCTCGGCGTAACGCTCTTCGATGTATTGCTCCAGCATCTTTTCCTCCACGCGCCACTGCCCGCGGCCACCCACCTGGATGGCTTTCAGTTCTCCGCTGCGTACCAGAGCGTAGGCTGCCGGGGAGTTGATCTGCAGTTGTTCAGCAACATCGGCAAGAGTGAGGAATCTGGGCATAGTTTCATTTTGCCATTGAAGGTGCCATCTAGTGCGGTTATCCACAGTTTCATGTTGTTTGGTCGTTTTGACTTTTGTTCCGGGGCCCATGCCGTAACAATGAGGTGTCCGGGCGCAGCCAACCGACTGGGCCGGAGCAAGGGGGAGAAAAGCATGAGTCACGATGCAGCTAGTACGGGTGCCAGGTTGAAACCGCCGTCGTGGAGGGATCCCCGCCTGCTGGTTGGCCTATTGCTGGTCCTGGCATCGGTGGTGGGAGTGATCTCCCTGGTTGGCAGCGCCGATCGGACCACCGAGGTATACGCCGCCCGGGACTCCATTGCGGTGGGGGAGAAGCTGACCGTGGACAATGTGGTCCGGGCCAAGGTCCGCCTGGGTGAGACCGAACAGCATTACGTCACCGTTGAAGCAGGGCTGCCGGACGGGCTGGTGGCGGTCCAGAGAATCGGCAAGAACCAGTTGGTGCCGAAGGAAAGCCTGGCCACTGTGGATGCGTTGGACCGCAAGCCCGTGGCCGTGACCGTTGATGAAGCACTGCCGCCGCAGGCAGTGGCCGGGACCCGGGTGGATGTCTGGGTTGCCTTGCCGGATGCGCGCAACGGTTTTAGTGAGCCAAAGCTCCTGCTGCCTGGTGCGGAAATTGCCCAGGTGACCGCCGGCTCCACGGCTTTGGGGTCCTCCCGCAACACGGTGCTTATGGTGCTGGTTGCCGACAGCCACATGCCGGCCATCCTCGGCGCGCAGGCGAACCAGGCCAAGATTTCAGTGGTGTGGAACCCGGGCGGCGGGGCCTCATGAGCATCCCCGTGGTCACAGTGGGCCAGTCCCGCGAGGATGTGGTGGGCGGGTTGGAGCGGCTCCACGGTCCCGTCACGGTGGTCCGGCGATGCGCCGAACTCACTGAACTGCTGGCCGCCTGCCAGAGCGGACTCGCTCGGGCGGCGGTTGTGGCCGACGGTTGCGAGGGCCTGACTGCGTCGCTCGTTGACCGCCTCGGCGCCGTGGGCGTGGCGATCATCGCCCTCACGGATGACGCCGACGAGGCCGCCAGGCTGCGGGGGATCGGCGTGGCGTCCGCACTGACCGGGGTGGAGTCTGCCGCCCTGGCCGGCAGGATTGCCGAGGCGGTTTCCCAGCTGACCGGCGCTGCCACGGTTGCGACGTCCGGGAGTGGGCTGGGGGACACCAGCGCCGCGCTGCGCCAGCGTCCCGCCGACCAGGCGGGCGTGCCGCCGGCCTCCGGCGCGGGCAAGATCATTGCCGTGTGGGGTCCCGCCGGTTCGCCGGGCCGGACTTTCGTTGCGGCCAACATTGCGGGGGAGTTGGCTGCGGATGGCAAATCCGTGCTCCTCGTCGATGCCGACAGTTACGGGGCCAGCATGGCGGCAGTCCTGGGCCTGCTGGATGAATCTGCCGGGATCGCACAGGCCTGCCGGCTTGCGGACCAGGGACTGCTCGACGCCGATGCGCTACTGAAGGTCGCCAACCCTGTCACCACCAAGCTTGGTACTTTCCGGGTCCTGACCGGCATTACGCGGGCGGACAGGTGGACGGAATTGCGGGCGGCCGCCCTGTCGCTGGTGTTGGAACGCGCGAAGGAGGTTGCCGACGTCGTCGTTGTGGACACAGGTTTCTGCCTGGAGGCGGACGAGGAACTTAGCTTCGATACGATGGCTCCGCGGCGGAATGCCGCGACCCTGCGGAGCCTGGAACTGGCGGACACCGTCTATGCCGTTGGGGCAGCCGATCCGGTGGGGGTTCCCCGGCTGGTCCGCGGACTCGCGGAGCTCGAGCTGGCAGTACCAAATGTTTCACCTGTTGTGGTGATGAACAAGGTCCGGGCGGCGGCGGTGGGGAGATCCCCGGAACGCCAGCTGAAGGATGCCTGGGGGCGGTATGGCCCATCAGCGAAAATCGAGGCCTTCCTTCCGGCGGACAGCGCCGCAGCCGATGCGGCGCTGCTGGGCGGCTCGCTGTTGCTCGAAACGGCGCCGGATTCCAAGCTCAGGCAGGCGATCGCCAAATTGGTTTGTGCACCTGTCCAGCAATCCTCCCGGTCCTCTGTATTTTCTTCCACACCGAGGCTTCAGTGAAAGGGCTAGGCTCACCGTAGGAGCTGCAACGGTGCAGCATCAAACTTGTGATGGAGGCGTTTGTTGATGTCGTCTGGATCCAGCGTGGAGGATCAAGCCTTGGCTATTGGTGACCGGGAGGGATTCCTGGCGGATTATTACCAGCATCTAGCCGAAGAGGATGCCCGGACGTATTCCCGGGAGGCGCTGGCCAGCCGTGCGGAAACGCACCGCGGTGTCGCCGCGAACCGGCTGCCGGGCCAAGCGCAGGTTTCCATCGTCAACGAGCAGGACAGCAGCGTCGTCTATGTCGTCACGGACGATATGCCTTTCCTTGTTGACTCGGTTAATGCCGAGCTGGTGCGCCAGAACGCCGCCATCGGGCTTGTACTGCATCCACTGTTTGTGGTCACCCGGAACCGGGAAACGGGACAGCTGGTAAAAGTTGACCGCGTCCCGTCCCACATCGGTCTCTCCAGCGGTGATACGGCGGCGATGCCCATGCTCTCGCACCTCATCGCGCAGGGCGAAAACGCCTCCCACATGGAGTCGTGGATCGCTGTGGAAATCAACCGCGTCTCCGACGAGGCAAAGGCCTCGTTGCTGGACGGGCTGGACCGCATCCTGGGAGACGTGCGCGCGGCTGTCGAGGACTGGCCCAAGATGCGCAACAAGGCCCAACAGATTGCCGCGAGCCTGGACCAAGTGTCCCACCCGGCTCAGATTGCCGAGCTGCGGCAGGCGCAGGAACTTTTACGCTGGCTCGACAACGGCAACTTCACCTTCCTCGGATACCGTGAGTACGACCTCGTTACCGTTGACGGTGAAGATGTACTGGAACTGCGTGAAGACAGCGGTCTCGGACTGCTCCGGGCGAAGCCGGGTGCTCCGCACATGCAGCACCTCACCGACGCCGGCCGAAAAAAGGCCCGCGAAAAGCGGGCACTCGTAATCACCAAGGCAAACTCACGGTCCACCGTCCACCGCCCCGCGTACCTTGACTACGTCGGCGTGAAGAGTTTTGACACGGCAGGCAACGTCAACGGCGAGCGCCGCTTCATCGGCCTGTTCGCGACCAGTGCCTACGCCGGATCCGTCCGGAACATCCCCGTCGTGCGCGAAAAAGTGGACGCCGTGCTGGGCAACGCCGGCTTCCCGCCGGACTCACACTCCGGCAAGGACCTTTTGGGGATACTGGAGACGTACCCCCGCGACGAGCTGTTCCAGATCGAGACCGAGGACCTGGCGGCCACCGCAACCGGCATCCAGAGATTGCAGGAGCGGCGACGGACCCGGCTGTTCCTCCGGCCGGACATCTACGGACGTTTCATGTCCGCGGTGGTCTACCTTCCGCGTGACCGGTACACCACCAATGTCCGGCTCCGCATCGAGGAGGAACTGCGGACCACGTTCCAGGCAGAGACCATCGACTACGAGGCGCGGATGACCGAATCCGCGCTCGCCCGCCTGTTCTTTAGGATCCGCTTGCCCAAGGGCGCTGAGGTCAGCCACGTTAACGCTGATGACCTTGAGGCGCGGCTGGTCCGGGCGGCCCGGTCGTGGAGTGAGGGCATCACTGAAGTCCTGCGGGAACGCGGCGCCGATGAGCAGTCGAAGGAGCTCGCCGCGATCTGGTCGGAGGCTTTTCCGGCCGGATACCGCGTGGATTACGAGGTTGAGGACGCTCTGGAGGACATCGCCCGTTTCGAGAAATACGGGGCTGAAGCCGAGCGCACAGCCGGTGCAAGGCAGGAACGGCCGGGCGTCCACGTGTACTTGCCCAAGGGTGCCGGTGAAGTCCTCGAAGAAGATGCCCGCGTCAAGCTGTACATGTTGGAGCCCAAGAGCCTGAGCCAGATCCTCCCGTTCTTCCACAATCTTGGACTCGAGGTGCTGGATGAACGGCCCTTTGAGATCGAGACAGCTGACCAGCGGGACTTCTTCCTCTATGACCTCGGGCTGAAATACCCCGCCGGCATTGATCCGCTGGCCACAGGACAGCTGCTGGCCGACTCGTTCGGTGCCGCCGTATCCGGCGCTGTTGAGTCGGACAGCTTTGACCGGCTGGTTCTGCGTGAGGGGATGCAGTGGCGCCAGATCACGGTCCTGCGGGCCTACGCCCGGTACATGCGGCAAATGGGGAACACCAACTCGGTGGGTTTCATGGCGGACACTTTGCTCGCCAATCCCGGTGTCACCAAGGCCCTGACGGCTCTTTTCGCGGCCCGGTTCGACCCCGCCCTGAGCGGGACCGAGCGCCTTGCGGCGCAGGAGAAGGTCCGCGGTGAGCTGTCAGCTGCCATTGACGAGGTGGCAACCCTCGACGCCGACCGTGTGCTGCGGACCTTGGCGAACCTGATCGAGGCGACCCTGCGCACCAACTACTACCAGTACAAGACGCACCTGAGCTTCAAGCTCGATCCTGCCCGGGTTGAGGGGCTGCCGTTCCCGCGGCCGATGTTCGAAATCTGGGTCTATTCCCCACGGGTCGAGGGCGTCCACCTCCGCTTCGGCAAGGTGGCCCGGGGCGGCTTGCGCTGGTCTGACCGGCGCGAGGATTTCCGGACGGAGATCCTTGGTCTGGTGAAGGCGCAGACCGTCAAGAACGCGGTCATTGTTCCCACCGGCGCCAAGGGCGGTTTCTTCGCCAAACGGCTGCCCGACCCTGCAGCGGACCGTGCGGCCTGGATGGCGGAGGGTATTGAGAGCTACAAGACGTTCATCCGGGGCCTGTTGGACCTCACTGACAACCTCGTTGCCGGAACTGAAGGCGAAACTGTTGTGCCGCCGTCGGACGTTGTAAGGCACGACGACGACGATTCCTACCTCGTGGTGGCGGCGGACAAGGGCACGGCTACGTTCTCCGACATCGCCAACGGGCTTGCGGCTGAATACGGGTTCTGGCTTGGTGACGCGTTCGCCTCCGGAGGTTCGGTGGGGTATGACCACAAGGCCATGGGCATCACGGCCCGAGGCGCCTGGGAGTCGGTAAAACGCCACTTCAGCGAGCTCGACGTGGACACCCAGACCCAGCCGTTCAGCGTGGTGGGCGTGGGCGACATGTCCGGTGACGTGTTTGGCAACGGGATGCTCCTGTCCCGGCACATCCGGCTGCTGGCGGCCTTCGACCACCGGCACATCTTCCTGGACCCCGCCCCGGAAACGGAATCCTCGTTCGTGGAACGGCAAAGGCTGTTTGCACTGCCGCGGTCCTCATGGGATGACTACGACAAATCCCTCATCAGCGAAGGCGGCGGCGTGTACGGCCGCCACGCCAAATCCATTCCGGTCTCGCCGCAGGTCCGGGCGGCGCTGGGTCTGCCGGAGGCGGCCACCGAGCTGAGCCCGCCGGAACTTCTCCGCGCCATTCTGCTCGCCCCCGCCGATCTGCTGTACAACGGCGGGATCGGAACGTATGTCAAGGCCAGCACCGAGTCCAACGCGTCCGTAGGTGACAAGGCCAACGACGCCATCCGCGTGGACGGCCAGGACCTGCGGGTCAAGGTGGTGGGCGAAGGCGGAAACCTGGGCATGACGCAGCGCGGCCGCATAGAAGCCGCCCTGCAGGGCGTCATCCTGAACACCGACGCGATCGACAACTCGGCCGGCGTTGACTGCTCCGACCACGAAGTGAACATCAAGATCTTCGTTGACCGGATGGTCGTTGCGGCCAAGCTGACTCGGGAAGAGCGGGCAGGCTTCCTCGCCTCCATGACGGACGAAGTGGGGCGGCTGGTCCTTGAGGACAACGTGGACCAGAACATCCTGCTTCTGAACGACAGGATGCGGGTGGCCGAGTGGAGCCCCAGCTATGAGCGCCTGATGGACTGGCTGGAAAAGTCGGCCGACCTGAAGCGTGACCTTGAAGCGCTGCCCAGCACCGAAACGCTGCGGGAACGCCTGAGCCAGGGTCAGGGGCTGACGTCACCGGAGCTCTCGGTGCTGGCCGCTTACGCGAAGATCGAACTGGCGTCGGCACTGCGTGACAGCGACCTCGCCGACGATCCGTGGTTCCGAGCAACGCTGCGCGCGTACTTCCCGCAGCAGCTGCGGGAACGGTTCGACGCCGAACTGGACACCCATCCGCTGCGGCGCGAGATCATTGCCACAGTAGTGGCCAACGACATGATCAACCTGGGCGGCATCACCTTCGCCTTCCGCACCATGGAGGAAACCTCGGCCACGGAGGTGGCCGTGGCCAAGTCCTTCGTGGCGCTCCGCGAGATCTTCGACCTGACCACTATGGTGGCGGAGCTGAACAGCCTGCCGGCGTCGTTCCCCACCGAGCACTGGAGCACCGTCCACCTGGACATCCGCCGCCTGCTGGACCGCGCCGTCCGGTGGCTGCTGGCCCAGGGCGGCACGTCCCGGCCCATCGCGGAGACCGTGGCCGAATTCAAGCCCCTCCTGGACCCGATGCGCGCGCGGCTGCTGGATTATCTCCGCGGCGATGACCGTGACCGCGTTGACAACTGGCTGGAGACCGCGCGCGGGTGGGATCTTCCGGAGGGGCTTGCCATTAGGTGGGCGGAGCTCTTCGAGAGCTTTGCCCTGCTGGACATCGCCAAGATCGTGCATGCCCGTAAGGAGCCGGTGGAAGAGATTGCGGCGGTTTACTACACCGTGTTCAACCGCTTCCACGCCGACTCGCTGCTCGAACGGATCAGCAGCCTGCCGCGCCAGGACAGGTGGCAGGCGCTGGCCAGGGCCGCACTCCGGGACGACCTCTATTCCACCGTCTCAGACATGACGACGGCGGTACTCGAGTCAACAGCGTCCGGGGACTCTGCCGAGGACAGGCTGAAGGACTGGGAACGCCAGAATGCCGAGCAGCTGGGCAGGGCGAAGAGCATGTTTGACGAGGTCAACTCGCTCGAAGCCGACGATATGGCGTCACTGTCGGTAGCATTGAGGCTCTTGAGGTCAATCGTCCGACGCTAGGAATCCCGGCGTCGTAACTGGAGGTGCAGTGGCAATCTTTACGGACCCCATCAGGGAACACGCTGATTTCGGGCCGGGCGATGCCGAATGGCTGCACCTCCTGGTGGGCGACTGGCAGATGGTCGCTGACCTGGCGTTCGCTGACCTGGCGTTGTGGTTCCCGCACCCGGATCACGGCTATGTGGCGCTGGCGCACGTCAGGCCGTCCACCACGCACACCGTGTTCCACGGCGACTTTGTGGGCGAGCCCATCCGGCAGGACTTGCAGCCGCTGGTCGACAAAGCCTGGAGCAGCCGTGCCATCGAACGGTCCAGCGAGACCAACTGGAGCACTGACACGGCGTTGCGGGTGGAGGCTGTGCCGATGGTCCGCAACGGCCGGACCCTGGCCGTGGTGACCACTCACATGGACCTGACCAGTTCCCGGATGCCGTCCCGCCTGGAGCTGACGTACCGGCAGTGCGCCTACGATCTCCTCCGGATGGGAACGCTGGGACTGTGGCCCGACTTTGCCTCGCCCACCGGTTCGCGCCGCGGCGCGCCTCGCGTGGGGGACGGCCTGATCCGGCTCGATGCCGAAGGCATTGTGCAGTACGCAAGCCCCAACGGGGTGTCGGCCTTCCGGCGGCTGGGCGACGGCGAGTCGCTGGAAGGCCGTTCCCTGGCCGAGGTGACCGCCGGCCTGCTGAAGGACCGGCGGCTGGTGGACGAGACGCTGCCGCTGGTGGTGACCGGCCGGATGCCGTGGCGCAGTGAGATTGAATCCCGTGGTGTGAGCCTGTCGCTGCGGGCCATCCCGCTGCGGGATGAGCAGCAGCGCTTTGGTGCACTGGTGCTGTGCCGGGACGTCTCGGAGCTGCGGCGTCGGGAGATGGAACTCGTCACCAAGGACGCAACCATCCGCGAGATCCACCACCGGGTGAAAAACAACCTGCAGACCGTTGCAGCCCTGCTGCGTATGCAATCCCGCCGCATGGTCAGCGACGAGGCCAAGCAGGGCCTGGAGCAGGCGATGCGGCGCGTGGCCACCATCGCACTGGTCCACGAGACTCTGTCACAGGGACTGGCGCAGAGCGTTGACTTCGATGAACTGATCGGCCGCCAGTTCAGGCTGTCCGCGGAGGTCGCTTCGCCGTCGCAGCAGGTCAAGACCGAGCGCGCCGGACTGTTTGGGGAACTGCCCAGCGACTTCGCCACCCCGCTGGCACTGGTCATCAATGAACTGGTGACCAACGCCGTCGAGCACGGGCTGGAAGGACGCACTGGCACGGTGTGGCTCATCGCCGACCGTTCCGAAGAGGAGGACGGCGAGGAACTGCTGACCGTCACGATTGCCGACGACGGTGTGGGACTCCCGGATACGCCGCACGTCGAGGGACTGGGACTGCAGATTGTCCGCACGCTGGTCACCAGTGAGCTGGGCGGCACCATCGCGTGGCACCCGCGCGACGGCGGCGGAACGGCTGTCCAGATCCGGCTCAGCCTGGCGCCCAGGTAGCCGGGGGCCTTGCACGTGACTTGACCGTCTCTGACCTAACCGCCGATGGCCGCAACCCGGAAGGGTCGCGGCCATCGGCGTGTGAGGCTGTCGGTGCTAGGGCCTACGACGCGCGGCGGGCGCGTGCGGCGCGGCGCTTGAGGGCGCGGCGTTCGTCTTCGCTCATGCCGCCCCAGACGCCGGCGTCTTGGCCGGACTCGAGCGCCCACTGGAGGCACGTGTCAACGACGGGGCAGCGGCGGCATACGCTTTTGGCTTCCTCAATCTGGAGGAGGGCAGGCCCTGTGTTTCCTACGGGGAAAAACAGTTCCGGGTCCTTGTCGAGGCACGCCGCGCGGTTACGCCAATCCATGCTGATCAGTTACTCCAATTCTGGGATAAGCCGTTTGTGAAATAATTCACTAGTAGCTACAAAGGAAAAGGGCCCTGAGGGGCCCCCTTGGTCATCTCAGTCAACCCTGTCATGTTAACGCTGTGTAAACAAGGGGTAATACAGCTTGAAATCCCCGGATAGCTGAGCGATACGTCACATGGGCATTGCCGACCCCCCGCCACTGTCCGACTATCTCCGGTAGGGTGCCAATGTGTCAAGACCCCCCATGAACCCTGCAGACCCATCGCCATCCACGCGCCCGCGCGGCATTGTGGCGATAGCTCTTGTTGTTGCCGCTGAGGCCACCGCGCTATTGGTTGCCGCCGCCTGGTTCGGCTACGAACTCCTGACCGGTGCGCCGGTCCTGTCTTTTTGGGGAGCCGTTTTTACGTTGGGCCTGTTGCTCGCGTTCTCGGCCTGGCTCTATTCGGTGGGGCACTTCCTCGTCCGTGGGCGCCGGTGGACGCGGGCAACGGCGCTGGTTGCCCAGTTGTTTGTCCTTACTATCGGCGTCCCGACCCTTTCCGGCGGCGTCATTTGGGCGGGGATCGCCATGGTGGTGCCGGCACTTGCGGCCATAGTCCTCCTGTTCGACAAACGCGTCATCAGCTATGCATCCCGGACAGGCGATTCGCCTCCGGCGTTCTAGGCGTGTTCCGGCCATCTATGCGGCCAATCCGTCCAGCGACTGATCCGGCGGTACCCAGCCCAGCTGGACGGCGGTGGCGCGGCCGTTCTGGATGAGAACGCTCCGTCCCGGTGGCGGGTTGGGATCCGCCTCGAAGCGGACCCCAAAGAGGTCACCGTCCAGGAAGGTCCGGGGCGCGATCAGGATGCCGCAGCCCAGATTGCGCGCCTGCAGCGCCAGTGGAACCCGCTGGGCGAGTATCGGACTGTACCCAGCAGTCATCACCACCGTGATTCCGAGCGTGTTGAGGTCGGCAAGGTCGCGGTTGACTTCCTGCGGCAACAGGTCCGCATCGTCAACCAAAGCCACCGAGTTCCGTTCCAGACCGCCCGTTGTGGCTTGGCGCAGAACCCCGGACCAGTAGGCCCCCGGCTCGGCGTCCTGCTCCGGCATAAGCCACGGTCCTGCTTCAGGGTTGACCTTTGGCAGGAGCCGGAGAAAAGACGACTTGCCAGACGAAGGGCCGCCCAGCACGGCCAGCACTCCACCCGCAGGCGCCCGGACGGATACTGGTTCAAGTTCGTCGCCGCCCACGCCGATGCGGAGGACGCGCTGCCCCAGTGGCATCCTGCCTTTTAGTCCAGCCGGGATCTGAATGGCCGACCGGTCGTGGATCCGGGCCGCCGGAACCACGGCCGGCAGCGGCTCCACCCGGAATGGTCGACGCCGCAGGGAAGGCTCCGGCGCGTGGGCTACCCCCGGATCTGCGGCCTCAGCGCCGGCAGCCGTGTAGAACTGGCAGACTGCAGTTCGTCCACCTGACAGCGCGCCCACAGCGACGCCCCTCCCCACCGCGGGCGCTGTCGGAGGCAGTTTCGGCCAGGCAATCCGGCTGTCGTCGCTGGATCCGGTCGGGAAATACACGCGGTTCGGAACGGCTGCGAAGAACCTGGAAGTGACCAGTTCCCGCTGTCCGGAGATGATCACCGTGATACCGGCCCGGCTTCCATCACGGACAAGGTCATGGAGAACGTCCTCGGCCCACGCCAGCGGCCCCGCACGGAAGGCCGAGAGCCAGGATCCACAACCAGCGATCACCAGCACGAGCGGAATGTCGTCGTCAGCGGCGGGACGTCCCAGCCGGAGTGACTGCTCCCGTGCCAGACGCTCCAGGATGCGTACGGCACGGCGAAGCTCGTGCAATCCTGCCATGGCGCCCACCCGGCAGTGGGAAGCCAATCCAACGAACGAACTGTCCGGGTCCAGCACATACAAGTGGGATTCCCGGGCGTGGGATGCCAACCCGAGGACTGCCAGCCGGATGGCCTCGGGCACTCCTGATTCCGGTCCGCCAACAAGGGCCAAGTGTCCGTGGCCGGCAGGTTCCCAGACCAAAGGGGCCGTTCGCTGTTCGGCGGGCAGGTCCATCAGTCCGAGCGTCACGGACCAGCAGGTGGCAGCGCCGTCGGCCTTGGTCCTGTCACTGGCGCCATCGTCGTCGTCAGCGTCGCCTTCAACGGTCCCGGGGGCAGACGAGCCTGCAGGTTCGGGGAGGAGACAGGGGAGCGGTGCAGCAATCGGCTTCCGGATGGCCGGACGGTTCATGGCCTCCCACAACCCGGACAGGGAAGCTATCAACGGGGCTGTTGCCTCGGCAGGCGTCGGTACATAACCGGCGGATCCGGAACCCCCCAGCCCTACAGGGGCATCGATGTATTCGGAGGCCAACCATACCGAGATTCCGGCGGGTTCGGATCGGATGGCTCCGGCTGTCAGGGATCCGGCCTGGAACTCCAGCGGAGCCTCCGTTCCGCGGGCCAGGTAAGCCCTGCCCGGAGTATCGACGCTGATCCCGGCCGCGGCTTTCGAATTGATGATGTCCACGGATTCCATCTCCGACTGGACGCGCAACGCGATGCTGGTCGTGACGTTGGCACGGATGTCGGCTGTCAGTGCTCCCTGGGGCCGTTGCGTGGCCATGATCAGGTGGATGCCCAGGGAACGGCCGATGGCGGCTATCCTCATGAGTTCCCTGAGGGATTCGGGCGCATCCTCTACCAGCATCCGGAATTCGTCGATGACAATCACCAGGTGGGCGAGCGGCGACGCCCGGCCGGCCGACGTTGTCAGGAATGAGGTCAGGTCCGGTGCCTGAACTGCCGCAAGGCTCTCTTCCCGGAATTTGATCTCGGCGCGGAGGGACTGGAGGGCGCGATCGAGTTCATGGCTGCTCAGGTCGGTGAGCATTCCCACGCAGTGCGGGAGTCCGGTCAGGGGTCCCAGTCCCGAGCCGCCCTTGAAGTCCACAAAGAGGAAGTTGATGCGGTCTGGCGAGTAGCTGAGGGCGAGGGCCACAGTCAGGCTGCGCAGGAGTTCGGATTTGCCCGAGCCGGTGGTCCCGGCGACCAGCAGGTGGGGTCCGTCATGTTGGAGATCGAGTGTCCGGACACCCTCAAGACTGCGTCCGATGGGAACGGCAAGCCCGGGCCGGCTGCTGTTCGCTGACCATCGCCTGGATGTTTCGGGCGTGGAGTGGGGGAGCAGCTCTGCGAGCCTGCAGGACGTGGGGATGGACCGTCCCGCACCGACTGGCTGGTTTGCCTCCCGCGCCAGTCGACGGCAAAACCTGTTGAAGACGTCAACGGGCGCCAGGTCAGGAGCGAATCGGATGCTGTCATCACCGTCATTGAACACAGACGAGCGTTCACCGAGTTCCACGTCAGCATTCGTCAGCGCGGACCCGCCTTCGGGGGCATGGATGACCTGCCACCCGTGTTCCAAGGCCGTGGCGGTGATCCTGGCCGAGGACTCCGTGGCGTCCAAAAGCAGGAGCAGGCCGTGTCCATGGGGAGGCCCGAAGCCGCGTTCGAGCAGGGTCCCGAGAGTGCTTGAGATACTGGAAAGGGTGACGCCGTCCAGATACCGTGCGGCGAAAGGGAGATGCTCCGCGTTGCCATGGACGACCACCCGGGTATTCCGGCCCAGCGGATAGCCGACGAGCTGCATCAGGAGTGAGCGCACCAGCCCGTCGACGGCGGCGAGTGGCCCGCGGATGGTAGTGAGGGGTCTGGCCGGACTGAGCGTGAGTGGCAGTGTACCGGCCCAAGGAATTGCGCGGCCCGGATCCGTGGGCTCGAACCGGAGGTTGGCCAGCTGGATGGCCTGGCCCAGCCGCAGCCAGATGCCCTCGTTGGCGACCGGCCCGGCCCGGTCCCTACCTGTTGTATCCCCGATGGTCAGGTCCGAGAGCGGCGGCGCGGCCCGCCGTCGTCGTTCCTGGTCCTGGGTGACAGCGGAACTGACCGAGGCAGCGAGTTCGCGGCGTTGCCGGCGCCCGCCGATCACGGGCACCAGGATGGAGATTGCGGAGACGGCGGTGAAGGCCAGGAACATCCACATTCCGGTCATTACGGCAAGGCCCACGCCGATGACCACCGGCAGGACAGCCGTCAGGAGCAGGGCCGCGCGGTTCGTGGGATCGTCGCGCCGGCTGACAACCAACGGCTCATGAACATCCGTTCCTGCGTCGTCCAGGCCGGCGCCGGAACGCTCAAGGAACACCAATGACATGGTGGAGTTGCCGCAACGAATGGTGGAGCCGGTCGAAATCACGGCATTCCGCACGCGCTCGCCGTCCACCTCGGTGCCGTTGGCACTGTCCAGGTCAACAATCGTGATGGCAGTCTCGGTGACCACCAGGCGTGCGTGGGCGCGCGAAAGGTCGGCGTCGGGGACGAGAATGTCGGCATTGCTGCGGCCTAGGGTGTATGTACCCCGCCGCAGCGGCACGACCGTCCCCGCGCCGGCACCGCTGTGGACCGCCAAGGCCAGTGACGCCGGAGGCTCGGAGGTGCGCTGCCTGGACCTGCGTGCCGTCAGGTCCGCGCCATCGACGAGTGTGGCCCCGTTGACCAGCGGAGGCTGCCCGAGTGTGAGCGAGCTGACATGCCGGCCGTTGACGCTCACCGTGCCCGTCCCAAACTTGCAGGACAGCGCTGCCTGCAGTTCCGCACCGGCAGCCCCGTGTGGACCCCCGATGGTCAGCTCCACGGGTGGTTCCTGCAGAGCTGCGCCCGGGCTCCGAACGAGCGTGCAGTGCAGCGGCATGATGTGTGAGTCCTAACGGTCAGCTTGTCTTCAAGCTAGCCGCCAGGCTGGAGCGTGTCGTGGGGGTGATGCCCGTATGTGGATAAGGACTGAGCCGAAGGATTAGTAGGTCACGATAGGGCCTCGGGTAGGCTGGTGCAGCAGACAATGCGCACCATTGCGCTGCCCGCTTTCGAACCAGGAGATTTTGTGACCGCTGACCTCGTCATCGTAGGGTCTGGCTTTTTCGGCCTGACAATCGCAGAACAGGCCGCCACTGAGCTCGGCTTGAAGGTGGTCGTCCTCGACCGCCGCCACCACATCGGTGGGAACGCGTACAGCGAGAAGGAAGAGCAGACCGGGATCGAAGTGCACCGCTACGGCGCGCACCTGTTCCACACCTCCAACGAGCGCGTGTGGGAGTATGTCAACAGGTTTACCACCTTCACGAACTACGTCCACAAGGTCTATGGAGTGCACAAGGGCGAGGTCTACTCACTGCCCATCAACCTGGCCACCATCAACCAGTTCTTCCGCGCCAACCTGACGCCGGGTCAGGCGCAGGCTCTGATTCAGGAACAGGCTGGCGAACTTGCCGGGACGGATCCGCAGAACCTGAATGACAAGGGCATCCAGCTCATCGGGCGGCCGCTGTACGAGGCGTTCATCAAGCACTACACCGGCAAGCAGTGGCAGACCGATCCCAAGGACCTGCCCGCGGGCATCATCTCCCGGCTCCCGGTGCGCTACAACTACGACAACCGGTACTTCAACGACAAGTACGAGGGCCTGCCCACGAACGGCTACACGGCCTGGATCGAAAAGATGGCGGAACACCCGAACATTGAAGTTCGGCTCAACACCGACTTCTTCGACGAGTCGCACGAGTACAGCAAGAACAAGGTCGTCGGGAACATCCCCGTGATCTATACCGGTCCGGTTGACCGTTACTTCGATTTCGCCGAAGGCGACCTTTCGTGGCGCACCATCGACTTCGAGAAGGAAGTGCTCGACGTCGGCGATTTCCAGGGAACGTCGGTGGTCAACTACAACGACGCCGAAGTGGCCTACACGCGGATCATCGAGCCCCGTCACTTCCACCCCGAGCGCGACTACCAGACGGAAAAGACCGTCGTCATGCGCGAATTCTCGCGTGCCGCCGAAAAGGGCGACGAGCCCTACTACCCGATCAACACGCCCACGGACCGGGAACGGCTGCTGAAGTACCGTGACCTCGCTGCTGCGGAGAAGGACGTCCTCTTCGGCGGACGCCTTGGCACGTACAAGTACCTTGATATGCACATGGCCATCGGCTCGGCCCTGACCATGTTTGACAACCAGATTCGGCCGCATTTTGAAGGCGGAGCGAAGCTTGAAAGCGGAGGCGTAGACGCATGAGTGTCTCAACTGAAAGCACGAACGGCACCGAAAGCTCACAGGCCAACGAAGAACGCTGGGATACGCTCCAGCGGGTTATTCTGCCGAGTGCCAGCCAGATGGATACGGTGCCCCTTTACATGGACATGGGCACTGCCACGGGTATCCAACTGCCCACCGTCGGCGACCGCGACGGAAAAGCCAGCAAGCCCCAGGCCTTCAGCAGCCCGACGAAAGAAGCTCACGTTGAGGACTTTTTGTCTCGCTTCTCGACGTCCGTCCGGTCCGGGGAGCGCGTCTCTTTCGGTAGCTACTTCAACGCTTTTCCTGCCAGCTATTGGCGCCGGTGGACCAGCGTTGAGAAGATCCGCCTGCATGTGCGCACGCAAGGGACCGGATCCGTCATCGTCTACAAGTCGAATGCGCGCGGTTCGCTGCAGCGCGTGGACACCCGCAGGGTGGAGGGCATTTCGGAGAATTTCTTCGAACTGTCCCTAGCACCGTTCGGCGACGGCGGGTGGTACTGGTTCGATCTCGTGGCCGGCTCGGAACCGCTCGTCATGCTGGACGCGGAATGGCAGGGCCCGGCGGCCGAGGGCCAGCCTGGTTCCGTGACGCTGCAGATCACGACGCTTAACAAGACGGACTTCTGCCTCAACAACTTGCGGCTTCTCGCTGACAGCGGCGAGGCGCTGGAACACGTCCACGAAATCCTGATCGTCGACCAGGGATCCCAGAAGGTTACGGATGCGGAAGGCTTTGCGGAGGTCCGGGATTCCCTGCAGGGGAAACTGCGGATTATCAACCAGTCCAACCTCGGAGGCTCCGGAGGTTTTGCCCGGGGGATGTTCGAAGCTGTGGAGAATGGCAGCGATTACGTACTGCTGATGGATGATGACGTCGTCGTCGAGCCTGAAAGCATCATAAGGCTGCTGACGTTCGCGGACCGCTGCAAGACTCCTACGATTGTCGGCGGACACATGTTCGACCTGTACAACCGGACAGTCCTTCATACGTTCGGCGAAGTCGTGAACCCATACCGGTTCCAACCATCGCTGCCCAACGAAGAGATGATTCTTGGACACGACTTCATGTCCTCAAACCTCCGCCAGACGTCCTGGCTGCACCGCCGCTGCGATGTGGATTACAACGGCTGGTGGATGTGCCTGATTCCGACGAAGGTGATTCGCGAAATCGGGCTCTCCCTTCCGCTATTCATCAAATGGGACGATTCAGAATACGGACTTCGAGCGAAGGCTCATGGCGTCCCCACGGTCTCTCTGCCCGGTTCAGCCGTCTGGCATGTATCTTGGATCGACAAAGACGACCTCGTTGGTTGGCAGGCTTACTTCCACGCCCGTAACCGGGTGGTTGCAGCGCTGCTGCACAGCCCCTATGAACATGGTGGACGCGTTGTCCGGGAATCCCAGTACATCGATGTCAAGCACCTGGTGTCGATGCAGTACGCCACCGTGCACGGCCGTGGATGGGCCCTTGAGGACATCCTGAAGGGTCCGGATGCGCTGCGGGACCTGCTCCCGTCCAAGCTGCCCCAGATCCGGGAAATGATGTCAGGGTACTCGGATTCCGTGTTCCGCCCCGACCCGGACGAGTTCCCCGCCCCGAAAATGGACAAGCCTCCACGCAGGGGACACGGGATCTCACAGCCGTCTAAGTTCTCGCTCCTACCATGGGCAGTCAAGACCGTGATCCGGCAGCTCGCATCCCCAGTCAGCGGATCGAACGCCGAGCGGCCGCAGGCGACTGTTGCCCACCAGGACAACCGCTGGTGGCGGATGGCCCAGTACGACAGCGCCGTAGTGTCCAACGCCGAGGGTACCGGCGCCTCCTGGTACCGGCGGGATCCGAAGCAGCTTCGGAAGATGCTGGCCGAAAGCGCACGCCTGCACGCAGAGCTGCTCAAGGACTGGCCGCAACTCAGCCGGAAATACAAGGCCGCAATGAACGACCTCACGTCGATTGAGTCCTGGAGGAAGACGTTCGAGCAACACACTCAGAACGAGGTCAAGTGAGCGGGATCAGTCCCGGGGAACTAACCACGCCCGGCTTGGGCGGCGGCCTGCGCGATCTTCGCCAGTCCAGCTTTCTGCTGAAACTGTTGGTGCGGAAGGAACTCAAGGTCCGCTACCGCGGCTCCGTTCTTGGGCTCCTATGGTCCTACGTTAAGCCCGGTGTGCAGTTCATTGTTTTCTATGTGGCACTTGGTGTGTTCCTCGGGCTGGAACGCAGTCCGAGGAACCCTGAGGGGCTATCAAACTACGCCGTTTACCTGTTTTCAGGCATCGTCCTGATCAATTTTTTCTCTGAGGCGTTGGGCAACGCGGCCAGGTCGATAGTCAACAACGGCAACCTGATCAAGAAGATCTATCTTCCGCGCGAGCTATTCCCGGTTGCGTCCGTATGGGTCTCGGCTGTCCACTTCTTCCCTCAGCTGGTGGTGCTGGTGGCTGGCTGCCTTTTTGCTGGGTGGCACCCAGACGTCTTCCAGCTTCTTGCGGCCGTTGCCGGCTTTGCGATTGTTGGCTTGCTTGCAACCGGTCTGGGGTTGTTATTCGGCGCCGCCAACGTCTACTTCCGCGACTCTGAAAACCTCGTGGACATGTTGCTGATGGTAGCGACTTGGGCCTCACCCGTGATGTACGCGTGGACCATGGTTGAGCAGAAACTCGGCACAACTGCGTTCGCCGTCTACCAGGCAAATCCGGTGACGATCGGCGTCGAGCTCTTCCACTATGCCTTCTGGTTCCCGACGACGGATGGATCCGCTACCATGCCTCCCAATCTGTTCAGCCTCTGGACACCTGTGGGACTGGCAATTGCACTGTTGGTCCTGGTTCTGGGCCAATTCACTTTTCGGCGGCTCGAGGGCCGCTTCGCGCAGGAGTTGTGAGTGGTCAACGCAATCGAAGTCTCTGACGTCAGCAAGCAATTCGTGCTGCGCCATACCCGGTCCATCAAGGAGGCCGTCGTCTGGCTTGCCAAGGGACGAAAAGGCGACCTGTCCGAGAAATTCCACGCCCTGAAGAACGTATCGGTGGAGGTGAAGACGGGCGAGACGGTCGCGCTCTTGGGACTGAACGGATCCGGAAAATCCACGCTGCTGAAGCACATTTCAGGCGTGATGCTGCCGGACTCCGGCACGGTGCGGACACGGGGCCGCGTAGCGGGCCTGATCGAAGTGGGGGCGGGATTCCACCCAGACCTTTCCGGCCGCGACAACGTGTTCCTCAACGGCGCCATCCTGGGGATGACTGAGCAACAGGTCAATGACCGATTCGACGATATTGTCGAGTTTTCTGAGATCGGCCAGTTTATCGACACCGAGGTCAAGTTCTACTCTTCGGGCATGTACCTGAGGCTGGCGTTCTCGGTTGCCGTGCACACGGATCCTGAAGTGTTCCTGATTGACGAGATCCTCGCCGTCGGCGACGAGCCCTTCCAGCGGAAGTGCATCGACAAGATCCAGGAACTGGCCCGGAACGGGAAGACGCTCGTGGTGGTCAGCCATGACCTTGACCTGGTGTCGCGCATCTGCGCGCGGGGAATACTGTTGGAGCACGGAAACGTGCTCTTCGACGGGCCGATTCACGACGCCGTGGCAATGCTGCGCTCCTAGCAGCAGGCCAGCCCGCTCCTGCGGGAGAGAACGTCCAGCAACGAAGCGGACAACTATCGCTCTCAACGGAAGGTAGTTGTGTCATCTTTGCCTGCGCCTCGGCGCGACATCCAAGGCCTCAGGACAGTGGCCGTGGGGCTGGTCATCGTCTACCACATCTGGCCGCAGGTACTGCCGGGCGGCTTTGTTGGCGTCGACGTCTTCTTTGTCATCTTGGGTTTCCTCATCGTCCGATCGCTCGTCCGCGAAGTCGAGGCCACCGGACGGGTGTCCGTGCGGTCCTTTTACGCAAAGCGGATCAGGCGGCTGCTCCCGGCGGCCAGCCTGGTCCTGCTGGCAACCCTCGCGGCGATGGTGCTCCTACTCCCGCAAAGCCGATGGCAGTCGATCTCCTTCGACGTGATCATGGCGGCCCTGCAGGTCCAGAACTGGAAGCAGGCGTTCGGCTCCGGCAGCTACGAAGGAGCCACGGCCCTTGTATCGCCCGTCCAGCATTATTGGTCGCTGGCCGTCGAGGAGCAGTTCTACCTGGTGGTGCCGCTGTGCCTGTTGGCTGCGGCCGCCTTGGCCCGAAAGTCCGGCCTGCCCAGGACAACGGCGTGTCTCTACCTGATCGTTGCGCTGTCAGCGGTTTCATTTGTCCACAGCATCGCCTTCTTGGCAGCGGACCAGGACGTCGCCTACTTCGCCACATCTACCATGTCTGGGAACTCGGCCTCGGCGGTATCCTCGCACTGACCGCCCCGCGGTTGCAGCTGGGGGAACGGACGGGGCGGCTTCTGGGGTGGGCCGGGCTGGCGGCGGGCATCGAACCGGAAAGGACGGACGACGCCGGGCGCTTTTGCGCGTCGTCGCTGCTCGCTGTCGGACCGGCCAAGTTCCTTGGGGACATCTCCTATTCCCTTTACCTGTGGCACTGGCCCGTGGTCGTCTTCTATGTCTTCCACCTCGGCAGGACGCCCAGCTTCCTTCACGGATCGGTGATAGCGCTGATCATTCTGGCCTCGGCGATTGCGTCCTACTACCTTGTCGAACAGAGGTTCCGCGTGCCGCTCCGGCATCCGCTGGGGAGCCCCGCGGGCGGCCCCACTGGCCGGTCCCGCAACCGTGGCGCGTTTGTCCTGGGTTCCGGACCCGTGGCTGCAGTCTTCTTGGCCGCGGTGGCGCCATGGGGAATCGTCGAAGCGAAACCCCAGCAGTTGGACGGTGCCCTTAATCTTCGCCAGTATCCGGGCGCGATGGCGCTCGACAGGGACCGGCCGGCGGCAGTGCCATCCGGCTCGCACTGCGGCCGGACCCGGCCGTGGCGATGAAGGATGTGCCGTTGACGGGCGGCAACGAGTGCGGCGCGTTCGATCCCTCCACGATGGTCGATGAGGCGTGCCGTTACGGTCGTCCACACGCGGAGCGGACCATGATGGTAGTTGGTGATTCACATGCGGGCCAGCTGATTGACCCCCTGCTGCTGGTGGGGGAGCAGGCTGGCTGGAACGTCCAGGCGATGGTCCGGAACGGCTGCCCGTTTTCAGCCGCACCGCCGGAATCTACGGATACGGTCTTCAATAACTGCCCCCACCAGAACCGGGTGTCGCTGGAGCGCATCCTGCACCGGAAGCTCGACCTTGTGGTGGCCTCCGGAATGACGCCCTCCGGCTATCGGCGCGCCTTATAGTGGGGGTGGAAGGACCCGGAGTCGCTCGTGTCCGGGTACTTGGCCATGCTCCAGCCGCTCCGGGACGCCGGCATCAGGGTCGCCGTCGTAATGGACATCCCCTATCCTGACTTTGCGGCACCGGATTGCGTGCAGGCCCATGGGCCGGCCGCCGAGGCGTGCACGGTCCGGCAGCAGGCCGGGGACCGTCCGGAGGATCCGTTGGCCGCCGCGGCCGCGAGGGTTCCCGGCGTGGATTTCATCGACCCTTACCCCTACTTCTGCACCGACGGGGCCTGCCCCTCGGTGGTTGGCAATGTGTTGGTGTATCGGGATAACCACATGACCAACAGTTTCGCCCGGACACTCGCCTCGCCGTTGGCAAGGATGCTCCGCCTGTAGACGCGGAGGTGCCGCAAGCGGGCATCACTGGCAGGCGGTCACTTCAAAGAGCTTGGCGTCACCATGGCGGGCCAGCAGTTCAAAGCCCGGCGTCGCATCGGGGATCTGCAAACCAACGAAGCCGTGGTTTCCTCCGTGCACCTCCCGCGTTCCAAAGTCGAGTACATAACGGACGTTGTCGGCACGTGCGGCGGGACAGACAGAGGGATCGGTGCTGGCCTCCCGGAACTTGTCGTTAAGTAGCTCAGTGGCCTTCGTGTACGTCGTGAGCGTGTGCTTGGACGTCGTATTGCGGTCGGCAATGGCGAAGGCCATTGCCCCTCCTGTCCAGGGGTTTACGGCGATGGTGGCATCTGCCGGGACCAGACTGTCCAGTTCCTCGATCAGGGCCATCTCGTCGGAGCTGACCAGCGCGGAGTCCGGCGTGGTCGAGTAATTGGCTTTCGCCGACTGGATGGAAGCGGACAGCGGCATCATCTGGGTCACCAGGACCGCCGCGAGGATCACCAGCGGAATAACAGCGGGCACTATCACGCGTGACTTCCGGAGCCCCTCCGGGAGGAACTTTACCGAGCCACGGTGCGTCACCCAGGCGTGCTGGAGCTTCCCGACGAGCCAGCCGGTACCTGCAGCCGCCAGCGGGACGGCCGCGACGGGCAGAAGTGCCGCCAGGCGGTAACTGTCGTTGTACCAGACACCTGTGAGCGTATTGCGCAACCAGCCATTCGGGCCGGCGGAGACCACAACGAACAGAGCCGCGATGACGGCGAATGACCCGAGCAGCCAGATCCGCTTGTGACGGCGGCACAGGACCGCCACGCCGGCGATGAGCAGGATGCTGACCGCCCAGGCGGGGGGACGCTGCATGGCGGAGTTGGTGATGATCTCACCGATAGCCTGGCCCGGCGTCTGGAAAGGCAGCCAGGTGGCCGCCGCTGCCGGCGGACGAATGTACTTCCACATCACCGCAACGACGCCGAGAATGCCGAGCAATCCGGCGCCCATGAGGAGGGTACCCTTGTGGCCGCGGCCGTTCCGGTACCTGGCCAGTGAGAACCCCACGAAGGAGACCACCAGGATGGGAATGGAGAGCGCCAGGAGGGACATGAGCCCGTTCGGATGGGCAATCGCGACGCCAATTGCTGCCACCGGAGCCAGGATGAAGCGGGCCATGCCCATTGGTCCCGGTGCGTCGCTGACGCCAAAAAACATGCTGACACATGCAAGGGACGCCGGGATCAGGCTGACGGACAGAAAGTTCGGGTACAACACACCGAAGTCCAGCAGGAGCAGCGGGAAGGATCCAAAGCCTGCAGCCAGGACTCCCGCGGCGGCCACGGCGTAAGCGTTCGGTCCGATGACCGTGCGGGCCAGGAACATGCAGCCGGCGGTCCAGACAGCAGCCGCGATGCAGATGTTCAGGATGTTGACGGCGACGCTGATCTGGGCGCCGGTCATCTGCACCAGGAGGGACGCCAGTCCGTGCCAGGCAGCAGGGTAGAAGTAGGGCGGGCTGTCTCCGCTGGTCATGCTTGACAGGGTCAGCGACGACGCGTTGCCGGAGTCCAGGATGTACCGGATGGCGTTGAGGTGAAAAACGTTGTCGAACGTCTGGGAGATGTTCTCAGGCCTGCCGAACGCCTGATGGAGCTGCAGGGCGATCGCCGTGGAACCCGCGAGGAAGCCCACAGCAGCCACCACGTCGGCCTTCGCCGGCTTCCGAAGGGCCCAGCGCCCAAGGGGCGAAGCGCCATTGGGCGCACGTCGCTGCCGGAACAGTCGGACGCCGAACAGCAGTCCAGCCGTCAGGAGAGTGGATGCCAGAACGGGAAGCGGGGACCAGCGGATACCTAGAAACGGCGCCGCGATGGCCGTGACTGCTACGAGGCTGACTGTGAGGACCGGAGCGACAGCCATGTACGACCAGCGCTGAAGACCGAGTGCGGCAAGGAGCAGAGCGCCGGGTGCGAACAGCAGAACCAAGCACGCCAGAACGACGGGCACGGTAGCAAACCAACTCATTGAGACTCCACTCGAAAATACGACGGCGGTAGTCCCGCCAACTGGCCGGAGATGCCCTAGTTCTCCAAGAGACCCAGAAGGTAGCTTCCGTAGCCGCTCTTGACCAGCGGTTCTGCACGTTCGCGAAGTTCGCTATCGGTCAGGAAACCCTGGCGCCAGGCGATTTCCTCGGGGGCGCCGATCTTCAGCCCCTGCCGATTTTCAACCGTGCGGATGAAGTTCGAAGCGTCGCTGAGGTCGTTGAACGTTCCGGTGTCCAGCCACGCGGTGCCGCGGGGGAGGATCTCCACCTGGAGATCCCCGCGCTGCAGGTAGGCGCGGTTCACGTCCGTGATCTCGAGCTCGCCGCGCGGGGAGGGCTTCAGGTTCCGGGCAGTTTCGATGACGTCATTGTCATAGAAATACAGTCCCGGAACGGCGTAGTGGCTGCGCGGCTTTTCCGGTTTCTCCTCAAGGGAGAGGGCTTTGCCTTCGTCGTCGAACTCAACCACACCGTAGGCCTTCGGGTCACTGACCCAATAACCGAAGACCGCACCGCCCTTGATGTCGGCGTGGCGCCGGAGCTGGGTGCCCATGCCCTGGCCGTAGAAGATGTTATCGCCAAGCACCAGGGCAACCGTTTCGTCGCCGATGTGGTCCGCGCCAAGGATAAACGCCTGCGCCAGTCCGTCAGGAGAAGGCTGCTGCACATACGTAAGGTTGATGCCGAACTGGGACCCGTCGCCGAGCAGTCGTTTGAACTGATCTGCGTCGTGAGGAGTGGTAATGATCAGAATGTCGCGAATGCCAGCGAGAATCAAAGTGGAGAGCGGATAGTAGATCATCGGCTTGTCGTAAACAGGAACGAGCTGCTTGCTGATGCCAAGAGTAATCGGGTGCAGCCGGGACCCAGTTCCGCCGGCCAAAATAATTCCACGCATGCTCCCCATCCTCCCGTACCAAAGGCCGAGACTCCAAACGCTGTAGAATGGACCGTCTGCCGACACTCATAAGAAAGCAAACGTTTGAGCACTCTTACTCTGAAACCGAAGGCCGTGCCGGCGCCTCGACTGGGGCGGGCGCTAGACCCGAGGGCAAACAGCCTCAACCTTATACGGCTTGTTCTGGCGTTCGCGGTGCTGTTCGCTCACAGCTGGCACATCGTCGGTGCCGGTAATGGACCGACCTTCAAGGGCGAGAACCTGGGAGGGTGGGCCGTCGCAGGGTTCTTCGGCATCAGCGGCTACCTGATCACGGCCAGCAGGTTCAGTAACCGGATCGGCCCCTATCTCGTTCACCGGGTTGCGAGGATCTTCCCGGCCTTTATCGTGTGCCTCGCAATGATGGCGTTTGTGTTCGCTCCGATCGCCTATTTTGTTCAGCGCGGCAACCTGCTGGGGTTCATGTCCACGCCAACCACGCCGCTGAACTCGGTCTTCGCGAACCTGTCCCTCCGGATTGTGAGCTACGACATCGCGGGCACGCCTGCGGGGGTACCCTATCCTGCCGCCTGGAATGGTTCCCTATGGACGCTGTATTTCGAGTTCATGTGCTACTTGCTGGTGGCCTTCCTTGGTTTCCTGCCGATCGTGAGCAAGACGCCGTGGCCGGTGATTGCCGCGTTTGCGGTTAGCGTTGTCCTCTGGGCGAACGTTGGATTCCTCAAGCCGTATATGCAGTCCAACCAGGACTTTGAACTGGCGGTCCGGCTGATCCCGTATTTTCTGGGCGGCGCTGTTGTTCAGGTGCTCAGCTCGCGTCTTGGTGTCCATAGAGTGGCCGGGCCTGTAGCTGTCGCCATCGCCGCCGCGCTGATCTTGTGGGTTCCCGGGTTCGGAGGTCAACTCGCGGCTCCGTTTATTGCCTACGGGCTGCTTTGGATTTCCGCCTGGTTGCCGCAGCCTGGCCTTGTCGCAAAGAATGACATCTCCTATGGCGCGTACATTTACGCGTTTCCCGTCCAGCAGCTTCTGGCTGTCTTCGGCGCCTACCACTGGGGCGTATGGTGGTTCACCATCATTGCGACCCTGTGCACCATTCCGCTGGCCGTTGCCAGCTGGTTGTTCATTGAACGCCCCGTAATGCGGCGGGCGAAGAAGAGTGTCTAGCGCTTCCTATGTTGCGACGAGACGTAGGAGCCCGTCCTTTGGCTCCCGTATCGCGGAGAGTCTTGCCCCGCCCAGCGTACGTGCTCTTCCGGGCAGATCGACTTTGGGAAGGCCGGTGACCTGTCCCAAACGTACTTCTGCCGCGGTTCTCCCAACCACCAAATACATCGACCGACCGAGCCAGCCGGAAGCCAAGCATTGTTGCTTCCAGCTCAGCGTGCTCGCTTAGCGCTTCACTATAGCTAGCTGACGCGGCGTTTGCCGGCCCGTCCCGCGAGGCCGTCTGCGATCCCGGCGGCGGCGGCGGCCAGGCGTTCAAACCGGTGTGGGGCCAGCAGAGTCACGATGACAAGGTGCCGGTAGTCTGCCATGAGGCCCTTCGCGGCCCACAAGACGTGACGGCGACCGTACTTCCTTGCTAAAAGGATGCGGTTTCTGAACAGGTAGTAGTATCGCCATGAGGCCGCGGTCCTCACTTTGATCGGCAGTCCCCGGAACGCCAGGTCCGCACCGAACACGCGGGCCGGCGTCATACTTCCCAGGGAGTGGTCCAAGGCGGCCGATGGTGCGATGACGGTCTTGAACCCCGCGGACTGGCACCGCAGGAAATACTCAGTGTCGACTCCGTCGATGAACAGATCGCTCTGGAGTGTACCCAGTTCCTCAAGGACGGCAACGGGCAGAAGCAGCCCCGACTGGATAGGCTCGCCCCCCAGCTGCACGCCGTTCACCACGCCGGACCGCCGGGTCGGAAGCCCCCTGATGGTCGCAGGGGCGACCATGCCGACCCTGACTCCGGCCTGTTCAGCGGCCAGTGCCGCTTCCTCCAATGCGGCGACGTAGTCGCCGTCGAGCAGGCTGTCCTGATCCATGGTGAGGATAAAGGACGGCCGGTTCCCGGACGCCAGCTCCAGGGCAATTCCCGCGTTTAGAGCCGCAGCGATACCCGAGTTAGTCGCGAGCCGCTCGACGATGCAGCCCATATCCTGTAACTGGCGCAGCACGGGCGCAGGGTCCTGCGAACTGCCGTCGTCGACGACCACCACACGGCGGACCTGGGTCAGCAGTGCCGCGGCGTTGGCCAGGACGCGCTCGTCGGCATTGAACAGACTGACTACGGCAGTGGTTGCGTTGGACGTCATTTGCTCTCCGGATCAGGCAGGATTGACGCCTGGCTGCGCGTCAATCCACGTGGCCAGCTGTTCGATTCCCTGGGCCAGGTTGTACTTCGGTGTCCAGCCCAGCACTTTTTCGGCGGCGGTGATGTCAGCCCATGCGTGCCGCACATCGCCCTGCCTGTACTGGCCCGTCACGTGCGATTCAGGTGCCTTGTAGTGCTCCGCGATCAGCTTGGCTGCGGTGCCGATGGTCTGGAACTCGCCTGAGCCGATGTCCATCGGTTCGCCCTGGACAGTGGGGGAGACAGCGCCGGCGACAATCGCGGAGGCGACATCGTCGATCAGGATGAAGTCGCGGCGCACTTCGCCGTCCTCATACAGGGGGATGGACTTGCCGCCCATGGCCATCCGGCAAAAGAGGCTCATGATGCCCGTGTACGGGTTGATCAGGGACTGGCCCGGACCGTAGACGTTTTGCAGGCGCAGAATCGCCGTCTCCACGCCGTAGGACTTGGCCCAGGCTTGCAGGACATGCTCCTGCGCGAGCTTGGTGGCACCATATACGCTCACCGGCGCCGGGAACGTCTCCGACGCTTTCATGGCGACGGGTGAGGCGCCGGGAAAGTCCCATTGTGCCTTGTCGAGGGTTTCGCTCGTTCGCTGGCCCGGGTAGAAGACCCGCCCGTCGGCATCCTGCCAGGCGCCCTCGCCGTACACTGCGCGGCTTGACGACAACACAATCCGGCGCGGCAGCTTACCGTGCCGGTTAAGGCCATCCAGGAGCTGGGAGGTTCCGACGACGTTGACGTGCGTGTGCCGAGTGGACTCTTCCAAGGACTGGCCAGTTCCGGTTTCGGCGGCCAGGTGGATTACGACGTCGGGGGTAACGTCCTCGAGGACGGTGTCCCAGGTCTTCGCTTCAGTCACGTCCGCAACAACCAATTCGGCAGCGGGGTTCAACCGAACGGGACGCTCTCCCGTGGCATGGATCTGTCGGTGGAGATTGTCGACGACAACGACGCGGTCGAACTCGTCTACCAGTGCGTCGGAGATCGCACAGCCGATGAATCCGGCGCCGCCCGTGACGAGGACGGTGCCTCCAGGACGGGCGGAAATTGAAGAGGAAGTCACTTGGGACCTTTCGTTGCTAACGGCGTTACTTGCCGAAGGTGTGGCGGACCAGCGCCTTTACGGCAGCAGAGTTCTTGCTCAACATTGCTTTGGGCAGCAGGGACGCGGCGTGCGCACGCGACGTGAACCTCAGCCGTGCTGAACGGGCAGCCCTGTTCCATCCCAGTTCCCGGGCCTGTGCGGCGGAAACGGTGAAATATTCACGTTCCCCGGCGAACCTGGAGCCATCGACAAGTTTGGTGGACGAGGCACTTTTTGAGTGCCTGCGGTATTGGAAGCAGACGGTCGGCTCAATCAGGAGCTGGTCACCGTTGTAAATCATGTCCATGATCAGGGCGAGGTCCTGGATGATGGGGAACCCGTCCCGGAAGTCCACCTGGCGGATCTTGTCTGACCGGAAGGCCAGCGATGGCCAGTAGAGCCAGTCCCCGTGCATCAGGTTGGACGCAATGGCCTCGCCGGAAACCAGTTGACGTCCGCCGCCCCGGGGTTTGATCAGCTTCTGCTTCACAGTGTCCACGAGGGTGACCACGACGTGGCCGGCCTCGTCTATGACCTGGACACCGGGCTGGATCAAGGCAGCATCGGGATACCGCGTGTGGGCATCGAGGATGGTGGAGACGTAATTCGGTAGGAAGACGTCATCGCACCCGAGGATCACCAGGACTTCCTCGGTGGACAAGGCCACACAGGTCCGGTAGTTTTCCGTGATTCCCGCGTTCTGTTCCTTCCGGATGTACTTGACGCGGGGATCGGTAATCCCGGCCATGAAGTCCTTGATCTCGCGGCCAGGGAAGGCGTCGTCCACGACGGTGAGGAGCCAGTCATCGCTGTCCTGGGCCAGGACACTGTTGACGGTTTCCTTCATGTAATCCGGATCGCCCCAGTAGGGAATGAAAATATCCAGCGGCATATGTTAATCCGAACCTTTTTGTTGTGAATCGGGCTTCACCGCGTGGGACCCGGCGGTGTCTGGGGTTGTTGCCCTCGGGTCGGACTGCAACGGTGAATCGCTGCTGGCGGGTGCGCTGAGAGCCTCTACCTGGACGCGCAGGATTGCCACTTCCTCGGCGAGGGTCCGCGTCTCATCTTCGACAACGGAGATTTCCCACGATAGATGCAGGCAGACGCCAAGCAGCATGAGGATGCTCATTGCGAAGAGAAGGTTGGAAGGCAGCTGTACGCCGACAAACTCCGCCACAACATTCAGTAGCCGGGGGAAGGCCGCCAGTACAAGGGTGGCAACGCCAACAACTAGCCACAGGACAGCGTACTTTTCCCGGAGTTTCTTCCGGCGGAGCATTTCGACGACCAGGCCAACGATGGCCAGGGCAAGCAAGAAGGCTGCAATGTTTCCCATACCTTCAGGCTCCTGATGCTTGCGGAGTTGGGACGGCCAGGTGGGACCGTTTCCGGGTCAGGGCGAACAACAGGGCGAACACCGATCTGCCGAGGTATATGGCGGCCTTGGTCGGATTGTGGCTGGGCTTTCCGCCCTGCCGGGCCCGCATTTCGACGGGCACCTGCGTAACAGTGCATCCGGAACGGATGGCCACCACCAGGGAGTCGATGGTGTCACCCAGGTATTCGGCCGGATAGTGGTCAAGGTATTGGTCCATGGCACGTACGTTGGCGGCGCGGAACCCGCTGGTCACGTCGGTAAGGCGGGTTTTTGCCAACCCGGAAATAACTTTGGCCAGCAGTTGCATGGCCCATTTCCGCGGGCCAGTGACCTTGTAGTCTCCGCGGTCCGCGAAGCGCGCGCCGATTGAGATGTCGGCGTGGGCAAGACCTGCAAGGACTTCGTCGATGCTCCGCGGATCGTGCTGGCCGTCGGAATCCACCTGGATCACCTGGCGGTAGCCACTTCGGCGTGCGTACTTGAAGCCCGCCCGCATGGCGCCGCCCACGCCAAGGTTGAAGGGCAGATTTAGCACAGTTGCCCCGGCCTCGGCGGCAACAGCTGCGGTGTTGTCAGAGGACCCGTCGTTGACGACGAGGACGTCGTACCTGGAGTCTGCGTTCAGTACTTCCCGCACAGTATTGCCGACGGCTTCCGATTCATTCCAGGCAGGCATGATCACGAGAACGCGCGGCTTGGGGGTGAATTGCATGATGTCCAAACTATATCAATCCGCGATTCGGGTCGGCGACGACATAGCCGCGCGGCGCGGAGGGGACCGCGACGATCGGCGCAGTCGGCGCTGAAGGACGCTGCGCACTGGGACCCAAACCGGAGCCTAGGATGGGATGAGCGCTCCGGACGTCAGCCGCTGAGCCCCAGACTATCTCGCGAAGGCGGAAGGAGCAGATTGATAACCGATTTCACAGGCGTCCCAGAACCCATAAGCAGCCGGGAAACCAGGGCCAGTGTCTGCCTCGCCAGCTACCGCGGCGGGCGCTATATAACAGAACAGCTCGAGTCCATCCTCACCCAACTAGGCCCGGACGATGAGCTGGTGATCGTGGACGACGCTTCACCGGACAACACTGTCGAGCAGATCAGGACCTTCGAAGACGGGCGGATCCGGCTGATAGAGGCGGCTGTGAACCAGGGGTACGTACGATCATTCGAGCAAGCCGCTCTTGCCGCAAGGGGAAAGTACATTCTGCTCGCCGACCAGGATGATGTCTGGGTGCCGGGCCGGCTTGAGCTGATGATTGGTGCCCTGCAGGGATCAATGGTGGTGGCAACCAACTTCGACGTGCTTGGAGGCGGCCCCCGTCCGAACATCCCGCGGCTCCGGGACAAGGACAGCCGACGGCATGCCGCAAACATCCTCGGCATCCTGGTGGGATACCGGGCCTATTACGGCTGCGGCATGGGATTCCGACGGGACATGCTGCCAGTGTTTTCGCCCGTTCCCCGCTACCTGAACGAGTCCCATGACCTGTGGCTGGCTATATGCGGCAACCTGGCAGGCTCCATACAGCACCTGGACGAGTCAACACTGTTGCGCAGGATCCACGATGACAACGCCACACCCAGGGGCTGGCGTTCGCTGTCTGTGATCTTCCGTGCCCGCGTCATCCTGCTCCGCTGCATCGCACGGGCATGGCGCCGCCTTCGACAGCCATCCTGATCAGAGCCCTCCTGGTACGAACCGACCCGACCAGGACGGATGGCGCAAATTCGAACGGGATGACTCAACCGGTAAGCTGGCTGAATGCAAAATCTCCTTGTCACCGGCGGTGCTGGCTTCATCGGTTCCAATTTTGTCCACTACATCCTTGAGAACACTGAGGATCACGTCACGGTCCTGGATAAGCTGACGTACGCAGGCAATAGGGAGTCCCTAAGCGGTCTTCCGGAGGAGCGCTTCCGCTTCGTGCAGGGCGACATCTGTGACTCTGCGCTCGTTGACGGTCTCGTGGCCGACGCCGATGTGGTGGTTCATTATGCGGCTGAGTCGCACAACGATAACTCCCTGCATGATCCCCGTCCGTTCCTGGATACAAATATCATCGGTACGTACACGCTGATCGAGGCTGCGCGGAAGCATAATAAGCGCTTCCATCACATCTCCACGGACGAAGTGTACGGTGACCTGGAGCTCGATGACCCGGTGCGGTTTACCGAGGACACGCCGTATAATCCGTCCAGCCCGTATTCCTCCACGAAGGCTGGTTCGGACCTGCTGGTCCGCGCCTGGGTACGTTCCTTCGGGCTGCAGGCGACCATTAGCAACTGCTCGAACAACTACGGCCCGTACCAGCATGTGGAGAAGTTCATCCCGCGCCAGATCACCAACGTGATCGACGGGATCCGGCCCAAGCTCTACGGCAAGGGCGAGAACGTCCGCGACTGGATCCACGCCAACGACCATTCCTCGGCCGTGCTGGCCATCATCGCCGAAGGTCGGATAGGCGAGACCTACCTGATCGGCGCCGACGGCGAAAAGGACAACAAGGACGTCGTCGAACTCATCCTCAAGCACATGGGCCAGTCCCCGGACGCCTACGACCATGTCGTGGACCGCCCGGGCCACGACCTGCGCTACGCCATCGACTCCGCCAAGCTCCGCGACGAGCTCGGCTGGGAACCGAAGTTCTCCAACTTCGACGCCGGCATCGAGGACACCATCGCCTGGTACCGCGAGAACGAAAACTGGTGGCGGCCGCAGAAGGCCCAGACCGAATCCAAGTACAAGGAACAGGGCCAGTAGACGATGTCGATCGAGTTCTCCAAAAAGCTGACTGCGCACGAAACCCCGATCCCCGGCGTCGTCCTCTATGACCTTCCGGTCCACGGTGACAACCGGGGCTGGTTCAAGGAAAACTGGCAGCGGGAAAAGATGGTGGCCCTGGGGCTGCCGGCCTTCCGGCCCGTACAGAACAACATTTCGTTCAACGAAAAGGCCGGCACCACCCGCGGGATTCATGCTGAACCGTGGGACAAGTTCATCTCGGTCGCAACGGGCAAGATTTTCGGTGCCTGGGTGGACCTGCGCGAAGGACCCTCGTTCGGTGCCGTCTTCACCGCCGAACTCGATCCGAGCCAGGCAATCTTCATTCCCCGCGGCGTGGGCAACGCCTTCCAGACGCTGGAAGACAACACCGCCTACACCTACCTCGTCAACGACCACTGGTCCGCCGATGCCCAGGGGCAGTACACGTTCCTGAACCTCGCAGACGAAACGGCCGCTATTTCGTGGCCCGTTCCGCTCGAAGAGGCAGAACTTTCCGACAAGGACAAGGCCCATCCCCGCCTTGCGGACGTCGTGCCTATGCCGGCAAAGAAGATCCTTGTGGTCGGTGCCGACGGACAGTTGGGCAAGGCACTGCGGGAACTGTACGACGGCGACGTGACCGTCGAGTTCGCCGGCCGGGCCGGATTCGACCTGGCCAGTGAGGCCTCCTTCGCGGAACGGAACTGGAAGAACTACTCGACGATCATCAACTCTGCCGCCTACACCGCCGTTGACACCGCGGAAACCGCGGAGGGCCGCGCCGCCGCCTGGGAGGTCAACGTTGCTGCGGTGGCCCGGCTGGCCCGAACCGCCGTCGAGCATGACCTCACCCTGGTGCACGTTTCCTCGGACTACGTCTTCGACGGTGTCCGAGAGAGCCACGACGAGGGCGAACCGTTCACTCCGCTGGGTGTCTATGGCCAGACAAAGGCGGCCGGCGACGCCGTCGTAAGTGTCGTTCCGCGCCACTACATCGTCCGCACCAGCTGGGTCATCGGAGAAGGCAACAACTTCGTCCGCACCATGGCATCCCTTGCCGGCCGCGGCATCGAGCCGTCTGTCGTCAATGACCAGATTGGCCGGCTCAGCTTCACCCAGGACATCGCGGCGGGCATCCAGCACCTGCTCGATTCCGGCGCGGACTACGGCACCTATAACCTCAGCAACGACGGCGAGCCGCAGTCCTGGGCGGACATCGCCGCGGACGTGTACGAGCTTTCCGGCCGTCCGAGGTCTGCCGTCACCGGCGTGAGCACCGAAGACTATTTCAGGGGCAAAGCTGCCGCACCGCGGCCGCTGAACAGCGCCCTGGACCTGGGCAAGATCAAGAACTCGGGCTTCAAACCACGTCCGGCCCGGGACGTGCTGGAAACGTATCTCGGACAGCGGACGGCCGCGGAATAGGGCGGACCGACCCATGCAGTACGACTCCGGCACGTTCGGCGTGGTCGCCCTGGCGGCGTACCAGCCGGACTGGGAACTCTTCCGGGCCCAGCTGAAATCAATCCAGAACCAGACGCACGCACATTTCCAGTGCCTCATCTCGGCCGACGGCGGTTTCGCCGACGTCCGGAACTTTGTGGCCGGGGAACTTGGCGGCGACGAACGGTTCCGCGTGATCGGCTTTGAGGAGAGACTGGGGTTCTACGGCAACTTCGAACGCGTCCTTGAGCATGTCCCCGCGGACGCAAAGTGGGTGGCACTATCGGACCAGGATGACACTTGGTACCCGTCGAAGCTCGAAACGCTTATGCCCCACCTGGCGGATGTCAGCCTGGTGGCGGCGCAGGCGCGTGTCGTCCGGCTACCCGGGAACGAGGTGGTGACGGCATCGACGCAGCGGAAGAACGTTTCGCTGGATGCCTTGCTGGCCCAGAACCAGGTGACCGGTAGTCTGTCCGTGTTCAGGCCTGAACTGCTGGACCTGGCTCTTCCCTTTCCTCGTCTGAACACCATCTCGCAGGTGCATGACCACTGGCTGGCCGTCTGCGCCAAAGCGACCGGCGGTGCGCTCGTGGTCGACGACGTTGTCCAGGACTACGTACAGCACGGCGGCAACGTCCTTGGTGAGGTCGGCGGCAGGAAAAGCCTCGCGAAGTCTTTTGAGCACGTGACCAACCTGTCCCGGAAATTCCAGGGCAGCAGCAGGCCACTCGCCATGCTCAGGACGGCCAATGATCTGAGCTTCGGCTGGCGCCGCGTGATGGCGGATGCCCTGAGGACACGTGTGGCCGCCGGCACTCCCGGCCTGGACGGCGGCGTGGCCGCTTTTGAAACAGGCCACGGCTGGGTGCCCACCTCGCGCGCGCTGGTGTCAGGGCTGCGCAGCGGCGACATTGCTTTGCCGTGTTTCGTGGAATTTGTGGCCGGCGTTCCGGTTGAACTGTTCGTCAAGGGGCGCCGGAAGTAGCTGACCCGCGGCTGGGCATGGCGCCGTGGCGGCCCAAAGCTGAGTCTATTTCCGGTAGTCTGCCGCAGTCATACCTGCCCCGGGGGCCTGGCTAGGGCAGTGGGTCCGCGGCCGGAACGGGCGGGTGAACTAGATGCTTGAGGCTGTCGCGGACCACCATGATCTGGTAGCCGGCAACCACGAGTTCGGCGAGGCCGACAGCCCAGGCTACGCCGGGGGCGCCGAACATGACGCCGAGGACAAACATCATCGGAACATTGAAGGCGGCCCCGATTGCCGTCGATTTGGCCAGGGCAGCTCCCTTGCCGAGCGGGATGAGACAGGCCAGGCCCACGACCTGCGCCACGATGACTCCGGCAAGAATAAGTCCGAACGGGATACTGAGGCTGTAGTCGATCGTGATGACTCCGCTGGAGAACAGCGGGCTCGCCCAGGGGGTGAGGACTGCCAAAAGGATTCCGGCAACCAAACCAACGAACGGGGCAAGCCTGGCGACGGTACGGATCCTGTCGGAACTCCGGGCTGGCCCGGCTTCCGGAATCCAGCCCTGGATGACCTGGAGGACAGGCCCGAAACCGGCGACCGCAAAGCGGAAGAACTTGTCCGCCAACGCGTATTGGGGGAGTGCGGCCGCAACCACTTGGCCTACCGCAAGCATCGGCAGGTTGCTGTTGAGACTCCCTGTTCCCGCTGCAATCACGCCGTATTTCTGGTCGCGCAGGCGCTTCATCGCGGGGACGATGCGAAGATCTGCTTTCACTGTATGCCCAGCGCCTGAGAGGGCGCCGGTGGCGCCGATGACGACTGCCAGCAGGTTAAAAGCCAGAAGCGACAGCACAAATATGATGGGCTGCGGAAAGAACTGGATCAGCACGACGCCCGCCACGGTGCCCAGACCCTGGGGAAGCACGTCGAAAAGGAAGAGCTTCCATGGCTTGACCTGCCCGATAAAGAACCACGAGGCGCCGACGAAGGGCAGGATGTAGGCCACGGAAGCCAGCGCCGCCACTGGGGGATCGACTTTTCCCATAAGCAGCACAACCAAAAACATCACTGGCAGAGCTAGTAGGAATAGATAGACGCGGCTCACCAGGGAATCGAGGAACATTTGGGGCCGCTCCGCTTCGGGCAATGAGGCCACGAGGGCAGCCCCGACGGTACCCCAACCGAAGGCGACAGCAATCCCGAATATTGCCGCTGTTGCCTGAGCCAACGCCAGCTCTCCCCATGTCTCCTTGCCCAACGTAAAAATAACGAAGGGGATAGCGAGCAGGTTTACGACAGTTGAGAACACGAGGGAAGTTGCGAAGCCACCAAAACGGCGCAACAAAGCAGGTGCAGCTTTCGAAGCCACTCAAGATCTCCGATCCTATGGGTCCAAGCATGTCGCCCATGCGAGTCGGCATTTAGGCCAGACTGAATCCTACCTCGAGCGATGCGCCGCCCCGGAACCGTGCCACCCTGCAGGGCATGGCAGTCTCAGCAAGTTTGATCCCAGTACTACGGTCGATGGCTTGTGGCCGGCCGGTAATGGTGGAGTCCGGGCTCAATAGGTGATGTTCTTGCATCCGAGTAACGAGTTGCCTGCGGCGAAAGGCGAAGCTGCAATCGCATAAGTGCAGATCTTGTAGTTCCCGCGCTGGGTGACTGCTTTTTTTGACGTGTAGCCGTGGTTGCCGGATATTCCGAGTACTTGGTTCACATCGGAGCGCAGCTGATTAGCTGGGACCGCGAAGTTGGTGACGCTGCCATTCGGTGCCGTCACATAGGTGTGGACGCTGAGGGAGACGGTTGGGACGTCCAAGTCTACTGTCCATCCTGTGGCTTGTAAGGAGGCCCCGTTAGCGTCAGCAGCTATGCGCACGGAATCCAAGTATCCTATCGGGCTCGGGCTGACACCAACGGCCAGAGAATTGCAACCGAGAAGAGAGTTCCCCGGGGAGACCGGGCTAAGGGCAATGCCGTACGTGCACACCCTGTACGTACCGGGCTGGCTAATGGGTAGGTCGGCCTCATAGCCGTGGTTCCCTGGAACGCCTAGTACGTTATTTACGTCCGGACGAGACTTTGCGGCCGTGAATTCGTGGAGCGAACTGGTGCCATTTGGAGCCAATATATACGCGTGCACAGGTATCTGAGCCGCAGTGCTACCGTAGTCAACCGCCCAACCGCGGACGGTTATCAGCGTTTGCGTGGTTGTCTTCTTGACGCTGGTCGAATCCAGTGTGCCCACGGGGGTCGTGCCTGGTGCGATGCTCAGGGACCTGCAACCAAGTTCCGATTGGAGGTAGAGCCCGACGGCGTAAACGCAGAGCTTGTAGTTGCCTGCCTTGGTGATGTCGATGTTGGTTTCGAAGCCATGGTTGGCGCCGACGGAAAATATGCGGTCCACATCCGGCCGGGAAGTGTTCGCCGGGATCTTGTAAAGCGTGCTGCTGCCGTCGGGGCTGTAGAGATAAGCGTGGACTTCGGAAGTGACTGAGGGTCGGCTCATGTCCACGGCCCAGCCCCGTACCTTTATCGATTCTTTGTCCGGGGACCGCTGTTCCGAAACTTCGTCCAGGCTGCCGATCGGCGGTTCGGCACCGTCCACTGTGAGTAACTTACAGCCGAGCCCAGGGTTGATGTATTTACCGATGGCGAAGACGCAGACCGTGTATTTTCCTGAAACGTTGATCGGAATTTGATTGTCGAATCCGTGATACTCGCCCAACCCGAATACCGTATTGACGTCGGGCCGGTAGGCTGTCGCCGGGAACTTATGCAGGGTCTTCGTCCCGTTTGGTGCCGTTACGTAGGCGTGCACCTCTGTGGTGGCACCGGAAAATGCGCGGTCCAGGGCCCAACCACGCAACTGTATGGACGTAGCCGTGCCACTGCGCTGAACGGCCGCGGTGTCAAACGATCCCTGCGGTACCGAACCAGCAAAAAGCGCAAGTGATGAATAGTCGCCGTTCCAGACGTTCGAATCACCGGCAAACGGACCGGTGCTGCTGTATTGCCAGATGCTGTAAGTGCTCCAGCTCGCAGTGGGAACTGCGCCAGCGTTGTTAGTCGGGGAGCTAGGGTAGGCGGCCACCCACAGAGGATAGTCACTGAACCCTGCGGGATTACCGAGGCACTGATTCCACCAGCTGGTGTTGGTATAGATAACGGGAAGACGGCCGGTCAATGACTGCATTGTGTTGCCGAAGTCGCGGACCCATGAACCCAACTGAGCTGGCGACATGCCGTAGCACGTGTTGCCGAAGTAGAATCCGTTAATGGTTCGGTTCTCATATGGGTTGAACTCAAAGTCCAGGACCGGCGGCATCGTGTAGCCGTCTGCGGTCCACCCTCCGCCATTCTGAACGAAGTAGCGGGCCTGATCGGCACCTGAAGACCAGTTCGGGATAGCGAAGTGGTAGGCCCCACGGATCATGCCTACGTTCCTTGAACCCTGGTACTGCGAACTGTACGACGGGTTTGTGTAGTAGTTACCTTCGCTGGCCTTGACGTATGCATATCTGGCTCCCATGTTCCACTGCTGTTGCCAGTCGACGTTGGGCTGGTGGCCGCTCACATCCAGTCCTTGGACGCCAAAGGTCGGCATCCACGTTCCTTCGGCGGACATTGCCTCCGTGGTGAGTTTCTTGAAGCTGGTGCTCGAGGATGATGTCACACGGGCGGAGCGCTGTCCCATCTCCGCTCCGCCACTACCGATGGCTTCAGCCATGGCTGCCTTGGCAGCGGCGGAGTCCGTCGTCGGCACTGGGGTCACTGGATCTTCAACAGTTGTCGGCGCCGCCGAGGGAGCCGCAGTGGCGGTCGGTGATACCGCCTCGGGAGGTGTCGTCGGAACCGCAGAAGTGGGGGCCGGCGTCGGCCCGGATATTGAAGGCGCCGGTGCGGGACTCGAGTCAACGGCGAAGGCGACGCCTGCCAGGCCGGGGCCCGCCACGAGAGCGGCAGCCAAGACTGCTGTCCCCAGGACATGCAGCAGGGGACGGTGACTGTTGGACTGGGTCCGCTTCATTTTGGCTCCGGAGCAAATGTGGCGCCAACTTGAGCGCGACACTAGTGGGTTGCAGTTCAGGAGACGCTGAACTGGAAATCGAGACTGAATGCGCCTACCCTAACACCGCAGTGACTGCTGTAACCAGAGTTTCGATTGTTGCCAATGTGAATGATGCGCCACTGTTATCCACAGCCCACACCATATGACTTGGCGGCGTGCGCTACGCTCCCTAGGCTGTACCCAGTTGAACTGCCTCCACCGGGGGCGGTAGTTGTATTGGGGAACAACATGGACGCTGTGCGAATCGTGGAAGACGAAGTCCGCGAGCTGATCCGCCGTCGGGGCCTGGACCCGCTACGGCAGGCGTGCGAGGTCCGCCGTCTGGTCGAAGCAGCCGTCAGCGATTACGACGAACGCGCCCTCATGGGGCCGCTGCCTCCGATTGGTCCGTTGGAAGCCGCACGCCGGTTTGTCTTTGACGCGGTGGCCGGGTTCGGTGTCCTTCAGCCGATGCTTGACGATCCGACCATCGAGGAAGTCTGGATCAACGCGCCCAACGAAATTTATGTGGCCAGGAACGGCGAGTCGGAACTGACCTCGCTCAGTCTCACCGACCAGCAGGTGCGCGATCTCGTGGAACGCATGCTCAAGAGTTCCGGCCGCCGCCTCGACATGTCATCGCCCTTTGTGGACGCAGCGTTACCGGACGGCTCCAGGCTCCACGTGGTCATTCCGGATGTGACCCGCAGGCACTGGGCTGTGAATATCCGAAAATTCGTCGTCAAGGCCAGCCGGCTTGAGCACCTGGTCGAGTTGGGCACCCTGACGCCCCAGTCGGCCCGCTTCCTCGGCGCTGCGGTATCCAGCGGACTGAACATCCTGGTATCGGGCTCAACCCAAGCAGGCAAGACCACCATGCTCAACTGCCTGGCAGCGAGCATCGGCAGCCGTGAGCGCGTCATTACGGTCGAGGAAATCTTTGAGCTCCAGTTCCCGCTCCGGGACGTCGTCGGACTCCAATGCAGGCAGCCCAACCTCGAAGGCGAAGGCGAGATCCCTCTGCGCAGGCTTGTCAAGGAAGCCCTCCGGATGCGCCCGGACCGCCTGGTGGTCGGTGAAGTCCGGGAAGCAGAAAGCCTCGACATGCTCATCGCCTTAAATAGTGGCTTACCAGGCATGTGCACCGTCCATGCGAACTCGGCCCACGACGCCGTCACCAAGATCTGTACCCTTCCGCTACTCGCCGGTGAAAATATCTCGTCTGCCTTCGTGGTTCCTACCGTGGCGTCCTGCATCGACCTCGTGGTTCACTGCAGCCGCCACGCCAACGGCCGCCGCCAAGTAACCGAGATCCTTTCCCTCGGCCGGAGGGTGGAAAACGGCATCATTGAGTCCTCCATGGTTTTCGCCATGGAGGATGGCCAGCTACAGCCGCGGGCCAACTCCATGCCCGCGGCGGAGAAGTTTTCCCGGGCAGGGTACGACGTCGCGGCGCTGCTGGAGCCGCGCTGATGGCGCCTCTGGTAGGGGTGCTTGCGGGCGCCGGGCTCTTCCTGATCTGGTGGTCGTTCTGGGAAAAGCCGGCAGCGCTGAAGCGCCGCCCGCGGGCCAGCCGCCTCGAGGACCTGCTGGCCTCCGCCGGAATCGAAAAGGTCTCCGGGCCGGGACTTGTGGCCTCCTGCCTGGGCTTAGGCATTTTTGTGGCTCTCATCTTCTTTGTGGTCAGCCGGTCATGGCCGATCTCTGTCTGCTTCGGACTGTTCGGCGCGTGGCTGCCCGTCAGCATTGTCCGGTGGCGGGCGAACAGGAGAACCGCCGTCCTACGCCAGCTCTGGCCGGACGTTGTAGACCACCTGCGCTCGGCCATCCGCGCCGGGCTTTCACTGCCGGAGGCCCTGATCCAGCTGGGGGAGAAGGGCCCCGAGGAGCTTCGGCATGTTTTCCGGGATTTCGGAGCCGACTACCGCGCCGGCGGGCAATTTGATGCATCTCTTAACAAACTCAAGGACCGGCTGGCGGATCCGGTAGCGGACCGGATCGTCGAGGCACTCAGGTTGACCCGTGAAGTTGGCGGTTCGGACCTTGGAAAACTGCTGGGCACCCTCGCGGAGTTCCTCCGGGAAAGTGCGCGGACCCGCAGTGAGCTTGAGGCCCGGCAGTCCTGGACGGTTAACGCCGCCAGACTCGCGGTGGCCGCTCCATGGATCGTGATGCTCCTTCTGGCCACGAGACCTGAGGCCGTGAACGCTTACAACACGCCCGCGGGAGCCGCTGTCCTCCTAGGCGGACTTGTTGTGTCGCTGGTCTGCTACTCCATCATGCTGCGCATCGGCGCACTTCCGCAGGACGAACGGGTGCTGCGATGAACGGGATCTCGGCGGCCGCGATTGTTTGCGGCATCGTACTCGGAACGGGCCTCTGGCTGATCTTCGTCCGGCTGCCCTTTATGCGGCCGCTCACGTTCGTCGAGCGCATCGAGCCACAGCTGAAATCGCAAAACCTTGAATCGCGTTTGCTGCGGGCAAGCGGGCAGAACGCCACGCCATTCGGGCCATTGGAACGGATCGTGCGTCCACTGCTTCACGACGGACTCGCCGCCCTCGGGAAGTTAAACCTCGGGTCAAAGGCGCTGACCCGAAGGCTGGCTCAAGCAGGGATCAGCAAATCACCTGTCGATTTCCGGGCCGAGCAGCTTCTCTGGTCCGCCGCGGGATTCGCCGCCGCCCTGGCGGCGGTGGTACTGGGCGCGGTGTCCGGCCGCTTCAGTCCCTTCCTCGCGGTTGTGGCCGTCCTCGGAAGCGCGCTCGGAGGGTTTCTGTTCCGGGACTTCTGGCTCGGTGTCCAGATCAGCAGGCGGAAATCCCGAATGATGGCAGAATTCCCCAGCCTCGCCGAGCTCATGGCGCTGGCGGTCGGTGCCGGTGAAAGTGCCACCGGTGCACTGGACCGCGTCTGCCGCAGTGCCAGTGGAGAACTGGCCAAGGAGTTTTCCAAGATCCTTGCCGAGACCAGGGCTGGGAAACCGCTGGTGGAAGCCCTCCAGGAGTTTTCCGCCCGTACAGATCTCGGGCCGCTCGTCAGATTTGTTGACGGCATCATCGTTGCTGTCGAGCGGGGTACACCCTTGGCCGACGTGCTGAGGGCTCAGGCCCAGGACGTCCGGGACACGGCAAAACGGGACCTGATGGAGTCGGCGGGCAAAAAGGAAATTGCCATGATGGTTCCCTTGGTTTTTGGTGTCCTTCCCTTAACGGTGGTTTTCGCAGTTTTCCCCGGCATCGCGGCCATCAGCCTCGGATTGTAGCCATGACCATCACTTCTGCGCTCATATCCCTTAGCCGCCACGTCAATTACACAGCGTCACTTACACAATGAATGGGACCGAAATGAAGAACATGGGAATCTCGAGCAGCGTGTTGCTCCTTGCGTTGCTTGCCGGCCTTTGGGCATGGGCCAGTCGTACCGCGTCGGGCAGAACAGACGCCCGGCATGGCGGCGAGGCCTCTGTCCATGACCACCCGGAGCGTGGCGACGTGCCTGGTTGGGTGATGATCACTTTAATGTCCGCGGTCCTGGTGGCTGCCTTGCTGGCTCTCGCCGGCCCGGCCCTCGAAACGATGTTCAACCAGGCCATGGACAAGGTCGGCAAGTAAAACATGCTGGGCGCCAGCCAGTGCACGTCCATCAGGCTACCGCGCCGGTCCAGGGACGGCGCCGAGCCGGGCTGGCGCACAGATGAACGCGGCTCAGCAGTAGTGGACTTCGTCATGGTTGGCGGCCTGCTCACCATGTTCTTCCTGGCGATCATCCAGCTGACCCTGGTCCTGCACGTCCGCAACACACTGATCGACGCCGCCGCCTCCGGGGCGCGCTACGGAACGCTCGCAGACCGGGGAGCGTCAGACGCCGAAGAACGGGCGGCGATGCTGATTGGGACCGCGCTCAACACTGACTTCGCGCAGGACATCAGCACCACGGAAGTGACGTTCCAGGGCCTGCGGACCCTGGAAGTGACCATCAAAGCTCCCATGCCCGTCATCGGACTGATCGGCCCGCGGAACCTGCTGGAGGTAAAAGGGCATGCAGCCATCCAACCCTGACACCCTGCGTTCCCGGCTCCATCTTCGGTTCCGGCAGGCGCTTTGCGAGGGGCCGCGTGAAGAGGGGAGTGCAGTGGTCGAATTCACGTTCCTCGCCCTGCTCCTGATGGTCCCGCTGGTCTACTTCATCATCACCGTAGGCCAGATCCAGGGCGGGTCCTTTGCCGTAGTCGGCGCCGCCGACCAGGCCGCGAAGGTGTTCGTCGCCCAACCGGATGCAGAGTCTGCCCAGGCCGCCGCCGAACAGGCAGCCCGCATCGCCCTCGCGGACTTCAGTCACGATGCCGGGCAGGCACGCGTATCCACCCGCTGCGACCCTGCCGACTGCCAGGCTGCGGGCACTGCCGTCACCGTCACGGTCAACCTCACCGTGCCGCTGCCCTTCGTGCCGTTCAACGAGGACTTCAGGCTCAAGGCCAGTGAAGTTGAAGCCTCGTCCACCCAACTGGTGGGCAGGTTCAGGTGACCCAAAGATGACACACAAAGCGATCCCCGAAGCCAAACCAAGCGACTCAGGTGAGGACGGCCAGATGATCGTGATGATCATTGGCTACGTCGCGGTGGCCCTGCTGGTGGTTACGGTGGTCATCGGCATTTCCAGCGTCTACCTTGAACACAAAAGGTTGCTGTCACTGGCCGACGGCGCCTCGCTGGCCGCCGCCGACAGCTACACCCTGGGCGAGGTCGGGGGAGAGGGCGGAAGCCCCTCAGCCATATTGGGTTCCGGCCGCGTCCGCAGCGTTGCGGCCGACTTTATCGCCCGGAGCCCGTCGTCGGCCCGGTTCGCCGGTTTAGCCGTTTCAGCGGAGACCGGCAGCCCTGACGGATCCACCGCCGTCGTGGTTCTCAGTGCTGTTGTCCACCCGCCGATAGCGAACTTCCTCGTGCCTGATGGGATCAGAATTGAAGCGGCCTCCACGGCGCGTTCCCGGCTCACGCGCTGACCGGACGCGGAGAAGTCAGGGAAGTCCGGCACTCCGGCCTAATAGCGTAGGCTTAAACAACCATGGCCACTATTGATTTTTCCGCAGAAATCCGCGCTCTTCGCGCCACCTACACCTCCATCGAGCAAGTCAGCGATGTTGAGGCCCTGAAGGAAGACATCGCCGAACTGAGCGAACGCGCTGGCGAGCCCAACCTGTGGGATGACCCCGCGGCGGCCCAGAAGATCACCTCACGCCTGTCGCACCGCCAGTCCGAGCTGGAGCGGCTGAACAAGCTGGTCTCGCGGATTGATGATCTCGAAGTGCTGGTGGAGCTCGGGCAGGACGAGGACGACGCCGATTCCATGGGCGAAGCCGCTGCCGAGCTGGAGTCCATCCGGAAATCCCTGAAAGACCTCGAAGTGGTGACCCTTCTTTCCGGAGAATACGACGAACGTGAAGCCGTGGTGTCCATCAGGGCAGGGGCAGGCGGCGTTGACGCCGCGGACTTCGCCGAAATGCTGATGCGTATGTACCTTCGCTGGGCCGAACGCCACGGTTACCCCACCACCGTGATGGACACGTCTTACGCCGAAGAGGCCGGACTGAAGTCCGCAACATTTGAAGTCAAAGCACCGTATGCGTTCGGGACGCTGAGCGTCGAAGCCGGAACCCACCGCCTGGTAAGAATCAGCCCCTTCGACAACCAGGGCCGCCGCCAGACGTCCTTCGCAGCCGTCGAAGTCATTCCTCTCATCGAATCCACGGACTCCATCGACATCCCGGACAACGAGATCCGCGTTGACGTGTTCAGGTCCTCAGGCCCGGGCGGGCAGTCGGTTAACACCACAGACTCCGCCGTCCGGCTCACCCATATCCCCACCGGCACGGTGGTGTCCATGCAGAACGAAAAATCGCAGCTCCAGAACCGGGCAGCAGCCCTGCGGGTCCTGCAGTCCCGGCTCCTTCTGCTGAAGAAGGAACAGGAGGACGCCGAAAAGAAAGCCTTCGCCGGCGATGTCAAGGCATCCTGGGGCGACCAGATGCGTTCCTACGTCCTGAACCCGTACCAGATGGTCAAGGACCTCCGCACCGAACACGAGGTGGGCAACACCTCCGCAGTGTTCGACGGCGAAATTGACGACTTCATCGACGCAGGGATCCGCTGGCGCACCGACAACCGCAACGCCGCGAAGTAGCACCTGCCGTGCCTACCGGCTAGGCGCGATCGCGCGACACACCCCCGTAGCCCCCGAAATCCGGCCAAGAGGCTGCGTATAGTCGAGGAGCCGGGGCTCTTCTTCCCCCAAACGAATGCCCGCGCACCGGCTGCAGATCTGGGCTGTATCAGCCGTGCCTGCAGGGTACTTAGGGCCATGATCCGATTCGAAAATGTCACCAAGGTCTACGACCAGACGGCCCGGCCTGCGCTGGACGATGTCAGCCTTGAGATTGACCGTGGTGAATTTGCCTTCCTCGTCGGCGCTTCCGGATCCGGAAAGTCCACCTTCCTGCGGCTGGTGCTGAAGGAAGACCGGGCATCCTCCGGCGCCGTCTACGTGGCCGGGCAAAACGTCGCCAAGATCTCCAGCTGGCGCGTGCCCAGGCTCCGCCGTGGCATCGGCGTGGTCTTCCAGGACTTCCGGCTCCTTCCGCAAAAGAGCGTGTTCGCCAACGTTGCCTTCGCGATGCAGGTCATCGGTAAGAGCCGCAGCGTTATCCGCGACACCGTCCCCGAAGTCCTCAAGACCGTGGGTCTGGAAGGCAAGGAAAACCGCCTTCCCCATGAACTTTCCGGCGGCGAGCAGCAGCGTGTGGCGATTGCCCGCGCGGTAGTCAACCGCCCCGGCATCCTTCTTGCCGACGAACCCACCGGCAACCTGGACCCCACCACGTCGATGGGCATCATGGGCGTGCTGGACAAGATCAACCAGAACGGCACCACGGTGGTCATGGCCACACACGACGACGACATCGTCAACGAGATGCGCAAACGCGTTGTGGAGCTAAAGAACGGCATCGTGATCCGCGACGAGGCCAGGGCTTTGTATACCTCCATGATCCCCGTAGTAGGCCAATCCCGCCGGCTCAGGGACGCCAGCGGCCGGGACGAAGCCCAGCCACCCGCACCCGGGGAACCGAATCCCGACTCAGGGGAGGAGCAGCGATGAGGCTCGCCTTTATCCTCGGTGAGATCGGCAGCGGACTGCGGCGCAACATCACTATGGTGGTTTCGGTCATCCTGGTCACCTTTGTTTCGCTGACATTCGTCGGCGCCGCAGGCATGCTGCAGCTCCAGATCAACCAGATGAAGGGCTACTGGTACGACAAGGTCCAGGTTGCCATCTTCCTCTGCAGTGACGGTTCGACGGCGGCCGGTTGCGCCACAGGCCCGGTCACCCCGGAGCAGCAGGACAACCTGCAGACCCTGCTCGAATCACCTGCCGTGGCCCAGTACGTCAACGATTTCCAGTACGAGTCCAAAGACGAGGCCTACAAGCACTTCAAGGACCAGTTCTCCAATTCTCCGATCGTCGATTCCGTCACGCCGGACCAGCTCCCTTCATCCTTCCGGATCAACATGAAGGATCCGGAAAAATACCAGATCATCAGCGAGACGTTCTCCTCGCAGCCGGGCGTGGAAACGGTCATAGACCAGCGGCAGCTGCTCGAACGGCTGTTCTCGGCCATGAACGCCGCCTCCCTCGTGGCCGTCAGCATCGCCGGCGTGATGATCGTGTGCGCCATCCTTCTGATCGCCACCACCATCCGGCTCTCGGCCTTTAGCCGCCGCCGAGAGACCGGGATTATGCGCCTGGTGGGTGCGTCCAAGATCGTCATCCAGCTCCCGTTCATCCTGGAAGGCGTGATTGCGGCGGTGATAGGCGCAGCCCTGGCATCCGGCACGCTGTGGGCAGTGGCGCACTTCTTCCTGGGCGAGTACCTGTCCAAGCAGTATCCGGACACGGCGTTCATTTCACCGGGGCAGACGCTCATTCTTGCGCCTGCCTTGCTGATCCTTGGCGGATCTTTGGCAGGAATTTCGTCCCTCTTGACCTTACGCAGATATTTGAAGGTTTAGGCTGTGCAAACCGAACAAGGAATCCTGATGAACGAATTGCACCGAACTGTGCCCCGGCACCGGGCCGAACGCACGCGACCGTCAGGCCGCCGCGCCGGCCTGATCAGCGGCGTCCTGGCACTGCTGCTCGCCGCCAGCATGGGTGCCTCAGCCCCGGTGGCGCATGCTGATGAGCTCGATGACAAGCGTGCCGCCCTTGAAGCTGAGGCGGCCCGGGTCCAGCAGTCCCTGGAATTCGTGGATTCGCGCATCGCGAAGGCCGCCGGCGACCTGGTGATCTACCAGGGCCAGCTGCCAGGCGCCCAGCAGGCCCTCCTGGAAGCTCAGGGGCGCGTGGCGAGTGCGGTCAAGGAAGTCGAAGCGCTGACGGCGCGGGTTGACCTTGCGCAGCAGAACAAGGCCAAAATCACGCAGCAGCTTGAGGCTGATAAGCAGAAAATCGCCGACACCAAAAAGCTGATCGGCCAGATCGCCACCCAGGCCTACAAATCCGGTGGCGTTCCGTCGAACCTGACCCTCTTCTTCGGGGCCAACAACGGCGGCAGCCTGACCGACACCATGGACCTCGCGGACCAAGCCATGCGCAGCCAGAACGCCGCCATGGACAAGCTGTCCCAGCAAAGCGCCACCAACGTAAACTCCCAGGCCCGGCTTGAAGCTGTCGAGGCTGAGATCAGGGACCTCAAGGCCAAGGCCGATGCCGCACTGGAAAGGGAGAAGGCTGCCCGTGACGAGGCCGCTGCCAAGAAGGCCCAGGTTGACCAGCTGATCGCCGACACCACCCGCCTTGATGCCGAACTACAGGCAGCGAAACCTGGCATCCAGTCCCAAATGGCGGCGGTGGAAGCCAGCCAGAACTCCGTTGCCAACGAAATCGCTGAACGTGACCGCAGGCTCCGCGAGCAGTGGGAAGCAGAGCAGCGCCGCCTCGCTGAGGCGGCCGCTGCTGCCGCGGCCGCCCGCGCAGCCGCCCAGGGCCAGGCTCCGCCAGCACAAGCGCCGTACGTTCCGGTGACCGGATCGCCGTCGGCGTTTGGCTTGCGGCACCCCTTCTCAGGTGGTGCGCCCATCACATCCGGCTTTGGCTGGCGGGCAACCCCGCCTGGAACCATCGACTTTTACGGAACGGGCGGCTACCTACACACTGGAATCGACTTTGGGGTCGGCTGTGGCACCCCCGTCTACGCGGCAGCAGCGGGCGAGGTCTTCTCCTCAGGCTGGAGTTCCGCCGACGGCGGCGGCTGGCGGGTGAAGCTGTCCCACGGTGTGGTCCAAGGCAACTCCCTGACCACGATTCTCTACCACAATGCCAGCGTTGTCGTCTCCAACGGCCAGCAGGTTTCCGCTGGCCAGCTCATCGCCTACTCGGGCAGCACCGGCAACTCAACGGGCTGCCACGCACACTTCGAAACCTGGCTCAACGGAGCCGCAGTTGACCCGATGCGCCTGCTGTAACGCCGGTCTTCGCCTGCCGTAGACTGGTATGACTCCGCGCCGGAACGGCCGGAGCCGGCCAAGATTCAAGAACTGAGGAGTTCCACCGTGCCCAAAGAAAGTGGCCGTAAGGTAGTGGCCACCAACCGCAAGGCCCGGCATGACTACCTTGTGCTGGATACCTACGAGGCAGGCATTGCCCTGATGGGGACCGAGGTCAAGTCCCTGCGCGAAGGACATGCCTCCATGGTGGACGGCTTCTGCACGTTCTACAACGATGAGCTGTGGATGGAGGGCATTCATATTCCCGAGTACAACCAGGGGAGCTGGACCAACCATTCCGCACGTCGCCGTCGGAAGCTGCTGCTGCACCGCGACGAGCTCAACAAGATCTCCGTGAAGATCCGCGAGTCCGGCTTCACGGTGGTACCGCTGCAGCTGTACTTCCTCGACGGCCGGGCCAAGGTGGAAATCGCGATCGCCCGCGGTAAGCGTGAGTACGACAAGCGCCAGACCCTGCGTGAGCAGCAGGACAACCGCGAAGCCCTTCGCGAGGTCCGGGAACGCAACCGTCGGTAGGAATGTTTTCCGCCGCACATGCGTTAGAATTAGTATTCCGGCAGGGATTTGTGCCTGCACAACCCGGCCGGTTTGAAAACAAAATACGGGGATGATCGGTTTCGACGATGTTAGTCGCAACAGGTGAAGCGGGCCGAGGATGCAGAATTATCTCGTAAACGCTGTCTGCAAACCAATAAGTGCCAAATCAAACCGCACTGACTTCGCTCTCGCTGCCTAAGCAGTAAGACAGTCCGTCAGCCCGAGGTTGCTATTGCCCCGGATCCTGGCGTCATTTAGATAGCCACTGCTGCTTGCCTCCGTCATCGGGGCAAACGGGACTCTTAGATGACTGGGCCCGGATCAGCCACCTGTTTGCAGGAGGGCTGGGGCCGAGAAAATCCGACGCAAACTGCGCCCGGAGAAGACCTGTTAACACGACATCGGACGGGGGTTCAATTCCCCCCATCTCCACATTTTGAATGTCGCAAGACATTGCCAGAAGACCCGGACCCAGCGTCCGGGTCTTCTGGCATTTAAGTGCCGTGTCTGTGCCCTTGTCCACCCACGGCGTAGCCGTTCCGAGACTACCGGACGCCACGGCGTGGTTGTCGCCAATAAGTTCCGGCGCAGCACAAGGTCTGGAAACCGGAGGCAGCCACGCCAGCAAGGAACTGCGCCGTGGACCCGGCCAGTGAATCCGGTGCGGACGTGTACCTGCTGACCAATTCACACGTGGTAGCCGGCACGCACCAAGGCCATGCCGCCTTTGCCGACGGCAGCAAGACCGATCTTGAACTGGTGGGGGCGGATCCTTTGTCTGACCCCGCGGTGGTCCACGGCCGGGCGCCGAAAGTGGCCCCGGCGCAGTTCGACGAGGCCGAGACGCTCCGGGCCAGCTGGTCATAGCAGTGGGAAATCCGCTGGGCCTGGCCGTGCCCATAAACACCACCACGCGGCGCATCATCTCGGCGCTGCTGAAGGACGGCGGCGTCCGGCGGGCCTATGTCGGCGTTGTCAGCACACCGTTCCGGTTCAACGCCGTCGCGGTGATCAGAACGGGACAACGCGACGGACTGCGCGTGGTGGAGGTCCTGGCCGGTTCGCCTGCAGATCGCGGAGGCCTCCGGGCAGGGGACGTCATTCTGACTGCCGGAAGCCGCCCCGTCAGCAACGCTGAGAGCCTACAGAAGCTGCTGATCGGCGATGCGACCGGCCAGCCGCTGCCGATTCGGGTGCTGAGGGACGGCCAGGAAGTGGACTTTGTGGCAGCGCCCGAAGAGATGGCCGGGAACGTGTAACCGCTACCGGCGCTTCTTCAGGTGCGCTACCGGGTCCTGCGGGCCTTCCATCGGCTCTTGGCCTTCTTCTCCGCGCGTTTTTCCTTGATGGTCTTAACCGGTTTCTTGTGCAGCTGCTGATGTGGTGACTTATCCGGCATGGCGTGCTCCTTACAGCGGGGGACGGGCTGCGTCCCACTTTGTAAAATACGCCTGTTCAGGCCCGAATGTAATGCCCGGATCAGTCCGGAACTGCAACGTCCGCAATGCCCACAAAACGGGTCCCGACGCCGTCGAACTCGCTCCTGATAAGGCCAGCCCGCAGCGGGGGCACCTCGTCCGGGGAATGGTGCTCGCACACCACGTACGTGAATTCCGGCCACCATTTCTTAGGCCGGGCCGCTTCTTCATAGCCGCAGACGGCGCATTCCAGGTGCACCCAGACCGGACGTTTGCCGGTCCGGTTGGCCCTCGACTGGATCAGCCATGCCGGCGGGTTGTCCATGATGTCGCCCAGCTCCGCCTCGGTCATTCGTTTGGGGATGCCATGGCGCTGGGCCATTTCCATCGGTACATCAAGGGCAATTGCCGCGTCACGTCTGCTAATCATCAGAGTCAACAATACGGGACGCCGCCAAACCGGGGGACGGGCCCACAAAAACGAGTACACGCTACTCGGGACAGCGTGTGGAGCTAATCACTAGGCTCATCGGACCGGCCGGATTCTGGGCTGACGGCAGCTGGGCCGCAGACCAGATGACGCTCGGTGAAAGAAATTGCCGCGCCCTGCATCTGCGTAGAGCGTGACGCTGTCCTGATGCCGGATCACACCCAGGAGTGCTGCCATGAAAATGAAGCGAACTGTCAATTGGCTGAGTCAGATTCTGGTTTTGGCCACCATCGTAGCGGGGACAGTCCTCGCTGCCGCCAATGGTGCCGAGGCCGCGACCACCTACGGGCACCCGAGCATCAGCTACTCAGGCGCCGGCAAGCCCCCCACTTCGGATAAGCCGCAGAGCAAGTTGTGGTGGAACGACGGCTCGTGGTGGGCGGACATGTGGACCACGGGCAGTGGGTGGCACATCTACCGCCTGGACCGCAGCTCCGAGACCTGGGTGGATACTGGTGTGCTTATTGATAGCCGTACGAATACCCTGGCGGACACACTCTGGGACGGCAGCCATCTGTATATCGCATCCCATGTAGTCACCGTATCCAATGAAAATACGCCACTGCCTTCAATTCCAGGGCAGTATGCGTACCTTTACAGGTATAGCTATTCCGGCGGACAATACACGCTAGACAGCGGATTCCCGGCTTTGATCGCTACTAACAGCAGCGAGTCAATGACCATAGCCCAAGACACCACGGGTGCAATCTGGGCCACGTGGACGCAGGTCGCCGGCGACCCCGTCGCCGGGTTCACCAACACGGTTTATGTGAACAAGTCCGCGCCTGGAGGGACGGGTTGGGCAACTCCCTATATCATTCCGGTTTCCAATCCGAATCCAGCACCCGATGACATCTCAGCCATCGTCGCATACGGCACGAAGAAAATCGGGGTGATGTGGAGCGACCAGCTCACGGGGTCCGTGTGGTGGGCCACGCGCACCGACGGAACGGACCCGACGGCGACGTCGTCATGGAAAGTCCAGACTGCTACCAAAGGCAACGGACTGGCCGATGACCATCTCAACCTCAAATCACTGCAGTCCGACTCCTCCGGCCGGGTCTTTGCGGCGGTGAAGACGAGTCTCGATGTTACGTCTACGGATCCGACGCTGGATCAGTTGGTGCTGCTGGTCTTCAAACCAGGCACCGGCTCCTTCTCGAAGTCGACGATATCGCTCACCGGCGATTGCACCTCGCGTCCGCAAATAGTGCTGGACCCGGAAAACAACCTCGTCCATGCTTTCCAAACTGGACCCTCATCGACAGTCAGCGGATGCGCTTTCGACGGCGTTTCCGGCAGCATTTATGAGAAGACCGCATCCATGGACAATCCCGTATTTGCTGCGGGCCGGGGCAAACCCATCATGGAGGACCCCAATTCCCCCAACATTAATGACGTGACCACCAGCAAGCAGCCGGTGAGCAACAAGACGGGCCTTGTGGTCATGGCGAGCGACGACGTCGCCAAGCGCTATTGGTTCGCCGACAGGCCGCTCGGTGTGACTCCGGTTCCGACGGCGCCCGGGACCTTCGTGCCGGTAACCCCGATCCGGCTCCTGGACACCAGAAACACTGCACCTGTGGGGGCATTCTCGACGGTGTCCTTCCAAGCTGCCGGAGTCGCGGGTATCCCGTCAAAGGTCTCGGCTGTGGTGTTTAACCTCACGGTGACCCAGCCCCAAGCGTATGGGCATATCATCGCCTACGCGTCTGGAACCACCCGGCCTACTACGTCCAATGAGAACTTCGTCCCAGGCCAGACGGTGCCGAACTCCGTCACGGTTCCAGTTGGCGCTGACGGCAAGGTCACGCTGGTCAACAACTCTGGCGGAACCACGCACCTGATCGCTGACATCGCGGGATACTACATCGCGGGTACTCCGGCCGTCCCGGGAGCCTTCGTGCCCGTTTCCCCGACCCGGCTTTTGGACACGCGAAACACCGCACCTGCGGGCGCGTTTTCGTCGGTTTCTTTCCAGGCTGCCGGAGTCGCTGGTATCCCGGCGAATGTCTCGGCTGTGGTGTTCAATCTCACTGTGACCCAGCCCCAGTCCTATGGGCATATCATCGCCTACGCGTCTGGGACCACCCGGCCTACCACCTCCAACGAGAACTTCGTCCCGGGCCAGACCGTGCCGAATTCCGTTACTGTCCCCGTGGGCTCTGACGGCAAAATCACCCTCGTCAACAACTCGAACGGAACCACGCACGTGATTGCCGACATCGGGGGATACTACATCGCGGGTACTCCGGCCGTCCCGGGAGCCTTCGTGCCCGTTTCCCCGACCCGGCTTTTGGACACGCGAAACACCGCACCTGCGGGCGCGTTTTCGTCGGTTTCTTTCCAGGCTGCCGGAGTCGCGGGCATCCCGCTCAAGGTCTCTGCTATTGTTTTCAACCTCACTGTGACGCAGCCCCAGTCCTATGGGCATATCACTGCCTACGCATCGGGGACCACCCGGCCCAGCACATCCAACGAGAACTTTGTCCCGGGGCAGACCGTTCCGAATTCCGTTACTGTCCCCGTGGGCTCTGACGGCAAGATCGTTCTAGTCAATAACTCGTCTGGTACCACCCACCTGATCGCCGACGTCGCAGGGTACTTCCTCTCCGGCACGCCGTAACGATAGTATCCAGCTGGCACGGATCCCCTCCGGGTAGTCAGTTCACTGCACTCGCCTCGTAGGTTCGGAACTACGAGGCGAGTGCCATGCCCAGGGCCGCCGCTCCCAATCCCCAGGCCAGGTTGGCAGCGACGTTCAGTGCCGCGGCCCCGAACCGCGACTCACTGAGCAGCCGGACCGTCGCGGTGGTCCAGGAGCTGAACGTGGTGAGCCCGCCGGCAAGGCCGGTGGCGACGGCGGTCTGCCACTCGGGTGCGAGGCCGAGCCTTCCGGTGATGCCGATGGACAGCCCGATGATCAGGCACCCCGTGACGTTGACCGTGAGCGTGGCCCACGGCCAATGCCGCGGCGTGCCGGCGGTGGTGACGGGGGCGCGGCGACCGTCACGGTGGGCGAACCAGCTGTCGACGGCGAAGCGCAGCAGGGCACCTGCCACGCCGAACAAACCCACCAGGACCGCGGCAATCACGGCGCTGATCCCGCCCGGTCGCCTTGCAGTTGGTCGCCCTGCAGCCGGTCAGCGAAAAGCCGCCCGGTCCGCCACCCACCGGCCGCGGCGCCCAGACCGAGGAACAGGGACAGCCCCAGATAGGCGATCCATACGGCTTGCTCGCCGGCATGGGCCAGCCGGTCCACCGCGAATGCCACTGCTGAAAACGTGGTGAAGGAGCCCAGGAATCCGGGCCCCAGGCCTGCGCGGAGCCAAAACGCTGTCTGTGGCCGGGCCATCCAAACGGTGGTGAGGGCGGCCAGCACAAAGCTGCCGGCAACGTTGATGCCCAGGGTGGTCCAGGGCATTGTCCCCGCGGGTTCCGGAAACGCGAGGCCCAGGCCGTACCGGAGTTCCGTTCCGGCCAGGCCGCCCACCGCCACGGCAAGCCAGGCCCGCCACTGCGGGACGCGGGTGTTCGTCATTCAGATGTCGCCGAGGACGCAGCCGGCATGGGAATGGTCGCTGTGGACCCAGAGCGCGGCGGTGACTTCATCCGCGAGATCATAATCCCGCGTCCTGCCGCCGTTGCTGATCCGTACCACGAGCGCGCCGCCAAACGGTTTGCGGCCTACTACCTCCACCTCGGCGTCGAGATCGATTTCCTCGGCCGAAAGATACCGGAGCAGGTCCGGATTCTCGTCGCTGATCCGGGTGATCCTGCCGGTGTGCCCGGGATCGAGTTCGCCGAGCAGATGGGCCTCCGGCAGCAGCACCGTGCCGTCCGAGGCGGGGATCGGGTCGCCGTGCGGGTCGCGTTGCGGGTTGCCCAGTTTCGCCGCCATGCGCTCGATAAACGTGTCCGACACGGCGTGCTCCAGCAATTCGGCTTCGTCGTGGACTTCGTCCCAGCTGTAGCCGAACTCCTGGACGAGGTAGGTCTCAATAAGCCGGTGACGGCGCACCATGGACAGTGCCAGCCGGACACCGGAGTCCGTAAGGGTGATGGCGCTGTAGGGCTTGTGGTCCACCAGGCCCTGGTCCTTGAGCTTGCGGACCATCTCTGAGACCGAAGAATTGGCCACCCCCAGGCGCTGCGCGAGCTGGGAGGACGTAATTGGTTTATCCTGCCACTCCGTGAAGCCGTAGATGACCTTGACGTAGTCCTCGATCGAGGAGGAGGGCGCGCTGGTCTTCACGCTTCCAAGCCTACCCGGTGGTCTGCGCCCGTCACGCCTTCGCTGCCCGCCACGTCAGCGTCAGGTACGGCAGGCTGATGTCCTCTTCCGCGGCGTGCCCCAGATGCTTGTGCAGATACCAGTCCAGGTTGGCCAGGACCTTGCTGCGGGTGGCTTCGCCAGCGCGCAGGTAGTAGCTGCGGGACTTCGTCAGTTCCATGATGTCCGCCGTGCTGAGGCTGTCCTCCCACCCCGCCACATGGCTTTTGAGGCCTTCAAACTCCGGGCCCACCACCGGTCGGAACCCGGGCTTGTAGACGTCGCCCGCGTGCATGATGCGGGACAACCGGTGGACCCACGGCACGGACGTGTCCAGCTGGTTCCAGATCAGGGCCATGGTTCCGCCGGGCCGCAGGATCCGCGCCAGTTCGGTGCTCGCTGGAAGCGGATCGCACCAGTGCCAGGCCTGCGCAACGCTCACGACGTCGAACGAAGACTCAGGGAGGCCGGTGGCCTCTGCGGTCCCCTGGGTCGCGTAAACCCCCGGGCAGTGTGCCCGCAGCTGGTCCAGCATGTCCGGGGACGGGTCCACGGCCGAAACCGCCATGCCGCGTTCCAGCAGCAGGGTGGTGAACTTGCCGGTCCCGGCGCCCACGTCCACTGCGTCCTTGGCTCCGGAAGGGATCAGCCAGTCCGCTGATTCGGCGGGGTAGCCAGGGCGTACGCGCTGGTAATGTTCGCCGCCGTCCTGGAAACTCTGCCCGAGTTCCAGACGGCGTCCGTGCTCAAGCCTGGGGCCACCCCTTGCCACGTGCGGCCTCCTTCAACTCTGCCAATTCCGTATCCCCGTCGAATTTACCGCATAGGCCTCCACCCGGTGGGTGGCCGTCAGATCAGGAGGTACAGGACGAAAGGCTCAGTCAGTTGTCAAGGCACGGAGCCGCGCCGGCCGTACCCGGCGTGTTGGGCGCCCAGTGCGGGTAGGTGCGGGTGTCGTTAGCCGGAACCCAGCGGCCCGCGTCCACTACGTAGTCCCAGCCCAGGCCGGTCCGGCGGAGCTGTTCCAGGCCTGCGAGGAGCCGCTGGGCATCCTCCAGCCGGGAGCCTACGCCGAAGCTGGCCCGCAGCGAACCGGAGGGAATGCCGAGGCGCTTGAGGAGTGGGTGCGCGCAGAAGCGGCCGTCACGGAGGCCAACGCCATGCTCGGCCGACAGGTAGGCGGCCACCAGCCCGGCGTCGTATCCTGCCACGGAGAAGTTCACCACGCCGATGGTGCCGGTCTCGGCGTCCGTATCCGAGAAGATCTGGTGCACGGTGACGCCGTCGATCGTCCCGAGCCCGTCCACCAGGAATGACCGGATGGCCGCTTCGTGGGCGTGCCAGCGGTCCTGGTCCAAGGATGCGATGACCTGGGTGGCGCGTGCCAGGGTAGCCGCACCCAGGACGTTGGGGGAGCCTCCCTCGTGCCGGGCCGGGCCGGTGGCCCAGCTGACGCCGTCGAGCTTGGCCTCGCGGACGGCGCCGCCGCCGGCCAGGTGGGGAGTACCGGCGTCGAGCCAGTCCGTGCGGCCCACCAGGACCCCGGAGCCGAAGGGCGCGTAGAGCTTGTGGCCGGAGAAGGCGAGGTAGTCGACGTCGTCGGTGCTGATATTGATGCGTCGGTGCGGCGCCAACTGCGCGGCGTCCACCACGATCCGCGCCCCGTACTCATGGGCGAGGGCGGCCAGGGCCTTGACCGGCAGGATCTCGCCGGTGACGTTGGAGGCGCCCGTGACCGCGAGGAGACTGACGTTGCCTTGCCCAAGTTCGGCGCGCAGGACCTCAAGGGTCCCCACGATGGTGTCCGCGGCGACGACGCTGCGGTGCCGGACGCCCTGCCACGGCAGGAGGTTGGCGTGGTGCTCGATGTCCAGGTAGAGGACATCTCCATCCGGCCGGCCATCTGTCGCTGGCAGGCAACCTGCGAGCAGGTTCAGCGAGTCGGTGGTGTTTCGGGTGAAGATGACGGAGTCGTCCGGGCGTCCGCCCACAAAATCGCGCACGATGTTCCGGGCGTTCTCGTAGACAGAGGTGCTGATCTGCGACGCAAAGCCTGCGCCGCGGTGGACGCTGGCGTAGAACGGCAGGATCTCGTTGAGGTAGGCGGACACCACGGAGAGGGCAGGAGCGGATGCGCCGTAGTCCAGGTTTGCGTAGCGGACATGGCCTCCCTGGATCAACGGTGCCTGGATTTCCGCGCCGGTGACGGCGGAAAGGGGGCGTCCGGAGACGGCAGCGGCATCGTGGATCAGCGCAGCGGCGTTGTTGGGGGAAAAACTGGCGGGGGAGACGGTGGCAGTTGTCAAGGAGACCTCACTCTAAAAGGACTCCCGGTACCGGGAATCCGCGCTTGCCGTGTCCATTCCGGACCGGCCTGGTCGTCACCCGGGGCACCCCACCGCGAATGGAGGGTTGCCGGCCAGCAAACCGGGGTTTAGCGCTGGCACTCGTGACCTGTTAAGAGCGTAGAACATGTGCCGGGGCGAGAAGGAAGCCCGCCCCAATGTTAAGGGCTTTGTTACGCACGTTTGAGGAATGGAATATTTGTCGAAGATACGACGGCGGAGCCCCCAATCAGGGGGCGTCCGCCGTCGATAATTCGTAAAACGATCTAAAGAAGGTCGTCCAGATCCGGGTTCAGCCGCTTGAGGACTTCGGAGTGCAGGATGGAATTCGTGGCCAGGGCGTTGCCGCCGAACGGTCCGTCCTGGCCCTCCAGGGAGGTGAAGCGGCCGCCGGCTTCCACCACGATGGGCACCAAAGCGGCCATGTCGTACAGATTCAGTTCCGGTTCGCAGGCGATGTCCACGGCACCTTCGGCCACCATGCAGTAGGACCAGAAATCGCCATAGGCGCGTGTTCGCCACACGTCTTCGGTCAGTCCCAGGAATTCATCCAGGTTGCCGCGTTCCTTCCAGCCGCCCAGGCTGGAATAAGACAGGGAGGCATCCGAGAGCTTGGAGACGTCCGAGACCCGGAGCCGCGTTGCGGCGGCGAGGGACTTGCCCATGTAGGCTCCGGAACCCTTGGCGGCCCACCAGCGCTTGCCCAGCGCGGGTGCACTGACCACTCCCACCACGGGTTCGCCTTCGTCCACGAGGGCTATCAGTGTGGCCCACACCGGGACGCCGCGGACAAAGTTCTTTGTGCCGTCGATGGGATCAATGATCCAGCGGCGGGAGCCATGGCCCGAACTGCCGAATTCCTCGCCCAGCACGGCGTCGCGGGGACGCGAGCGGGATAGTTGGCCGCGGATGGCTTCCTCCGCGGACTTGTCCGCGTCCGTGACCGGCGTCAGGTCCGGCTTGGTCTCGATGCGGAGGTCCAGTGCCTTGAAGCGGCTCATGGTCTGGTCATCCACGGAATCTGCCAGCACATGGGCAAGGCGCAGGTCATCGTTGTAGCTCGAAGCGGGTTGGATCATGGTTACAAACTACCGTCTCCGGGCCGTGGGGTTGGGGACGTCGGCTTTTGGCCGCTAGCTTATGCTGCCCAGTTCCTTGGTTTCCTGGCCAACCAGGCGCGGATCAGTGCCGAGCAGCCGCCGCAGGGATGCTAGCCGGGCCGGGCCGGTGGGGCCCGCTTGACCGGCCGCCACCCAGGAATCCACGCCGCAGTTGACAGCCGCGGTGTTGTGCTTGCAGCCACGCTCGCAGGCATCCGTGCCCGGTTCCAGGTCCGGGAAGGACCGCAGGATCCGGTCAGGGTCCACATGGGCCAGGCCGAACGAACGGATGCCAGGGGTATCGATGATCCAGCTTCCGGCGGGAGCTCCCGTCAGCTTCAGGGCAAGGGCCGACGACGACGTGTGGCGGCCGCGGCCTGTCACCGCGTTCACGCCACCGGTAGCCCGTTCGGCCCCGGTGAGCGCATTGACCATGGTGGACTTGCCCACGCCGGAATGGCCCAGCATCACCGAGACCTTGCCCTCGAGGTACGCGCGGAGTTGCGAAACCGCGTCTCCGTCCAGGCGGGCAGAGAGGCCATCATCGGAGCGGGCATCAATACCTGAGGCCTCGGAGTCCGACGTACGGCTGATGATCACCGGGAAGTCCAGGTGTTCGTAGTTGGACAACAGTTCCGCCGGATCCTTGACATCCGCCTTGGTGACGAGCAGCAGCGGCTCGATGCCGGCGTCGTAGGCGGCCACCAGGGCGCGGTCAATGAAGCCAGTGCGTGGCTCCGGGTTTGCGGCGGCCACCACCACCACCAGCTGATCGGCGTTGGCCACCACCGCACGCTCGATCGGATCGGTGTCATCGGCGCTGCGGCGCAGCAGGGTTCTGCGGTCCTGGATCCGGACCAGCCGGGCCAGCGTGTCGGGCTCCCCGGACACATCGCCGACGAGGGAGACGAAGTCGCCGGCCACCACAGGGGAGCGGCGCAGTTCGCGGGCCCTCGCGGCGATAATGATCCGTTCGTCGCCCGAGTCCTCACCGACGACGGCGGTGTACCGGCCGCGGTCCACGGTGATGATGCGGCCCGTCACAGCGTCGTCGTGGCTGGGGCGGTCCTTCGTGCGCGGCCTGGAGCCCTTTTTGCTGGGCCGGATCCGGACGTCGGACTCGTCCCAGGAATCAGTGCTGCGTGCCACCAGCGGAACCTTCCGTGGCGTCACCGGCGGCGACGCCCTGAGTGAGCATGTCCGCCCACATCTGCGGGAACTCCGGCATGGTCTTAGCCGTGGTGGCGATGTCCTGGACCTCGATGCCCTGCACCGCCAGGCCAAGGATGGCGCCGGCGGTGGCCATCCTGTGGTCCGCGTAGCTGTGGACGACGCCGGCGTGCAGCTTTGCCGGGCGGATCACCAGGCCGTCGCTGGTCTCCTCCGCGTCGCCGCCGAGGCGGTTGATTTCGGTGACCAGCGCGGCCAGCCGGTCCGTCTCGTGGCCGCGAAGGTGCGCGATGCCGGTCAGCCGTGAAGTTCCGGTGGCCAGGGCGCAGAGGGCCGCCACGGTGGGGGCGAGCTCGCTGGTTTCGTGAAAATCCGAGCCCTTGATCTCTGACCCGCCGGTGACGGTCAGGACGCCGTCAGCGAGGCTGACGTCTGCGCCCATGTCCGCCAGGATGCTGCGCCAGAGGTCCCCCACCTGGGTGGTGCCGGTGGGCCAGTCCGGGATCCGTACGGTGCCGCCGGAGGCCAATGCTGCGGCCAGGAACGGGCCGGCGTTGGAGAGGTCCTGCTCGATGCGCTGATCAAAAGCACGGATGGGGCCGGGTGCCACCACCCAGTGGTTCGGCACGGAATCGTCCACGGTCACGCCGACGCCGCGAAGTACGGAAACCGTCATGTTGATGTGGTCCAAGCTGGGCACCGGTTTGCCCACATGCTCCAGGTGGAGTCCGTCGGTGAACCGGGCGCCGACCAGCAGGAGGGCCGAGACGAACTGGGACGACGCGCTGGCGTCGATCACCAGGTGGCCGCCCCGGACTTCCCCGGTGCCCTCGACGGTGAACGGCAGCGATGAGGGGGTCCCGCCGTCGTCCGCGGTCAGTGCCACTCCGAGGGCTTTCAGGGCCTCGATGATGGTGCCCATGGGGCGCTTCCGGGCGTGGGTGTCGCCGTCGAACACGCTCACGCCGTTGCGCAACGCGGCAAGGGGCGGAACAAAACGCATCACTGTTCCGGCGAGGCCGCAGTCAATGTGCGTGCTTGATGACGGCGCCTCCTGGCTCAGGGGCGTGACCTCAAGGTCCGGCCCGTACGCTCCGTCGCCGGGCACCTCTGTGATGGTGGCTCCCAGCTGGCGGAGGGCATCGATCATCAATGCGGAGTCCCGGGAATGCAGGGGTGCGCGGAGCCGGGACGGCCCGTCAGCCAGCGCAGCCAGGACCAGGAACCTGTTGGTCAGGGACTTTGAGCCAGGCACCGTGACGGTGGCGTTGATGGGCCTGCTGGCGAAGGGAGCCGGCCAGTGCGGAACGGTGTCGGTGGAGCTGTGTGAGTCGGTGGCTGCGGGCGGGGTGGAACCGGTCATCCGTCCTTACGCCCCCGTTGCGTGTTCCACGGCGCGGCGCACGGCCTTGTCCGCCTTGTGGAACTTTTGGCCGGTGGTCTTCCGCGCACCTGCAGCAGACTTCCGTGCGTCTGCGGCGAGATGCTCGGCACGCCAGGCCAGGCCGGGCTTGCCGGCGGTGTCCACTGAGGCCAGCAGGGCGCCGCCGCTGAGGGAGACGTTCTTGAGCAGCTGGTTCCGGCGGGCCTGGCGGCCTTCCTTGGTGCTGATGTCCGCGCTGCGCCACTCCACAAAGGTATTAAGGAGGGAGATGACGGTCAGCAGTGATGCCGAGAGGCGACTGAACTTGCCCAGGCCGAACAGTATGCCGGCACCCACCTGCGTTCCGCCTATCACGCGTGCCAGCATCTTCTCGTCGGCCTGGAACGGCAGCGACGCGGCCGCCTTCTGCAGGAGCGGCGAGAGCTGGGTGGCGGTGTCATCGGCGTTTTTCAGCTTGTCCAGTCCGGCGACGACGAAACTGGAAGCCAGCATGGGGCGGGCGAGAGTACGGACAAAGGACATGGATTTCCTCCTGGCTGGACGAACCGCACCGAATGCGGCGGAGTCCGTTCTAGTCTTGCACTTTTGAGGAATATTTGCCTGCCGCCAGCGGTTATGAATTGCGGGTCCGCCGAACACCGGACAAATCGACACACCATGGATTGCCGGGCAGATATTTGCCTGCAACGCCCTGGCCTGAGACAGAGTGGAGTTGCCCTTGAGGTTACTGAAGGACGGGACGGAACCCACCGGGCCCGTGGCGCTGCAGACTCTGGAATCCGATCTTCCGGAGTACGGAACACCACGTGCCAGGGCCGTCACAGTAGACTTGAACGCAATGAGCACCCTGGATCCGGCCCTCGAGGCCATGTATGAGGCATCCGAACGCGGAGCCAAATCAAGCAGCGACGCCACTGCCAGCAGCGATGCGCCGGCAGGGAGCGACCCGCAGCCGGAAGCGGAAGTCCCTGCGACCGTTGAGGCTGTGTCCGCTGATCCTGTGAGTGCCGAGCCTGTGTCCGCTGAGCAGCCCGTGGACGTGGCCACCGAATCGGCGGACGAACGCCGGGTCCGTTTTGAGCGTGATGCCATGCAGTACGTGGATCAGCTGTACTCGGCCGCCATGCGCATGGCAAGGAACCCTGCCGACGCGGAAGACCTCGTCCAAGAGGCTTACACCAAGGCGTTCTCAGCGTTCCACCAGTACAAGCCCGGTACCAACCTCAAGGCCTGGCTGTACCGCATCCTGACCAACACGTACATCAACCTGTACCGCAAGCGGCAGCGCGAACCGCTGCAGTCGAACTCGGACACCATCGAGGACTGGCAGCTTGCCAGGGCTGAGTCGCACACGTCCCGCGGCCTGCGTTCAGCCGAGGCTGAGGCGCTGGACCACCTGCCGGACTCGGACGTCAAGCGGGCGCTCCAGTCGATCCCCGAGGAGTTCCGGCTGGCGGTGTATTTCGCTGACGTGGAGGGCTTCGCGTACAAGGAAATTTCAGACATTATGAACACCCCTATCGGGACGGTGATGTCCCGGCTCCACCGCGGCCGGAAAATGTTGCGGGACATGCTGGCGGATTATGCCGCCGAACGAGGATTCAAAGGCGCCGTCGAATCACAGGACACGGCCGCGACCACAAAACAGGAGAACAGGAAATGAGCGACTGCCAGGGATTGGGCGACTGCGATGACGCCCGGATGCAACGCATCTACGAATACCTCGACGGGGCGTTGACCCGCGAGGACATCACGGAAATCAAGACCCACCTTGATGAGTGCCCTGAGTGCACCGAGCAGTACGACCTCGAGTGCGTGATCCGCACCATGGTGAAGCGCTCGTGCACCGAGGCCGCTCCGGAAAACCTGAAGAACGCCATTTTGGACCGGATCCACTCCATCCGCCCGGTGGACGCCTGACACAAGCGGCAGCCGTCTGCAGTACTGCCGGCGTAAAGAACAGCGCAAAGACGAAGGACCCCGGAAGCCGAGTGGCTTCCGGGGTCCTTTGCTTAAACCGTTTTCCAAGCTTTAGCTTAGGCGTTGGGGCGCTTCCCGTGGTTCGCGCCGCCACGCTTACGGTCACGACGTTTACGTGCACGCTTGCTCATAGCTGGCCTCCTTAAATGTTGGTACTCAAAAGAGCTGCCCTCAAGTCTCCCACACCATGGGACACGCCGCGAAACCGAAACGGGGTGTGGCCGGGGCCAATACTGAGCGGCGGCGCCGTCCGGCGGCTTGCTCAGCCCGTCGGCTCAGTTAGGCAGTGAGTTGCGGATGGAGATGCGCGCCTGGTCCAGCACGGTCCTGACGGTTTCCAGTGTGAGCGCGCTGAGCGGTTGTCGGGTGGCCTGCAGCCGCAGCTCCACCCGCAGCTCGTCCCGGAACGCCTGCAGCAGCATCTCCGCTTCCTTCAGCTCGCGGATCCCCTCCGACGGCTGGCGGCCGGCCTTCCTGAAGTCGGCGGCCCGCGCCGTGGAGCGGGCCGCCTCTGCCGTGGCCGCCAGGTCTGCCCGCAACCCGCGCATGTTGGCGCGGATATCCGCCCGCAGGTTGTCCGCCAGGCGGCGGACGGAAGCGGAAATGTCGTTCTCGACGCCGGCGAGTTCCTCCCGGCGCTTGTTGAGTTCAGCAAGTCCAGCCGTAGTGATGCGGTAGTTGGTGCGGCGGCCGACAGACTCGGTGTCGACGAGCCCCTCTTCTTCGAGTTTCCCCAGCCGCGGATAGATGGTCCCCGCGCTGGGGGAGTACGTGCCGCCGAACCGTTCGCTGAGGGCTTTGATCAGTTCATAGCCGTGTTTGGGTCCTGACTCCAGCAGCGCGAGCAGGTACAGCCGGAGTGCACCATGGGCGAACACCGGGGGCATCAGTGCCCCGCTTCCGGGCTTCTTGCGTCGTCGCTGCGGGCCGGCTGGCCATGGAAGATGGACGTCTTGCCGGACACCGAGTTGGTCCGGACCAGCATCAGCTTGCCGTCCGGTCCGGCAATGGTTTCCACCTTGCCGCCGGGCTGGGAGTACTGCTGGTCATCAATCACCACAACGCCGCTGGCGGACTTCGCCACGATGTCCACCCCGACGTCGTGGGGAAGCCTGATGGTGAGGTCACCGGAGACTGAATTGGCGCCGAAATCGTGGGTGAATCCGAGCAAGTCAAAACTCATGTCGCCGCTGACCGTGTGAGCCCGGATGTTGCTGAACCGGCCGGAGGCGGTGACCTCGCCGGAAATGCTCTTGGCGGTCAGGACGCCGTCGTGGTTTCTCGCGATGACCTCGCCGCTTACCGTGTTGACGTGAAGTTCCCCGGTGGTTCCGTCCGCCATCACTGAACCCGAGACGGTATTGAGCCGGGTGTGCCCGCTGGTTCCGGAGACGAGGCCATCGCCGCTGACCGTGCCGGCCTCCACCTCCACGCCGGCCGGCAGGGCAATGCTGATAACCGCTGAGTTGTTGCTGTTGTGGTTGACCGTGCCCATCAGGTTCTTGAACCAGCCCTGGGGGCCGTGCAACTGATGGCGGACCTCAAGCCTGCCGTCGGTCAGCGTCACCGACACAGGATCGCCCTGGACCTCGTTGATACCCACGCGAACAAAGGCCTCCGAGTGGATTACGACGTCGAACCTGCCGCGGACCATGCCCAGCTTCAGCGACCTGACGGGGCCAACATCGATGGTTTGCGGACCTGTGACGGTCCAGCTGTCCGCTGTCATGAATCCTCCAAAACCGCGATATATCGTGACTGATATCCCAAGATACAACGGGCCAGTGGAGCCGGTCAAGATATATCGCGACTGAGGGGGGCTGGAAACCTACTCGGGGGCGTCCATGCCCAGCCATTGGAACCAGCCGCGGTGGAGGACCAGCCAGGCCATCAGGCCATAGCCCGCCTGCCCCGGCGTGCCAGTGTTGGCCGCAAGGTCCTGGCGCCACTGCTCGTGGTTCAGCAGCGGGGAGAACGTGTCCACATAGAGGTGCTTGCGCCTGGTGGTGACGTCAGCGAAAGCGGTGTTGAGATCGGCGAGCCGGCGGTTCTGTACCGGGTCCAGCGTGGGCGGCGGGCCCACGACAAAGACCTCGATCCGGTTCTGCGTGGCCGTATCCAGGATATTGGCCAGGTTCAGGCGGCTGCGGGCGGTGGAAAGGCCGAACTCGATGTCCCGGCCCGAGAGGCCGATCACCAGGCGGTTTTCGTGCTGGTCGCCGAACCGCCGGCCGGCCTCCTCCTGCCAGCGGGCAGCCAGCCCCTCCGTTCCTTCCTGGGGACAGGGGAGGGCGTACGCTTCCATGACCATTCCGTCCTGCGGAGTGCGGGCCAACACGCGGCCCAGCCAGCCGAGCGCCCTGGGATCGCCCAGCCCGGCAAGCAGTTCATCTCCAACAGCTGCGATCCGCAGCTTCCTGTCTTCCACAAGTCCCTCTTAACGTCCGTGCCGGTTGTGGCCAACCGGCGTGGCTATGATCCATCTTCATTAAACAGAGCTGCCCGGCCGGAGTCTGGTGTTTCGACGTCCGGCCGGGCAGCCACTGGTACTACTTCCGTGCAAATGCCTGCTTGAGGAGCGTATCCTGCTCGGCAGCGTGCCGCTTCATGGAGCCCGCCGCAGTGGAGGCCGACGCGGGACGCGACACCACGCGGACGCGCCGGTCCAGCGACTCCGGGAGGTTCAGTCCCATAAACGGCCACGGCCCCTGGTTTGCGGGCTCGTCCTGTGCCCAGACAACCTCGGCGTTCGGGTACTTGGCCAGTTCCGCTGCGATTTCTTCGTGCGGCAGCGGGTAAAGCTGCTCCACGCGGACAATCGCGGTGGTCTTGTCATCGGTCTTCTGCCGGGTGGACAGGAGATCGTAGTACAGGCGGCCGGAGACCAGCAGTACGCGTTCGACGGCGTCTGCCGCCAACTGCTCGTGGTCGCCGATGACGGGGCGGAAGGCGCCCGTGGTGAAGTCCTCGACGGACGACGCGGCTGCCTTGAGGCGCAGCAGCTGCTTCGGCGTGAAGATGATCAGCGGTTTGCGCGGACGGCTGTACGCCTGGCGGCGCAGCAGGTGGAAGTGCGAGGCTGCCGTGGTGGGATTTGCGACGATCATGTTCTCTTCGGCGCACATCAGCAGGAAGCGTTCGATGCGTGCCGAGGAGTGGTCCGGGCCCTGGCCTTCGTAGCCGTGCGGCAGCATCAGGACCAGGGAGGAGCGCTGGCCCCACTTCTGCTCGGCCGAGGAGATGAACTCATCGATGATGGTCTGCGCGCCGTTGACGAAGTCACCGAACTGCGCTTCCCACAGCACCAGGGCATCCGGGCGTTCCACCGAGTAGCCGTATTCGAAGCCCATGGCCGCGTATTCGGACAGCAGGGAGTCGTAGATCCACAGCTTGGCCTGGTCATCCGAGAGGTGGCCCAGCGGGAGCCACTCGCCGCCGTTGGCGCGGTCGTGGAATACGGCGTGGCGCTGCACAAACGTGCCGCGGCGCGAGTCCTGGCCGGCAAGCCGGACGGGAACGCCTTCCATGATCAGCGATCCGAAGGCCGCGATCTCGCCAAAGCCCCAGTCGATTCCGCCTTCGCGGGACATCTGCTCGCGCTTCTCAAGGAGCTGCTTGAGCTTGGCGTGGACGGTGAAGCCCTCGGGGATCTGGACGTGAGCCTTGCCGATGTGCGCCAGGGTTTCCGGCGAAATGGCAGTGGACGCCGGGGCGTTGGTGCCGAAGTCAGCCTGCTGGGCGATGGGACGCTCAATGTCGGAGACTGCGGCGGAGTCAGCGGTGATGATCGGGATGGGCGAGGTCTGCGCCGCGTGTGTTTCGGCGAAGACCCGTTCCAGCCGTTCCTGGTAGTCGCGGAGCAGCTGCTCGGCTTCTTCCTCGGTGATATCGCCACGGCCGATGAGTGCCTCGGTGTACAGCTTGCGGACGGAGCGCTTGGCTTCGATCAGGTTGTACATCATGGGCTGGGTCATCGAGGGGTCGTCCCCCTCGTTGTGGCCACGGCGGCGGTAGCACACCATGTCGATCACAACGTCCTTGTGGAACCGCTGGCGGAACGCGTAGGCGAGTTGCGCGATGCGCACCACTGCCTCAGGATCGTCACCGTTCACATGGAACACGGGCGCCTGGATCATTTTGGCGACGTCCGTGGAGTACGTGGACGAGCGCGACGACGACGGCGCCGTGGTGAAGCCCACCTGGTTGTTGACCACCACGTGGATGGTGCCGCCGGTCCGGTAGCCGCGGAGCTGGGACAGGTTCAGCGTCTCGGCAACCACGCCCTGGCCTGCGAAGGCAGCATCGCCGTGGACCATGAGGGGCAGCACCGGGAAGGCCTCGCCCTGGTCCAGGCGGTCCTGCTTGGCGCGGACGATGCCTTCGAGCACGGAGTCGACCGCCTCGAGGTGGGACGGGTTGGCAGCGAGGTAGACCTTGGTCTCGTTGCCGTTTTCCGAGGTGAACGTGCCTTCGGTACCGAGGTGGTACTTCACGTCGCCGGAGCCCTGTACGGAGCGGGGATCCTGCGTGCCTTCGAATTCGCGGAACACCTGGGCGTAGGTCTTGCCGGCGATGTTGGTGAGGACGTTCAGGCGGCCGCGGTGGGCCATGCCGATCGCAACCTCGTCCAGTCCGTCGTCAGCGGCATCGGAAATGATGGCGTCCAGCAGCGGAATCAGGGATTCGCCGCCTTCCAAGGAGAAGCGCTTCTGGCCGACGAACTTGGTCTGCAGGAAGGTTTCAAATGCTTCAGCGGCGTTGAGCCGGGACACGATGCGCAGCTGCTCTTCGCGGCTCGGCTTCGAGTACGCGTGTTCCAGCTGGTCCTGGAACCACTTGCGCTCTTCCGGCTCCTGGATGTGCATGTACTCGATGCCGGTGGTGCGGCAGTAGGCGTCACGGAGGACACCGAGGATGTCGCGGAACTTGAGCATCGGCTTGCCGCCGAACCCGCCGGTGGGCCACTCGCGGTCCAGATCCCACAACGTCAGTCCATAGGTGAGGACGTCAAGGTCCGGGTGCTTGCGCTGGACGTACTCCAGTGGATCGGTGTCTGCCATAAGGTGGCCGCGCACGCGGTAGGAATGGATAAGCTGCTGGATCCGGGCAACCTTGTTGATCTCGTCGGCCGGGTCCACCTGCAGGTCCGGGCTCCAGCGCACGGGCTCGTAGGGGATCCGGAGGGATTCGAAGATGTCGTCGTAGAAGTTCTGGGCACCGAGCAGCAGCTGGTGCACAAGCTTCAGGAACTCGCCGCTGCCGGCTCCCTGGATGACGCGGTGGTCATACGTGGACGTCAGCGTAAGGACCTTGCTGATGGCGTTCTGCGCAATGATCTTTTCGCTGGACCCCTGGAATTCGGCTGGGTAGTCGAGGGCGCCGACGCCGACGATGGCGGCCTGTCCCTTGGACAGACGCGGCACGGAGTGAACGGTGCCGATGCCGCCGGGGTTGGTCAGGGACACGGTGGTCCCGGAGTGGTCATCAGCGGTCAGCTTACCTGCGCGGGCACGCTTGATGAGGTCTTCATAGGTGTGCCAGAACTCGGAGAAGTTGAGGGTCTCCGCCTTCTTGATGTTAGGCACCATGAGCAGGCGGGTGCCATCCGGCTTGGGCATGTCAATGGCGATACCGAAGTTGACGTGGGCCGGCTGGACAGCACTGGGCTTGCCGTCGATTTCGTCGTAGTAGACGTTCATCGACGGGAACTGGGCCAGGGCCCGGATCACGGCGTAGCCAATGAGGTGCGTGAACGAAACCTTGCCGCCGCGTGCACGGGCGAGGTTGGAGTTGATGACCACGCGGTTATCGATCAGCAGCTTGGCCGGAATAGCCCGGACGCTGGTGGCCGTGGGCACTTCAAGGCTGGTGACCATGTTGGTGGCAATGGCCTTGGCCGGGCCGCGAAGAACGGAGACCACGTCTTCTTCCGGGGCCGTGGGTGCCTTGACGTTCTTGGGAAGCTGGGCGGGAATCGGCTGGGCCCCGCTTCCGGGCTCGGTCTTCTTCGCGCCATCGCGGGCGACCGTAGCGGGAGCTTTCTTTGCCGCCGCGGGGGCGGTGGCCGGCGCCGCCGGCTGTGCGGCCGGCGACGTTGCCGGTACAGCTGCTGCAGAAGCCGGGGGTGCCGGCGGTACAGCCGGCATTTCGCGAGTTGCGGGGTGGGCCACGGCTACAGCCGTGCTTCCGTTGGAAGAAGAACCGCTGCCTGAATCGAAGGACTCGAAAAGGGGCCACCATTTGGTATCCACTGTGTTCTTGTCTTTCTGATACTGCTCGTACAGTTCGTCAACGAGCCACTCGTTTCCGCCAAATTCCTCTGGTAGACGGTGGCTAGGCTGCTCTGGCACTTGAAATACGCCTCTTCCATGAGTTTGATTTCTCTCTGGCCGCCACGGTGCCGCAGCACAACATTCGAACCAGTCTCTGCGTCCTGAACCCGGACCGATGCCAGTCTAATGAGCATTCTGTGTTAACTGCCAATAACGGTGACCCAAATCATGGCAATGACGCGGAGATCACGGATTGTGGCGTCCGGAAGCTTTCCCGGTGCGGGCGCGACCACCCAGCGCCCAGCCGAAAGGCGCAATCTGCTCCTGTAGACTGAAATTCTTATGGACAGTAAATCTAGGTGCCGGCCTGGGGGCTGTCAGCGGAGCATCAAATACAGCACCGCGCAGTCCACCCGCAGAGCCGGCAAACCCCGAACACGCGCCCATCACTCTCCGTCAGCCCACCCCGGCGGAGCCCCTATGGAAACAGCATCGGCTTCGGCCGATCATCCTCCGCCGGGCCGTTTCCCCCGGCCTCACACCATTGCCTCCGGCCTTCGGGCGGGATGCTGAATGGAGTGGTTGCTCCTCGCGGCAGGCCTCCTGCTGATTGCCGGCACCGGCTTTTTCGTCGCCGTCGAATTTTCCCTGATTGCCCTTGACCAGGCCACGGTCCAACGTGCCATCGATAACGGTGACACGGGTGCCGTCCCGCTGCTCAAGTGCCTGAAATCCCTCTCCACCCAGCTTTCCAGCTGTCAGCTCGGCATTACCCTCACCACCCTTCTGACCGGTTACGTGATGGAACCGTCGGTGGGCCGCCTCCTCGAGGGCCCGCTGGCCGCCGTCGGAATTCCCGAAGTGGCGGCGGCACCCGTTTCCCTGGTCATCGCCATGGTGCTGGCCACGCTGCTGTCCATGCTGCTGGGCGAACTGGTGCCCAAGAACATGGCCATTGCGCTGTCCTTCCAGGTTGGCAAAGCATTGGCACGGCCCCAGCTGGTCTTTACGGCCATCTTCAAGCCCGCCATCGTGGTGCTCAACGGTTTTTCCAACAAGGTACTGAACGTCTTTGGCCTGGAGGCCAAAGAAGAGATTTCCGGTGCCCGGACCCCGGCCGAGCTCGCCTCCCTGGTGCGGCGCTCCGCTGCCATGGGAACGCTCGACGCCGGGACGGCCAACTTTGTGGCGCGGACCCTTAACTTCTCAGCCCGGACGGCTGCCGACGTTATGACGCCGCGGATCCGGATGGAGACCATCGATGCCGACCAGCCTGTGTCGGACATCCTGGACGCCGCCCGGCGCACCGGGTACTCCCGTTTCCCCGTCATCGGGGAGTCCTCCGACGACATCAAGGGCCTGGTCCACGTCAAGAAGGCCGTTGCCGTGCCGTGGGATAGGCGGGCCAACCTGGAGGCCGGAGCCATCATGACCGATGTCCTCCGCGTGCCGGAGACCATCCACCTCGATGCGCTGCTGGCGGAGCTGCGGGAGGGAAACCTCCAACTCGCGATCGTCCTGGATGAATACGGCGGAACCGCCGGCATCACCACCCTTGAGGACCTGGTGGAGGAAATCGTCGGAGAAGTGTCCGACGAGCACGACAAGGTACGCCCGGGACTGCTGCAGAGCGCCTCCGGCGACTGGTACTTCCCCGGGCTGCTGCGCCCTGACGAGCTTTCCGAACAGATTCCGGGGCTGACCGTTCCGGACGAAGCCGCCTACGAAACGGTGGGCGGGTACGTCATGAGTGAGCTGGGCCGGATCGCCGCAGTGGGGGACACCGTCGAGGTCGGCGGGGGCACGCTGAGCGTGACCAGGATGGACGGCCGAAGGATCGAGCGGATCTCCTTCCATCCGGCCGCGCCCGTAGTGGAGCCTGCTCCGGACGACAGGAGGGAACGATGAGTGACTGGGCCGGAATTGCCTGGCTGGTTGTCCTCCTGCTGGGGAACGCGTTTTTTGTCGGCGCTGAGTTCGCCGTGATGTCTGCCAGGCGCAGCCAGATCGAACCCCTCGCCGAAGCCGGTTCCAAGCGGGCGCAGACCACGTTGCGCGCCATGGAAAACGTCTCCTTGATGCTGGCCTGCGCGCAATTGGGCATCACCGTGTGCTCGCTGTTGATCCTGCAGGTCGCCGAACCGGCCATCCACCACCTGATGGCGGCGCCGCTGGAAGCTGTTGGGCTGCCGGGGGAAGTTGCCGACGTCGCAGCGTTCGCCATCGCCTTGATGGTGGTGACCTTTCTCCACGTGACGTTCGGCGAGATGGTGCCTAAGAACATCTCGGTATCGGTGGCGGACAAGGCTGCCCTGCTGCTGGCCCCGCCGCTGATGTTTGTTGCGAAGCTGGTCAACCCGGCCATCGTCGCGCTGAACTGGTCCGCCAACCACATCCTCAAGCTCCTGCGGATTGAGCCCAAGGATGAGGTGAACTCGTCCTTCACGCTCGAGGAAGTCCAGTCGATCGTGCAGGAATCCACCCGACACGGCCTGGTGGACGATGATGCGGGCCTGATCACCGGCGCCCTGGAATTCTCCGAATACACGGCGTCGCACATCATGGTTCCGCTGGACGATTTGGTCATGCTGAAGGCGGCCACCACCCCGGTGGAATTTGAAAAAGCCGTCAGTCGGACCGGGTTCTCACGGTTCCCGATGCTCGACGATGACGGCATGTTGTCCGGCTACCTCCACGTGAAGGACGTGCTGTCCATTCCCGAGTCGGATTACCAGCACCCCATCGCCGAGAGCAGGATCCGCTCCCTTGCCAACCTCGCGCTGGACGACGAAGTTGAAACGGCCATGTCCGTCATGCAGCGCACGGGCTCACACCTTGCCCGCGTGATCGGCGCTGACGGGCAGACCCACGGCGTCCTCTTCCTGGAAGACGTGATCGAGCAGTTGGTGGGAGAGATCCGGGACGCCACGCAGGCCACCGGCATCAGGAGGCTGGGCGAGCCGAACGGTGACTGAGCGCGCCCGGGTCCGCAGGGGACCGGCCCGGCTATCCTAAATAGGAATCATTCACATTTAGGGGTAAGCTTTTTGGAGACGCAAAAGTCCATCCCTGTACTGAACTGAGGTTTCCGTGCACCACACCGCCGCCATCCGAACGTCCCTCGCAGCCCTCGCCGGGGTGAGCCTGCTGCTCACCGCCTGCGGCTCCGGAGGCGGTGCACCGTCGGCGACGTCCGGCGCCGACTCATCTGCCGGCGTCGTCGACGTTGTGGCCTCCACCAACGTGTACGGGGACATCGCCGCGATCATCGGCGGGGACAAAGTCAACGTCACCGCCATGATCACCAAGACCAGCCAGGACCCGCACTCCTACGAGGCCACCGCGCAGGACCGGCTGCTGGTCTCCAAAGCGGAACTGGTGATCGAGAACGGCGGCGGATACGACGCCTTCCTCCACAAGATGGCCGACGACAGCAACATCCCGCACAGCAATATCGTCACGGCCGTGGAGGTAGGCGGCCTGGCGCCGGAGGAAGCGCACGCCGATTCGTCGCCGTCGCCGTCGGTTAGCGAATCAGCCGACGAACACGCGCACGAGCCCGGTGCATTCAACGAACACGCCTGGTACAGCCTGGATGCCATGGGTAAGCTGGCTGATTCGCTGGCGGCCAAACTGGGCGAACTCGAACCGGGCTCTGCGGCCCTGTTCACATCCAATGCCGCAACCTTCAAAGCCGGGGTGGACGGCCTGGCCGGCAAGCTCGCCGCACTGAAGGCCAACGGAACAGGCGCAGCCGTGGCCGTGACCGAACCTGTCCCGCTGTACCTGCTCGAGGCAGCCGGGCTGGAGAACAAGACTCCGGCCGACTACACCGCCGCGATCGAGGAAGGGTCGGATGTTCCGCCCGCGGCGCTGAAGGCAGCCACGGACCTGGCCGGGTCCAAGGACATCAGGTTCCTGGCCTACAACGCGCAGACAGAGGGACCCCAGACGCAGGCGCTGAAAAAGGCAGCCGAAGCAGCCGGCGTTCCCGTCATTGACTTCAGCGAAACACTGCCTGAGGGCAAGACGTACCTGCAATGGATGACGGACAATGTTGACAACGTCAGCAAAGTTTTGGAGACAAATAGTTGAAACCGGTGGTCAGCCTCCGCGGGGCGTCCCTGCAGTTCGGCAAACGCTTGCTCTGGGAGGATCTCGACCTGGACATCAGGCCCGGTGAGTTTTTCGCCGTCCTGGGTCCCAACGGCAGCGGAAAGACCAGCTTCCTCAAGGTTCTCCTGGGCCTGCAGGAACTGCAGTCCGGCCGGGCCACGCTTGGCGACCGTCCCGTGGAGCGGGGCAGTAACCTGATCGGCTACATTCCGCAGCAGAAATCCTTTGCTCCGGACACCCCCATGCGTGCCCGGGACCTGGTGGGGCTGGGCGTGGACGGCCACCGCTGGGGCCTGCGGCTGGGCAAGTCCCGGGCAAACCGCAGGATCGATGAGCTTCTTGAACTGGTGGGCGCCAGTGACTACGCCAAAGTCCCGGTGGGCCAGCTCTCCGGCGGCGAGCAGCAGCGCCTCCGGGTGGCACAGGCGCTGGCCACGGACCCCAAGGTCCTCCTCTGCGACGAACCGTTGCTGTCCCTGGACCTGCACCACCAGCAGGCCGTCAGCGCGCTGATCAACAAGCAGTGCCATGCCCAGAACAGCGCGGTGGTTTTTGTCACCCATGAAATCAACCCCATCATCGACTATGTTGACCGGGTGCTGTACCTGGCCGGCGGGCGGTTCCGCGTGGGGACCCCGGAAGAGGTCATGACCACCGATGTCCTGTCAGCGCTGTACGGCAGCCACGTGGAAGTCATCCACGCGAACGGGCGCATCGTCGTCGTCGGCCTTCCCGACGCAACCACGCACCACCATGCCGATGTCCACGCAACGGTTGGGGAGGTGGCCTGATGGATGCGGACAGCATCATCGGAGCGATCTTCAGCTTCGAGAACTACGGCGAGCTGCTGGTGCTGGTCCAGAACTCCCTCTGGGCCGGGGCCGTGCTGGGCCTGCTGGGCGGGCTGGTGGGCACCTTCGTGATGAAACGGGACCTGGCGTTCGCCGTCCATGGCATCTCAGAACTCTCTTTCGGCGGGGCCGCGTTCGCGCTCCTGATCGGCGCGGACATCGTGCTTGGCTCGCTGATCGGCTCGGTGGCGGCGGCGCTGCTCCTAGGCGTGATGGGCGTCCGGGCCCGGGACAAAAACTCCATCATCGGGGTGATCATGCCCTTCGGGCTTGGGCTCGGCATCCTGTTCCTGTCGCTCTACCAAGGCCGTGCGGCCAACAAATTCGGGCTGCTTACGGGGCAGATTGTCTCCGTGGACACCGTCCAGCTCCAGGTCCTCGCCGGCGCCGCCGTGCTGGTCATCGCAGCCCTGGTGGCCATCTGGCGCCCGCTGAACTTTGCCAGCGTTGATCCCGAACTGGCCGAAGCCCGCGGGGTGCCCGTGCGGACACTCGCGCTGATCTTTATGGTCCTGCTGGGAGTCAGCGTAGCGCTGTCCATCCAGGTGGTGGGGGCGCTCCTGGTACTGGCATTGCTGATCACTCCGGCAGCCGCGGCGCTCCGCGTGACCTCCGTTCCGGTGGCCGTGGTGGCCCTCAGCGTTGTTTTTGCCGTCACGGCTACGGTGGGCGGAATCCTGCTGGCCCTGGGTGGGCGGATCCCCATCAGCCCCTATGTCACCACGCTGTCGTTCCTGATCTACGTGGTGTGCCGCGTCGTGGGCAGTGTCCGCGCCAAGAAGGGCATCAACGGCCGTCTGGTGCACGCCCGCTGACACCACCTCCGCCGGGAGTTTTTGTCCAGATAATGCATCCAAATGGCCCCCGAACGTCGATTATCTGGACAAAAACTCGGGGGAGTGGGTGGAGTTGTTGCGGCAGCGCTGGCTGTCAGAGCTTGCCGGCGGCCCTGAGGGCGGTGCAGTCCGGGCACAGGCCGAAGATCTCCACGGTGTGAGCCACCTCGGTGTAGCCGTGTTCGGTGGCGATCCGGGCCGCCCAGGTTTCCACCGCCGGAGCCTCTACTTCCACGGCTTTCCCGCAGTTGCGGCACAGCAGATGGTGGTGATGCCCGGTAACAGCGCAGCGCCGGTAGACGGCTTCGCCCTCGCCGTTGCGCAGGACGTCCACGAGGCCGTCGTCCGCGAGGGACTGCAGGATCCGGTACGCCGTTGCCAGTGAAACTGAGACGCCCTTGTTCTGCAGGATGCGGTAGAGCTCCTGCGTGCTGACGAAGTCATCCAGCTCGTCCAGGGCAGCGCTGACGGCTACACGCTGCTTGGTGACGCGCTGCTCCTTGCCGGGCGCGCCGACGGTTCCTGCGCCGGATGCAGCGTTCGACGGCGTCGCGTCAGCTTTGGTGCCGAACGGCATGAACGTACTCGCTTCCCTGAGGGACGGTGGCAATCATCCAGATTACCAGCCGGGAGCGCGCCGCCGGACGTGCCTTGGACAGGCTTGGGGCCGGACCCTAGGCTGGCGCTATGAAGCTGACAAAATACACCCACGCATGCGTCCGGCTTGAGCAGGACGGCCGGGTGCTGGTGCTGGATCCGGGAACATACTCCGAGACCGCCGAAGCCCTGGCCGGGGCGCAGGCCGTGCTCATCACCCACGAGCACGGCGATCATGTGGATATGCCGGCCATGGTCAACGCCCTGCAGGGCTCGGACGGGCTGGCGGTCTTCGCGCCGGCCGGAGTGGCCGACCACTTGCGGGAAGAGGCACCCCAGGTGGCAGCCCGGATCCACACCGTTGAACCCGGCTCGACTTTTGACGCGGCCGGCTTCAACGTGCGCAGCTTCGGCGGACAGCACGCACTGATCCATCCACAGGTTCCCATCGTGGCCAACATCGGCTACCTGGTGGACGGCAACTTGTACCACCCGGGGGACTCTTTCATCATCCCGGACGGCCTCAGCGTGCAGACGCTGCTGGTTCCGATCCACGCACCGTGGAGCAAAGTCAGCGAGGTGGTGGATTTTGTCATCGCCGTGCGGGCCCCCCGTGCCTTCCAGATCCACGACGGGCTGCTGAACGAAACCGGCCTGAAGGTTGCAGAATCCCACGTGGCCCGGCTGGGCCGGAAATACGGTACCGAGTACACCCGCCTTACCCCGCGGGAATCGGTGGAGATCTGAACAGCAGCTACGCGCTCCAGACGCCGGTCTCGAAGAACCGGCGGATGACGTCCTCATGCGGCTCGGGGTCCAGGCCCTGGCCGGACAGCCATACCGGATTGTAGTAGTTGCCGGCATAGCGGTCCCCGCCGTCGCACATCAACGACACAATGCTGCCGCGCTGTCCCGCGGCGACCATTTCCGCCATGAGTTGCCAGACACCCCACAGGTTGGTGCCGGTGGACGGTCCGGCATGCAGGTCGGCGACCGTGCGCAGGTGCCGCATGGCCGCGATGGACGCGGCATCCGGGACCTGGATCATGTGGTCGATGACGGCGGGCACAAAGCTCGGTTCCATCCGCGGGCGGCCGATGCCTTCGATCCGTGAGGGCAGGCCGGTGCTGGTCCCGCCGGCACCGTTCACCCAGCCGGGATAAAATGCGGAATTCTCCGGGTCCACCACCGCAAGGCGCGTGTTGTGGCCGCGGTAGCGCAGGTAGCGGCCGATGGTCGCGCTTGTGCCGCCGGTCCCCGCGCCCACCACGATCCAGTGCGGAACGGGGTGTTCCTCCATCGCCAACTGCCCGAAGATGGACTCCGCAATGTTGTTGTTGCCGCGCCAGTCCGTGGCCCGCTCCGCGTAGGTGAACTGGTCCATGTAGTGGCCGTTGGACGTGGCAGCGACGTCCGCCGCCGCGGCGTAGACCTCTGAGGCATGGTCAACCAACAGGCACGAGCCGCCGAACTGTTCGATCAGCGCGATCTTCTCCGGGCTCGTCGTGCGGGTCATTACTGCCACGAACGGCAGCCCCAGGAGCTGCGCGAAGTATGCCTCCGAGACCGCGGTGCTGCCGCTGGAAGCCTCTACGATGGTGGTACCCTCGCGGATCCAGCCGTTGACCAGGCCAAAGAGGAACAGCGAGCGGGCCAGCCGGTGCTTGAGGCTCCCCGAACGGTGCGTGGATTCGTCCTTGAGGTAAAGCTGGACACCCCAGTGCTCCGGCAGCGGTACCGAATAGAGGTGGGTATCGGCAGACCGGTTGTTTTCTGCATTTACTTTTCGGATGGCCTCATCAGCCCAGGCCCGGTCCGCGCTCGCGTTCTTCACCCAACCAGCCTACCGGCGGCCCTCCCCGCCGGCCGCTTTGCCGGAGCTAGAGTTGGATCAGGAACTACACACCCCGGAATTGCCAAGGAGAACGATGGGTCCACTGATAGATGTCCCGGCTTTGGCGGCGCGTTTCGACGCCGGCCAGCGAACCGTGGTGCTGGACGTCCGCTGGGCGCTGGGAGACCCGCGCAGCCGGGAAAACTACCTTGGAGGGCACCTCCCGGGCGCAGTTTTTGTGGACCTTTCCACCGAGTTGGCGACGCCGGCCACTCCGGCCCGCGGCAGGCACCCGTTGCCCACCCACGACGAGTTCCAGGAAACTGCCAGGCGCTGGGGGATCAACAACGGCGACGTCGTGGTGGCTTACGACAACAGCGGCAACATGGCTGCCGCCCGCCTCTGGTGGATGCTCCGGAACGCCGGGTTCCAGGGCGTATACCTGCTCGACGGCGGCCTGGCAGCCTGGCGGGACGCCGGACGGCCGCTGGATGCCGGACCGGTGGACGCCGCCGTCGGGCGTGTTTCCTTTGATGTTTCCCCCGCTGGAGGCTGGATGCCCAGCATCGACGCGGCCGGAGCGGCAGACTGGCCCGCAACTGGCGTCCTCCTGGATGCCCGGGCCGGCGAAAGGTACCGGGGAGAATTTGAACCCGTTGACCCCCGTGCCGGCCACATTCCGGGCGCCCGCAGCGCTCCAACAACGGAGAACGTGGACGGGGCCGGCCTCTTCCTGCCGGCCGACCTGCTGCGGCGCCGGTTCGAGCACCTAGGCGTCCGCGACGGCGTCCCCGTGGCCGTGTACTGCGGCTCGGGCGTGACCGCCGCCCATGAGGTGGCCGCCCTCGAAATCGCCGGATTCCAGGCCGCGCTCTATCCGGGATCCTTCTCGGAATGGTCCAACAACTCGGCCCGGCCGGTGGCCACGGGAAGCGGCCCGAGCGGCCATGCGGCGGCCCGCGGGGGGTAGCGTCGAAGGATGACCCCGGGACGCCCCGTACCGCCGCCCCTTGCCCACCCCGTTGTGCGAGAGCTGCCTGGACGGCCTGGGACAGTACTGCGAAAGCGGGCTGACCGGGAGCTACGGCGCCAAGGATCCACGCAACGGCGACGCCATCACCCAGGGCGGCTACGGACCTTTCCCTCAGATCGACCTCATCATTGACACCGTGGCCGCGCCGCACGACCTGAATCCGATCTTCCGTACCCTGCGCGTGGACGGTGCGCTGTTCCAGCTGGGCTTGCCGTCCGACGCCATGCCGTCGGTCAACCCCGGAACCCTGATCAGGCGCCGGGCCAGGGCAACGGGCTCCTCGACATCGTGGGACTCTCATCCTGCGCGGACAAACCATCCTGCGCGGACAAACGCCCGCACCAGCTCTCCGGCGGACATCGCCAACGGGTCAACATCGCCCGCGCCCGGATGGGAGACCCCAGAATCCTGCTTGTCGACGAACCCACGGCAGCTCTGGACCACGAACGCAGCGACTCCATCGTCCGGCTGCTGCGCCGCGTCACCGACGACTTTATGGTTGCCACCGTTATGGTCACGCACAACACCGAATTCGTCCCGCTGATCGACGCCGTGGCCACCATGCGCGACGGTCACCTCACTGCCCCCGTGCTGACGGTGGCCTGAGGCTGCGCCCCGGTTCCGGGGAAAACTACTGGCCGGTATCGCTCTGAGCGGACGAATTAGATAACGGTACGGCAACGGGCGTAACGTCAGATTATGACTCCCGGACGACCCGTACCCCCGCCCCTCGCCACGCCCCTTCCCGAGCTGGGCGACGTCCCGCTGAACGATAACGTCCAGGCTGACGGCAGCACCCTCGTTGCAGCCTACGGCGCCACAGCCCCTGACAGCGGCCTGGTTCCGCTGACCGTTGCACGCCGTGCACCCAAGGCCGACGACGTCGAGATTTCCATCGACTTCGTCGGCCTGTGCCACTCCGATGTCCACGCCACCCGCGGTGAATGGGGCGGCGACACGTACCCGCTCGTTCCGGGCCACGAAATCGTCGGCCGTGTCAGCCGTGTCGGCTCCGACGTCGACGACTTCGCGGTCGGTGACCGCGTCGGCGTCGGCTGCATAGTCGATTCCTGCCGCGAATGTGAGGCCTGCCTCGACGGCCTCGAGCAGTACTGCGAAAACGGCATGATCGGCACCTACGGCGCCCAAGACCCGCGCAACGCCGACGCCGTCACCCAGGGCGGCTATTCCACCTCCATCGTGGTGGACCGCAACTATGTTCTGACCATCCCGGAGGGTCTGGACCCGGCCGCCGCGGCGCCGCTGCTCTGCGCCGGCGTGACGTCCTACTCGCCGCTGAACCACTTTGAGGTCGAAGAGGGCGACGTCGTTGGTGTCGTTGGCCTCGGCGGACTCGGCCACCTGGCCGTCAAGATCGCCAAGGCCATGGGTGCCGAGGTGAAGGTCTTCACGACCTCGGAGAAGAAGTTCGCCGCCGCCCGTGAACTCGGGGCAGACGAGGTCATCCTCTCCAAGGACGCGGCCGCGATGGCCGCCGCGGACCGCAGCATCGATGTCATCATCGACACCGTCGCCGCCCCGCACGACCTCAACCCGTACTTCCGCACGCTCCGCCAGGACGGCGCGCTGTTCCAGCTGGGGCTGCCCTCCGAGGCGATGCCGCCGGTCAACCCCGGTGCCCTCATCAGCCGCCGTATCGCCTACGCCGGATCGCTGATCGGCGGCATCGTCGAAACGCAGGAGATGCTCGACTTCTGCGCCGACCATGGGGTGGTGGCGGACATTGAACTGGTGCGCGCCGACCAGCTGAATGAGGCCTACGACCGCATGGTGGCAGGGGACGTCAAGTACCGGTTTGTGCTGGACACCAGTACCCTGCAGGCTCCGGGCGAGAAAGCAGACGCATGAGCACCTTGTTCACCAAGATCATCAATGGCGAGATCCCAGGACGCTTTGTCTGGCGGGAGGCTGACGTTGCGGCCTTCCTGACCACGGGTCCCCTGGCAGACGGACACACACTGGTGGTCCCCACCGAGGAGGTGGACCGCTGGACCGACTCGTCCCCGGAAACCCTCGCCAAGGTGATGGAAGTGGCGCGGCGGATTGGTGCCGTGCAGCTGGAAGTCTTCCCCGCCGAGCGGGCGGGGCTGATTGTGGCCGGATACGAGATCAACCACATGCACGTCCACATCTGGCCGTCCAGGAGCATGGCTGATTTCGATTTTGCCTCGGCCGACCAGAACCCGGACCCCGCGGTGCTGGACGCGAACGCAGAAAAGCTGCGCGCCGGGCTCCGGGCCGCTGGCTACGCAGAGTTCGTTCCCGCAAGCTGAGTCTGACGCCGGCGCTGCCTTTCCGGCCTCTGCCGGTAGGCCTAGGCCGGCGCGAGCGCCTTGTTCAGGACAGCCCTGATCCGCTTTTCGGAGACGGAATAGGCAGTGCCGAGCTCGACGGCGAACAGGCTCACCCGCAGCTCTTCGATCATCCAGCGGACCTGGATCAGTTCGGCACCCACCCGGCGTCCCGGCAGCAAGGCCGACACAGCGTCGTCGTAATCGTCTTCCAGCCGCTGGACCGCGGCCATGCTTAGCCCATCCCGCTGGACGTTGCCGGGGAGCTTTTCGATGCGTTTCTCGATGGCGGCAAGGTATCGGGGGAGCTGGCTCAGCTGCCTGTAGCCTGTACGGGCCACAAATCCCGGGAACACGAGCTGCTCAAGCTGGCTCCTGACATCGTTCAGGGCGCTGATGAGCGCCAGGCTGGTGGTGCCCTTCAGCTGTTTCTCGATCCGCCGGGTGCTGGCCAGGATGCGCTCCACCACGGCCGTCACACTAAAGACGGTATCGATCAGTTCCGCGCGGACCTGTTCATAGAGGGAGTCGAAGGACGCCCGGTCCCACGGAAGTTCCGCCGGGGTCAGTTTGTCCACTGCAGCAAGGGCACAATCGGCAATGAGGGCTGACACCGAACCGTGCGGATTCTGGCTGAACGTCAGCTTCTCGGTGTTGTTGAGATGCTCCAGGACGTAGCGGTCCGGTGCCGGCACCCTGAGGGCGAGCAGCCGGATCACACCGCCGCGCATTGCCTCGAGCTGCTCGGAGGAGGTCTGGAAGACGCGCAGCGCCACCGACGTTCCTTCATCCACCAACGCCGGGTAGCCGGTGACGGTGTGGCCCTTAACGGTGTTGCTGACCTGCCGCTGCAACGTGCCGAAGGCCCATTCGGTCAAGCCGGCCTGTTCTTGGAAGCCTGTGCTTGTGCCCGCCGAATTTCCGCCTGCCGATGACGCGGGTACGTTCCCGCTGGACTTTCCCTGTGACTTCGAATTTTCACGAGACTGCGGCGCGGTGGTTCCGGGCGTCGCCCCCAGTGATTCCGCAATGGCGCGGCGTGTTGCCGGGGCCAGCCGCTCCTGAAGGGCCGCGAGGTCCTTGCCCTCATCCAGCGCCTTGCCCTGGGTATCGACAACCTTGAAACTCACCCGCAGGTGGGACGGCACAGCGTCCCAGTTCCAGGAACCTGGGGGGATGACGTGGCCGCGGATCCGGCGCAGGGCCAGCTCCAGTGAAGCTTCCAGCTCATCATGCGCCGGATCGAAGTCAGATTCCAGGGCTGTAACGGCTTGCCGGGCCACATCCGGGGCGGGGACAAAGTTCTTGCGGACCTGCTTGGGGAGTGACTTGATCAGGGCAGCCACGAGTTCCGCGCGCTGGCCCGGGATCAGCCAGCGGAAGGCGGCATCATCGAGCTGGTTCAGGAAGAGCACCGGGACTTCGGCCGTGACACCGTCGGACGGGTTGGGCGGTGACCCTGGCGCCACAGGGTGGAACTCGTAGCTGAGCGGCAGATCGAAGCCCTTATGCATCAGGGTCTTCGGATAAGCGGCCTCGTCCAGGTCGTCGGCGTCGTTGAGCAGCAGTGACTTGTCGAAGTCCAGGAGGTCCGGGCTCTGCTGCCGGGCCTCCTTCCACCATTTGTCGAAGTGCCGTTCGGACACAACGTCGGGGCCGATCCTGGCGTCGTAAAACTCAAACAGCGTTTCGTCGTCCACCAGCAGGTCGCGGCGGCGCATCCTGGCCTCGAGCTCCTCGACCTCAAGGAGGAGGGCGCGGTTGCGGTGGAAGAACTTGTGGTGCGTTTTCCAGTCGCCTTCCACCAGGGCATGCCGGATGAACAGCTCGCGGGCCAACACGGGATCCACGCGGCTGTAGTTGACCCGGCGCTGCGGGATGATGGGCACGCCGTATAGGGTGACCTTCTCGTACGCCATGACCGCGCCCATTTTGGTGGACCAGTGCGGCTCGCTGTAGCTGCGCTTGACGAGGTCCGGTGCCACCTGTTCTGCCCAGGCGGGATCGAACTTGGCTGCGACCCTGGCCCAGAGGCGGCTCGTTTCCACGAGTTCGGCAGCCATCACAAACGTCGGGGACTTCTTGAAGAGCGAGGAGCCGGGGAAGATGGCGAAGCGGCTGCCGCGGGCGCCCGCGTACTCGCGCTTGCGCTCGTCCAGAATGCCGATGTGGCTCAACAGGCCGGACAGCAGGCTCATGTGGATGCCCTCGTGGTTGCCCACGGGATCGGCCAGGCGCTTGTTGTCCAGGCTGATCCCCAGCGGGCGGGCCATCTGGCGGAGCTGGGCGAAGAGATCCTGCCATTCCCTGACCCGAAGGTAGTTAATGAACTCGGTCCGGCACAGGCGGCGGAACTGGGTGGATGAGAGTTCCAGCTGTTTCTCCTGCAGGTAGTTCCACAGGTTCAGGAAGCCGGTGAAGTCCGAGTTTTCATCGCGGAAGCGGGCATGCTTCTCGGCGGCGAGCTGCTGCTTGTCAGTCGGGCGCTCGCGCGGGTCCTGGATGGTTAGTGCCGCGGCCAGAATCATCACCTCGCGGACGCAGCCGTGCTTGGCGGCCTCCACAATCATCCTGCCGAGGCGGGGATCTACCGGGAGTTGGGCAAGCTGCTCTCCGACGGCGGTCAGCCCGCCGCTCTTGGCGTCACCTGGCCTGACGGCATTCAAGGCTCCGAGCTCGCGCAGGAGCGTCACGCCGTCGTTGATTGCCCGCGAGTCCGGCGGCTCCACAAACGGGAAGTTTTCCACGTCCTTGGGCCCGCGGGCCACACCCATGGCGGTCATCTGCAGGATGACTGCCGCCAGATTGGTGCGCAGGATTTCCGGATCCGTGAACAGCGGCCGGGACTCAAAGTCCCCTTCCGAATAGAGACGGATGGCTATACCGTCCGACACCCGGCCGCACCGGCCCGAGCGCTGGTTCGCTGAAGCCTGCGACACACGCTCGATGGGCAGCCGCTGGACCTTGGTGCGGTGCGAGTAGCGGGAGATGCGGGCAGTGCCGGTATCGATGACGTACTTGATGCCGGGGACAGTCAGGGACGTCTCGGCCACGTTGGTGGCCAGCACAATCCGGCGGTTGCGGCCGGGGTGGAACACCTTGTGCTGTTCCTGCAGGCTCAAGCGGGCGAACAGCGGGAGCACCTCGGTGCCGGCCAGGCGCCGGTTGGACTGGATCCTGGCGTTCAGTGCCTCTGCTGCATCGCGGATTTCGCGCTCGCCGGAGAAAAAGATCAGGATGTCGCCCGGGGCCTCGGTGGCGAGCTCGTCCACGGCGTCGCAGACGGCGTCGAGGGGATCGCGGTCCTCTTCGAGTTCGTCGTCTGAGGCATCAGCGTCTTCGCCATCGGCGGGTCCGCCGGCTGGCTGGGACAGAGGCCTGTACCGGATCTCCACCGGGAACGTGCGCCCGGACACCTCGATGATGGGGGAGGGCTCGTCGTCGGAGCCGAAGTGCTTGGCAAAACGCTCCGGATCGATCGTGGCCGAGGTGATGATGATTTTCAGGTCCGGCCGCTGCGGCAGGATGCGCTTGAGGTAACCCAGGATGAAGTCGATGTTGAGGCTGCGCTCGTGTGCTTCATCAATGATGATGGCGTTGTATTTGCGCAGCAGCTTGTCGCGCTGGATCTCTGCGAGCAGGATGCCGTCAGTCATGACCTTGACCTTAGTGGCGCGGCTGACTTCCCCGGTGAACCGCACCTGGAACCCGACTTCCTGGCCGATCTCCACACCTAGTTCCTCGGCAATGCGCTCAGCGACCGTGCGGGCTGCTAGCCGCCGTGGCTGAGTGTGCCCGATCAGGCCGTTGTCGCCCAGGCCCAGCTCGAGGCACATCTTGGGGATCTGGGTGGTCTTGCCGGAGCCGGTCTCGCCGGCGATGATGGTCACCTGGTTCGCTGCAATGGCAGCCATCAGGTCCTCGCGGCGCTCGGAAACGGGCAGCTCAGCAGGGTAGGAGATATGAAATGTCATGGCTGCAGCCAGTCTACTGGGGCCGCGCCTGTTTCCCGCTCTTGCTGCTGGCAACCCCGCCGCCGCCCCGGCCGCTGATCCCGCCTTGCCCCGGACTAGCGGACTCCGCTCACCCAGGATATGAGGACGGGACCCGGCTCTTATGCGCCGGGTCCCGTTGTGTTAGTACTGATGGGTAAATATGGGCAGCTTAAGGCGTGCCTGCGGGTTAGGGGTTGCGCGGTGTGGAGTTGGTGCTCTGCAGGTCCAGGGCGGACCAGGCCTGGTTGGAGGTGACGGGCGGGGTATGGCCGCGGCCACCCTGTGGGTCGGCGCCGATGGAAGAGCTGCTGCGGTGGATGGTGCAGAACCTGGAGCAGGAGCACACAGTCGTTGAGTTGGCGTCGCGCGTGCACATGTCAGCCAGGACCTTCGCCCGCCGCTTCCGGTCCGAAACCGGGGCCAGGCCCGCTGCCTGGCTGAACTCGCAGCGGGTCCTCCGGGCGCAGGAGCTGTTGGAATCCACGGACCTGAGCATCGACGAAGTTGCCCGGGAATCTGGCTTTGGCCACCCCGTCCTGCTCCGGCATCACTTTGCCAAGGTGCTGGACACCAGCCCGCAGTCCTATCGCCGGGCGTTTCGGGGGCACCTGGTAACGGCAGGCTGACTGGAGAGGCTGCTACGCCTTGGCGGCGCCTTAAACCGGGGCGGGCCCTTGCGGACCAGGGTTCTCCGCCGGGCCCGGGGTGTCCTCGGAAGCTGCCCGGGTGCTGTCCACCAGCACACGCCATGGTCCTGTGACAGCCTGCTCGGGCAGCGCCGCGCGGCGCTGGCCGGCCCGGATCGAATAGATGAATCGGTCTGGTTGGTTGCCGTGCACCTCGGCGGCCGCGGCCCTGACGGTCTTGGGTACCGCATCCCAAGGGCATGCTTCCACAATTGGTTGCCACTGACTTTTGGCGCTATCTGTCTGGGCGTGCACTGTCCATACTCGGGACACGGCCGCGATGCCGCCACTGCGCTCCACACTGATCTTCATGGCCTCGGTCCTGGGCTTTCCTGCAGCCTGGCCGCTGGCTCGCGGCGGGCAGGCGTTCAACTAAAGCTTGACCTTCACAGTTTCCCACGCCTGCCGCACGGCGTCATGCTCTGGCGAATCGCTGCCGAAGAGGTCCAGGGCGGATGCCGCCGTTGCCTTGGCGAACACGCGGAAAGTGGCGGTGGCAGGCAGTGAGCCGCCGGTCAGTGCGTCGTACCAGATCCGTCCCGGTGCCTCCCAGGCGTTGCCGCCAAGTGACTCCGCCGTGAGGTAGAAGGCCCGGTTGGGGATGCCGGAATTGATGTGGACGCCGCCGTTGTCGGCGCTGGTGCGCACATACGAGTCCATCGAATCTGGCTGCGGATCCTTGCCCAGCACGTCGTCGTCGTACGCTGCGCCCGGCGCCTTCAGGGAGCGGAGAGCCGATCCCTCAACCTGAGGTGTGAAGATTCCCTCACCGATGAGCCAGCTGGCATCGGTCACGGACTGGCTATTCAGGTACTGTTCCACGAGCGCGCCGAAAACATCGGACATGGATTCGTTGAGTGCACCTGCCTGGTTGCGGTAAGCCAACCCCGCCGAGTACTGGGTGACGCCGTGCGTCAGCTCGTGCCCGATGACGCTCAGCGACCGCGTGAAACGCTCGAAAACTTCGCCGTCCCCGTCACCGAAGACCATCTGCCGGCCGTCCCAGAAAGCATTGTCGTAGAGCCTGCCAAAGTGCACTGTGGCATCGAGCGGCAGGCCTTCGCCGTCGATGGAGTTGCGGCCGAAGATGTCGGCAAAGAGGCGGTGTGTGTGCCCAAGGCCGTCGTAGGCCTCATCAGCAGACTGATCGCCGAAAGCCGGTTCGCCTTCCTTGCGCACCAGCCTTCCCGGCAGGTTCTCGGAACCGCCGGCATCATAGATGCTCCTGTTGGGCGGGCCGGTGCGGACCTGCCGCAGTGCCGGGGGAACGGCCGGGACCGGCAGGGTACGGGCCGACAGGACGGACCGGACGTGGCTCAGTGCTTCTTTGGCCGCCCGCGCAGCCGCAGAAAACTGCGGCTCGTCCAAGCGAGCCAACCGCCGCAACAAATACGGCGGAATGATGGAACAGAATGTGGCTGGAACGTGCATGGCCTACCCCTCGAGTTCGTTGAATCAGCCTACGAGCGGCCACCGACAATCTGATGAAGGCGCACGCAATCCAGCGCGAACGGACAGCTGTGGCGACGACCATGCGCGAAGGGTCATTTAAGCCCCACCCGGCGCAAGGGGACGCTGGAGGCTCTGAAGTGCACGGCGCGATTGAACGCATCAAAAGTCGCGTCGATGTTCTCCGAGTCGCGGAGTTATGCACATAGGCATTCAGCTTCGCCGTTATTGTCGGACCCTCCGGGGATGATTTGTGTATGGATAGCAGAGCAGCTGTGGCGACGGCGGAGGCCCTTTCGGTGTCTTTCGCGGAGCTTGCTGCTGTGCTCCGGGGCGGGCCGGAAGCCGCCGGCTTCGGGGATGCTGATCCGTTGCGCCGGGTAGCGGATGATTTCCTGGACGGGCTGGCGGAGATCTCACGGTTGGACGCGAAAAGTGCTGCCCTGAAGGTCTGGCTGGCTGCCGGCTACAGCGCCGCTGCTGAGGCCCTTGCGGGCCCTTCCGAGTCCCCGCAGGACCACACCGGGCAGGAGATGGCCGTGATTGCCGAGGTCGCGTGCGTGCTGACGGTCAGTGAACGCGCCGCCAGTGCCCTGCTCGCTGAGGCACACGCGCTGACTACCGCCCTGCCGCTGACGTTCTCGGCGCTGCAGGCCGGGGTCATTTCGTGGCAGCACGCGAGGATCATGGTCGATGAAACCGTGAACCTGGACCCTGCAGGCTCGCAAGCTCTCGAAGGGCATTTCCTGGACCCGGACGTCGCGAATCCGGCCCGTGGGTGCCCGGCCGGTGAGCTCGCCCCCGGGAGGTTCCGGCACAAGGCCCGCACCTGGCGGGAACGCCATCATCCGGTCAGCATCGAAAAGCGCCACGCAAGGAGTGCTGCCGATCGGCGGGTGGAGTACGCCCCGGACCGTGACGGGATGGCCTGGCTCTCCGCGTACCTGCCCGCCGATCAGGCGGCCGGGATCTGGGACCGGACCACCACAGCCGCGAGGGCCCTCCAGGGGCCTCATGAGGGCCGGACTCTCAGCCAGCTCCGCGCCGACACCGCCGCGACCTGGCTCCTCGGCGCCAACACCAGCGCCGGGGCTGGAACCGGTGATGAGGGTAGGGAAAACAGCGGCAGCGCGACCGGTGAAACGAGCCACCAAGAGACCGGGGGCATCGCCGTGAGCGGCGGTGTTCCCTCACCCCGGGCACAGGTATTGATCACCGTCCCGGTCATGGCGCTGCTTGGCCTCACGGATGAACCGGCCATGCTCGACGGATACGGCCCCGTCCCACCGTCCATGGCCCGGCACCTGATCGCCGACGGTGCCGAATCCTTCCACCGGGTCCTGATCGACCCGCGAGACGGCGCTCCTTTGGAGATCGGACGGACCAGCTACCGGCTCACAAAAGCCCAACGCCAATGGCTCAGACTTCGGGACGGCAGATGCCCGTTTCCCGGCTGCAGCAATCACTCCCTCGACAACGAAGCCGACCACCTCCTCGCCTGGGCCTACGGAGGCAGCACCGGGATCAGCAATCTCGGCCAGCCTTGCCCCCGCCATCACCGACTCCGCCACACCACAGCCTGGACACCCACTACAGCCACCAAGAACGAACCACCCGGCTGGACATCACCGTCCGGACGCCACTACACCAGCGAACACCCCGACTGGGAACCACCACACTGGCCAGCAAAGCTGACGACAGGTGCATCGAGCGCCACACCGCCGTAGCCCGGGCAGCATCGCGGGTCTTTAATCCAGGCCCACGGTCAGGCGAGGAGTCTGACGAGCCGGCCTGCGGCTCAACACGGTGGCCGCTATCCGCACGTACGACTTCGCTACGGCGTCCAGTGTCCCTTGATGCTGGGCGCTAGGGCCCCAAGTGTTTGCTCGCGCCGGGGGTGGAACGCAGAAAACCCCCGCCGCTTTTGCAAGCGGCAGGGGTTTTTCTCTGTGCCCTCGATTGGAATCGAACCAACGACCTTCTGCTCCGGAGGCAGACGCTCTATCCCCTGAGCTACGAGGGCAATTCAGGGATCCTGCCGTTGCCAGCGGGACGTCCTAGAGCTTAGCAGGAAGGTGCCTGCAAGGAAAAACGGCCGGCGTCAGTAGCCGGAAAACGAGTCAACATGCACCCGTCGAGCGCCGGCTTTCCGGGCTGCACGGCGCAGCGAAGCGACGCTCGCAGGGGACCCGGAGATGTAGACGGCGCGGTTGGTAATGTCGGGCACCAGGACCTTCAGGGAATCTCCGTCCAGCCGTCCAGCGGCGGCACCCCCGGACTCCGGCGTCCCGGCATCGGTGATGAACGACGGCGGGACGGAACCGTCCGCGAGGCGAGCCAGGATACGCGCCCCGGACGCCTGCAGCTCGGGCGCATAGGCAATTTCCGCAGGATTGCGTGCCAGTAGAAGCAGCACCACGTCCCGGTCCTGGGCCGCGCCGGAAGACAGATGGGCAAGAAAAGGCGTGATGCCAATGCCCGCGGCGATCAGGAGGACGGGGGTTCGGGGATCGCGGGGCAGGACAAAATCTCCGCCCACGGACGTGGCCGCCACTTCGTCACCGGGCTTCAGGTCCAGCAGGACTTTCTTCGCCGCGGACAGGGGCTCGGCCGTCCGGACGCCAAACGTCACCGTCTCCGAACCGGGGGCACTGGTCAAACTGAACACCCGGCGTCGGCCTTTACCGTCTGACTTCGCGTGCGGCAGATCCAGTTCCATATACTGTCCCGGCACAAAGCGGATGGGCCGGGACGGTTCAAAGGCAAACTCCGTGGTGCTCGGCGTCAACGGACGGGAGCCCGTGAACCGGAGCCTGAGCCCGCCCCGCTGGCCCACGAGAAACGCCAGCAGGTTGCCGGTCAGCAGTGCCAGTTCCGGAGAGTTGGCGATGAAGCCGAAGTTGTAAGGGAGTGCGAAGAGCGCGCCAACGACGGCAGCGAGTGCGAGCTGTTGCCAGCGGCGTGGCGCGAGGGTGAGAGGCTCTGTCAGCATAAAGCCGACGAAGAACAGCAACGGTCGTTGGGCGAGTGCCTGCCAGAGTGCGCTGCCCAAGGTGAGCCCTGCCTGCATCAGCTCAGCGCTCACAATCGCCGTGGCAACCACAAGGAACAAGGACGCCATCAGCAACTTCCGTGTCCGGTACAGGACCAGGAGGATCCCCGGGATCAGCAGCCAGAGCATGGCGGGGGTCGCCGCCCACCATGTCGCTATGTTCAGTCCGGTCAGCCCGGTCACGAACGCTCCGGCAGCGGCGGGGTTGAAGATGTGCCGGCCACGCCAGGCCAACGCGTATTTGGAGGCGGAGGCCAGCACACAAGCCAGGGCCACCCCCGCCATATCCAGGGGCGTAAAGGAGGGCCAGAACAGGAAATACAGCAGCAGGCCGGTGATCAGCGACGACTCGGAATGCGGGCGGACGTGGAAAAGGGCGGCCAGCCCGCGGTTGGACACATAGGTCAGGCCAAGACACATCGCCAGGTGGACCAGCATCTGCGGGATGCCGAACGTCAGCCAGCCAAGGGCATTCAGCAGAAGGCTGTACGCGGCAAGAGCGGCCAGTACCAGGAGGATCAGCCGGTACATCGTGTACTTGCCCAACACGGCGTCCAACCGGCCGGCGGTGAATACGGCAGTTGCCTTGGGGGAGTCAACGGGGCTCATGAGAACAGTGTCCCTTCAAATCCGGCTGAGTAGGCGGCACTGCCATCAGAAAAAACCGTGAGCCAGGAAAAATCGAATGTCTGTTCCAGTTCGCTGCCGGGGACAAAGAACAGGGCCGTGGCCAAAGCATCGGCAGCCATGGTGCTTTCAGCCATGGTCCACGTGCCCACCGCGGTGCTGACGGGTAGCCCTGTGGTGCCATCGAGCACATGGTGCAGGCCGTCGCCCCATGCCCGTCGGTTTGAGGCTGACGCGCACAAGGCGTTGCCTGCCAGCGACACAGTGCCGATGGCCCTCGCCGAATCGTACGGGTGCTCCAATGCCACGGACACCGGATCAGGCCCGCGGTGAAGCAGGTCGCCGCTGGCGTCAATCAGGAAGGAATCCACGCCACAGGAGCGCAACTCAACAGCGAGAAGGTCCACCAGTTGTCCTTTCCCAACAGCACCGATATCCAGAACCACGGGGGCGAAGGTGGTCAGAACCTGGCCGTTCCACGTCAGGACGTCCTCCCAGCGGGGTGCCGGAAGTGCGGACCCTTCAGGCCGGAGGGAATATGCGGCGTCGTACCCGAGGCGCTCCAGGCTGCCGCCGATCAGGGGCGTCATCGCTCCGCCGGTGATGTCATACAGCGAGCGGTACAGCCAACCAAGGTCGGCGGCTTCCGCCGGCAGCTCATACCGCCCCGGCTCGCGGGCCATGGCACTGACTGTCGAATCGGACCTAAAACGGGACCAGTCGCCGTCGTACCGCTCCACCAAGGTGAGCAGTCGGGCCCGGACACTGGCATCGAGCGGACTGGGCGTGGAGATTTCCCACCGGGTACCGATGCCGTCGAAGCGGAAGTCCTCCGGGTCCGGCACGGCCTACTGGGCCTCGGCCTTGATCTTGTCCAGCGCCTGGTTGAAGCCGCCGCTGGTGAGCGAGGACCCGGCCACCTTGGAGACCTTGAGTTCATCGATGCTCTTGCCCACAACCTGCGCCGCGATCCCGCCGGCGAACTCGCCCTGGAATTTCCGCGTGTTCGGGCTCGAAGGGTGCTGGGTGATGTTCACGGCGGTGACCGTACCGGAGGCGAGCGTCAGCTCAACCCCGACGGTTTCGGTGCCATTGGGGGACACATAGGTGCCGTCGGCACTGTAGGTGCCGTCTACATAGGACGAGCCGCTGCTGGCCGTCGTTGATGCTGTGCCGGAAGGGGCGGTGGATGCCCCGGAGGTGTTCTCGGATGTTGAGGCGGGTGTGGCCGACGGCGCGCAGCCCGCCACTGTTCCGGCGAGGGACAGGCCGGCGATGCCGACGAAAACACTCTTGCGGACTGACGGACTCATATTGGGGCTCGTTTCGTGGGCTGGGTGCTTATGGTGTACTCAACGTCTGATTCATCGTATTGGTTCACCCTGCGTATTAGCAGTGCTTCCGCTGTGAGGAAAAACAGTCACGCACCATCCCGAAATTCGTCCATGTGGCAGCCGCCGGTAGGCTAGAGGGGTGACTCCCGAAGAACTCTCCCTCGCCATATCCGCCTGCCTGAAAGACGCCGTCGCCGCTGGCGAAATCGCGCTTTCTGCATCAGCTGTCCCTGATGAGGTGCGCGTGGAGCGACCGAAGAACCGGGAGCACGGAGACTGGGCCACCAATATAGCCCTCCAGCTTTCCAAGCAGGCCGGCACCAACCCGCGTGAATTCGCCACCATCCTCAGCGCCCGGTTGAAGTCCATCGACGGCGTCTCTGCTGTCGATATCGCCGGCCCCGGCTTCCTGAACATCACGGTGGACGCGGCCGCCGCGGGTGCCCTGGCGAAGGCCATTGTGGAAGCCGGCCGGGACTACGGCACCACCACCACGCTCGCCGGCCACGTGGTGAACATGGAATTTGTGTCGGCGAACCCCACCGGTCCGCTGCACATCGGCCACACCCGCTGGGCCGCCTTGGGTGACGCCATCGCCCGCGTTCTGCGTGCTTCAGGCGCGGAGGTCACCGCCGAGTACTACATCAACGACGCCGGTTCGCAGATGAATGTGTTCGCGAACTCTGTTTATTCCAGGCTGCACGGACTTCCGGTGCCGGAGGGCGGCTACCCGGGCCAGTACATTGCAGACCTCGGCCACGACGTTCTGAGCGCGCACCCCGATATCCGCGAGCTCACCGAAGTCGCCGCCCTCCCCGTCATCCGCGCTGCCGCCTACAAGGCCCAGCTGAAGGACATCAAGGACACGCTCGCCGATTTTGGCGTTGCCTTCGACGTCTACTTCTCGGAGCAGGAACTGCACGACGCCGGCGCGATCGAAAGTGCCGTGGCCCGCCTTCGCGAGCAGGGCCACGTGTTCGACGACGGCGGTGCGGTCTGGTTGCGCACCACCGACTTCGGCGACGACAAGGACCGCGTGATGATCCGCGCGAACGGCGAACCCACCTACTTTGCCGCGGACGCCGCTTACTACTTGTCCAAAAAGGACCGTGGCTTCACCGAGAAAATCTACCTCCTCGGCGCCGACCACCACGGCTACATCAACCGGCTTAAGGCCATCGCTGCCTGTGCCGGCGATGATCCCGACGTGAACATCGAGGTGCTGATCGGCCAGCTGGTCTCTGTCAATGGCGCCAAGCTGTCCAAACGGGCCGGTAACATCATCGAGCTCAAGGATCTCATCGACTGGCTGGGCAAGGACGCCGTGCGGTACTCCCTGGCCCGTTTCCCTGCGGATTCCCCACTCACCCTGGATCCTGACCTGCTGAAGAAGCACAGCAACGAGAACCCGGTCTTCTACGTCCAGTACGCCCATGCGCGTACCCGCGGCGCGGCCCGCAACGCCGTGGCTGCAGGCGTGGACCGGAGCGCCTTCGAGGCCTCGCTGCTGGATCATGCCACGGAAAACGAACTGCTCTCCTACTTGGGCAGCTACCCGTCCATCGTGGCCAAGGCAGCGGAGCTGCGTGAGCCGCACCGCGTGGCCCGCCATCTTGAGGTCATCGCCGGCGCGTACCACCGCTGGTACGACGCCTGCCGCATCGCACCCATGGGTGACGAACCGGTGACCGACGTTAACCGGACGCGCCTGTGGCTGAACGACGCCACCAGCCAGGTGCTGGCCAACGGCCTTGACCTTCTTGGCGTTTCCGCGCCGGAACGGATGTAAGACCCATGCCTGCAGAGGAAATTTCAGCACAGGGCAAGCCAGCGCAGGACACCAACCCCGCGTCCCCGCTGGCGCCTGAATGGCTCGCCGTTCCCGCGGACCTGAACGCGCTCCACGAACCAATGTGGGCGCAGGATGTGCAGAAGAACGACGCCGGTGAGCTCGCCATCGATGGCATTGCTGTCAGCGAGCTCAAGGCACAATTCGGCACGCCGCTCTTTGTGATGAGTGAGACCGATTTCCGGGCCCGCGCCCGCTCCTTCAAGGACGCCTTTGACGCCGCGTTTGCTGACATCTGCGGGGGAGTGGACGTCTACTACGCGGGCAAGTCCTTCCTGTGCACCGCAGTGGCTGCCTGGGTGGCGGACGAAGGACTCCGGCTGGACACCTGTTCCGGCGGCGAGCTCGCGGTGGCCGCCCGGGCCGGCATCATGGGCGAAAACCTGGGCCTGCACGGCAACAACAAATCCGACGCCGAGATTAACCGTGCGCTGGACATGAAGCTGGGCCGCATCGTGGTGGACAGCCTCGACGAGCTGGATCGGGTGGCCAAGATCGCCTCGGGCCGCGGCGACATCGCCAAGGTCATGCTGCGCCTGACGCCGGGCGTGCACGCGCATACCCACGAGTTCATCGCCACCGCCCACGAGGACCAGAAGTTCGGCCTCTCCATGGCCGGCGATTCCACGGAGCAGGCCGGACTGTCAGCAGCGGAGGAAGCCGTGGCGGCAGCCACGGGCTACGCCGGCATCGAACTGCTGGGCCTGCACTGCCACATCGGCTCGCAGATCTTCGAGCCGGACGGCTTCGAGCTCGCGGCGCAGAAGCTCCTGCGTTTCCACGCGGCCATGCAGGAAAAGTACGCCATCGTTATGCCCGAGCTGGACCTTGGCGGCGGCTACGGCATTGCCTACACCCCGGTGGACACCCCCCGCCCCGCAGCCGAGATCGCGCAGGCGATGGCCGCCGTCGTGCGTTCCACGTGTGCTGAGCTGGGGATCGCGTCACCCCGGATTTCCATCGAACCCGGACGTGCGATTGTTGGCAGCACAACCTTTACGTTGTACGAGGTGGGCACCCTGAAAACCGTGCGGGTGGATGCCCCGGCCGGCGACGCAGCCCAGGAGAACGTTACGCATCCCCGCCGGTATGTGTCAGTGGACGGCGGTATGAGCGATAACGCCCGCCCGGTGCTCTACGACGCGGATTATTCGGCGATTCTGGCCTCGCGCACGTCGGCCGCGGCTCCGCAGCTGTCCCGCGTGGTGGGCAAACATTGCGAGAGCGGCGACATAGTTGTTAGAGATGTATATCTGCCCGAGGACGTGGCAGCCGGTGATCTGCTTGCTGTACCGGGGACCGGCGCCTACTGCTGGGCCCTGTCAAGCAACTACAACTATCTGGCCCGGCCGGGCGTTGTCGCGGTGCGCGGCGGATCTGCCCGGCTGATTGTCCGCGGGGAAACCGAAGAAGATCTGCTTAACCGCGACATGGGAGTGCCGAATGACTGAATTGCGAACCCTGAAGGTAGCCCTGCTGGGCTGTGGCAACGTAGGGGCCCAGGTTGCGCGGATTCTCATTGAGGACGCCGACGCCCTTGCCGCCCGTACCGGCGCGCGCCTGCAGCTCAGCGGCATCGCGGTACGCAACGTCAATGCCAAGCGGGATGTGGACCTGCCCCAGGACCTCTTCACCACCGACGCCGACACCTTGGTCAAGGACGCCGACCTGGTGATTGAGCTCATGGGAGGGATCGAGCCTGCCCGCACGCTGATCCTCTCCGCGCTGCGCAACGGCGCCTGTGTTGTCACCGGCAACAAGGCCCTGCTCGCCCAGGACGGCCCCACCCTCTACGAAGAGGCGGACAAGGCCGGCGTGCAGCTGTCCTACGAAGCCGCCGTGGCCGGTGCGATCCCCATCCTGCGCCCCATCCGGGACAGCCTGGCCGGCGACCGCATCACCCGCGTGCTGGGCATTGTCAATGGCACCACTAACTTCATCCTGGACCAGATGGACTCCACCGGCGCCCAGTTCGCGGACGCCCTCGCCGAAGCCCAGCGCCTCGGTTACGCGGAAGCTGACCCTACCGCAGACGTCGAAGGCCACGACGCCGCAGCCAAGGCCGCCATCCTGGCCTCGCTGTCCTTCCACACCCGCTTTGCCCTGGAGAACGTCCACTGTGAAGGCATCACCTCCGTTAGCGCCGCGGACATCGCCGCGGCCAAGGACGCCGGTTTTGTCATCAAACTGCTGGCCATCGCCGAAAAGCTCACCGATGCCGACGGCGGAGAAGGCGTCTCCGTGCGCGTGCACCCCACGCTGCTGCCGCGCGAGCACCCGCTGGCCGCGGTTCGCGGCGCGTTCAACGCCGTCTTTATTGAGGCGGAGAACGCCGGCGAGCTGATGTTCTACGGACAGGGTGCAGGCGGAACTCCGACGGCATCGGCCGTGCTGGGTGACCTCGTTTCGGCCGCCCGCCGCATTGTGCTGGGTGGTCCCGGCCGCACGGAGACCACCACGGGCCACGTCCCGGCGCTGCCCATCGACGCGGTCATGACAAGCTACTACATCGGCCTGGATGTGGCTGACCAGCCCGGCGTGCTGGCCCGGATCGCCCAGCTCTTTGCGGAGCAAGGCGTGTCCATCGAAATCATGCGGCAGACCATCCACCGGGACGCAGAGTCCAACGTGGAGTCGGCCGAACTGCGGATCGTTACGCACCGCGCATCAGAGGCTGCCCTCGCAGCCACCGTCGAGGCCGTCAAAGGCCTGGACGTCATCAATTCAGTAACATCCGTTCTGCGGGTAGAAGGAGTCTAAGTGGCTCACCAATGGCGCGGCGTTATCCGCGAATACGCTGACCGTCTGCCTGTCACGGAGTCCACCCGGGTCATCACGCTGGGCGAGGGCGGCACTCCGCTGGTCCACGCGCAGAAGCTCTCCGAGCTCACGGGTTCCACCGTGTACCTGAAGGTCGAGGGGATGAACCCCACCGGTTCCTTCAAGGACCGCGGCATGACCATGGCCATGACGGCCGCTGTTGCGTCCGGTGCAAAGGCAGTCGTGTGCGCGTCCACCGGCAACACCTCAGCTTCTGCCGCGGCCTACGCCACGGCAGCGGGACTGAAATGCGCGGTGCTGGTCCCCGAAGGCAAGATCTCCATGGGTAAGCTGAGCCAGGCCATCGCGCACGGCGCCACGCTGCTCCAGGTGGACGGCAACTTCGATAACTGCCTGGACATTGCACGGAAGCTGGGGGAGTCCTACCCGGTGTTCCTGGTCAACTCCGTGAACCCCGCCCGCATCCAGGGCCAGAAGACGGGCGCGTTTGAGATTGTCGATTCGCTCGGCGATGCTCCGGATATCCACGTCCTTCCCGTCGGTAACGCCGGTAACATCACCGCGTACTGGAAGGGCTACAAGGAATACTCGGCTCCGTTCGAATCCGAAACAGCCGGAACCCTGCCCGCCGTGTCCACCAAAACCCCCCAGATGTGGGGCTTCCAGGCAGCCGGCGCGGCACCGTTTGTCGCGGGGCACCCGATCACGGAGCCGGACACCATTGCCACTGCCATCCGGATCGGCAACCCGGCATCCTGGGACGGTGCCATCGCGGCCCGCGACGAGTCAGGCGGATTCATCGACGCCGTCACTGACGAGCAGATCCTCGATGCCCACCGCTGGCTGTCCGCCCGCGAAGGCGTTTTTGTGGAGCCCGGGTCCGCCGCCGGTGTGGCCGGCCTGCTCAAGAAGCATTCAGCCGGTGAAGTTCCTACCGGCAAAACGATCGTCATCACCGTTACCGGCCACGGACTCAAGGACCCCCAGTGGGCCCTCCGGACCGAGGACGGCAGTGAAGTGCAGCCCGTCAAGGTCTCCAACGACGTCGTGACAGTCGCAGCTGAACTGGGACTGGAAGAAAAGTAGCCTTGGAAACCACCTCGACCACCGCCGTTGACCTGCCCGTCATTGAGGCAGGACAGCGCGTCACCGTCAGAGTCCCGGCCACCAGCGCCAACCTCGGACCGGGTTACGACAGCCTGGGCCTCGCCATGGCACTGCACGACACCCTGACAGTGGAAAGCCTCGAAACCGATGAGCTCCTGTTCGCGCTCAGCGGCGAGGGAGCGGACAGCCTGCCGCGCGACGGGAGCCACCTCGTGGTCCGGGCCATGGAGGCCGCTTTCTCGCGGCTGGGCTACCGTCACGGCGGGCTAAAAATTACGGCGACGAACGTCAATCCGCACGGCCGTGGCCTGGGGTCGTCAGCCTCGGCCGTGGTGGCCGCAGTATCCGCCGCCAACGCCATGGCGCCGGCGGCGGGGCAGCGAGGGCGGGACTGGATCCTGCAGCTCACCAGCGAGATGGAAGGCCACCCGGACAACGTCGCACCGGCGATTTTCGGCGGATTGGCGCTATCATGGCAGGACAGTGACCAGTACAGGAGCACCTGCGCCACCGTTGTTGGTTCGGTCATTCCCATCGTCGCAGTTCCTGACTTTGAACTGTCCACCGAAGCGGCCCGCGCGCTGCTGCCGGCGTCCGTGGGCCACCACGCCGCGGCGATGAACTCCGGCCGGGCTGCGCTGCTCATCCACGCGCTGACTCGGAAGCCGGAGTTCCTGCTCGCCGGTACCGAGGACTACCTCCACCAGAGCTACCGGGCCGAGGCCATGCGCCCCAGCGCCGCCCTCATCAGGGCGCTGCGCAGTGCAGGCCACGCCGCAGTGGTTTCAGGGGCCGGGCCTACAGTTCTGGTTCTCGCGGACGGCGAGGCCGAAGCCGCCGAGGTGCTTGGGTTTATTGAGTCCTTTACTGAGGCGAACACGCCGGGTATCGGCTGGCGCGTCCTGAAGCTGGCAGTGGACGTCGAAGGTGCTAAGGTGGACTTGCACCGGCGGTAATCCGGCCTATCTGATCGGCAGCTGCATTCAGTTGTTAGTGATCTCCTACTGCGAAATATTTTCCGGTGCCGCCTGCTTGGTCTGTCGCAGGAATCTGCAGCTGAATTGTCTGCCCCTGAACCGTCAGTCCGGCGCCCCGCCATTAATCGGTGCGTGAGGTGAATCAGTATCCGGCCCTGTTGGCCGAAATCCAACCGGCAAGACCGAAAATGTCGGCTGCAGATCTGAACTGCAGCCCAGATCAAAATCATCGCGTCCAGCTCCCAGTCTGGACGCCGTCGAGGGGGAAGGATCCTTCGTGACCGAAACCACTGAGCTGTCTTCAGCTGTGGAACCATCAACTTCTGCTGCCGGATCGTCAACGGCCGCACCCGCCAAGAGCAGTGGCCTCGCCGGCCTTAAGCTCGCCCAGTTGCAGGCACTTGCCAGCCAGCTGGGGATTTCCGGTGGATCCCGCATGCGTAAGGGGGATCTGGTGACCGCCATTTCCGCCCATCGTGCAGGCACGTCAGTCAGCAAGGCTCCGGCCAAGGCTGCCGAAAAGGCGACCGAAAACCACGTGGCGCCGGCTGCTGCCGCACCGGTGGCTGCCGCAAGCGAAACCTCGGAGGCTCCGGCCGCTGAGGGGACCCGTGCACGCGGCCGTGGACGCAGCCGCCGCGCTGTCAGCGACGGAGTAGTTACGGCACCCGCCGCGGCAGCTGCCACCGAAGCTCCGGCCGCTGCACCCGCTGAGGCTCCGGCGTCGGCGCCCGTTGAGGCCGCCGCTGAAGGGGAACGCCGCCAGCCGCGTACCCGCAACCGCCGCCGCGGCGATGCGGCAGCCGCGTCAACGCAGCCGGAAGAAACTGAGGCTCCGGCCGGTCAGCCCGCCGCTGAACAGCGCCAGGCTGACCGCGCCGAAACACAGCGTTCCGATTCCCAGGCCGCCGAAGCAGGCGACGGCCAGCGTGCTGAGCGCCGTGAGAGCGGCCGCACCCGTGGCGCCCGCGACACCACCGCCCGCGACACCGCAGCCCGGGACACCGCAGCCCGGGACACCCCCGCCCGTGAAACCCCTGCCCGCGAGAGCACGTCTCGAGACACCAGCGCCCGCGAGACCACCGATGGTGGCCGCGACAACGCAGGCAGCCGCGACGCCGGCCAGCGTGATGGTGCCCGCCGCGATGACAACCGCGACAACACGCGCGACAACGCTCGCGATGGCGACGACACTGACGGCGGAAGCCGCCGGAACCGCCGCAACCGCAGGGACCGGAACGATCGCAATGATCGCTCCGGTGGCGGCCAGGACAGCCGGGACAACTCCCGCAACGACCGTAACGACCGTTTCCGCGACCGGAACGACCGCCGTCGGGGACGCACCCAGGGACCGGACGTCGACGACGTCGAGGTCACTGAGGACGACGTCTTGCTGCCCGTCGCCGGCATCCTGGACGTGCTGGAGAACTACGCGTTCATCCGCACATCCGGCTACCTGCCGGGCCCGAACGACGTCTACGTCTCGCTGGCGCAGGTCAAGAAATACAACTTGCGCAAGGGCGACGCCTGCGTCGGTGCCATTCGTGCTCCGCGCGAAGGCGAAGACCGGAGCCAGCAGACCGCACGCCAGAAGTTCAACGCCCTGGTCCGTGTCACGTCCGTCAACGGAAAGACGCCGGAAGAGCTCAAGGACCGCGTCGAATTCGCCAAGCTGGTTCCGCTGTACCCGTCCGAGCGCCTGCGCCTCGAGACGGATCCCAAGAAGATCGGCCCCCGCGTCATCGACCTGGTTGCCCCGATCGGCAAGGGCCAGCGCGGTCTGATCGTCTCCCCGCCGAAGGCCGGCAAGACGCTCATCCTGCAGTCCATCGCCAACGCCATCACCATCAATAATCCTGAAGTCCACCTCATGATGGTGCTCGTTGACGAGCGTCCCGAAGAAGTCACGGACATGCAGCGCACGGTCAAGGGTGAGGTCATTGCTTCTACCTTCGACCGTCCCGCCGATGACCACACCACCGTTGCCGAGCTCTCCATCGAACGCGCCAAGCGCCTCGTGGAAATGGGCATGGACGTGGTGGTCCTCCTGGACTCCATGACCCGCCTGGGCCGCGCCTACAACCTGGCAGCACCGGCCTCCGGCCGAATCCTGTCCGGTGGTGTCGACTCCGCCGCGCTGTACCCGCCGAAGCGTTTCTTCGGTGCAGCCCGCAACATCGAAAACGGCGGCTCGCTGACCATCCTGGCAACCGCTCTCGTGGAGACCGGTTCCAAGATGGACGAGGTCATCTTCGAAGAGTTCAAGGGCACCGGCAACATGGAGCTCCGCCTTTCCCGCCAGCTGGCGGACAAGCGCATCTTCCCGGCTGTGGATGTCAACGCGTCCGGCACACGCCGCGAAGAGAACCTGCTTTCCCCCGAGGAAGTCAAGATCATGTGGAAGCTGCGCCGCGTCCTTTCCGGACTCGAAACGCAGCAGAGCCTTGAACTGCTGACCAACAAGATCCGGGAGACCGGGAGCAACGTCGAGTTCCTCATGCAGGTCCAGAAGACAACGCTTGGTGCGAAGTCGGATAACGACAAGTAGCTGCGCTCACCGCTCAAAATATGCCGGCCTGATGGCCGGCATATTTTGGGCGGTTCGTCGTTAAGTCCCATGAAACTAGACTTGTAAAAGTCGAAAGAGGTTTTGAAATGTTTGAGTCCGTACAGGGCCTGCTTGATGAGCATGATGCTATCCAGGCGCAGCTTGGTGACCCTGCTGTTTATGCTGACCAGCGGCTGGCCCGGAAGCTGGGGCGGCGGTCCGCGCAGCTCAATGGCATCGTGGAGGCATACAACAAGTGGCATGCCCTGGAGGACGACCTCGCCGCGGCCAAGGAAATGGCCTCGGAGGACCCTGAATTTGCTGCCGAAGTTCCCGTGCTGGAGGCAGCGCTGGAGCAGGCTTCCGCGAAGCTGCGCAGGCTCCTCATCCCGCGGGACCCTGACGACGCCCGCAACGTGATCCTCGAGGTCAAGGGCGGTGAAGGTGGCGACGAAGCCGCACTGTTCGCCGGCGACCTCCTGCGGATGTACACACGGTACGCGGAATCCCGCGGCTGGAAGACTGAACTCATCTCAGCCAACGAATCCGATCTCGGTGGCTACAAGGACGTCCAGATGGCCGTCAAGGGCAGCTCGAACGATCCCGCCGAAGGTGTCTACGCACGGCTCAAGTTCGAAGGCGGCGTCCACCGTGTTCAGCGTGTGCCCGTCACGGAATCCCAAGGCCGCATCCACACCTCTGCCGCCGGTGTCCTGGTCCTCCCCGAGGTCGATGAGCCCGAAGAGCTGGACATCAACCAGAACGATCTCAAGATCGACGTCTACCGCTCTTCGGGTCCCGGTGGCCAGTCCGTGAACACCACAGACTCCGCTGTCCGTATCACCCACCTCCCCACCGGCATCGTGGTGGCCATGCAGAACGAGAAATCCCAGCTGCAGAACCGCGAAGCAGGCATGCGCGTGCTCCGTGCCCGAATCCTTGCGCACCAGCAGGAAATCATCGACGCCGAGAACTCGGCCCAGCGTAAGTCCCAGATCCGCACCATGGACCGTTCCGAGCGCATCCGCACGTACAACTACCCGGAAAACCGGATAGCGGACCACCGCACCGGCTATAAGGCATACAACCTGGACCAGGTCATGAACGGTGACCTGGAACCGGTCATCCAGTCCGCCATCGAGATGGACGAACAGGCACGCCTGGACGCCATCGGCGACTAGCCCGGGCGCCATGACACTCGGGTCGGAGCAGTCCCTCGCGGCTGCCGTTAGCGAGGCCACGGCGATCCTCCTGGACGCAGGGGTCCCCAGCCCCCGCATCGACGCGGAACTTCTGGCGGACCACCTGCTCGGCGTGGGACTCGGCAGGCTCCGGGCGATGATGCTGGGGGACACTCCAGCGCCCGATGGCTATGCTGAACTTGTTGCTGAACGCGCCCAGCGGATCCCGCTGCAGCACATCACCGGCGTGGCTCACTTCCGGTATCTGGAGCTTGCGGTCGGGCCCGGCGTTTTTATCCCCCGGCCGGAAACAGAGTCCGTGGTGCAACTGGTCATCGACCACGTCCAGGGCATGGTGCACCCGCGGATTGTCGACCTGGGCACGGGCTCGGGCGCGATTGCCGGCTCCATCGCCCACGAAGTGCCCGGCGCCGAAGTCCACGCCGTGGAGTACAGCCCGTTCGCGCACGCGTGGGCAGCCACGAACCTGGCGCCGCTGGGCGTCAAGCTGATCCTGGGGGACCTCCGCGACGCGCTGCCGGAACTTAACGGAACCTTCGACGTCGTAATCTCCAACCCGCCCTATATTCCCGCCGAAGCCATCCCGAATGAACCCGAAGTTGCCCTGCACGATCCTCCCGAAGCCCTGTACGGCGGGGGAGCGGACGGCATGGAGCTTCCGACGGCGGCGGCCGCCTCGGCTGCCCGGCTGCTGGTTCCCGGCGGCTACTTCGTAATGGAACACGCGGAAGTCCAGGCCGGCTGGATCGCCGGCATGATGCAGCGGACGGGTGTCTGGTCGGAGATCACCACGCACTTGGACCTCAACGGCAAAGAACGCGCCACCAGCGCTGTCCTTGCCGGTCCGCACCACGAGTGATGAAAGAATAGGCCAGTGACCACAACCTACAACTGCACGTCAGAGGATCAGCGCGCCCTTGGCCTGGAGCATGCCCAGCGTGCCATCAGCGAGAAGAAGTGCGTGGTGTTCCCCACAGACACGGTCTACGGGATTGCCGCCGATGCCTTTTCGCCGCAGGCCGTCACCATGCTGTTGGCCTCCAAAGGACGCAGCCGCACCATGCCGCCGCCGGTTCTGATTCCCCGAATCAATGCCCTGGACGGGCTGGCCACGGATATTTCCGCTGATGCCCGCAAACTCGCCGAGGCGTTTTGGCCGGGGGGCCTGACCCTGATCCTGCACGCCCAGCCGTCACTGGACTGGGACCTGGGCGAGACCCAGGGAACAGTGGCCCTGCGCATGCCCGCCGACGAAGTTGCCCAGGAACTACTGACACTGACGGGTCCGCTGGCTGTGTCCTCCGCGAACCGGACCGGCCAGCCGCCGGCGCAGACCGCCGCTGAGGCACGAGCCCAGCTCGCGGAGTCCGTGGAGGTCTACCTCGAAGGCGGTTTCCGGCCGGTGGAAGGAACTGACGCCGTGCCCTCTACGATTGTGGACGCCACCGGTCCGCTCCTGCGAGTGGTGCGCAACGGCGCCGTGTCCCTGGAGCAGCTCCGGGAGCACGTTCCGGGCGTCTTGGGCCTGGGTGAGATCCCGATGGCTGAGCCCGAGGAAGAATCTGAACCATTCGCTCTGCCGGCCGAATCAGCCGCTGAAGAAGTAGAACCAGCGGTCGAATCTGACGCCGAATGGGACGCATCTGATGGACCTGCCGCTGAAAAAACTGTCGACGGGCCGGCCGCACCGGTCCGGGAGACTGACCGGTGAGCCTGGCACGCCAGCACATCCCTGTCCTGGGCGTGGACGCCACGCCGCTGACGGTGGACGGACTGGTTGAGGTGCTCTCCGGGTTTGTCGACGACGGGACCCTGCGCACCGTCGTCGGACATAACCTGCACAGCGTGACGCTGACCCATTCCGGCGCAGGATTCCGCTCTCTGTACGAGAACAGCGACGTGGTGCTCCTGGACGGTACACCGGTGCTGTGGTTGTGGGGCAGGACGGGAAACGCTGTCAGCCCGCTGATGGAGTACCGGCTGGGCTCGACCGACTGGCTACCGTCCCTGGGCCGGGTGGACGGCCTTGAACGGATCGCCGTGGTCGGCGCCGGCACGGAAGCCAACGCCAAAGCGGTCACACGGCTCCAGGGCATTGCCCCGGCCGCCAGCGTGACAGGGTTCCCTGGCGAAGGCTGGAACGACGACGTCGAAACCGCCGCGCTGGGCTGGCTCGTTGAGCAGCAACCCCAGCTCGTCCTGCTCGGGCTGGGCATGCCACTCCAGGAATCAGTGCTGCAGCGCCGCCTGGATATGCTCCCGCCGGCCATCTACTGCACGGTGGGCGGCGCCATCGAGCAGCTGGCGGGCGTGCAAAAACTGGCACCGCGCTGGCTGGGAAGGCTCGGGCTGGAGTGGGCGTGGCGCCTGCTGCTGCATCCGCGCAGGGTTGCGTACCGCGTTTTCGGCGAGCCGTGGGTACTCCTCTGGCTCCTTGTCCGGCGCCGGCTGCGCCGCGTGTCCTAGAACTCCTGGTCCTCAAGCGGCGCGAAGCCTTTAGCACGCAGTCCTTTCGTAAACGACCGTGCCCAGGCTAGCAGTCCAGGCAGGTCACGGCGCTTCGCAAAATAGCCAAGATAGCCGCCGACGTCGGCCACCAGCGACTTGACCCGGAAATAGCGGCGGATCAGGTACCCGCGGTTGCGGTAGTAGTAGTAACGCTTGAACGCCGAATCCGGCACAATCACATGCCAGCGTGCACCAAACACATGCTGCGTCTCGGAAAACGCATGCGGGTGGGTGATGGCGGTGGTGGTCACTGTGCCGAACCTAATACCAGCCTTGCGGAGGCGGATGGTGAAGTCCACTTCGTCGCCGCGGATAAAGAGCCGCATGTCCGGCAGGCCCACCTTGAAAAACACGTCGGACCTGATCAGGGCACCGTTAAAGAAGTGTCCGTCGTTGGGCAGGAAACCTACTTTTTCCAGTTCGGCCCGGTCGTGGGTGACTTTCCCATCCAGCCGGAAGAAAAAGGACAGCCGGTCGGGATGGCCCGGGGCAACCACCAGCGGGACCACGGCTTCAAGGTCGCGTGCCTCAGCCTCACGCAGCAGCGTGGCGAGGCACTCGGGATCTGTCGGCTCGGCGTCGTCGTCCATCATCCAGACCCATTTGGCACCGCTGGCCACCGCCTTCAGCGCGGCGAGGGCAAAGCCGCCTGCCCCGCCGAGGTTCGCTTCGGAACGGACGTAGTCAACATTTGTGTGCCGCACGGCAACATCGCGTGCGGGGTCCGTGCCGCTGTCAACAAGGCAGATGGTGTCCACTGCCGCGGACTGCGCATTAATGGCGTCCAGCAGGACGGACAGCTCTTTATGACGGTTAAATGTCACGGCGGCAACTGCAACGCGGACGGTCATGGGGATTCCTTTCAGCATGGCCTTCAGGGGATTCCCCGCTCGCAATGCGCCAGTGTGGCGCGAGGCCATGGAGCCGTTGGCGCTAGTATCTTGACTAGAGTCCACTGTAATACAGCCCTGTAAGGCACCAAGCACTGCCTGCTGCGTGCCCGGCGACGGAGAAGTTTCATTTATCGAAAGTCAGATTCCCCGCCAGTGAGCCCATCGATCGAGGACCACCTGTTCGGGCCGCTGTCCATGCCTGAGCGCACCCGCCGGGTTGCGCCGAACACCGACGAAACGGCCGCTATCGCATGATTATGTACCTGCTTATGGGGCTGACGGCTGCCGTCGTGTCCTACGGAGCCACTTGGGGTGCCCGCGTCATCGGGCACCGGCTTGAACTCCACGCTCCCATCCGCAGCCGTGACATGCACACGACGCCGGTGTCCCGGCTGGGCGGGGTTGCCATCTTCCTCGGCGTACTGGTGGCCCTCCTCGTGGCCAGCCAGTCCTTCTTCGTCAAGGACATCTACCGGAACAACTTCTCGCCGTGGGGCGTATTGGCGGGCGCGGCGCTGATCGTGCTCGTGGGGATCGCGGACGACCTCCTGGACATCCGTTGGTGGGTGAAACTCATCGGCCAGAGCGCTGCAGCCCTGGTGGTGGCGATCTGGGGAGTCCAGATGACGATTGTGCCGTGGGTTCCGGAGCCGATCTTCCTTGAGAACGAGATGCTTCGAGTGGTGCTGACAGCCGGGCTCATCGTCACCACCATGAACGCCTTCAACTTTATTGACGGCCTCGACGGGCTGGCCGCCGGCGTGGCGATCATCGGCGGAACCGCGTTCTTCCTGACAGCCTATTGGGTGCACCGGAACTCAGATGTGCTAGACAAATCCGATCTCGCGACGCTCCTAACCGCAGTCGTGGTGGGCGGTTGCATCGGCTTCGTGCCGCACAACTGGTTTCCGTCGAAAATCTTCATGGGTGACTCCGGTGCCATGTTGATTGGGCTGCTGATGGCCTCCGCCGGTATTGTCTCCACCGGCCAGATCACGTCCGGGCTGTATGACCGGGCAAATGGTATCTCCACCGTCATACCCATCCTGCTGCCCTTCGCCGTACTGTTCCTGCCGTTGCTTGACCTGGGCCTCGCCGTAGTGCGCAGGACAGCCCGAGGGCGATCACCCTGGTCCGCCGACCGGGGACACCTCCACCACAAGCTGCTGGACATCGGGTACTCGCACCGGACCGCAGTGATCCTGCTCTACTTGTGGACAGCGGTGCTGTCGTTCGGCGGCCTGGCTTTTGCCGTGTTCCCGTGGCAGGTGGTGCTGGCGGTAGACATCTTCGCAACGTTGGTGATGGGCTTGGTGACGGCCTGGCCGTACCTGCGCCGGGGGAGCGACGAGTCCACCGCGTAACCGCGTTCGGATTTATTTCTATCTCGTGTAGAATTCAGGTGCAGCCAAAGCTGCCCTCCACCCAGCCCCAGGGCGCCGACGATTGGGATCTTGTGACCTCCAACGCCGACTCCGGACATCCGTCCGGCAACGGATCCGCTGGAGTCTCCGGTCCAACCCGTTCCCTCTGGCTCCGCCTCCTCGCACTCAGTTCAGCTGGCGGTGCTGGCGCAGTGATCCTGGCGGGCATCCCGGCTGGGATCCTGAACGGCCCCAGCGGCGTCCTGTCCAGTACTTTGGGCGGCATCCTGGTGATGCTCTTCTTCGCTATCAGTCTTCTGGTGGGCCACTTCATGGGGCGCAACAACCCCTCAGGTGCTATCGGAATGTTCGTGGCCACGTATTTTGTCAAGGTCGTGGGTTTCGCAGTTGTCCTGTTTGTGATCGGAGCGCCTGCCTGGCTTCACGCGCAATGGTTCCTTATTGGTGCCGTTGCCACTGTTGTCTTCTGGCAGGCCGCCGAAATCTATGGCTTCAGCACGGCACGCCTGCAGATTTACAACGACCCCGAGCCCAAGGAGCCGAACGATGTCTGATCGGAAACGACCCGCCGAAAACGGCTCTTCCGCGCCCAAGAACGCTGCTCCCACGATGGGGGTGTCGGCCGAAAACAACGACGGCGGATACAACGCCGGAATGGCCGTCTTTAGCTACATTATTGGCGGAATCATCGTCTGGAGTTTGATAGGGTGGGGTCTGGATAATCTGTGGGGAACCCGCTGGATCGTGCTCGCAGGCGCTCTGCTTGGAGCACTCGGGGGTTTCTATCTTTCCCACATGCATGGCCTTACCAGTTCCAGAACCACGGCCGGTAAGAGCAGAGCAGACAGCGGCCCGTCCGCGGACGGAAACACAAATGCCAAATAATTTCACAGGGGGAGCTGCGGAGCACAAATCCGCGGGTCCTCGACCAACGCCCAATGATGGACACTGCAGAGAGGAAACGCGTTGATCGCGCTTGCGCTCCCGGCCCAAGATTCAGGAGAGTTCAATCCTCCTGGAATTGAAGAAATGCACCTGCCGGCAATCCTGCCGTGGGGGGTGGCTGACGGATTCTCCAAGCAGATGCTGCTCGTAATCCTGTCGGTCGTCATTATCGCCACATTCTTTCTGCTAGCTGCACGGAAGCAGCAGCTTGTTCCCGGCAAGCTCCAGTTCGCTGGTGAAATGGCCTATGGCTTTGTGCGTAACAGCATCGCCAAGGACATTATCGGTGGCAAAGACTTTATGAAGTATGTGCCGCTGTTGTTCAGCCTCTTCTTCTTCATCCTCGTAAACAACATTTACGGCGCCATTCCCGTGATTCAGCTGCCGAGCTTCTCGCACGTCGGCGGCGCCTATGTCCTGGCGGGCATTGTGTACGTCACGTGGATTGGCATCGGCATCAAGAAGAACGGCCTGAAGTACTTCAAGCTGGCCACGGTACCCTCCGGTGTACCGGTCTATATTCTCCCGCTCATCATCCCGATCGAGATCATCTCGAACTTCCTGGTCCGGCCCGTCACGCACAGCCTCCGTCTGTTTGCCACCATGCTGGCCGGCCACCTGATCGTCATGATCGCCGGTTCGGGCATTGAGTTTCTCGTCATGCAGGAGAACATCCTGCTCAAGGGAACCTCACTGCTGGTCATCGCCGGCGCAGTAGCCATGTACATGCTGGAAGCACTGATCATGGCCCTCCAGGCTTATGTCTTCACGCTGCTGACCGCCATCTACATCGAAGGCGCGCTGCACGCGGACAGCCATTAGGCACCCACAAACTTCCCCTCACGGGGATGAAGCAAACCAAACAACCTGCCACACGGGTGGCATCTTGAAAGGAAGAAAAATGGAAGGCTCCATTAACGGCTCCCTCAACCTCATCGGCTACGGTCTCTCCGCAATCGGCGGTGGTATCGGTGTTGGTCTCGTGTTCGCCGCTTACATCAATGGCGTAGCACGTCAGCCGGAAGCCCAGCGCGTCCTGCAGCCGATCGCATTCCTTGGCCTCGCGCTGACTGAAGCCCTCGCCATCCTCGGCCTGGTCTTCGCTTTCGTTCTCTAGTCTGACTTCAGAACCAAGCGAACATCCAGAACCGAGTAGATAAGGACGGGTGAATTATGTATCAAACGATCATCTCAGCCGCCGTGGAAGGCGCCGAGGCGACCAACCCGCTCGTTCCCAACGTCTGGGAAATGGGCGTCGTCTTCGTCGGCTTTGCTGTCCTCATGTACATCGTGGTCAAGTTCGTTGTCCCGATGTTCGAGAAGACGTTTGCAGAGCGTGCCGAGGCCATTGAAGGTGGCATTGCCAAGGCAGAAAAGGCGCAGGCAGAGGCTTCTGCAGCACTCGAAGAGTACAAGCAGCAGCTGACCGATGCCCGTGCCGAGGCCAACCGGATCCGCGAGGAAGCCCGTGCTGAAGGCGCCCAGATCCTTGCGGATCTGAAGGAAAAGGCTGCCTCTGAGTCTGCCCGCATCACGGCCCAGGCACATGTGCAGATCGAATCGGAGCGCCAGGCCGCTGTTGTGTCCCTGCGCTCCGAGGTAGGCACGCTGGCTACCACGCTGGCAGGCCGCATCGTTGGCGAAGCACTCAACGATGACGAGCGTTCCGCCCGTGTGGTTGACCGCTTCCTGGCAGATCTGGAGAACCAGAACGCAGGTGCAGCTAAGTAATGTCAGGTGTATCGAGCGAATCGCTGACCACGGCGCTGACCCAACTGGAAGCAAAACTTCCGTTGGCCTCGCTACAGTTGGCTAAGGAACTCTTCGGAATCCTGGGAACGGTGGACAGCTCGGCTGGCTTGCGCCGCGCCCTGACTGACCCGTCCCGCACCGGTGACGAAAAGTCGGCGCTTGTCAGGCAGCTGGTTGGCGGAAAAGTCTCCGCTGAGGCTGCGGACATCGCGGGCGGACTGGCCAGTTCACGCTGGGCATCGGCCCGAGATATCGGCGATGCACTCGAGACGCTTGCCGCAACGGTGGTTATCGCCGTTGCTGAAAACAAGTCGGCCGTTTCTGCCTCCGGAATCTCTGGGCTGGAAGAGCTGGAGAACGATCTGTTCTCCTTCAACCAGGCCGTTGCCTCCAACCACGAGGTACAACGTGCTCTGTCTGAGCCGCAGGCCAGTGCTGCAGCGAAGACCGGGTTGGCGAGGAAGCTGAATCCCGGCGCAAGCGAGGAAGCAAACGTCCTCATCGCGCAGGCGGTTTCCCAGCCCCGCGGCATCAAGCCGACCCTGTTGGTGGCCCGGTTCGCCGAGCTGGCAGCCAAGCGGCAGCAGCGCTGGATTGCAACGGTCAGCGTCACCCGTCCTTTGACGGAAACGCAGTTCGCCCGCCTCCAGTCAGGGCTTAATTCCCTGTACGGTCGCGAGCTCAAGATCAACCTCACCGTTGATTCTGAACTGATCGGTGGAATCCGCGTCCAGGTGGGTGACGAAGTGCTTGACGCTTCGGTTATCACCCGGCTGGGTCAGCTTCACCGCCAACTGGCCGGTTAGCCGGACAAGCACAACTTAACGAAACGAAACCCCGGTCATCGTGAGCAACGATGATCACGAAAACAGGAGAGCAGGGACTGCAGATGGCCGAATTGACCATCAACGCCGACGACGTCCGTAATGCGTTGAACGAGTTCGCGGCGTCCTACGAACCCGGAAACGCAGAGCGCGTAGAGGTTGGCCGTGTAACAACCGCAGGTGACGGCATCGCCCGTGTTGAGGGCCTTCCCTCGGTCATGGCGAACGAGCTGCTTCGCTTTGAAGACGGCACCCTGGGCCTGGCCCAGAACCTTGACGTCCGCGAGATCGGTGTCATCGTACTCGGTGACTTCACCGGAATCGAAGAGGGCCAGGAAGTCCACCGTACGGGTCAGGTTCTGTCCGTACCGGTAGGCGACGCCTTCCTCGGCCGTGTGGTTGACCCCTTGGGCCAGCCCATCGACGACCTCGGCGAGATAAAGGCCGAAACCACCCGTGCTCTGGAACTACAGGCGCCCGGCGTGACCCAGCGTAAGTCGGTCCACGAGCCGATGCAGACCGGTCTGAAGGCTATCGACGCCATGATCCCGATCGGCCGCGGCCAGCGTCAGCTGATCATCGGTGACCGCCAGACCGGTAAGTCGGCAATCGCTATCGACACCATCATCAACCAGAAGGCCAACTGGGCTTCCGGCGACGTGACCAAGCAAGTGCGTTGCATCTACGTGGCAATCGGTCAGAAGGCATCCACCATTGCGGCTGTCCGTCAGACCCTTGAGGACAACGGCGCTCTGGAATACACCACCATTGTGGCTTCCCCGGCGTCTGACCCCGCAGGCTTCAAGTACCTGGCACCGTACGCCGGTTCGGCCATCGGCCAGCACTGGATGTACGGCGGCAAGCACGTCCTCATCGTGTTTGATGATCTCTCCAAGCAGGCCGAGGCGTACCGTGCAGTGTCACTGCTGCTGCGTCGCCCGCCGGGACGCGAAGCTTACCCGGGCGACGTCTTCTACTTGCACTCCCGCCTGCTGGAGCGTTGTGCCAAGCTCTCTGACGAGCTCGGTGCCGGTTCGATGACCGGCCTGCCACTCATCGAGACCAAGGCAAACGACGTCTCTGCCTACATCCCGACCAACGTGATCTCCATTACCGATGGCCAGATCTTCCTGCAGTCGGACCTCTTCAACGCTAACCAGCGTCCGGCTGTCGACGTGGGTGTCTCTGTGTCCCGCGTTGGTGGTGCTGCACAGGTCAAGTCCATGAAGAAGGTCTCCGGTACTTTGAAGCTGGAATTGGCCCAGTACCGCGACATGCAGGCTTTCGCCATGTTCGCTTCGGACCTTGATGCCGCATCGCGCCAGCAGCTGACCCGTGGTGCCCGCCTGATGGAGCTGCTCAAGCAGGGCCAGTACTCTCCGTTCCCGATCGAGAACCAGGTTGTGTCCATCTGGGCCGGTACCAACGGCTACCTCGACGAGGTTCCGGTTGAGGACATCAACCGCTTTGAGACCGAATTCCTGGAGCACCTCAAGCACAAGTCCTCCATCCTGACCACGCTGGCGCAGACCAACGTTATGGACGATGACACTGCCGAAGCACTGAAGACTGCAATCGTGGCCTTCAAAAAGGGCTTCTTCGGTGAAGGTGACAACCGACTGGTAGGCGCCGGCCACGAGGAGCACGACGCTATCTCCGAAGGTGACGTTGACCAGGAAAAAATCGTCAAGCAGAAGCGCTAGTTTCGCTGGCAGGGACTGCCGGGACCTTTGAGGTTCCGGCAGTCCCGGCCATCGGGATCTTAGGAAAGGAAAAGTATGGGAGCCCAGATTCGGGTCTACCGCCAGAAGATCAGCTCGACCACGTCGATGCGCAAGATCTTCAAGGCGATGGAACTGATCGCTACCTCGCGCATTGGCAAGGCCCGCGCACGCGTAGCGGCTTCACTGCCTTACGCAAACGCGATTACGCGTGCCGTTTCTGCTGTCGCGAGCCAGAGCGAAATCGACCACCCGTTGGTCACCGAACCGGAGCAGATCCGCCGGGCCGCCGTCCTGGTCATCAGTGCTGACCGCGGCCTTGCCGGTTCCTATTCGGCAAGCGTGCTTAAGCAGGCGGTTGGCCTCAACGAACTGCTCCGCGGAGAGGGCAAAGAAGTCAAGACGTATGTGATGGGCCGCAAGGCGCAGGCGTACTTTGACTTCCGCACCCTTCCTTACGAGCGGGTGTGGACCGGCAACACGGATGCGCCCGAGTTTGGAACTGCACGTGAAGTCGGCGCGGCACTGCTTGAAGCCTTCGCGACAGACTATGAAGAGGGTGGCGTGGACGAGATCCATGTCGTTTACACCCGCTTCAAGTCCATGGTGATGCAGGAGCCGACGGTTATCCGTCTGCTTCCGCTCGAGGTTGTTGAAGAGCAGGCGGCGTCCGAGTCGGACCTCCTGCCGCTCTACGAATTCGAGCCGGAGGCGGAACAGGTCCTTGATGCCCTGCTGCCGCGCTACATCGAGTCACGCATTTTTGCCGCCATGTTGCAGGCCGCAGCTTCCGAGCTTGCAGCCCGCCAGCGGGCGATGAAGTCTGCCGGCGACAACGCCACGGACCTTATCAAGAAGTACACGCGTCTGCGCAACACAGCCCGACAGGCTGAAATTACGCAGGAGCTTTCTGAAATCGTTGCCGGTGCCGACGCCTTGAACGCGTCCTAGCCCGGTCCGGTCCAGCTGTACCTGCACTAAAGAACAAACTTAACCCCACGCCATCTACTGAGTGAAGTGAGAGAGATGACTGCCACTGCTACCGAACACGTAGCCGCGACGACCGGTGCTACCGGCCGTATTGCACGTGTTATTGGCCCGGTTGTCGACGTCGAATTCCCGGCTGACGCAATCCCCTCGATTTACAACGCACTCACCACCGAGATTACCCTCAACGGTGAGACCAAGACCATCACGTTCGAGGTTGCCCTGCACCTCGGCGACAACGTGATTCGCGCCATCTCCCTGCAGGCAACCGACGGACTGGTCCGCGGTACCGCTGTGGTGGATACCGGTGCCCCCATCTCCGTGCCCGTCGGCGACGTCGTCAAGGGGCACATCTTCAACGTCCTCGGACAGCCGCTTGACGTGACGGAGGCCGAACTCGAGATCACCGAGCGCTGGCCCATTCACCGCAAGGCCCCGGCCTTTGCGACGCTCGAGGGTTCCACCGAGATGATGGAAACCGGCATCAAGGTCATCGACCTTCTCACCCCGTACATCAAGGGTGGAAAGATCGGCCTGTTCGGCGGCGCCGGCGTGGGCAAGACGGTTCTGATCCAGGAAATGATCACCCGTGTGGCCCGTAACTTCGGTGGTACCTCTGTATTCGCCGGTGTTGGCGAGCGTACCCGTGAAGGTAACGACCTCTGGGTCGAAATGGAAGAGGCGGGCGTCCTCAAGGATACCGCCCTTGTATTCGGCCAGATGGATGAGCCGCCGGGAACGCGTCTGCGCGTTGCACTGTCTGCCCTGACCATGGCGGAGTATTTCCGCGACGTGCAGAACCAGGACGTGCTGCTCTTCATCGACAACATCTTCCGCTTCACGCAGGCAGGCTCCGAGGTTTCCACCCTCCTCGGCCGCATGCCGTCGGCCGTGGGCTACCAGCCCAACCTGGCTGACGAGATGGGCCTCCTCCAGGAGCGCATCACGTCCACCAAGGGCCACTCGATCACTTCGATGCAGGCCATCTACGTTCCCGCAGATGACTACACCGACCCGGCCCCGGCCACGACCTTCGCACACCTCGACGCAACCACGGAACTTTCCCGTGAAATTGCTTCCCGTGGTTTGTACCCGGCCGTTGACCCGCTGACGTCGACGTCCCGCATCCTGGACCCGCAGTACATCGGTCAGGATCACTACAACACGGCTGTCCGTGTGAAGCAGATCCTGCAGAAGAACAAGGAACTCCAGGACATCATCGCCATCCTCGGTGTCGACGAACTGTCGGAAGAGGACAAAATCGTTGTGTCGCGTGCACGCCGTATCCAGCAGTTCCTCTCCCAGAACACCTACACCGCCAAGCAGTTCACCGGCGTCGAGGGCTCTACCGTCACCATCAAGGACACGGTTGAAGGCTTCACTGCCATCTGCGACGGTGAGCTTGACCACATTGCAGAGCAGGCGTTCTTCAACGTCGGCGGCCTGGATGATGTTGAGCGCCAGTGGGCCAAGATCCAGGAACAGACCAAGTAATATGGCTGAGCTTGAGGTTGAGATTGTCGCAGCGGACCACTTCGTGTGGTCCGGAGCGGCCAAGATGGTCAAGGCCCGCACCAGTGATGGTGAGATCGGAATCCTGCCCGGCCACTCGCCCCTGCTGGCGATCCTGGCCGAAGGTGAACTGGCCATTGAGCCGGTTTCCGGGAACCGCATTGCCGTGGCTGTTGACGGCGGATTTTTCTCCGTCGACAACAACCGCGTGGTGATTGTTGCTGACAACGCCCAACTGGGTGACGCGGCTACTGCTGGGATCCGCTAGCACGACCCTGATGGACGCGCCGACTTTTACGTTCATCGCCTTGGCAATCGTTTTCGGATTGCTGATTTTCGCACTGTGCCTTTCGGGGGTGCGCCGCTTCAATCTGCGGCGCGCCCTGGGCACGGTGGACGCCTCCATTTGCATCGCTGGAAACAGCTGGCAGATGGGGGTTTGTCGTTACCAGGACAACGACCTTGAGTGGTTCCGGCTGCTTTCCTTGAGCGTGCGCCCCAAACACAAGTTCAAACGCAGCTCCCTGGAGCTGCTGGGCCGTCGCAAACCAACCGAGGCCGAGGCCGTGAAGGTCCAGCCCGACGTCGTGGTTGTCGAGCTGCGATACGAAGGCCAGGATCTGCGGCTGGCCATGAAATTCGATGCCTACGCGGGGCTGTCCTCATGGCTGGAAGCCGGGCCGGTCATCGGCGTGGGTACCTGGCGCTAGCCACGTGGACTGGTTCGCTGATATCCGGTTGACCGACGGGCCGGTGTACTGGGCCGCCTGGGTCCTTGGTGCCGCCGCCGCACTGTCCCTGATCTGGCGCCCGCGCGCCCTCGGCCGCCGCCGCTGGTTCCTCAGTGTTGCCGCCGCAGTGGCCGCCGCAGCCATCGTGGTGCTCCTGGTCCATTGGGTCCTCATCTATTGGGCCTCAACCTTCCCCGAAGAACTTCCGCTCGACGTCCTGGCGTGGGTTTTTCCCGCTGTGGCCGCCCTCCTGCTGGTGGTGCTCCGGCTTCGCACGGCGTCGTGGCGCCGCCGTGCGCTGGATGCGCTTGCCCTCCTCGCCGTGGTGCTGCTGGCCGCGGTGCAGATCAACGCCTATTTCGGCCTCAACCGGACAGTTGCGGACCTGACGGGAACGGCGCTGAGCCGCATCCCGGCCCTGGAACAGGAGTTAATGCGCCAGCCGAACGGCCCGGCAACATCTCTGGACGGATGGAAACCGGCCACTGAGCTCCCCGCCGATGGCGTTCTCCGCACCGCATCCATTCCAGGAACCGCCTCGGGCCTACAGGCCCGCGACTCCTACATCTACTTCCCACCGGCCTACTTTGCTTCGAACCGTCCCAGCCTTCCGGTGCTGGTTCTGGTGCCCGGACAGCCCGGCGGCCCCGCCGACTGGCTGACCGGCGGGTCGATCAGGGCACGCATGGACACTTTCGCCGCCCGGCACGGGGGAGTGGCGCCCGTTGTTGTGGTGGTTGATCCCAACGGCAGCCAGTCAGCGAACAACCTCTGCATGGACAGCGCCATCGCCAAGGCGGACACGTACCTCTCCGTTGACGTGCCCGGATGGATTTCAGCAATGTTGGACGTGGACGCCGATCACCGGCAATGGGCCATCGGCGGTTTCAGCTTTGGTGCCACGTGTGCAGTTCAGATGGGCACCCGCCACCCGGAGCTGTACACGGGTGTTCTTGCTTTTTCCAGCGAGAGTGAGCCCGCGCTGGCCAAGGAACGCCAGAAAACCGTTGACGCTGCCTTCCATGGCGACACTGCCGCGTTTGATGCCCAGGTGCCGCTGACGCTGTTGAAGGAGCGCAAGTATCCTGGCAGCGTCGCGTACTTCGCGGCGGGGGCCACAGATCCGGAGTTCGTGGCAAATCTGCGGTCCCTTGAGGCAGCCGCGAGGGGCGCAGGTTTTACGGTGGGCTCGGATGTGGTGGCGCACACCGGCCATTCCTGGGACGTCCTGACTCCCGGTTTGGGCAACGGACTTGAGTTGCTGGCCGCACACTGGGGCTGGGCGAAATGAGGGAAGTCGGGGAAACCCGTGCGCCGGCCCTGCTCTGGTCGACGGTCGTGCTTCCGGCTGGCGGAAGAATGTGGGGATATCTGCGGTCCGTGCCGCTGACGCTCAGTATCCTCGGTATTTTCCTGCTGGTCGGTGCCGCGACCGGCAGCTTCCTCAGCGGCCCGCCGGAGGAGCTTCTTTCCGTCGCCGGCGTCAGCGCCCCTGGCCTGAAGGCCGGCAACTGGTGGGTCCTGGTCACGGCACTGTTCTTTGCCACCAATCCGCTGGCCTATCTGGTGGCGTCGCTGATGATCCTGCTGCTGCTTGGCCTGGCCGAGAGGACTCTTGGGCCCCTGCAGACGGCAGCGTATTTCCTCGGTGGCCAGTTTGCGGCTGTCACCGTCTTCCTGCTCGTGACCCAGTTGGCGAGGTACGCGGGAGAAGGCTGGCTGGGGCTGATGGCGGACTACAGCCTGATCGGACCCTACGCCGCTGTCCTGGCGGCTTCGCTCGCCGCGAGCGGCAGGATTGGTCTCCTGTGGCGGCGCCGGTTGCGGACGGCGCTGCTTTCAGTGTCGCTGCTGCTGGTTCTGTACGTGGGGCATGCCGAAACCGTCATCGGCCTGGTAGGTGCCGCGGTGGGTCTTGCAGCCAGCTGGTGGAACCAGGGCGACCACAGCCAGCTGCATCCGCCCCGCTCGAGCGGTAGGGAAACCAGGAACCTCCTTGCCCTGACGGTGGCCGTGTTCGCCGTGGGCCCCATCCTTACCGCTGTTGCCCGGACTCCCACCGGCCCCCTGGCGCTGCTCCGGGACGTGGTGCTGAACCCCATGCCCACACTCGGGCAACTCGAAGCTAATTGTGGAGCAACAGTGGAGGCATCCTGCCTGGAGATGGGGCGGACGGGCTTTGCCGGCCCCTTCGGCCTCGCGCTGGCAGTGGTACCGGTGGTTCTGCTCCTCATTTGTGCTGACGGAATGCGCCGGGGCCGCCGCATGGCTCTGCGCATCACGTTGGCGCTCCAAGTAGCGGTAACGGCGATGGCGGCCGTCTACCTGGCATTGTTTGCGCTGATCCCGCTCTATCCCGCGCGTCCCCATACTGCCGCTATGGGTTCGGGTTTTGTTCACATCCTGCCTTTGGTGATCGTCCCACTGCTGCTGGCAGTCCTGCTCTGGGCCAACCGCCTGCAGTTCCGCGTCGAGACAATCCCGGCCGCCCGCCGTCGGCTCCTAGCGGTGGTAGGCGGCGTCTGGCTCCTGCTGGCCGGGAGCTATGCAGTGGCCTGGTTTGCCGCGGGGGGAATGACGCGCGACGGCGGCCTGCTGGGCTTACTTGCTGAACTTTCCAGGCAGTATCTGCCGGTTCCACTGCCGAATCTTTACCACCGGGTTTTTGCTGAACGGGACGGCCTCGAGGCCCTGATTTTTGCCTACTCCGGACCGGTCTTCTGGCTTGTTGCGTTGGCCGGAGTCTGGTCCGTGCTCCTGGGACGGCACCATGGCAGTGATTCGGGCCACGATGACAGGGCGGCAGCGCGGACGCTGTTGCACGAGGGCGGCGATTCGCTGTCGTGGATGGCTCTCTGGGAACCCAACCGGTACTGGTTTAGCCCGGACGGACGCGGTGCGGTGGCCTACCAGCTGCACGGCAGTGTTGCCCTGACGCTGGCGGGCCCCTTCGGCGCGGCGGATGCCCGCCAGCAGACCGCAGAAGGGTTTCTCTCGTATTGCGGCAACCGCGCGCTCAGCCCGGCGTTCTACTCGTGCGATGACACGCTGTGGCCACTCCTGCAGGACCGGGGGTTCCAGCGAGTGTCCGTGGCGCAGGAGACCAGGCTGTCCGTCCGGCACCTCGAATTTACCGGCAAAGAATGGCAGAACGTCAGGACCGCGCGCAACCGCGCCGCCAAGATGGGCGTCAAAGCCGTTTGGGGTACCTACCACGGGCTTCCCTCCGCTCTCCGTGCCCGGCTCAGCGAAGTGTCGGAGGAATGGGCGGCGGGCAAATCAGTTCCGGAAATGGGATTCACGCTCGGCGGCATGGATGAGCTGATGGACGACGAAGTGCTCTGCTGCCTCGCCGTGGACGGCGAGGGCCACGTGCACGGGGTAACGAGCTGGTTGCCCGTTTACGACGGCGGGACGCTGGTCAGCCGCACGCTGGACGTCATGCGCCGGGGTGCCGACGGGTTCCCCGGGGTGATGGAGTTCCTGATCGCTTCGGCAGTCCTGGAGTTGCGCAAATCCGTGGAGGTGATCTCGCTCTCCGGGTCCCCGCTCGCCAGCCGGCCCGGCGACGAAACGCCGGGGGAGCCGGTGCCGGCAGAGAACCTCGTCCGCATCCTCGATGTGGTGGGCCACGCCCTCGAACCGGTCTACGGGTTCCGGTCCCTGGCTGCTTTCAAATCACGCTTCAAACCTGAGTACCGGGCGCTTTACCTGTATTACCAGGATCCGCTGCAGTTGCCGGCGATCGGACGGGCGCTCACCCGTGCCTATTTGCCCGGCCTTTCGCTGCGGCAGGGGGCACGGCTGGTCCGGGGCCTGGTGGGCCAGGGAAGCTGATCGTCATAGGAGGCGGCCCGAAACTTTTGTGACTGGAGAAGTCACAGTGGCCAAGGTCACGGTGGACAAAGAAAAGAACCCCGGCACGGATGCCGGGGATCTTTTTCGCTGGAAGCCGCGCAGATGGCGGCCACCGGGCGGGGGACTAGACCAGCGTTACGCCGGTAGCCTGGGGGCCCTTGGCACCCTGACCGATTTCGAACTGAACGCGCTGGTTCTCGTCGAGGGTCTTGAAGCCACCGGTCTGGATTTCCGAGTAGTGAACGAAGACATCGCCATCGGAGTCATCCGGGGTGATGAAGCCGAAGCCCTTTTCAGCGTTGAACCACTTGACGGTTCCCTGTGCCATTTATTTCTCCTCATTATGGGACTTGTCTAAGTCCGGCACACCTCGTGCCGGACTCGGTCACTCCGCGAGAAGAATCCTTCAATGCCGTTCCTGGGAACATGCGCTGCAGGAGCTTCGCGCTCGCAACATGTCTTGCGAGCATGAAAAACACCTACACAAAGACTGGTCTAAGAATTTCACGCCGATTCCGTCAGGTCAACGGTCTTAACGGCCAAGACGGCAAATTTAGCCGATAAAACGGATGAATCCCCTTGTCAGGGGCCGAATGCCGGTGCCGGTGCGGACACCCGGCGTCAGAAAGGCGGTTTGCGGGCCTCAGAAAAGCCGGGAATCGCTGTCGTCCACACCGCGCATTGCATCGTAGTCCAGCGTGATGCAGTCGATGCCGCGGTCGTTTGCCAGCACCTTGGCCTGCGGCTTGATTTGCTGGGCAGCGAAGATGCCACGAACCGGGGCCAGCAGCGGGTCCCGGTTCAGGAGTTCAAGGTAGCGGGTGAGCTGTTCCACGCCGTCGATGTCGCCGCGCCGCTTCAGTTCAATGGCCACGGTGGCCCCGCTGGCGTCGCGGGCCAGGATGTCCACGGGGCCGATGGCCGTGAAGTATTCGCGCCGGATGAGTGAAAAGCCTGAGCCGAGGGTCTCAATCTGATCGGCGAGCAGGCGCTGGAGGTCAGCTTCGACGCCGTCCTTGATCAGACCGGGATCCAGCCCAAGGTCGTGGGAGGACTCGTGCAACTGCTCGTGGATATTGATGATCAGGCGGTCATCGGTCTTGGCCGACTGGACGGTCCACTGTTCCGTGACGCCAAGCTCAAGGTCAATGTCCTCCGGCGAGGACACCCGGAGGGTGGCGGGCGGGCTCATCCAGTTCAGTGGCTTATACGAGCCGCCGTCGGAATGAACCAGCACCGAGCCGTCGGCCTTGACCAGCAGGAGCCTGGTGGCCAGGGGGAGATGGGCTTTGAGCCGGCCAACGTAATCAACTGAACATCGGGCTATGACAAGTCGCACGCCGTACACACTACCGGGGCTGGGGCAGAATAGAGGCATGCCGCGTTCCAACCGCCCCCGCCGACCTGCCTCCGGAAGGCCGGGCATAGCTGCCGGAAAGCCGGCCGGCAAGAAGGGCAACAGCGTCGTTCCTGAGCTGGATTTGGAGCGGGCGCGGGCTGGAATCGCCCGGCGGGAAAGCGCGCCCGACGGCGAGTGGATGGTCAGGACGATGACCGCCAGAAACGCGGAAAAGACGTACGTTTGCCCTGGCTGCTCCACCGCTGTTGTCCCCGGCATCGCCCACCTGGTGGTGTGGAAAGATGATCATATTTTCGGTGCTGCGGCAGGGCTGGCCGAGCGCCGGCACTGGCACACAAACTGTTGGCTGTCCCGGACCTACCGTTACCGCTGACTTTGAATAGCCCGGGCGAACGGCGCCCCGTAAAGCCGCGTTACGATCCGGGGCACTGCGACTGGGGGACTCCGGAAGTCGCTAAGCTGGCAGGCATGACTTTTGATCCGGCGTCGTATGAATTCAGCCAGCCAACAGGGCCCGCACCCATCCGCGCGTCAACGGTGCTGCCGGCCCGGCGGGAGAACATCGAGCTACGCACCGAGGATGGCCACATTCTGGTCGGGGAACTGGCGCTGCCCGAGTCCGGCCCGATCACTGCGACGCTGATCACCCTGCATCCGCTTCCAACGCACGGCGGTTTTATGGACTCGCACGTGTACCGCAAGGCGTCTTACCGGCTTCCTGCCCTCGCCGGCGTCGCCGTGCTTCGCTTCAACACGCGCGGGACCGGTTCGCCGCGGGGAACCAGCGCGGGTTCCTTCGAAGAGGGGATCGGCGAGCGGCAGGACGTAGAGGCGGCGGTGCGTTTCGCAGTCGAACGCCAACTGCCCAACCGCTGGCTGGTGGGCTGGTCCTTCGGTACCGAGCTGGCGTTGATGTACGGTGCCGTTGAGCCGGTGGCCAGCCAAATTGAAGGTGCCGTACTGCTGTCGCCGCCGCTGCACCGTGCCACCGACGCCCACCTGCTCCTCTGGGCAGACTCCGCGAAGCCGCTCACCGTGCTCGTTCCGGAGCATGACGACTACCTGCAGCCCGAGGCCGCCGCTGAACGCTTCAGCCTGGTGCCTTTGGCCAGAGTGGTGGGGGTGGATGGCGCCAAGCACCTTTGGGTGGGGGAGAAGTACGCTTCCCGCGTGCTCAATGAAATCGTTGATGATGTGACGGAAGCAGGTTCCGGTCCCGAGGGCCTGCCGCAGGTGTGGAACGGCCCATTGGCTACCTCAGCCGCCTAGCACGCTCGCACTGGTTTCTGTCCGTCAGTGTTTGTCCTGGCGGACGATGTAGATCTCCTTGATCAGGAGCAGGATGGCGGCCGCCGTCGGGATGGCGATGAGTGCGCCCAGGACCCCCAAAAGGCTGCCACCGGCAATCACGGAGATGACGGCAACGGCACCAGGTACGGCCACGGCTTTCTGCATGATGCGGGGCGAGATGAAGTAGGCCTCGAACTGGAGGTAGGCGAAGTAGCAGATGCCGTAGACGGCGGCCGTCTGCCACCCGACCGTCACAGCGATCAGCACAACGACGACGCCGGCGATCATGCCCCCCACCAGGGGGACAAAGGCCAGCAGGGCCACCACGAAGGCCAGCAATAGGGCGAACGGGACACCCACGATGGACATCACGATGAACGCAAACGTGGCATTGAGCAATGCCACGCAGGCCTGCCCGATCACGTAGTTGCCTACGGACCGGGTGATCTCCCCGGAAAGGGCCTCCACCCGGGCCCGGCGTGACCGAGGGGCAAGCCGGTAGCCCCACTTCTTCATGGCCGGAAGGGCTGCCAGGAAATACAGGCTCAGGACCAGGACGATCAACGTGCCGAAGAGGCCGTTGGCCAGGGTGGAACCGAAGCCCACCACGCCGCCGAAGATCCCGCCCATCGCATCGGGGTTTTTGACGAACTTGTCGAGTTCCTCGTTGATGCGGTCTCGCACACCGAACTGGTCGTCCACGGTGCGGAAAAATTCAGAGTCGATGAAGTCCCGTACCCAGGTGGGTGCCTGCACCACGATTTGGGTGACCTGTTCCACGATGGTGGGGATGAGTGTGGCGAAGAACCCGCCCACGGCCATCACCAGGACCAGCACGGCCAGTAGAATGCCGGCCGGGCGGGGAATCCGGCGGTTCTCCAGCCAGCCGACCACAGGTTCCAGGCCGAGGGCAATGAACAGGGCAGCCACGATCCACAGCAGCAGCTGCGTGGTGTTGGAGCCAATCCAGTACACCAGCAGGGCAAGGCCGACGCCGACGGTTCCCATGAAGCCCATATAGAGGGGATGTTGCATCGACATCTGTGGACCCGGAGGGCCGAACTGCTCGGGCCTCCCGGCGGTCTCGTCGACGTCGGTGGCGGCAGATTCTTCCGTGTCGTTGTATTCCGGCGGGAACTCAAACCGGCGCCTGGGCTGGGCGCCCGGCAACGGCTGGCGCAGGCGCCGCGCCAGCTGGCCAAGGGCTGCGGCGGCGGGCCCTCGTCGCTTCGCGCTGGCAGGGACGTCCGGCGAGGATTCCAATGCGTCAGCGGCCGGTTGATTTTCGTGTCCCGTGGAGGACTCTTCCGTCTTGTCAGTCACTGGTTAAGGGGGCCTGTTCCGTGCGTGGCGCCGCGTATGCGGGCCGGTGTGATGATCATCGCAAACACTATCAGCAGCCTTGTCAACAGGAGCGAGGGCGCTCGCCGGGCCGCCTGGGCTGCCCTGTTTCCGGACGCCTCCGGCGCCCAAACGGGGGTTCTGGTAACAAAACGGTTACTATTGAAAGTAAACCCCCGCGAATGATAGGTGTTTCCTTTGCGCTTCAAGACTGCAGTTGCACTCGTGCTGCTCGGCCTCCTGACACTTCTGGCCGGAATCGGCCAAAAGACAATCTGGGCTCCCTCCGATACCTTCACGGCTTCCGTCCCGGCAGATGCCGCGGAGGCTCCACTGACCGTCATCGACCAGAACCTGCGCACCGCGCAGGGCGGAACGGTGAAGATCAAAATCGAAGGCGACGGCAACTTCCTGCTCGTCGTCGGCCGGCCTGACGACGTGGATGCCTGGGTGGGCCCGACGGTCCACAACACCATCATGGGGGTTTCCGAGGACAACAAATCCCTGCAGGTTGAGCACACCGATGGCGACGCAACGGCGCCGAATCCGTCCGGATCCGATCTCTGGGTTTCCACTGAGAACTCGAGCGGTGAGCTGGAGTACTCGTGGACGCCGCCGGCCGACGGCGAATGGTCACTGCTGCTGGCGTCCGATGGCACCAAGCCCGCACCCTCGTCGATCTCAATGACGTTCCCGAACGACACCTCCACCCCGTGGGCCGTCCCGCTCATGGTGATTGGCGGCCTGCTGATCCTGGCCGGCGTCGCCCTGCTGGTCGTGTCCGCCCGCAAGCGCGACGGTGACGGCAAGGGCAGCCTGTTCGCCCGGCGTGCCCGGGCCAAGGCTGAGGCGAAGTCCACGGCACGGCTCGGCATGGTTTCCGGCGGCATGTTCACCGCCGCAGTGACCGCCCTTGTTATGGCCGGAACGGGTGTTGCTGCGAACGCGGCCACCACACCCGCCCCGCCACCCGCCACCGGATCTGCGGCACCGGAGGCCGCCCAGACGGCCGCGCCGGTCCTCCTGGATGCCCAGTTCCGCAGAATCCTGGAGCAGGTCTCCAGCGCCGCCGACGCCGGCGATGCGGCCAAGGACGCAGCCAAGCTTGCAGAGCGGGTCGCGGGGACGGAGCTTGAGGTCCGTACCCAGAACTACAAGATCCGATCCCAGGTGGGCACCTATGAAGCCCGGATGCCTGTCCGTTCCACCAAGCTCCTCACTACCGTGGTCACCAGCGACCGGACCTGGCCCCGTTCTGTCCTTGCGGTCACACAGGGCGAAGGCAACGTTGTCCCGCAGCTCCTCACCCTGGTCCAGCCTTCGCCCCGGGAGAACTACAAGCTCACCGAGACCACCCCGCTGCAGCCGGGGACCACGTTCCCCGCCATCGGCAGGGAAGGCACCGATACCCTGGCCGCCAATGACAAATCAGGCCTGCTCTACAGCGGCGAAGAGGCCCTGGCCGGGCTGGCCGACCGCCTGAGCAACGCAGAGTCGAGTTTCAAGGACAAGCTGGTGGAGGGCGCTTCTTCGCCTTACATCGCCGACACGCTTTCTTACCAGGCCGAGGTAGTGAAGTCGGGAGAAAACGGCAACTTCTCCTTTACTCACAAGGTGGTGCCGGAAAGCACTGTGGTGTTCCGGACGGCTGACGGCGGAGCGCTGGTGCTGGGCCGGATCGACTTCGCCTTTGATGGCACGCCAAAGGCCTCCGGTGACAAGCTCACCATCGGCGACGACGCCGCGGCGCTCGCCGGCGGCAAGGAGACCACCTCCGGCATGGTGCTGAACTTTGCTGAATCAATGGCTGTCTACGTCCCGCCGGCAGGTTCGACGGATCCCATCAAGCTGGTGGCCGCGACGCGCGGGCTGGTAGGCGCAAGCTTCAAGTAGGCGCGAAGGGTCCAGTCCCTGAAGCAGTACCCCCGGCAGCGGCCGGAGTGGCTAGAGTGGAAAGCATGAGTTCGCCAGCTTCCCGCCCAGTCCCTCCAGCCGCTGCCAGCCTGCTTAACCTGCGTGGCGCCGTCGACCTTTCAGCCCTGAAACAGCGCCAGGCACCTCCCGCCGCTCCCGGAAATCCACCTGTTTCCGGCGACACAGGCGCCACCCCCGAGGCAGGTGCCGGAGCGCCCGACGGCGGCGCGGCGCCGCTGCGGGTCACTGTCACCGAGGGCAATTTCCAGGAGCTCGTGGAGCTTTCCGCCCAGGTGCCGGTGGTCTTCGCGCTGTGGGCGGCGTATTCGCCGGAATCCGCCGCGATGCTCGACTCGCTGGAGCGGGTCATCAACGGTTACGGCGGTCGCCTCGTTTTGGGGGCGGCGGACATTGAAGCCTTCCCGCAACTGGCACAGGCATTCCAGGTCGAGGCCGTCCCTACCGCCGTCGCCGTGCTCAAGGGCCAACCTGTACCGCTGTTCCAGGGTGGCGCCGAGGAAGCCCAGATCCGGCCCCTCCTGGATGAACTGCTCAAAGTGGCGGCCGCCAACGGCGTCACGGGCAGCCTCGGCGGGGGCGGTACGCCGCCGGAAACCGAATCGGCACCCCTCCCGCCGCTGCACCAGGCCGCCTTCGACGCCATCGAGGCAGGCGACTACGAGGCAGCAGCGGTAGCCTACCGCCAGGCCCTGCTGGAAATGCCCGCGGACGCCGAGGCCAAGGCCGGGCTGGCCCAGGTGGAGCTGATGGCCCGGCTCCAGCCGCTGTCCGCCGAGGACTCGGAAGCATTGCGTATCGTCGCCGCCAACGAGCCAGACAACCTGGACGCCCAGCTGGGCGTGGCGGACCTGGATGTGTCCGGCGGCCATGTGGAGGACGCGCTGAACCGCATGGTCAGCTTCATCGGCAGGAACTTCGGTCCGGAACGGGAGACCGCCCGGGTACGGCTCCTGGAGCTCTTTGACGTGGTAGGCACCTCCGATCCCCGCGTTGCCAAGGCGCGCCAAGGACTCGCCAGGGTCCTGTTCTAATGCCGGCCCTGTTCCAGCCGCTCAAGCTCCGTTCCCTGATCCTCACGCACCGCGGCTGGGTCTCACCGATGTGTCAGTACAGCTGCGGTCCCGACGGCGCCCCGGGGGTTCCCAACGACTGGCACCTGATGCATCTGGGCTCCTTCGCCGCGGGCGGCGCCGCCTTGATCCTCACCGAAGCCGCGGCCGTCAACCCCGAAGGGCGCATCAGCCCGCGGGATGCCGGGCTGTACAACGACGAACAGGCTGAGGCCTGGCAACGGATCACGTCCTTTGTGCACCGCCACGGTGCCGCGGAAGCGAAGATCGGTGCCCAGCTTGCGCACGCCGGCCGGAAAGCGTCCACCTACTGGCCGTTCGCCGGGCAGCGGGGGAGCGTCCCGGATTCCGACGGCGGCTGGCCCACGGTGGGACCTACAGGGCTTGCCTTCGATGGCTACGCCGAACCCGTCGCGATGACCGAGGCGCAGATCCATGACGTTATTGCCGATTTCGTGGCCGCCGCGGTGCGGGCGGTTGACGCCGGCTTCGACACTCTGGAAATCCATGGCGCGCACGGCTACCTCCTGCATCAGTTCCAAAGCCCGCTGATCAACACCCGGACCGATTCCTGGGGCGGGGACGAGGCTGGCCGCAACCGGCTGATGCTCGCCGTCGTAGATGCTGTCCGCAACGTCATCCCCGAAACAATGCCCTTGCTCCTCAGGATTTCAGCCACCGACTGGGCGCCGGGCGGCGTCGATGCCCAGGCTTCGGTCCGGCTTGCCGCCCAGGCGGCGGAGCGCGGGGTGGACCTCATTGACGTCTCCAGCGGGGGAGCCGTGGCCCATCAGGACATCAAGCCGGGCCCGGGCTACCAGACGGAGTTCTCTGCGCGCATCCGCCGGGAGGCCAGCGTCCCCACGGGCACCGTGGGGCTGCTGACCTCCGCGGGCCAGGCGGAGCATGCGGTGGCCACAGGGCAGGCCGACGGCGTGTTTATTGCCCGGGCCGCGCTCCGGGATCCGCACTGGTGGCTCCGGGCGGCTTTTGAACTTGGGCATGACCTCCCCTGGGCGCCACAGTACGAACGAGCACTGCCGCGGCATTCGTTCTAGGCTTGCCTACGCCTTTGGCCCTACTCCTGCGGGTGGACCCGGTCGACAGGGCCCTGGGTCTAGGCTGGCGTTATGACTGCTCCGCATCCTGGTCCCCACTCTGATCCGGTGGGGCATACCGGGCCCGTTCCTGCCTTGTCTATCCGCGGCCTCGCCAAGCGTTTCGGCGGAAAAATCGCCGTGGACGGTATCAGCCTCGACGTCCCGGCGGGTTCGTTCTTTGGCATCGTGGGCCCCAACGGCGCCGGCAAGACCACCACCCTGTCGATGGCCACCGGCCTGTTGAGGCCTGACTTCGGCACGGCAGTGGTCCATGGCGTGGATGTCTGGGCACGGCCGCTGGAGGCCAAGAAGCTGATGGGCATCCTCCCTGACGGCGTGCGCCTCTTTGACCGGCTCACCGGCGAACAGCTGGTCACCTACTCGGGGTTGCTGCGTGGCATGGACAAGGATGTGGTCGCAGTCCGGGTGGGCGAACTGCTGGAGGCCCTTGACCTGGCGCCGGACGCCGGGAATCTGGTGGTGGACTATTCGGCCGGCATGACCAAGAAGATTGCGCTCGCCTCGGCGCTGATCCATGCACCGAGGCTGCTGGTGCTCGACGAACCCTTCGAATCTGTAGATCCGGTCTCGGCGTCGAATATCCGTGGCATCCTGGACCGCTACGTCGGCTCCGGCGGGACGGTGATCGTCTCGAGCCACGTGATGGACCTGGTTCAGCGCATGTGCGACCACGTCGCCGTCGTTGCGGCAGGCCGGCTGCTCGCTGCCGGCACCGTGGACGAGGTCCGCGGAGGGGAGTCCCTGGAGGACAGGTTCGTGCAGCTGGTGGGCGGACGCAACCACACGGAAGGCCTGGAATGGTTGGGCACCTTCTGAGGCTAAAGCTGACCCTGCTCCGCAACGGTCTCCGGCGCAGTCCCTGGCAACTGGTGGGCATGGCCTTCGGCGGGCTGTATGCCCTGGGGCTGGTGGGGGCACTTGTGGTGGCACTGGTCCTCTTGCGCCGCGCCGACCCGGAACTGGCCCAGACAGTCGTGGTGCTCGGCGGTTCGGCGGCCCTCCTGGGCTGGGGCATCGTCCCCGTGGCCGCATCCGCTGTGGACATGACCCTGGACCCTTCACGTTTCACCACCTCCGCCATTCCCATGCGGCAGCTCCTGACGGGGCTGGCCCTTGGCGGTCTGATTGGCATTCCCGGCATCGCCACGGCGCTCGTGGCACTCGCCACCGTGTGGACCTGGGCCCGCGGTCCCCTTCCGGCCGTTGCCGCCCTGGTGGGTGCCGCCGTCGGCGTCCTGAGCTGCATCGTGCTCTCCCGGGTGGTGACTACGGCAACCGCAAGCCTCGCGGCGTCGCGCCGGTTCAAGGATGCCAGCGCCATCGTGTTTATGGTTCCGCTGGTCCTGATGGGTCCGATCGTCGCAGGGGTGGGCCGGGGTGTTTCCGCCTCCACAGGCTTCCTGCCGGAGCTGGCCGGCACGCTGTCCTGGACGCCCCTGGGGGCGGTGTGGTCCCTCGGTGGCGATGTCGCCGCCGGACGGCCGGTCGAGGCCGCGGTTAAACTCCTCGTCGCCCTTGCCACCCTCGCCGGCCTTGCGTGGTGCTGGAAGCTGCTCCTGGAGCGGGCCCTGGTTAATCCGCCGTACGCCGGAAGCGGGAGCCGCAAGGGCGGAAAGCTGGGGCTGCTTGGCCTAATGCCGGCCACACCCGCCGGTGCCGTGACGGCGAGGGCGCTGATTTACTGGCTGCGCGATCCCCGGTACGCAGGTTCCCTGGTGGTGGTCCCGCTGCTGCCCATCCTGCTGGTGTTCCAGGGCAGCCGAACCGGAGACTACGGGACCCTGGCCTTCGCGGCGCCGCTGGCGGCGTTCTTGCTGGCCTGGTCCATCTCGGCGGATGTCTCCTACGACAACACAGCTTTTGCCCTGCATCTGGCAACTGGGGTGAAGGGGGCCGACGACCGCCTTGGACGGGCGCTCGCCTGCCTCGCCTTCGCTCTGCCGGTGGTATTGATTTTTGCCGTGGGCCAGTGCTTCTTCACGGGCAGCTGGGACGCCCTGCCGGGCCAGCTGGGCCTGAGCCTGGGCATCCTGTTTACGGGCCTGGGGCTGTCGTCCGTGGTGTCGGCCCGCTACACCGTCACGGTCCCGTTGCCCGGCGACAGCCCGTTCAAGAAGCCTCCGGGCAACGTGGGCCAGACCATGGCCGTGCAGTTTGCCGGCATGGGGATCCTGGGACTGCTGCTTCTGCCGGAGATCGTCCTGCGGATAGCCCAGCTTGTTACCGGGAATGTCCTCTTCGGATGGGCCAACCTTGCAGTGGGCCTGTTCCTGGGGCTTGGCCTTTTTGTGGCCGGAGTAAGGTTGGGCGGAAAATGGCTTGACGCCCGTGGGCCTGAGCTGCTGGCCCAGCTGACCATCAACCGCTGATTTCCGTACAGCACCAGAAAGGCGGCCGGACATGGAAGTCGTCATCCTTCCAGGCAGCAAACAGATCGGCATGCTGGCCGCTGACACGATTGAGGCCCTGCTGCGGCGCAAACGCAATGCCGTCCTGGGCCTGGCCACAGGGTCCTCACCGCTTCCGGCCTACGATGAGCTGGCGGCGCGGCACCAGCGGGACGGGCTGGATTTCAGCCAAGTCCGGGCCTTTGCCCTGGACGAATATGTGGGCCTGGTGCACGGGCACCCGGAGTCCTACCGGGAGGTTATCCGGCGGGAATTCACCAGCCGGGTGAACATCTCCGAAAGCAACGTCCACACGCCCGACGGCTCGGCAGTCGATCTTCCTGCCGCCTGCCGGGGCTACGAAGAAGCCATGCGGGCAGCCGGTGGCATAGACCTGCAGCTCCTGGGCGTCGGCACGGACGGCCACATCGGCTTCAACGAGCCTGGCTCGTCTTTCGCATCCCGGACCCGCATCAAAACGCTGATCGAGCAGACCCGCCGCGACAACGCCCGGTTCTTCACTAGCCTGGCAGAGGTGCCGCACCACGTGGTGACCCAGGGTCTGGGCACCATCCTCGAGGCACGGCACGTTGTCCTCATCGCTACCGGGGCGCAGAAGGCGCCGGCGGTCCGCGACTTCGTGGAAGGACCCGTTGCCTCCATCTGCCCGGCTTCGGTCCTCCAGTTCCATCCGCATGCCACCATCCTGGTGGATGAGGCCGCGGCGTCGTCGCTTAAGCTCGCCGACTTCTACCGGCACACGTACGATCACAAACCTGACTGGCAGGAGCTGTAATTCCGGCCACACGCTGCGGGCGGGCGGGTCCCGGCGTTGCGCGGAACCGGCGGCGCCGAACGGCGCGGTGAGTGCAAAACGGTCCTCCCGCCGTCGAACGTCCGCCCTCCCGGGACGCTAAGATGGATGCCATGACTAGCATGACGGACCCTCTCGAGAACGACCCGATGCGCGAGCTTTCCGGGGCTGGAACGTCCACGGCAACCATCGAGCGCGAAGAGTTGCGCCAGGAAGTGGAGCCCGGTGACCGGGAACGCTTCTCGCACTATGTGCGCAAGGAAAAAATCATGGAATCCGCACTGACGGGTGATCCTGTCATTGCCCTCTGCGGCAAAGTGTGGACGCCGGGCCGGGATCCGCAGAAGTTCCCGGTGTGCCCCATGTGCAAAGAGGTTTATGATGGCCTCCGCCCGGGCAATGACGGCGGCAAGGGTCCCGGAGGGGACTCGGGCAATAACAAGTAGTGACGGAGACGCTCTTTGGCGGCCCCACCCTGCCACCGGCTTATCCGGAACGCGCAGCCTGGGGAACCGCTCAAAAACTCCGTGCCTGGCAGCAGCAAGCCCTTGACCTCTACTTCAGGACCGATCCCCGCGACTTCCTGGCCGTAGCAACTCCCGGGGCCGGCAAAACCACCTTCGCGTTGCGCGTGGCCTCCATGCTCATCGAATCCGGGGCGGTCAACCGGGTCACCATTGTGGCGCCCACGGACCACCTGAAACGGCAGTGGGCCGACGCCGCGGCCAAGGTGGGCATCGCCATCGACCCCAACTTCAAGAACTCCGATGGCCAGCACGGCCGTGGTTTTGTTGGCGTGGCTGTCACGTACGCCCAGGTGGCGAGCAAGCCCATGCTGCACCGGGCCAAGACCGAGGCCGCCCGCACTCTGGTGATCCTTGATGAGATCCACCACGGCGGCGAAGCCCTGTCCTGGGGCGATGGCCTCCGCGAAGCGTTTGACCCTGCGGCACGGCGGCTCTCCCTGACCGGGACGCCGTTCCGCTCCGACACGTCGCCCATCCCGTTTGTTGAATACGCCCAGGACAAGGACGGCATCCGGCGCTCGAAAGCTGACTACACGTACGGCTACGGCAACGCCCTGCGTGACCACGTGGTGCGCCCGGTCATGTTCATGGCCTACTCGGGCCAGATGCGGTGGCGCACCAGTGCCGGCGAGGAGATGGCGGCTTCCCTCGGCGAGTCCTCGGTCACCAAGGACATCACGTCGCAGGCGTGGCGGACGGCGCTGAACCCGGCCGGGGAATGGATTCCGGCTGTCCTGGCGGGGGCGGACAAACGGCTCAGCGAAGTGCGCCGCACGGTTCCGGACGCCGGCGGGCTGGTCATTGCCACGGACCACGACGACGCCAGGGCCTACGCCGGGCAGCTGAAACGGATCACCGGCGAATCGCCCACCGTGATTCTTTCCGACGACGCCAAGGCCTCCAGCAAGATCGAGGAATTCACCGTGAGCGAGAAGCGGTGGATGGTTGCCGTCCGGATGGTGTCAGAAGGTGTGGACGTGCCCCGGCTGTCCGTCGGCGTCTATGCGACATCCACTTCCACGCCGCTGTTCTTTGCCCAGGCGGTGGGCCGCTTTGTGCGTGCCCGGAAACGCGGCGAAACCGCTTCGGTCTTCCTGCCGTCTGTGCCGACGCTGATGGCCCTGGCCAACTCGATGGAGGCCGAACGCGACCACGCGCTGGACCGACCCGAGAAAGAGGACAGCGACGGCCTGTTCAATCCCGAGGACTCGCTGATGGAAGAGGCCAACCGGGAGGACAAGGCGTCCGACAGCCTCACCAAGGGCACGTTCGAGGCCCTCGACTCGCAGGCGTCCTTCGACCGGGTGTTGTTCGACGGCGGCGAGTTCGGCACCGGGGGAGAGGTGGGCTCGGAGGACGAACTGGACTTCCTGGGCATCCCCGGGCTGCTGGACGCCGAACAGGTGGGGACGCTGCTGCGGCAGCGCCAACACGAACAGCTCAACCGCAAAAACAGGCGCGCACCGGCAGCCGAGCCGGCCGCCGCGGCTCCGGCCATACCGGACCACCGGATGCTGATGGACCTGCGCAACGAGCTGGCCAAAAACGTGGCGGCCTGGTCGGCGCGGACCGGAACCCCCCACGGTGTGGTGCACACGAAGCTGCGGACGGTTTGTGGCGGCCCGCCGGTGGCGCAGGCGAACGAGGAGCAGCTCCAGTCTAGGCTGCGCAAGCTCCAGGACTGGTTCATCGGCCGGAAATAGCGGCCCGGGGCACAGCATGGCCCGGTGCTCTGCATCCCGGGCCATGCTTGTTATTGGTCCTGGATCAGGCGGCTGGTGCCAGGCGTCAGGAGACTTCGACGCCGCCGAGCTCCATCTCCGCGACGGCATCCTCCAGGTCCTCGGCGATGCCGGCGGTCAGTGAACGGATGACCGTGACGGAGTAGCCGGCCTGGACCGCATCCAGCGAGGTCGCCATCACGCAGTAGTCGGTGGCAATCCCCACGACGACAACGTCCTCCACATCGTGGCTTTGCAGCCAGTCGTCCAGCCCGATGGCGTTCTCCGGCGGCGCGTAGGCAGCTGCGTCAGCGGGCATGGCACCAGGCTGGCGTTCCCCGGTGGGGACGGCGTCCTCAGGGGCCAGCAGGCCCTCAAAGCCGGAATACGCCGCGGTGAACTGGCCCTTCTGGAAGTAGGCCTGAATGTATTCGGTGTCCAGGTCCGGATGGAGTTCGGCTCCGCGCGTGCCGGCCACACAGTGCCGGGGCCAGCTGTCCTTGAGGTCGGGCGTGTCGGAAAAATGAGCCCCGGGATCGATGTGCCAGTCCTGGGTGGCAATAATGTGGTCGAACTCGTTGTGGTGGGCGTCCACGTACTCGCTGATGGCCCCGGCAGTATCGGCACCCCCGGCCACGGCCAGGGAGCCGCCCTCGCAGAAGTCGTTCTGCACGTCAACGATGATCAGGGCGCGGGACATCAGTTCTCCTCGTAGATGGTGGGGATGGCAGGCTCGCCGCGCTGCAGGCGGTTGACGACGCCGGGCAGTTCGGCCATGGTGTCCGCGTGCCGCTGGCGGGCGCGGACCACACCCTCGTGTCCGGTCCAGCCCGGCAGCAGTTCGCCGTTCTTCATAAACTGCTGAAGCAGTGGACGGTCGTTGCCGTCGTCTTCGGGACGGTGGCCGATGCCCACAATTTCCTGGGTAGCAACCCCCCGCTCGTTGAGCTTGCGCAGTGCGTACTTCCGTCCGCCCTTGCTGGTTTTGTTCTTGGCCGCCTTCGCCACGGAGACGAAGTTGCCCGCGTCGTCGGTCCGGCTGACGAGCTTGTAGACCATGCTCGCTGTGGGTGCCCCCGAGCCGGTAACCAGGGATGTGCCCACCCCGTACGAATCCACCGGCGCCGACTGCAGAGCGGCGATGGCGAACTCGTCCAGGTCCGAGGTAACCACAATCTTGGTGTTCACATTGCCGAGCTCGTCCAACAGCTGCCGGACCCACTGGGCCTGGGCCACGAGGTCCCCGGAGTCCAGCCGGACGCCGCCCAGTTTGGGCCCCGCCAACTCGACGGCGGCACGCACCGCCGCTTCGACGTCGTACGTGTCCACGAGCAGCGAGGTGCCGGGACCGAGGGCAGCGATCTGCGCCTCAAAGGCGTCCCGCTCGGTGTCATGCAGGAGTGTGAAGGAGTGCGCGGCGGTGCCCACCGTTTTGATGCCGTAGCGGATGCCGGCCTCAAGGTTGGAAGTGCTGTCGAAACCGGCGATGACGGCGGCGCGGGCGGCCCCGGCTGCGGATTCCTCGTGCGTGCGGCGGGACCCCATCTCGATGCAGGGCCGGTTGCCGGCCGCGGTGATCATGCGGGATGCGGCGGATGCGATGGCACTGTCATGGTTCAGGACCGAGAGCAGGTAGGTCTCCAGCATGCAGGCTTCGGCAAACGTTGATTCGACAATCAGGATGGGGGAGTTGGGGAAGTACGCCTCGCCCTCCGGGTAGCCCCAGATGTCACCGGAAAACCGGTAGGTCGCCAGGTAGTCCAGGGTGTCCTGGTTGACTACGCCGGTCCGGGCCAGGAACTCCAGTTCCGCTTCGCCGAACCGGAAGTCGGCGATGCCTTCCAGCAGCCGGCCAGTTCCCGCCACAATCCCGTACCGCCGGCCGTCGGGCAGGCGCCGGGCAAAGGCCTCGAAGACGGACCGGCGGTGCGCGGCGCCCGAATGCAGCGACGCCTGCAGCATGGTCAGTTCGTAGTGGTCTGTGTAAAAGGACGTGCGGGGATGGTCCCAGCCGGCGGAGGTACTCACGAAATTCACTCTAGTCCCCACCGGCTCCCCCGTCTCGCTTCGCTTCGCCGCGGGGCCCTCGCCGGCGTGGGCCCATACTCGCCATAGAATGGACAGATGACCTTAAGTGTTGCGCTCGGCCCTGATACACAGGAGGGCACCCGGACCGGGACAGAGGCGTCCACCGACTCCCTGACTGCCCCGGACATCCCGTGGAACCTGGTGATCTGGAACGATCCCGTCAACCTGATGAGCTATGTCAGCTATGTTTTCCAAAGCTATTTCGGCTACTCCGAGTCCAAAGCCAACAAGCTAATGATGGAAGTCCATAAAAAGGGCCGATCCATTGTTGCCCACGGCAGCAAGGAACAGGTGGAGCGGCATGCCGTGGCCATGCACGGTTTCGGCCTCTGGGCCACCGTGGAGAAGGCCGCCGGCGGGAATGGTGGAAACTCCAGAAACACAGGAAAGTCCGGCGGGTCCGGGCAGGGCAAGGGGAAACGTGGCTAAGGCATTCAAGTACGGGCTCAAGGGCATCACCGGGTTCCTGGAGCCAGCCGAACGGGAACTGCTCCGCAGCCTGATGGATGATGTCATCTCCATGCTCCAGCCGGCCGAGCACGCCAGCCAGGATCCGCTGGCCGCCCTGATCGGACTGGACATGGATGTCCAGGAACCGACGGACCGTGCGGTTAAGCGGTTGCTGCCCAACGTGATGAACAACGACGACGGTGCGTCCCTGGAGTTCCGCCAGCTCACCGAGCGCTCCTTGCGGGAAACCAAGATCGGCGCGCTGCGCGCCGCCGCGCTGGACCTGGACAAAGACGAGGTGGTCCTCACCGCAGAAGGAGCCAGGCTCTGGTCCATGGCATTGAATGACGTGCGCCTGGTGCTGGCGGAGCGCCTGGACATCCGGGATGAAGAGGACGCCCAACACGTGCATTTGATGCAGGACTGGTCCCAGGCCGAGGACGTGGAAAGCTACCTCGCCCTGGTGTACAACTTCACCACGTGGCTGCAGGAATCCCTGGTCCAGGCCATGCTCCAGTCCCTGGGTTCCCGGGCCTGACCTGCTGTCCAGTTCCGGAATATTACCCCCAATGTGACAAATTTGACATGAGTCGGGCGCCACAATGTGATGAATGCGGCCCCGGGGAAGACCTATCCTCGAATAATCATGACTACAGCCTCGAGCATGGATCCGTCAGTCGCAGTCGCATCGGACTCCCCAGCCAGCAGCACCACCGGCCAGGTGGGGTCCCGCCCCATCGGCGTCTTTGATTCCGGTGTCGGCGGACTGACAGTGGCCCGTTCCATCATCGACCAGCTCCCCAACGAGTCCATCCTCTATGTGGGGGATACCGCCAACGGGCCCTACGGGCCGTTGCCCATCGCTGAAGTCCGCGCGAACGCACTCGGCGTGATGGACGAACTGGTGGACTCCGGCGTCAAGCTGCTGACCATTGCCTGCAACTCGGCGTCGGCCGCAGTCCTGCGGGACGCCCGGGAGCGGTACACCGCGAAGTATGGCATTCCCGTCATCGAGGTGATCCAGCCGGCCGTCCGGCGGGCTGTCGCCGCTACCAGGAGCGGGCGTGTCGGCGTCATCGGTACTTCTGCCACCGTTGGTTCACGGGCTTATGAAGACACGTTTGCCGCCGCGCCGGATCTGGCGATCACATCCGTGGCCTGCCCGGAGTTCGTGAGCTACGTGGAGGCCGGGATCACCACCGGACCCGCCCTGCTGGCCATCGCCGAAGAATACCTGGCTCCGCTGAAAGCAGCCGGCGTGGACACGGTGGTCCTGGGCTGCACGCACTATCCACTGCTGACCGGCGTCATTTCCTTCGTGATGGGCGACGCCGTCACGCTGGTGTCCAGCGCCGAGGAAACGGCCAAGGACGTGTATCGGGCCCTTGTCACGCACGACCTGCAGCGCACCGCCGTGTCACCCCCGGAACACCACTTCATCGCCACCGGTGACGCTGGCCAGTTCGAAACGCTGGCCCGCCGGTTCCTGGGTCCGGAGGTCCTGTCCGTCCGGCACGTGGACCACGTGGCGGCCCAGTACCCCACCGGCAGCCTGGCGAGGATCACCCCCGAGATGATCGCTGCCGCGCAGGCCGCCAGCGCCCGGCAGCCGTCGTCGGGACCCAGGATTTCGAACTTTGTAGGCGCCCACCGGACCGGAGGTCCTGTCCTGTGAAGCTCACCATCGTCGGCTGCACCGGCTCCTTTCCCGGCCCCGGCTCGCCGGCGTCCTGTTACCTCCTGACCGCCAACGACGGCGAGCGGACCTGGAAGATCGTGATGGATCTGGGCAGCGGAGCGCTGGGCGCCATCCAGCGCTACACAGACCTTGAAGACATCGACGCGATCTTCCTCACCCACCTGCACCCGGACCACTGCATGGACCTGTGCGGGCTGCACGTGGCGGTCCGCTGGAAGCCCGGCGGCTGGGGACGCGGCAGGATTCCGGTCTGGGGGCCGGCCGCGACGGCTGACCGGATGGCCACCGCCTACGGCCTGGAGCTGGATCCGGGGATGCACGAGGAATTCGACTTTACGAACTGGACCGAACGGGAGTCCGTCACTGTGGGGCCGTTCACGGTGACGCCCTTTGCGGTGAACCACCCCGTGGAGGAGGCCTACGCCCTGCGGGTGGAAGTGACCGAACCGGACAAGCAGGGCAACCTGGTCAGCCGGGTCCTGACATATTCCGGGGACACCGATTCCTGTGCCGGGCTGGAGGAAGCGGCAAAGGACGCTGACCTGTTCCTGTGCGAGGCCGCGTTTGAAGAAGGCCGCGACGATGACATCAAGGATGTCCACCTGACCGGAAAGCGCGCCGGTCAGGCGGCTGAGAGCGCAGGCGCACGCCGGCTGCTGCTCACGCACATCCCCGTCTGGACGTCGCCCACCACTGTTATGGCCGAAGCGCGCCCCGTATTCGGCGGCGATGTCGCCGTAGCCGTGGCCGGTGTGCACTACACCGTCTGATCCAATGCTTCCCGGGTCCGCCGCCCTGCGTGGTTGGCTGCCCCGGCTGCGGCGGGACTGCTCGCCGCGAGTCGATAAGCTAAAGGCATGACTTCTGAAGCAACCGCAGTGCCCGTAGTGCGTGCCGATGGCCGCGCCCCCGACCAGCTCCGCCCCATCAGCATCACCCGCGGATGGTCCAAGCAGGCCGAGGGATCTGCCCTCATCGAGTTCGGCAACACCAGGGTCCTGTGCACGGCTTCCCTGACGGCGGGAGTGCCGCGCTGGCTCAAGGGTGAAGGCCGCGGCTGGGTCACCGCCGAGTACGCCATGCTTCCCCGGGCCACCAACACCCGTTCCGACCGCGAATCGGTCAGGGGGAAAATCGGTGGGCGGACTCACGAGATTTCCCGGCTGATCGGACGCTCGCTGCGTTCCATCATTGACACCAAGGCCCTGGGAGAAAACACGATTGTCCTGGACTGCGACGTCCTCCAGGCCGACGGCGGAACCCGCACCGCGGCCATTACCGGCGCCTACGTGGCACTGGCTGACGCCATCCGGTTCGCCCGCGACAACAAACTGATCGCCCGGAACGCCCAGCCTCTGATCGACACGATCGCAGCCGTTTCGGTGGGGATCATCGACGGCGTGCCTATGCTGGACCTGCCCTACGTTGAGGACGTCCGCGCCGAAACCGACATGAACGTGGTGGTCACCGGCTCCGGGAAGTTCGTGGAAGTCCAGGGCACCGCTGAGGGCGCACCCTTCGACCGCGCCGAGCTGGACCAGCTGCTGGACCTTGCCCTCCTGGGCACCACGGCGCTGGCGGCGATCCAGCGCGAAACTCTGGCAGACGCACTGTGAACCCGAACACCGTGAACAGCAACGCCATGAACGCTGAATCCGCTAGCGCGCCCGTGCTTCGCCTCGTCCTGGCCACGCACAACAAGGGCAAGCTCAAGGAGCTCCGCGAGTTGCTGCGCGGACAGGTCCCCGGGCTCGACGTCGACACCCAGGTAGTGGACGCCGCGGCGGCAGGTGCGCCTGACGTCGTCGAAACCGGTGTCACGTTCGCCGAGAATTCACTGTTGAAGGCGCGGGCCGTGGCCGAAGCCACGGGCCTGGTGGCCATTGCCGATGATTCGGGGCTGGCTGTGGACGTGCTGGGCGGGGCACCGGGAATCTTTTCCGCCCGCTGGTCTGGCCGGCACGGCGATGACGCCGCCAACCTGAGGCTCCTGCTGGACCAGCTCGCGGATGTCCCGGACGGGCACCGGGGGGCCGCGTTTGTCTGCGCAGCGGCCCTGGCGGTTCCGGGACCCGGTGCCGGGAGCAGCGAAGTGGTGGAGTACGGCCAGCTTGAGGGGACCCTGCTGCGCGAACCTCGTGGTGAGGGCGGCTTTGGTTACGACCCCGTGCTGCAGCCGGCCGGCGAGGACCGCAGCTGCGCTGAATTGTCGGCGGCTGAAAAGAACGCGATCAGCCACCGAGGGCAGGCCTTCCGGGCCCTCCTGCCGGCCATTGTCGACGCGCTGGCGCGGCGGTAAGGCCGTTCCGGAAACGCCTTAACAGCGAAGGGAGCCCCACCATGGTGGGGCTCCCTTCGCTTTGCCTTGGCTGCAGCGCCGCCCAGCAGCGCTGCAGGGAGTTAGTCCAGGTTCGTCTTGCGCTCTTCGTGGGGAGCGTGTTCTTCGATGAATTCGTCGACGGCATCGGTGCCGAATCTGGCGGCCTGGCGCTTGGCCGAGAGGCCGCGGAGTACTTCGATGCCGATCGGAATCACGGACACCAGCACAATGACGATAAAGATGATGTCCAGGTTCTCCCGGACCCACGGGACCCTGTCACCGAGCAGGTAGCCCAACAATGTGACGCCGCTGCCCCACAGGACCGCGCCGATCACGTTGAACAGGAAGAACTTTTTCTTGTCCATCCGGGCCACGCCGACGATCACAGGCACGAAGGTCCTGATGATCGGCACGAAGCGGGCCAGGATCAGGGCCTTGCCGCCGTGCTTTTCGAAGAAAGCGTGGGCGTTCTCGACGTTTTCGCGCTTAAAGAGGCGGGAGTTCGGCTTGTTGAAGATGGCCGGGCCGGCCTTGGAGCCGATCAGGTAGCCGGTCTGGTTGCCGATGATGGCGGAAATAGTGATCAGGAGCGCCAGGAGCCAGACATTGAACTGGATGGTGTCCGTTGCCACCAGCAGCCCTGCCGTGAACAGCATCGAGTCCCCGGGAAGAAAGAATCCCACCAGCAGGCCCGTCTCCGCGAAGACAATTCCGCAGACCAGCAGCACCACCCAGGGCGCTAGTGCGGGATCGGCCAGGAAAATCTGGGGGTTCAGCCAGTCGGGCAGGAAGGAGGCCAGCTGCGGCTGGACCGGTCCTGCACCACCCAGCATGGGCGCGGCAAGGTCGCTGATCGCAAGAAAGTTCACCTCCTCAGGGTACTTGACGCACCTGGGCGTCCCTGTTGCATCAGCACCTCACGCTGCGGCGGGCGGTTCCCCAACCCCGCCACCCGGCGTCGAGCGCGTGATCTGCGCGACAGGGCCGCCCCGGTGACACGGAGCGGCCATGTCCGGCGGTAAAGTATGGGCCGTGGGTTTGGACTTTACGGCGATCGACTTCGAGACGGCCAATGGCTTCCGGGGTTCACCGTGCGCTGTTGGCCTGACGAAAGTCCGGGGCGGGCGCGTGGTGGATGAGGCGTCGTGGCTGATGCGTCCGCCGGTCAACCACGACCACTTCGAGTACCACAACGTCAGGGTCCATGGCATCAAGGCTACGGACGTGGCCGGCCGTCCCCGTTTCGGTGAGCTGTTCCCGGAGATTGGTGCCTTTATCGGCAGCGACATCCTGGCGGCGCATAACGCGGCCTTTGACCTGGGCGTGATCCGGTCCGGGCTTGAGGTCTCCGGCCTGCCCGGGCCTGCCTACGATTACGTCTGCACGGTGATGCTGGCCCGGCGCTGCTACTCCCTGGTCTCCAATTCCTTGCCGTTCGCCGCGGAGGAAGCCGGCGTGCCGCTGGTCAACCATCACGACGCCGCAGAGGACGCCCGGGCCTGCGCCGGCATCCTGATCGATATCGCTGCGCGGAACAATGCCAACAGCATTGCCGAGCTCTACCTGTCGCTGGGTCTGATCCTGCCGCATCAGGCGGCTTTTGACCCGGCGCACGATGTCCTGTCCAAAGCCAGCCTTACTGCACTTGCCGGCGCCGCTGGGGGAAACAGCGCAGCGCTGGTCCGCCCGCTCGTGTCCGGGTGGCCGGAGGAGGGCGAGAACCCAGTGCCCAATGCCGACGCCGAACCCTCCCACCCGCTGTATGGCCAGACCGTTGTCTTCACCGGCGAGCTCGCCATGGCCCGGCCGGAAGCGAAGGTGCGTTCGGCCGAGCTGGGTGCCCGGCCGGAAAGCCGGGTGACGGCCCGCACCACGGTGCTGGTGGTGGGTGACGGCTTTGTGGCCGCGGACCTGCGGTCCGGCAGGCTGACCGGCAAGGCCCGGCGTGTCCTGGAGCTCCACGATCGCGGCCAGCCCATTGAAGTGCTCTCCGAAGGCGAGTTCCTGCAGATGGTGGGCGGCTGAGCAGCACGCTTTGTCCGCATGCGGTGATTCCGGCTGCACGGATCCGGCCCTGCGTTTATCCGGCCCTGCGTTCATCCGGCGCAACAAATCTTCCCTGCGGCGTGCCTGGCTCCTAGCCTTGCAGGATGAGCAAACTAACGGACGGCCAAACAACCGGAATCAACTGGTCCGCCGTGTTCGCCTTTCCCAACCCCGTCAATGAATACGCGGCCCGGATCACCGCCGGCCTGGTGGTGCTCCTCGCGGGCGCCACACTGCTGAGCGGGTCCGTGTGGGGACTGGTGCTGATTGCCGCCGGCTTCTGGCTGCGGGTGCTCTTCGGCCCACGGATTTCGCCGCTGGCCCTGCTCTCCGTCAAGGTCCTGGCACCCCGGCTGGGCCGCGTTCGCCTGGTTCCCGGACCGCCCAAGCGTTTTGCCCAGGGCATGGGGACTGTAGTCTCCACCACGGCGCTGATCCTGTTCCTTGCCGGCGCCGCCCCGGCAGCGTGGATTATGCTCGCGGTACTCATAGCGGCTGCCTCGCTGGAGGCCTTCGCCGGATTCTGCCTGGGCTGCGTTATCTTCGGAGTGCTCCAGCGCCGGGGCCTGATCCCGGAGGACATCTGCGAGGCCTGCAACAATCTCCAGCTTAGGCGGACGTAACGCCCACCAGCAGATCGGCCATGCCGCGGATAACGTCCGGTCCTTCGAGGGCATCGAGCCACTCCGGGGGCAGGCACTCTTCGCCGTAGTAGGCGCCCAGGATGTTTCCCGCGATGGATCCCGTGGTATCGCTGGCGCCGCTGTGGTTGACGGCCAGCGCCACGGCTGCCCGGAAATGGTCTTCCGGCGACAGTGTGGAGTCCGCATCCGGCGCTGTGGCCAGGACAGCGTAAAGCCCGACGGCGAACGCCTCCTCCGCGACCCAGCCCCCGCCGAGCTGCCGAACCAGTTCCTCCGGCGACAGGACGCCTGTTCCCGCACAGCGGATGGCCGCTTCAAGCCGCTCGGGAAGTTCCGCCGCCACATCCTTCAGGCCACGCACCTCCTCCACGACCGCCGCTGCCGCGTCCGCCAGCGTATCACCGGCCACCAGGCGGTGGATCAGCAGGCTGAAGCTGCCGGCACTTTGCCGTGCGGACGGATGACCGTGCGTCAGGGAGGCGGCGTCGGCACTCAACTTATAGACGGCGTCGGACCCTATGTAGGGAATCAGGCCGAACGGTGCCGACCTCATCACCGTTCCGCGATCCTTCGAATCCGGGTTCACCGGCCGGTAAACCGTGCCCATCTCCCCGGTGGCCAACCCGCTGGTACACGCGTTTCCCGGAGCGCGGCGGTGCCTCAGGACCTCATGGCCGTCGATCCACCGCGGCGGCTGCGCCGGGGCCTGCGGCGGTAAGGACTCACCCTGGGTGGCCAACCAGCGGAGATAGGCCAGCCACACGCAGGCGTTCGCGTCGGCACCCACGCCGTCATTGGCCCATTCGAGCACCTCCACCAGCCCGTCCACGGTGTACAGCGTCAGCTGCGTGTCGTCCGAAAAGTGACTGCCGCCGTCGAGCCCTGCCAGGTCCGTCAGGCCCGCCGGGCCGAAGCGCCGGCGGATGGCCTCGATCGAGACGGACTCCACCGCGTAGCCCAGCGAGTCGCCCAAGGCGCCGCCCAGGAGGCAGCCGTGGATGCGGGACTTCAGCGGGGGTGCGGCAACGGCGCCCGGTTCGATGCTCATGACAGTAAATTTACCGCGCGGGCGGCGGTGGAACTCGCCGGGGGTGCCACGCCGTCCGTCCACTAAGCTCGGATTCAGCCAACGCCCAGAATCCCTTCGCAGAATGCAAAGGCACCAAACCCCAACGATAAGGATTTCCCCACCATGACCACGCCTGTGCCCGTCCACCGTGATCCCGCCTCCGGGCTGACTGCCGGCAGCGGTGGCGAAATCCGGCACGGGCTTGTGTCCAGGCTGTCTGCGGAAGCCTTTGGCAGCCTTTTCATCGTGGTGGCAGGCCTGGGCGTCCCGCTGTTCTCCATCCCGCAGTCCAGCCCGCTGCCGGCCGCGCTCGCAGCAGGCCTGGCAGTGACCGCGGCGATGCTGGCCTTCGGCTACGTTTCCGGCGGACACTTCAACCCGGCGGTGACCGTTGGCCACGCCGTCGCCGGCCGGATCCGGCTCGGTGACGCCGCCGCGTACATCGGCGCGCAACTGGTGGGCGCGCTCCTGGGCGCCCTCGCACTCTTTGGCATCCTGCGGACGCTGCCCGGCATCCAGGACAGCCGAACGGCGTTCGACACCGTGACCGCCGGATTCGGCGAACATTCCATCATCCAGGCGCCCCTCGCCGGCGTGCTCCTGCTGGAAGTACTTGGGGCCGCCATCCTGGTTGCAGTCTTCCTGGGCACCACTGCGCGCAACAACGTCAACAAGTCGGCAGCCGCCGTAGCTGTGGGCCTTGCCTTCGCCGTCCTGCTGCAGCTGGGCCTGTCCGTGGGCAATGCGCCGTTCAACCCCGCCCGCGCTACGGCCTCGGCCCTCTTCAGCTCCAGCTGGTCCCTTGAGCAGCTGTGGCTCTTCTGGGTGGCTCCCTTGGCGGGCGCGGCCATCGCCGGGCTGGTCTTCCGTGGTTTCGCCGACCCTGTTGTTTCCGTAACTGCCTTGGCCGCTGGCGGGTCAGCGCCTGACGACAGCGACGCCGACGACGTTGAGGATTTTGACGACGAGGATGTTGAGGTCGATGCCGACGTCGCCGATGAGGCCGCTACGGTGCCTGCCACGGCAGCTGCCACGGCAGCTGCCCCGGTGAAGGCCGCACCGGTTCATTCCACCGCGGACCAGCCGGACAGCCGCGACGAGGCCCAGGACTTCTTCGACGGAAAGCGCGGCTAACCGGCCTGGCCGGGCCACGGACTGTTGCGGCGGTGTCCTAAACTGTCGGTGGCAGCCGCTAGCGTAAGAATATGCGGTTATTACACACATCGGACTGGCACTTGGGCAGGTCCTTCCATGGCGTCGGGATGCTGGACGCCCAACGGTCATTTGTTGATCAGCTCGTCGGCGCCGTCACCGAAAACGCGGTTGATGTTGTCCTGATTGCCGGCGACGTCTATGACCGCGCCCTGCCCGGCGTCGACGTGGTGGGGCTGTTGGATGATGCCTTGGTGCGACTGACAGCGGCCGGTGCCACGGTGGTGCTGACATCAGGCAACCACGACTCCGCCATCCGGCTGGGCTTCGCTTCCCGGCTGCTGGAACGTGGCGGCGTCCACCTGCGGACCAGGCTGGCAGACCTGGACCAGCCAGTTGTACTGCCGCTGGGAGCGGGTGACCGCGCTGATCCTGGCGCAGTCCTGGCCATCTATGGAATCCCCTGGCTGGAACCGCGCCTCGTCGCCGAACAACTCGGCGCAGAAACCGCCAGCCATTTCGAAGTCACCCGCGCCGCCACTGACCGCATCCGGGCGGACCTCGCGCAGCGCAACGCTGCGGGAACGGTTCATTCGGTGGTCCTCGCCCACACGTTCGCCAGCGGCGGGATCAGCTCAGACAGCGAGCGGGACCTCAGCATCGGGGGAGTCGGAGCCGTGCCCCTGGACCTGTTCGACGGGTTCAGCTACACCGCGCTGGGGCACCTGCACGGCCGGCAGACGCTGTCGCCGCAGGTCAGGTACTCGGGATCGCCCCTGGCCTACTCTTTCTCCGAAGCCAAGCACACCAAGGGAAGCTGGCTGATCGACGTCGGCCCGGACGGTGTGACCGGTGTATCGGAACTGACGTGGGAAGCCCCGCGGAAGCTGGCCGTGCTCCGCGGCGGAATCTCGGAACTCCTGGAGTCCGCAGAGCATTCCTGGGCCGAAGGGGCGTACTGCCAGATCACGCTTACGGATGAGCAGCGGCCCGGGCAGGCCATGGAGCGGCTGCGGGTCCGTTTTCCGGACACGCTGGTCCTCGGGTTTGATCCACAGGGCGGCGCCGTCAAGGCGTCCAAAAGCTACAGCAGCCGGCTCGCCGAAGCCCGGGATGATCTCTCGCTCTGCTGCGGATTCCTCGATCACGTGCGGGGGCGGGACGCGGACGACGCCGAGCAGTCGGCTATCGCCGCGGCGCTGGATAACGTCCGCCTCAGGGAGGCATCGCTATGAGGATCCACCGCCTTGTCATCTCCGCCTTCGGGCCCTTTGCGGGCACCGAGGAAATCGACTTCGACAGGTTGAGTGCCCACGGACTCTTCCTCCTCAACGGACCTACCGGAGCAGGGAAGACCAGCGTGCTGGACGCTGTCTGCTTTGCGCTGTACGGATCCGTGCCGGGGGCGCGCCAGGACGGCAAACGCCTGCGCAGCGATCATGCCGAGCCTTCGCTGGAGCCTGCGGTCACCTGCGAGTTTTCCGCCCAGGGCCGCCACTTCGAAGTCACCAGGTCGCCGGCTTGGGATAAACCCAGTGCCCGGGGAAAGAACGGCTTCACCACACAGCAGGCCAAAACGCTCCTCCGGGAACGCCTCAGCGGAACGTGGACGGAGAGATCCGGACGCAATGATGAAGCCGGCGCTGAAATCATCGCCCTGCTCGGAATGGACCGGGAACAGTTCACCCGAGTGGTGATGCTGCCGCAGGGCGATTTTGCCGCCTTCCTGCGGTCCAAGGCAGCCGATCGCCTGGAACTGCTGCAGAAACTCTTTGGCACCCAGCGGTTCGAAGCCCTGGAACAGGAGCTGTCGGCGCAGGCCCAGGCCGCGCGGAGCGATGTTGCCCGGCTGAACGCAGAGCTTGAGCTGCTGGCGGCGCGGGCCGAAGCCGAGGCCGCTGCGCTGGCCATTGATGATTTGCCGGCTCCTGCCCAGGAGGAGCCGGCGGACCGGATCGAATGGCTGCAGGAAACCGTGGCCCACCGCGCAGTCGAGCTGGCTGCGGCGGCGGACGCCGCAGCGGCCGTCAGCAGGCACTCGTCAGACCGGCTGGAGAACGAATCCGCGCGGCGGGAGCGCCACCGCAAGCTGGCAGCCGCCGAGGCCCGGAAGGCCGCCGCTGAGGCAATCCTGCCATCCCTGGAGCTCCATGGCGCCCGGCTCGAACAACACCGCCGCGCCGAGGTGCTCACCGGTCAGCTGCAGGCTGTCCAGTCCAGCCAGACCCAGGTCCGGCACGCCGCGGGAGCCCTGGAATCCGCCATCACACTGCTGCGGATGGCCGCGGATGAAGACCCCGAACTGGGCCAGCTGGACCTCGGTGCCATGGAGGCAGACCACGGCGATGCCGGGCTCTCCGCCGCCGCGGCACTTGACGTTGCGGGTGAGCTCAGCCGCCTCAGGTCACTGTTGGCCGTTGTGGAAGCCAGGTTGCCGGATGAGGAACGCCTTCAATCACTGGTTGCCAGGCGCGCCTCGCTCACCACGAAGCAGCAGGAACTCACCCAAAAGGACATTGACCTTGGCGTTTCGCTGCAGGGTCTCCGCGCGGAGCAGGAAACCCTGACGGCAGGCCTGGAGCCACTGACGGAACTGGCATCAGCAGCCACGCTCCATGACAAGGAAGCCGCTGCGGCCGGGGAGCTTCTTGACGTCGTCCGGCGCTGCGCGGCTGCACGCGCGGCGCAGGCGCTCGCCACGGAGCGCCACTCGGCGTCCCGGGAGATCCAGCTCGAGAAGAAACTCCGTTGGCTGGACCTGCGCGAGGAAAGACTCGCCAATGCCGCCGCGGAACTCGCCGCCCAGCTGGCCGAGGGCGAGGCCTGCCCCGTTTGCGGCAGTGCGGACCATCCGGCTCCCGCGGCGGCTGGGGCGTCAGCGCTGGGCCTCAGCCAGGCCGAGGAGGCTGCCCAGCACGAGCATGAGGCCGCAGAGACAAAACTGGCAGCGCGGGCCCGCGAGTTGGGCGACGCGAACCAGTTGGTGGCTGTCCTTGAAGGCCAGGGCGGGGACATGCCCGAAGCGGATGCGCTTGCGGCCTTCGAGTCCGCCCGCACGGCCGCCGGCGAGTCGCAGCTGGCGGTGAAAAACCTTGCGGACCTCCGGCAGCAGCTTGAGGCCGCGGAGGTCCGAAATGCGGCAGCGGATTCCGCCAGGCACAGCGCAGCAGCCGAACTCGCGCGGGTCACCGCTGAATTGTCGGGACTGGCGGACCAGCTGGCGTCCCTGGACAGCGCACTCTCTGCGCTGCGAGGCGGTCACCGCAGCCTCACTCAGCGGCTGCGGGCGCTGCAGGATGCCGCCGCTACGGTGGAGAAGGCCGTGGAGGCCCAGGCATTGCTCAGCAGAGCCAAAGCCAGGGCCGAGGAAGCACGGATCCAGCTTGACCTGGCGTTACCGGACGCCGGCTTCGGCTCGGCGGAGGTGGCCCGCGCACAGCTTCTTTCGAATGCTGATGCTGCTGCCTTGCAGGCCGAGGTCCGGGCCGGCCAGGACGAACAGGCGCGGATTGCCGAGCTGTTCGCATCCGAGGATCTGCTGCTTGCACTGACTGAAGAGGCCGCCCATCCCGTGGTGGACGAAGCCCTCCTCGCTGACCTGCAGGACGCCGCGGAGAAGGCCGGACAGGAAGCACGGGCTGCCGATCTCGCCGCCGGCATGGCCGCGCGCTGTGTGGAGGCGCTAGCGGCTGTCCGCAGCGACTACCAACAACTGGCCGGTTCTGGGCGCGTTCCCAGGGAACGCGCCCAGCTGCTGACAGCCCTGGCTGATACCGCGGCCGGCCGTGGAGACAACACCTACCGTATGAGCCTGAACAGCTACGTCCTCGCGGCACGGCTCGAACAGGTGGCCTTGGCTGCCTCCGAACGGCTAGTCGCCATGAGCGATGGCCGCTACCTGCTCCAGCATTCAGACGCCAAGGCCGCGCGCGGCGCAAAATCCGGGCTGGGGCTGGAAGTGGTGGACCAGTGGACCGGTCACCGCCGGGATACCTCTACGCTTTCCGGTGGCGAATCCTTTATGGCGTCCCTGTCCCTCGCCCTGGGGCTGGCAGACGTTGTGCAGCAGGAATCCGGTGGCATCCAGATCGAGACGCTTTTTGTAGACGAAGGTTTCGGCAGCCTGGACGAACAGTCCCTGGAACAGGTCATGGATGCCCTCGAAGGCCTTCGTGACGGCGGCCGCGTTGTGGGTCTGGTCAGCCATGTGGGGGAGATGAAACAGCGCATCGGAACCCAACTCCAGGTCCTCAAGGGTCGGAACGGTTCCACGCTCCGTATTTCCGACGCCGCCGAGGCGCTGGTGTGACTGCGGCCATGCCGGTCTGGACTGGGCCAAACCGGCCTATATGATTGAACAGTTACCGGGTCGCGCGCATCGGGAGGAGGGACGATGCGCATTACTGAACGAGCCCGTTACCTTGAAATCTTCAGCAATGTCCTCCCTGTCCGTTTCCCTGGAAGCGCCGGTCTCTGCCGGCGCCGGCGCTCCCGACACTGTCCATCCCGACACTGTCCATCCCGACACTGTCCATCCCGACACTGCCCGTCCCAACAATGCGCCGGCGTCCGCTGCGCTGGCTCCGCCCACGGGTCGGTTCGCCAGGCTCCCGCACCTCGCCGGCCGCAGCTTTATCCCCCTGGGCCTGTTCGCCCGGCTGCCCCTGGCCATGCTGACCGTCGGTGCCCTGACCCTCGTCACGTCCGTGACCGGCTCCTACGCGCTGGGCGGCACGGCCGCGGGTGCCGTGGGGATCGGCTCGGCTCTCGGCGCCCCCGTCTTTGGTTCCCTCGCAGACCGCAGGGGGCAGCGGCCCGTCCTCCTGGTTGCGTCGGTGCTCAATGCCTTGGCCGTCCTTGGGCTGATCGGCACGGCCTGGGCCGCGCCCGACGCCGGGTCCTTTCCCGTAGCCGTAATCGCCGCAGCGTTCCTCGCCGGTGCCAGCTGCCCGCAGGTAGGGCCGTTGGCCAGGGTGCGCTGGATGGCGCTCACTTCGCGGGGCAAGGAAGCGATGGACAACCGGGACCTTGATACGGCCCTGTCCTACGAGGGCACCGCCGATGAACTGACGTTTGTCCTGGGACCGGCCCTAGTGGGAATTTTGGCCAGCCTGGTGGCCCCTTGGCTGCCGTTGGCTCTTGCTGCAGCCATGACCATCACGCTGGTGCCCGCCTTTGCCATGCACTCCACCCACAAGGCGGTTCCCGTAAGCCGGGGCTCCGCGGCCTCGCGCAAGGCAGCCAGAATTCCCGCCGTCGTCGCACTGCCCGTCCTGGCGATGGTGGCCATGGGCACCTTCTTTGGGTCCGCCCAGACGTCCTTGAGCTCGTTCTCTGCGAGTTTCGCCTCCTCTGAAATCGCCGGACTGCTGTATGCGGTCATGGGATTGAGTTCTGCCGCCGCAGCCCTGTCCGTGGCGTACTGGCCCCAGCGCTTCACGCCGGCGGCCCGGTGGCTGGTCAGCGCGGCACTGATGACGGTGCTTGCGTTGCTGCTTCTGGTGCCGGGATCGTTGGGCGGCATGGTGGTGGTGCTGCTGGTCCTCGGATTGCCGGTGGGTCCCGTGATGGTCACGGTCTTCGCGATCGGAAGCGTGGTGGCGCCGGTGGAACGGCTGGGGACCGTGATGACGGCTCTGGCCAGCGGTATCGTGGCGGGCACCGCACTGGGGGCCGCGGTTGGTGGCCAGCTCGCGCAGGCCCACGGCTACCACACCGCGTTCGTTGTGCCTGTGGTTGCTGCTGGCGGCCTGCTGGTGCTTGGTGCTGCGGCCGCAGTCATTCTCCGCAAACGCCACTGATCGGCGCCGGTCGGTGGTCACGGCCAGACGGGGTATGCCGTGGTCAGCCCAGCTGGGCCTCAATGCGCCCGGCGCCCGCCACCAGCGCCGCGGCGATTTCGTCCGGATTCTGGGCTCCCCGGATATAGACGACGGCCAGCGCGGCCGGCCGGCCGGCAGGGACCCGGACCGGGACAGCCACGGAGGAGACTCCGCGTATGACTTCATCGTGGCTGGCGGCAAAGCCCAGTTGCCGCGCGGTTCCCGCCTCGGGCCGGTAGGGGATTCCGGGCGCGGCCGCATGCCAGTCAGCTTCTGAATACGCTGACTGGATCGCAATTCCGGGGGCACCGGCGCTGATTGGATGCCGGGAGCCAGGGTGCTGGACAATCGCGGCGCCGGTATGCCTCGGGTCCACGGTGACGATGGTGACACAGTCGTCGCGGTCCCAGACGGCCACAAAGGCACTCATGGCCAGGGCATTGGCGAGTTGGGTCAGCTCCGGCAAGGCCGCCGTTTGGAGATCGCGGGCCACGCCCCGCGCCAGGACGGCAAGCCCGGGCCCTGGCTGGACTCTGCCGGCGTCATCGCGCACCAGCAAGGAGTGATCCTCCAGGGTCCGCAGGATCCGGTAGGCCACGGAGCGGTGGACCCCCATGGCGTCGGCAAGCTCCGCAATGGTCAACGGCGCCTGCGCCGCGGCCAGTATTTCCAGTGCCCGGATTCCGCGCGACAGGGTCTGGGAAGGGGAAGCCTGAGCTGCTTTGGAGGGGACTGCGGTGGGCGTCATGGATTCCATCCTAGGCGTCTGCGCCGGCCCTGCCCGTGCACCATGACGTTGCTTCCCGCACCCGGACGGTGTGCTGATTCTCGAAAAAGCTGTGTGTTGATTCCGAAATAGAAGTTCAACTATGGAATTGATCCGCACGAAGATTCAAGAAAAGTCGTGCGTTTCGTCACATTTTCGCGTAACCTAATACTTACTGACCGTTCGATCAGTAAATTGGACGACCTGAATCCACCCCGGCAGCCGGAATCCCTCACCAGGCTGCCCCCAAGCCACGGAGTGCCCATGACCGAAACTTCACGCGTCGATTCCGAGGCGGGCCCGAGCAGCAAGCACGAGGAACGCAAGGTTCTCGCTGCAACGCTGGTCGGCACCACCATCGAGTGGTACGACTTCTTTATCTTCGCGCAACTGACGGGCACGTTGCTGTCCCCGCTGTTCCTGTCCCCGCTGAACGAATCCAACCCGGGCCTGGCCCAGATCCTGTCCTTCGCGCTCATCGGCATCAGCTTCCTGTTCCGCCCGCTTGGTGCAGTTGTCGCCGGCCACCTCGGCGACCGGCTCGGCCGCAAGGCAATGCTGGTCTTCACCCTGCTGATGATGGGCGCAGCCACGTCGCTGATCGGCATGCTGCCGACTTATGCGCAGATCGGCGTCTGGGCTCCCATCCTGCTGATTCTCCTCCGCGTTGTCCAGGGCTTCTCCGCCGGCGGTGAATGGGGCGGTGCTGCGCTGATGGCCGTGGAGCACGCCCCCAAGAGCCGCCGCGGTGTGTTCGGTGCGTACCCGCAGATCGGGGTCCCGGTCGGCATGATCCTGGCCACAGGCCTGCTCTTCGTTCTCAACTCCAACATGTCAAAGGAAGACTTCGCGGCCTGGGGCTGGCGGGTGCCGTTCCTGCTGTCCATAGTGCTGATTGTGGTGGGATACCTGATCCGCCGGGCTGTGGCCGAGAGTCCCGTCTTCCAGGAGATGGCAGCCCGAAAGGCCGAAAGCAGGGCGCCGCTCAGCGAGCTCATTCGTAACCATAAGAGGCCCGTGCTCTACTCGACCATGATCTTTATTGGCAACAACGCTGCTGGCTACCTGTTGATTGCCTTCTTCATCTCCTACGCCACCAGGACGTTGAAGATGCCGGTCCCGGAAATCCTGCTGGCCACCACCCTTGCCTCCTTCGGCTGGCTGATCTTCACGCTCGCAGGCGGCTGGCTCTCGGACCGGATCGGCCGGGTCAAGACGTTCCTGATCGGTTATGCAATCATCTTCATGTGGATGATCCCGATGTTTGCTCTGATCGACACCAGGAACATCTGGCTTTACGCTGTGGCGCTCTTTGTCCTGACCATCGGCCTCGGCCTCTCCTACGGCCCCATGTCGGCAATGTACGCCGAGATGTTCCCGCCCAATGTCCGCTACTCGGGCATCTCCATCGGGTACGCCTTCGGCGCCATCCTCGGTGGTGCTTTCGCTGCGACCATTGCCGAGACTCTGCTGCTGAGCACCAAATGGACCGGATCCATCGGCATCTACATCATGATCCTGTGCGTGATTTCAGCAGCCGGGGTTCTGCTCGCCAAGGAGACGAAGGGCAACCCGCTCGGCGTCAGCAGCCACCACTAGGGTAGTCCGCATCGCACAACGGCGGGTTCCGGCCATCTGGCCTGGGCCCGCCGGTTGCCGTGAGCCCGGTGGCGCCCTGAGGGCTGGGCTGCTGCGGGGCTTACTGGTTCAGCAGGCTGATGGCGTCCTCATCGGTTAATTGTTCGAAGTGCCGGTAGAAGCTACCCACGGCGCGGAACTTGCCCGGCAGATGCAGGCACAGCACGGCATCGCACACCCTGGACACTGCCGCGTAGGCCTCCACCGAACCCACCGGGGCTGCGGCGACGACGAGTGCCGCGCCACCCGAACGGGCGGCCTCGACGGCGGCGCGCATGGTGGCTCCGGTGGCCAGGCCGTCGTCGAGAAGGAGGATTGTTTTGCCGGTGAGGCTGTTGCTGATCCCCGGGTAGGTCCCGGCCCGTCGAAGCAGCTCGGCCCGCTCGCGTTTCTCCACTTCATCCAGCCATTCCTGGCGGACTCCGTGATCCAAAATGCGGGTGATCAGGGGAAGGTTGAGCAGGCGCACTATCCGGCCTCCGGACCAGGCCAGCGCGCCGAACGCTGTTTCGTCGTGGCCGGGGATGCCGAGTTTACGGACCAGAACGGCGCCGAGCGGCAGGTACAGGGCCTTCGCGGCCGCGGCGGCGACGGGGATACCGCCGCGGGCCAGCCCCAGGACGATGGTGTCGGGGCGTTCCCGGAACTGGGTGAGCACCGCCGCCAGCCGTTCACCGGCATGGGTGCGGTCTTCAAAACGCGTGCTCATTTGCTCCCTCTCCGGCTGTCTCCGCCCGATTCCAGCCTACCTTCTGCCGCCGCAGCGGGAAGCGGGGATACGGCCTCCCGCCGCGGCTGAGTCAAGCGAGCGCGACGGAAACGGCCTTGGTGATGTCCTGCATGTAGGACAGCAGCTGTTCCGTATGCTCCTGGACCGTCGCCTGGCTCTGGAACTCCAGGTGAACGCGCCCAGCGGATCATCGAGGGACGCCGAACCCTCCTCCACCAGGTGGTAGAAGGCCGCAGCAGTCAGGATTTTTGAAGGATGCTGCATCTGAGGATCCAGGCAGCGGAACCTATGCGGGAGCCATGAAATCCCTGTCAGGAATCAGCCGCCAGGGGTCAGCCGCGCTGTGCTCAGACTCCGAGGAAAGCGATGGCGCCTTGTTTGAAAGCCCGGCTGGTGATGGCGTTGGTGTGGCTGCGGCCAGGCAACGTCAGCTGTTCAGCCATGGACCCTGCCCGGATTCCAAGTTCGGCGAGCTGCGGCATGGTGGCCGCACGTTCATCCTGGTCGCCGGCCACAAGAAGCATCGGCATGTGGGGAACGGCTTCGGCCGGATCGAACGGTTCGGCTTTGATGGCATCCACCAGGGACAGCAGCGCGAAGATGTTGTTGCTCGGCAGGAGCATGGCCATTTTGAGCAGGCCGGCCGTGGACGGGTCCGCGATGGGGGTTCCGTCGGCGAGGTAGTTCTGGGCGGCTATGAGGTCAAAGGCTGCCAGCGGATCGGCGATGTTCGGTCCGCCCAGGACCAGGCGGTGGACGATCTCGGGCTGGGTGGCACCGAATTCCCAGGCGAGCCGGGCGCCCAAGGAATAGCCCAGAAGGTCCACCCCGCTGGAAGGGTCACCATCGTGCAATGGCCGCACGCCGGCGTCGAACGCTATCTGGAGCAGGTCCGCACGGATCCTGCTCGGGGAGTAGGAGTCCATGTCCTCGGGGGCGCCGCTGCGGCCGTGTCCGGGCAGGTCCACGGTGATGACGCGGCGGCCGGCCTCCAGCAGGGCCGCCACCCAGCCGGTGTCATGCCAGTTGAGTTTGCTGGAAGAAGAGAAGCCGTGCAGCAGCAGCACAGGGCGCAGTCCGGCGTCGTCCTGCGGATCGTGCATCTCCACAAACAGTTGGGGGTCGGTGCCCTCAACGGTGTGGGAATGCATCTCGCCGGTGTGCCTGCCGCTCATGGTGTCAGTCCTCATCAAGTACGGCGCTCAGGCGGACCCGGCGCGTCGGTGCCTCATCCTTCGGGACCGTACCCATGATCCCGGCAGTGTTGTCCGGCACCTCGAACACGATCAGGGGTTTGCCGACATTGATCCTGTCGCCTGCCCCACCGAAGGTACGCACCACTTTACCTGCCTTCGGACCGGGCAGTTCAACAGCGGTTTTCCTGGTTTCCACCGCCGTCAGCGGCCGGTTCCGTTCCACCGGCGCCTTGAGCGTGCTGGAGCAGCCGGCAACATCGGCGCTGGCCATATGGCGGTAGGTCACGGCTTAGATGAGGACGGGACCGCTTCCTGCTAGTTACTTGGGTTGGCGATCGCGGAGGGTGAGACGGGCGCCAAGCCAGCAGGCTGCCGCGAGGCAGGCAACCAGAACAAAGGTGCTCAGCAGCTGGCCGCGGCTGCTTTCCGCGCTGAAGCCAACAGCGAAAATCAGTCCCAGGAGGACGAGTCCGAAGATGGTCAGGGCCGGGAATCCGTGCATCCGCAGCGGAAGCTCGGCACCGTCCCGGTCCGCGCGGCGCCGGAGGATCAGCTGCGAGACAAGGGCCGTGCCCCAGACCACCAGGCATGTGGATCCGACCAGCTGGAACAGGGCCGGCAGGATCCGGTCCGGGAACAGCAGCTCCAGGACGGTGGCGAAGAAGCCGAATGCCACCGACACGCCTACTGCCACCATGGGCACGCTGGCGCCGCTGAGCCTGGCCAGGAACCGGGGAGCCTCGCCCCGTTCGGCGAGCGAGTACACCATTCGGGACGCGCCGTAGAGGTTGGCGCTAAGTGCGGAGAGAAGCGCGACGACGGCAACCAGGGTGATCGCCGTCCCGGCGCCCGGGATCCGGGCCGCGTCGAGCACGCCGGCAAAGGGCGAGGCGAGTCCTTTGGAGGAGACCGGCAGGACTGCAGCGATGACAAATACCGAGCCGATGTAGAAGACCAGGATGCGCCACAGCACTGTGCGGATCGCCTTGCCCACGCTGTGCTCCGGATCCTCCGTTTCCGCGGCGGCCACGGCAACGATCTCGGTTCCGCCAAAGGCAAAGATCACTACGAACAATGCCGTGGCGATTCCGCCAAGCCCGGCAGGAGCAAAGTCAGTGGTGATGTTAGCGAGCCCGGGCGAAGCTACCTCGGGCAGGAGGCCCAGCAGCAGGGCGACCCCCACGGCCAGGAACGCCACAATGGCGGCAACTTTCAGGATGGCGAACCAGAATTCGAACTCGCCGAAGTTCTTCACACCCGTCAGGTTGATTGCCGTAAACACAAACATAAAGATCAGGGCCAGGGCCCAGACGGGGATAACCGGCCAGACGGAAAACAGGAGGCCCGCTGCGCCCAGGGCTTCCGCAGCGATGACCACCACCAGCTGGAGCCACCACAGCCAGCCCACGGTAGCGCCGGCGGTTTTTCCCAGCGCCCGTTCGGCGTACACGGAGAAGGCGCCGCTCGTGGGATTCGCAGCGGCCATCTCGCCCAGCGCCCACATCACCAGGATGATGAGCGTCCCGGCGACAAGATAGGAGATCAGCACGGCAGGCCCGGCGGCCTGGATGCCAGCCCCTGAACCCAGGAACAGGCCGGCGCCAATGGCGCTGCCCAGTCCCATCATGGTGAGCTGCCGGGATTTCATGGTGTGACCGAGGTGGGATGCCGGCCGCACTGCCGTGGACGTCGATGTCATGCCTGTGAACCTTCTTGGGGTTGGGGTGGGTGCCTCTGAGGGGACCACTTGAATTTACCGCCTAAGTCGCCGTCCCGCGGGCAACCGGTCTGCAACGATGCCGGCACTTTGAATCAGTTGGATGACTATTGGCTGGCACGTTGCTTACCCCAAGGTGTTAGGCGAAGGCGGTTGTCTAAACGTCGAGGCCTTGGACGCCAAAATTGTTCGACGTTTTACCGACAGTCCGGGGTGCTGGCCGCGATCCCGGAGCTGATCGAGGTTCACACCGCTTCCGGCAGTCCGGACCTGCGGCGCGTTTTGGATGCGATGGTCGCCCCCTGGTCTGGCGGACCAGCCACAGGATCCTTCATCCGGTTGCACTGTGCGGCGAAACATTTTGAATCAGGGGAATGTGGCCGTAGAATCAGTTCTAGTCATATTGACTATAACTAGGTGATGGCAATGAAGCCCAAAAGCAGGGAGCGGGTGAGTGACCGTGTACAGCAGTTCAGCGAACGTCTCCGAGCGGGCCACCGCTGCCCCCTCGCTCGCCATCTCCACCGTCATTTTCGCCCTGCGGCCCAGCGAATCCTCGGGCCGGCCTACCCTGTGGCTACCCCTGGTCCGCAGGATTCGTGAACCGTACAAAGACCTTTGGGCACTTCCCGGCGGACCGCTGACGCATGTTGAATCCCTGCAGGATGCTGCGTCCCGCCACCTCCGGGAAACCACCGGACTCACCCCGAGCTACCTGGAACAGCTCTATGCGTTCGGCGGGCTGCACCGCTCACCCACGCAGCGGGTTGTGTCCATCGTCTACTGGGCGCTGGTCCAGCCCACCGAGGCCGCCCTGGCCGACGAATCGGAGAACGTGAGGTGGTTCAGGGCAGACAAGGTAGGGGACCTGGCCTTCGACCACAACGCCATTGTTGATTACGCGCTCCGGCGCCTGCGGAACAAGCTGGCCTACGGCTCGGTGGCCTACCACTTCCTGGGCGAGTACTTCACCCTCGCCCAGGTCCGGGAAGTCTACGAAGCAGTCCTGGACACCCGGCTGGACCCGGCCAACTTCCGCCGCCAGCTAAAATCCACGCCGGAGATCGAAGAAACCGGCGAGTACCTCCAGGGCGGCAAGCACCGCCCGCCACGTCTCTACCGCTTCACCGGCCGCCCCGGCCTTGATCCCGACAACAGGAGCACACCATGAGCAGCGTCAACACAGCCATCCAGCTGATCACGCGCGAACAGGCCGAAAGCGCGTCCCGGAGCGCGGCTGCAGGCAAAACAGCAGCCACCTGCAGCCCGGCGCTCGCCAAGGGGCCGTGGGAATACGACCTCGCCGAGGTGCTCGCCGGTGCCCCGGCTTATGGACCCGGCGCCTCCAGTGCGGACGTTGCGCCGGCCGCCACGCCGCGCCAGGGCCAGCTTCCGGAGGAATACAAGCGCGCCGGGGATGCCGAGCTGGACGTCCGCATCCGTGCGGCGAAGGAAAAGCTGGGCGACCGGGCAGTGATCCTGGGCCACTTCTACCAGCGCGACGAGGTCATCCAGTACGCCGATTTTGTGGGCGACTCCTTCCAGCTGGCCAACGCCGCGCTCACCCGGCCTGACGCCGAGGCCATCATTTTCTGCGGCGTGCACTTCATGGCCGAAACCGCGGACATCCTCTCCACTCCGGAACAGGCCGTCATCCTGCCCAACCTCGCCGCGGGCTGCTCCATGGCAGACATGGCGGACATCGACTCCGTGGAGGAGTGCTGGGAACAGCTCGAAGAAATCTTCGGCACCGAGGCCGACGCCGAGGGCCGGGTTCCGGTCATTCCGGTCACCTACATGAATTCCTCCGCCGCCCTGAAGGCATTTTGCGGCCGCAACGGCGGCATTGTCTGCACCTCCTCCAACGCCAAGGTGGTCCTGGAATGGGCCTTCGAACGGGGCCAGCGGGTCCTGTTCTTCCCCGACCAGCACCTGGGCCGCAACACCGCCAAGGCCATGGGTGTGCCGCTGGAGCAGATGCCCATGTGGAACCCGCGCAAGGAACTGGGCGGCAACGATGAACAGGCCCTGCTCGATTCCCGCGTCATCCTTTGGCACGGCTTCTGCTCGGTCCACAAGCGCTTCAACGTCGGCCAGATCGAAAAGGCCCGCGCCGAGTTCCCCGGCGTCAACGTGATTGTGCACCCCGAGTGCCCCATGGAGGTGGTGGACGCTGCCGATTCCGCCGGCTCAACCGACTTCATCAAGAAGGCCATCGCGGCCGCCACCGAACCTGCCACCTTCGCGATCGGCACGGAAGTCAACATGGTGAACCGGCTGGCGGCGGAATACCCGCAGCACACCATCTTCTGCCTGGACCCGGTGATCTGCCCCTGCTCCACGATGTACCGCATCCACCCCGGCTACCTCGCCTGGGTCCTGGAGGAACTCGTCGAAGGCCGCATCGTCAACCGCATCAGCGTGGACGCTTCCGTCCAGGACAACGCCAAAACCGCGCTCGAGCGTATGCTCGCCGCGCGTCCCCTGTAGCCCGCCGCTGCAGTCCCGCCCGCTGTAACCCTGGACACCGAAACGAGCCCCACATGAGCGCAGAGAGCCCAGCCGGTGGTCCGGCACCCCGGCGGCTGATCGTCGTCGGGAGCGGCATCGCGGGACTGTACTCCGCGTTGCTTGCCGCCGACGCCGGCGTCGAAGTGGTGCTGCTGACCAAGGGCGCGCTCGCGGACAGCAACACCTACTACGCCCAGGGTGGCATCTCCGCCGTGCTCGACGAGCCCGCGCCCGGAGACACCGTGGCCGCGCACATCGCAGACACGCTGAAGGCCGGGGCCGGACACTGCGACGAGGACGCCGTCCGCGTGCTCTGCACGGAAGCCCGCCAGGATATCGCCGGCTTGGAACGCTTCGGCGTGCATTTCGATACGGACGACGACGGCGACCCCTCGCTGGGTCTGGAAGCCGCCCACTCCGCGCCGCGGATCCTGCACACCGGCGGCGACGCAACCGGTGCCGGGGTGGCCCGGGCGCTCATCAGGACCGTTCTGGATGCGCAGGCCGCTGGCCGGATCCAGGTTATCGGCCACGCCCAGGTGACGTCCCTGTCCCAGAGCGAAGGACGCGTGGACGGAGTGAATTTCCTCCACGACGGGCGGGAACTTGCCATCCGCGGCGATGCCGTGCTCCTGGCCACCGGGGGAGCTGGAAGGCTGTTCGCCCAGACCACCAACCCCGCCGTGGCAACTGCCGACGGGCTGGCGCTCGCCTGGCGGGCCGGAGCCGCAGTTGCGGACCTGGAGTTCTTCCAGTTCCACCCCACCTGCATGGTGCTCCCGGCCGATGCTCTTGAGGCAGCCGGCAACGGAGCTGAACCGCTCCTGATTTCCGAAGCCGTACGCGGCGAAGGCGCCATCCTGCTGGACGCCCACGGCGAACGCTTTATGCCCGCCTACCACCCTGATGCAGAACTTGCCCCGCGCGACGTCGTTTCCCGCAGCATCGCCCTGCACCTCGCTACCCTGGGGGATCCCAACGGACACGTGTTCCTTGACGCCATGGTGGTCGAGGCCCTGCACGGCAAGGGGTACCTCGAAAAGCGATTCCCGACCATCAGCACCCGCACCCGCCACGCCGGTGTCGACTGGACCCGGGACCTCGTCCCCGTGGCACCGGCCGCGCACTACTGGATGGGCGGGGTCCTTACCGACCTTTACGGGCGGACCTCTGTACCCGGGTTGCTGGCTGCCGGCGAGGTTGCCTGCACCGGCGTCCAAGGTGCCAACCGGCTTGCCAGCAATTCTTTGCTTGAGGGTCTGGTCTTCGGGCGCCGGGCTGTTGAGGGGTTCCTGGCTTCCGGTCCGTCGCGGGACACCGATGCTCCGCGTGCTGTCTCGGGCTGGGTGTCGCCCGACGCTGTTCCTCCCCTCGCTGTCTCGGCCGCTGGCGGCCTCCCCTTGACGCTCGCTTCCGGAACACCCTCGGTCGACGACGGAACGCTTGGTTCGCGGGGGACTTCCGAAAAGCCTGCCAACATGGGCTGGGAGTTCGAAACGGTCCCGGCACCTGGTCCTCGTGAAACTTCCTTTGCTTCGGCGGGGCCGTTTTCCCGGGTGGCTTTGCGGCGGTTGATGACTGCTAACGCTGGGGTTTTGCGTCATGGCGGGTTGCTTAGGGAGGCTTCGGGGTTGCTTGGGGCCTGGGCCTCCGCTGACCATCCGGCTACTTTGCCTGATTCCCTCGATTCTCGCGATCATGAGGATGCCAATCTTTTGTTGGCTGCGCAGCTGCTTGTGCATGCCGCGCGGGAGCGGCGGGAATCCTTGGGGGCGCATTACCGCAGCGACAGCGTGCCCGTGAATGCCGCCGTCGAACATTTTGATAAGCGTTACACCATGAGCCGGAAAGCGAGCCTCGTCAATGACTAGCCTGACCCTCCCCGCAGCACCCGTCCGGGACATCCTGGAACGGGCCTTTGCCGAGGACGCGCCCAACGGTGACATCACCTCGCAGCTGCTGATCCCGGCCGACGCCCGCGCCACCGCGGTGCTGAACGCGCGGGTGCCCGGCGTCTTCAGCGGTGGAACGGTGTTCCGCGACGCCATGAAGCTTGTGGACCCGGACACCGACGTGGAACTGCTGCTCGCTGAGGGGGCAGTGTTCGACGCCGGCACGCACCTCGCGCGCGTCACTGGCAACGCGCGCTCGGTGCTGCTCGCCGAACGGGTCGGGCTGAACCTTGTACAGCGGATGAGTGCCATCGCAACCAAGACCGCGGAATTCGTCCGGCTCGTCGAAGGCACCACGGCGCGCATCACGGACACCCGCAAAACCACGCCCGGCCTGCGAGTGCTGGAGCGCTATGCCGTCCGCTGCGGCGGGGGAGCCAACCACCGCTACAGCCTGTCCGACGCCGTGCTGGCCAAGGACAACCACCTGGCCGTCATGACGGGCGGAGACCCCGCCAAGCTCACCGCCCTGCTCGCCGCGGCCAAGGCCCAGCTGGGGCACACCACGCACTTCGAAGTGGAGGTGGACAGCGCCGAGCAGATTGAACCTGTCCTTGCCGCCGGTGTGGACACCATCATGCTGGACAACTTCACCCTCGAAGAGCTCCGCTCCGGTGTCAAGCAGGTGGACGGACGCGCCATTGTGGAAGCCAGCGGCAACGTTAACGTCGGCACCGTCGCCGACATCGCAGCGGCGGGCGTGGACGTCATCTCCATCGGCGGTCTCACCCACAGCGTGGCTGCCCTGGACCTCGGCCTGGACGTCGAACTGAGCGTCGGCTGAAGCGGCCATGATCTTCCTCGACGCTGCCGCCACCACCCCGGTCCGCCGCGAGGTCCTCGAGGCCATGTGGCCCTACCTGAGCGGCGAGTTCGGCAACCCCTCCAGCCACCACACCTTGGGCGAAGCTGCGGCGTCCGCGCTCGCAGGCGCCCGTGCGGCCGTGGCCAAGGTGCTCGGCTGCCGTCCGGGCGAGGTCACCTTTACCTCGGGAGGCACGGAGGCGGACAACCTCGCCGTTAAGGGCGTTGCCCTGGCCCGGCAGGCTGCGGACCCGGCCCTCAACCGCGTGGTGATCAGCGCCGTCGAACATCCCGCAGTGGAAGAGTCCGCGCGCTACCTGGAACGGTTTCACGGGTTCACCGTGGACGTGGTTCCGGTGGACGGGACCGGCCGGGTGACGCCGGAGGCGCTCGCCGCCGTGCTCCGGCCGGAAACTGCCCTGGTCAGCGTCATGTATGCGAACAATGAGGTGGGCACCATCCAGCCGGTCGCCGAACTGGCCACCGTCGCCACCGGGCGGGGCATCCCGTTGCACACCGACGCCGTCCAGGCCGCTGGCTGGCTGCCCTTGGACGTCAAGGCCTTGGGCGTGGACGCCCTGAGCATTTCCGGCCATAAGCTCGGTGCGCCCAAGGGGTGCGGCGTGTTGTACGTCCGCGGCCGGACCCGCGTTGAGCCCCTGGTGCACGGCGGCGGCCAAGAACGCGGCCGCCGGTCCGGGACCGAAAACGTTGCCGGTGCCGTGGCGCTGGCTACGGCACTGACGCTCGCCCACGCCGAGCGGCCGGAACTCGCCGCCCGTGTGGCTCTTCTCCGCGAATGCTACATCGCCACTATCCTGGACACCGTTCCCGGCGCCCTGCTCACCGGGCACCGGACGGAACGGCTGCCGTCCGTGGCATCGTTCTGTTTCCCCGGCACCAGCGGCGAATCCGTGCTGTTGGAGCTGGAGCGGCAAGGTGTGGTGTGCTCGAGCGGTTCGGCCTGTGCCGCCGGCTCGGATGCGCCGTCGCCGGTGCTGACCGCGCTGGGTTATGACGCCGAAGTGGCGCAGACGGCCGTGCGGTTCAGTTTCACCTCAGACGTGACCGCGGACGAACTGGAGCAGGCGGCGGCAGCGGTGGGCACCGCCGTCGGACGCGTCAGAACCCTCGGCCGCTAGATATGGCGGGCGCGGCGGAAAATCCAATGCCGCAACATCGTGAACCGCACGGCGGTGGCCACGAAGCCTGACAACGTGGTGGTCCACAGTTCATCGGACACAGTGGCCTCCGGGTGCAGCCAATGCAGCACGCCCAGGCTGCCGCCGGTAATGACCAGCGCCACGGCAATGACGATCATGCCGTTCAGATGGTCACGGGCCATCCGGCGCTGCCCGGAGATCTTGAACGTCAGCCTGCGGTTCAGCGCCGTGTTCATCAAGGACGTCAGCACCAGGGCGGCCGCATTGGCCAGTTGCGGTCCAAGCCAAGGCCGCAGCAACGCATACAGCGCAAGGGAGGTGGCGGTGCAGATAATGCCGACGCCGGTGAAGCGAAGGAGCTGCCGCACCAGCGGAAACCTGAAGATTCCAGGGTAGTGCCTGGTGGCCGGCGCACTGCGGGTGGGCTGCTGCGTCAGCTGGGCGGCGGGCGCAGCAGGGGTTTCCATGGGTCAAGCCTGACACATGTCAGGCGGGGGTTTCCTCCCAGGACGCAGCCTTGACCGGGTTGCTGAGCTCGCCAATGCCCTCCACACGGCACACCACTGTGTCCCCGGGGTGGATGCGGGCACACTCCGCCGGGAAGCCCGTGAGGACCAGATCGCCGGTGTGCAGGGTCATAAACGAGCTGAGGTACACAAGGATTTCGTCCACCTTCCAGCCGAGGTCGGCGCTGCTGGCGGCCTTCAGCTCGGCGCCATTGTGCACGATGCTGATGGCCAGCTCCGAATCGTCGAGGTCCGTCACAATCCAGGGGCCCACGGGAGTGAAAGTGTCCTGGCTCTTGGCGCTGATCCACAGTTCGTCCGACTTCTGCAGATCGCGTGCCGAGACATCGTTGCCGATGGTGAAGCCAAGGATGGCGCTCCGGGCGGTCTCCAGCGTCAGGCCGCGGACGGTGCGCCCGACGACGACGGTCAGCTCCGCTTCCGGGTCCACGTAGCCCACCGTTGAGCTCAGTTCAATGGCGTCGCCGGGGCCGATCACGCTGGATGCCGCCTTGTGGAAGGCCTGTGGCGGGAGGTTCCGGCCGGCCTGGCCAGTGTTATGCGCCATGCCGAAGACATTGGCGGGGACGGATGGGGCCAGGAAAGAGAAGGACTCCTGGTCTACTACGGTGCCGGTCTCCCACCCCGGCCGGGCCGGGTGGTTGGCGTTTGCGCGGGACGCCTCGAAGGGGGAATCAACAACTGTCCAGGACCGGCCTGCGTCGGTGCCGAAGTCGGGGGCGTCATTGGCCGCGAAGAACTGTTCGTCGGCAACAGCCGGGGACAGGGGGCGGACGCGGGCAAGGCGGCGGGGGGCGCTGGCAGTCATGATGACATCCTACGTCCTCCGGGCGAGCAGTATCCGGATCTTAACAGGCCCAATCACCGGGTTGGTCGGCTCAGTACAGCTCTCCCACCGGGATCTCCACAGCCAGGCGGTTGGACGGGCCGGGCAGCGGGCAGGCCCAGGCTTCGTTGTAGGCGCAGGACGGGTTATAAGCGAAGTTGAAATCCAGGACAAACTCGGCCCCCGCACCCGAGCCATGGACCCCGTGGAATGCGCCCTTAATAGTATCCAGGAGGTAACGGCCGGCGCCGTACGTTCCGCCGGGCTGGCCGGCGGTGGCGTCCCGGAACGGCACGAAAATCCCGCCGCCGTAACCCTGCAGCTTCCACACACCCAGCTGGCCCAGTTCGGGAAGGTCGAACGTGCCCAGCCGGACAAAACGGACAACACCGTCAGTGGCGGTTTCCGCGGTCATTTCCCGGCCGGCGCCCTCAAGGGTCAGGGGAACATAAAAGCGGTAGATGGGATCGTAGTCGGCCGTCTTCAGGCCGGAGAACTGGGACTTGTCCTTCGCGCTGAGAGCTGAGGCCGGATGCGTTGCGAACATCCGGTCGCGTTCATGCCGCCAGAGCGAATGGGCCTCCGCCGGATCTTCGGCGGCAACCTTCCGCACAGTGTCGTACAGGGCAAACGTCCGCAGCCGCCAGTCCGCAATGTCGATGGCAGAGATGTCTGCCAGGCTCCCCATGTCCGCGCCGTACTGCTCATCCGCCATAAGCACCAGCCTAGTCCCTTGCATGCGGGGAACGTCCGACGGCGACACGAGGCTCCGGCCCTTTGGCCGCCGCCGTCCGCCGCTAGGCTGGCTGCATGACACACAAGGCGGCAATGTGGGGAGTGCGGACGGCCGCGCTGCTGATGGCAGGGACGCTGGCAGCCGGCTGCAGCGCGCCTGGCAACAGCGATTCAGCGTGGACGGCGCAGCCGGACCCATCGGCCAGCCCTGGCGCCGGCACGGGCTCAACCGCCGGCGCTACCGGGTCCCCGTCACCGGATCCTGCTGCCACAGCGGGCGCCTCGACGTCCGCCGCACCCGGACCGGCCGCAACGGCAACTGCCTGGAAGACCTTCACTGACCCGGCGAAGACCGTCAGCTTCGACCTGCCGGAGGAATGGATCGCCCAATCCGTCACGCCCGAGGACGGGACGCTGCCGGGTGCCCTGAGGATCGAGGTGAAAAAGCAGGACGGCACGGTGGTGGCTGCCCTGCGGACAGGACTGCCGCCGTCGTCATCCGAGTGCCCGGAAGATGCCCGGAAACCCTATGTTGTGATCAGCAGCGTGCCGGTAGAGCTTCCCGGCCTGACGGCGGAGGGCACCATCGCGCCGCACGCGGTGTTCCGCGTGATCCAGGGCTACCGATACTTCGGCTCCTACGGCATCACCAACATTGTGGGCGGGGCGGACGGCCAGGCCTGCGAACTGCGGAATGTGGTCCGTGGCCCGGCCGGAAAAGGGGACTACTCCTTCGGTGACCTCGGCGTCCTGAAGGCCTTCGCCCCGGACGAGAAGGTGGCACCGGCCAAGGCCTTCGACACCCTGGGCCAGGCCGAAAAGTACGTGGACGAGAGCCCGGAATTCGCGAACGTCCAGCGGATGCTAATGTCTCTGGAGATCAAAAACTAGTCCCGCCCCCGGCCCCTCAACCCCGGGGCAGTGCGGGAAGTTCTGCCACAACCTCACACCCGGAGATACATGGAACGCACCGTTTCAGCACGTATGGTTTTCAGGACCATCGCCGACACGAAGGCAGCCCTCGCCATCGCTGTGGCCAGGAATCCCGGCTATACATCGTTTGCCGAGTCCCTGACTGTCACGGCCGACGGGCAGCCGGTTCCGTTCCAGGAACTCGCGGACAACCATGGCGGCCGCCTGCACTATATGGAATTCGTTGAACCCACCGAGGTCACCGTGGAGTACTCGGCCACGGTTGCAGGGCAGGCCCTCGCGGAAGAAGCCACCCTGGCTGAGCTCATCCGCTACGTGCGGCCAAGCCGCTACGCGGAGTCGGACAGGCTGCTGCCCACGGCCTACGCCGAATTTGGCGGCCTGCACGGTGCCGAACTGCTCCAGGCCGTGCGCAGCTGGGTCTTCGGGGAATTGCGGTACATCAGCGGTTCCTCCAGGGGCACTGACGGCGCCGTCGAAACCCTGCTGCACCGCAGGGGAGTGTGCAGGGACTTTGCGCACCTGGCCATCGCCCTGCTGCGTTCCAAGGACGTCCCGGCCCGGCTCACCGCCGTGTACGCGCCAGGGCTGAGTCCCATGGATTTCCACGCGGTAGCCGAGGCACATGTCAACGGCGCCTGGCACGTCATCGACCCCACAGGGCTGGCCCCACGGGAGTCGATGCTGCGGATCACGGCAGGCCGCGACTCGTCCGACACCGCGTTCCTGTCCACAGTGGGCGGGCGCCTGACGCTGACCGAGCTGCGTGTCAGCGCTGTGGTCAACGGGCAGTTGCCGGCCGAAGATCCGGCCAGGCTGGTCATGCTGGGCTAGTTTCCCGGCACGGCACGGCACGGTACGGTACGGAACGGAACGGCTCTGCGCGAAACGGCACCGCCCGGCCGGTGCCGGGCGGTGAGTTCCCGGCAAGTCAGTTCCCGGGCGGCTGCTTTGCCGGCCGCGCCCCCACGGAATGCCGGAGTTTCTCGGTCAGCCGCTGAAGTTCCCGCTGCTCGGCTGCCGTCAGGGCCGGCCCCACCAGGCTGGCGATGTCCCTCACATGCTCCCGGCCGATCTCCTTCTGGAGGGCAGATCCCTCCTCGGTGAGCTTCAGCAGCACGCCGCGGCCGTCGTCGGGGGCCGCCATCCGGACCACGAGCCCGCGCTTCTCCAACCTTTCAACCAGCCTGCTGAGGCTTGACTGGCTCAGCAGGACATGGTCATTGAGTTCATTGAGCCGGAGCCAGCCGGACGGACACCGGGACAGCGTGAACAGCACGTCGTATTCGTTCAGTGCCACTTTCCGGAAAGCGGGACCGGCCTGCAGCCTGCGCATCACGGCCACCTGCGCCCGGAACAGGGATTCCCAGGTTTCCGCTGCCAAACGAATGGGTGATTCATTGCCGCCGGCAGCCATCATGCCTCCGAAGGAGCAGTGTCAGACGCCTGCGCGGCCATCAGCGCGGCCACGCGGCCGGCGTGCGTAGGCGGGTCCGGGACGTGCGCGGGCTTGAGGGCCGTGTATTCCTTGCGGAGGACCGGGAGTACTTCCTCGCCAAACAGGTCAAGCTGCTCCAGCACCGTCTTCAAGGGCAGGCCAGCGTGGTCGATCAGGAACAGCTGGCGCTGGTAGTCGCCGAAGTACTCGCGGAACGTCAGGGTCTTTTCGATCACTTCCTGCGGGCTGCCGACTGTCAGCGGCGTCTGGGAAGTGAAGTCCTCCAGCGACGGGCCGTGGCCGTAAACGGGCGCGTTATCGAAGTAGGGCCGGAATTCCTTCACGGCGTCCTGGGAGTTCTTCCGCATAAAGAACTGGCCGCCGAGGCCCACGATGGCCTGATCCGCCTTGCCGTGGCCGTAGTGCTCGTAGCGCTCACGGTAGAGGCTGATCAGCTGCTGATAGTGCTCCTTGGGCCAGAAGATGTTGTTCGCGAAGAACCCGTCGCCGTAGTAGGCAGCCACCTCGGCGATCTGCGGTGTACGGATGGAGCCGTGCCACACAAACGGGGCCACGCCGTCGAGCGGGCGGGGAGTGGACGTGAAGTTCTGCAGCGGCGTACGGAACTTGCCGGACCAGTTGACCGTGTCCTCGTCCCACAGCCGGCGCAGCAGGCTGTAGTTCTCAACGGCCAGCTCCACGCCGTCCTGGATGTTCTTGCCGAACCACGGGTACACCGGAGCCGTGTTGCCGCGGCCAAGGACCAGGTCCACGCGACCGTTCGCGAGGTGCTGCAGCATGGCGAAGTCTTCGGCGATCTTGACCGGATCGTTGGTAGTTATCAGGGTGGTGGCAGTGGAGAGCGTGATCCGCTCGGTCTGCGCGGCGATGTAGGCGAGGGTGGTGGTGGGCGAGGAGGAGAAGAACGGGCGGTTGTGGTGCTCGCCGAGGGCGAAGACATCCATGCCGATTTCCTCGACTTTTTTGGCGATTGCCACTGCCGCTTTGATGCGTTCGTTCTCCGTGGGCGTCCGGCCGGTGGTGGGGTCAGTGGTGATGTCACTGACGCTGAATACGCCGATCTGCATGGTGGGCCTTCCGTTTCCTGGACTTCTCTGGGCTTGCTTCCACTATACGCGATGTGCATGCATTTGCATGTATCGACAGATATAACGCCGCCGCGGCGAGAATATTCCAGGCTCTACTCGGGGTCGCCCGGAGCGGCTCGGCGGCCACTGACGCGGGGCACCTTACCGGTGGTCCAGTCCCGGAACTCGGCATCGACGTCGTCCGCTGCTGCAAACTCCGGACGCTGCTGCATGGCAAGAAGCAGTGCTTTGGTTTCCCGCCGTCCCTCCACCAGCCGGTACAGTACAGGAACCAGCACCAGGGTAAGCATTGTGGAAGAAACCAGGCCACCGATCACAACTACGGCCAGCGGCTGGGAAATGAAGCCGCCACCCCCGGTCAGGCCAAGCGCCATGGGTGTCAGGGCGAAAACGGTGGCCAGTGCGGTCATCAGGATGGGCCGGAGGCGCTGCCTCGCGCCATGGGTGATTGCGTCCGCCACGCTAATCCCGGCGCGGCCGTCCTGTGGCCGCCGGTACTGGTTGATGAGGTCGATGAGCACGATGGCGTTGGTGACCACAATGCCCACCAGCATCAGCATGCCGATCAGCGACGGCAGGCCCAGCGGAACGCCCGTGGCCAGGAGCAGGGCGACGGCTCCGGTGGCGGCAAAGGGAACGGAAACCAGCAGGATCAGCGGCTGGATCAGGGACTTGAAAGTGGCCACCATGATGACGTAGACAATTGCGATTGCCGCCAGGAGCGCCAGGCCAAGCTGCTGGAAGGACTCGGCCTGCTGGGTGGTGGCGCCGCCGAGTTCGGCGGTGACGCCGGCGGGCAGGCTGACGTCCGTGAGGCGCTTCTGCACCTCCGCGTTCACGGCGCCAAGGTTGGAGCCCGACGGCGTGACTGACACTTTGGCGGTCCGCTGGCCGTTGCTGGCGGTAATGGAGACCGGCACGTCCACCTGTTCCACCGAAGCGATGCTGCCCAGGGTCACCCGTGCGCCCGCGGCGGGGAGTGCGATGTTGCGCACGGCGTCAATGCTGGTGAACCGGGTGCCCTTGCCAATCTGGACCGGAAAATCGTTGGTGTCGATCCGGACCGTGCCGGCAGGAATGGAGCTGATGGTGGCCGCCAGGACGCCGGCTACCTGTTCCTCGTTCAGTCCGGCTGCCGCGGTCTTGGCCCGGTCAACCTTGACCTGGACCACCGGCTGGTTGGCCGCCAGGTTGGTTGCCACCTCGCTGGTTTCCGGCACGCCGGTCATTGCATCCACCATGGCCTCGCTGGCTGTGCGGAGATCCTCTGATGTTGCAGCCTTGATGGTGATATCCACCGTGGAGGACGTCCCGAAACCACCCTGCTGGGAGCCGACCGTAATCTTCCCGGAACCGGCCACCTTGCTTACCTCAGCCCGGACGGTTTCCTGCAGCTTTGCCTGATTCGCCTTCTCATCCGTCACCACGGTGAACGTGGAGTTGGCGGAGCCGGAGGACGTCAGGGCGGCAAAACCGGCCTGGGCGTTGCCTGTGGTGACCTGCACATTCCTGACACCCTCGATGCCCCGAAGGACGTCCTCGACCTTGACCGCGGCTGCGCTGGTGTCGGCCAGGCTTGTCCCGGCGGGCATCACCTGGCGGACCGTCATGCTGTTCTGGCCGGATTCGCCGAGGAGGTTGGTGGAAAGCAGCGGCGTCATGGCAGCAGTGGCGCCGAGGACCAGGACGGCGGCTACCAGCGTCACCACCGGATGCTTCTGGGTTTTGCTGAGGACGGGCAGGTACGCGCGCTGCAGCCGGCTCTTTTGTTCCGCCTCCTGGGCGTGGGCACGGGCGGCGTCGGCAGCGCGGACAGCAGCTTCGCGGGCAGCTGGCGAACCTGTTGCGGAACCGGTGGGGCTCTTAAGGAACCAGTAGGCCAGGACCGGAACGATCGTCAGTGATACCAGCAGCGATGCCAGCAGGGCCATGGTGACGGTCAGGGCGAAGGGCCGGAAGAGTTCGCCGGCGAGCTCACCCACGAATGCAATGGGCAGGAAGACCGCCACGGTGGTCAACGTGGAGGCGGTGATGGCGCCGGCCACCTCCCGGATGGCGGTGAGGATCGCCGAGACTTTCTCCTCCCCGTAGCTGAGGTGGCGTTTGATGTTTTCGATCACCACAATCGAGTCGTCCACCACCCGGCCGATCGCAATGGTGAGCGCGCCCAGGGTCAGGATGTTCAGCGAATAGCCGGTCGCGGACAGGCCAATGAACGTGACCAGCAGCGACAGCGGAATCGACACCGCGGTAACAAGGGTGGAGCGGGCTGACATCAGGAAGAGAAGGATGACGGCGACGGCGAAGCCCAGCCCGAGCAGGCCTTCGGTGGTGAGGTCCTTGATGGACTTCTCGATGAACGGGGCCTGGTCAAACACTGCAGTGAACTTTGCATTGGACCCCAGTTCGGCCTCGAGGGCCGCCAACGACTCGTTCACTGCGTGGGAGATTCCTACGGTGTCTCCCTCCGGCTTCTTGGTCACGGAGACTGCCAGCGTTTCCTGGCCGTTGGTCCGGGTGATGGACGTCCGCTCGTTGTCCTCCAGGCTGACGTCGGCCACCGTGCCGATGGTTGCGGCATCCTTGGCCCCGCCCAGGGGCAATGCCTTGATGGCGTCCAGGGAATCCACCGGGCTGCCGATCTGGAGGGAGAGCGTTTTACCCTGCTCCTGGATGGTCCCGGCCGGGACCAGCGCGCCGTTGTTGGAGAGGGCGTTCCGGATGGACTCGATCGTGGCGCCCTTGGCGGCCATTTCCTCGGGCCGGGGGAGTATCTCGATGTGCTGGGTGGCGCCGCCGGTCACGTCGGCTCCGCGGACGCCGTCGATCTTCTGGAGCCGTGGAACGGTCAGGCGCGCCAGGTCAGCGTTCAGTTCGCTCAGAGGCTTGTCCGAAGACACGGCCAGGAACACAATGGGGAAGTCGCTGATGCTGCCCGCGATGGCCTGTGGCTGCACCTCCTCAGGCAGGGAACGCTTGGCGTTTGAGATGGCCCGGTCGATCTGGTTGCGGGCGCGGTCGAGGTTTGTCCCGTAGGTGAACACCATTGAGATCTGCGAGACGCCGTTGCGCGACGTCGAGGACGTGGACTCCAGGCCCTCCACGCCGTTCAAGGCGGTTTCCAGCGGTGCGCTGACCTGCTTGTCCACCACTTCGGGTGACGCGCCGGGCATGGCCGAGAGGACTGTTATCTGCGGGAACTCAATGGAGGGGATGAGTTCCTGTTTCAGCGATGACATGGTGATTACGCCGAACACCGTCGCGAAGACGGTGATCAGCGCGATCAGCGCCCGGTTTGCCAATGAAAGTTGTGCCAGCCGGAACATCGCGGGTCTCTCCTGGGGTTGATGGACTCCTGCGGACCAGACCGTCCAGCCGGGTCTTCACGCCCGCCGGACAGCCTGAATCAGTGGTTGGCGGATACGCTCTCGAGCTGCAATGCCTTGGCCGTAGCCGCCTCGAGCTCAGCGGCCAGATCCGGATTCTCATCCAGCTTCACACCGTAGCCCGGCATCATGTCCTTGAGCTTGCCTTGCCAGCCCTTGAAGTTCTTGGGGAAGGATTTCTGCAGCAGTTCAATCATGATGGGCACGGCCGTGGAGGCGCCGGGGGATGCGCCCAGCAGCGCGCCGATGGTGCCGTCCCGGCCGGCGATGACCTCGGTACCGAACTGCAGCACGCCGCCCCGCTTCGGGTCCTTCTTGATGATCTGTACGCGCTGGCCTGCGGTGATCAGCTCCCAGTCGCCGTCCTTGGCCTCGGGGTAGTACTCGCGCAGTGCCTCGACTTTGTCGCCGTGGCGCTTGGCCACCTCCTTGACGAGGTAGGCCGTGAGGTCCATGTTGTCCTTGGCCACAGCAAGCATCGGGATGATGTTGCTGGGCCGGATGGACAGCGGCAGGTCAAGGTAGGAGCCGTTCTTCAGGAAGTTCGTGGAGAAACCGGCGTAAGGGCCGAACAGCAGTGAACGCTTCCCGTCCACGTAGCGGGTGTCCAGGTGCGGGACTGACATGGGCGGGGCACCCACCGAAGCCTGGCCGTAGACCTTGGCGCTGTGCTGGGCGGAGAGTTTCTCGTCGGTACAGCGGAAGAACTGGCCGGACACGGGGAAACCGCCAAAGCCCTTGCTCTCCGGGATGCCGGAGGCCTGGAGGAGGTGCAGTGCGCCGCCGCCTGCTCCCACGAACACAAATTTGGCGTGGATCTTGCCGTGTTCCCCGGAAGCCGGGTGCTTGATCGAAAGGTCCCAGCCGCCGTCGGCCGCTTTGGAGATGCCACTGACGTCATGGCCGTAATTGATTTCGACGCCGTTGTTTCCGAGGTAGGTGGTGAGCTCGCGGGTCAGTGCCCCGAAGTCAACGTCGGTCCCCTCGGCTGCGCGCGTAGCGGCGATGTTCTGCTTAGGGTCCCGGCCCTTGACGATCAGCGGCGCCCATTTAGCGATCTGAGCGTGGTCCTCGGAGTACTCCATGCTGCGGAACAGAGTGTGGGGCTTGAGTGCCTCGTAGCGGGTCTTGAGGAACTTGGCGTTGTTCTCGCCGATCACAAAGCTCATGTGCGGGACGGTGTTGATAAAGCCCTTGGGCGAACCGATCAGGGATTCGTCCACAAAATGGGACCAGAACTGGCGGGACAGCTGGAACTGTTCGTTGATGAGCAGTGCCTTGGCAGGGTCCACCGAGCCGTCTTTGGCGGCGGGGGAGTAGTTGAGTTCGCACAGGGCGGCATGGCCGGTGCCGGCGTTGTTCCAGGGGTCGGAGCTTTCCAGCCCGGGCTGATCCAGGCGTTCGAACAGGGAGATGGTCCAGTTCGGTTCAAGCTGCTTGATGAACGCCCCGAGTGTGGCGCTCATGATGCCGCCGCCAATCAGTACGACGTCGGCATGTTGGGTCTTGGATATGAAGGTCACAATCAGTCTCCGATAGCAGCGGCTCTGGCTGTCAAAGAATATCCCCGGGCGGCCCGCATACTGAAATTGGGCCGGACCGTCAAGCCTTTAGCTCTACTTTTGTGAAAACTTCATTCAGGACCGGGGACGCCGGGTAGATGCTGACGCGGTCCGAGAGTGCCAGAGCCGAGATGGGGAAGGCGATGGGAACGGCCGGCACCGTGGCCGCGATCTGGGCGTTGATGGTGTGGTATTGCTCGTCGCGTTCCTTCCCCGCAGGTAGGCCGCGGGCGCGGTTGATCTTGGAAAAGACCTGCGGGTCCTGGTAGCCGAATTCGCCGTTCTTTTCGCCGAACAGCGGGCCCACAAAGTTATCGGCGTCCGCATACGCGCCGTTCCAGCCCAGCAGGTGGAGCCCGTGGTCCCCGGGTGACTGCACTTTCTGGAGATAGCCCTCGGACCAGTCCACCGGGACAGGTTTGATGTTGAGCCCGACGGCGGTCAGTTGCCGGCTGATTTCGGCGTAGATTTTCTCCGGCGTCGGCAGATAGGGGCGGGTGGCATTGAGCGGGTAGTAGAACCTGATCTCTTCCCCGATGTAACCGGCCTCGGCCAGGTAGGCCTTGGCTTTGACCGGATCGTGGCCCAGCGCGGGAGCGTCGTTATTGAAACCGCTGATCTTGGGTGGAACGAACTGTGATGCCTTGGCCGTGTTGTCGATGAAGAACTTGCGGATCAGGGTTTCCTTGTCGATGGCCAGCTCAATGGCCTGCCGGACCTTTTCGTTCTGCAGCACCGGAATTTCCTGGTTAATGCCCAGGTACATCACCGAGAACGGATCCCGCTGGACGATCTGCATGCCCCGCTTGACCAGCTGATCGAAATTGCCCACAGTGACGGCGTCGTAGCCGTCGATCTTGCCGGCCAGGAGGGCCTGAAGCCTCGTCTGGGGGTGGTCGTACGTGACGAAATTGATGGTGGAGATCTGCCCGCGGTCACCCCAGTAGTTTTTGTGGCTGACGAGCCGGACACTCGCCTCTTCCCAGGCGGCCAGGCTGAACGGCCCGGTTCCCACAGGGTTGGTGGCGAACCTGGAGATCGGGTTTCCGCCACGGGTCTGGTCCAGGACATCCGCCGTGCCCGCGGCCAGGGCGGCCGGGGACGCGATAGCGAATGCCGGCAGGGTGAGCGCTTGGAGGAAAGCGGTGAAGCGCTGGGTCAGGTCGATCCGGACAGTGTCAGCAGAGAGGGCCGTGCAGCTCTTGAAAATGGACAGCGCAGCGTCGTCGGAATGTGCCTTGAACACGCTCTTGAACGAGCTTCCCGGCGCCTGCCGCCGCAAATCCGGGGAGAAGGCGAACCAGCGGTTGAAGTTGGCGCATACGGCGTCGGCATTGAAGGGCGTGCCGTCCTGGAACGAGACGCCGCTGCGGAGTGTGAACGTGTAGGAGCGGCCGTCGTCGTCTTCGGACCATTCCGTCGCCAGCAGCGGCGTGGGTTTCCCGGTGGTCTGGTCCACGCCCACCAGGCCTTCGAGAATCTGCCGCGTGATCCGGTAGCTTTCCACATCGCTTGAGAGCGCAGGGTCGAGGCCAAGGGGCTGGGACGCCGTGCCGAAAGTAAAGGTTTCGGTGGGCTCAATGCCGGCGGGAGCCGTTGCAGGTGATGTGGGTGTTGCTGACGGCGACGGGATGCCGGTACAGGATGTCAGGCCTAACGCCATAAAAACGGCCCCGGTCTTGATGACCGTTCGCCGCGAAGTACTGCTGGGCACTCGTCTATCACCTCTGGCTGCTTTTGGCGGGCGCCGCCTACTGCGGGCCAAGGACACAGTCTAGTTGACAGACCTCCGTGCTCCCTGGGCACACGCCAGAGGCCTGTTCCGGTGGGAACAGGCCTCTGGGTTTTAGAGCGGACTACTTGGGCATCAGCACCGAGTCGATCAGGTATACGGTGGCGTTCTTGGTCTGGACGCCGCCGCAGATGACGCTGGCTCCGTCAACCATGAGGGCGTCCTTGCTGCCGGTCACGGTGACTGATCCGCCCTCGACCGTGGCGTGTGTGCCGGCGATCTTGTCCGGGGTGATCTGGCCGGGGACCACGTGGTAGGTCAGGATCTTGCTCAGCAGGGCGTCGTCGGTCTTGAGCGTTTCGATGGTGGCCGCATCGATCTTGGCGAAGGCGGAGTCTACCGGAGCGAAGACCGTGAACTCGCCGCCGTTAAGGGTGTCAACCAGGTCAACCTTGGGGTTCAGCTTGCCGGAAACAGCAGCTGTCAGGGTGGTCAGGATGGGGTTGTTGGATGCCGCGACCGCTACCGGATCCAGGGCCATCCCGGCAACCGAGCCTGCACCAGTGGGGACCTTCTCCGCGTAGCCGGCGCAGCCTGCGCCAACGAGGTTTGCGGCCGGATCCATGGCCTTAGCACTGGCGGAGGGGGACGGGGCCGCCTTCGTTGCTGACGGTGCGGCGGCCGGAGCCGAGGAGCTCGGGGTTGTTGTCGCGGTTCCACCGCAAGCGGTGAGGCTCAACAGGGCTGCAGCTGCAACGCCTGCGACGGTGAAGGATGTGCGCTTGAATGACTGCATTTCGGTTCTCCTTGTTTTGTGGTTTCTGCCGAGTTCTTGCCTGCCGCAGGCGTTGTGCCTGTTGCGTGGCCTTTTCCGACTGTTGGGCACCTGCCCTTGGCTGGTGTCTCAATGGGTATTCGGTCGAAGCGCGGAAGCGGATGGGTGGACTGCCAAGAGTTTTTTAGTTTTGTCCCCAGCCCGGAGAAAAAGCCCACTAGAACACGGTGTCTAGGGGCAGTTAAACGACAGAGACCCCAGGCCTGCGGGCCCGGGATCTCTGTTTATGTGTGCGCAAGGGGGGACTTGAACCCCCACGCCCGAAGGCACAGGAACCTAAATCCTGCGTGTCTGCCAATTTCACCACTCGCGCTTGGCAGTTGCCGCCATTTGTCCTGACGTTGACCATCTGGCCAACGGGATAGAACGTACGACGCCGGATGCCAGTTTCCATTGTAACCGCGGGCAAGCGCGGTTCGGGTCAACCGGATCCTCCTCGCCGGAACCGGCGCCCCGTCAGACGCTAGGCGTTAGGCGTCCAGTTTGAGGTCGCGGCGCAGTTTCGCCACGTGTCCGGTGGCCCGGACGTTGTACTGGGCTAATTCCACCTTGCCGGCGGGGTCGATCACCACGGTGCTGCGGATCAGTCCCTCATAGGTCCGTCCGTAGTTCTTCTTCTCGCCCCAGGCGCCATAGGCCTCGGCGACGGCGTGGTCCCCGTCCGAAAGCAACGGAAAGCTCAGGTCCTCTTTGGCGGCAAAGGCAGCAAGCTTATTCACAGAATCGGGAGAGACGCCCAGGACCCGATAGCCGGACGATATGAACGACGCGAGGCTGTCGCGGAAATCGCAGGCCTGCTTGGTGCAGCCCGGTGTCGCGGCGGCGGGGTAGAAATAGACGATGGTGCTGCCGCCGTGACGCGAAGCAAGACTGACGTCCTCGCCGGACGAGTCCTTCAGGGTGAAGCCGGGCGCTAAATCCCCGGTCAAGAGTCTGTCAGCCACTATTAATCTCCTCGTTGCAGGCGGAACACACCATTTTAGTAAGCATTCAGGACCGGTACTAACCAGCCTTAGCTATACTTGCTCGTATGCCTGACATGGATCGCTGGCCCACTGGGCGCCTATTGTCCACTGCGGCACGCCTCGTTGAACACTCCTGGAACGAAAAGCTAAGCGCCATCGGACTGACGCATGCCGGCGTGATCGCTATCGAAGTCCTCTCAGCACAAGGGCCGATGACGCAGGCCCAACTCGCCCAATATGTGCGTGTTCAGGCCCAGACCATGGGTAAGACGTTAAGTCGGTTGGAGTCCCACGGCCACATTGTTCGCGTCCGCAGCACGTCGGACCGCCGCAGCCAGGTGGTGTCCCTCACCGACAGCGGACGGGAAGCTGCGGCCGCGGCAGTTGAGATGGAACGCTCCGTACTCGCCGCGGCAACCATTGATCCCGACGCCCTACGGCAGGAACTCCAGGCCGTGGTCCGGGAATTAGCCAGCCAGTTCGCCTCGCCGTCAACGCGCGCCCTGATTGACGGTTCCCCGCTCGGCTAGCAATCCCCGGAGTTCGGAAAGACCCCGCCGGTCTCGCCGCTGCGAAGTGTTGCAGTGGTGGTGCCGGTTTTTGCCGCTGTAGTCCTGTCAGCACAAGCGGATCTTCCGCCACTAACAAAAACAGCCCCTGGCCAGCGTTTCCGCGTGCCAGGAGCTGTTTTTACTTTGGTGCACCCCCCGGGACTTGAACCCGGAACCCATTGATTAAGAGTCAATTGCTCTGCCAATTGAGCTAGAGGTGCATCTCTTATGTGATGACCTTCCGGGCTTTTTCTTTCCCGGTTGATCTCCGCAACGACATGAAACTCTACACGAACTTTCGGGTCATGTGAAATTGAAGCTGTTGGGGCCAGCAGGCTCACCCGGGAGGGGCCAGAACCAGCACAAAATCAGGGTTTCTGTTGTTGGTGAGCAGCCAGAGTCCGCCGTCGGGGGTTCGGGTGACGTCACGGATCCTGCCGTATTCGCCTGTGAAATAAGCCACAGGTGCTCCTGCTTCTGCGCCGGACAGTGCCACAGTCCAGAGGCGTTGGCCGCGCAGGGCGCCGAGGTATGCGGTCGACCCGACAATTTCCAGGCCGCTGGGTGAGGAGTCCGCCGTCGAAGGCCACACCACCTTCGCGTCGCGGTACTCCTCCCGATGTGGCGCCCCGGTCACTGCGGGCCACCCGTAGTTGGCGCCCGGTTCAATGAGGTTGAGTTCGTCGTTGACGTCCGGGCCGAACTCGCTGGCCCAGAGCCGGCCGGAACTGTCCCACGCCAGACCCTGGACGTTTCGGTGCCCCAGGCTGTAGACGGCATTGCCAAAAGGGTTGCCGGGGGCGGGGTCTCCCTCCGGCGTCAGCCGCAGGATCTTCCCGCCCAGGGCGTTCGGGTCCTGCGGCTGTTCCCGGCGCTGGGAGTCTCCAGTACCCACGTACAGGAACCCATCCGGGCCGAACCGGATCCGGCCGCCGTTGTGCGTGGACGCCTTCGGGATTCCGGAAAAGACCACCTCTGGCCTGCCGAGGTCCAGGCCCCCGTCAGGCTGTCCCGTCAGTTTCAACCGGGCGATCCGGTTGTCCTCCGCGGACGTGAAGTACAGGTAAAGGTAGCTGTCGGCCGGAAAATCGGGGGAGAGGGCGAGGCCCAATAGTCCTCCCTCACCGCCTGGAGCAACGCCGGGGACCTGGCCGATGGTGATGGTCTTGCCATCACGGACAGCTTTCAGCAGCGCAGAGTCACGCTCGGAGATGACGGCAGTTCCGTTCGGCAGGAATACCGTGGCCCAGGGGATGTCGAGCTGAAGATCGAGCCGTGCCACAATCTCGGGCGGCGTCGTGTTTCCCGGGACCGGCCCAATTTCCGTGCCGGATCCGCTCACTCTTCCCGTGATGCTGGCGGTGGGAGCATCGCTGGCGTCCCCGGCGCAGCCCGACAGCAGCAGGGCCAGGATCACTGCGACGGCGCCCGCAGGAGGCTTGGCCACCGCGAACGTATGAAAGCGCGCTCCCGTCCGGTCAGATTCGGGTGCGTCGGGGAGCTCGGAAACCTGCAGCTTCGGCATGGGCCGCCGACTCAAACCAGACGTCGGCTGTCGTCTGCTCATAGTCAGGATGCCCCTCCTCGTAATAGACCATGGTTCCGGCGTTGGCCTTGACGTCGAAATCCGCCGGGCCGCTGCCGTCCGGGCCGGGAGATGCGGAACCGGCGCCATAGGGCTGATCCGCGGCCAGATGCCCGGTCGGTTCCGGCGCAGCGTCGGAGTCCGCCACCGCTGCGGGCGCCACGGCCGCGGATTCCGTTTCAACTGCTTCGGCAGCGGCCGTTTCGGCGCCGGGCAGCGTGGGCGCGTGGGGCTCCGTGTACTCCGGGTGATGCTCAGGCCCGGTGCCCTGGGCCGCTGGCAGTTCGGACAGCGGGATAGCTGCCATCACGGTGGCTGAGTCGCCTGATGGCCTGCGGCTGGCCGCGGGTTGGGTTGGCACACTTGCCTCTGACCACTGGGTTTCCCACTCAGCTTCGTCTGCCTGTCGGCTCACACTCTCCTGGCTGCCGGCTTCCTGGATTCGAGGTTGCTGCGTTGATACGTCCTCCGGGCGGACCGGATCCTCGGCCTCAGCGTCCGTGGAACCGGCAGCGATGGGTTCATGACCGGCGTCCTGCCCATCGCTGGGATCCTTTTCAACGTCGACTTCTTCAAGGCCGGTTTGATGCACGGCGGCAGCATCCTGGGGTTCTGCCGTGCTGTCGTGCTCGGGCGCATCATCGGCCGTCGTTGGTGGTGCCGGCTCAGCAGTGCCGAAGCCCGCAGCGCTGGGAATGCCCGTTGTGCCGGCGGCTTCCGCCGAGGCAGCTGCGCTTCCGCCAGCGAGCCCGCCGTCCGTCCGGATCGGCGTGGATTCGCCGGTGCTCGAGGAGTTGCTGCGGTTCAGCAGCCACCACACAACGCCCACGATAGGCACGATGAGGATAATCCAGAAGACAAAATCCATAGCAGGGCCCTTCAGTCCGGATGGCATGGTTGCCGTTCCCTGACGGTACGTCGGCGCGAACAGGGCTGTCTAGGTTCCGGCAGGTCCACTAGTGGCCGTCTCAGAATTTGAGACGAGCGTCCACTATTTGATCGAAATATTCCTGAAAATGGTCCAAACGAGCTGTTCGAGTCGTTAGCGTCCCGATCGGAGTCATAGACTTTGACCATGAGTGAGGACACCCAAACAGCAACCGAGAACAAGATCGACATCAAGCCCCGAAGCCGGGTCGTTACCGACGGGATCCATGCCGCCCCCGCGCGCGGCATGTTCCGCGCAGTCGGCATGGGCGACGACGACTTCGCCAAGCCCCAGATCGGCGTTGCCAGTTCCTGGAATGAAATCACTCCCTGCAACCTCTCCCTGAACCGGCTGGCCCAGGGCGCCAAGGAAGGCGTCCACGCGGGCGGCGGTTTCCCGATGCAGTTCGGCACCATCTCCGTCTCCGACGGCATCTCCATGGGCCACGAAGGCATGCACTTCTCGCTCGTTTCCCGTGAAGTCATTGCCGACTCCGTGGAAACCGTTATGCAGGCCGAGCGCATCGACGGCTCCGTCCTGCTCGCAGGCTGTGACAAGTCCCTGCCGGGTATGCTCATGGCTGCCGCCCGACTGGACCTCGCCAGCGTCTTCCTGTACGCGGGCTCCATCATGCCGGGCTGGGTCAAGCTTGAGGACGGCTCCGAAAAAGAAGTCACCCTGATTGACGCCTTCGAAGCCGTCGGCGCCTGCGCCGCCGGCAAGATGAGCCTCGAAGACCTGACCCGCATCGAAAAGGCCATCTGCCCCGGCGAAGGCGCCTGTGGCGGTATGTACACCGCCAACACCATGGCCTGCATCGGCGAAGCCCTGGGCATGTCCCTCCCCGGCTCGGCCGCCCCGCCCTCGGCAGACCGCCGTCGTGATGAATTTGCCCGCAAGTCCGGCGAAGCAGTGGTGAACCTGCTCCGCCTCGGCATCACCGCCCGGGACATCATGACCAAGAAAGCGTTCGAAAACGCCATCGCCGTCACCATGGCCTTCGGTGGCTCCACCAACGCCGTCCTGCACCTGCTGGCCATCGCCCGCGAAGCAGAGGTCGAGCTGAACCTGGAGGACTTCAACCGCATCGGCGACAAGATTCCGCACCTCGGTGACCTTAAGCCGTTCGGCCGCTACGTCATGACTGACGTTGACAAGATCGGCGGTGTGCCGGTCATCATGCGCGCACTGCTCGACGCCGGGCTGCTGCACGGCGACTGCCTCACCGTCACCGGCAAGACCGTTGCCGAGAACCTCGCCGCGATCAACCCGCCGGACCTGGACGGCAAGATCCTCCGTGCCATGGACAACCCGATCCACAAGACCGGCGGCATCACCATCCTGCACGGCTCCATGGCGCCTGAAGGTGCGGTAGTGAAGAGCGCAGGCTTCGACGCCGACGTCTTCGAAGGCACCGCCCGTGTGTTCGAGCGTGAGCAGGGCGCCCTGGCCGCACTGGACCAGGGCCTGATCAAGGCCGGCGACGTTGTGGTCATCCGTTACGAGGGCCCCAAAGGTGGGCCGGGCATGCGCGAGATGCTCGCCATCACCGGCGCCATCAAGGGCGCCGGACTGGGCAAGGACGTCCTGCTCCTCACCGACGGCCGCTTTTCCGGTGGAACCACCGGCCTGTGCATTGGCCACGTGGCACCGGAAGCAGCCGACGGCGGCCCCATCGCCTTCGTCGAGGACGGTGACCGGATCCGGGTGGACATCGCCGCCCGAAGCTTCGACCTGCTGGTCGGCGAGGCCGAGCTCGAATCCCGCAGGATTGGCTGGGAGCCCCTCCCCGCCAAGTTCACCAAGGGCGTGCTCGCCAAGTACGCCAAGCTGGTGCACAGCGCGAGCACGGGTGCATACTGCGGGTGATACCCAAGTACCTCAAGCCTCCGGTGGCGACGCGGCTGCCGGAGGCGGCAGGGCTTAATAAGGGCTGATCCAGGGTCCCCGCGCGGACGGCGCTTCCGCCGGAGGTGCGGGGTAAGATCAGTCCGTGGACAATGGAGTCCACACTGTGAGATGCGCACAGTCCTCGTTGACAGGCATCTCACGCAGAGGGAAAACTGAACGCATGATCGCATTCGTTACTGTCGGCGCCGCTTTGGGTGTATCCGTCGTCCTTACCAAGCGCGTGGCTGACTAGCCCGACTGGTAACGAACCGTCACGCGCAACCCCTCGAAGGCCACCCGGCTGAGGGGTTTTTTTATTTCCGCATTTTCCAAGTACACAGATGATCCACAAGGAAGAGTCCGATGAGCAAAGGATCGCCGATCAGCCCCTCGCTGATGGCTACTAAGTCCGCTGGAGCCCCCAAGGCTCCGGAACGCGCCGACCGAACGGCTGACCAGGCCGCCGTCGTCGCTGATCTTGCCGCCGTCTCTCCTGTCCTTGGGCCCAACAACGTTGTACCCCCAACGGTGATGACCGGCTCACAAGCTATTGTCCGATCGCTCGAAGAACTCGGCGTCGACGATATTTTTGGTTTGCCCGGTGGCGCGATCCTGCCTACCTATGACCCCTTGATGGCTTCCAGGATGAATCACATCCTGGTCCGTCACGAACAGGGAGCCGGCCACGCCGCGCAAGGCTATGCCATGGTTACCGGACGGGTTGGCGTCTGTATTGCCACCTCGGGCCCCGGTGCCACCAACCTCGTTACCGCCATTATGGATGCCCACATGGATTCCGTGCCGCTGGTGGCCATCACCGGCCAGGTATCCAGCGCCGTGATCGGCACCGATGCGTTCCAGGAAGCAGACATCGTGGGCATCACCATGCCGATCACGAAGCACTCCTTCCTGGTCACCAACCCCCAGGATATTCCGCATGTCATGGCCGAGGCCTTCCACCTCGCGTCCACGGGCCGCCCCGGCCCGGTGCTGGTGGATATCGCCAAGGATGCCCAGCAGGGACAGATGACGTTCTCCTGGCCGCCGAAAATCGACCTTCCAGGCTACCGCCCGGTGACGCGCGGCCACAACAAGCAGGTCCGCGAAGCCGCCAAACTCATTGCCGCAGCCAGCAAGCCTGTCCTGTACGTCGGCGGCGGCGTGGTCAAGGCGCACGCCTCTGCTGAGCTCCGCGAGCTGGCCGAACTGACAGGCGCGCCTGTGGTCACCACTCTGACAGCACGCGGCGCCTTCCCCGACTCCCACCCGCAGCACGTGGGCATGCCAGGCATGCACGGCACCGTTTCCGCCGTCACGGCGCTGCAGCAGTCCGATCTGCTCATCACCCTCGGAGCCCGCTTCGATGACCGGGTGACGGGCATCCTCAAGTCATTTGCGCCCAACGCCAAGGTGATCCACGCGGATATTGATCCCGCCGAAATCTCCAAGAACCGTACCGCCGATGTACCGATCGTGGGATCCGTCAAGGAAATCATCCCCGAACTCACCGAGGCGGTCCGCACACAATTCGAGTCCGCCGGCGCGCCGGACCTCACCACCTGGTGGGCTTTCCTTAACAACCTTAAGGAAACGTATCCGCTGGGATGGACCGAGCCGGAGGACGGGCTCAGCGCCCCACAGCGCGTCATCGAACGTATCGGCGCGTTGACAGGACCGGAAGGCATCTACGTTGCCGGCGTCGGCCAGCACCAGATGTGGGCCGCACAGTTCATCAAGTACGAGCGTCCGCATGCCTGGCTGAACTCAGGCGGCGCCGGCACCATGGGCTATGCCGTCCCGGCTGCCATGGGTGCCAAGGTGGGAGATCCGGACCGTGTGGTCTGGGCCATCGACGGTGACGGCTGCTTCCAGATGACCAACCAGGAACTGGCCACCTGCGCCATTAACAACATCCCCATCAAGGTTGCCATCATCAACAACTCCTCGCTGGGCATGGTCCGCCAGTGGCAGACACTGTTCTACGAGGGCCGCTACTCCAACACGGATCTCAACACCGGCCACGAGACGGTCCGGATCCCTGACTTCGTCAAGCTGGGGGAGGCCTATGGCTGCGCTTCCTTCCGCTGCGAGCGGGATGAGGACATTGATGCCACCATCCAGAAGGCCCTTGAAATCAATGACCGACCCGTGGTCATCGACTTCGTGGTGAGCCCCGACTCCATGGTGTGGCCGATGGTGCCCGCCGGCGTAAGCAACGACCAGATCCAGGTTGCCCGCAACATGACCCCGGAATGGGAAGAGGAGGACTGAACATGACCCGCCACACATTGTCCGTTCTGGTTGAAGACAAGCCCGGTGTACTGACCCGCGTCGCGAGCCTCTTTGCCCGACGCGCCTTTAACATCAACTCCCTGGCCGTCGGCCCGACGGAAGTTCCGGGCATGTCCCGGATGACCGTCGTCGTCGACGCCGACGGTGACCTCATTGAACAGGTCACCAAGCAGCTCAACAAGCTGGTCAACGTGATCAAGATTGTCGAGCTGACCTCCGAATCTTCCGTACAGCGAGACCACATCCTGGTCAAGGTACGTGCGGATGCCGCAACTCGTCTGCAGGTGACCCAGGCTGCAGACCTGTTCCGTGCTTCAGTGGTTGACGTCTCCACAGACTCCGTGGTCATTGAAGCAACCGGCCACCCCGAAAAGCTCACGGCGCTGCTCTCAGTGCTCGAGCCCTTCGGCATCCGCGAAATTGTGCAGTCCGGCACCCTGGCCGTTGGACGGGGATCCCGCTCCATGAGTGACAGGGCTTTGCGCAGCGCTTAGTCAGGCGGGGCACGTCCCACCTGCGGCGCATTGCCCGTGCAGTACCGCAACACCGCAGACTATTTACCCAGTAAAAACACTCAAGAGGAGTTACCCAAGTGACTGAAATGTTCTACGACGACGACGCTGACCTGTCGATCATCCAGGGTCGCAAGGTTGCCATTGTTGGCTATGGCTCCCAGGGCCACGCCCACGCGCTGAACCTGCGCGATTCCGGCGTCGAGGTTGTCATTGCCCTCAAGGAGGGCTCGAAGTCGATCGCCAAGGCCGAAGAAGCCGGCTTCAAGGCTCTCAGCGTTGCCGACGCCGCCGAATGGGCCGACGTCATCATGATCCTGGCACCGGACCAGCACCAGCGCTCCATCTACAACGACTCCATCAAGGCCAAGCTGACCCCCGGCAAGGCTCTGGCTTTCGCCCACGGCTTCAACATCCGCTTCGGCTACATCGAGGCACCGGAGGGTGTTGACGTCATCCTGATCGCTCCGAAGGCTCCGGGCCACACCGTGCGCCGCGAATTCGAAGCCGGCCGTGGCATCCCGGACATCATCGCCGTGGAGCAGGACGCCTCCGGAGCAGCCTGGGACCTGGCCAAGTCTTACGCAAAAGCCATCGGCGGCACCCGCGCCGGCGTCATCAAGACCACCTTCACCGAAGAGACTGAAACCGACCTCTTCGGCGAGCAGGCTGTCCTGTGCGGCGGCGTGTCCCAACTGGTGCAGTACGGCTTCGAGACCCTGACCGAGGCCGGCTACCAGCCCGAGATCGCCTACTTCGAGGTGCTTCACGAGCTCAAGCTCATCGTTGACCTCATGTGGGAAGGCGGCATCGCCAAGCAGCGCTGGAGCGTATCCGACACCGCAGAGTACGGCGACTACGTCTCCGGCCCGCGCGTCATCACCCCCGCGGTGAAGGAAAACATGCAGGCCGTCCTCGGCGACATCCAGAGCGGTGCCTTCGCCAAGCGCTTCATTGACGACCAGGACAACGGCGGCGCCGAGTTCATGGCCCTTCGTGCCAAGGCTGAGCAGCACCCGATCGAGGGCGTTGGCCGCGAGCTGCGCTCCCTGTTCGCCTGGCAGCAGACGGACGAGGACTACGTAGACGGCTCCGCAGCCCGCTAAGTCTGCCCTTCCGGCGCCATCACCGTGCAACAGTGAGGCCGGGCTCACACTTAACAATGTGAGCCCGGCCTTTCTGTCAGCCTAGACTTGTTCCCATCCCCAGGACTGCAACGCAGAGGATCAGCCGTGTCAAAACCCGTAGTACTGCTCGCCGAAGAACTTTCGCCCGCCACCATCGAGGCCCTCGGCCCGGACTTCGAGATCCGCCACACCGACGGCGCAGACCGGGCCCAGCTGCTCGCCGCCATCGCTGACGTGGACGCCATCCTGGTCCGCTCCGCCACCCAGGTGGACGCCGAAGCCATTGCCGCCGCCAAGAACCTCAAGGTCATCGCCCGCGCCGGTGTTGGCCTGGACAACGTTGACATCAAAGCCGCCACACAAGCCGGCGTGATGGTGGTCAACGCCCCGACATCGAACATCATTTCGGCAGCGGAACTGACGGTGGGCCACATCCTTAGCCTCGCACGCCATATCCCGCAGGCCAGCTCCGCGCTGAAAAACGGTGAATGGAAGCGCTCCAAGTACACCGGCATCGAACTGTTCGAGAAGAAGGTCGGCATCATCGGCCTGGGCCGCATCGGCGCCCTTGTTGCTGCCCGCCTCCAGGGTTTCGACACCGAAATCCTTGCCTATGATCCGTACATCACCTCTGCACGCGCCGCACAGCTCGGCGTCAGGCTCGTCACCCTCGACGAACTGCTGAGCCAGGCTGACTTCGTCACCATCCACATGCCCAAGACGCCGGAAACCGTCGGTATGCTCGGCGCAGACGCGTTCACCAAGATGAAGTCCACCGCCTACGTCATCAACGTGGCCCGTGGCGGCCTCGTGGACGAAGAAGCACTCTACGCCGCCCTGCAGGACCGCCAGATCGCCGGCGCAGCCGTGGACGTCTTCGTCAAGGAACCCAGCACGGACCTGCCGTTCTTCGCACTGGACAATGTAGTGGTCACCCCGCACCTGGGTGCATCCACCGACGAAGCCCAGGAGAAGGCAGGGGTCTCCGTTGCCAAGTCCGTGCGTTTGGCGCTGGCCGGCGAACTCGTCCCGGATGCCGTAAACGTGGCCGGCGGCGTGATCGCCCCCGACGTCCGTCCGGGCATCCCGCTGATCGAAAAGCTGGGCCGGATTTTCACAGCCCTGACCCACGCCTCCCTGACCCAGATCGACGTCGAGGTGGCCGGCGAGATCGCGGCCCTTGACGTCAAGGTCCTGGAACTTGCAGCGCTCAAGGGTATCTTCGCCGATGTGGTGACCGAACAGGTTTCCTACGTCAACGCCCCGGTCATCGCCGAACAGCGCGGCATCAACGTCCGCCTCATCACGTCGGCGGAAGCGGAGGACTACCGCAACGTCCTGACTATCCGGGGTGCTTTGAGCGACGGCAGCCAGATCTCAGTGGCAGGTACGCTCACTGGCCCGAAGCAGATCCAGAAGCTCGTGGGCGTCAACGGCTACGACGTGGAGATCCCCATCAGCGAGCACCTCGTGGTGGTTGCCTACGCCGACCGGCCCGGTGTGATCGGAACCATCGGACACATCCTGGGCATGAACAACATCAACATTGCCGGCATGCAGGTCGCACGTCAGGCGGAAGGTGGCCAGGTACTGGCATTGCTTACCATCGACAGCTCCGTTCCGCAGCAGGTGCTTGACGCCATCAAGGCAGGCATCGGCGCCGAGATGGTCCGCGAAGTGGACCTCGAGGACTAGGAACTGCACCGCCATGAACTACGCGTGACCGAAGCTTAACCTCGGCCACGTATGATTGGCCGGTCTGCTTACAATGGCTGAGTCCCGTTTCGGGACCAGTCCGGCAGACCGGCCAATACTTTTTGCACACCAGGCAGGAAATCCTCCATGTCCGCCGCCTGCGGATCCCGGTGTGCGCACGCAATCCAGGTTTCAGGGAGCCCCATGAACGCCGTCCAGCGATTCATCAGAAGCAAAGTGCTGCTGCTGACCGCGGCCATCTTGATCGCAGCCATGTGCTTGTCGGTCCTCGTCCAAGGCCAGTCTCAGGCCGCGCTCAACCGAACGGTGGATGAGAACTCGCGGGGACTCTACGACGTCCTCGTCCAGGCCAAGGCAGGTTCCGCGGCGCTGATGCAGCCGGAGATCGCCAACGGCGGCGGCGGCATCAGCTTTGACCAGCTCGAGACCATCCGGAAGCTTTCCGGAACCTCCGTGGCGGCCCCCATCAGCCTGGTGTCCCGTGTGACACAGAACCTGGAGGCTCCGCGGCTCGACGCCATGGACTACCTGGGCTATAACTCCGGATTGGCAGGCACAGCCACCACAGACCAGGCCGCAGGCGCCACAGAGCCCAGCAAATGGCCCGCCGCCGAGTCAGTTCTCGGCGACTCCGCCAAGAACTACCGCCTGACCGCCAGCGCCGTCAGCTCCGACGGTGTCTCAGAGCAGACCCTGTTCAAGTCCACCGCAGAGGGCAGCCTGGGCAAAGCCCGCCTGGTCGAAGAGCAGACGGTCGGGGGCACCAGCATCCGGATCGCTCCTCCCACAGGCGAGACGGGCATCAAGTTCCCCGCTCCTGCCGGCGGTTCCGAACACAACCTGTTCAACCTTTCTGTAGCCCTGCCGCTGTCTCCCGAAGTGACCGAGTCCGTGGTGGCCGTCGACCCCGTTTCCGAGCGCGCCCTGCTTGGCTCGGCCGGCGACTTCCTTGCCCCGTTGGAGAAAGCTCCGCCTGCTGATGCGCGCAATGCCGGTGCGATTGGCCGGCACTTCGAAAGCCTCTTCACCAATGGCATCAGCACGCAAGAGCTCAACGAAGGCCCCGACTTCCTCGGCGTCAAACTCAAATACTGGGCACCGCTGATGACGCAGTACCAGCAGGCCAAACGCAGCGGACAGCTGACCGCAGACTCGCAGGCGATTCCCCTGATTGTCCGTTCCGGCACCTCCCTGGACCTGAAATACAACGTAAAGATCGAGGAGATCGACGCCGCGGGCAAGGTGGTCAAGGAAGTCGGCACCGCCACGCGCTCCCTCGGCAAGGACTACCTGCCTTTCGTGTCCAAAGACCCCTTCGCGTTGTCCTGGCCCGGTTCCACCGATCACTCCGGCCTCTTTGGCAGCGCCGGCAACTTCAACCAGGGACTCTATACCCCGGCTACGTGGAGCAATGACTTCGCAGCCGCTCCGAAGTACACCGACGGCGAAGCCGCAGCTAATGGCGCAGTCCAGAAGACCGCCGTTCCCAGCGACTGGGTCACCGTTAACCGGCTACCGGAGAAGGGTGCGAACGGCGCCCCGGTGGACCAGACGCAGCGTGAGCCCGTGGATGAACGTTCCTACCGGGAAGACCTGGCAACGGGGGAGAATCTCGCGGCTCCTCTGGCCATGGTCTATGGGACCTTTGACCCCTCGGCCGTCGAAAAGGCGGCCGGCGACGTCAACCGCCTCCCGCTGGGTGGCTACGACCCCACCCCGTTTACCCTCACCAAGGACGCCGACGGCAAGCCGGTCACCGCTGCCGGACTCAAGCCTTCACTCAGTGCCACCGGACTGGCAAGCCAGTCCGCTGGCGCCATCACCGACTTCTACGGCCTGGCCGCGGCCCGCGGCTACAAGGACAACGCCTCTGTGATCGATGCGGTGCGTGTCCGGGCCAAGGCCCCCGGCAGCTGGAAGGAAGCCCAGCCGGACGTCGAAAAGCTCGCCAGCGAGATCCGCGAGATGGGTCTCGAGGCTACTGTCGTGGCCGGTTCCGCGCGTGAAGACGCCAGCATTTTTGTCCCCGGCTACTCAAAGGACGACGCCGGCAAGGAGTCAGCGCTGGGCACAGTCCAGCAGTCCTGGGTCCGGCAGAACGCTGCCGACGCCGTCTCCGGCTCGCTGTCCGGGTCCAACGTGACACTTCTTTTCCTCACCCTCTGCGGAGCCGCCCTGCTGACCGGCGCCTCCACCGTCAGCTACATCCGGAAACGCAAACGCGAAGCCGGCACCCTCCGCGCCATGGGCTGGACCCAGCTGCGCATCAGGAAGTGGGTGCTCGAGGAATTCGCCGTCGGCGCTGCGCTGCTCGCAGTAGCCGGGATTGTCCTGAGCCTGGTGAGCTGGAGCGTGACCACAGCCATCGTCTCGGCCTCCGTTCTGGTCCTGTATGCGGCAGCAGCTTTTTTCGCCGCGCAACAGCTGCGCCACCGCGATGAGGTGGACCAGGAACCGCAGCACGACGAGCGGCTGATCCCGGTCGACTCTCCGCTGACGTTTGCCAACCGGCAGCTCAGTACGAACAAGTTCAACACCGTGTCCCTGGCTGTCGCAGTGGGCGTGTTCGGCGCCGCGGTGGGCGGGCTGGTTGCCTTGCTCATCGACATCCCCCGTGCAGCAGGCGCGAGTGCGCTCAGCGGACTGGCCGCAGCAAGCGTCGCGCTGCCCAGCATGGTCCTTGCTCTCGCCGGCGTCGCCGTGGGCCTTACCCTGACGTTGGTGACCGGCAGGTTTGAGCTGAACGCCAAACGCCAATACCTGGGCATCCTTGAGGCCATGGGCTGGAACCCGGACATGCTGCGTCAGGTCCGGCTCTTCGAAAACGCGCTGGTAGGCACGGTGGCCCTGCCCCTGGGCGTCCTGGGCGCGCTGGGCATCGGGCTGCTTCTTGCCCCGTATGCCGCACTGTGGGCCGGCGTCGCCGGCCTGGTGGCTGTACTTTGCTGGATACCGATTGCAACGAAAGTGGTCCAATGACAAACGAGACGAATGTTCACCGGAGCCGGAGGTCCGGCCTGGCTGAGGCGCCCCTGCAGACCCGTGCCAACACCATCGTCAAGGCCGCGGACCACGGGACCCCGCTGGAACTGAGCGGCATCACCATCCGCTACGGCGGCGGTAAGGGCGGTGCCGAGGCAGTCAGTGTCGTGGAGGGCTTCGACCTCACGCTGCACGCGGGCGAGATGCACTGCGTGGCCGGCCGAAGCGGATCCGGCAAGACCAGCATCCTGACCGTCGGCGCGGGTCTGACCCTGCCGACGTCGGGCCGTGTCTTCTGGGAGGGGGATTCTCTCGAAACCATGGGCGACGACGAAATCGCCGACCGCCGTCGGGCCCTGATCGGTTACGTTGACCAGGGCGGTGCCCTGATCGACGGCATGAGCGCCCTCGAAAACGTCCTCCTCCCGGCAGTGCCTGACGGCGAGGTGGACCAGCGCCGCGACATGGCCAAGGACCTCCTGGACCTGGTGGGCCTGGGCCGTCGGATGCGGCACCGTCCGGCCCAGTTGTCCGGTGGCGAACGCCAGCGGGTGGCGATCGCCCGCGCCCTGATCCTGGGCACGCGTGTGCTGGTGGTTGATGAGCCCACGGCCAGCCTGGACCGGGCCTCCGCCAACCGCATCATCAGCATCCTGAAGGACACCACCTCGGACGGAATCGCAGTACTGGTCGCTTCACACGACCACGAACTGGTCCGCCTGAGCGATACGCTGACTGAACTGATCTAGCCCTGCCCCTTCGCACTAAAGGTAACGTCCGCACGTGAGCGCAACAGCCAAAACCCCGTTCTACATCACCACGGCCATCACCTACCCCAACGGTGTTCCGCACATCGGGCACGCCTACGAGTACATCGCCACCGACGCCATGGCGCGCTTCAAGCGGCTTGACGGCTTCGACGTGATGTTCCTGACGGGCACGGATGAGCACGGCATGAAGATTGCGCAGGCGGCCGAGAAGGAAGGCCTTACGCCCAAGGCACTGGTGGACCGCAACGCGGAAGTCTACAAGTCTGCCCACGCCGCCCTGGGCATCACCTACGACCGCTTCATCCGGACCACTGACGCTGACCACTACGCCGCGTCGCAGGCCATCTGGAAGAAGATGGAAGCCAACGGCGACATCTACCTGTCCAAGTACGAAGGCTGGTACTCGGTCCGGGACGAGGCTTTCTACGTCGAGGACGACACCGTGGTGAAGGACGACGGCGTGCGGTACTCAAAGGAGACGGACACCGAAGTGACGTGGACGGCTGAGGAGAGCTACTTCTTCCGGCTGTCCGCCTACCAGGACCGCCTGCTGGCGCTGTATGAGGCGCAGCCGGAGTTCGGCGCACCGCAGTCCCGCTTCAACGAGGTCATCAGCTTCGTCAAGCGCGGCCTCGAAGACCTGTCGATCAGCCGCACCACCTTCGACTGGGGCGTCCCCGTCCCCGGCAACGACAAGCACGTGATGTATGTCTGGGTGGACGCGCTCACCAACTACCTGACCGGCGTCGGCTACCCGGACGTGGAGTCGGAATCATTCAAGAAGTTCTGGCCCGCCGACGTGCACGTGATCGGCAAGGACATCTCGCGGTTCCACGCCATCTATTGGCCGGCGTTCCTGATGAGTGCGGGCATTGAGCTGCCCAAACGCGTGATGATCCACGGCTTCCTGCACAACAACGGCGTGAAGATGTCCAAGTCGCTCGGCAATGTGGTGGCGCCGGCAGACTTCGTGGCGCAGTACGGCCTGGACCAGGTACGGTTCTTCTTCCTCCGCGAGGTCCCGTTCGGCGCCGACGGCAGCTACAACCATGAGGCCATCGTGGGCCGGATGAACTCGGACCTGGCCAACAACTTCGGCAACCTGGCGCAGCGTTCGCTGTCCATGGTGGCCAAGAACTGCGAGGGCCGGGTCCCGGTTCCGGGTGCCTTCACGGCTGAAGACACCGCGATCCTGGCACAGGCCAACGGGCTCCTGGAGACGGCCCGGGCCGCCTTCGAAAAGCAGGAATTCAGCCGCGCCCTCGAGGCCATCTGGGGCGTCCTGGGGGACACCAACGCCTACTTTGCCGAGCAGGCCCCCTGGGTGCTGCGGAAGACCGACGTCGAACGCATGAACACCGTGCTGTACGTGACGCTGGAAGTGCTGCGCATGGTGGCTATCCTGGCCCAGCCCGTGATGCCCACGGCCACGGCCTCGCTATTGGACACCTTGGGACAGCCCGACGGCGGATCCCGCCAGTTCGCCGCGCTCACTACGCCGATTGTCGCCGGAACGCCGCTGCCGGCTCCGGCGCCCGTCTTCCCCAAGTACGAGGAGCCGGCCGAAGCCTAGGTACGTTCCGGCTGGCTACTTGCTGGTACGCGGACTGAGTACGGTTCCGGGTCCGGTCAGTAGGGTCCATCTTGTAAGGCGGGTACTGAGTACTGGCGACATCTTGGTGTCCGTCTGCCTAGCCTTATCTGGTTAGCAAACTGATGATTCGCATCTGGGAGAACCGTCGCCCCGATGCTGTCCGTTTGCCTTTAGCCCTCCGTTTCGGGGATGGCGCCGTTCTTCCACATGTCTGATCAGTTTGGACCAGACAATGGACGGAGACGGAAATGAAACGGATCCTTGCCGCTTTTGGTGTCGCGGGTCTTGCGCTATTAGGTGCCACAGCGCCGGCTACCGCGTCGCCTTCTGAGGATGAGAAAAAAATCACCATTTGCCACGCCACCGGCTCGGAAAGCAATCCCTACGTGCCGGTGACCATCAACCTCAACGGGCTCAACGGCCACGTGGGCCACCAGTACGATGAGGACATCATTCCGGCCAACGATGGGAAAGTTCTTCCCGGCGGCCAGAACCTTGACAAGATCGGCATCTGGAATGCCGGCTGCGCCGCACCATCCGAGCCGAACGGCAATGGTCAGGGCGATCACAAGATCACCATCTGCCACGCCACCGGCTCGGACAAGAACCCGTACGTGCCGGTAACGATCGCCCTGCAGGGGCTCAACGGCCACGCCAACGCCAACCACCAGGACTCGGAAGACATCATCCCGCCGAACAACGGCAAGGTGCTGCCTGCAGGCCTGAACTGGATGGGTGAAGGGCAGGCAACGTATAACAACGGTTGCGTGCCCACAACAGTGCCGCCAGTAGTGCCGCCTGTCGTCCCTCCGGTGGTTCCTCCGGTGGTTCCTCCGGTGGTCCCGCCTGTGGTGCCGCCGGGCGTAACGACAGTTGTACCGGGTAATCCCAGTGGGGCAGTTGTCGGAACGACGGCCGGTCGTGGGGCCGTAGCTGCCAACAACCCTGGCTTCAATGTCCAGACTGCAGTGGCAGGTTCCACTGACGTTGCCGTTGCCCCTTGGGCCGCCGGCATCGTGATGATGCTGCTCGCTGCAGTGGCAGTGGCTGCCCGGAAGACGCTGGCAGCCAGCGGTACCGTATCCCGGCCCTGGAAGGAGTGACGCCGGGTCCTGGCGCCCGCAGTGGCGCTGTTTGAATCAACGGCGGGCGCCGTGGCCGCAAGGGCCCGGCGCCTGCCGGCAAACCGGGAAAATCCGACTGACAAGCGGGGGTAACCATGTACAGCGGTGGAAGGCTCTTCACCGCCAAGAGCATTGTCTTTGTGGCGCTCTGTGGCGTGCTGGCCTACCTGGCGTTCGCTTTTTTGCCATTCCTGGCCGGGCCGGGACAGTCGCCGAAGGTGACCGGGGTTGCTGTGCAGCCGACCGCCCAGGCTCCAACGCCGTCCACCCCAGCGCCCTCCACGGACACCGGTGCTCCGGTCCCGGCCGGTCCGGTTCCGGCCGGTCCGGCAGCGTCGCCACCGCAGCGCCTGGTGTACCCGGCCGCAGACATCGATGTGGTGGTCCATCCGCTCAAACCAACCGGCGAGGACCAGGCCACTCAAACTATCGTGCCGCCGCCCACCATGGACGGCTACTGGCTGTCGCCTTACGGTGTGCCCGGAGTGGGCTCGGTCAATACCACCTACATCGCCGGCCATAGCTGGGTGGACAGGGGCGCGCCGTTCAACCGGCTGAGTACCAAGGCGGCGGCAGGTGACAGGCTGACAGTGGACACAGCCACGGGCGAAGTGGCCTACGTGGTGGATTCGGTGACTACCTACGTCAAGTCCGGCCTCAAGGACAGCCCCATATGGCAAGTGGCACCCAACAGGCTGGTCCTGATTTCCTGTTATACGGGTGATTTCTGGGGCACCAACGTGGTGGTGGTGGCCTCACCGGAGGACCCAGCCCTTCGTCTCAATAAATGAGACTGATTGTCCGACATGCGGATGACCTTAATATTCTTGGAGCATGAGCGCATCCACGATCAATCTCGCTGTCATTCCCGGTGACGGCATTGGCCCAGAGGTCATTGCCGAGGCACTGAAAGTCCTCGAAAAGGCTGTCGCCGCTGAAGGCGTTGTCCTCAAGCAGACCCATTACAAGCTCGGCGCCGAGCACTGGCTGGCCACGGGCGAGACCCTTCCTGATGAAGTCCTTGCCGATCTGCGCACGCGGGACGCGATCCTCTTCGGTGCGGTCGGAGCCGCACCCGGCGACACCCGGATTCCGTCCGGCATCATCGAGCGGGAGATGCTGCTCAAGCTCCGCTTCAGCCTGGACCACTACGTCAACCTGCGGCCGTCGCGGCTATACGGAACGGTAGGCAGCCCGCTGGCGAATCCCGGCATCATCGATTTTATCGTCGTCCGCGAGGGAACCGAGGGGCCCTACGTGGGGAACGGTGGCTCCCTTCGCACCGGCACGCCCCACGAGGTGGCCACCGAGGTTTCACTGAACACGGCCTATGGCGTTGAGCGTGTTGTCCGTGACGCCTTCCGCCGCGCCAGTGCCCGCGAACGCAGGCATGTGACCCTGGTGCACAAGCACAACGTCCTGGTGTACGCAGGCCACCTGTGGAAACGCACCGTCGAGGCGGTGGCCCAGGAATTCCCCGAGGTCACCCACGATTACCTGCACGTCGATGCGGCCACCATCTTTATGGTCACCAACCCGTCCCGCTTCGATGTCATTGTCACCGACAACCTGTTCGGCGACATCCTGACTGACCTTGCTGCAGCCATCACCGGCGGCATCGGCCTGGCGGCGTCCGGCAACATCAACATGGACCGTACTGCTCCGTCCATGTTTGAACCGGTCCACGGCTCGGCCCCGGATATCGCCGGCCAGCAGAAGGCCGATCCCACCGCGGCCATCCTGTCCGCAGTGCTCCTGCTGGACCACCTCGGCTACACCGCCGCGGCCCGCAGGATTGAAGCTGCGGTGATCGCCGACGTCGAAACCCGCGACGGCGGCGCCCGCAGTACCAGCGCCGTGGGGGATGCCATCGCTGCAGCGCTCTAGACCGTGCTCATGAGACTCGGTTAACCGGCGTAAGCTAGTTTCGAATCACCAAATGCTGCCCTGCGGTTCAGTGCTGAACCACATTCAGAAGGCAGCCGATCGTGGAGGAACCATGACTCAGACCGCCCATGGCGTCGAATTTAACCAGCAGCTCTCGGCAACCCCGAAGTCAGCTGAAGAGCGTGCAGCCATCCTGGCGAACCCGGGATTTGGCAACTACTTCACCGACCACACCGCCGTCGTCGACTACAGCGTCAACGAGCAAGGCGAAGGTGGCTGGCACACAGCACGCGTTGAGGCGTACGGACCCATCTCCCTGGACCCGTCCGCCGCGGTGCTGCACTACGGCCAGGAGATCTTCGAAGGCCTCAAGGCATACCGCCACGCTGACGGCTCAATCTGGACCTTCCGCCCGGAGGCGAATGCGGCCCGCCTGAACAAGTCGGCCCGACGCCTGGCGCTGCCGGAACTGCCGGAGGAATACTTCCTGGGCGCCATCCGGGAACTTGTGCAGGCGGACAAGGAATGGGTTCCCGCCGGTGAGGGTGAGGCCCTGTACCTGCGCCCGTTCATGATCGCCACGGAGGCGTTCCTTGGTGTCCGGGCAGCGCGTGAGGTGTCCTTCCGGGTGATCGCATCGCCCGCCGGCAACTACTTCGGCGGCGAGCTCAAGCCCGTGTCCATCTGGATCTCACGCGAGTACGCCCGCGCAGGCCGCGGCGGCACCGGTGCGGCCAAGTGCGGCGGCAACTACGCCGCCTCCCTGATCGCGCAGCAGGAAGCCGAAGCCAACGGCTGCAAGCAGGTGCTGTTCCTGGACCACTTCAACGATGACGCCGTGGAAGAGCTCGGCGGCATGAACGTATTCTTCGTGATGAAGGACGGCTCACTGGTCACTCCGGCGTTGAGCGGCACCATCCTGGAAGGCGTGACCCGCATGTCCGTCATGCAGGTGGCCAAGGACATGGGCCGTGAAGTGACGGAGCGCAAGATCACCCTTGATGAATGGCGCGACGGCGTGGCCTCCGGCGAGATCACCGAGGTCTTTGCCTGCGGTACCGCAGCGGTGATCACGCCGATCGGGGTCCTGAAGGACACCACCGAATTCATCGGCTCCGCGGACGCGGCGGCGGGGGAAACCACCATGGCCATCCGCGAACAGCTCCTGGGCATCCAGACCGGAACCGCGCCGGATACCCACGGCTGGCTGACACGCCTGGCCTGACCTCCACAACCCTGGCCACTACAACGCTGACCACTACAACGCGGGGTCACTTAGCGCCCATTAACCGCATCGGGACGGGCGCTAAGTGACCCCGCGTTGTCCTTTAACTGCGGGCAGGTCCGTCCCAGTCGTTGGGCTCACCAGCCCTGGGGGTGCGGTTATTCCTCGCCGGCCGGATGCGAAGATGGTGCAGTGAACTCCACTTCGAGCGGCTCCCTCCACACCTGCAGCCCGCTTACGGCTTTCATCCTGGCGCCCAACCCCGGGCCTATGAGCCTGGACGGCACCAATTCGTACGTCATCTCTGCCCCCGGGTCCGGCGCATCTGTGGTGGTGGATCCGGGCCCTGCGGACGAAGGTCACCTGCGTCGCCTCGCGGACGCAGGCCCCGTGGAACTCATTCTGGTCACGCACCGGCATGCCGACCACACCGCGGGCTCCCTGCGGCTCCATGAGCTCACCGGAGCCCCGGTCCGCGCCGCCGATCCCCGGTACTGCCACGGCGGCGGCGAACCCCTTCAGGACGGTGAAACCATCCAGGCGGCTGGAGTGACGGTCCAGGTCCTGGCCACGCCGGGCCATACCTCCGATTCAGTCTGCTTCCATCTTCCCCACGACGGCCCCCACGGTTCAGTACTGACCGGCGACACTATCCTGGGCAGGGGCACCACCATGCTGGACTACCCGGACGGCAGGCTGGGGGACTACCTCAGGTCCCTGGACCGGCTCGAAGCCCTTGGTCAGGCCGCCCTCCTGCCGGCCCACGGCCCGGTGCTGCCCTCCCTGGAGGCCATCACCCGCGCCTACCGCGAGCACCGGCAGGAGCGGCTGGCGCAGATCCGCGCAGCGCTGGCCCGGCTGGGCGGGGACGCCACGGTGGCGGACGTGGCAGACGCCGTGTACGCCGACGTCGACCCTTCCGTCCGGCGGGCGGCCGAAATGTCGGTTGCCGCGCAACTCGATTACCTCCGCCGGCTGCCCGGCACCTGACCACAGGACCTGACGCAAAGCCAGGTGCCGCCGCTCAGGACGGTAGGCTGGAGACCATGCGTATTGCCAGGTTTGTAGTCGATTCTGATCCCCTCTACGGCGTTGTTGAAGGTGAGCCCGGCAGTGAGGAAATCACTGTCATCAACGGCGACCCCTTCTTCAACGGGGTGGAGCGCACCCACGTCAAGCACAAGCTCGAAGACGTCCGGCTCCTGGCGCCGATCATTCCCCGCAGCAAGGTGATCGGCGTGGGCCGCAACTTCGCCGAGCACGCCGCCGAACTGGGCAACGAAGTCCCGCAGCATCCGCTGCTGTTCCTGAAGCCGAACACCTCCGTCATCGGCCCCGGCGATCCCATTGTGCTGCCGGAATTCTCCGACGAGGTTTCGTTTGAGGCCGAGCTGTGTGTGGTCATCGGCCGGATCTGCAAGGACGTCCCCGAAGACCGGGTCGACGACGTCATCTTCGGCTACACCTGCGGCAACGACCTCACCGCCCGCGATGTCCAGAAAACGGACCTTCAGTGGGCCAGGGCCAAGGGCTTCGACACCTCGGCACCCCTCGGACCCTGGATCGAGACCGAGCTGGACACCGAAGACCTGGCCATCAAGGGCTGGCTCAACGGCGAACTGCGCCAGGACGGCAGCACCAGCCAGATGATCCGCGGCGTCCGCGAAATCGTCTCCATCGTGTCCCGGGCCTTCACCCTGCTCCCCGGCGACGTCATCATGACAGGCACCCCGGCCGGCGTTGACGTTGTAACCGCGGGGGACCGCTATGACGTGGAGATCGAGGGCATCGGCCGCCTGTCCAACCCGGTGGTCCGCCGCTGACGGGTAAAGTTGGAACCACTATGACTACTGCCTCCGCGCTGAACCCTGCCGCCATCCCGTCCGTCACTGCCGAAACCCCGGTCCGGGTGCGGTTCTGCCCGTCACCCACGGGCACCCCGCACGTGGGCCTGATCCGCACGGCGCTGTTCAACTGGGCCTATGCCCGGCACACCAAGGGCACGCTGGTTTTCCGCATCGAGGACACGGACTCCGCGCGGGACAGCGAGGAAAGCTACCATCAGCTGCTGGACGCGCTGAAGTGGTTGGGCATCACGTGGGACGAAGGTGTCGAGGTGGGCGGCCCGCACGAGCCGTACCGCCAGTCCCAGCGCAGCGACATCTACCAGGATGTCATCGCTCGTCTGAAGGCCGGCGGCCACATTTACGAGTCCTACTCCACGCCGGCTGAAATCGAAGCCCGCCACCGTGCGGCGTCCCGTGACCCCAAGCTGGGGTATGACGGGTTTGACCGGCACATCACCGAGGAACAGCTGGCCCAGTACAAGGCCGAAGGCCGCCAGGCCGTGCTGCGCCTGCGGATGCCGGACGAGGACCTCACCTTCAAGGACCTCGTCCGCGGCGAGATCACGTTCAAGGCAGGCTCCGTGCCGGACTTCGCGGTGGTCCGTGCCAACGGCGCGCCGTTGTACACGCTGGTGAACCCGGTGGACGATGCCCTGATGGGAATCACCCACGTGCTGCGCGGCGAAGACCTGCTCAGCTCCACGCCCCGCCAGATCGCCCTGTACCGTGCCCTCTACGCCATCGGCGTGGCCGAGTACATGCCGGAGTTCGGCCACCTTCCCTACGTCATGGGCCAGGGCAACAAGAAGCTCTCCAAGCGCGATCCCGAGTCCAGCCTGTTCCTGCACCGCGAACGCGGCTTTATCCCCGAGGGCCTGCTGAACTACCTGTCCCTGCTGGGCTGGTCGCTGAGCGCCGACGAGGACATCTTCACCGTCAAGCAGCTCGTGGAGCATTTCGATATCCACGATGTGCTGGCGAACCCGGCACGTTTTGACCTGAAGAAGGCAGAGGCCATCAACGGCACGCACGTCCGGCTGCTTGAGGCCGCCGATTTCCGTGCGCGCCTGGTGCCGTACCTCATGGCCGCGGGCCTGGTAGGGGAGATCCTCACCGACCGGGAGGAAGAGATCCTCACCGAGGCCGCACCCCTCGTCCAGGAGCGGATCACCCTGCTGGGGGAGGCCCCGGAGATGCTCGCCTTTTTGTTCAAGGCCGATGACGCGATCGACGTCGCAGAGGACGCCCGCAAGGGCCTGCCGGCCAACCTGACCGAAGTACTTGATTCCGCACTGGCGGCCCTTGAGCCTGTTCAGGACTGGAACCCGGAGGAGATCCAGGCGGCCCTGAAGCAGGCGCTCGTGGAGGACCTCGGGCTGAAGCCGCGGCTGGCCTTCGGTCCTGTGCGCACAGCCGTCTCCGGGCGCCGGATCTCCCCGCCGCTCTTCGAATCCATGGTGATCCTGGGCAAGGACTCGTCCCTGAGCCGGCTCCGCGCCTTCCGCGGCTGATGTCCGCCACCGGCACCACCGCTGACGGAGTTCTGCAGACGCGCTTCGGGACCATCCGGGGCGTCCTGTTCGACATCGACGACACCCTGGTGGACCTCGAATACGCCATGACCACAGCCCTGCGCGAGGTCAGCGAGCACCTCCTGCCCGGTCTGGACCAGACCTCGTGGGAGCGTTTCGGCAGGATCTTCACGCACGAGACCACCCACTATTACGACAGGTACCTGGCGGGGGAGCTGACCTTCAATGACCAGCGCCTCCTGCGGGGGCGCGCCGCTCTGGGGCACTTCGGGGTGGAACTTGCCGAGGGCGAAGAATCGCACGGGTGGCTCTCGGCCTACAGCCGGCTGCAGCCCAGCTATGTGCGGGCCTTCGCGGACGTGCTGCCGCTCCTGGACGTGCTGGACGCGGCCGGCATCCCCTACGGTGCCGTCAGCAACAACGTGCACGACTACCAGCGGGCAAAGCTCGACAGTGCCGGCCTGGAACGCGTCACGCGCCTGGTTGGCACGGACACGGTAGGCGTTGCCAAGCCCGAGCCGGCCATCTACCTCGAAGGAGTCCGGCTGCTGGGGACCGCACCGGAGGAAACCCTCTATGTGGGGGACAACAGGATGCTGGATGCTGAAGGTTCGACGGCGGCGGGCCTGATCGGCGTCTGGCTCAACAGGGTGGGGGAGCCGGCGCCGGATTTCACCGGCCACGAGGTCGGCTCGCTGTCGCAACTGACTTTATGACCGCCGGGCGCGCGTTCGTTGCAGGGCTTCGGCACCCAAGCCGTCAGCGCCGATTTGTGCCAGCCCAAAGTCTCGGGTAAAGTAATTTCTCGTGCTGAGGCGCACGGAGCGCGGCTTGAAGCCCGAAACTCCGGCCCGAAAGTATCATTGGGATATGGTGTAATTGGCAACACTACGGTTTCTGGTACCGTCATTCTAGGTTCGAGTCCTGGTATCCCAGCTCTGTTTGGTCGCAGGCTAACCGCGGCAAATCAGTGGTTTCAGATCGGTTCGCCGATTTGAAACGCGCGCTGAGTGTATGAAATACTCACTTAGCAAACCGGCCTGGCGCCGGTTGGAAGTGAAAACTTCCTGGAAGTACGCGGCCCCATCGTATAGCGGCCTAGTACGCTGCCCTCTCACGGCGGTAACGCGGGTTCGAATCCCGCTGGGGTCACCATGAAACGGTCCCGGGCCTCAGCCCGGGGCCGTTTTTCGTTGTGGACTCCGCTCCGGCGGGAACAGGACAAAACCGGGGCCCGGTGGAAAAGCGGCGCAACTGGCATGATGATCCTGTGACCTCCTCAGACGGGCTTCGTCCCACGCAGCCTTCGCCGCCTAAGCGCGCACCGAGAACGCAGCCGGGCCGGCCCGACGCGGCGTCGGAGCCAGCCGTGGCCTTGCTTGAGGCCGTGCGTGGGGATCTGTCCGCAGTGTCGTTGCCGCTCGCCCTTGCGGACGTCGAACAGGCGCGCCAGGACACGCGGAACGCCGTCGCCCAGCTGGACGACTACATCCTGCCGCGGTACCGCAGCCTGGACGCACCGCTGCTTGCCGTCGTCGGGGGTTCCACGGGCGCCGGCAAGTCAACGCTGGTCAACGCCCTCGTGGGGCACCCGGTCACACGCTCCGGGGCCATCAGACCCACCACCCGGCAGCCCATCCTGCTGCACCACCCGGCTGATGCCGGCTGGTTCGAAGGCCACCGTGTGCTGCCCACGCTCAACCGGATCCGGGGCACCGTCTCGACGGAACCCGTCCCGGCCAGCCGGGCCGGCGCAACACCCGATGCGGAGGCCATTTCCTCCCTGGTGCTGGTGGCGGATCAGGCTGTGCCGCAGGGGATCGCGCTGCTTGACGCTCCCGATGTCGACTCCATTTCCGACGACAACCGCAGGCTGGCCGGTCAATTGCTGGCCGCCGCGGACCTGTGGGTTTTTGTGACCACTGCCAACCGCTATGCGGACGCGGTCCCGTGGAAGCTGCTTTTGGACGCGTCCTCGCGGGACATCATGGTGGCCGTGGTCCTGGACCGTGTGCCGGCCGAGGCGGAAGCCGAAGTCAGCGCCGATCTCCGTGCGTTGCTGCAGAAAGAAGGGCTCGGCGATGCCGGACTGTTCATTGTGCCGGAGACGGACCTGGACCATCTCGGCATGCTGCCAACGAACGCGGTGGAGCCGCTGCAGCGCTGGCTGCAGGATCTTGCAGCCGACGCCGCCGGGCGGTCCGACATTGCCCGCCGTACACTCAACGGCACGGTGAAGGCGCTGGCCGGGCGGGTCGGCACGGTGGCGCACGCGGTCCAGGGGCAGGAGCGGGCCGCGGCCTCACTCCGTGCAGGCGCTGAGGCCGCCTATCGCGATGCCGGAACCCGGATCCTGGACGCAACAAAGGACGGCGCCCTCCTCCGCGGCGAAGTCCTGGCGCGCTGGCAGGACTTCGTCGGAACCGGGGAATTCTTCAGGGCGCTGGAACAGAACATCGGACGGCTGCGGGACCGGGTGGGAGCCTTCTTCCGGGGGGAGCCGACGCCGGCCGTCCGGGTTGAGGCCGCCATCGAAACGGGGTTGCAGGCCGTCATCCTGGACGAGGCCGCCAACGCCGGCGAGGAAACTGACCGGCGGTGGCGCTCGGACCCGGCCGGCCGCGAGCTTCTGGGGACGGCCGATCTGTCCGGCACCAGCCCAGGTTTCGCCGAGGTGGCCGCAGCGGAGATCAGGGCCTGGCAGGCCGGCCTGATGGAACTGATCCGCACGGAAGGGCAGGGCAAGCGGACGCAGGCCCGCTGGCTTTCCTTCGGGATCAACGGGCTGGGTGCCGCACTGATGATCGTGGTGTTTTCCATGACCGCCGGCCTCACCGGGCTGGAGATCGGCGTGGCGGGCGGTACCGCGGTGGTGGGCCAGCGACTTCTGGAGGCAGTGTTCGGCGAAGACGCGGTGCGCCGGCTTGCGCAGACGGCGCGGGATGACCTCCATGCCCGTTGCCAGCGGCTGCTGCAGGCAGAGCAGCAGAAGTTCCTCCAACGCCTGCCGGAGGGCGGCGCGGACACCGGCCGGATCCTGACCGACCACGCCGCTGCCCTGGCCTGGTTGGCGGACAAGGCATGAGCCGCCACCGCGTCTCCCGCGAAGCGTCCCAGCTGGACCGCAGGCTCGAAGCCCTCAACGATGCCCGCGAACTCGCCGAAGGCGTCCTGCCGGATGCGGCACTCGAGGAGGTGTTCCAGCTCCTCGAACGCGCGAGCTCCCGGCGGTCACTATCGGCTGATCACACCGTTGTTGGGTTCTTCGGTGCCACCGGCAGCGGCAAATCGTCACTCTTCAACGCGGTCAGCGGCGCTGAAATCGCGACGGCGGCCGCCCGCCGCCCCACAACGTCGGAACCGTTGGCAGGTGTCTGGGGCGCGGACGGCAGCGAGCCGCTGCTGGATTGGCTTGAGGTGCGCAACCGCCACCATGCCGAGCCCGTGGCCGGCTTCGCCGACGAGGGCACGGGGCTGATCCTGCTGGACCTGCCTGACTTCGATTCCACCAGGGCCGCGAACCGCGCGATCGTGGAGCGCATGGTTGGCCTGGTTGATGTCCTGGTCTGGGTCCTGGATCCGCAAAAGTACGCCGACGCGGCGGTCCACAACGATTTCCTCACGCCCCTGGCCGCGCATGGAGCTGTAACCCTGGTGGTCCTTAACCAGGTGGACCGTTTGCCCGAACGGGACGTCCAGCTTGTGCTGGAGTCGTTGAAAGGGATCCTTGCCCGCGACGGGCTGGACAAGGTTCAGGTGCTGGGCGCATCCGCCCTGAAGGGCACCGGCGTGGATAAGGTCCGGGGCGCCATCCGACATGTTGTGGTGCAGCGCCAGGCGCTTTCGCAGCGGCTGGCCGCGGACGTTTCGCGGGCCTCCGGGCAGCTCCGGGAAGCCGCCGGCGCTGGTGAAGCCGCGGGTGTCAGGCCGGCGTCGAAATCCAGGCTCACCGATGAGCTGGCGACGGCCGCCAACGTGCCCGTGGTGGTGGACGCAGTTGCGCGATCCTACCGCATCGAGTCGACGCGCCGCACGGGGTGGCCGGTGACGCGGTGGCTGGTGCGGTTCCGGCCGGATCCGCTCCGCCGGCTCAATCTGAGAAGTGCTTCCCCGTCCCAACTTAACCGGACGTCGCTCCCGGCCGCGGGAGCCCCGGAACGTGCCCGGACGGATGCTGCTGTCCGTGAGTTTGCGGACGCGGCGAGTGCGGGAGCACCCGGACCGTGGCGTGCGGCAATCCGGGGTGCTGCCCGGGAAGGGCGGGAGGCGTTGCCGGATGCCCTGGACCAGGCCATTGCGGGAACAGATCTGATGGCGTCCCGGAAGTCCTGGTGGTGGGGCGTGTTCAACGTGGTCCAGTGGCTGACGCTGCTGACTGTCCTGGGTGGCCTGGGCTGGCTTGGCGTGCTGGCAGGGCTCGGCTATCTCCAACTGCCCGTCCCCGAGGTTCCGAAGGTGGAAGGCTGGCCGGTGCCGACGCTGATGATTGCCGGCGGCGTGGCGCTGGGGATCTTCCTCGCGCTGACCGGAAAGTTCATTGGGTCAGGTGCTGCGAGGGCGCGTGCAGCCAGGGCCAGGAAACGGCTGAGGACAGCGGTGGGCGAGGTTGCCCGGGACTTGGTGGTGGAGCCTGTGGAAGTCGAGGTCAGCAGGCTCGCGTCCTTCAACGCCGCGCTGAAGGCTGCGGCTGGAAACTAAGGCAGCTACGCCAGGGCGGTTGCGGCGTCGCTGACCTTGATCAGCGTCCGCAGGTTCCGTGTTGTGGTGGTCGCCTTGAATTTTGCCTTGGACGAGATCTTGCTGAAGGGGCTGTCCAGCGTCCCGCCGGCCGGGGCCAGCCAGGCCAGCGCCTCCAGGCCGAGGCGTTTCTGTTCAGTCCCGTCAAGGGCTGCACCGGCTGCGTCCAGCTCATCGAGCATGGCAATGTCTGAGGCCAGCGTGATGTAGGTGTGCGTTGCCTTGTCGTCCGCCGGGTACGGGCAGGCCGCCACGAGTTCGGCGACCCGCTGGGCGGTCAAAACCACCACCCAGGCGTCGTAGCCGAACGCGTCACGCAGGCACTTCTCAAAGGTCCATTTGACGGCAGCAGGATCCTCGTCGCTTGCGAGCACCACGTTGCCGCTGGCCAGCAGGGTCTTGACTTCCGCGAAGCCCCGCGATGCAAGTGCATCCTTGAGGTCCGCCATCTTGATGTTGATCCCGCCGACATTGATCCCGCGGAGGAAGACTGCATAGCTGTTCATGCCGACAGCCTAGCTGTGGGCGGCCACGCCCGGACGGAGGCGGCTCAGTCGTTGCTCTTGCGCAGGGCCTCGGTGAGGAGGCGGGCGGCGTTGCAGACCACCTCGGCGTGGAGGCGGCCCGGCTGGCGGGTGAGCCGCTCGATGGGGCCGGAGATCGAGACGGCGGCGATCACGCGTCCGGACGGTCCCCGGACGGGGGCCGAGACTGAGGCGACCCCGGGCTCGCGTTCGCCGAGGCTCTGTCCCCAGCCCCGCCGTCGTACGCCTGCCAGCACGGTGGGCGTGAAACGGGCGGCCTGCAGGCCCTCGAGAAGCCGGTCGTGGTCTTCCCAGGCGAGCAGCACCTGGGCGGCGGAGCCGGCCTTCATGGAAAGCTTGGTGCCGACGGGGATGGTGTCGCGCAGGCCGATGGGGCGTTCCGCGGAGGCGACGCAAATACGCCATTCGCCCTGGCGGCGGAAGATCTGGGAACTTTCGCCGGTGGCGTCGCGCAGCTGCATCAGGACCGGGCCCGCCGAAGCGATGAGGCGGTCCTCGCCGGCGGCGGAGGCGAGCTCCACCAGGCGGCTGCCGAGGACAAACCGGCCCTGGATATCGCGGCTCACCAGCCGGTGGTGGATCAGGGCCAGGGCAAGCCTGTGCACGGTGGGCCGGGCCAGGCCAGTGGCGGCCACCAGCTGTGCCAGGGTGGTGGGTCCCGCCTCCAAAGCATCAAGCACATGGGCCGCTTTATCAATGACACCGACTCCACTAGAATTGTCCATGTAATGATATTGACGTCTCATTATCTGAGATGCAAATCTTTGGGCTGGCACAAAATGCAGCCCTGCTGGTTCAGTGGAACCAAACAGCCAAACAGCAGTGAAGGGAGATGGCCGTGGCAAAGACACTGGCCGAGAAAGTCTGGGACGCACATGTGGTGCGCAAAGGCGAGGGCGAAGGAGCCAATGCCCAGCCCGACCTCCTCTTCATTGACCTTCACCTTGTCCATGAGGTGACTTCTCCGCAGGCTTTCGAGGGCCTGCGCCTGGCCGGCCGCAAGCTGCGCCGCCCGGATCTCACCATTGCCACGGAGGACCACAACACTCCCACGCTGGACATCCACAAACCCATCGCCGATCTCACCAGCCGCACGCAGATTCAGACGCTGCGCAACAACTGCGCGGAGTTCGGTGTCCGCTTGCACTCGCTCGGCGACGCGGAACAGGGCATTGTGCACGTTGTTGGCCCGCAGCTGGGCCTCACCCAGCCTGGCATGACCGTTGTCTGCGGTGACTCCCACACGTCCACCCATGGCGCGTTCGGTGCCTTGGCGATGGGCATCGGCACGTCCGAGGTGGAGCACGTCATGGCCACCCAGACGCTGTCCCTGAAGCCGTTCAAGACCATGGCCATCAACGTTGAAGGCACCCTGCGCCCGGGCGTCACCGCCAAGGACATCATCCTGGCCGTGATTGCCAAGATCGGTACCGGCGGAGGCCAGGGCTACGTCCTGGAATACCGCGGTTCCGCCATCCGAGCGCTGTCCATGGATGCCCGGATGACCATCTGCAACATGTCCATCGAAGCCGGTGCCCGCGCCGGCCTGGTGGCCCCGGACCAAATCACCTACGACTACATGTTTGGCCGCCCGCATGCGCCACAGGGTTCGGACTGGGATGCCGCCGTCGCGTACTGGAACACGCTAAGGACCGACGACGACGCGGCGTTCGATGTCGAGGTGGACCTGGATGCCGACACGCTGGAGCCGTTTGTCACCTGGGGCACTAACCCGGGCCAAGGCGTTTCGCTGTCTTCCAAGGTGCCGTCCCCGGAGGACTTCGGCGACGAGAACGCCAAGGCTGCCGCCGAACGCGCCCTGCAGTACATGGGACTGACCGCCGGTACACCCATGAAGGAGATCCGGGTGGACACGGTCTTCCTGGGCTCCTGCACCAACTCACGCATGGAGGACCTCCGCGCGGCCGCGGACATCATCCGCGGCCGCCAGAAGGACCCCAACATCCGGATGCTGGTGGTACCCGGTTCGGCGCGCGTGCGGCTCGAAGCAGAGGCAGAAGGCCTGGACAAGGTCTTTAAGGACTTCGGTGCCGAGTGGCGCTTCGCGGGCTGCTCAATGTGCCTGGGCATGAATCCGGACCAGCTGGAGGTGGGGGAGCGCTGCGCCTCGACCTCAAACCGCAACTTTGAAGGGCGTCAGGGCAAGGGCGGCCGCACCCACCTGGTTTCTCCGGTGGTGGCAGCGGCCACGGCCATCCGTGGCACCCTGAGTTCGCCGTCGGACCTCGATCCTGCTCCCGAGTCCGCCGCCATCCGCACCAACGCAGCCTAGGAGGCCGCCATGGAAAAGTTCACCACCCACACCGGCATCGGCGTCCCGCTGCGCCAGAGCAACGTTGATACGGACCAGATCATCCCCGCGGTCTACCTCAAACGGATCACCCGCACCGGCTTCGAGGATGCCCTGTTCTCGGCCTGGCGCAAGGACCCGGCCTTCATCCTGAACCAGGCGCCGTTCAACGCCGGCTCCGTCCTGGTGGCGGGCCCGGATTTCGGCACCGGTTCATCCCGTGAACACGCCGTCTGGGCTCTGAAGGACTACGGCTTCAAGACGGTCCTCTCCTCCCGGTTCGCCGATATTTTCCGCGGCAACTCCGGCAAGCAGGGACTGCTGGCCGCCGAGCTCGCCCAGGACGATGTAGAGCTGATCTGGAAGGAACTGGAAAACGCCCCGGGCACCGAAGTCACCGTCGACCTGCCGTCCAAGACCGTCAGCTGCGGCAGTATCGTGGCACCTTTTGACATCGACGATTACACCCGCTGGCGCCTCCTGGAGGGCCTGGACGATATTGGCCTGACGCTCCAGCACGAAGAGGACATCACCGCCTTCGAGGCCACCCGTCTGGCCTTCATGCCCAAGACCCTTCCAGCCCGCCTTTCCTGAGTACCGCTGGGGCAACGCGGGGTCACTTGCGGCCCATGTCAGGTCCCAGGACGGGCCGTAAATGACCCCGCGTTGCATCTCTCCTGGCGGTGGCGAAGTTGGGAATTCACGACGGCGCTGGGCACGCCGTATTTCGGTTCGGTAACGCAACCTCCTATGCTTAGCTGGAGCCTTTGCAAGGATTTTGGGGCGAGTAATCGTAAGGAAACCGGTATATGAGTAGTGTTCTGACAATCCGCGGCGGAGTCCCGCTAACAGGCCGCGTCAGCGTCCGGGGGGCCAAAAACCTTGTTCCCAAGGCAATGGTGGCAGCATTGCTGGGCAACGAGCCGTCGGTGTTGCGGAACGTTCCGGAGATCAAGGACGTCGAGGTTGTCACCTCTCTCCTGCAGCTGCACGGAGTGACGGTGGTCAAGGATCCCGTCAATGGCGATCTCACCCTGGATCCGAAAGCGGCAAAAACCGCCCCGAGCACTGCCATCGATGCCCACGCCGGTGACTCACGGATCCCCATCCTGCTCTGCGGACCCCTGATCCATGCGATCGGTGAGGCCTTCATTCCGGACCTTGGCGGCTGCAAGATCGGTGACCGGCCCATCGACTACCACCTCAACGTGCTCCGCCAGTTCGGCGCCGTGGTGGAAAAGCGCCCGGGCGGCATCCACATCTCTGCGCCCAAGGGCCTGCACGGCGCCAAGATCAATCTGCCGTATCCGTCGGTCGGCGCCACGGAACAGGTGCTGCTCAGCGCCACCCGCGCCGAAGGGATCACCGAGCTTTCCGGCGCCGCCACCGAGCCTGAGATCATCGACCTCATTGCCGTGCTGCAGAAGATGGGCGCCATCATCAGCGTCCAGACCGACCGGACCATCCGCATTGAAGGCGTCCGTGACCTGGGCGGCTATAACCACCGCGCCCTTTCGGACCGCAACGAATCGGCGTCGTGGGCCTCCGCGGCGCTGGTGACCCGCGGTGACATTTTCGTTGAAGGCGCCTCGCAGCGGGACATGATGACGTTCCTGAACACCTACCGGAAGGTGGGCGGCGGCATGGACATCGGCGAGGACGGCATCCGCTTCTACCACCGGGGCGGCAAGCTCAACCCGCTGGTCCTGGAAACCGACGTGCACCCCGGCTTTATGACCGACTGGCAGCAGCCGCTCGTGGTGGCGCTGACCCAGGCCGAAGGCGTATCAATCGTCCACGAAACCGTCTACGAAAACAGGTTTGGCTTCACCGATGCGCTCATCCGGATGGGCGCCAGCATCCAGGTGCACCGCGAGTGCCTGGGAAGTGTGCCGTGCCGCTTCGGCCAGCGCAACTTCCTCCACTCCGCCGTCATCTCCGGCCCCACCCAGCTCAAGGGCACCGACATCGACGTACCGGACCTGCGCGGCGGCTTCAGCCACCTGATCGCGGCGCTGGCCGCTTCCGGCACGTCGCGCGTGACCGGGATCGACATCATCAACCGCGGTTACGAACGTTTCACCGAAAAGCTGTCCGGCCTCGGCGCCGACTTCGACATCACTTCGACAAAGTAGCGGTGGGTACGTGAAGGAAACAGCCAAGAGCCAGGCCACATTCGTTGTGGTCGCAGCCATCGTGCGCACGGTGCTGAATGCAATGATGAACAAGAAGTGGGAAGGCCTGGAGAACCTCCCTGCCGGCGGATTTATTGCCGCGCCCAACCACTGTACGGAAATCGATCCGCTGATCGTGGGGCATATTCTCTACAACCAGAAGCGCGCCCCGCACTTCCTGGCCAAGGCCGGACTGTTCAAGGTTCCCGTCCTGGGCGCGGTCCTGCGTGCCACCCGGCAAATCCCGGTGGAACGCTCGACGGCGGGAGCGAACCGCTCGCTGCAGCTCGCCCAGGAGATTGTGGCGGACGGCGGGGCCATCATCATCTACCCCGAAGGCACACTCACCCGCGATCCCGGGCTGTGGCCGATGAAAGGCCACACCGGCGCTGCCCGCCTTGCCTTGGAAGGCGGCATTCCCGTGGTGCCGATCGCGCACTGGGGCGCCCATGAGGTGTTCCCGCGCTATGCGAAGCGGTTCCACCTTTTCCCGCGCAAGACGTCCAGGGTGATGGTGGGCAAGCCCGTTGACCTCAGCCAGTTCATGGGCCTGCCACTGGACAAAGCAACGCTGACCGCGGCTACCGAGAAGATCATGGATGCCGTGACCGGTCTGCTGGCCGACATCCGCGGGGAGGAGCCTCCCGCTGAACGCTGGGACCCGTCCAAGCACAAACAGGCCACGCACGGCCGCTTCGTTGAGCCGGGAAATCCTGACGACGCTGCGGATGCCACCTGATGCCTGACGGAAGCCGTCAGGGTTCGGCCCGGTCTGTCGCCGTCCTGGGCGCCGGTTCCTGGGGGACCACATTCGCCAAGATCCTCGCCGACGCGGCCGGCGCAGCGGGGGAAGAACGTAGCATCCGGATTTGGGGCCGCCGCAGCGAAGTGGTGGAGCAGATCAACACCTCCCACCGCAACGTCCAGTACCTGAAGGACACCGAACTGCCGCCCGGCATCGCGGCGTCCACAGACGTCCGTGCCGTGCTGGCGGGCGCAGACCTGGTGGTCCTTGCTGTTCCGGCCCAGTCACTGCGCCTCCAGCTACGTGAATGGAAGCCACTGATTGCTTCTGACGCCATGGTGGTGTCACTGATGAAGGGCCTCGAGCTCGGCACCGACGCTCGGATGAGCGAGGTCATCAGCGATGAACTGGGGATTCCCGCGGAACGCATCGCCGTGGTTTCCGGCCCCAACCTGGCCATGGAGATCGCCCGTGAGGAACCCACGGCCTCGGTGGTGGCCTGTATCGACGCGGCCGCCGCAGGCTGGATCGCGAGGAGCTGCACAGCGCCATACTTCCGTCCATACACCACGGCGGACGTGGTCGGCGTGGAAATCGGCGGAATCGTCAAGAACGTTATCGCGCTGGCGGTGGGCATCTGTGAAGGTAAACAGATGGGGGACAACACCAAGGCCTCCGTGATCACCCGGGGCTTGGCCGAAACGTCAAGGCTCGCCCTTGCCCTTGGTGGCGAGGCACAGACCATGGCAGGGCTGGCCGGTCTGGGGGACCTGGTGGCAACGTGTTCCTCGCCGCTGTCACGAAACCATACGGCCGGCCGGCTGCTCGGCCAGGGACTGACGCTGGAGCAGTTGGCGCAGCAGATGACACAAACAGCCGAAGGCATCAAATCCGGCCAGGCTGTGCATGAACTTGCGGGGAAACTGGGCGTCGAAATGCCCATCACTGCCGCCGTCGTAGCCGTCCTGGCCGGCAAACTGTCCGTTGACCAACTGGGGCCGCTGCTGCTGGCCCGGGACCTGAAACCCGAAGGCGATTACTGACGATGTCCGACGATAACCTAACCGCAGCGGACTCCGCCCCCCGGGCCAAACCCCGCGTCGCGGTCCTTTTCGGTGGCCGGTCCAGCGAGCATGCCGTGAGCTGCGTGACCGCCGCCGGCGTGCTGGGCGCCATCAGCAAAGACAAGTACGAAGTCATCCCCCTCGGCATCGCCAAATCGGGGCAGTGGGTGCTGGCCTCGGGGGATACCACCCAGTGGTCGCTGTCCGCGTCGTCGCTGCCGGAGGTAGCTCCGTCAGCACAAACCGTGACACTGGCCGAGATCGGCGGCGAGCACCAGCTGATCGTCGCCTCGCCGAACCAGGTCCCGCAGGAACTCGGCACGGTGGACGTTGTGTTTCCCCTTCTCCATGGTCCCTTTGGCGAGGACGGCACCATCCAGGGGCTCTTGGAACTGTCCGACACCCGCTACGTCGGCGCCGGCGTGCTGGCGTCGGCTGTAGGCATGGACAAGCACTATATGAAGGTTGTGTTCGAGGCCGCCGGGCTGCACGTGGGGCCGTACATTGCCGTCACGGACCGGCAGTGGGTAAAAGACGCCGAGGCCGTCCGCAAACGGGTGGACCAACTCGGCTTTCCCGTGTTCGTCAAGCCGGCGCGGGCGGGTTCGTCCATGGGGATCTCCAAAGTGGACTCGCTTGAAGAACTCGACGCCGCCGTCGAGGAGGCCCGACGTCACGACCTCAAGCTGGTCATCGAGGCTGGCATCGTAGGACGTGAGATTGAGTGTGCCGTCCTGGAAGGACGCGGGACCGATTCCCCCCGTACGTCCATGCCCGGCGAAATTTCCGTCGCCGCCGGAACGCACGAATTCTACGATTTCAACGCCAAGTATGTTGAAGACGACGCCGCCTCGCTGAGCTGCCCCGCCGACATTCCCGAGGAAGCCATCGTGCGCGTCCGGGAACTCGCGGCAGCTGCCTTTGACGCGGTGGGGGCCGAGGGCCTGAGCCGCGTGGACTTTTTCTATACGCCCGACGGTGACCTGATCATCAACGAGATCAACACCATGCCCGGGTTTACGCCCAAGAGCATGTACCCGCAGATGTGGGCAGCGTCAGGCCTGGACTATGCGGCCCTGATTGATGAGCTCATCTACCTGGCGCTGCACCGGAAGACCGGCCTGCGGTAGTCGGTGGTCCGGTGGTCGAGCCTGTCGAGACCTATTTGCTGGACGGCAGGTTCTGCAGATCTTCCTGGCCCACGCAGTTCCGGCTGGCCGGGACCTTTCCGGCTGAGGCGGAAAGATCCGCCAGGACGGTCGCGGAGCTGATCTTGTCCGGATCCATCAGGATTTCCGTGGCGGGTTCGCGGCCGAAGGTAGTCAGCGTCCACACCGGATCGCCTTCCTTGATGACCCAGTCGATGCCGTTGACACTCACGCACCGGTCCGTCGTCGGCCCCGGAATGTTGACGCCGCAGCGCAGGATCACCTGGGACGGGTCACCCCAGGCGGCAGTGGCCTGGCTGTTGGTTTTCCGCAGGGCAGCGTCACCGATGGCGTCCGGGAGGGCCACCATCATCGGAGCGCAGGCCGGGTTCGCCGCATCGCCGGCGGCGGTGACATCCACGGTCGGGGCGCAGGCGGACAGAAGAGCTCCTGCGAAGGACGCAGTCAGCAGGATTCCGGACACGCGGAGAGGCAGGGAAAAACGGGGATTGCGCATGCATCCAGCCTATCGTCGCTGCCGTGTGCTGCGGACGCTCAATGGACCGTGCGGCCCTTTAGAGCACCTGACCAGCGACGGGCTGATCAACAATGTCGGTGCCGCGCTGTAGCGTAGGGGCGTGCCTGAAATCCCGTTGACTGAAGAAACGCTGACTGTCGCCGCGCTGTCCGAAACCGAATTGCTGGCCCGGATCTTCCCGCGGCTGGAAATGGGTGGAAATCACGGTTCGGCAACCCTGCTTGGCCCTGGAGACGATGCCGCCATTGTCGCCGCTCCGGACGGCCGGACCCTGATCTCCATCGACACCCAGACCCAGGACCAGGACTTCCGCCTCGAGTGGAACAACGGCTACCGGACCACTGGGTACGACGTCGGCTGGAAGTCCGCCGCGCAGAATCTCAGCGATATCAACGCCATGGGCGGCCGGGCCACGTCGCTGGTGGTCAGCCTGACCATGCCGCCGGGCACTCCCGTCGAGTGGGTTGAACGCTTCGCCGACGGGCTGACCGCTGGCATCATCGGGCTCGGCGCTGCTGACTGTTCCGTTGCCGGCGGAGATCTGGGGCGCGGGCGGGAGATAGCGGTGACGGTGGCCATCGTCGGGACCCTGGGCGGACTGCCGCCGGTGCTGCGTTCGGGCTCCAACCCCGGGGACACTCTTGCCCTGGCAGGAACCGTCGGGCGGGCCGCGGCAGGCCTCGCCCTCCTTGAGAGCGCCGTCCCGGCGGACACGCTCACCGCAGAGCAGCGGCGGCTCATGGACAGCCAGAGCAGGCCAATGCCGCCCCTCGCGGCCGGGCCGTCGGCAGCGCGGGCCGGTGCCACCGCCATGCTGGACGTCTCTGACGGCCTGGTGCGCGACGGCGGCCGCCTCGCCGCCGCTAGCGGCGTGGTTCTTGACCTTGACCCCGCAGCACTGAAACCTCTCGCGGAAGCACTGCGTCCGGCGTCGGACCTTCTCGGAGCTGACCCCATGGCCTGGGTACTTGGCGGGGGAGAGGACCATGGGCTGCTGGCCTCGTTCCCTGCCGGCGTTCAGCTGCCTGCCGGATTCACTGCGATAGGCTCAGTACAAGCCCCGGGAAGCTCCACACCACCGGGCGTCACGATTGCGGGCCACGCCGTTGGCACCGGGGGATGGGATCACTTTGCAGACTAAGGTTGCCGCCAACGCGCAAGCGATGAAGCGGTGGTTGGACAAGGCTGAAATCGCCGTTGCCAACCACAGCGACCGCCTCAATGCCATCAACATCTTCCCCGTGGCGGACGGTGACACCGGCACCAACCTTTACCTCACCGTGCGGGCGGCCGCCCGTGCCCTGCGCAGCGACCCGGCAGGGCAGGACGAGGCAGTCCCTGCTGATGCTGGCCAGTCGGATGTCGGGGCAGTGCTGGCGCACGCCGGCCGGGCCGCGATGGAGCAGGCCCGGGGCAACTCCGGAACCCTCTTCGCGGTCTTCCTCTGCGCTGCGGCTGAACCCCTGGCCGGTCACACCCGCCTGACGTCTACCCTCCTGGCCGCCGCGCTGAACCGTGCCCAGATCCGGGCCTGGTCCGCGTTGAGCGACCCCGTCCCAGGCACCATGCTGTCGGTCATGGAGGCCGCCGCCCGGGCCGCCGCGGCGGTGGACGCCGGGCACAATGGCGACGACAGTAACCAAGCCCTGGGCAAAGCCCTCGACGCTGCCGTCAACGGTGCATTAGAAGCCGTCGTCAGCACCGAGAGCCAGCTGGCCGCCCTTGAAGCCGCCCATGTGGTCGATGCCGGGGGCGTTGGCATGCTGCTCATCCTTGACTGCCTGCGTTCAGCAGTCCTGGGCGAAGGGCTGCAGGGCGAACTCCTCGACGGGCTCCACGGCTATGACGTCCAGGACCCCCACATCCACACTGATATGCCGGTTGACGACGGCGTTGAGGTTATGTGCACCATCAGCCTGTCGCCGCTCAGCGCGGCCACGCTGCGCCAGCGACTCGACGAAATCGGCGAGTCCGTCATCATGAGCCAGGTGGACAGCCTGGCAGATGCCGAGGGCAGCTACCGGTGGCGGGTCCACGTGCACGTCTCCGACGCCGCCCCGGCCGTCGCCCTGATCCGTTCCCTCGGCGAACCCAGCGACATTTCGGTCAGCGAACTCGCCATGGCCCGAGATCCCGAACCAGCTCCGGTGAACTCCAGTGGGCATGAGCGCTGAACTGGACCTGGGCCTGGAACGCCTGATCGGAAAGCGGTCAGCTTCGGCCATTGAGAAGCATCTGGGCATCACCACAGTCGGCGGCCTCCTGAATTACTTCCCGCGCCGCTACCTGAACCGCGGTGAACTGACGCCCATCAGCGAGTTGCCGCTGGATGAAGAGGTCACGCTTTTTGCGCGAGTGCTCTCCAACAGCACGCGCAAGATGCATACGCGGCGTGGTTCCATTACCGACGTTGTGATCACCGACGACGCCGCCTCCCACGGCCGTCCGCGCCTTTCCTCGGTCGGCCCCGGCAGCGGGCACGGCACGCTCAAGATCACCTTTTTTAGCGGACACCGGGCACAGGCGCAGCTCCTGCCGGGCCGGCGCGTGATGTTCTCCGGCAAGGTGACGCGCTACGGAGCGTCCCTGGGCTTGACCAACCCGGATTTCCACCTCCTCGACGAGGACCCGGACATGCCGGCCATGGAGCCCGCAAAGCTCGCCGTGATGCCCATCCCGGTCTACCCGGCCACCGCAAAGCTCACCAGCTGGTCGATTCAGAAAGTCATTTCCACGCTGTTGGAAACCGTGGATCTGGATGCCCTGCCGGATCCGCTGCCGGAGACGGTCGCCGCGCGGGAAAAATTCCTCCCCGTGGCCGAGGCCTACCGGCTCATCCACAAGCCGGAAACGCAGGCTGACTGGAAGAAGGCCCAGGAGCGATTGCGCTACCAGGAGGCCCTGGTCCTGCAGGCGGCTCTGGCCCGGCGCCGTGCCCAGCTTGCGGCCGAGGAAGCCACGGCGCGGCGCCCGGCCACGGACGGGCTGCTGGCGGCGTTCGACAGGCAGCTGCCCTTCACGCTCACCGGCGGCCAGGCCGCCGTCGGAAAAACGCTTGCCGCAGAACTGGCGCAGGACAGCCCCATGAACCGGCTGCTGCAGGGCGAGGTCGGCTCGGGCAAGACCATCGTCGCGCTGCGGGCCATGCTGCAGGTGGTGGATGCCGGCGGGCAGGCTGCGCTTCTGGCGCCAACGGAGGTCCTCGCCGCCCAGCATTTCGATTCCATCCGGCGGACCCTGGGCTCCCTGTCCCGCGACCCCATTCTGTCCCCTGACGGGCTGCTGGGCAGCCTGGCCGAAGGGGCCGTGCAGGTCACTCTCCTCACCGGCTCCATGCCCACCGCCGCCCGGAAACGGGCCATGCTGGACGCCGCATCCGGCGCGGCCGGGATCGTGATCGGCACGCATGCGCTGCTCAGCGACAACGTCGCGTTCTACGACCTTGGCCTGATCGTGGTGGACGAACAGCACCGGTTCGGCGTGGAGCAGCGGGACGTCCTGCGGTCAAAGGCCAACAAGCCGCCGCACCTGCTGGTCATGACGGCCACGCCCATTCCACGCACCGTGGCCATGACGGTCTTCGGCGACCTTGAAACCTCCGTCCTGGACGAACTGCCCGCCGGCCGGGCGCCGATTTCCACGCATGTGGTGGGCCTGGCCGAGAATCCCGGCTGGGCCGACCGCATCTGGTCCCGATCCCGTGAGGAAATCGACGCCGGGCACCAGGTGTACGTGGTGTGCCCCAGGATCGGAACGGACGACGACGGCGACTTCAGCCCGGGGGAAGCGGAACCTTCCGCGGCTGACCTGGCGAGCGACGGCGGTGGGCGGGAGCTCGCGTCGGTGACCGCCGTCGTCGAACATCTCCAGCAGGAGCCAGCCCTGGCCGGTGTGCCCCTTGGGCCGATGCACGGCCGTTTGGACACCGCAGTGAAGACCGCCGCGATGGCCGACTTCACCGCCAACCGGACCAAGCTCCTGGTCTCCACCACCGTTATCGAAGTCGGCGTCGACGTCCATAACGCAACGCTGATGGTGATCCTCGACGCCGACCGCTTCGGCATTTCCCAGCTGCACCAGCTGCGCGGCCGGGTGGGCCGCGGCGGGCTTCCCGGAACGTGCCTGCTGGTCACCACCCTGGAACGCGGACACCCGAGCCGGCGCCGGCTGGACGCCGTGGCGGCAACCACCGACGGCTTCGAGCTGTCGCAGGAGGACCTGAAGCTGCGCCGCGAGGGCGACATCCTGGGCGCGTCGCAGTCCGGCGGCCGCTCCACCCTGAAACTGCTGCGCGTGCTGGAGCACGAGGACATCATTGCGCAGGCGCGCCAGGACGCCCAGGAAATTGTGGCCGCTGATCCTGCCCTGGCACGGCATCCGCGGCTGGCGGAGGCCATCGACGAATACTTGAACCCCGAGAAGGAGGCGTTCCTTGAGCGCGGATAGGAGGCGGCCATGAGCCGCATCATCGCGGGCGCTGCAGGCGGGACCCCTCTGGTGAGCGTTCCCGGCTCCCTCACGAGGCCCACCACCGACCGTGTGAAGGAGGCGCTGTTCTCCCGGCTCGACGCCTTCGGGATCATTGCAGGTGCCCGGGTCCTGGACCTGTACGCAGGGTCCGGCTCGTTGGGCGTGGAGAGCGGCAGCAGGGGCGCTGACACCGTTGACCTTGTGGAATTCGATGCCAAGGCCAGTTCCGTGTGCCAGCGCAACGCGGACCTGATCAACGGTGTACTGGGCCGCAAGGCCGTGACGGTCCACCGGTCCAAGGTGGAGTCCTTCCTGGAGCGCGCGGCGGAGACGTCCAGCTGGGACCTGGTGTTCCTGGACCCGCCGTATCCGCTGGATGATCCGGCCCTGACGGCGGTACTGGGCAAACTCGCCGATCATCTGGCCCCGGCGGCCGTGGTGGTGGTGGAGCGGTCCACGCGTTCACCGGAGCCGCTCTGGCCAGCCGGCCTGGAACGGTTCGCGGAGAAGAAGTACGGCGAAACACGGCTCTGGTTCGCGGAGCCTCCGGTGCTTCCGGAGGACTGAGATTCAGCCGGCGAGCCCATCCAGGTCCACGCCGGCGAGAACCTTCGCAGGGTGCGGGCCCCGTGCCGTCAGTTCGGCCGTCCAGGCTTCGGGCCACGGAGTCTGCGTTCCGGCGAGGATGATGTTGCCGGGGTAGCGGCCCGCGAACATCCCGGTTTCGGCGAAGGCGGCAACGTCCGCCATGGCGCTGCGCATGGCGGCAGCCTGACTCCGCACCAGGGTCAGCCCGGGTTCGTCGCCCACGTTCACGATCAGCAAGCCTTCCGGTGCGAGGCGTGCCCGGACCTCCTGGTAGAACTCCTGGCAGGCGATGTGGGCCGGGGCTTCCGGACCAGAGAAAATGTCCAGGATCACGACGTCGAAGTGAAGTTCAGGGTCCAGGTCCGCCAGGGCGTCGCGGGCATCGCCGATCACGGAATGCAGGTCGGTTCCGTCAGGAAGGTGGAGTTGCTGCAGGACAAAGTCGAGGAGCTCGCGTTCCAGCTCCACCGCATACTGGACGGATCCAGGCCTCGTCGCCTGCACATAGCGGGCCAGAGTCAGGGCTCCAGCCCCAAGATGCAGGGCTGTGATCGGCTGACTTTTGGGCGCGGCGAGGTCCACCAGATGGCCGATCCGTCGCAGGTACTCGTAGAAGATCTCCTCAGGATGCGCCAGATTAACGTGGGACTGCTCGGCCCCGCCGATGCTCAGCACGTAGCCGCCGTCGGTGAAGGCGTCGGGCTCGATGGAGGCGTGCTGGCCAGTGGTCCGCAGGAACCGCGTGGATCGTGTGCCGCCAGGCTCCGACATCAGAGCTTTCCGCTGAGGGTTGCCAGCCTGGCGGAGGCCTCCTCGAGGAGCTCAACTTTCTTGCAGAACGCGAACCTGAGCAGGCTCCGTGTCCGTTCCGCGCCCTCCGGGTGACAGAAGACGGGGACGGGGATCGCGGCCACTCCCACCAGTCCGGGCAGCCTGCGGGCCAGGTCCACGGAGTCGCCAATGCCAAGGGGTGCGGTGTCCACCGTGACGAAATAGGTTCCCTGCGGCGTGTAAACGTCGAATCCTGCGGCGCGGAGGCCCTCGCTGAGGATGTCACGCTTCTTCCGGAGACTTGCCGACACGCCCCGGTAAAACTCGTCCGGCAGCGCGAGGCCGGCCGCAATGGCCGACTGGAACGGTGTACCGGAGCTGTAGGTCAGGAACTGCTTGACCGTGCGGACAGCCGCCACCAGGTGTTCCGGGCCGGTCAGCCAGCCGATCTTCCAGCCGGTGAAGGAGAAAGTCTTTCCGGCGGACGAGATGGTGATGGTCCGCTCAGCGGCACCAGGCAGCGAGGCGACGGGAATATGCCTGACCCCGAAGGTGAGGTGCTCGTACACCTCATCGGTGACGATGAGGCAGTCATGCTTTGTGGCAAGCTCGACGACGCGCTGCAGGACATGACGGGGGAAGACGGCGCCGGTGGGGTTGTGCGGATTATTCAACAGCACCACCCTGGTGCGGTCGGTGAAGGCCGCTTCCAGCGCGGTCATATCCGGGTAAAAGTCCGGAGCCAGCAGCGGGGCCGTGACGTGGGTGGCGCCGGACAGGCCGATGACGGCGCCGTACGCGTCATAAAACGGTTCGAAAGTCAGCACCTCATCGCCGGGGCCGACGAACGCCAGCAACGCTGCGGCGATCCCTTCGGTGGCGCCGGTGCTGATGATGACCTCGGTCAACGGGTCCGGGGTCAGCCCGTAAAAACGCTCCTGGTGTGCGGATACGGCCTCACGCAGTTCCAGGATGCCCTTGCCGGGCGCGTACTGGTTGGCTCCGGCTTCGATGGCGGCCACCGCGGCCGCCTTGATTTCCAGCGGTCCGTCCTCGTCAGGGAAACCCTGCCCGAGGTTGATGGCGCCGGTCTGCGCCGCCAGCGTGGTCATCTCCTCGAAGATGGTGACGCCCAGTTGGCCGGCGGGTCCCAGCAGGTTGGCGCCTGAGGCGGTGCGCTGCCACGGGGCAGGCATTGTGGACATGGAAAGGTCCCGTGGTGGATGCATCCAGTCATGGTATCCCGGCCACCCCATGCGGTAGGTTCGGTGGATGAGACGCGCTGTCTGCCCCGGATCCTTTGACCCCATTCACAACGGCCATCTCGAGGTCATCGCCCGTGCCGCGGGCCTCTTCGATGAGGTGATCGTGGCGGTGTCGACCAATTATGCGAAGAAGTACATGTTCAGCCTGGGGGACCGCCTGGATATGGCGCGCGAAACCCTGGCGTCCCTCAAGGGCATTGTGGTGGAACCGGTGGGCGACGGTCTTTTGGCCGAGTACTGCCGCCAGCGCGGGGTCTCCGCGATCGTCAAAGGTCTCCGCTCGTCCTCGGACTTCGACTATGAACTTCCGATGGCTACGATGAACCGCCAGCTCAGCGGCGTCGAAACGGTGTTCCTGCCGGCCGAGGCGCACTACCTGCATTTGTCATCCACCCTGATCAAAGAAGTGGCCGGTCTGGGTGGCAGCGTGTCCGACTATGTTCCCCGGTCGGTGCATAAAAGGTTGCTCGCGGGCGGGTCTGCGTCCGATCAGCTGCCAAGAGGGTAGGCTAGTCCGGTACTTCGACGGCCGTCCGTCGCCTGGTTTGAGTCCCTGCGGTTCTTCAGGCTAGGATGGTACGTCGGTCATATGTTCAACAGGAGTTCTCATTAAACGAGATGCTAGTTCGCCCTTGGCGTTCGACGTCAAGGATATCGGGCGCAGCCCGGGAAGCATGCGGACACTGAAAGAACATGTACCCGCACCAAGTGACCTTGGTGTGGCACTCATTGGCGTTCAGGAAGGCTCGGACATCGAGCTGGATCTGAGGCTTGAGGCCGTACACGAAGGAATTCTGGTATCAGGAACCGCGGTCGCCGAAGTAAAAGGCGAGTGCGGACGATGCCTGGATCCCCTTGCGTATGACCTTGAGGTCAATGTGCAAGAACTTTTCTTCTACGAGGGCGTTCAGTTCTCCGACGGAGAAGACGAAGAAGAGCAATATCGAATCGAGTACGATCTAATCGATCTTGAGCCGGTGTTGCGGGACGCAGTTGTAACCATGCTGCCGTTCCAGCCGGTGTGCCGGGAAGACTGCCAGGGCCTTTGCTCCGAATGCGGAGTACGCCTGGAAGACGAGCCGGGGCACCACCACGAGGTCGTAGATCCTCGCTGGGCTGCCCTAGCTGACTTGGCTAAGCCTGACCGGCAAAACTGATTTGTAAGTGTTTTTCTAGAGAGAAATGAGTTAGCCGTGGCTGTCCCGAAGCGGAAAATGTCTCGCTCGAATACCCGCGCCCGCCGCTCCCAGTGGAAGGCAACTGCCCCCCACCTGGTGAAGACCGTAGAGAACGGCCAGGTTACTTACAGCCTGCCGCACCAGGCGAAGGTCGTTACCGACTCGGCTGGCACTGCGTTGTTCCTTGAGTACAAGGGCCGCAAGGTCGCAGACGTCTAATCGGCCGCTTGGGCTGACATGATGTCTTCAACTGAAGAGCTTCTGAAGCGTCTCGGTGTCTCCATTGACGCCGGGACGCTTCGTCTTGCTCTCACACACCGTTCCTACGCCTACGAAAACGGCGGCATCCCCACCAACGAGCGGCTCGAATTCCTGGGCGACTCCATCCTGGGCTTCTCCGTGACCGATGCCCTGTACCGGGACAACCCCACCCTCCCAGAGGGCGACCTTGCCAAACGCCGCTCTGCGGTGGTCAGCACCCGCGCCCTCGCCGGCATTGGCCGAAGCCTCGGCATCGGGGATTACATCTACCTGGGGCAGGGCGAAAAGCTCACCGCGGGCAAGAACAAGGCTTCCATCCTGGCGGACACCATGGAAGCACTCATTGGTGCCACCTACGTGTCCAACGACATTGAGACTGCCCGTCAGCTCGTCATGCGCCTGATTGGCCCGCTCCTGAAGGATGCTGCCGCCCTCGGCGCCGGCACCGACTGGAAAACCAGCATCCAGGAACTGGCAGCCAGCAGGCAGATGGGCACTATCTACTACGCCGTTGAGGGGGCGGGGCCGGACCACGCCCGGACCTTTACAGCGGTCCTGAATATTGGTGGCAAACCGTACGGCAACGGATCAGGCCACTCGAAGAAGGAAGCGGAACAGGAAGCTGCCGCGGACGCCTGGCGTCAGCTCTCCGGAACTCCCGGAGCCGCCGCTGCCCCTGCAGCGGAGGGCGCATCACCAGAGTCTTCCCGCAGCGTATAGGCTGAGCCGTGCCCGAACTGCCTGAAGTTGAAGTGGTCCGCCGTGGACTGGTGAGTTGGGTCCGCGGCCGAACCATCACAGGGGTAGACGTGCTGGACCCGCGCTCCCTCCGCCGGCATGCAATGGGCCCTGAGGACTTCAGGGGCAACCTCCAGGGCACCACGGTTGTGGACGTTGTGCGCCGCGGAAAATTCCTGTGGATGCCGCTGAGCGAGGCTGCGGAGTCCGCTGGCGCACCCCGCGTCGCCCTGATGGCCCACCTCGGGATGAGCGGTCAGCTCCTGATGCAGGACGGCGAAGTGCCGGACGAGAAACACCTCAAGGTCAGGCTGCGGCTGAGCCCCGTGGCCGGAATGCCTGAACAACTCAGGTTTGTTGACCAGCGGATTTTCGGCGGGCTGTTCGTCACCGGCATGATTCCCACGGACGACGGCGGCCCTGGCGGCCAGTCCGAATCTCCCGTTGCGCTGATCGCTGAGGAAGCTTCCCACATCGCCCGGGACCCGCTGGACCCGGCGTTTTCCTTTGACCTTTTTTACGGCAGGCTGCGCAAGCGCAGGACGGGCCTCAAACGCGCGTTGTTGGACCAGGGACTCGTCTCAGGAATCGGCAACATCTATGCCGATGAGGCCCTGTGGCGGGCAAAGCTGCACTACGCCAGGCCCACCGATACGCTGCGCCGCGGCGACGCGGAACGGCTCATCACCAGCTCCCGCGAGGTCATGCTGGATGCTCTGGCGGCAGGGGGCACCAGTTTCGATGCGTTGTACGTCAACGTCAACGGCGCCTCTGGTTATTTTGACCGCTCCCTGAACGCCTACGGGCGGGAAGGCAAACCCTGCAGCCGTTGTGCCGCCGTCGGAATTCACTCCACGGTCCGCCGCGAGCAGTTCATGAACCGGTCCTCATACTCCTGCCCGGTCTGTCAGCCGCGCCCGCGCAACGGACGCTGGTAGCCCGCCGCGCCCTGCCGGGCATGATCGGGCGCTGTCCGGTGCAGGGACAGACACCCGGAAATCCGCGGCTTTCCGCTATAACACAGTAGATTTGGGGCAGCAAAGCAGCCGCTTCAGCCACTCAGGAGACCAGAAACACCTTGCACCTCAAAAGCCTTACCGTCCGTGGGTTCAAGTCGTTTGCATCGGCCACAACCTTCGATTTTGAGCCTGGCATCACGGCAGTGGTGGGGCCGAACGGCTCCGGGAAATCCAACGTGGTGGACGCACTCTCCTGGGTGATGGGGGAGCAGGGAGCCAAAACGCTCCGCGGCGGCAAAATGGAGGACGTCATTTTTGCCGGGACCTCCGGGCGCCCGCCGCTGGGCCGGGCCCACGTATCCCTGACCATCGACAACACCGACGGCGCCCTGCCCATCGAATTCAGCGAGGTCACCATCTCGCGGACCCTCTTCCGCACCGGGGGCTCTGAATACGCTATTAACGGTGCCAGCTGCCGCCTGCTCGACATCCAGGAACTGCTCTCGGATTCCGGTATGGGCCGGGAAATGCATGTCATTGTGGGCCAGGGGCAGCTGGACAAGGTCCTGCACGCCACTCCGGAGGACCGCCGCGGCTTCATTGAGGAAGCCGCCGGGATCCTCAAGCACCGCCGCCGCAAGGAAAAAACGGTCCGCAAGCTTGAGGCCATGCAGGCGAACCTGCAACGGCTGAGCGACCTGACGGGGGAGATCAGGCGCCAGCTCACGCCACTCGGCAAGCAGGCCGATGTGGCGCGCCGCGCCCAACGGGTCCAGTTCGACGTCCGCGACGCACGCGCGCGGCTGCTGGCCGACGACCTCGTCCAGCAACAGAATTCACTTGAGCAGGACGTGGCCGACGAAACGGCACTGAAGGCCCGCCGTGCGGTGGTGGAGCAGCAGCTGGAGGCGGGCCGCCGGCAACAGGCAGCCGTGGAACAGCTCGCAGCCGAGGCAACACCAAAGCTCAACGCCGCCCGGGATACCTGGTACCGGCTCTCCGCTTCCAGGGAACGGCTTCGTTCCCTGGGCTCGCTGGCCCAGGAACGCGGCCGCCTGCTGGGCGCCGTTGATGCCGAACCGTACTCGGGCAGGGATCCCGAGCAGCTGGAACGGCAGGCCGTCCGGGTCCGGGATGAGTTGATGGAGATGGAGCGCCACATCCTTGACCGGCGCAGCGCGCTGGACTCGGCGACGGCGGCGAAGAACGCTGCCGAACTCGAGGCGTCTGCCGAGGAGAAAAGGCTGACTGCCGTCCTCCGGGCCGCAGCGGACCGCCGCGAGGGCCTCGCGAAGCTTGCCGGACAGGTTGGTGCCGCACGATCGCGGGTTGAATCCGCGCAGGCCGAACTGGGCAGGCTGCGGGAATCACTCGCCGCCGGACAGGAACGCCGCCGCCGGGCCCAGTCGGAGTTCACCGCCCTGGAAACGCAGGTGGCGGGGGTCGAGGAAGGGGAGGAAAGCCTGGACGCCGACTACGAGGACGCCAGCGCAGAGCTCGACGCCGTTGTGCAGGAGATTGCCGAGCTGACGTCCGTGGGGGGAGACGCTGTCCGCGAACGTGACGCCCTCGTGGCCCGCCGGGACGCGCTGCAGCTTGGCCTCAACCGCAAAGACGGCACGGCGCACGCCCTCGACTCCGGACTGGATGGCGTTGCGGGAGCGCTTGCCTCGAGCCTGACTATTCAGCCGGGGTATGAGGCCGCGATTGCCGCGGCGCTGGGCGGGGCCTCCGAAGCGATCGTGGTCCGGGATCCTGACGTGGCCGCCGTCGTGGTTCAACTTCTTAAAGACGACGATGCGGGGCGTGCTTCCCTGCTGCTGGCGTCTGCTGTGCCCGTGCGGGACGCGACCTCCGGCGCGGGCGAGCTCCTGCCGGCAGGCGCACGCTGGGCTGTGGACTTGGCATCCGCCGAGGGCGGGGCCGCCCTTGCGGTGGCCGCGCTCTTGACCGGGGTGGCAGTTGTTGAAGACCTGGTCGGTGCGGGGCTGCTGGTTGCCGAACGGCCCAACCTGACAGCCGTGACCCGGGCCGGGGACGTGTTCACCGCGCTTACAGTGACCGGAGGCTCGGCAAAGGCGCCGTCCCTGCTTGAGGTGCAGGCCGCCGTGGACGACGCCGAGGCCCGGCTGGCTGTTGTCACCGCGGACCTGGAACGGAACCGGTTCGCACTGGCCGGCGCCGAGGTCCGGCGCACCGAGGCCCGGACGAGAGCGGAGGCTGCCCTGGACCGCCTGCACGATTCCGACGCCCGGCTCGCAGCCGTGGCCGAAAAGCTCGGCCACCTGAACTCCATCCTGCGCAGCGCCGTCGGTGAAAGCGACAGGCTGGCCACTTCGCTGGCCAGGGCGGAGGCCAATGTTGTGACAGAGGAGCAGACGCTCGCCGCCGTTGCCGCGCGCCTGGCTGCGGCGCAGGAGGCGCCGGCTGAAGAGGAACCCTCCACCGAACAACGTGATGCCCTCGCTTTGGCGGCGTCGTTGGCCAGGTCTGCGGAGATGGACGCGAGGCTTTCGCTGCGCAGCACGGAAGAGCAGCTGACCGCCACGAGCAACCGGGCCCTATCGCTGGAACGGGCAGCGGCCACCGAACGACGGGCGCGTGAAGAGGCTGCCGAACGGGCGCGCCGCCGTCGGATCCAGGCCCAACGGGCGGCTGCTGTCTCCGCTGCGGTGGAGTTGGCAATCCGGTTCATCGATGTTTCTGTTGAGCTGGCCCGGCATGAACGTGACCTCGCCGAAGAGAACCGGGAAGACCGGGACCGGGCGCTGCTGGCGACCCGGACAACCAATGATGCGCTGGCCCGCGAACTGGCGGAACTGACGGACTCGGTTCACCGGGACGAACTGGTCCGCGCCCAGCAGCGGGCACGGATTGAGGCCCTGGAAACGCGGTCCATCGAGGAACTCGGGATCACGCCGGACGTGTTGGTGGCGGACTTCGGCCCGGACGTTCCCGTGCCCGTCCCCGCAGAGGAAAGCGGCGACAAATGGGCGGCTCTGCGGACCCCCGTGGACGACGACGGCACACCGGTCCCCGACGGCAAGCCCTTTGTCCGCGAGGAGCAGGAGAAGCGCCTCCGGAAAGCCGAAAGGGACCTGTCAGCCCTGGGCAAGGTCAACCCGCTGGCGCTCGAGGAGTTCGCCGCCCTGGAGGAACGGCACCAGTTCCTCAGCACCCAGCTGGAGGACCTGAAGTCCAGCCGCAAGGACCTGCTGGACATCATCAAGGAAGTGGATGACCGGGTCCAGCGGGTCTTTACCGAGGCCTTTGAGGACACCCGGGGCCAGTTCGTCCACGTCTTTGAACGCCTCTTTCCCGGCGGCGAAGGCCGGCTGGTGCTGACGGATCCTTCGGACATGCTCACCACCGGAATCGAGGTCGAAGCGCGACCCGCCGGCAAGAAAATCAAGCGCCTCTCACTGTTGTCAGGAGGAGAACGGTCCCTCACCGCCGTCGCCCTTTTGGTTGCTATCTTCAAAGCCCGCCCCTCGCCGTTCTATGTCATGGACGAGGTTGAAGCGGCCCTTGATGACACCAACCTCGGCCGGCTCATCACCATCTTCGAAGAGCTGCGGGAGTCCAGCCAGCTGATCGTGATCACGCACCAGAAGCGGACCATGGAAGTGGCTGATGCCCTGTACGGCGTCACCATGCGCGGCGACGGCGTGTCCACCGTCATCAGCCAGCGGCTGGGTGCCGACGTATAGCGCCCGTGCAGGTGGCGGCCCCGAACGCCTGCCACGTTTGTGAGAAGCTAGGGGAGTGAATGACATCCTCCCCATTATTCTGTCCATTGTTGCTGCCCTGGCGGTTATTGGCGGGCTGATCCCGGTCCTGTTGAAGACGCGGAAGAACATCACCCAGTACCCGGGGACGCGCGACGCCAATGATCCCGCCACCCCGCAAGGCGGGGGAACACTGCTCGAGGACGCGCCCGTGGTTCCGGCCGAGCGCAGCGCTCCCGCCGGCGTCGACCTCGAAGACCTCGAAGTCACCGATGTTCCTGATGACGTGGCAGGCCTGGAAATCATCCAGGTTGAAACCCCCCTTCCTGTTGCCGGCCGCCTGACCCGCCTCCGCGAGCGTCTGGTCCGGTCGAACAACATCCTCGGCAAGAGCCTGCTTGCGTTACTCTCCAGCGACAAGATCGACGAGAACGTCTGGGATGAAGTGGAGGAGACCCTCCTGCTGGCCGATCTCGGTACCGAACCCACCATGCAGCTGGTCGACGCCCTCCGGGAGCGCGTGAAAATACTCGGCACCAGGACCCCCGAGCAGGTCAAGGCTCTGCTCCGCGAGGAACTGATCAAGCTGGTGGATCCCACCATGGACCGCGCGCTGCGCACGGACAGGCATGCGGACAAGCCGGCCATCGTGCTGGTGGTGGGCGTCAACGGCGTGGGCAAAACCACCACCGTGGGCAAGCTCGCCCGCGTGCTTGTTGCCGAGGATAAGGACGTCCTGCTCGGCGCCGCGGACACCTTCCGCGCCGCGGCCGCCGAACAGTTGGCCACGTGGGGCCAGCGTGTGGGTGTACCCACCGTGAAGTCCGACGTCGACGGCGCGGACCCAGCGTCCGTCGCCTATGAGGCGGTCAAGGCGGGTATTGAGCAGGAAGTCGACGTTGTCATGATTGACACCGCCGGCCGCTTGCAGAACAAGACCGGCCTCATGGACGAACTCGGCAAGGTCAAGCGTGTCATCGAAAAGCTGGCGGAGGTGGACGAGGTCCTGCTGGTTCTGGACGCCACCACCGGCCAGAACGGCCTGAACCAGGCCCGCGTCTTCGCCGAGGTAGTGAACATCACCGGCATTGTCCTGACCAAACTGGACGGGACCGCGAAGGGTGGCATCGTGGTGGCCATCCAGAAATCACTCGGCGTGCCGGTCAAGCTGATCGGACTCGGCGAAGGCGCCGATGACCTGGCCCCGTTCGAAGCCGAGACCTTTGTGGACGCCCTGCTGAACTAGGGACCGGGTCCACACCGGATCGACACAAAATGAGGGGTGAGATCCCGCCGCTAAGCCGAAGCTTTAGTGGTGGGAACTCACCCCTCAATTCGTTTAAGCGACTCTCGCGTCACAGCCCAGCAGGCCGCCGCGAGCACCAGCACACCGCCGGTGACCCCGAACGCCCAGCCGTAGCCCAGCCGGTCTGCCAGAACCCCCACCAGGACCGGTCCGGCAATGGCACCGACGTCCGAGGTCATCTGGTAGACGGCCAGGACGCGCCCGCCGGACCGCTCATTGCCGATGACATCCGCGACGGCAGCCTGCTGGGCAGGTCCCAGCAGTCCGGACCCCACCCCGGCCACAACCGAGGCGGCCAGGAACCAACCCAGGTGGGACGTGAAGCCGATGGCGGCCGTGGCGAGACCGGCGACCAGGAGCCCGCCGACCATCAACGGCCGCCTGCCCAGGCTGTCCGCCAGCCGGCCGGAGAATGTCAGCGCTGCGGCATTGCCGGCAGCAAAAACGGCCAGCGCCAGGCCGGCAGCCTCCGGACCGGCGCCGAGCGCAGCAACCGCAAACAGCGGGACGGTGGCCATCCGCACACCGAACGTGGCCCAGCCGTTGGCGAAGCTGGACATCAGTGCCGAGCGGTACGCACCAACTTGCCAGGCCTCGATGAACGGCATGTCAGGGGCGCGGCCCACCGTGGACCGGTCCGCCGACGGCGCATGGCTGAGCTGGGTCTGCACCACGGCGGCAGCAAGGATCAGCGCGGCCGCGTAGCAAAGGAACGGGACCCGCAAGCCGAATCCAGCCAGCAGCCCGCCCACCACCGGGCCCAGGACGCTGCCGATCAGAAACGCGGATGCGTAGGCGCCGGATACCCTGCCCCGGCTTTGCGGCGGCGCCAGCCGCACCACAAGGGCCATGGAAGCCACCGTGAACATCACCGAGCCCACACCGCCAAGCCCCCGGAAGACCAGGAGCTGCCAGTAGTCCTGGGCAAAGGCGCACGCCGCGGTTGAAACCGCAACAATCAGCAGCCCCGCCACATAGATCGGCCGTTCACCCCAACGGGCAATCAAGGCCCCGCCCGCCGGCGCGAACACCAGCCGCATGAAGGCGAAGATGCTCACGATCACGGCGGCGGCCGTCGCCCCGACGTCGAAAGTGGTGGCGAACTGGGGCAGGACCGGCGCCACCAGCCCAAACCCGAGGGCAATCAGGAACGCCGCAGCGAGCATCACCTTGATGTCGCGCGGCAGCGTGGGCCTCTGCGGGCGGACAACTGACAAAATCCGCGTTGTGGCGCGGCTCACGCGTGATGGTGCCGTCATGGGGCGGTTTCCTTGCAAGGTAGGCAGCCGAGGGTCGGCGGCAGTGGTGAAACATAACCGTAACAAGCCAGATATGCACCATTTACTTCCGGGAGGTTGTTGTAACAAGCCAGCAATGAAAATCCTCTGCGGCCGAAACACCGCAGCGACAGACTCGATGCAGGACGCAAAAGGCGTTAGTAAGGCGGAGTATTCCGCAGCATCGATCACAGGGAGGACGTGCACCATGGAACTTACCGCAGGTCACGTATGGCTAATGGTGGCAGCAGCACTCGTGCTGTTCATGACACCAGGTCTGGCATTTTTCTACGGCGGCATGACGCGCGCCAAAGCTGCACTGAACATGATGATGATGAGCTTCATCTCCATCGGCATGGTCGGCGTAGTCTGGGTGCTCTGGGGCGCTTCGATGAGCTCCGGCGAGGGGTTCCTGCAGATCGTCGGGAATCCGTTCGCCACCTTCGGCCTTGAAGGCATCACCAGCCCTGACGGGCTCATCAAGGTCGGCTATGCCGCCACCTTCGCCATCATCACCGTCGCCCTCATCAGTGGCGCGATCGCTGACCGCGCCAAGTTTGGCGCCTGGACCGTCTTCGTCCCCGTCTGGGTCACCCTCGTCTACTGCCCCCTGGCCTACATGGTCTGGGGCGGCGGCCTCTTCGGCCCCGAAGGCGCCATTGGCCAGGCCCTCGGCCCGGCCATCGACTTCGCCGGCGGCACCGTGGTCCACATTAATGCCGGTGTGGCAGCCCTCGTACTCGTCCTGATCATCGGCAACCGCCGCGGCTTCGGCAAGGACCCCAACCACCGCCCGCACAACATCCCGTTCGTGATGCTGGGTGCAGCCATCCTGTGGTTCGGCTGGTTCGGCTTCAACGGCGGCGCGGCCACCACTGCTGAGCAGGGCGGCCTGATCTGGGTGAACACCCTCGCAGCCCCGGCCGCGGCAATGCTCGGCTGGCTCGTCACAGAACGCATCCGCGACGGACACCCCACCTCCCTTGGGGCAGCCTCCGGTGTGGTTGCCGGCCTGGTTGCCATCACCCCTGCCTGTGCCAACGTCAGCCCGGTGGGCGCGCTCGGTCTCGGTGTCGTCGCCGGTGTCGCCTCGGCCCTGGCCGTCGGCCTCAAGTTCCGCTGGGGCTTCGATGACTCCCTGGATGTTGTGGGCGTTCACTTGGTCTCCGGCATCATCGGAACGGTTGCCCTGGGCTTCATCGCCCTCCCCGCCGACGGTGTGGGCGGCGGCCTCTTCTACGGCGGCGGCGCGGCCCAGCTTTGGGCCCAGCTCGCAGCGGCAGGCATCGTCATCGCCTACTCGGCGACCCTCACGGCGATCATCGCCTTCGCCATCCACAAGACCATGGGCTTCCGGGTATCCCAGGAGCAGGAAGCTGTTGGCGTTGACCTCAGCCTGCACGCCGAAACGGCGTACGAGTTCGGAGTGGGCGGCCACGGCGGGAGCTTCCAGCCGTTTCACGAACTGATCACGGGCAAAGGCTCTGCCGCTGACGGCGAAGCAGCCGGCACCAAGAAGACTGAACCGGCAGCGGGCAAGGAAAGCGTGGAAGCATGAAACTGATCACAGCCATCGTCCGCCCGGAGAAGCTCGAAGCCATCCGGGAGGGCCTGGAGTCCTACGGCGTCCAGGGGCTGACGGTCAGCGCGGCCAGCGGCTACGGCCGCCAGCGCGGCTACACGGAGGTCTACCGCGGAGCTGAATACAACGTGGACCTCCTGCCCAAGATCCGGGTTGAAGTCCTCGCCACGGACGAACAGGCCGATGACATCCTGGACGTCATCATCGCCAGCTCCAACACCGGCCGCGCGGGCGACGGCAAAGTCTGGACCGTGGACGTCTTCGAAGCCGTCAGGGTCCGCACGGGAGAACGCGGCGTCGCCGCCATCTAGCTGTTCCAGAAGTTGATCCACACGAAAGAGCGGGCAGGGAACCTCAAAAGGTTCCCTGCCCGCTCTGTTTGTTCTGGCCTACTCAGCCGGCGCGGAACCTGGCCATCCGGCGGGACCGGCCGAACCGGCGTCGTACTTTTCCAGCGGCACCGTGCCCCGCTGCCAGGCCTTCAGCACCGGCTCAAGAATCCGCCAGCACTCCTCCGCTGTGTCACCGCGCACCGAGAGCAGCGGATCCCCGCTCAGGACGCCCTCGAGCACTTCGCCATAGGGCAGCAGCTCAGAAGCGCTCAGCTCCGCATTCAGTGTTGTGCGGCTCAGGCTGAACATGCTGCCGGGACCGTTGACGTCGACGTCGAAGGCCAGGGTATCGGGCCCGAACCCGATCCGCAGCCGGTTAGGGGAGTCCACGCCCGTGAAGCCCGCCGGAAGGTGCGGTACGGGCCGGAAGGTGACCACGGCCTCCTTCCGTCGCACACCGAGGGCCTTGCCCGAACGCAGAATGAAAGGGACCCCCTTCCATCGCCAGTTATCGATGTCCACGCGGACTTCCGCCAGAGTCTCCGTTCCACGGGATGCGTCCACGCCTTCTTCCTGCACATAGTCCGGGACCTTCCTGCCGGCAATCGAACCCGCCGTATACGTGGCCCGGCGCGTGGATTTTGCGTAAGGGGCGCTGATGCTGCTGGCGCGGAGCACGGCCGCGATGGCGTCCCGGAGGTCCCGCTCCCCGAGGGTGGCCGGCGGCTCGATGGCCATGAGCGCCATGATCTGCAGCAAGTGGCTCTGGATCATGTCGCGCAGGGCGCCTGCATTGTCGTAGTACCGCGCCCTGCCCTCCAGCGCCAGGTCCTCGTCGAAGATGATCTCGACCTTTTCCACATGCTCGCGGTTCCACACGGGTTCCAGGAAATTATTCGCAAAGCGCAGGCCCAGGATGTTCAGCACCGTCGCTTTCCCCAGGAAGTGGTCCACCCGGTGGATGTGGTCCTCCGGCACCAGAGCGGCGAGTGTGCGGTTAAGGGAACGGGCGGAGGATTCACTGGAGCCGAAAGGCTTCTCCATGACCAGCCGTGTTCCGGCCGGAACCTGGTCACGGTGCAGCGACTCGCAGGCCAGCTGGCTGACATGGGGAGGCAACGCAAAATAGATCGCAGTGGGACCCTCCAGCCCGGACAACAGTCCCGCCAGGGCTCCTTCCGCCGTAACATCAAGCTGGTGGTAAGCGGTGGCCTTAGCCAAGGCGGTGAGGGCCTTTTTTCCAACCGTGTTGGCGGCCTCCGCAGCGGGGGCGAAGGCCTTGCGGACCCGGGTACGCCACTGTTCCGACGTCCAGGCGTCGGATCCGGCGCCCACCAGGGTCAGGCCATCAGTCCGGCCGGTAGCCACCAGCCGGGCCAGTCCCGGCAGCAGGAGGCGGCCGGTCAGATCGCCTGAGGCGCCGAGAATGAGCAGGGTTTTTACACTTGTTTGGCTCGTCACCCTGCCAGCATGCCATCCGGCAAGCCCGACTTGGTACCCTAGATAGTCGAGTCCCCCCTGTAAATCCACTGAAAGAAGTGCGCGGCGCGTGTTCAATTCACTCTCTGACCGGTTGACAGCAACCTTCAAGAATCTCCGTGGCAAGGGCCGCCTCACTGAGGCCGACGTTGATGCCACAGTCCGGGAAATCCGTCGCGCCCTCCTGGATGCCGACGTCGCCGTTTCCGTGGTGCGTGAATTTACGGCCCGCATCCGCGAGCGTGCCCTCGGGGCAGAGGTTTCGGGGGCGCTGAACCCCAGCCAGCAGATCGTCAAGATCGTCAATGAGGAGCTCGTTGAGATCCTCGGCGGCGAGACCCGCCGCATCCGCCTGGCCAAGTCCGGCCCCACCATCATCATGCTGGCCGGCCTCCAAGGTGCAGGTAAGACCACCCTGGCGGGCAAGCTCTCCAAATGGCTCAAGGCTCAAGGTCACAGCCCCCTCCTGGTGGCATGTGATCTTCAGCGGCCCAATGCCGTCACTCAGCTCCAGGTTGTGGGCCAGCGTGCAGGCGTGCCCGTTTTCGCGCCGCACCCCGGAGCCACCTCGGAACTGGAGCACCCCGCCGGTGACCCGGTCGCCGTCGCCCGCGCCGGCGTCGAGGAAGCCCGCCAGAAGCTGCACGACGTTGTGATAGTTGATACCGCCGGGCGCCTTGGCGTTGACGCCGAGATGATGGAGCAGGCGGGCCAGATCCGCCGCGCCATTGTCCCCAATGAAGTGCTGTTCGTGATTGACGCCATGATCGGACAGGACGCCGTGAACACGGCTGTCGCGTTTGACGAGGGTGTGAACTTCACCGGAATCGTGCTGTCAAAGCTCGACGGCGACGCCCGCGGTGGTGCCGCACTGTCGGTCGCGTCGGTCACCGGTAAACCGGTCATGTTCGCCTCCACCGGTGAGGGCGTGGATGACTTTGAGCTCTTCCACCCGGACCGCATGGCCTCCCGCATCCTGGACATGGGTGACGTCCTCACTCTGATTGAGCAGGCCGAGAAGAACTGGGACAAGGACGAAGCCGCCCGGATGGCGAAGAAATTTGCCGACCAGGAAGACTTCACGCTGGACGACTTCCTCTCCCAGATGCAGCAGATCCGCAACATGGGCTCCATGAAGAAAATGCTCATGATGATGCCCGGTGCGCAGAACATCCGCGGGCAGCTGGAGAACTTTGACGAGCGCGAGATCGACCGGGTCGAAGCGATCGTCCGTTCCATGACGCCGCACGAACGCGTCGCCCCGAAGATCATCAACGGCTCCCGACGGGCACGCATCGCCCGCGGTTCAGGCGTGCACGTCTCCGAGGTCAACGGCCTGCTGGAGCGCTTCGGCCAGGCCCAGAAGATGATGAAGAAGATGGCCCAGGGCGGCGGCATGCCCGGAATGCCGGGGATGCCCGGCATGGGCGGCCCCGGCAGCGCGCGGAAGGGCGGCAAGAACGCCCCGAAGAAGAAGGCCCGCTCAGGCAACCCTGCCAAGGCTGCCCAGGAGCTCAAGGACGCCGAAGCCCGTCGGGCCGGCGCGGCTAAGGCTCTCCCCACGGGGGCGGCGTTCGGCCAGCAGGGCGGCGACTTCGACCCTTCCCAGCTGAACCTGCCCAAGGGATTCGACAAGTTCCTCGGCAAGTAACCACCCCGCCCGGCCGGGTAGCTGCAGGTGTTGTATTGAGCACTCACGCCGACACTTACTGCTGCCCGATCGGGATGTCGGCGCCGTGGAATAGGGTTGGGGCATGTTCAAACAGCGGGTAGTGTTCGTGCACGGCGCCGGACCTTTCGGTGCCGCGGCGTGGCCGCACCAGCACGGAATGGCGCTGACGTACGACGCGCTGTTCCTGCGGCGGCACGGCTTTGACCCCGTCGCTGAGCCCCTGGAGTCCTCGTTCGCCGAAGACACCGCCATCATCCTGCGCTCACTGGCCGATGACGGCCGCGGTGCCGCCGGCGGCCATGTTGTGGCCCACGCCGAGGGCGCCATTGCGGCCATGATGGCCGCCGTCGAACGCCCTGACCTGGTGTTTTCCCTGACGCTGATTGAACCGGCGTGCTTGTCTCTGACAGCCGAACTGCCGGCCACGTCTGCCCACAGGGCACTGATGCAACCGCTGTTCGATGCCCGGCACCAACTCAGTGATGATGATTTCCAGCGTGAGTTCGTGCGGAGAATGTTCGCGGCAGACCTGCAGGAGCCCGCCACGCCGGAGGAAAAACGGTCGGCGCGCCGGCTCCGGTTGCAGGCGCCGTCCTGGGAGGCCCCGCTGCATATTGTTCCAGGCGTCCCCACCATGGTCCTGACGGGCGGCTGGGAACCGCTCTACGAGGAGATCGCCGGATATCTGCAGGAAACCGGTGCCCTGCACCGCATTGCTGCGGGAGGACACCGGCCCCAGGACTCTGCCGAAGGTGACCGTGCCATCCGGTCCTTCATCGCCGACGTCGGCAGGTCACGCTCGGTTCAGGCTTCCTGAGCCGTCAGCTCCCGGCCGGAATCCGAAGCTCCGGGAGGTAGACCTTCCCGCCGGCGGCCAGGAACTCCGCACTCTTTTCGCGCATCCCGCTGTAGGCCTCGGCGATGGCCGCCTGCGAATCTGCGGAACCATATTCGTCCCTGATGTCCTGGCTGATCTTCATCGAGCAGAACTTCGGGCCGCACATGGAGCAGAAGTGCGCCGTTTTCGCCGGCTCGGCCGGCAACGTCTCGTCATGGAAGGCCTCCGCCGTGACCGGGTCAAGGGACAGCGCGAACTGGTCGCGCCAGCGGAACTCGAACCGGGCCTTGGACAGGGCATCGTCCCGTTCATGGGCGCCGGGGTGGCCCTTGGCCAGGTCGGCTGCATGGGCAGCGATCTTGTAGGTGATCACCCCGGTCTTCACGTCGTCCTTGTTCGGCAGGCCAAGGTGCTCCTTGGGCGTGACGTAACAAAGCATGGCGGTGCCGTACCGGGCGATTTCGGTGGCGCCGATGGCGGACGTGATGTGGTCGTAGCCCGGGGCAATGTCCGTAACCAGCGGCCCCAGCGTGTAGAACGGGGCGCCCTTGCAGAGTTCCTGCTGGCGTTCCACGTTCTCCCGCACCAGGTGGAACGGGACGTGCCCGGGACCCTCCACCATGACCTGCACATCGAATTCCCAGGCCCGCTGCGTAAGCTCCGCGAGCGTGTCCAACTCGGCAAACTGGGCGGCGTCGTTGGCGTCCGCCGTCGCTCCCGGGCGCAGTCCGTCGCCCAGGGAGAACGCGACGTCGTACTTGGCGAAGATCTCGCACAGCTCGTCGAAGTGCGTGTAGAGGAAGTTCTCCTGGTGGTGGGCCAGGCACCAGCCCGCCATGATCGCACCGCCCCTTGAGACGATGCCGGTGACGCGGTTGGCCGTCAGCGGCACGTAACGCAGCAGCACACCGGCGTGGATAGTCATGTAGTCCACGCCCTGCTCGCACTGCTCAATGACGGTGTCGCGGAAGATTTCCCACGTCAGTGCGTTGGCCTCGCCATTGACCTTCTCCAAGGCCTGGTAGATGGGCACCGTGCCAATGGGCACGGGGGAGTTGCGGATGAGCCATTCCCGCGTGGTGTGGATGTCATCGCCGGTGGAGAGGTCCATCACCGTGTCGGCGCCCCATTGGGTGGCCCACTGGAGTTTGTCCACTTCCTCGGCAATGGAGCTGGTCACCGCGGAGTTGCCGATATTGGCGTTGATCTTGACCAGAAAGGCCTTGCCGATAATCATCGGTTCGGATTCCGGGTGGTTGATGTTGTTGGGGATGATGGCGCGGCCGGCAGCGACTTCGCTGCGAACCAGTTCCACGTCACAGTTCTCGCGAAGGGCAACGAACTGCATCTCGGTGGTCACCACACCCTGCCGTGCGTAGTGCATCTGGGTGACGTTCCGGCCGTCGACGGCGCGGCGGGGCACGGGCTGTGCCCCCTTCCACTCCGCAGAGGCTGCGCCGCGCCGCACGGCCGACTTGCCGTCGTCGAGCAGGTTCCGTTCCCGGCCGCTGTAGGGCTCGGTGTCGCCGCGGGCGGTGATCCACTCCGAGCGGAACGGGTTAAGGCCCACCACCGGATCGCTGCCCGGCCCGGCCGTGCGGTAGGTCCGGAAAGGCCCGTTCGCCGAGCCGTTCGGCGACGGTTCCAGCGCGATCTCGGTCACGGGAACCCGGATCCCGGTGGCGTCATCCGTGATGAACGCCAGCGAGTGGGACTTCAGTGACTGGGTGTCAGGCTGGAGCGTGTGATCCTCGTCGGCGTCACTGTGGGCAGGGATCAACTGTGTTTCTTGTGTATTCAATGAATACTCACTTCCTTCGCCGGCATTACCCGGACAGGTTCAACGGTCGCAGGCGGCGTCAGCCCGATCTCAGCCCCTGCAAGGGGCTCCCGTGTGGTCAACTCGAAAATACCACAGGCCGAGGGTGGCCGGTGACGGCAATCACAGGACCGGGATCGCAATCTGCCCGTCCAGCCACTTGAATTAAATTGAAGCTTCAAGTAAATTAGAGGTATGGCCGCCTTCGCCCCGAAGGCCAACGGACCGGGAGCGTTCAATGACTGCAGAAGCCACCAGCCGGGATCTCCTTCCCGCCGACCTCTCCATGGGCACCGTCATGCTCAAGGTGGGCGACATGAAGCTCATGACCGACTATTACCAGCGCGCACTCGGCCTGGAGGTTGTGGCCGAAGAGGACGGCGGCGTCTACCTTGGCCGCCTTCAACGCCCTCTCGTCCATCTCGCGGCCGCCCCTTCGCTGATCCTGCCTGGCAGGGGAGAGGCCGGGCTGTTCCACACCGCGCTGCTCTTTGACAACCAGGCATCGCTGGCTGCCACGGTGGCCTCTGCAGCCCAATACGAACCCCGGTCCTTCACCGGCAGTGCCGACCACCTCGTCAGCGAGGCCTTCTACTTCAATGACCCCGAAGGCAACGGCATCGAACTGTACTGGGACAGGCCCCGCGAAAACTGGTCCTGGAACGGGAAGGCTGTAGTGATGGACAGCCTGGCACTGCCGCCGCAGCGCTACCTCGAGCAGCACCTGACCCAGGAATCCGTGACCGGCCAGCGGGCCAGCGAAGCCGGCGTGGGCCACGTCCACCTCCAGGTGGGCGACGTCCAGTCAGCGCACGATTTCTACGTGGGCACGCTGGGCTTCGAAAAGACCGCCGGCTGGCACGGGCAGGCGCTGTTTGTCTCCGCTGGCCGGTATCACCATCACATGGCCATGAACGTCTGGAACAGCCGCGGAGCCGGTGCCCGCAAGGACACCCTGGGCCTTGGCGAAGTGCTCATCGAGGTCCCTTCCGGGGATGACGTCGGAGCGCTCGCCGACCGCCTGAAGGTCGCCGGTGTAGCCTCGCACCACACGGGCGCCGTGCTTCGCTTCGAGGACCCGTGGCGCAACAATATCCGTGTCGCCGTCCGCTGAGTGCGGATGCCAAAGGTGCGGCCTGCCTTGTACTAGGCTGATTCTGAACGGCCGGGGCGGCACCTGATGCAGCCCTTCCGGGCCGCACCGTCGACGGAATAAGGGCTGTTCCCATGGGCTTCACTGAAATTTTTGTTTCCACTCACGATGCCGCGCTGAAGCGGGCCGGCGTCCTGGATGCGGGTGGCTCCCCGGCGGGCCAGGGTCTGCGGATTCCCGGAATCAGCGATTTCGAAATCGAGCAGCTTGGCGATCTTGCCGGTGCTGCGGTGCACGCCGGCGGCGCGGACTATGAATTGGCCATGGTAGACGTGGCGAGTGATTCCCTCCTCGGGGTTCCGCCGGCCATGGTGCGTGCGCTGGCGGACCTGCTCAGCTATGAGACTGAGGGGGAGGGTAATGTCCTGGATGACGTCGCTGAAAAGTGGGCCGCCCAGGATGACATGCCCTTCGGCATGGCCGAGGCCCGGACGTACGTCCAGAAGGTCGCCGAGCTGGCGAACTCGATCGACGACGCCGCGCGCACCGGGGTCTACGTCTGGTCGTCCTAGGCCGGACGTGGTCTGCCGGGTCCGCCCCGATGCTCCATTCATACGTGTCAAGTCGAAATCCGGACGCCGATCTGGCACAATAAACAGGTACTCGATCTGCGTGGCCCCTCTCTCCGCGTCTGGATCCTGTCCTTTGAACCCTCAAGTATGGCCCGCCCCACGGGTGCAGAACGTCGGTTTACCCCTTTTCTGAAACAGGAGTGACCACAAAAGTGGCCGTAAAGATTCGCCTTAAGCGCTTTGGCAAGATGCGCGCACCGTACTACCGCATCGTCGTCATGGACGCACGCTCCAAGCGTGACGGCCGTGCCATCGAAGAGATCGGCAAGTACCACCCCACCGAAGAGCCCTCATACATCGAGGTTGACACGGACCGTGCCCAGTACTGGCTCGGCGTCGGCGCACAGCCGTCCGAGCAGGTTGCCGCGATCCTCAAGATCACCGGTGACTGGCAGAAGTTCAAGGGCCTCCCGGGCCAGGAAGGCACCCTGAAGACGAAAGCTCCGAAGGTTGCCTTTGTTGCCCCGGAGAAGGGTTCCGTGATTATCCCGGAAGCCATCACCAAGAAGTCAAAGCAGTCTGACGCAGCCGAGGCCCCGGCCGAAGCAGAGACCACCGAGGCTGAGTAGATTGCTGGCAGAAGCGCTCGAACACCTCGTCCGGGGAATCGTTGATTCGCCTGACGATGTCAAGGTCAGCTCGAAGAACAACCGCCGCGGGGACACCCTCGAGGTTCGTGTTCATCAGGATGACCTGGGACGGGTGATCGGCCGCCAGGGCCGTACCGCACGGGCATTGCGCACCGTTGTGGCAGCACTGGCAGACGGCGAACCGGTCAGGGTCGACGTCGTCGACACCGACCGCCGCCGCTAAGCGCTCGGCAACATCAGTTTTTTGCTCCGGCCCTTCCACCAGCAACGGTGGAGGGGCCGGAGTGCTTTGACCACATCGCCTAATCCGGGCACGATCACAGACAGAGGAACAGATGCAGCTTCAGGTGGCACGAATCGGAAAACCGCATGGAATTCGCGGCGAAGTGACGGTCCAGGTGCTGACCGACGCTCCCGGGGACCGGTTCGTTCCCGGTACGGAGTTTGTGGTGGAGCCTGCATCCGCCGGCGCCCTCATTGTTGAGAGCGCGCGGTGGAACAAGGACATCCTGCTTCTCGCGTTCGAGGGAATCGAAACCCGCAACCAGGCAGAGACCCTGCGTGGCGCCAAGCTCTTCATCGAAACCGAAGAGCTGGACGAGGACGACGACGAAGGCTGGTACGAGCACGAGCTCGTGGGGCTCGAAGCCCGTGTGGGTTCGCGGGTAGTCGGCAAGGTCGCCGCCCTGCACACGTTGCCTGTCCAGGACCTGCTCGTGGTTGAAACACCGGACGGCAAGGAAATCCTGGTCCCGTTCGTGGAGCAGATCGTTCCCGAGGTCAATGTGGCCGACGGTTTCGTCCTGCTGACGCCGCCGGACGGACTCTTTGAGGTCAACGATGCCGAAGCCTCTACCGGTGCCCCGGAGGAAAACGCGTAGATGAGAATTGACGTCGTCAGTATCTTCCCGGAGTACCTGGCGCCCCTGGAACTCTCGCTCATCGGCAAGGCCCGCCAGGACGGCCTGCTGGACCTGCGAGTCCATGATTTGCGTGATTTCACCACGGACAGGCACCGTTCAGTGGACGACACTCCGTACGGCGGCGGTGCCGGCATGGTGATGAAGCCCGAGCCGTGGGCGCAGGCGTTGGCTGCTGTCGCCGGCGCCGGCGCCGGCGCCGGCGCCGGTCAAGCCGAAGCAGACGCCGAGGCCGCAGGGGGAAAGCCCGCCAGGCCGGTACTGATCGTCCCTTCGCCGGCCGGGGAGCGCTTCAGCCAGGCCCTGGCGTATGAGCTCGCCGAAGAGGACCAGCTGGTTTTCGCCTGCGGTCGTTATGAGGGCATTGACGAGCGTGTCACCGAGTGGGCGGAAGAGCACTTCACAGTTCGCCCCATGAGCCTTGGCGACTATGTCCTGAACGGCGGCGAAGTGGCCGTTCTGGCGATGGTCGAAGCCATCGGCAGGCTGCTGCCGGGCGTGGTGGGCAACCCTGATTCGTTGGTGGAAGAGTCACATTCGGACGGGCTGCTGGAATACCCCGTATACACCAAGCCCTCCAGTTGGCGGGGCAGGGAGGTCCCGGCCGTTCTGCTGAGCGGCAACCACGGGAAGATCGCTCAGTGGCGCCGCCACGAGCAGTACCGGCGGACGGCGAAACGCCGCCCGGACCTGCTGGAAACGTTCGACGCCGGGAAGCTGCCACGTGCGGACCGGACGGCTTTTGGCGACCTCGGGTACGACGTCGTCGACGGTCACCTCCGGGCGCGGCGGCAGGCCGGGACCACCCACGACGCCGGAACCGACCCGTCAGCCTGAACCGGCGCGGCAGCGGTCGGCGGCGATTGGCTGTAGGCCCGTGAGTGTGGCAAAATTAGTCTTTGTGTCTGCTGGGTCCGCACCTGCCACAGGGGGAGCGCCACCAACAGCTGGACACCCCGGGACCTTCAATCAGTGAAGGAACCGGACCCACTTAACTTTCGGCGGTAATTCCCGGGGCTTCCGGGCTTGCCCGCCGTGACCCAAAGTGAATGACCAGTGGCGTTCACCAGGAGTGCAATCATGCATATTCTCGATTCCGTAGATGCAGCCTCGCTGCGCACCGATGTTCCCGTCTTCCGCGCGGGTGACACCCTTAAGGTTCACGTGAACATCATCGAAGGCAAGAACTCCCGTGTCCAGGTATTCCAGGGCTTCGTCCTGGGCCGCCACGGCGACGGTCTGCGAGAAACCTTCACCATCCGCAAGGTCTCCTTCGGCGTCGGTGTGGAGCGTACCTTCCCGGTACACTCCCCGATCATCGACAAGATCGAGGTCGTCTCCAAGGGTGACGTGCGTCGCGCAAAGCTGTACTACATGCGCGATCTGCGCGGCAAGGCTGCAAAGATCAAGGAAAAGCGCGACTTCCAGCCCAAGAAGTAAGTCCCCAGGGACCTACAACGCAGGCCCCAGCCGGACCAGGCCAGCGCCGGAGCCCTTCGCAACAGCGCCCCAGGAATACGGATCATGGACCAGACAAAACGCCAGCCCAGAAGAATGGGCTGGCGTTTTGTGTTTCTGGCGGTTCTCCTGGCCGTGGCTGTCAGCGGCCTGGTCCGTTCCCTGTTGCTGGATGTCTACTACATTCCGTCCGAATCCATGGAGCCGGTCCTTGCGGACGGGGACCGTATCCTGGTCTCAAGGACAGACTTCCACACCGAACCCATCCGGCGAGGCGACATTGTGGTCTTCGATGGCAGGGGATCGTTCGCTCCCCTGAACAGTGGGAAGGGCCCCCTTCTGGATTCCGTGGCCGCGGCTGGTCAGTGGCTAGGCCTGGCCGGCAGTGACACCACATATGTGAAGCGAGTGATTGGCCTGCCGGGGGAGACCGTGGTCTGCTGCGATGCAGGCGGAAAGATCACCGTCAACGGTGAGGCACTCGATGAGCCGTACCTGTTCGACGGAGACAGCCCAAGCAAGCAGAACTTCAGCGCGGTGGTGCCGGACGGGAGACTGTGGCTGCTCGGTGACCATCGCTCGGCATCTGCTGATTCGCGCAGCCTGCTCGGTGCGCCCGGCGGTGGCATGGTGCCGATGGACCGTGTCATCGGCAGGCCGGTCCAGATCGTCTGGCCACTTGATAGATTTGCTGCAGTACTACGGCCGCCAGCGGCAGGATCAACAACAGAGGACGCACAGTAAATGCCCGAGAACAATGCCCGGACACCCGAGCCGCCTCGCGACGGCGCCCCCGGTGCCGACGCCGACGGTATGTCCGCCAATACGATTTCCGGCGGCAGGACCTCCGACGGTGTGATTGCCGAAGACGTTATTGCCAACCGCGGCGACTCAGATGATGTGGCGGTCGGCAGCCCGTCGGCGCCATTGTCCGGCAGGCGATCCGCGGCTCCGACTACAGAGCCCGCCGCGCCCAGCCAGCTCTTTGTCTGGCTGAAGGAGGTTGCCACAGTGGTAGTGATCGCCGTGGTGCTGTCCTTCCTGATCAAGACCTTCCTGTTCCGCGCGTTCTATATTCCGTCAGAATCCATGGTCAGCACCCTGGACGTCAACGACCGCATCTTCGTGAACCTTCTTGTTCCGGAGCCGTTTTCCCTCTCTCGCGGCGACGTTGTGGTGTTCCGTGACACCAAGGGCTGGCTGAGCACCGTGCCGGATGAAGCGAAGGGACCATTCACCTGGGTCCAGGACGGCCTGACATTTGTGGGACTGCTCCCGGACAACTCCGAGCAGCACCTCGTCAAACGAGTGATCGGGCTCCCCGGTGACGAGGTGATCTGCTGCGATGACGGCGGTAAACTGACCATCAACGGATCCCCTCTTGATGAGACCTATGTCAACGGGGCTGAAGTGCCGCAGATCCGTGCCTTCGACGTCGTTGTTCCGGAAGGAAAGGTCTGGGTCATGGGCGATAACCGGAACCACTCCGCGGATTCCCGTTCGCACATGGAGTCCAATGGCGGATTCGTCGACCTCGTGGACGTGGAAGGCAAAGCCGCCGTCATCGCGTGGCCGCTGAACCGGATCACGGTCCTTGACAACTATCCGGCCGTCTTCCGGAACGTGCCTGCGGGAGGCTAGCAGTGTCCGCAGTGAGGCCGGCCATTCCGGCTCCGGCTCCGGCCTCAGCCACGGCTCCGGCCCGCCTTACGTCCAGGGTCCGCTCCAAAGCACCGACACTGCGGCACGAGCGGACCTTCAAAGCGCAAGGCGCCCGCTACCTGGCGGGCGTGGACGAAGTGGGACGCGGAGCGCTGGCAGGACCTGTTAGCGTCGGGATCGCCGTCGTGGACCTCCACACCCAGAAGTCCTTGGCCGGTGTGCGGGACAGCAAGCTGCTCAGCCCCGCCGAACGGGAGAGGCTGGAACCCCTGGTCCGACGCTGGAGCGTTGCGTCCGCCGTCGGGCACGCTTCCGCGCGCGAGATCGACGCGTTGGGCATCATTGCTGCGCTGCGGCTGGCCGGTACACGCGCCTGGCAGGACATCCTTGCGGCTGGCATCAGCCCGGATGTGGTGCTCCTCGATGGCAGTCACAACTGGCTCTCGCCCGCCGGGCAGCCTTCCCTGTTTGACGAGCCACCGGTCGGCTTCGCATGCACTGCCCCCGTCCACACGAAGGTCAAGGCGGACATGCAGTGCCTGAGCGTGGCCGCCGCCAGCGTGATTGCGAAGGTGGAACGCGACGAGCAGATGCGCGGCCTGCACAGTGAGTACCCGGAGTTTGGCTGGGACGTCAACAAGGGCTACGCCACCGCAATTCACCGGGACGCGCTCCGCGCTGCTGGCGCCACGCCGTACCACCGGGTCAGTTGGAACCTCCTGGGCGGCGAATTCTGATTCCTTGCCGTTCTGGTGCCTGTCGCACTGGTGTAGGGCTCATGGGGCGCGGACGCTGCGAGTGCGGCGCCCCGGATAGTGCAAGATGGAAGCATGAGTGCTGAGGATCTTGAAAACTATGAAACCGACATGGAGCTGCAGCTCTACCGGGAATACCGCGATGTTGTCGGGCTCTTCAGCTACGTTGTCGAGACCGAACGCCGCTTTTACCTTGCAAACCACGTTGACCTGCAGGCCCGAAGCGCCGACGGCGAAGTCTACTTCGATCTGACTTTGCAGGATGCCTGGGTGTGGGATGTGTACCGTTCGGCACGGTTCGTCAAGACTGTCCGCGTCCTGACGTTCAAGGATGTCAACGTCGAAGAACTGCCCCGCAACGAGGAACTCGCGCTGCCGAAGGATGTTGACCTCGGCAACTGAGGCAGGCCCACTGTTCCTCCACAGCACTGCTGTATTGGGGCGATTTTCCGAGGTTACGCACATACACCAGTAGCCTCCTGTCCTCTGCTGTCCTGCCATTGCAGGCTGGTTGCGGAGGTAGAAATGAAATCCAAAGACCTGTTGGGCCGGCGCGGCGAGGAGCTCGCTGCCGGCTATCTTGAATCGCTCGGCATGCTGGTGGTGGAACGCAACTGGCGCTGCACCGAAGGTGAAATAGACATTGTGGCCCTCGACGGGGACTCCTTGGTGATTGCAGAGGTAAAGACCCGCCGTTCCCTGGACTATGGGCACCCGTTCGAAGCCGTGGGGCCGGACAAACTCGCCCGGCTGCATCGGCTTGGTTCGGCGTGGTGCCGGGACCGGGAGCTGCGGATGCCGCTACGGCGCGTGGACGTCATTGCCGTGGTGGACGACGGCGCCGGCGAACCCCTGGTGGAACACCTCAAAGGGGTGGGGTAGATGGCGCTGGGCCGGGCCTACTCCGTGGCGCTGGTGGGTTTGAACGGGTACATTGTCGAGGTGGAAGCCGACATCGGCCAGACTTTGCCGGCATTTGTGATCCTGGGCCTGCCGGATGCCGCGCTCAACGAAGCCAAGGAGCGGATACGTTCCGCTGCAAAAAATTCCGGAATTCCGTTAAGCCGGCGGAAGATCACGGCCAACCTCATCCCGGCGTCGCTGCCCAAACGTGGTTCCGGCTTCGACCTTGCCGTGACCATGGCAGTCCTGAGGGCCGCGAATGACATCAAGCCCACCGGACAGACCGTCTTCATTGCCGAACTCGGGTTGGATGGCCGGCTGCGGCCGGTGCGCGGGATCCTGCCGGCAGTGATGGCATCGGTGCAGGCCGGCTATCCGGACGTGGTGGTGGCACACGCCAACCTCGGCGAGGCGTCACTGGTTCCCGGAGCCAACGTCCGCGGATACCGGACGCTGGCGCGGCTTGCGCTCGATTTCGGTGCCGACCCGCAGGAGCTCGCACTGGACTTCGAACCGGAGGACGAGGCCGCGCACTGCTATTCCGAACCGGGGGCTCAGACAGTACCTGACATGGCAGACGTCTCCGGCCAGGGCGAAGCCAGACGTGCACTCGAGGTGGCCGCGGCCGGGGCACACCATCTGCTCCTGACCGGACCCCCGGGAGCGGGCAAGACCATGCTGGCCGAAAGACTTCCCGGTCTCCTGCCTGACCTTGCTGACAATGAGGCCATGGAAGTCACCGCCATCCACTCGCTCTGCGGTCTTCCCTCATCCGCCGTTCAGCTTGTGCGGCGGCCGCCGTTCGAAAATCCGCATCATTCGGCCACGGCGGCCGCCATCATCGGTGGAGGATCGGGGTTGCCCCGGCCGGGTGCGGCCTCCCGGGCCCACCGCGGGGTCCTATTCCTGGACGAGGCCCCGGAATACGAACGCCGGGTCCTGGACGCCCTTCGCCAGCCCCTGGAGAGTGGGGAGCTGGTCATACACCGCTCGGCAGGCACAGCGGCCTATCCTGCACGGTTCCAGCTGGTGCTTGCCGCCAACCCCTGTCCCTGCGGCAAGGCTTCGGGGAAAGGCCTGGACTGCACGTGTACGCCGATGATGCGGCGCCGGTACGTGGCCAGGATGTCCGGTCCGCTGCTGGACCGGGTTGATATCCAGCTGCAGGTGGAGCGCGTGTCACTGGCCGCCTTCGGCCAGGCGGGCGCCGAAGAAGATACAGCCGCCGTGGCCCGGCGGGTCGGCGCCGCACGCCGGCGGCAGGCCGAACGGCTGCGGCCGCTCGGGATGGATACGAACTCGCAGGTGCCCGGCCGGATTCTCCGCGGGGCCCTGCGGTTGCCGGCCGGCGCCACGCGGATCCTGGACCACTCACTGGAGCGGGGCGTGCTGACCGCCAGGGGTTATGACAGGGTCCTGCGGCTGGCCTGGACACTGGCGGACCTGTCGCACCGCGACATGCCCGACACCGACGACATCGGCCAGGCCCTTGGCCTCCGGCAGGCTGCCTCGGCAGCTGCGTGAAGGAAGAGAACCACATGGACAACGAACGGATCGCCCGGGCCGCCCTTTCGCGGCTGATGGAACCCCAAGACGCGGCCGGACTGGCCCTCGTGCAGGCTACCGGCGCACCCGACGCCTTGAAAATTGCCACGGGCCAGGCGGCCGCCGGCCCGGCACTGGAGCGGGAGATCACCGGACTGCTGGCGGACAACGGCGCCGGAACCAGCTGGGCGGGGATGGCTGCCTGCCTCAAACGCTGGGCTCCCCGCATTCCGGATCTGGCGCCCGATCGTGACCTGGCCACCATGGAACGCCTTGGCGGCCGGCTGATTGTCCCGGGTGACGACCTCTGGCCTGCCCAGCTTGGCGACCTTGGGATGCAGGAGCCCATCTGTCTGTGGTGGCGGGGCTTGGAACAGGAGCTTCCCGGTCCCGCCCGGAGCGTGGCGCTTGTGGGGTCCCGCGACAGCACCAGCTACGGCGCGGCGGTGACCGGGGACCTGGCCTACTCCCTGGCACAGCGGGGCTTCACCGTGGTTTCCGGGGGCGCGTACGGCATCGACGCCCACGCGCACCGGGCAGCACTGGCCGGGGGATCAGTGGCGGTGCCTACGATCGCGGTGATGGCTGGTGGTGTGGACCGGTTCTACCCGTCCGGAAACGAGGATCTTCTGCGGGCGGTCTGCAACCAGGGAGCGGTTCTCGCCGAGGTGCCGCCGGGATCGGCGCCCACCCGCTACCGCTTTCTCCAGCGGAACAGGCTGATCGCGGCCCTGGCTGCCGTGACGGTTGTGGTGGAAGCCCGCTGGCGGTCCGGTGCGCTGAATACGGCCCACCACGCGGAGAGCCTTGGACGGGCGGTGGGAGCTGTACCGGGGTCGGTGCACAGCGCCAACTCCGCCGGCTGCCACCGGCTGCTCCGGGATGGCGGCGCTGTCTGCGTGACTGACGCCGCGGAGATCGCCGAGTTGGCCTCCCCAAGCGGCCTGGGGCTTGCGGAGCCCGGATCCACGCATGCGGCCGACCATGACGGACTGACCCTGGAGGACCTGATACTTCTTGACGCCCTGCCGTTGCGGTCCACCACATCCGTGGACAAGCTCTGCGCAGTTGCCGGCCTCAGCGCGGACTCCGTGCGGGCCGGGTTAGGCAGGCTAGGCCTGCTGGGGCTCGCAGCTTCAGAAAGAGGCGGCTGGAAACGGGCCAAGGAATCCGTGTAGTTGGCTGTGTCCGGCACGGCATTGCCCACGGACTTCTGGGACAGTGGAAGAGTGGAGAATCAGGAACTGACCTTCGAGTTTGAGCAGGCACTTGCAGACTTCGGCAGATACCTGACCGCCGAGCGGGCCCGGTCCGGGCATACCCTTCGGGCATACCTGTCCGATCTTCGAAGCCTCCTGGAATACGCCGCCTCCGAGGGCGTCACGGATCTGCCGGGCCTGGAGCTGGGTACTCTCCGACGCTGGCTCGGGGCGCAGAGCCAGGCCGGGATATCCCGGGCCACCCTTGCGCGGAGATCCGCCACAGCGCGTTCCTTCACCACATGGGCCATGAGGGAAGAGCTCATCGAGACCGATCCTGCCCTCCGTCTCAGGGCTCCCAAAGCGGAAAAGTCACTGCCCGGGGTGCTGCAGTCCCAACAACTCCTCAGGCTGCTGAACAGTCTGGAAGAAGCCGCGGCTGACGGGTCACCGGTGCCGGTGCGCAACCGGGCCATGGTGGAGCTCCTATACGCCACGGGGCTGAGGGTGGGGGAGCTGGCCGCCTTGGATGTGGACGATCTCAACCCGGACCGCCGGACCCTGCGGGTGGTCGGCAAAGGCAACAAGGAACGGACGGTTCCCTACGGCGTCCCGGCAGCTGTGGCCGTGGACGACTGGCTCCGCAGGGCCAGGCCGCTCCTGGCCACCGGCCACAGCGGACCGGCGCTTTTCCTGGGCGCCAGAGGAAACCGTGTTGACCAGCGCCACGTCAGGACCGTGGTGAATGCACTCTTCGAAGCTTTGGGCGACACCTCAGCAACCGGTCCGCACGCGCTGAGGCATACTGCGGCAACGCACCTGCTTGATGGCGGCGCGGATCTTCGTGCGGTCCAGGAAATCCTGGGCCACAGCAGCCTCGCCACCACGCAGATCTACACCCATGTGTCCGTTGAGCGGCTCCGGAGCAGCTACCAGCAGGCCCATCCCCGGGCCTGAGAACCGGGGATTCCCGCCAACGCGGGGTAATTCCAGGACCGTGTCACCTATGCCGAATCGCACTGGCGTAATTACGCGGCGTACGGCACAATTAGAGTCACGTCCGGCAACTTTCAAGTTTCGCTTGAAGCTCTTTCGCTTCGTGCGTCACCCGCAAGTCCGGACACAGCTTAATAATCAGGCAGGGAACACCACCGCTGGAACATACAGCACCGGGCAGTTTCATCCAGGCAGAGGTCGTTGGGGAAGACGTACCTACAGCCATGGAGGATGGAATGTCTGTTGCAATGACCCGCGGTGTGCTGTTTGTTCACTCAGCCCCTACAGCACTGTGCCCGCACGTTGAGTGGGCCATTGGATCCGTCGTGGACAAGCGGACGGATCTAGAGTGGACCCCTCAACCCGCCGCGCCCGGAATGTTCCGCGCCGAACTCTCCTGGACAGGAACCCCGGGCACCGGATCGCTGCTGGCATCCTCCCTTCGCGGTTGGGCCCATCTGCGCTACGAGGTCACCGAAGAGCCGAGCCAGGGCGTTGACGGCGGCCGCTGGTCGCATACCCCCGAATTGGGAATCTTCCACGCCACGACGGATGTCCACGGCAACATCATGGTCTCAGAGGACCGCATCCGTTACGCCTACGAATCGGGCGCCGGCGATCCTTCCGCCGTGTACCACGAGCTCTCCCTGGCCTTGGGTGAGGCGTGGGACGAGGAGCTCGAGCCGTTCCGCCACGCAGCCGAGGGCGCACCGGTCCGCTGGCTGCACCAGGTGGGCTGATCGCCGTCGGACATCGCTCTGTCGTACTACCTCTCCGCTGTCCCGGCATAAGCCGTGCCGGATCGGAATGCGGCGCTCCATAGCAAAAGCAGAGGCCCGCCGCGTGGCGGGGCCTCTGCTTTGTCTGCGGTACTTGCTGTTCCCTTGCTGCTGCTACACGCTGCGGACAGCGATCACGGCGTTGTGGCCGCCGAAGCCGAACGAGTTGCTCAGCGCCGCGATGTCACCCGCCGGCAGATCCCGCGCCGACGTGACGACGTCGAGCGGGATCTCCGGGTCCTGGTTCTCAAGGTTGATGGTGACCGGGGCCTTGCGGTGGTACACGGCCAGCACAGTGAGCACGGCCTCCACGGCACCTGAGGCACCCAGGAGGTGGCCCATCTGTGACTTGGTGGCGGACACCGCGACGTTGTCGAGGTGGTTCCCCAGCGCCGAGCGGAGGGCCGTGTACTCCGGCTTGTCACCTACGGGAGTGGAGGTAGCGTGCGCGTTGACGTGCACAACGTCCTCGGCCTGGATCCGGCCGTCGAACATGGCGGCCTTCAGCGCGCGGGTGGCGCCCAGGCCCTGGGGGTCCGGGGCTGTGATGTGGTACGCGTCCGCCGTAACAGAGGTGCCGGCCAGTTCACCATAAATGCGGGCGCCGCGGGCAATGGCGTGTTCTTCAGCTTCGAGCACCAGCGCGCCGGCGCCTTCGCCCATCACGAAGCCGTCGCGGCCCAGATCGTAAGGGCGTGAGGCGCCCTGGGGGTCGTCGTTGCGGCGGGAGAGCGCCTGCATGGACGAGAACGCGGCCAGAGGCATGGGGTGGATGGCTGCCTCGGCGCCGCCGCACATTACTACGTCGGCCTTGCCGGAGCGGATCAGCTCCAGGCCCAAATGAAGGGCCTCCGTGCCCGACGCGCAGGCCGAAACCGGGGTGTGGGCGCCGGCACGGGCGCCAAGGTCGAGGCTGACGGCTGCTGCAACGCCGTTGGGCATCAGCATGGGCACCGTCATGGGCAGGACGCGGCGCGGGCCTTTTTCCTTCAGCGTGTCCCACGCGTCCAGCAGGGTCCAGACGCCGCCGATGCCGGTGGCGAAAGCGACCGCAAGGCGGTCGGGGTCAATCTCGGTGATGCCGGAATCTGCCCAGGCTTCACGCGAAGCTATGACACCGAACTGGGTGGAGGGGTCCATCCGCTTGGCCTCTACGCGGCTCAGGACCTCCAGGGCGGGAGTGGAGCAGCGCGCAGCGAAGTGAACCGGCAGTTCGTATTTGGCAACCCAGTCGTCTTCCAGCGTGCGGGCGCCGGAGACCCCTTTCAGCGCGTTGTTCCACATGGTGGGTACGTCGCCGCCGATGGGCGTCGTGGCACCCAGACCGGTAATGACTACTTTGCGTGTCATTGGATCACTCTCTGTCGGTGGGCAGGCCGTATCCGGTTGTCCGGCGGGGTCCCGCGTGTGGGGCAGTTGGCTGCCGAAAAATGTGGTGGGCTGCCGGTCCGGCCTGAGCACGGACCGGCAGCCCAGTCAGCCATAAGGGGCTGAATCCTTGACTAGGCCTGTGCGCCGGCGATGAAGCTGACAGCGTCGCCGACGGTCTTGAGGTTCTTGACCTCTTCGTCCGGGATACGCACGCCGAACTTCTCTTCGGCGTTGACCACGATGGTCATCATGGAGATGGAGTCGATGTCCAGGTCCTCGGTGAAGGACTTGTCCAGCTCCACAGCCTCGGGGGCAAGACCGGTTTCTTCGTTGACGATTTCAGCCAAGCCGGCCAGGATCTCTTCGTTGCTAGCCATTGATGGCTCCTTTTCTTGTTATTGCCGGCAGGGGGTGCCGGAAACGGTGCAGTCCGCGGATGCGGCCTGTGTGGGACGTTCCTAAGGAAGGACGATTACCTGGGCACCGAAGACCAGCCCGGCGCCGAAGCCGATCTGGAGCGCGAGGCCGCCGCTGAGCTCAGGGTTTTCCTTGAGCAGGCGGTGGGTGGCCAGGGGAATGGAGGCCGCCGAGGTGTTTCCGGCATCTGCGATGTCCCGGGCCACAGTCACGGATTCGGGAAGTTCCAGTTTCTTGACCATCTCGTCGATGATCCGCATGTTTGCCTGGTGCGGAATAAAGGCGACGAGGTCTTCAGCCTTGACGCCAGCGGCCTCCAAGGCCTGCTGTGCCATTTTTGCCATTTCCCAGACCGCCCAGCGGAAGACCGTCTGCCCGTCCTGGCGGAGTGTGGGATAGAGTTCCTGCGCTTCTTCAAGGAGGGCAAAGTCGCCCGGCTCGTCGGACTGGCGGGCCGCCATGCTGAGGTCGCGGACATCGAGGATGGAACGGGTCATGCCGATCGCGTCCCACTTGCTGCCGTCCGACCCCCACACCGAGGGTCCGATTCCGGGGGTGTCCGAGGGGCCGATGACAACAGCACCCGCGCCGTCGCCCAGCAGGAAGGAGATGGTGCGTTCCCGGTTGTCGATGACGTCGGAAAGCTTCTCCGCGCCAACCACCAGCACGTAGGTGGCGGTGCCGGAACGGACCAGGGCATCAGCCTGGGCGATGCCATAGCAGTATCCGGCGCAGGCGGCCGAGATATCGAAGGCAGGCGCCGGCGTCGCACCGATGCGGTCCGCCAGGGCGGCGGCAGCCGACGGTGTGGCGTAAGGGTGGGTGACGGTGGAAACGATGACAGCACCAAGCTGGGACGCTTCGATGCCTGCCTGCTGCAGGGCCTCCCGGGCGGCGCCCTCTGCCATGTCGACGACGCTGACGTCGGCAGCGGCCCGGTGCCGGGTCACGATGCCGGTCCGCTGGCGGATCCATTCGTCCGAGGAATCAATCCACTGGCAGACGTCGTCGTTGGTGACGATGACGTCAGGCCGGAAAGCCCCGAGGCCGATGATGCGGCTGTATTCGTTGACGGGAACCTGTTTCAGCGTGGGAACGCTCATGCATTTCCCTCCAGTTCTGCGAAGAGTGCCAGTGCGGCCGTGAGGTCGTCCGGGGTTTTTACTGCAACGGTCTTGACGCCGGGCATGCCGCGCTTTGCGAGCCCAGCCAGCGTACCGGCCGGAGCCAGCTCAATGACACCGGTCACGCCGCGCTGCACAAGGGTTTCCATGCAGAGGTCCCAACGGACCGGCCGGGAGACCTGCGCGATGAGGCTCCCGACGGCGGCGCCGCCGTCGGTCACTTCCCGGCCGTCAAAGTTCGACAGCAGGGGCACCTGAGGCTTCTGCGGCTTGAGGCCCGGCTTGAGCGCCTCAAGGGCGCTCACGGCGGGGGACATGTGTGAGGTGTGGAACGCTCCGGCCACCTTTAGCGGGATGACGCGTGCCTTGGCCGGCGGGTTGTCCGCAAGGGCCTTGAGCTGTTTCAAGGTTCCGGCTGCCACGGTCTGGCCCGCGCCATTGACATTGGCCGGTGTTGCGCCGGTAGCCTCGATGGCGGCCAGGACCTCGGCAGGGTCCCCGCCCACCACAGCACTCATGCCGGTGGGGGTGACGGCAGCGGCGGCGGCCATGCTGTTGGCGCGTTCACGGACGAACGTCATGGCTTCCTGCTCGGTGAGCACGCCGGCGAGTGCCGAGGCGGTGATTTCACCAACGGAGTGACCGGCAAGGATCACCGGAAGCGTGCCGAGCTCGACGTCGAACAGCGACTTTGCGGCGACCAGTCCGGCGGCAACAATCAGGGGTTGCGCGACCGCGGTGTCCTTGATGGTGTCCTCGTCAGAGGTGGTCCCGTGGGCGGTCAGGTCGATGCCTGCGATCTCACTGAGGGTAGCCAAATGGCCTGCCACCGAAGGCAGTTCCAGCCAGGGGGCCAGAAAACCCGGGGTCTGTGAGCCCTGTCCAGGGCAGACTATTGCAAGCACGTATCCAGCTTTCCAAATTACGGGGTCATCCAGGGGTGTTTGTCTGTACCAAGCTCAAGGGGTCAGATTGTAGGAAGTCTACAACGACTTATGTCTGATTCCGCGCCGGATGACGCTCTTGCGGGGCTTTTGGCGGTGCCGAAAGCCGGCCGACTACCAACGCCGCCTGCAGGACAAACGCCTCCCGGGGAAGAAGCGGATCCCAGCCCGTGACGTCGCAGACGCGCTTGAGCCGGTACCTGACGGTGTTGGCGTGGACAAACAATTCACGGGCAGTTGCCTCGAGGGAATGACCCAACTCCAGGTACGTGCCCAGGGTCTCGACCAGCCCGTTGGAGGCCGCGACCAGCGGACGGTAGATGTTCTTCACCAAGGATCGGCGCGCAGCTTCGTCACCCGAGATGACGCGTTCGGGCAACAGATCATCGGCGGCTACAGGCCGGGGAGCGGCGGGCCACGCCCTCGCGGCGGTCAGGCCGGCAAAGGCTGACTGCGCTGATCCGCTGGCCTCCAACAGGGAACCGGCTTCCGGGCCGTAGACCACCGGGCCGGGGGCGAACATTTCGCTGAGTTTCAGGTACGCGGTCTCCCGGTCCTGGACGCCGCCAAGGATCAGAATCAGCCGGTCGCCCTGGATACCCACCAGCGCATCCTCGGCGTAGCGGCCCGCCAGTCGACGCAGCTCGCTGACATAGCTGGCACTGGGTTCAGACGGCGAATTGCCCACCATTACGGTGAACCTTTCCTGTGCCTTCCAACCCAGGGCGGCGATCCGGGAACGCAGCGCGTCCGTGTTTTCGCCACGAAGGATGGCGTCCACGATCAGCGCTTCCAGCCGCGTATCCCAGGAACCGCGGGATTCTGCTGCCCTCGCGTAGACGTCAGCCGCCGCGAAGGCCACTTCCCGTGAGTAACGCAGTACCGCCTCGCGGAGGGAGGGCTGGTCAGCTTCGGGGGCGATCACCGGCACCTGGTCTTCCACCACTTCAACCACGATCCGGATGAGCTGGAGCGCTTTCTGGAGGCTGATGGAACGCGTCAGCTCCGTGGGGGCCGTCCCAAAAACGTCGGAGAGGATCCACGATGGCGAGCTGGGCCGCTCATACCAGGTGACAAACGCAGCGATGCCGTTCTGCGCCACCATTCCCAGCGCCGAGCGCTCATCGGAGCTGAGCCGGGAATACCACGGCAGCGATTTCTCCAGCTGGCGAAGGGTGGTGGTGGAAAGCTGGCCCACACTTGCCCGGAGCTTTTTCAGGGTTTCGGATTTCTCCGGTGTCATGCTGCGCGAGGACGGCTTGCGCTTCACGGGCGGGGTGGTTGGCTCTGGCATCCCTCGAGCATACGGTGCCTGCCCGGCAAGCTCCATTTGTGCGAAGGCTACAACCTTGTCGGACCTGCATCACAGGCGGTCTCCTGTACAGAAACCCAGGGAACGACGACGGCGACCCTCGCCTTTCGGTGAGGGTCGCCGTCGTCGTTCATTTCCGCTGTCAGCAGGAGTTGATCAGGACTCGCCGCCCGCGTTGCCGGTGGAGCCGGCGTTGACGTTGTGCAGCTTGTATTTCTCGATTGCCTGGGCCGGGGCCAGGGCGTCAACTTCGCCACGGCGGGCCAGCAGTTCCAGAGAACGGACCACGATGGAGTGGATGTCGTTCTTGAAGAATCGGCGGGCAGCCGCACGGGTGTCGGAGAAGCCGAAGCCGTCAGCTCCGAGCGACGCGAACTCGTTCGGTACAAACTGGCGGATCTGGTCCGGAACGGCCTTCATATAGTCCGAGACCGCAACTACGGGCCCTGTGGCACCGGCAAGCTGCTGCGTGACGAACGGGACGCGGGCGGGCTTGCCCGGGTTCAGGAACGCCTCTTCCTCGGCAGCCATACCGTCGCGGCGCAGTTCGTTCCAGGACGTCACGGACCAGACGTCGGCGGAAACGCCCCAGTCCTCGGCGAGCAGCCGCTGGGCTTCAATGGCCCAGGGAACCGAGACGCCGGAGGCCAGGATCTGGGTCCGGGGACCGTCGATCTTCGCCGGAGCCGCGAGGTAGATGCCCTTGAGGACACCTTCCACGTCGAGATCCTCCGGTTCCGCCGGCTGCGTGATGGGCTCGTTGTAGACCGTGATGTAGTACATCAGGTTCCGGTCAGCCGAATCGGGCCCATACATGCGCTCGATGCCGTCCCGGATGATGTGGCCCATCTCGTACCCGTAGGCCGGGTCGTAGGTGACCACTGCCGGGTTCGTGGAGGCCAGCAATGGGGAGTGGCCGTCGGCGTGCTGCAGGCCTTCACCGGTCAGAGTGGTCCGGCCGGCGGTGGCGCCGATGATGAAGCCGCGGGCCATCTGGTCCCCGGCGGCCCAGAAGGCGTCACCGGTGCGCTGGAAACCGAACATGGAGTAGAACACGTAGACCGGAATCAGCGGGACGCCGTGGGTGGCGTAGGCGGTGCCGGCGGCCGTAAACGCCGCAACGGCGCCGGCTTCGTTGATGCCGGGGTGGATCAGCTGGCCCTGGGCCGATTCCTTGTAGGCCAGGACCAGGTCCCGGTCCACGGACAGGTAGTTCTGGCCCTTGGGGTTGTAGATCTTCGCCGTGGGGAAGAACGCGTCCATGCCGAAGGTCCGGGCCTCATCGGGGATGATCGGCGCGATGTGCTTGCCGAAGTTCTTGTCCCGCATGAGGTCCTTGAGGAGCCGGACAAACGCCATGGTGGTGGCAGCTTGCTGCTTGCCGGAACCGCGCTTGGCAACCTCGTAAGTTTTTGCCTCGGGGAGGGCGATCTCCTGGTGCTTGGAACGGCGCTCAGGAACAGAACCGCCCAGCTGGGCACGGCGTTCCATCATGTACCGGATCTCGGGCGCATCGGTGCCCGGGTGGAAGTACGGAGGCTGGTACGGGTCCTTCTCCAACTGCTCGTCAGTAACCGGAATCCGCAGGTGATCGCGGAACTTCTTCAGGTCATCGAGGGTGAGCTTTTTCATCTGGTGGGTCGCGT
>NZ_JASBRB010000020.1 GCF_029960665.1 Pseudarthrobacter sp. AL07
CGAGGGCGAGGGCTCCGGCGTCGTTCCCTGTCTCCTGGCTGACACCGGTGTCAGCGCCGCCGGCAGGCATTTTCATCTGCCCGGCCGTCAAGGTACCGCACAGTGCGGGGGACGTGGCAGCCAGCGGCAGGGTCGGTGCGAGGTCCGACTTGGCGGCCTGGCCGGCTGCGCTGAGGGTGGCGGGGTCAAGACCGTGGACCACAACAACGGCGGTACCGGCTTTCAGGGCGGCCTTGGTCTCGGCGTTCACCTCGAACGTGCGGTCAATGGTGTAGGAGGCACCCTGCCCGGCGACCTTAAGGTCCAAGCCCGCTGCCGGGCTGGTGTCACCGCTGGTGGAGAGTGTGGTGACAATTCCGCCGTAGAACGGGGCGCCTTCGGTGGTGGAAATGACCTTGTCGCCGTCCTTATCGGCCGACGGCGCCGGACACGTGCCCTCGGCTCCGCCGTGGATGTGCTGGACATGCGGGTACGGTGCGTCCATAAAAGTCGCGGCCAGGCCCGAAACATTCAGGACAACGTGAGCCTGATTGCCCGTAACGTCAACAGTGACGGTGCCCGAACCCGTGCTGCCGTTAATCTGGCCCAGGGTCGACTGGTAGGACTGGTCCGCTGCCATCGCGGGGGCACTGGAAAGGGCCAGCGCGGCCAAAGCCAGAGTGGGGACGGCCATAAAGCGAAGTGTCTTATTCATTGAAAAGATCTCCTCATACACGCGAGTGTGATGTTGGTGCCCCCGGACGGGGATACCTGTACTTCGGAACAACTCGCGGACTGGATGGGCGTGGATATTGCAATTCAGTAAATCCGTTGTGCCCATCGCAGCGGCTGTCGGCGGTGTAGCAGTTCCCGCCGTTATTTATGCGCTGATCAATCTGGCCATTCCTGAGACCCTGCAGGGCTCGGCGACCCCTACGGCGACCGACATTGCGTTCGCCGTGGCTGTGCTGGCGATCATCGGGTCGCACCTGCCCAGTGCGCTGCGGATCTTCCTGCTGACTTTGGCCGTGGTCGATCACCTTCTGGCCATCAGCATCATCGCGGTGTTCCACTCATTCGATATCCAGGCCGGACCACTGCTGCCGGCCCTCGTGGCGGCGGCACTACTGGTTGGGCGGATCCGTCAGTACCGTACCGTGCCGTGCAAGCCGAAGAAGCCTTCGATGCAGACCGAAACGGCATCCCGGACGTCTAATGCGCCGTCGACTCTTCAAAGCCTGCGACGTCGGAACTGGGCAGGAGTGTGGCCAAAGTCGATCCGAAGGCGCCAGTGCTGTTGCATGGGAACTCGTGAGCCGTTGGAGGGTTTCGAGCTGCTTTTTGCGTACAACGGGACGTAGTGGACAGTACGCTTAATTTTTCAGGTTCGGCGAGCTTGGAGCCAGTACCCAGGGTACTGATAACGAAGAAAGGACTCCGGATCTGATCCTCTGATAGGAGTGAAGACCATGACTGAAGCACCTGTAAGGCTGGGGGCATGTTCCCGATGACTGGGCGTGTCGACCATTGGATGGATGCGTTGCGGACGCAGCTGTGGCCTCTTCCGGTGTTGGCGGTTGCGCTGGCCGTGGTTCTCGGGACGGCGGTGCCTGCCCTGGATGCTGCAGTTGACGGCAAGCTGCCAGAAAGTGTCACTGTTCTTCTCTTCAGTGGAGGGCCGGAGGCGGCCCGGTCGGTGCTGCAGGCGATCTCGGGTTCCCTGATCACGGTGACGTCCCTGACGTTTTCGCTCACCGTGGTCACGCTGCAGCTGGCCAGCAGCCAATTTTCCCCGCGGCTGCTGCGGACTTTCACCTCGGACCGTTTCGTCCACGGGACGCTGGCCCTCTTTCTGGCTGCCTTCGCTTTCGCGTTGACTGTCCTTCGAAGCGTCCGCGGCGAAGGCAGCGGAGCCAGCCCGTTCGTCCCGGAAATTTCCGTCACTGTCGCGTTCGTTCTCGCCATAGGCAGTGTTATCGGGCTGGTGCTCTTTTTGGCGCATCTCACCCGGGAGATCCGGGTGGAAACCATGATGCGCAGGGTCAACGTGGAAACCCAGGAGACCATCGACCGCGTCTTCCCGGAGAACCGCCCCCTGCCGGCGCCGGGACCGGATCCGGTCCCGGCAGAGGGGAAGATCCTCATCAACTCCACCAGTTCCGGATTCCTGACCTCCGTTGACAAGGGCTCACTGAAGCGGGCCGCGGAAGATGCGGGGGCAGTGATACGGATAGACCGGGAACCGGGCAGTTCCCTGGTGGCCGGTGTTCCCTTCGCCACCGTCTGGGCCGTTCAACCGGGAGCAACGCTCACCACCTCAGCCAGGGAAAGGCTGATTGAAAAGGTCAACGCCGCTGTGGCCACCGGGTTTGAACGCACCAACGTCCAGGACGTCGGATTCGGATTCCGCCAGCTGGTCGACGTCGCTGCCCGTGCCCTCTCCCCAGGCATCAACGATCCCACCACCGCAGTGCACGTCATCGGGCACCTCTCCGTACTCCTGTGCCGGCTGGCGGAGCGAAGCCCTGGCCCTGAGCAGCTCAGGGACGACGGCGGGCGGGTGAGGGTTGTGGTTTCGCTTCCGGAACTCGAAGACCTTCTCAACATGGCGATGAACCAGCCCCGGCAATACGGAGCGGCCGATCCGGCCGTTGCCGGCCGGCTCCTGGGCCTGCTTGCGGAGCTCACCTGGTGCGACCGGAAGGACAAATACCGGGTGGATATCCGAGAGCATCTGGGCCGGATGCGCAACGCCATCGGTGCCGCTGACTATTCGCCGGCAGAGCGGCGGAGCCTGCTGGAGCAGGCCGACTCCATAGAACTCATGCAGCCAAAGAACCTGCACCCCGGCAACCCGGCGAGCCCGTGAGATTCCCTGCCCGGAACGGGACAGTCAGTGCCCGGCCGGGGCTTGTGACCTGCGCTTGAGGTTGCCAAGGCGGCGACCGTACTCGTCGTAGCCTCTTGCATGGTGGCAAGGCACGTACCGCATCGTGGCCTTCCAAACCGACGCAAAAGTAACACACGCGTGATGGTTTGAACTGTGGCCGGAGGTTAGTCTGGACAGATGGTGTCCACCAGGAAGTGGGAATGGCCGCGCTGAGTGGGTCTTCAAGAGGAATGCTGCGCTGCCCGGTCCCGGTGCGGAGCGTATTCGTGTGGTTCCTTCTGGCCCTCCTCCTCGCGGGGGCAGCCTCCTACACTCATGGCAGCAGGTATGCCATCGTCCCAGGTCACAGTTCCTTCCAGTCAGCGGAGAAACGGGACGTTGAGGCAATGCCGCCGGAAACCGCAGCCAGCCAGGCCGGCCCTTCGGCATCGGCGTCCCAGCCCGTCAGCGTCGTCCACGAGGCCAACCCGTCCGTTGAGCCTGAGGCTCTGGCTCAGGAATGCTGTGAACGGCGTCTGGCTCCCCGGAGCGAACCGGCACCGCTGAGGACTGGCGCATTGGACCCGCCGCCCTTGACCCATCAGGAGCCTGGCGGAATTCTTTGCAGCGTTGTGCCTTCGGAACCGGCTTTGCCGGCGCTGACCGTGGTCAAGCTTTCCATCAGCAGGACGTAGAAACGGTTCGCCGTTCCACTTCGTCACGACCCGCTGTTTCAGATCCGGAAAGAGAAACCAATGACACATGTACAGTCCATGCTGGACGCCCATCCAGAGGACCTCGGAAGCATTGATAAAGCCAAGCTCGTGGAATGCATCCAGGCGTGCTTTGAGTGCGCTCAGACGTGCACCGCGTGCGCCGACGCCTGCCTCAGTGAAGGGATGGTCGCCGAGCTGACCATCTGCATCCGCACCAATCTTGACTGCGTCGACATCTGCGTGGCCGCCGGGAAGATCCTCTCGCGCCAGGGCAGCTACGACGCTGACATGACCCGTGCAGTGCTGGAAGCGTGCCGTACCGTCTGCAAGGCGTGCGCCGATGAATGCGGGCAGCATGCGTCCATGCACCGCCCCTGCGAGGTGTGCGTCGAAGCCTGTCGCCGCTGCGAGCAGGCGTGCGCTGATCTCCTCACCTCGTTGGGCTGAGGGGCGCAATAATGACACATTCACAGATTTCCCGGGCGGATCGTGGTGCCCGGCAGAAGGCACAGCCAAGCAACGCAGCGCGTGGCGGGCTCTCAGAGGATCCGCAACTGCGCCGGATGCTGACCACACACATCCACTGTGGTGAGCCCATGCAGCCGGTACCCGTGGACCCGGGCCCGCCTGTCGGGTCCCCAGGAAGGAATGACGGTGGCCTGCTGACGTACAGGTGCGCGTGCGGGTTTAGATTCGATCAACGGCGGGACTGACCGGGACGGTGTTCAGCGGTCATGGTTGCAGGAGGCTCCTGTCCGCACTCTGATGGTGAGACGTTCGCGTGGACCCGCCTGCGGGGAAGGAGTCAGGAATGATCCGGCGGAGCGGATCGGCCTCTACCCTCGTCTCGCCGCGGTGACCTACCACGTCGAGGATGGACCACCACATCCGGAGCGAAGGTAATGATGTGCTCGACGGCGGCGGACAGCAGCTGGCCGACGCCTGGTCGAATCACCGTCCCGAACGTTGGGGCCAGCGCCCGGGGGAAATGCCCTGGTCATGGATGAACTGCGCCAAGTCCAGGTAAGGCCCTGCATGCCACTTGAGCGACGAAGTTCAGGTGGTGAGATCACGACGCCGGATGGAGTAGGCGGCCATTCCGGCCAACGCGGCGGCCACGAGCGCCAGGACCAACGCACCGGCCGGGTCGAAGGACTCTACGGGCATGGCCGAGGAGTGCCGGAACGGGCTTATGTCCTGGAGCCATACCGGCAGACCAAACAGCTCCCCGAATTCGCCAAGCACGAGTCCAGCCGCCAGCATCCCCCAGCCCAGCAGAACACTGAACCGCGGCGCGAACGCGAAGACCACAGCGGCCGCCGCCAAGAACACCAGGGCAGCAGGGACGTGCGCCAGCGCTGCCGGGACGACAGACACTGCAGGCCCGTTGGCGCTCCCCGAGAGTCCCAGGCCTACGGCGGCAGATACGCCCGTCGTTCCAGAGACAAGTACCGTCGAGACAGCCGCGATGAGCAGGTTCGCGCCGAGCCACCGGCCCCGCGACTTCGGGGCCGCAAGGAGAAACTCGGCCCTGCCTTCGGCTTCTTCGGCGCGCATCCGCAGCACCGCCTGAATGCCTGCCGCCGCCGCGAACACCCCGGCCACGCCAAGCAGGGCCGTAACGAACACGTCGATCAGCCCGGCCTGCCCGCCCGGCACGAGCCGGGAAATGAGTTCCTTCAGCGGTGCCACACTGGACACGGTCTGGGAAACCAGAGGGCCAAGGGCGCCAGCCACGGCGCCCAACACAGCGGCCCCAATGCACCACCCGGCCACAGTGGCGCGCTGCAGCCGCCAGGCCAGGCCCACGAACGATGTGCCCCCGACTCCGGCCCTCTCCCTGCCGCCGCGTTGGGGCACGAGACTCGCGCCCACATCCCGCACTCGACGGAGCATCACGGCACCGGCTGCCAGACCCAGCGCGGCAGCGAGAAGGACCAGCAGCGTGACCAGGTCCGGGCTGGTGAACGGCCGTGAGCGCTGGCCCCAGCCGATGGGCGACAGGAGTGAGGGCCACGCACTGCTCACGTGCAGCAGGTCCGCCGCCGGGCTCCCGAGCGCGTCCCCGACACCTCGGAGCAGATACGCAACGCCCACCAGGCCTGCGGCCGCACCATTTGCGCTCCTGCCCGAGGGCAAGACCTGGGCGACGACCGCGCCGAGGCCCGCAAAGAAGACGCCAACAGCCCCGACGGCGGCACCGGCCCCCACTGCGCCGGCAACCGGCAGCCCGGCCGCGACGAAACCGGCCGCAACAAACACAGACAGAAGCAGGTTCGCGGCCCCGCCCAGCAGAAACGTCGCGACCAGGGATGCTGCCCGTTGCAGGGGGACGGCGCCGAGGAGTTCGGCGCGTCCCAGTTCCTCATCGGCGCGGGTGTGTCGCACCACCAGGAAGGTGCTCATCAGTGCTGCCAGGACCGCCATGAACGCGAAGCCCTGGAAGAACACGACAGCTCCGGCGCCGGTCCCGTCGGGCAGACCGCGGACGAAGAGGAACGCCGGGTTCGATGCTGCCAGGGTCAGGATCGCCGCCTGCGAGGGCTCATCACCGAACTGGATGACGACCGCATTGGAAGTCGCAAAGCCGAGCAGAGAGATGCCCAGGATCCAGACGGGCAGCGTCGCCCGATCCCTGCGTGCCTGGAACCGTGCCAGCCGCAGCACGCCGGGCATCACTTCACCCCACCGCTGTTGCCGCTATCGATATCGCTGTAGTGGCGCAGAAACAAGGACTCCAGGGACGGCGGAGCCACCGTGAGCGCGCTGATCCCGGGCTCGGAGATGCCGGCCAGGACAGCACCAAGGTCGGTGGCGTCCGCGTCGAAATCGACGGCGGCTCCGTCGATGCTGATCCCGTGCGTGCCCGGCAGCCCCGCCAGCCGCGACGGGTCGGCGAGCCCGGTGACCCGGAAATGTGTGCGGTTCAGGTGCCGCAGATCGGCCAGCGTTCCCGTCTCGACCGCGGTTCCGGAACGGATGATGGTGACCCGGTCGCACAGCTGTTCGACCTCGCTGAGAATGTGGCTGGAGAGCAGGACAGTGGCCCCGTCCCGGCTGACCCGCCGGATCTGGCGGCGGAATACGGCATCCATTACCGGGTCCAGGCCTGCGCTGGGCTCGTCGAGCAGATACAGGCGGGCAGGGCGGGCGAACGCGGCAATCAAGGCGACCTTCTGACGGTTGCCTTTCGAGTAGGTCCTGGCCTTACTCCGCGGGTCGAACTCAAACTCCTGGATGAGATCCCGGCGAAGATTCTCGTCGGCGCCTCCGCGAAGGCCGGTGATCAGGTCGATGATTTCCCCGCCTGACAAGTTCGGCCATAGACTCACATCCCCTGAGACGTAGGCGATGTCCCGATGCGTGCGGACAGGGTCGGCCCAGGGATCCAGCCCGAACACCCGGGCCGTGCCGGACGTCGCGCGAATCAGCCCTAACAGCACCCGCAGCGTGGTCGACTTACCTGCACCATTGGGGCCCAGAAAACCGTGGACTTCGCCGACGGCGACGCTCAGGTTCAGTCCGTCCAGTGCCCGTGTCCTGCCGAAATTCTTCACAAGACCAAGGGTTTCAATGATAGGTTGTACTTCTGCACTCATGAGCTGCCCGCTCCTCAGGTCCACGCACGAACGCCCGAGGCGGTCGCTAGGGCATTCCGTGGGCACCGCCCACGGGCCGACCAGGCTTCCCGGCTCTCCGATCCACAGCATACAAGCACCGGAACAGACTAGGAAGGCTGGCCCCACAGAACCCGAAAATCCACCCTTCGCCATCACTTTCAGCGACCGATTCCCGGCAGCTGAAAGCTACTAAAAGAAGACCCCGGATACACCGGCCATGCCTCGGTTGGTCGAAGCAGAAAAGACGAGAGAACATTCCTCCCCAGGCCTCGGCCATAGTGCACCCATGTAGATCAATGATTGAAGCCTCGCTGGATACCGCCGCCGGGAGAGGCATCTGCCCGGCGTCTCCTACGGCAGATGTCCAGCGGTGCCGTCCAGCCCCGGCGTTTCCAAAAGTGCCCGCGCACGATCTTGCCCCGGCGAGAGTGTTCGGTGACCCAAACTTCCAAGCCGCAGCCGTTTGCTTGCCTACTCCCGCATCAGCCGAAACTCCAGGGCGTAGTCGATCAAATCCCTGACATACCGATCCCACAGGCTCCCGCCAGGGGTCAGTGGTGTCTCAGAGACCCCGGAGGGCACCGGGTTCACCTCGAATGAAGGAGACAGTCTCCAGCCCTTCCCAGCCCGCAGCAAGCCGTGATTCCGCATGTGGTCATCCGTGTTGTCCTCCGCAAGAGCCTGAAGGTCGCGGATGCCGGCGCTCTTTCCCCACGTCGACGGCCCCCCTTGTACACGAAAACGCAGGGCTCCCCGGCGAATCTGGTCGTTGACCAGCAGCATGTACCCGGTCTCCCCCAGTGTGGTCAGTCTCGTGACTTCATAGCCCGTCGGACAGGCCGCGGACGGACAGGAACGCCGGGCTCACCGCCGTCATTTTGATGGTCTCCGATCCACCGCCTAGGTCCGGTCCAACCCGCCAGGGAAGAGCCACGGGCAGTGCTCGTTAGGGCCGTGCGCTGAGCCGCTGGATGAACTCGTCCGCTTGGGCCAGGTTCCGGGCTATCTTGGCCCGTTGATGGACCGCTTTCTCCAGGAACCCACGGAGTCGGGCGTGCGCCTCCTCCGTGGCGGCAGAGGCCTCGTCCGGGGTAAGGATACCGAGGATGCCGGCCATTTCTTCCAGTGAAAACCCCAGCGGCTTCATTTGCTTGATGACCATTAGACGCTCGAAATCAGCCTCCGAATAGACCCGGAAGCCCCCGTCGGTCCGCGCAGTCGCCGGCAACAGACCGACGTCGTCGTAATGGCGAATGGTCCGCAGGGACAGACCCGTCCGTTCTGCCAATTCACCAATGTGCATCGTGCCCGTGCTTGTTTTTGCCGTCATCAGGGCCTCCGTCCTGTTCTGATTTCAAACCCTACCATCACGTTAGGGTAGAGTTTCTGGTGAGTGGTGAGACCTACCAGGGCAGTTCCCGCTCTTCCCGGCGCGGTGTTGCGCCCCTTCATTCTTCGACAGAGCGAAGCCGCATGCGTGCGTCTTCCTGACCATGAACGGAGCCAGCAATGGCCGTTAAGACCGCCGGGGATATCCCGGCCTATACCCCTGAACAACTGCAGTCTGTCCGGGAAACCCTCAAGTCTCCGCGCCGGCTAAAGACCGAAGTCCTCGCCGGACTGGTCGTCGCCCTCGCCCTGATCCCTGAAGCGATCGCCTTCTCAATCATCGCCGGCGTCGATCCGCGGATCGGGCTCTTTGCTTCCTTCACCATGGCCGTGACGATTGCCTTCGTCGGCGGCCGTCCGGCCATGATCTCGGCGGCGACCGGTGCGATCGCCTTGGTCATCGCGCCGCTGGTGAAGTCCCATGGCCTGGACTATTTCGTCGCCGCCGTCATCCTGGCCGGAGTCTTCCAAATCGTTCTAGGTCTGTCAGGTGTGGCAAAGCTGATGCTCTTTATTCCACGCTCGGTGATGGTGGGCTTCGTCAACGCCCTGGCCATCCTGATCTTCATGTCCCAGGTTCCCGAACTCATCAATGTTCCGTGGCTGGTCTTCCCCCTCGTCGTGTTGGCGCTCGTGATCGTGTTCGGCCTGCCGAAGCTGACCAAGGCTGTGCCGGCCCCGCTGGTCGCCATCGTAGTGCTCACACTCATCACGGTTTTCGTCTCCGTGGCTGTCCCGACCGTGGGAGACAAGGGCGAACTCCCCCAGTCGTTGCCGACCCTGTTCATCCCGAACGTCCCGATCAACCTGGAGACGCTGCAGATCATCTTTCCCTTCGCCCTCGCCATGGCCTTCGTGGGTCTGCTCGAATCCCTGATGACCGCCAAATTGGTTGACGACGTCACCGATACCCGCTCGCACAAGACCCGCGAGGCCTGGGGCCAGGGCGTGGCAAACATCGTTACCGGGTTCACCGGCGGCATGGGCGGCTGCGCGATGATCGGCCAGACCATGATCAACGTCAAAGCCTCCGGCGCCCGCACCCGGATCTCCACCTTCCTCGCCGGCGTTTTCCTGCTTATCCTCGTCGTAGCCCTCGGGGATTTCGTCTCCGTGATACCGATGGCCGCCCTCGTCGCGGTCATGATCTTCGTTTCCTGGGCCACCTTCGACTGGCACAGCATCCGCCCCCGGACCCTAAAGATGATGCCCAAGAGCGAAACCCTGGTCATGGTCGCCACTGTCATCGTGGTCGTCGCCACCCACAACCTAGCCATCGGCGTCGGCGTCGGTGTCCTTGTGGCGATGGTGCTGTTCGCCCGCAGGGTCGCACACCTCGTCACAGTCGAACGCACCGTCAGCTCCGTTGGCGGGCACGAAACCGCGACCTATGTGGTGGACGGGGAGCTGTTCTTTGCCTCCTCAAACGACCTCTACACCCAGTTCGAATACGCTCTGGACCCTGCACATGTGATCATCGATATGCACGCCTCCCATCTCTGGGACGCGTCCACGATTGCGGCCCTTGACGCGATCACCGAGAAGTACCGCCACCACGCTATTGACGTGAAAATCATTGGCCTCAACGATGCCAGCATCCTGATGCGCGAACGCCTCGGAGGCAAACTCGGCGGCCACTGACCCCGCGGCCGCCCTTACGTGAAGGGCCCCCTACCGCATAACCGGCAGGGGACCCTTCAGGTGTGTGGATCGGGTCAGATCACCCGCGGCGGTCTTCCTGGTAAACGTCCGGGATGCCGTCTTGGTCCGTATCTACGGCTTCTTCGGCCTGCACGGCCCGGTACTGACGGTTCCGCGTGACCAGTACTGCCGCCGCCAGGAGGGCGGCCAGCAGCGACGCGGCGAGGATCCCGACCTTGGCGTGGTCATCGTGGGCGCTGCCCTGTCCGAAGCTCAGCTCGGCCACGAGGAGTGAAACCGTGAAGCCGATCCCAGCCAAAAGCGAGACTCCGAATACATCGATCCACTTCAGGGACTTGTCCAGAGACGCGCGGGTGGCCTTGGTGAGGAGCCAGGTGGTGCCCAGGATTCCGATTGGTTTGCCCAGCACCAACGCCACGATAATGCCGATGGCTACGGGATCGGTTAGAGCCGAGATCAGACCGTCCCAGCCACCCACGGCGACACCGGCGGCGAAGAAAGCGAAAACGGGGACTGCGATACCGGCGGAAATGGGCCGGAACCGGTGTTCGAAGATCTCGGAGAGGCCAGGTCCGGCAGCGGGGCCACCGCTGGCCTGGGACCGGATGACAGGGATGGCAAACCCCAGGAGTACACCGGCGACGGTGGCGTGGATACCGGAGGCATGCACCACCGCCCAGGTGATTACTCCCAGAGGGAGAAGGATTACCCACGCCGCGGCGGGTCTGGTGCCAAAGAACCGGCGGTACTTCTGAGCCAGGAACGTGTACACCGCCAGCGGAAGGATGGCCAGCAGCAGTGGCCCGGCCTGGATATCGGAGGAGTAGAACACCGCGATGATGCTGATGGCCAGAAGGTCATCAACCACGGCCAAAGTCAGCAGGAAGATCCGCAGCGCACTGGGCAGGTGCGACCCGATGATCGCCAGCACAGCCACGGCGAACGCAATGTCGGTCGCCGTAGGGATGGCCCAGCCCTGCAGGGTCTCAGGACTGGCCAGATTGATCAGCGCATAAATAACGGCAGGAACTGCTACACCGCCGACAGCCGCCGCGATGGGCACCACGGATTTACTGAACTGACGAAGGTCTCCGGCCACGAACTCACGTTTGAGTTCCAGCCCCACAAGAAAGAAAAAGATCGCCAACAAACCGTCTGAAGCCCATGCCCCCAAGCTGAGTTCCAGATGCCAGGGCTCAAACCCGAGGCGGTAGTCCCGCAACGCGAAGTAGCTATCGGAGACCGGGGAATTGGCCCAGATCAGGGCAATGACTGCCGCGGCGACCAGTAAGATCCCGCCAACGGTTTCCTTCCGCAGGATTTCACCGATTCGCAGCACTTCGCCGTAGCTCCCCCGTCCCAAAACGGAGGAACGCGGAGGAGCAGAAGGGCTTTTACCCATGAAGGTGTCCTAAACTTTGGGGCGGCAAAGAACGTGCCGACCAGACTTCCCGGCTCACCTCCAGTAAGTCTACACATTTTGCCCCTCCCATTGCCCAACCCGGTACCTGGGGCTGGCAGCCCTCACTGGAGAAGGCAAGGGACAACCTCCCGCCCGCCTGATCATCGGCACAGTGTCGTATGCAGCCTTGGGCCTGCGGATCCCGGGCAAAGGACATTGGCTGCGTTGGCGCTGCTCAGAGGACTGCAGACGGTGCGTTCCGGCGATCTTCCCAACGTGGCGAACGCGGTGCTTGACGGGAGCATCGGGGTGAACCACAAGAGCAAACTCGGCAACGGCTCAGCACTACATGCGGCCAGCCGGACGATCTATGTTCTGACGGTTCCAACCGGCGACATGGTGGTCATCGCCGGTATCAATACGCACTTAGTTAGGTTGTGCGGCGTGGTTGCCGGTAGGGGCAGTACCCGCCCCTACCGGCGACGAGGGCGAACACATCCCCCTCCGAACGATTCCAACTCAGTCCTGATCTCGGCAACCGCATCGGGTTTCATGCCTCGAAAAATGTCAGGATCGATCAGGACTAAATGCCGCCACGCCGACCTGACTAAGTACTACTGACATGAAAATAGGGGGGCCCGTACCGTAAGATTTCGCCGCCGGTTCGACGTGCAGCGGCGGGTACAGTGATATCCCCGGCGCGGACGGTGTCGGGGCGGTTTTAGAGGGCCGCTGGGCTTGCGCCCGCAGCATCGGTCAGCCTGTGGAGGGCTTCGCGGAGTCTGGCGTCGGCGTCGTCCGCGACGGCGCGGACGACGGGGCTGTCGCTGAGCTGGACCATGGTTTGTGGGTCCATGGCTTCGACGGTGGTTTCGCGCGCGTTCTTGCCTCGCCGGACAACGACATTGCACGGCAGTAATGCTCCGAGCGCCGGATCGGCCGCGAGGGCACGGCTCGCCAGCGTGGGGTTGCAGGCCCCGAGGATTATGTAGTCACCGACGGCATCCCCGGCGTCGATCCCGAGTTTGGTCTCGAAAGTGGAGCGGACATCAATTTCAGTAAGGATGCCAAAGCCCTGTTCGCTGAGCACCGCACGCGTGCGCTGGACTGCGTCCTCCCAGGACAGCGGGACGTTAACGGTATACGTGTAGCTCATCGGCTTGCTCCTGATGTCTCGTGACATGTTCGGGTCCGGGCCAGTCCGTCGCCATGCCGGGACAGTTCGGGGAAACTCCCCCGGCACCGGGTCTTGGGTCCCTGCCTGTCAGGCGAGGGAGAGGAAGAGCTTTTCCAGTTCTTTTTTGTCCATGGTGGTGTCTTCGCGGACGATGCACTGCTCCAGCCCGCTGGCGATGATCGCGAAGCCGGCCCTGTCCAGGGCCTTCGAAACGGCAGCCAGCTGCGTGACGATGTCCTTGCAGTCCTTCCCCTCCTCCAGCATGCGCGTGACAGCAGCGAGCTGGCCCTGCGCGCGCTTGAGGCGGTTGACCACAGGGGTCAGTTCAGTCGAATCGAGTTGCATGAAGTCTCCAAGAAAGTGGGCATCTTGCCATTTACTATATACCCCCTCGGGTGTTTCGTATACCCACTGGGGTATCTATAATACTCAGTGGGGTATACACCAACGACCTTTTCGAGCGGCCCCAGGTCTTCCCGTTTCCCCTTCCACCGCCGTTGGCGCTCTGGCGCCAGAACCTTACGCAGCCGGGTCGCCGAGCATCAGGACCATATGGTCATCACGTCGACGGTGACCAGCAGGCGGGTCCCAGCACCCGGATATCCGTCACGATAGCGGGTACGCCGTGCCCTGCGGAGCCCTGGCATCGTCCTGGATGCTGATGCTTTCCTGGCGGATGACCATCACGCCGGGGCCGTCGGGCCAGTCGGTGTCCGCGGGCAGGTCAAGGTCGCCCAGGGCCGAGTAGTGGACTCCGCCCCGGACGGTTCCTGTGATTTCGTTTGTGCCGCCCATGAGCCGGTGGACTTCCAGGGACGCGGGCCGGGAGTATACGAGGTCGACGCGGTCGTGCTGGAGCAGCCTGCCTCGGCTGAGGAGCGCGATGGGGTCGGCGACGGCGGCCGCTTCGTCGCGGTCATGGGTGATCATGAGGATGGTGGGGGCCAGCCGCTCCCGCAGCTGTGCCAGCAGCTCGTGCATGCTGGAGCTTAGTTCCTGGTCACGCCTCCGAGAGTTCCTCGGCGCTCCAGCCGGCGTTCAGGGCGGCCTGGCAGTAGTCGCAGCCGTTCTGGTTTCCAACGGCCAGGGCAAACGCTTCGCGGGTGTGGGCGTCAAAGCTGCCGTGTTCGGCGATGGCGGCGGACATCCCCATGTAGGAGGCGATCACGGCCGGTGAGTGGGCCATCCCGGCATGGATGTTGAACAGTTTGCCCATCTTCTGCTCCAGTTTCCGTGCGTTGCCTTGGGACGCTTCGGGGGCTGTGGCAACGGTGTGGGCGGGAATGCGTGGCATGCGGAAACCCTCTTATCTATTGGGCTTACACGACAAACTGTGGGGCGGAGGAAGCAACAGACGCGACCGGTCAGGGCCGGGCGCCGCTGACGATGACGCCCCCGCCGGGGGCGAACGCCACATGGCCTTTGATCATCCGGGCCAGGGGCGTCGGCCGCGGGTAGGACCAGGCGGCGTTCGGTGCCCTGCGGTCCCCGGCGCGGACGTGGTGGTATCGGGCAACACCCTTCCAGAAGCACAGCGTGCGGACCCAGCTGTTTTCCAGCGTGTCCGGCACCAGCGACTCCCGGGGGAAGTAATGGTTGCCTTCCAGATACACCGTCTGGCCAGAGCGGGCGATCACCTGGCCGTGGAACGTGGCGGTGATCATGAGGAGCTCCGGGCCAGTGTGCGCAGGACCTCGCGGTCCTGGATGACGATGCGTCCGCGGCCCTGGCGGATGGCTTTTTTGGCTGTGAGGTCACCCATGATCTTGCTGGTGGCCTCCCGTGAGGCGCCGAGGAGGCCGGCGAGCTGTTCGTGGGTCAGGTGGATGGTCCGGGCCTGTCCGAAGCGCGGCGGCCCCGCGGCGTCACCGAGTTTGAGCAAGGTGGACGCCACCTGGGCCGATAGCGGCCGCAATGCCAGGTCGGTGAGACGTTCTTCGAGGCGGGCTACCTGCTCGCCCAGGAGCCGCGAGATCCGGATCGCTATGCGCGGATCGGAGAGCAGGAACCGTTCCACCTCGTCCACGCTGAGCTGGCAGATCGCCGCGTCCTCGATGGCCTCGGCGTAGTTGTCATACATCCGCTGGCCCACGAGCATCATTTCTCCGAACACCGCGCCCGGCTCCAGAATGGCCATCGTCAGGGCCTTGCCATCCTCAGCGACCCGGAAAATGCGCACCCGGCCGGATTTGAGGATGAACAGGGCCGTGACGGGCTGGCTTTGGCTGAACAACAGCTCTCCTCGGCGGAACAGCCGGGCCGGGGCCATGAAGTCCATGGCCTCGATCTCCTGTGCGCTTAGATCAGCGAACAGATCAACTTCATTCAAACAACTGAACGGGTCGGTGGGTCCTGCCATGAGGGGATCGGCCTCTCGTTGCCGCGGGGCCCACGGTCGCAGGTCTCCGGAGACGGTGGCCCCCACATCGACCCGGCAGGAATCGGTCATGCCCGGCTCTTGAGGACGCGGACCGCCACCACTCCCAGAATAACGCCATAAATCATGTGGCCCATGAGGCTCATCAGCGCGTTGAGATCAATAGTAAAAAAGGGCATGCCCATCATGACCGGCATGATCATCAGCGGGCCCAGGATCCACCAGATGGCCCCGTAGCCGAGTCCGACGAGGGCGCCGCGGCCGTACCCGGTGAGAAACCGGTTGCCGAAGAGTACCGTCAGGCCGAGCCCGATCATCACCGAAATCATCAGGTGGACGCCGAACCCGACCACGGCCGAGGTGGAGCCGACCATGGACGCGATGACGGGCAGCATGCCCATCATGGCCATGAGCATGCCGAAAACGATACCGCCGGCGATGCCTCCGGCTACCCCGGCGAGGACGCGCCGTCCAATGCCGGTAGCTGACGTGGGGCGGGAAAGAGCTGAAGCAGAAGCCATAACGGGGACCTTCCATGGGAGAGGTTTTGCTGACATCTTCAAGGTATGACTGGACCGGGACACCCTTCAGTAATCTGCACTACACAGCAGAAACTAATGGCGGAAGCGGATCATTGCGCCCCTGCAAAGCCGGGATGTGAACGCGGCGGCTACCCTCATCTGTCGTGCCTCAAGTTCCCGGCCCGGATCTGGAGGTGTCCGCCCCGCGCGGACGCCCGGACGACGTCGACGCACCGTTCCTCCACGGCCCGCCAAGGGGCGGCGGTGATGTCGGATCCGCCGACCGCGCAGGCCAGCCGCGCCAGCGGAGACAACCACCGCGCCCATCCCTCCGGTTCCTGCAAGTCCACAACACCGACCCGTGCCTGTGTGCCCAGCAGTCTCGTCATGTTCGTCCACGCCTGCTCCCAGTCCCCCATCAGGGACAACGAATAGGTCGCCAGGGCTGCATCCGAAACCTCGGCTCCCCCGCTTTCTTCAATGCGGGCAGCGACGGTCCCGGGATCGAGCAGCACCATGTCGGCCTGGAGCAGGATCACGTTCTGCCAGCCGTGGGCCTGGGCGCGGCGCCGCGCCTGTTGTAGCATTTCGGCGCTGCGGTCGATGCCGACGATGGTCCCGGAGGAACCAACGCGCTCCTGCAGCAGGGGAAAGTTCAACCCGGTTCCGCAGCCGATGTCCAGCACCTGCTGGCCCGTGGTGGGGGCCAGGGCGTCAATGCCGAGCACCCGTCCGGCATGATAGACAGGGTATTCGCCCGAGAACAGATCATAAAACGGGGCGAACAGCGTGTATTTATCGCGGATGGTGGTCTCCTTCTGGTTCGATCCGCCGCAGCGGCACGGTCCCGGAAGACCGCACCGCCGGGCGCTTTTGTCCGGCATTGAACATCACTTACGAGGAGTCCATCATGGCAGTCGAGAACCCGATCGTTGACCTGCTGGTTGTGGGCGGGGGAACTGCGGGAATCGTGGGCGCCAAAACGGCGGCCGGGCTCGGAGCGCAAACCCTGCTGGTCGAACAGGCCCGCACCGGCGGTGACTGCTTGTGGACCGGATGTGTGCCGTCCAAGACCCTCCTCTCGGCAGCCGAACACGCCACGACAGCCCGCGCACTGACCGGCCGACCCGCGGCATTCGCTGATGTACGGAAGCGCATCTATGCCGCGATCGATACGATCGAGCCCGTCGACTCCCCGGACGCACTCGAAGCCGCCGGAGTTGAAGTCATCAAGGGCGCTCTGACGTTCCGCTCCCCCGGGGTGGCCGAGGTGGACGGCAGGACGATCCGCTTCCGGCAGGCACTGATCGCCACCGGTGGGGCCCCGGTCAGCACCGGCATCCCGGGCCTGGACCCGGAGGTCACCGTGACCTCGGACACGATCTGGGAACTCGCCACGCTTCCGGGGCGGCTGGCGATTCTCGGCGGCGGCCCGATCGCCTGCGAACTCGGACAAGCCTTTGCCCGCCTCGGATCCGAGGTCACCATGATCGTCCGCTCCCGGATCCTCCCTAAGGAAGATCCCGACGCCGTCGACCTCGTCCGGGACAGCCTGGCATCCGACGGTGTCCGCATCCTGGAAAACACAACCGTCGAGAACGCGGTCACCACGGGCACCGGATCCCAGCTCCTGCTTCGGGACGGCGCCGCCGTTGACGCCGACACGGTCCTGCTGGCCACCGGACGCACGCCCCGGACCGCGGGTCTGGGCCTGGAGCGGGTCGGGGTAAACCTGGACAAGGACGGCCAGGTGATCACGGACACCCGGATGATGACCTCCAACCCGCTCATCTGGGCGGCGGGAGATGTGACCGCGAACCCCCAGTTCACCCACCTGGCCGGAGTCCACGCGTCTGTGGCGGCGTCGAACGCGGTGCTCGGGCTTAAACGCCAAGTCAGCGGCACCGTGCCGCGGGTGACGTTCACCTCCCCGGAGGTGGCCGCCGTCGGGCTCACCACCCCCGACGGCGGGCTGCAGCACCGCGCCCGGACTGTCCGCCATACCCATGTCGATCGGGCCGTCACGGAGGACACGACGGGCGGGTTCACCCGGCTGATCGTGGACCGGCGGGGAAAAATCCTGGGCGGCACGATCGTCGGCCCGAGGGCAGGGGAATCCCTTGCTGAACTAACCCTGGCCGTCCAGAAAGGGATGACCACCTCGGACATTGCCGGAACAACCCACCCCTACCCGACCTTTTCGGACGGGGTGTGGACTGCCGCCGTCGCCGACGTCAGGGAGCGTCTGGCATCGCCAAGCATGCGCGGGGCAATGGCGGTGCTGGTCTGGTTCCGGCGCCGCTGGCTGGACCGGCCCATACCTCGCCTAGCGACCGGTAGCCGGCGATGATCCGCTGGACGCCGCTGGCGGTCACTAAAAGCGCCCAGACAGCCGCGATTTCCCAGGCGGCACCCGGCAAGACCAGCCACAAGCTGTGTACGGCCACGGTCTCGGCGCCTTCGGTCAGGCCGCCCAGGAACGACAAGGACCGGCCGTCCCGGAGCTGGCGGCCGGTCTTTTCGGCGATGGAGGAGAAGGCCAGGAACGCCGTGCCGTTGATGTAGTAGGCGAAAAGGACCAGCAGGAACGGCAGCCACGGGGCACCGAAGCCCTCTGTCGCGCCGATCCCGACGCCGACCACTGTGGCGCCATAGACGATGAAATCAGCGCAGATGTCCCAGAATCCGCCCCGCCCGGTGTCTTCAGTCCCCGCGCGGGCGTTCCGGCGCCGGGCCAGGGGGCCGTCGAGGCCGTCGGCCACCCGGCAGAGCAGCCACGCGGCCAGGGCCGGCAGCCACCATTGCACCGCCGCAAGGACCGCGCTGGCAAGGCCAAGAACCAGGTTCAGGCCCGTCAGCCGGTCCGGAGTGATCCACGGCCGGTCCAGCCAGCCGGCGGCCCGCCCCAGAGCTGGCTCCATGACCCGCCGCAACCGGGCATCAAACATCGGTGGCCCTGCCCTTCCGGCGTCGCCGGACCGCGACCGCCAGCCCGGCCACCGTGAGAATGCCGAGTGCCACGAGGGCAAGGTTGAGTTGCCATCCCGGCTGCAGGCCGAACGCACCCAGGGTCACGAAACTCACCGTTCCCGGAAGGATGCCGATGGCGGTCCCGAGGAAGTAGGGCCACCATCGGATGGAGGTCAGCCCGGCGGTATAGTTGATGGCCGTAAACGGCAGCACGGGTACCAGCCGGACACCGATCATGGCCGGCAGGCCGCGGCGCCGTAGCAGCTCATCGACTTTCTCCACCCGTGCCCCGGTGAAATTCTCCACCGCCTCCCGGCCCAGCCAGCGGCCCAGCCAGAACGCGGCGACGGACCCTAGGATCGCGGCGATAAAGACGACGGCGATTCCGCCGGCGAACCCAAAGACCAGCCCCGCGGCTACTGAGAGGACGTTTTTGGGCACCGGCGCCAGCGTCAGCACGGCGTAGCCCAGGATGAAGGCCGCCGGCCCCCACCAACCGGCGGTTCCGAAATAGCTCCGGATGTCCTCGACCGGCGGAAGCGGAACAACCAGCGCAACCACGGCGGCGGCGGCGACGAGAACCAGCAGGATTCCTAGCCTAATCACGGCCCGGCGTCTGCTGCCCGGGACAGAAGCCGTCACGGGGCGTTACCCACGACGGCGGCAGGGGCCCGGGTTTTGTCCTCGGCGGTGCGGATGGCCCAGGCGGCATTGACGAGGCCGATATGGCTGAAGGCCTGCGGAAAGTTGCCGAGCAGCTCGTTGCTGTCCGGGGCAACCTCTTCGGCAAGCAGTCCCAGGTCCGTGGCGAATCCCGCAGCCCGTTCGAAGACGGCCCGGGCGCGTCGCGGCTGTCCGGCCAGGGCCAGGGCATGGGCCAGCCAGAACGTGCACAGCAGGAACGTACCTTCTTCCCCGGCGAGCCCGTCGTCGCCCTGGTACCGGTACACCAGGCCCCGGCTGTCGGTGAGCCGTTCTTCGATGGCATCGATCGTCGCGAGCATCCGGGGATCATCGGCGGGCACGAACCCAACGATGGAGAGCATCAGGACCGACGCGTCGAGGTCTTCGGAGCTGTAGGCCTGAGTGTAGGCGTTGGCTGTTTCGTTCCAGCCGTTCATCCGGATCGAGTCGGCGAGCTGTTCCCGGGTCTGTTCCCAGCGGGGAACCCGGTCTTCGGCGTTCAGGACCCCGGCGAGGCCGATGGCCCGGTCCACGGCCACCCAACACATCAGCTTTGAGTGAAGGTAGTGCCGGGGAGCGCCGCGGACCTCCCAGATGCCCTGGTCCGTGGACTGCCAGCGGGATGCTGCCGCGTCGGCCGCGTCGGCAAGGAACTGCCGCGTCCCGGGGTCCAGATCGTTCAGATACTCCGGGAGGGTCGCTGCGGCGTCGAGGAGTTCGCCGTAGACATCGAGCTGGCGCTGGTCCCAAGCGCCGTTGCCTACCCGGACCGGGGCGCTGTCGCGCCAGCCCGGAAGGTGGGCCAGTTCGCGTTCGGACAGGTCGCGTTCCCCGCCGACGCCGTACATGATCTGTAGTTCGTCGCCGCTGCTCAGCCGGCCAGCGGCCGCGGTTGCGAGGAACTGGAAAAACTTTCCGGCCTCATCCGGGCAGGCGGCCACCCACAGTGCCTGTAGGGTCATGCTGGCGTCCCGGATCCAGGTGTACCGGTAGTCCCAGTTCCGGGTGCCGCCGGCGACCTCGGGCAGGGAGGTCGTCGGGGCCGCGACAATCGCCCCGCTCGGATAGAAGGTCAGTGCCTGCAGGATTCTGCCGCTGGAAGCGACCAGGTCATGCCAGGGTCCGTCGTAGCTCTGATGCATCCGGGACCAGCTGGCCCAGCCCTCCAGTGTGTCCTCAAGCCGGCGCGCGATGTCCAGCTGGCTCCAGAACACCGGCGGTACCGTCCCGGCGTTGCGGTGGTGAAGCGCGAATCCCAGAACGTCTCCGGCCTGGAGAACCGGCTTCGCACGCGCTTCGCCATCATCGAGTTCGAAGGGGACCGGGGTGGAGAAGGCCAGCATGTCGGCCCCGCCGTGGACGAGGATTCCGCCGGCGGTGTCCTCAAGGAGCGGCCGGACGAGGCCGTAGTCCGGCCGCGGCGCGAAGACCACCTCCATCTCAACTTCGCCATCGACACAGTCCACCTGCCGCAGCATCGTGCCTGGAGCCCCGGCGCCGAGTTCGTGGCCCCGGTTCCCGTCTCCCAGCACCAGGGCGTCGGTGACTTTCACGGTCCCGCTTGCTGTGGTGTGGAGTGTTTCCAACACCATCGTCGGCCCGAGGTACCTCCGCTTCGAAATGTGCGGGCCCGCGGGCCGGATCGCCCAATAACCCGCGTCCTCGCCCAGGATCCGTCCGAACACCGAGGGGCTATCAAAACGGGGGAAACACAACCAGTCCACGGAACCTGCGGCGCTCACGAGCGCGGCAGAGCGGCAATCGAAGAGCATGGCGTAGTTGGCGATGGGCTCACTGGTCATCGGGACACCTGCCTGATTCACTCGAAACGGTCCAATGCGTCCTCAATGGCGCGGTGGAAGGTCGGATATGCGTAGATCATCCGCCGCAGTGTGCGGACCGGAATCCTGGCGTGGACGGCAAAAGTCAGGGCCGGGTACCCCTCCCCCGGCGGGCCCGGCAGATATCGCACCCACCTTAACCCCGTGTTCGGCGTCTTCGACGAGTTTGATGAATCCCTGGTTGCCAGACCTGTGGAGCCAGCCGCGGGCGGACGTGGTCAGGTCGGTGAGACCGACACGCACGCCTGCTATTCGGTGATTTGGATTTCTCTCCAGAAGGCGACGTAGTTGCTGTAATCCCGGCCCACCCGCTCCAGCCACGCGGGATACGGGTCTGGGTAGCTAAAAGCGCGGTCCGGCAGCAGGTTCCCGCCGTCTCGGATACTGAAGTACTGGCACCGCCCTTTCCACCCGCAAATGTACGGTGTTGCACTGGCTATAAGCAGTGCTGAGTCGACGCTTTGGGGCGGGAAGTACCAGTTTCCCTCGATCTTGATCAGCTCGTCCCGGGGTGCGTCCGCAAGCACGGTGCCGTTAAGTACTGCCTTCATGAGGGCGACCCTATCGTGGTGAAATCGTTGTCCCCACGACTCTAGGTGCGATCCTCGTCCGAGTTCTGCGATCCGGGACACATAAGAGATGATCCGTGAGTTAGCCGGTGGCGGTCTCCCCTGCAGCGACCGGGCCCGGATCCTGTCCCGGCAGTCGATGGAGCGATCAGGGCTGGCCTCCGGAACCGAAGCGGTCGCCAGCAGAACGTCCGACGGCGGCGAGCTTGCAGACGTCCCGAACGCGGAGGCGACATGGTGTTCGCCCGCGTGGGCCGCGGCTTGAGACAGGCCGGTCAGAGTATGTAGTTCATCGGGAGCATCTATATCAACAGGTTATCAATAATGATCAACTAAGTCTTGGACCCAGTGAATGATGTGAAGTTACTCTCAGTTAGACGCATTGCGCGTGATACAGCTAACAGGAGAGTTGTCGATCCCGATGAATACCCCGACCGCCCCACCGAAACATGAAGACGGCGAGCCTCTAATCGCCACGGAACATCCTCAGAGCGCCCCCAAAGAAGGGATCGCGCCCGTCGCAGATCGAAAGGTCACGATTGCGAGCCTCGGGATACTGGCCGTCTTCGTGCTTGCCACCCTCATCTTCCCGAAGCAGTCATCCGACGCAATCAACGAAGGATTTGCCTTCTCCGCGAAATGGGTGGGCTTCTACTGGCAAGCGCTTTTGCTGGCAACCTTCGTGTGTTCCATTGCGCTGGCGTTGACGCCTTATGCAAGGGCCAGGCTTGGAGGACACGTTTCTCCCGACTACGGTCGCTTCAAGTGGGTTGCGATGATCATGTGCACCCTCCTGGCCGGCGGCGGCGTCTTCTGGGCCGCTGCGGAGCCGATCTCCCACTACATCGCCAGTCCGCCGTATTACGGTGAGCCTAGTGGCGATCCGGCCGAAGCGGCACACATCGCGCTGGGGCAGACTTTTGTGCACTGGGGCTTCCTGGCTTGGGCCATTTTGGGTTCGCTTGGGGCCATTGTTATGACCCATGCCGTATCCAAAGGCATGCCGCTGCGGCCGCGAACGCTGCTCTACCCCGTCATGGGGCGCCGGGTACTCAAAAGCTGGATCGGCACCGTGGCCGACGTGGTCTGCATCATCGCCGTGGTGGCCGGGACGGTTGGTCCGATCGGCTTCCTGGGGCTCCAGGTCTCCTACGGACTTTCGAGGCTCTTCGGGGTTCCCAACAACTACGGCACGCAGCTGATCATCATCGCGGTGCTCACCGGACTGGCCGCCCTTTCGGTCTCCTCCGGCTTGAGCAAGGGCATCCAGCTGATGAGCCGGCTCAATGTCTGGCTGGCCCTGGGTCTCATGGCAGCCGTGTTGGTATTGGGCTCGGCCGCTTACATATTCAAGTCCTTCGTCGGCGGTTTCGGCGTGTATCTTCAGAACTTTGTGGGCACCTCGCTCTACCAGGGGGACCAGGGGTGGGTCTCGGGCTGGACGGTCTTCTTCTTCGCCTGGTTCCTGGGCTACGCGCCGTTGATGGCCATCTTCGTGGCCACCATTTCCCGCGGCCGCACAGTTCGTGAACTCATCCTGTTTACGGCGGTCCTGCCGCCGATCGTCACCTGTTTCTGGTTTACCGTGCTCGGTGGCACCGGCATTATGTTCGAGCAGCAGAATCCTGGCTCCATTTCCGGCCCTCTGGCCAGTGACGGCCTGCCGGCCGTGGTGATGACCATCGCCGAGCAGTTGCCCTTCTCCGGAATCATTGCCACAGCGTTCCTGGTCCTGACCATCATGTTTGTGGCGACCACGGCGGACTCGATGTCCTTCAGCATTGCCCAATCGTGCACCATTGAGGGCGAGCCTTCGACGAAGCTGCGTGCCGCCTGGGCTGTGACCATGGGCGTGGCAGCCGCGGTGCTGATCTCCGTTGGCGACGGTGGAATCAGCGCGCTGCAATCATTCATTGTCATCACTGCGGTTCCCGTGGGCTTCATCATCCTGCCGTCCTTGTTCGCGGCCCCGGTGTTCGTCCGGCGTATGGCGCTGGAGCAGGGAGTCCTCGACCGGAAGACCCGCGGTGTGAGGCCCTAAAGGCGGTACCCGACACGCCCTTTCCTGTGAGCAGGCGATGGGGCCCCGGCATCGTGCCGGGGCCCCATCGCCTGTCCCGGCGCGTGGCGGTCTCACACGCCGCCAGCTTCCATGAATCGTTCCACGAGCGCCGAATCCTGCCGGCCCTCGGCACAAATCAGTGATACCCGTGAATAGGCAGCGGCGTCGGTTAGGTCGAGATAGGCCACGCCGGGGATCTGCAGCGCGCGCAGCGACTCCGGGACGATAGCGATCCCCGTGCGGGCCGCCACGAGCCCCAGGATGGTGGGGAACTGAATGGCTTCCTGGGCGACCCTGATATGGAACCCCGCCTGGATGCACAGGGCGGAAATCAGGTCGTAAAGCCGCGAGACCTGATGGCGCGGGAAAACCACGAAATCCTGCCCCGCGAGTTCCTTCAACGGGACGCTTGCCCGCTGGGCCAGAGCGTGGGAATGCGGCACCGCAACGATCAGCGGTTCACGCCTCAGCGCGGTGACATGAATTCCTTCGATGGGCTCGATTTCCCGAACGATGCCGACATCCAGCTGGCCCGCCAGCACCCCCTGGATTTGCCGTTCGGTGGTGCTTTCCTGGAGCTGAAACTGCACCTGCGGCCACTGCTCATGCATGCTGTTGACCATGCCCGGCAACAGGAACAGGGCAGCGGAGCTGACAAATCCAACCCTGAGAAGCCCCGTGCTGCCACGGGTGGCCAATTCCACTTGGCTTTCTGCGCGCTCCGCTTCGGAGATGACCCGGCGGGCTGCCTCGAGGAGCACGCGGCCTGTGTCCGTGATCTCCACCGATCGGGTGGTGCGGACGAAGAGCTGGGTTTTCAGGTTTCTTTCCAGGCGCTGGATCTGCTGGCTCAGCGCCGGTTGGGCGATGTGCAGGCGCGCAGCGGCCCGGTTGAAATGCATTTCCTCGGCGACCGCGATGAAGTAGCGAAGCTGTCTCAGTTCCATAAATACTAAGTGTCTCTACTTATGAATCAATAGGCAATAAATACTTCTCTATGATAAGCGACCCACGTATCGTGGATCACAGATTCGACACACCGCAGCTAGAAAGCAGGAGCCACCCCGTGAACACCACAACCACCCAAACCCTGGAACTCAAACAGCTCATCAACGGCCAGTGGGACAGCGCGACCGGAGCCGAAGCCCAAAGTTTCAACCCGGCCGATCCCGGCGAAGTGGTTGCCCGCTACTCCACAGCCACCACTCAAACGCTGGAAGCAGCCATCGCCGCCGGCCGTGCCGCGCTGGCGAGCTGGGACCGGGTGGGAATCCTGGGCCGCGGACGCGTGCTGCGGCGTGCTGCACAGCTCCTGGAGGAGCGCGGCGAAGACATTTCTGTGTTGATGACCCGCGAACAGGGCAAGACCCTGGCCGACTCCCGAGGCGAAGTCGGTGCCACCGTGGAGACCCTGTACTACCAGGCCGGCTCGGCCCGCCGCGCCGACGGCGCGACTTACCCGTCGGGCAATGCCGATGAACTCGTCCGTACCATCCGCCGCCCGGTAGGCGTGGTCGGGGTCATCACCCCCTGGAACTTCCCGCTGCAGATTCCGGCCTGGAAAATCGCACCGGCGCTGCTCTGGGGCAACACCGTCGTGTGGAAGCCGGCCAGCGATACCCCCGCCGTCGCCGTGGCCTTCGCCGAGATCCTGGTTGAAGCCGGCGTTCCCGCCGGTGTCCTGAACCTGGTCCTGGGCCCGGGCTCCCTGGGATCGAGTCTGGTCGAACACGAGGGAATCGCCGCAGTGACCTTTACGGGCTCCGTTCCGGTGGGCCACCAGATCCGCGAACGTGTGGTGCTTCGTGGCGCGAAGCTGCAGATGGAACTGGGCGGGCACAATGCCGCCATCGTCATGCCGGATGCGGACGTCGCCAATGCCGCGGCCGCCATTGTGGCGGCCGCCATGAGCAGCACCGGCCAGAAATGCACTGCCACCCGCCGCATCATCGCCGTCGGGGACGTCCACGACCGTCTGGTCGAAGCCCTGGTGCCGCTGGTCAACGCGCTGGTCGCCGGCCCGGGAACCGAAGCAACATCGGACATGGGCCCGGTTGTCTCAGACCGCGCCCGAAGCGACATCGAAGCCGCACTGTCCCAGGCCCAAGCCGAGGGTGCAACGGTTTTGGCGCAAGGATCAAAGTCGGACGCTCCGGGGCACTACGTCCTGCCCACGCTGCTCGCCGGAACCGATGCCTTGACCATCACCCACGAAGAAGTGTTCGGTCCGATCGTGACGCTGATGCGCGTCGCGGACCTCGATGAGGCCATCACTTTGGCCAATGCCACCGACTTCGGCCTGACCGCATCGGTCTTCACCCGCGACGAGCACGCCATCCGCCGCTGCCTCAACGAAGTGGTGGCCGGATTGATCAAGGTCAACGCACCTTCCACCGGTTCGGAGGTCCATGCGCCGTTTGGCGGACTTCGCGATTCCTCCTTCCCGGCCCCGCGCGAACAAAACAGCGATGTTGTCGCGGACTTCTTCACCGAGACCAAGACCGCCTACGTACGCGTCGCACCGCAGGGGCGTGTCTCGTGAGCGCACCCGCAATGACCAAAGGCATTGAGATGACCACGCAATCGATGTTGCGCCCCCCAAACACCGTGATGGATCCGGCGGACATGGGCGGTGCCCGGGCAACCCGGCACAGCTTCATCCGTTCGATGATCCGCCGTGCGGTGCGTGCCGGCTGGCAGATCGAGCGCACCTACTTTGATGTCGATGCCCAAGGCCGCGGCGAGGCAATCTATGAGGTCCGTGCAGAAACCCACCTGTGGAGCTTTGTGGCTTTCTCGCAGCGTCTGAGCGAAGCAGAGCGCACCGACCGGGTGATCGCGAAGGCCTGGGACATCACCGCTGCACTGGTCGAAGGCAGTGTGAATGCGGATCGCCTGGCCCGGATGCGGACCCAGGTGCCGTTGCAGGAAGCCGGCCGCGCCGAGCAGGGATCCCTGATCTGGACCCGCGCCAACCGCAGCGAACGTTTCTTTGAATACGTCGCGGACCGCTTGGCCCGGGGAGAGCAACCCGAGAGCGAAAAGTTCGGCGGATCGCCTTACATCATTCGCAGCACGGCGTTCTACAGCAACGGTAAATGCGGACTGGCCGACTATGAAGGTTTTGCGGACGGCCACCCGCTGGCGGTTCCCTACCGGGCACACATGCTCACGGCCTGGCTGATGCGCGAATTCAGCTATGACTTGGTGGAGGCCTGCGCCGCGGCCCGCAACCCGAAGGCGGCAAGGCTCAGCGGACCCTGGCGCCGCTACCTGGGCATGGGCAATGCCACCGGACTGGGCATGGTGCCCTACGCCATCAATCACCCCGAGGTCATCAACTCCTGGGCGCTGCTGCGGGAGCTCCCGTTGGCTTCGGTCATCTCCCGGACCGTCGCACCCGCCGAGGCGGCGGTACAGCGCGTCGTGGACCTACTGCGCGAGTCAATCGACTATCTGGCCGAGCAGGCAGACATTCAGAGCGCGCCCTTCGCGGCCGGCCCCGAGTTGGCCGTACAGCTTGAGGAACTGCTGGATGAGCTGCGCTCATGGGTCCTGACAGGGCGCTTCGCGGGGAACAAAACCAGCCACATCTGGAGAGATCTGCATGATGCGGCGGCCCTGCGTGGACCGGGGTGCCGCGGCATGGTGGCCTCCGTGCTTACCGAACTCAGCGAGGACCTGGATGAAACAGTCGAAGCGCTGCTGCGCTGCGATGAGTCCCGCCGCATCGCCGCGGGTGACACCTGCGCCGGCCTGTCCGAGAGGATGGAGGACGAATACTCCTGGACCGGGACGTTCGACTTCTCAGACCCTTCGGCGCAGCAGCACTTCTGGTTCTCCTCAGCGGACAACGAGGAGCCCCGGCGCGCACGGCTGGGAGCGGCCCCGGGAGAAAACGTCCAACACCCCGTGGATATTGCCCGGGCCGTCGCCAAACTGCGCGCGGATTTGGCCGGTGCCGATGAAACCATCAGCGTGGGCGAGTTCCTGCTGTCCCATCCTTGGCATCGTGCCACCGTGGCCCGCGTGCAGAAGGTCGGCAAGCTGACCTATGGTGAGGTGCGGGACAACCTGTTGGCCGCCGAATTCCTGCCGCTGAATCTCCAGCGATTCCAGCTGGCGGTCTACGGCATGGAGAATTACACCCCCCAGTCCACCGACTGGCTGCGCGTGACATTGATGGCCGGGGCTCCGCGCATCGCAGACCTGGCGTCCGGGACTGCCGATGATTCGTGGATGTTCACCCGTCGTCCCCGGACGGCAGCAGATCATGTCTAGCTTCCAAGGTCCGGCCACTGTCGTTGACGGGCCACAAATCGAAACGGTTCAGAGCCATTCGGCGTTGGACCCGGGGAACCGACAGGACGCCGCTGAACTCCATGCCGCGGCCACTATCGTCGACGGCCTACAGATTAACAACTGGGACCGAGGCGTCCTGGAGGAATTGCGCGCTGGCGGCATCAGCGGAGTCAACGCCACCTGCGCGGTCTGGGAAGGGCCGGCCGATACCCTGAAGGCCATCGGGGACTGGTATCAGCTTGCCGTACAGAATCCTGACCTGATGGTGCTGGCGCAGAACAGCCAGGATATCCGCCAGGCGAAACTGGACCAGCGTGTCGCGGTGCTGCTGGGATTCCAGAACACGAGCTCCTTCGGGGACGACTTCCGCCTGGTGGAGGTCTTCCACAAGCTGGGAGTGAAGGTTGCCCAACTGACCTACAACATCCAGAACCTGGTCGGCGGAGCCTGCTATGAACCCGAGGATTCCGGGCTGACTCGGTTCGGTCGAACCATCGTGTCGGAAATGAACCGTGTGGGCATGCTCATCGACCTCTCACACGTAGGCAACCGGACCTCCCTGGACGCGGTCGAGGCTTCGATTGCCCCGGTGGCAATCACCCACTCGAACCCCACCTGGTTTGTGGAGAATCCGCGCAACAAGCCCGACGAGGTTATCCGTGCGGTCACCGATAAGGGCGGGATGCTGGGCTGCTGCCTTTACCCGCTTGTCATTGGCGGGAAGAAGACGACCCTGGAACAGTTCTGCCAGATGATCGCGCGCCTGGTTGATGAGCTGGGACCCGGGCGGGTTGGTTTGGGCAGTGACTGCACGCGCAACTGGGACGAGAACTATGTTGGCTGGTTGCGCAATGGCCGCTGGCAGCCCCCGGGGGACAACAAGCCCCTTTGGCCCGAATGGCCCGAGTGGTTTGTCGGACCCGAGGATTTCCCCCGCTTGACCGATGGGCTGGTCAAGGTGGGACTCGACGAAAAAACCATTCGCGGCGTGCTTGGTGAGAACTGGCTGCGCCTCTTCGACGATGTTTTCCCCGGAAGGAAGATCTGATGACCGTTATCACCGAGAAAGTAGCAACAATGGAAACCAGCGGTTCGGCGCCCGTGGTGCGTCTGGCTATGCGGGAAGTGCGTGAGGCCGCATACCGCGCGCTGATGGCCCGCGGAGCAAGCAATGCCGAGGCACAGGCAGCAGCCCGGCAGGTCCTTTTCGCCGAGGTGCACCATGGCAGCGGATTGGCGACCCTGGCCTCGTGGCTGCGGGAGGCATCGTGGGCGTTGGATGCGTTGACGTACATCCGCTCGACGACTCCCGCCGGGCAGAGCTTCGCGGTGGACTCCGGTTCGCGCTGCGATGCGCTGGTGCACGGGGTATTGCTGGTTGATGTGGCCAGCACCGGAGTCGGCAGCGAGGTGTTGTGCAACGGCGTCGAACACGATTCGCATCTGCTTGACGAGGCTCTCCTGAATGCCGCCGCGAGCTCAGGCTTCACCGTGGTGCACCGCAGCGCCGGGGACGCGAACCGCACCACGTTCGCCACGCCCACCGGAGACCTCGGCACCGGTTTCAGCACGGCCGGCCAGGCCGCACCGCACAACGACCTGCTGGCCGGGCACGGTTCGCGCTTCTATACAGCCGAAACCTCACCGGAAGGGACCTTCATCGTGTCGACACCAGAGGAACGGGACCGGAAGCGGGCCGACACCGCCCATGCCGGAATACTCGTGGACGCCGAGACTTGGGCCGAAGTCCGCGCCGTGGCGGCAGGCTACTTGGTGGCTGACGCATGAGCGGGATTCAGCGTCGTTGGCACGAAGACGGAAAGCCGCGCCCCTACACTGCATCGGCAACGTTTGGAGGAGTGGTCTGGGCTTGTGGGCAGGTTCCGACCAGGGCGGACGGTTCCACCCCGGAATCGCTGCGCGACCAGGTTAACGTGGTGTTCGACAACCTGGAGAAGGTCCTGGCCGATGCCGGAGCCGATCTGTCGAGCGTCCTCAAGATCACCGTGTTCCTTGCCAACCTGGATGAATTCGACGAATACAACAGCGCCTACCTGGCGCGTTTCGGCGATCTCACGCTCCCGCCACGCACCACCGTGGAGGTTTCGCGGTTCCGGGGGGAAAAGCGCATTGAAATGGATGCAGTCGCAGCAGCTATTTAACTGACCATTCCGGAACGGTCTCCTTTGAAGCCGAAAGGTGCCACAGCCCGCCGTCGTGATCGACCGGTGGCCGCCAGTGGGACGGCCACCGGCGTCCCGGCATGCGTGACGAAGATCAGTTCGGTCTTGTGACCGCATCGGGAGGAGTTGGTCACATCGCCACTCCAGCCATCCTCGTTGCCCTGTAACGCGCTGATAACGCAGCGGTAGCAGAATCGAGTCAGCAACACTGTAGAAAGTAAGCTCAGGAGCCTTCGTCAGTATGAAAACCGCGGTCGTCATGCCCAGGACAACAGGCGCGTCTGGACCGCTCCGGCGGCTCCGCCCACTACTTGGAGGCGCCGGACGGCAGACAGGTACGTTTGCACATGGACGCCTCATTCGGGTATGTCCAGGCATTCACCACTAAGCGCTTCCCAACGGAGAACGGGATGGTTACCGCAGTCGCGGTGGAGCCGATGACCGCTCCCCCCGATGCGTTCAACAGCGGTGAAGGGTTGCGCTGGCTCGGCCCCGCCCAGGCCTGGCAGCTTCAGTGGAGCATCCACTTCCGTCACTGACCGAGGGGTTAAAAACCGCCCGCGATGGGCAAGACCGTGATTGAGTGTCAGCGGAAGAATTCCAGCAGGACGGGAGCGACGGCGTCGGGCGCCACCGCGTGAACCTGGCCGCCGATGACGTTCTTCCGCCCGTCCTGCACGGCAGCGGCCACTGCGGTGGCCGAGGCCGCCGCCCAGGAAGCACTGGCGCCACCATGCAGGGCAAGGACGGGGGCGGCGATGCCCGCAAACCGGTCTGCCGGCACACCGCCATCGGCCGAAAGCGCCAGGTCGTAGGGCAACGTGTATGCCAGGGACACCAACGCCGGCCACCAGGGCGCCCTGGTCATTCCAGGGTCAAAGCCGGCACCGGCGTGCCGGAAAAATGCCTCGACCGCTTCACTACCGCGGCCGCTGTCCGCCAGGGAGCGTACTTTGCCTCCCGCCGCGGCCGCCTCCAGGGACAGAATCCCGCCCGAGGAGTGTCCATACAGATGCACGGGGCCCTCCGCTGCGGCCGCGAGTGCTCGCAGGTCTTCGACTTCGCGGTCGCCGGCATAGGGCGGCATGTTCGTGCTGTCACCGCGCCCGCGGCGATCGCAGCTGACCACTGTGAACGTGTCCGCCAGCAAGGGGACCAGGCTGGCGGCGGAATGCCGGTTGTTCAGCGCCCCGCCCACGAGGATCAGCGCCGGCCCGGTCCCCGCCTGCTCATAGGCGATGGTGGTTCCGTCAGCGGACTGGACGGTCTAGATCATGGCGGTTCTTCCCCTGCTGACTTGCGGACCTTGCACGGCGGCTCAGTTGCGTGCCCGAGGTGGGACTCGGACTGCATTCCAGCCCCTGTGGATACTGGGCACCCGCGGAAACATGGGGGATCCGGGCCAGTCCGGCGGCTGTAAAGCCCAGTCAGACGGCGAAATTGTTGCTGAGCCGTTTCCGTGCGATGGCACCTTCACCTGCTAAAGTTGTGTTGAAATTTCAACAATCCATGTTTGCATAGCTACTAATGCGCATGGCCATGACTTCCCGGGAGCAATATGGACCTGACAACCTCCTTCAAGGCCTATGACGTGAGGGGCCTCGTCGGCGTTTCCATTAGCGCGGAAAGCGCCGAAGCCGTGGGCGCCGCGTTTGTGGACGTGCTGGGCCTGTCCGGCCAGACCATCGCCTGCGGAGGGGACATGCGGCCCTCTTCACCAGGCTTCAGCCTTGCCTTTGCGGCCGGCGCTGCCCGGCGCGGTGCGGACGTGAAGTCCCTGGGCCTTATCTCCACTGATGAGCTCTACTACGTGTGCGGCGCCCTGGACATGGCCGGGGCCATTTTCACCGCGAGCCATAACCCCGCGGAATACAACGGGATCAAGATGGCCAAGGCCGGCGCCGTGCCGGTCTCCGCCGAAACCGGGCTCACGGCCATCCGGGACCTGGCCCAGCAGTATGTCGACCACGGGATCCCTGCAGCCGCGGCCCAGGGCACCGTGTCCACGCTTGACGTGCTCGCCGGTTATGCCGAAAAGCTCCGCTCGCTGGTGCCCTTGGATGCCGTCCGGCCGCTGAAGGTGGTGGTGGACGCCGGGAACGGCATGGCGGGCCTGACCGTTCCAGCGGTCCTTGGGGACCAGTTCCACCCTGCGTTGCCGCTCACGGTTGTGCCGCTGTACTTTGAGCTCGACGGGACGTTCCCCAACCATCCTGCCAACCCCCTTGAGCCGGAGAACCTCCGCGACCTGCAGTCCGCCGTCATCGCCCACGGCGCCGACATTGGCCTGGCCTTCGACGGCGACGCCGACCGCTGCTTCGTGGTCGACGAGAACGGAAGGCCAGTGACGCCGTCGGCCGTTACGGCATTGATTGCCGTGCGGGAGATCCGCCGCGCCCAGGCCGCCGGGGAAGCCAACCCGGTGATCATCCACAACCTGATCACGTCGCGCGCGGTGCCGGAAATTGTTGCCGCCGCGGGCGGATGGCCGGTCCGGACCCGGGTGGGTCATTCCTTTATTAAGGCCCGGATGGCCGAGGAGGGCGCCGTGTTCGGCGGCGAACACTCGGCCCACTACTACTTCCGCGACTTCTACAACGCGGACACGGGCATGCTTGCCGCAATGCACGTCCTGGCCGCCCTCGGCGAACAAGAGCTGCCCTTGTCCGAACTGGCCCGCGAGTTCGACCCGTACGCGGCCAGCGGCGAAATCAACTCCTCCGTGGACGGCGTCGACGGCAAGGTGGCGGACGTGCGGGCCAGCTACGCGAATGGTGGCGTGATCGATGAACTCGACGGGCTCAGTGTCAGCAGCGAGGGCGGGGACTGGTGGTTCAACCTGAGGGCCTCCAACACGGAGGAACTGCTGCGGCTTAACGTCGAAGCCGCCGACGCCGCCACCATGGCCCAGGTGCGCGACGCCGTCCTGCAGCAGATCCGGGCCTAGCGGCCCAGCACCACGTTCACCGGCTCCTCGCCCGCCAGGAGCAGCGAGATCTGCTGCCTGACCAGCCGGACCATCCGCGGGAACATCGCCGAGCTTGCCCCGCCCACGTGCGGGGTGATGAGCACGCCGGGGGTAGTCCACAGCGGGTGGCTGGCCGGCAGCGGCTCGGGGTCGGTGACGTCCAGGGCGGCCCGCAGCCGCCCGGACGACGTCTCGGCCTGCAGGGCATCCGTGTTCGCCACCGGGCCTCGGGACACATTCACCAGCAACGCTCCATCCGGCATCGCGGCCAGGAACGTCCGGTCCACCAGCTGGTGTGTGCGCTCACTCAGGGGGACGCTGATCACCACGATGTCGTGCAGCGGCAATTGTTCGTAGAGTGCGTCGATCCCGTGGATCCGGCCCCGCTGGTCGTCGCGTTCCCGGCTGGCCATCCGCGTCACGTGGGTTTCGAACGGCAGGAGCCTGGCCTCGATGGCCTTCCCCACTCCCCCGTAGCCCAGCAGCAGCACGCGCCGGTCCGCGAGGCTGGGCCGATGGCTGTTGTCCCACGTCCCGGACGCCTGGTTCCGGGCAAGGTCTGGCATCCCGCGCTGGCTGGCGATCATCATGCCCAACGCGAGTTCCGCCGTCGACGTCTCATGGACCCCGGCCGCGTTGGCGAAAAGGCAGCCGCCGGGCAGAACTGCAGCCACGCCGTCGTACCCGATCGACTGGCTCTGCACCAGCCCCACCTCAACGCAGTCCAGCGCGGCCAGCGCGGCAGGCTTGCCCATGTAGGGCGGCACCAGCAGGTCGAAACGGCCCGACGGCGGCGGGCCGTTGAGGTCCCACAGGACGAGCTCGACGCCGGCAATCGGCTCGAGCGCGTCCAGCATCTTCCGGTCGGGCAGGACCACCCGCAGCGGCCCGGTCACGCGGCCACCACGATCTTGACGTTGGCGGCACCCAGTGCGTCCTCGATCTCCCGGGGCGGCGGCGCGTCCGTCACCAGCACGTCCACGGCGTCGAAGGCGGCGAGCCGCGCCAGCGCGTACCGCAGCATTTTCTGGTGCGTTGCCACCACCACCACCTGTTCAGCTGCGTCCATAAGGGCGATCTTAGTGGCGCGCTCCACGTCCCGCTCAATGTAGAACGCCTCGTCGTGGAGCCCGCTGACCCCGATAAACGCCGTTTTGGCCCGGAGGCCGGCGGCGGCGTTCACTGTCATGGGACCGTTGAACGCCTGGCTGTCCAGGAGCAGCTCACCGCCGAGGCAGATGGTCCGCGCCGCCGACAGTTGCAGGCAGCGTTGGATCGCGGGCGCGGAGTGCGTGATGATGGTGCCCGCGAACGTCGGCGGCAGCTCCAGAGCAATTTGGTACGTGGTGGTCCCGGCGTCCAAGATGATGGCGTCCCGCTCGCCGATCATGGACACGCAGGCCCGCGCCACCCGCTGCTTGGCGTCAGCATCCGCCCGGACCCGGGCCGCGAAGTCCGCGTTCTGCCCGCTGGCGTTGACGGCACTGACCCCGCCGTGAACCACCCGCGCCAGCCCCTTCTGGGACAGCACTCGTGTGTCCCGGCGCACCGTCATGTCCGAGACCGCGAACGCTTCGGCGAGGTCCATCGTGGAGATGAAGCCCCGCTGCTCGAGCTGGTCCAGTATGGTGCGCTGGCGGGGCGTCAACGGCGCCTCTTTCGGTGAGCTGCTCATATACCCTTCTCCTGCTTCCCTTAACCGGGCGACTTTGGCCTGCCAGGGTGTTGCAATTCCAACTCAAATCTACTCAGAGACTGAGCCCGGCACCCGCATTCGTCAGCTCTACGGGGCGTCCTTCGATGATGGAGCGCTCGGCCGCCAGGCCCATGCGCACGGACTGCAGGCCGTCGGCAACCGTAACTTCCACAGGCCCGTCACCGAGGATGGCCTTGCGGTAGCCAAGGTGTTCATAGTACGTGGAGCCGTGGTGGGCGCCGGCAGCGAGGACGGCCTCGTCCACAGGAACCTTGTGCGTTTCCGGCCCCAGCGGCGAGCGCGGGCTGAATTCCACCGTCGCCTCCGCCTCGTCGCCTTCAATCCAGTGGTTGGCTGCCACCGGGATGAGGGTCTCGATCTTGGCGGCATCGCCCACAACGGAGATCCGCTCCTGAAACTTGGAACCCTCGGCGAACATGGACAGCTCCAGCATGGCCCGGCGCCCGCCCTTGAAATCCACAATCACGTACGCGTTGTCGATCATGTCCGACACCCTGCCGTTGTACACCTCGTCCATGTGGTTGACGTCGTGGCCGCCGCTGGCGTAGACGCGGACGGGTTCGTCCTGCAGGATCAGCCGCATCAGGTCAAAGAAGTGGCAGCACTTCTCCACCAGCGTGCCTCCGGTCCGCTCCGTGAAGCGGTTCCAGGCGTCCACCTTGTGCAGGAAGGGGAAGCGGTGCTCCACGATGGAGAGCATGTACACGTTGCCGAGCCTGCCGCCGTGGGCTGCCTGGATGATCTCCTGCACCGGCGGCATGTAGCGGTACTCCATGGCAACCCACACCGGCGCGGTGTAGTCAGCTGCCAGCGATTCAAGCTCGTCCGCCTGTTCCGCCGTGGTGCACACGGGCTTTTCCACCAGCACGGGCAGGTTGGTATCGCTCGCGAAGATGTCCTTGAGGATGGCCAGGTGCGTGTCGTTGGGGCTGGCGATCACCAAGGCATCCACCAGCCCGGACGCGAGCAGGTCCTGGTGGCGGGAGAAGGTCTGTACCTCGTAGCCAATTTCCGCAACGGTCTCTGCCACCGATGACGGCTGGGGATCGGCTACGGCGGCGATGTGGCTTCCCGGGCCAGCCAGTTCCGCGCGTACGGCGGAACCCCAGGCCACTGGGTTGAGTGGGCACGCCTGCTCCTGCATGTCCGTGCCGGGCTCGAAGCCCGCGGCATGGAGGTTCCGCCCTGGCTGCTGGAGGATGCACGGGGCTTGTTCGACGCCGCCATTCGCGACGCCTGGGAACCGGACGGTCATCCGGGATTCGTTACACCGTCGACTGGAACGGCAAGCCGGTTGTCACTACCCGCATCCGCTGGGTTCCCGCCGAGGCAATTGGAGGCGCGGCCGCCCTCTACATCGCCACCGGTGACCAGAAGTACGCGGACTGGTACGAGCGAATCTGGGACCACGCCCGCGACTGGTTCATCGACTACGAGCACGGGTCCTGGAAGCAGGAACTCGACGAGAATGGCAATGTCACCTCAACCGTGTGGTCCGGCAAGGCGGACGTCTATCACCTCTGGCACTGCCTGGTGGTCCCGCGACTTCCCTTGGCACCAGGGCTTGCTCCAGCAGTCGCTGCCGGCTTGCTGGATGCACGTCTTGCTGCGTCCAGGTAACACGAGAAACCTGCCGCGCTGTTCCCGTTCACCGCCACCGAGGTCGCCGCGGAGCTGGAGCTGCGCAAGATCGCTGCCGAGATCGCACGGGTTCACCGAATCCACGCCACACCTTCACAACGCCGGGCTGATAACCGCGCCGAATGGTGGCGCCGCGCGCAATGGGCCCTGGACGCTTCCATGTCGGATGAGCCCAAGCGGGCCGAGATGGGACAGCAGGCCATCAACCTCCTGGGCCGAAGCAAACTGGCCACGCCCGGGGACGGCATTCTCCTGAAAATTGGAACCGACGATCCGCTCGAAGCGGCGAACACCGCCCGCCTTGCAGAAGCCGCCGACGCAGTTGCCATCTCAGATCACCTCGAGGCTCGCCTGACGAGGCTGGACGACCCGGAAGCAAGGCGCGACGATGAAGAGGACAACAAATGACGGCACAAGCAGGTAGGAGGTCGACGATGGCCATGGCACACCCGGGAACCCGTCGCAGGCCCACTCAAACAAGTGTGGAATCAGTCCCGCCGTCCTGCATCTGTCAGCCCACAAGACCGGAAAGTTCAGATCGCTGCCGCCAGAGCAAGGATCACCTTGGATAAGCTCACCGGCGACGTGACGCCGGACTGGATCATCGCCTTGTCCAAGGAAAAGCCGGAGTAAGGTCCCGAAGCCCCGTCTCCGAGCGTACTGAATTTTTCATGATGGTCGGGATTTTTCATGATGGTCGGGTTGGGTGTCCGGTCCTGGTATTGATTCTGGCGGTTGGGCGTTGGGTTCCACGTCTCCGATGGGTGGTTCTTGTCGTTGTTGGGCCTGCAGGTGCCGCTCGCTGCTGGCGCCTGGCATCAGCATTCCCGCTTCGGTGCACCCGCGTGGTACACCTGTCCGTCCACCTCCGCGGCGCGGATGAACGACCCAGCGCGCTCGGTGTCGCCGATCATTGTGCTGATGTCCGATTGAAGACGAGGCCGGCGCGCGGCCCGGATCCGGCGGATTGCGCTTCGGGTGCAGTTGCTTCTGCGTGCCGGGCCGGCAGGAGGGGCCCGAAGAAGGCGGCCAGTTCGCTCATCGCCTTCAGCGGCAGGACATTTGCCACGTACTGGTCAGGCCGCACGACGACGACGACGCCGCCGCGGTCGAGACCTCGGAGTTCGAAGATGTCCGCCGCGGGATCAGTGGCGTAGACCTTCTCATAGTCCGCGAGCCGGAACGGTCCGACCTGCGGCTTGAACACCTCGGGCACGGCTCCGATGTCGACGCTGGTGTGGTCCTGCTGGTAAATCACCTTCAGGTCAAACCACGCGTCACGGTCGGCCCCCGCCGGCGTTGCCGCCAGCGGTGAGTCCGGCGCGTTTGCGATCCATTCGGCGAAGTCCGCGACAGCCGAGCCCGTAGCCTGTTCTCCCGTTTGGGGCGCCGCACGGTCGGCGAAGACGTAGATGCGCCACCGGCCGTCCGCCGTGGCGTGGTGGCCGAGCTGGACCGGGTTGGTGTCGCAGACCCGTACCACGGGCGCGGACTTGAAGCGCTTGCCGATTGTAAACCCGGTGGCCAGGTCCTGATGTGCGGGCGCGCCGATGATCATGGAGGGTGCGTACTGGGTCATGAATCCGGCGGGGAACTCTGCGGTGCGCACGTAGAAATCCTCAAGCTCGGAGGGGCTATCGAACTCCTCGGGCTTCTTCGCCATCAGCGTGGACCACTCCTTGTCGAAGGCGATGAGGTCCTTTGCGATGACCTGGCGCTCGGCCGAGTATGTGGCGAGCAGGCTCTCCGGGCTGCGGCCTTCAAGCACGTGTCCGAGCTTCCAGCCGATGTTAAAGCCGTCCTGCATGGAGACGTTCATCCCCTGGCCGGCCTTGGCGCTGTGCGTGTGGCAGGCGTCTCCCGTGATGAACACCCGCGGGGAGCGGGTGCCCCGCTGCTCCGGGAGAACGTCGTCGAACCTGTCGGTCAGGCGGTGACCGACCTCGTACACGCTATGCCAGGCGACGTTGCGGACGTCGAGTGTGTAGGGGTGGAGGATCGCGTTGGCCTTGCCGATGATCTCGTTGATCGTGGTGTTGCGCACCGCACCGTTATCGTTCTCGTCGACCTCACCGAGGTCAACGTACATCCGGAACAGATGCCCGCCTTCGCGCGGGATCAGCAGGATGCTGCCGCCCGTACCGGACTGGATCGCGCACTTGGTACGGATGTCAGGGAAGTCCGTGACGGCGACGACGTCCATCACGCCCCAGGCATGGTTGGCTTTGTCGCCGGCGAGCGTGCAGCCGATCGACTCCCGGACCTTGCTTCGCGCGCCGTCCGCGCCGATGACGTACTTGGCCCGGACGATTCGCTCCCGGCCAGCGTCGGGGCCGGCCGTATGGATGAGCGTTACGGTCACGGGATATTCCCCCTCGCCCGCGGTGTCGAGGCTGCGGAATTCCAGGCCATAGTCGGGCGACATCCGCGTGGGAGAGTTCGCCATGAACTCTGCGAAGTAGTCCAGCACGCGGGCCTGGTTGACGATCAGGTGCGGGAACTCGCTGACGCCAGCCGGGTCGTCCGCGGCGCGCGCGGTCCGGATGATGCGCGTGGAATCCAACGGGTCCGGCTTCCAGAACGCCATCTCGGTGATGCGGTACGCCTCGGCGATGATCCGCTCGGCGAAGCCAAAAGCCTGAAAGGTCTCCACACTGCGGGCCTGGATGCCATCGGCCTGGCCGATGGCGAGCCGGCCATCCCGGCGCTCCACAATCCGCGTTGTGACGTTCGGGAACCGGGACAGCTGAGCCGCGGCGAGCATGCCGGCAGGCCCGGACCCCACAATGAGCACGTCTACCTCGTCGGGAAGCTCTGCGGGCCGATTGATGCCGACTCCGGCGGCGGGCTGCACCCGCGGATCTCCGGATACGTATCCATGATGGTGAAACTGCACGGGCTTTCCTCACTTCACTGTGGGTATTGATCACCAAACTGGTGTTCTATATGCGAATTTGTGGTTCTATATTAGAGGCGCGGGGGTTGGTCCATCACTGTACGCCAGTGTGATCCGAACAACAAGAGACTCAATCGGCGCTGAAAATAGGGGCTTGACGAAGCCCTCGTCGTAGGCAATAGTCATCATATACGATTTCGTACTTCATGAGGAGTTAATTTTGGAGCAGGTTAACGAGGGCACCGTGGCCGCGGCCCGCAAGGTCATCGCGGTGCACATCAATTACCCCAGCCGCGCCGCGCAGCGCGGCCGTACTCCCGCGCAGCCCTCCTACTTCCTCAAACCGTCGTCGTCCTTGGCGCTCGCCTCGTCGGAGGCCCCTTCAACAGTGGAGCGGCCTGCGGGCTGCGAGCTGCTGGGCTATGAAGGTGAGATTGCCCTGATCATCGGCAGACCCGCCCGCCGCGTAGGCATCCAGGATGCCTGGAGCCACGTTGAATGGGTCACCGCGAGCAACGACCTCGGAGTCTACGACCTGCGTTATGCGGACAAGGGCTCCAACCTCCGGTCCAAGGGCGGCGATGGCTTCACCCCGGTTGGCCCGGGACTGATCGCCGCGGACGCCGTTGACCCCGCAGCCTTGCGGATCCGGACCTGGCACAACGGGGACCTCGTCCAGGACGACACCACCGAAGACCTGCTCTTTCCGTTCGCCCGGCTTGTCGCAGACCTGTCCCAGTTGCTGACCCTCGAGGAGGGCGATATCATCCTCACCGGCACCCCTGCCGGCGCTTCGGTGGCAAACCCGGGTGACGTCGTCGAGGTTGAGGTCAGCGCTGGTGTATTGAACACCGGGCGCTTAGTCACCCGGGTGCAGGAAGGCACGACGGCGTTCGCTGACTTTGGTGCCCGGCCCAAGGCTGACGACGCACAGCGGGAGGAGGCGTACGGTTCCCGGGAAGCGGCGGGCCTTCCCGCGGTGGAAAGCGCCGCCGTCGGGCATGTCCTGACCCCGGAACTGAAAGCGAAGTTGGAAAGTGTCTGCACCGCCACGCTCTCTTCCCAGCTGCGCAAGCGCGGCCTGAACAACGTGAGCATCGACGGCCTGCAGGCCACCCGTCCGGAGAAGCGGATCGTGGGCCTGGCCCGGACGCTCCGGTATGTGCCCAACCGCGAGGACCTGTTCAAGACCCATGGCGGTGGGTTCAACGCCCAGAAGAAGGCCATCGATTCCGTGAACAAGGGCGAGATCCTGGTCATGGAAGCGCGCGGCGAGAAAGGCACCGGCACCATCGGGGACATCCTGGCCCTGCGCGCCCAGGTCAGGGGTGCTGCGGCGATCATCACCGACGGCGGCGTCCGGGACTTCTCCGCGGTGGCCGCGATGGACATGCCCACGTACTATGCCAATCCGCACCCCGCGGTCCTGGGGCGCCGGCATATCCCGTGGGACACGGACATCACCATCGCCTGCGGCGGCACCACCGTGCAGCCCGGGGACATCATCGTGGCTGACGCGGACGGCATTCTGGTGATCCCGCCGGCCCTCGCCGAAGAGCTCGCCGACGACTCCATCAGCCAGGAACGCGAGGAGACTTTCATCGCGGAAATGGTGGCACAGGGCCACAGCGTGGACGGGCTCTACCCGCTGAACGCGGACTGGCGGGCAAAGTATGAAGCATGGGAAGCGGGCCAAGCCAATGACTGAGACCTTGATGGCCATAGGCAGCAAATCGGAGCAAGCCTACGCCGCGGTGAAGGCGCGCATCGTCGAAGGCGCCTACTCCCCCGGTTACCGCCTGGTCCTGGCCGCCATCGCCAAGGATCTGGGCGTCAGCGTCGTCCCGGTCCGGGAGGCGATCCGCCGCCTCGAGGCCGAAGGGCTGGTGACGTTCGAGCGGAACGTCGGAGCCACGGTCTCCGGGATCGACCCGACCGAGTACCTCTACACGATGCAGACCCTGAGCATCGTCGAAGGCGCCGCCACCGCCTTGTCCGCACCGCTGATCGATTCCGTGGCGATCGCCCGCGCCCGGGCCGTGAACGAGGACATGCGCGAATGCCTGGAGCACTTCAACCCCGTCCGCTTCACGCAGCTGAACCAGGATTTCCACAGCATCCTGTTTGAGCACTGCCCCAACCCGCACATCCTGGACCTCGTCCACCGGGGCTGGAACCGGCTCGCCTCCCTCCGGTCCTCGACGTTCCGCTTCGTCCCCGGCCGCGCCCACGAGTCCGTGGACGAGCACGAAGCGCTCCTGCAACTCATCGAGACCGGCGCAGACGCGGACGTGATCGAGAAGTCCGCCCGCCTCCACCGCTCCGCCACCCTGGACGCCTACCTCGCCCAGGCTCAACCCCTCCCACAAAGCAACGCGGGGTCACTTAGCGCCCATTAATGGCCCCCTCATGGGCCAGAAGTGACCCCGCGTTGCAAGATCAGTTAGTTAGGAAACAACAATGACGTTCACCGCTCCTGTTACCACCACCCACTACGTTCCGCAGGACCTTCCCACGCACATCCAGCACTACATCAACGGCCAGTTCGTTGACTCCGTGGGTGGCAAGACCTTTGATGTCCTGGACCCGGTTTCCAACACGAACTACGCCACCGCCGCGGCCGGCCAGAAGGAAGACATCGACCTCGCCGTCGCCGCCGCCCGTAAAGCGTTCACCAACGGCCCGTGGCCGAAGATGAAGCCACGCGAACGTGCCCGCGTCCTGAACAGGATTGCCGATGCCGTCGAGGCCCAGGAAGCACGGCTCGCGGAACTCGAGACCTTTGACACCGGCCTGCCCATCACCCAGGCCAAGGGCCAGGCCCTCCGCGCCGCGGAGAACTTCCGGTTCTTCGCGGACCTGATCGTGGCCCAGTTCGACGATGCCATGAAGGTCCCCGGCGCCCAGATCAACTACGTCAACCGCAAACCAATCGGCGTCGCCGGCCTCATCACCCCGTGGAACACCCCGTTCATGCTCGAGTCCTGGAAGCTCGCCCCAGCCCTGGCCACCGGCAACACCGTGGTTCTCAAACCCGCCGAATTCACCCCGCTCTCCGCATCACTCTGGGCACAGATCTTCAAAGACGCCGGCCTGCCGGACGGTGTGTTCAACCTGGTCAACGGCCTCGGCGAGGAAGCCGGCGACGCCCTCGTCAAGCACCCGGACGTCCCGCTGATCTCCTTCACCGGCGAGACCACCACCGGGCAGACGATCTTCCGCAACGCCGCCGCCAACCTCAAGGGCCTGTCCATGGAACTCGGCGGCAAATCCCCGTGCGTGGTGTTCGCCGACGCCGACCTCGACGCCGCGATCGACTCCGCCCTGTTCGGTGTCTTCTCGCTCAACGGCGAACGCTGCACCGCCGGCTCCCGCATCCTCGTCGAACGCGCCATCTACGACGAGTTCTGCGAAAAGTACGCCGCCCGGGCCAAGAAGATCGTGGTCGGGGATCCGCACGACCCCAAAACCGAAGTCGGCGCCCTGGTCCACCCCGAGCACTACGACAAGGTCGCCTCCTACGTGGAAATCGGCAAGTCCGAAGGCCGGCTCCTCGCCGGCGGCGGACGGCCTGACCACCTCCCCGAAGGCAACTACATCGCACCCACCGTATTCGCCGACGTCGCCCCGGACGCGCGGATCTTCCAGGAGGAGATCTTCGGCCCCGTCGTCGCCATCACCCCCTTCGACTCGGACGAGGAAGCCCTGGCCCTGGCGAACAACACCCGCTACGGGCTGGCCGCCTACATCTGGACCCAGAACCTGACCCGCGCGCACAACTTCTCCCAGAACGTCGAAGCCGGCATGGTCTGGCTCAACAGCCACAACGTCCGGGACCTCCGCACCCCCTTCGGCGGCGTCAAAGCCTCGGGCCTGGGCCACGAAGGCGGCTACCGCTCCATCGACTTCTACACCGACCAGCAAGCCGTGCACATCAGTCTCGGCACGGTCCACACGCCAAAATTTGGCAGCATCGACGACGCCGCGGCAGCCGGCGACAGCTAGTCCCCGCCCCCCTTACCTGCTCAAAGAAGAGAGAACACCATGACCAACTTCGTTCCCACCCCCACCGTTCCGGCCCCGGACATCGTCCGCTGCGCCTACATGGAAATTGTGGTCACCGACCTCGCTAAATCGCGCGAGTTCTACGTCGACGTCCTGGGCCTGCACGTCACCGAGGAAGACGAAAACAACATCTATCTGCGCCCCCTCGAGGAGTTCATCCACCACAACCTGGTCCTGCGCAAGGGACCCATCGCCGCCGTCGCCGCTTTCGCCTACCGGGTGAAGTCGCCCGCCGAAGTGGACGCCGCCGAGGCCTACTACAAGGAACTCGGGTGCCGGGTTGAGCGCCGCAAGGACGGCTTCACCAAGGGAATCGGTGATTCCGTCCGCGTCGAGGACCCGCTGGGCTTCCCCTACGAATTCTTCTACGACGTGGAGCATGTGGAACGCCTCACCCAGCGCTACGACCTCTACTCCGCCGGTGAACTGGTCCGCCTGGACCACTTCAACCAGGTCACCCCCGACGTGCCCCGCGGGCGTGCCTACCTCGAAGACCTCGGCTTCCGCGTCTCTGAAGACATCAAGGACTCCGACGGCGTGACCTACGCCGCGTGGATGCACCGCAAACAGACCGTCCACGACACCGCCCTGACCGGCGGCAACGGCCCGCGCATGCACCACGTCGCCTTCGCCACCCACGAAAAACACAACATCATCCAGATCTGCGACAAAATGGGCGCCCTGCGCATCAGCGACCGGATCGAACGCGGCCCCGGCCGGCACGGCGTCTCGAACGCCTTCTACCTCTACATCCTGGACCCCGACGGGCACCGCATCGAGATCTACACCCAGGACTACTACACCGGCGATCCCGACAACCCCACCGTCACCTGGGACGTCCACGACAACCAGCGCCGCGACTGGTGGGGCAACCCCGTAGTCCCCTCCTGGTACACCGAGGCCTCCCTGGTCCTGGACCTCGACGGCAACCCCCAGCCCGTCATCGAACGCACCGACGCCTCCGAAATGGCCGTCACCGTCGGCGCCGACGGCTTCTCCTACACCCGTAAGGACGCAGAGAGCGCAGCCGAAGGGTTCAAGCTCGGGGCGCAGCTGTAGCCATGCTAGATGCCAAGACCATTGAGGCCATCGCCGACGAATTGCTGGAGGCTGGCCGGTCCCGCACCCCCGTCCCCCGGCTGACTGCGCGATATCCAGGGATGACGGTGGAGGATTCGTACGCCGTGCAGCAGTTGTGGCGGCGGCGGAACGAGGAAGCCGGACGCACCCTGGTGGGCCGCAAAATCGGCCTCACGTCCAAGGCCATGCAGGCCGCCACAGGCATCACCGAACCGGACTACGGCGCCATCTTCGATGACATGGTTCTGGACACCGGCTGCTCCGTGGAGTGGGACAAATACACCCACCCCCGGGTGGAAGTGGAACTCGCGTTTGTCCTCAAGAGCGCACTCAAAGGCCCCGGCTGCACCATCTTCGATGTCCTCAACGCCACCGACTACGTGGTTCCGGCCCTCGAGATCCTGGACTCGCGGATCGAAATGGAGGGCCGGACCATCGTGGACACCATCGCCGACAACGCCGCGATGGGCGCCATGGTGATCGGCGGCAACCCCGTCAAGCCCGACGCCGTCGACCTCCGCTGGGTCGCAGCAATCCTCTACAAAAACCAAACCGTGGAGGAAACCGGTGTGGCCGCCGGCGTCCTGGACCACCCCGCCAACGGCGTGCACTGGCTGGCGAACAAGATCGCCGCCCACGGGGACGGGATGAAGGCCGGGGACATCATCCTCGCCGGCTCTTTCACCCGCCCCATGTGGGTACACAAAGGCGACACCGTCCACGCCGACTACGGACCACTGGGGGTAGTGACATGCCGCTTCGAATAGAAGACACCTTCCGTCACGCCCTCACCGCGGCGGACCGGCCGCTGGCGGGGATGTGGGTCTGCTCCGGCAGCCCGCTGATCGCCGAACTTTGCGCCGGATCCGGCCTGGACTGGCTTCTGGTGGACGCCGAGCACAGCCCCAACAGCCTCGAATCCATCCTCGTCCAACTCCAGGCCATCCACGGCTACCCGGTCCACACGCTCGTCCGCCCGCCGGTCAACGACACCGTGCTCATCAAGCAGTACCTGGACGTCGGCGTGCAGAACCTGCTGATCCCCATGGTGAACTCTGCGGCCGAAGCGGAAGCGGCAGTTGCCGCCACCCGTTACCCGCCCCACGGCGTCCGGGGTGTGGGATCCGCGCTGGCCCGCGCCGCCCGCTGGAACCGGATCCCGGACTACCTCACCCGCGCCAGCGAGACCATCAGCGTCACCGTGCAAATTGAATCGACGGCGTCAGTTGAGGCCGTCGAGGAGATCCTCGCGGTGGACGGTGTGGACGCCATCTTCCTGGGACCATCCGACCTCGCCGCCTCCATGGGCCTGCTGGGACAGCAGGAACACGAAGAGGTTCGCGCCGCCGTCGAGCACTGCCTCGCTGCAGCCAAGAGGGCCGGCAAACCGGCCGGTGTGAACGCCTTCAACCCCGATACCGCCCGGCACTACCTCGACAGCGGTGCCAGCTTCTTCCTGGTGGGCGCCGACGTCGCCCTCCTGGCCCGCGGCTCCGAAGCCCTCGCGGCCGAATTCATCACGCCCGACGGCGACGAAACGCCCGCCAGCTACTGACCACTCCAAAGGACTTCTTAGATGACAGCTTCTTCAACTCTCTCTCCTGCCGTGTCACCGGAACGTGAATCCGCGCTGCTCGCCTCCGTGCCCACCGGCCTGCTCATCGGCGGGCAGTGGCGGGACGCGTCCGACGGCGGCACGTTCGATGTCCACGACCCCGCCACCGGGGAGGTGCTCGCCACCCTAGCGTCCGCCACGAGCGACGACGCACTCGCCGCACTCGACGCAGCCGATGCAGCCCAGGCATCCTGGGCGCGCACCGCACCCCGTGAACGCGCCGAGATCCTGCGCCGCGCCTTCGACCTGATCACCGAACGCGCCGAAGACTTCGCGTTGCTCATGACCCTGGAAATGGGCAAGCCACTGGCCGAAGCCCGCGGCGAAGTCACCTACGGCGCCGAATTCCTGCGCTGGTTCTCCGAAGAAGCCGTCCGGGACTACGGCCGCTACCTCACCACCCCCGAGGGCAAAAACAAGATCCTGGTCCAGCACAAACCCGTGGGCCCCTGCCTGCTCATCACGCCCTGGAACTTCCCCCTCGCCATGGCCACCCGCAAAGTCGCCCCGGCAGTCGCCGCCGGCTGCACCATGGTCCTCAAACCCGCCAAACTCACACCCCTGACATCGCATCTGTTCGCGCAGACCATGATGGAGGCCGGCCTCCCGGCCGGTGTCCTGAACGTGGTCTCCTCCTCATCGGCTGCCGGGATTTCCGCTCCGCTACTGAAGGACTCCCGCCTGCGAAAGGTTTCCTTCACTGGCTCCACCCCCGTGGGCAAACGCCTCATCGCCGACGCCGCGCAGAACGTGCTGCGTACCTCCATGGAGCTCGGAGGGAACGCCCCGTTCATCGTCTTCGAGGACGCCGACCTGGACAAAGCCGTCGAAGGTGCCATGGCCGCGAAAATGCGGAACATGGGCGAAGCCTGCACCGCCGCCAACCGCTTCCTGGTCCAGGAATCCGTGGCCGCCGAGTTCACGAAAAGGTTCGCCGCCGCCATGGGCGCCCTCACCACCGGCCGGGGCACCGAACCAGCCACCCAGGTGGGCCCGCTCATTGACGCCGACGCCCGGGATGACGTGCACGCCCTGGTAAGCGCCGCCGTCGACGCCGGTGCCACCGCCGTAACCGGAGGAGCCCCCGTAGACGGGCCCGGATACTTCTACCAGCCCACCGTCCTGGCCAACGTGCCGAACGACGCGGAGATCCTCCGACAGGAAATCTTCGGCCCCGTCGCCCCGGTCACCACCTTTGCCACCGAGGAAGACGCCATCGGATTGGCTAATGCCAGCGAATACGGCCTCGCGTCCTACGTCTACAGCCGCAACTTCAACCGTTTACTGCGCGTGGCCGAACAGATCGAGTTCGGCATGGTCGGTTTCAACGCCGGGGTCATCTCCAACGCGGCCGCGCCCTTCGGCGGAGTCAAGCAATCCGGGCTCGGACGTGAAGGCGGATCCGAAGGGATCGCCGAATACACCACCACCCAATACATCGGCATAGCAGACCCATACGCTCGCTGACCACGCCCGAGTGGGCGTCCGTCCCGTTGTCGTTCCGGCGACGACAAGGGCCCTATCGAGTCGCCAGGATCCAGTTGCTGGCCCACGCCCACGTCGGCCCGCGCTTTATCGCATCTGGCAGATCCGGACGAAGCCAGGTCCAAGCAGCTCGTCGAACTGCTCGCGCGCGGTCTGGCCCGAAGCCTCGACTACGCCTGACCAGCTCAGGGACGGCAAACTCAGGAGGCCGTCCCCAGGCTATTCTGTTGGCCGTCGGACACTCTGCCAGAGACCGGCCAAGGCTGCGGCAATGTAGTCACACCCCATCACGGCGATCATCGACACCGCTCCACTCTCCGCTCCCCCACCGGCAACGTGGCCGGTACCGGCGGTATGCCCGGCGTGCGGAGCTGCACTTGTGAGGCTCCCGGTCAGCATAAATCCGTGAATTGTCACCATCGCAAGCGACACCGCCATGGGCATCCGCGCAGACCCGGGATCTCCGCGGCGCCACAGCGACACAGCACACGGCACGCAAGCAGCCGTCATGACCGCCGCCAGCGCCACCGCCACGGGATTCGTGTGCGTGGAGAGCATGAAGACGTATGACAACGCCCCTGCCGCTGCTGCCGCGAGCCGCGGATGCAGCATCCCGGGCTTGGCCGGAAGCGGTCGGCCCTGCCACTGCGGCGGGGTGGCCAGGCCGTGGGTCGTGGTCCTCCTTCACGGTTCCGATGACCATCATTGTTTCCCGCGGCCGGCGACGACGTCAGCAGCGGCCGCGCTCAGGGTTTGATTTCCCGCGCACGGATAGCGCGCCGCTGCCCGCAGGGACCGGCCGTGTTCAGCGCGAAGCGTGTTTCAGGGTGCAGCGTGCTGGCTGCGCCGCAGAACCATCGCGGCGATCCCGCCCAGGACGAACAATGCAACAGACGCGGCCATGGCGACCACGAACGCCGCCGCCGGGCCCCGGGTCTCCGCCAGCTGGCCGGCGATGGAGGACCCGAAGGCCGTGCCGGCCACGATCCCGCTGGCCAGCACCGTCATGACCGTAGCCATGCGTCCTGCCGGGGCCACCACCCCACCGATAAATAGGGCCCACAGGCCCGCACACTGCACCTGCCCCCCGGCATCAGTCCTTATTGCCGTCGAAAAAATCTCGTGCTTCTTGGCCGGCAGGTATGTTGTCGGTTGCGGAATCGTCTTCGCTGGCCTGTCCGGGGACTCGGCGTCGCCAGCCTGGCCTCCGAGCCTGGGCACCGGCTGCCGATGATCATTCATTGGCCGGGCATCACGGACCAGTCCGGAGTTGCCGCGACCAGGAATGACGCTCTGCTCTACAACATCGACTACGCCCCCGGCCTTGGGGACTATCGGTACAGCGGATGGCGGTAAGCACTTGACCGTGATCGTTTAACGCAGGCGAGCCATGGTGCGCGGAGTTTCGTCGGAAGACTGTCGATTGCTGGTGGGGCGGCTATTGTCGGTCTCATGCCAGTGGAATTTCTGACTGATGAGCAGGCTGAGGCCTATGGAAGGTTCGCCGAGGAACCGACGCGGCCTGAGTTGGAGCGCTTCTTCTTCCTCGACGACGAGGACCTGAGCCTGATCGCGAAGCGGCGTGGTGACCACAATCGCTTGGGTTTTGCCCTGCAGATGTGTACGGTCCGGTACATCGGGCTGTTCCTGGAGGACCCCTTGGCTGTGCCGTGGGTGGTCGTTGAGCATCTGGCGGAGCAGCTGGAGATTGAGGATGCCTCCTGCGTCAAGGAGTACACCGAGCGCCCGAAGACGGCGTACGAGCACGCGTGGGAGATCCGCGATGCGTACGGTTACCACCAGTACGAGGACCCCGCTCACGCCCGGAAGTTTAGGGCGTTCCTGCACGGGCGGGCATGGACGCACGCCGAGGGACCGGTCGCGTTGTTCGACCACGCGGCAGGTTGGTTGCGTCGGCACCGGGTGCTACTACCCGGGGTGAACGTGCTGGCACGGCAGGTTTCCGAGGTCCGCACCATCTCCGAGAAGCGGCTGCATGCCACTATCGCCAAGGCTGCCCTGCGGGCGGATCCGGCGCTGCCCGGGGACTTGGTTGCCACGCTGAAGACACCGGCGGGCAAACGGTACTCGGAACTGGAGCGGATGCGCCGTCCGCCAACGCGAACCACCGGCACAGCGATGAAGGGTGCGTTGCAGCGGGTTGAGGACATAGCCATCTTCCAGCTGGGCAGGCTGAAGCTGGAACAGGTACCGCCGAACCGTCTTTCCGTGCTGGCTCGGTACGGGCTGGGCACCAAGGCCCCGAAGTTGGAGCGGACGGCGGAACCCAAGCTCACGGCGATTCTCACTGCAGTGATGCGCCATCTGGAGGCCAAGGCGATTGATGATGCCCTGGACCTGTTCGAGATCCTGATGGCGACCAGACTGATCAGCACTGCGAAGCGATCCACGGATAAACAGCGCTTGTCCACCCTGCCGCAGCTGGAGAAGGCGTCCCGAATCCTGGCAAGGGCGGCGAAGGTGTTCATCGAGGAGCTGGAGTTGCTCGATGAGGCTGGGGGTGATGTGGATGTGGCCGCGCTATGGCGGGCGTTGGAGGACGTCGCGCCTCGGTCGGTCATGTCGGGCGCAGCGGCCACAGTGGTGACCTTGGTGCCGGAGGACGGCGATTCGGCGCAAACCGCACTGCGCGGGGCGCTGGCGCTGCGCTACAACACCGTCAAGCCGTTCCTGTCTCCGCTGGGTGAGACCTCGGCGCTGGAGGCCGCGGCTGGCGGGGTGCGCATCTTGGCCGGGGTGAAGAAGCTGCCCGCACTTTCGCGTCGGAAGATAAGCGAGAGACCACTGCTGCCCCGGGAGATCGACGACAAGATCGTGCCGGCGCACTGGCACAAGGCAGTGTATGCGAACGCCGAGCTGCCGTATGGCGCGGTGGACCGCGACGCGTACGTGGTGTGCGTCCTGGAACAGCTCTTCCGCGCTCTGAAGCGCCGGGATATCTTCGCTTCGCCTTCCCACCGCTGGTCGGACCCTCGTGCCCGCCTGCTCATTGGCACGGGTTGGGAAGCGGTACGAGAGGACATCCTGGCTGGCCTGAGCCTGGATGAGGATGTCGATCAGCACCTGCGGGAGCTGATCGACGTACTGGACGCCACCTGGAAGCAGATGGCCGAGCGCCTCGAAGAAGCCGGTGGCGACGCGAAGATCAGCATCGAGGTGATGCCAAATGGGCGGGCGAAACTGAATGTGGAGAAGCTCCACGCGCTCGGCGAGCCGAAGTCGCTGGCCTGGCTACGAGAACGGGTGGAGAAGATGCTCCCGAAGATCGACCTGCCGGACCTTCTCTTCGAGGTACACGCTTGGACCGGATTCCTGGACGCCTTCGTGCACCTGGGCGATGGCAGGACCCGGATGAAGGACCTGACGACCTCGATCGTCGCGCTGCTCGTCTCGGAGGCCTGCAACATCGGCATGACCCCAGTGATCAACCCCGGCCATGAGGCACTCACCCGCGCCAGGCTGGTCCACGTTGACCAGTACTACCTGCGCACCAACACCATCGCCGCGGCGAACGCTGCACTGATCGAAGCCCAGGCCCAGGTGCCTATAGTGCAGTTCTGGGGCAAGGGCCTGCTCGCCTCCGTCGACGGCCTGCGCTTCGTCGTTCCCGTCCGCACCATCAACGCCGCGCCCTCGCCGAAGTACTTCGCTAAGAAGAAGGGCATCACCTGGCTAAACGCGATCAATGACCAGGTGGCGGGCATCGGGCAGATGGTGGTGCCTGGCACCCCGCGCGACTCCCTGTTCATCCTGGACGCCCTGTTGAACCTGGACGGCGGGGTGAAACCGGAGATGATCGCCACCGACAACGCCTCCTACTCCGACATGGTCTTCGGTATCTTCAAGATGCTCGGTTACCGCTTCTCCCCGCGGTTCAAGGACCTTGAAGACCAACGGTTCTGGAAAGCCCAGATGCCCGGCGCCGAGCCGGCAGATGACTACGGACCGTTGGAGGCGCTGGCCCGCAACAACAAAGTGAACGTGAACAAAGTGCTCACCGCCTGGCCGGACATGTTGCGGGTGGCCGGCTCCCTGGTCACCAACCAGGTGCGCGCCTATGACCTGCTGCGGATGTTCGGCCACGAGGGCCGCCCCACACCGCTCGGTCAGGCGTTCGCTGAATACGGGCGGATCGCCAAGACGCTGCACCTACTTGCCGTCGTCGACCCCGTGGATGACACCTACCGGCGGCAAATGCACAAGCAGCTCACCGTGCAGGAGTCCCGGCACAAGTTGGCCCGCGACATCTGCCACGGCAAGAAGGGCACCATTCACCAGGCGTACCGTGACGGAATGGAAGACCAGCTCGGCTCGCTCGGCCTGGTCCTCAACGCCGTCGTGCTCTGGACGACCCGCTACATCGACGCCGCAGTTGCCCAACTCCGCACCGATGGCCATGAGATCCGCGACGAGGACGCGGCCCGGCTCTCCCCGCTCAAACACAAGAACCTCAACCTCCTTGGCCGCTACAACTTCACCGCCACCCAGCCGTCGGGCGGCAACCTACGACCGCTGCGTAATCCGGACACAGCCGGACTCGACGACGACGAGGACGGCGCGGAAGACTGAACGGTGCCAAGGCCGGCTAGGGCGGTGATCAGCGTCCTAGCCACCACCGAAGTGCCGCTATTCGTCACGAACGATGGAACCGGATCCGGCGCTAACGGCCCTGGCTCATGTCCGAGGTTGAGGACCAATGCTCGAAAAAGCCACGCTTAGACCGGTGTCGGGAAAGGATCATCTACCGACACCCCGAACACGCCGGCGACACGCCGAGAAATCCATGTCGAAAACCCGCGCCGGAAATCAATGTCGGCAAACCCTATCGCGCTATTATCGACACATGTTGATCGGATACGCGAGGGTCTCCACCGCCGAGCAAAACCCTGACCACCAAACGGATGCTCTCGTCCGCGCAGGCGTCGACCCAGCAAACATCTACCTCGACCACGCAAGCGGCGCCAAAGCCAGTAGGCCCGAGCTCGAAAAGGCACTCGCCTCAGCCAACAGGGCAGGTGATCAGTTCGTCATCACCCGCCTCGACAGACTCGGCCGGTCGGTACTCCACCTCGTCACCCTCGGCGCGGATCTCCGGGAACGTGGTGTGGGATTGCGTGTCCTCGAGCAAGGCATCGACACCACGACCGCGGAAGGGCGGGCGATGTTCGGGATGCTTTCCGTTCTCGCTGAACTCCAAAGAGAACTCATCATCGCCAACACCCGGGACGGCCTCGCGGCCGCCCGCGCCCGCGGTCGAACAGGCGGCCGACGCCCCAAACTCACACCGGACCAGGCGAACCACGCGCAGCAGCTCTACGACGCGGGAAATCACACAGTCCAACGCATCGCAGACCTCCTGCAAGTCCCGCGATCCACGATCTACGGGCACCTCAACAAGGTAAGCATCGGCCGCCGCCCAACCGTCAGTAAGCCTGGACAGGCTTAGCGCTCAATCCGTCCCGATTACTACCAAGACCCCGGCTTCTTGAACTGAAGTGGCTTTCCGTCTGGGTCAGCATCCCTATCCTGCAGTACCAGTCAGTCGTCCATCGGTTCCGCGTCCGGTCTTCGGTCCCTGGACACACAATGGAGAGCCCTTCCCTGTTCATCCAGGGAAGGGCTTTCCATCTCGGCGTGGGTTACCTGGGTGTTGTCTCTGTTGTTTCCCCCATAACCGGCCCAGTAGATCCGGTCTGGAGCGACAATAACGTTATGCCGACGGCTGCCACCAGGAATAGCGATGCCAGCACGATCGTGATGGTCCGGTTGCGTCCGGGAGCTTCACGTATGGCTAGGAGAAGGCCTATTCCGGATAGTGCTGCGGACACACCAGTAAATGGGAATACCGGTATGAGCATGGCTGCCGCTGCAGCAATCAGGAAGTACGTGGAGACCGTGACCCTGTGGGTCTTCGGGGTTACCAGGGGTTGCATGATAGGTCCGCTCCTGTTCCGCCGCTTGAGCAGCCGAATATCCGAATGCAGGGGTAGTTGGACTGAATATCCCAGCCGCCCACACCATAATAGAAGGCCCGTTGTCCGACGATTCTAGCGCTGCCACCGGCAATAATGGCGTTGCTGTACTGCTGGCCGCCGTCGCGCCAGCCGATCCAATACGTCTCCCCCCAGGTTCCGTTGAACCATGAGGCGTAGACATACGATCCGTTGGAGCAGAAGCCGCCGCTCACCGTCAGCTTGTACAGCCAGTTTCCGAATGCGTTCGTTTGGGCATACGAGTACGAGGTATTCCAGCAGCCGGCTGCCATGAGGGTCATTTCTCGTTTGTCACCTTTGACCAGGGTGGCTCCTTCTCCCGGGCCGGGCGCGGGGGTCGTGACTTCTGGAAGGTTAACTGTGCCGGTGACGGTATTGAAGGCTTTGAGGAGAGCCCGATCGAATGCACTCAGCGCTCGTTCGGCGGCTTTAGGGTCGGCCGAGGTGGCAATTTCACGGGAAATGAGCTCCGCTTTCTTGGCATTCTCGGGTGTGGGTGCGACAGCTACCGCGTCCGGCGACTTTCTCGGTGCTGCGGTTGCCGATGAGAGGCCCGTGGTGGCCAGCAGTGCCAGGACTGCAAGACCGGTAAGGGTATCCAAACTTCACGTAGTGCTCCTGTCTTGAGAATTGGCGGTGCCCCCAAATAACCAAAACCCAGCCGAGGGCATTGCCCCGGATGCCCTTATTCAACCAATTGGACAAATCGGTGATCGGAGTCTAGCAACGGTTGTCAATTTTGACCATGAATAATCGACCATTATTTCCGGGCGCCATGAGATGTGGGTCGAGAAACCCCCAATGCGTTCCATCCAGTGTCAATCACCGTAACGGGTAGCTTCTTTCCGTGCAACGTGGAATAGGGCTGGCTTGTGAAAAAGTGAAATATCCAACTGTGAGTCTTGATGTGGCTGGTCTGGGACTGGCTGGCAGGGTTGGTGTTGGTT
>NZ_JASBRB010000021.1 GCF_029960665.1 Pseudarthrobacter sp. AL07
ACCATTGGTCGCCCCACTCACCCAACTTCTCGGCAAGAAGGAGCAACACCATGAACACAACACCCGTACTCGAATGGCTCGACCCGGCAACCCTGACCGTGGACACCAACGTCCGCAAGGACGCCGGACTGACCAAGGAGTTCGTAGCCAGCATCAAAGAACACGGCGTACTGGAACCGGTGATCGCTCACCGCAAGGACGACGGCACCGTGCACGTGCTGATGGGACAGCGCCGCACCCGTGGCGCGGTGGAAGCCGCCCGCCCTCTGATCCCTGTCATGATCACCGACAGCCCGGACGACGCGGAAAGGATCGTGACGCAGGTAGTGGAGAACATCCAGCGCGCGGAACTGACCGAAGCGGACGAAGCGGACGCGTACCACCAGCTGTCCCTGATCGGGGTTTCCGCGGCGGCGATCGCGAAGAAGACCGGACGGACCAAGACGACCGTCGATGGAGCATTGAAGGCCAAAGCATCACAGGCCGGAGATACCGCCCTGGGCAAAGGGTGGAGCATCGACGACGCTCTCATCATGGCCGAATTCGAAGGGAACGAGGACGCCCTCGCCGAGTTGGAATCGGTCATCATGGACGAACCCGACCAGCTGCTCCACGTCGCCCAGCTGCTGCGCGACCGTCGCGAAAGTGCCGCCGCATTAGCCACGCTGATCGCCGAACTGGAGGCCCAGGGCAAGACCGTCGTTGCGGATGCCGGACACTACGCCGACGAAGAGAACCTTTACGTCTCGGCAGCCAAACGGGCAGACGGAGAACCTGCCACCGACGACGACGCCAACGCCTATGTGGTCAGCACCGACTACCGGGGCCAGCATAACCCGACTCCTGCCATCACCGGATGGAAGGAACTGGGTTTCACGCCGAAGTACGAACGCTACGACGGCGGCAGCAACGCGCAGAAAGGCCCCATGACCGACGAGCAGAAGGCCGAGCGAAAGACCCTGATAGCGAACAATAAGGCCATGGTTTCGGCCACGACCGTACGCCGGGAGTTCGTGAAGAACCTGTTGGCGAAGAAGCAGGCTCCGAAGGGCTGGCAGTACTTCACCGTTCACGCGATCACGCATCACTCCGAGACGGCCAGCGGCTACGAGGGAACGGTGGCCGCAGAAATGGTCGGCGCGAAGTCGGAAGAGTCCGGCCGATGGGGATGGAACCCGCTGCGGGATCACGTGGGCAAATCCACGGCACGGCCCGAGTTCTCCCTGATCGCACTCGTCTGCGCCGGGTATGAGAAGACGATCGCCAAGGACTCGTGGCGGTCCTCGTCTCAGCCCCACAGGGACTACCTGAATCAATTGGTCACTTGGGGATACACGCCAAGCGAGGTTGAGAATCTGATCCTCGACAGCGGCAAGCCAGCCGAGGAGGAAACGGCGGCATAAGAACCACTTGCCGGGCGGAACCCCCACCGCCCGGCAAGGCCCCCGGCCACTCACCACTACCGGGCCAGGAACCTTCCAAAGTCGGGCGGTCCGCCGCCCAGGGCGAACCACAGCATTTACTCACCAGCGGCGGACCGCCGTTCAACGCGACCACCAAAATGCAGCCATGAGTGGCGCCATAACCGGGAACGATGACGTACCCCGATCCGCTGCGTACCACAGATTATCTTCAGCTAAGCTGAAGCAGATAGATTTCCTTTGCCGAGGAGCGGAGAAAGGCTGGCCAACGTGCCGGCCTTTCTCCGTTTAACCGTTCAAGACCCGTCGTCCCGGCCACCCGCTATCCACGTTTTCGGCCGGCCTTGGAAGCCATCCACAGAAACACAGGAGGCTCCGCACCTGCCCGGTGCGGAGCCTCAACAATGTGTGTTCCCGGCTGAAGAAAAGGCAGCCATCACGAAGGGTTGGCCGGGCAGATGGTGGCTTGGACCATGGGAAACCTGTCCGTACTCAGCCCCGCACTTAACCGAGGCTGTGCACAGACAACGCTAACCCAGGGTGAGATACCTGACCGAGGTGACGTGGTGGTTGTGTGCAGCCGGTCGGGTGGGTCCCGTCGTCCAGATGTGTGCGGGAAAAGCCCGAAGGTTTTAGCTTTTGCCGTGCCCATGTGGGCGAGGGGTTACTGACTCTCGGTGCCCGATGTCTGAGTTGACGACGGTTCGCGTGAATCATCGTCCGACTTCGTCTGCCGTGTGGCTTTGCCACTGCGCGGACGGCCGCTTGCCTTCTTGGCGGGTGCGTCCAGACCAAAACCACGAAGGTCCGACTCAGTCCAGTCGGCTCGTAACGCGGACTGGTAGTCCTTTGCATACTTTTGCTCTGCGGCAGCCAGTAGTTGTGTTGCCTCCAGAAGCTCCACACCGCTGGCAGCAGCGGCTTTTACGGCGTTCACTCTCACGTCGCGGGCAGCGTCGATTTTGGCGGCCGCTTTCGCGGCAATGTCGTTGATGTCCATATGCCCGACTCTATCGGTGCGCCGCGCCATTGAGGATCAGGTTTCAGGGTGTGCCGCGTAAGGTGCAGAAAAACGAGCAAAGCGAACCGCGCGGAGGAACCGCGCGGAGCAAGCTATACACTTACACGGGTGTAAGTGGCTTGTCGTCCTCGACACTGGCGGTCGTGTGCGGCACACTGGTCAGTGTGGTCCCCGTTCGGGGTCGCTGCGCTGGGCCTTTGAAGGGATGGATTGGAATGTCGGATGAGGAGTTCACTCACCGTTCCAATCTGTCGCGCCGACGCCGGGAGAACACTCCCGCCGGCACCAAGAAGCGCCGTGACCTGTGGGTCACCGTGGAGGAAGAAGCCGCGCTCGTTGCCAGGGCTGAGCGTGAGAAGGTCACGGTTCCGAACCTGCTTATTTCGTCAGCACTTTCGGAACATTCCGATTCACCTACGGAACGCCGCGCCATCGCTGCGGAACTGATGTCCCTCCACAATCTTCTGGCCCGTTCCTCGAACAACATCAACCAGCTCGCTCGGCAGGCGAACGCGACCAGCGAGTTCCCCGTTGAAGCCCGGGAAGCGCTGAAGTTCATCCGCTCCGTGGCCATGCGCATCGACCGCACGATTGAGGGGTTGATGTAGGGATGATCCCAAACATCACTCGCGGTTCGCGCATGGGCGGGCTCATGGTTTACCTGGCATCGACCGACGCCAACAAGACAAAGAATGCACACACGGACCCGCACCTGGTTGCCGGCGACGCGGCCATCATGGCGTGGTACGACGACGGTGTGCTGGACCGCAACGACGCCCTGGCCATCGCCAAGCATCTGGATCAGCCGCGCAAGTTGTTCGACGTCTCGGTTCAGATCAAAGACATGCAGTGGGACGCGTCCAAGAGGGAGCGCGTCCACGTCGGGTACAAGGACGCCAGTGTGTGGCACTGTTCCTTGAGCCTGCGCGCCGAAGAAGGCGCACTGACTGACCAGCAGTGGGGCGATATCGCCAACGACTTCGTGGACTCCATGGGCTTTACCGAAGCCAGCGGCAAGGCTCCCTGTCGATGGGCCGCGGTGAACCACGGCACGAGTGAGAACGGCAATCACCACATTCACCTGGCAGTGTCTCTCGTCCGCGAGGACGGCACCAAAGCCTCCACCCATGGTGACTACAAGAAGGCGCAAGAATCGTGCCGTGAGCTGGAGGTCAAGTACGGTCTGGAACAGCTCTCCACCGTGCACGCCACCCGTGGATACGACCCGGCCGAGAAAGCCACCGCCATCAGGGACGACCGCGAAATGCACCGGTCATCGCTGGCACGGAAAGTACGTGCCAGCGCCAGCGCCTCAGCGACCGAAGCGGAGTTCGTCCGCCGGGCCCGCGACACCGGCCTGCTGGTCCGGCCGCGCTACGCGAAGAACACCACCGACGTCATCGTCGGGTACTCCGTAGCCGAACGCCCCATGCAGGGAGAACGGCCAATCTGGTTCGGCGGCGGGACCCTCGCCTCCGACCTGAAACTCGGCGCACTCCGCGAAGAATGGCTCGACACCCCGCACCTGGCAACCGAAGCCGCAGCGGAGTGGAACGCGGCGGCACGGAACAAGCGCACGGTCTCCAGAACCGGACCCGAGAACGCAACGCCGCCAGCGGAAGCGTGGGTGGAGTACACCCGCAACGCGACCGCACTGGCGGACCAACTGCGCACCATCCCACGTGACGATCACGCGACCTGGGCGAAGGCTGCACGGGAAGTATCAGGAGCGTTCGCGGCATGGTCCTACCGGCTTGAACCGACGCCCGGACCGCTGGCGGCCACCGCTGCTGAGCTGTCCCGTACCGCGCAGTTGCGCGCGCCACGGCAGCACAGCAAACCCGTCGCTCTCCCATCGATTGCCGGTACTGCCATGTTGTTCATGGCCGCCTCGAGCAAGAACAAGACGGCTGCGCAAACGGCACTTATGGTGCAGCTGATCAACACGGCCTTTGCCGTGTATGAAATGCATGCCCAGTCCGGGCGGACCCGTGAGGCTCAGCGCATTCGATCCGTGGTCGAGGAGCAGCTGGCGCCGTTCACCGCGACCATGCCTAAGGCGGTTTTGGTGGGTGCCGGGCAGCAGCCGGCCCCTGAGGCTGTAGTGGCGCCCAGGGCCATCGATATCGCCCGGCGCGGAATGGTACCCATCCGTCCCGGATCCGCGATGCCAACGACGCCAACGCCGACGAAGACCTCCCAGCCCAGCCGGCGCGACTCCGGGTCGGGCCTCGACCGATAAAGACCACCACCACCAACTGCAAGGGGAACAGCATGAGTGAATCAGATGGAATGGATGACGTCCTGGACGGCGGCCTTCGGCAGTCGCTGATGATCGCCTCACGCATTGCCGAAACACTGGCACGCCGGCGCCAGGAGAGCCAGCGGCAACAGGAACACCAGGACGCCCAGGCAGCGCACGAAGCCCAGGCGCGCCTCGCTGCCGAACGCAGTACCGCGCATGCAGCACTGGCACCCGTGGAGAAGGACCAGTGGTGGGACAAGGCACAGCCGAGCGACATCGCCACGGCACACGCCGTAGCCGAAGGATGGAAGAACCACGACCCGGCAGCGCTGGCAGCCTCCGAGAAGATCCGTCAGGAAGTCCTCACCCGCTACGGCATCGACACCCACGACGTCGGCGCGGACGCCGAATATCTGGAATCAGGTATCCAGACGATCACCACGGAGAAGGACCGGCAGGACGAACTGGCCCGCAGCCAGGAAGAGACACGCAAAGCGGCCGTGGAACACGAGAAGAGCATGCAGTTGATTGCAGCGTCCCGCGCCGAAGAACTCCGCGCACAGGCCGCGAAACTGGCCCCGGAAATGGAACGCCACCAGGTGCCAGTCGAGTACCTGGCCAACCCGGAGCTGGCGCAGGCATTGCAGACCGCCCACTCAGCGAAAACGCCCAAGGCGCTGGAAGCAGCAGACGCCATCGTGAAGGAACGGCTGTTCCTTATCGGCAAGGACGGGATCAACGGTCCCGACCTTGACCAGCTGCGGAAGGAAACCACCGCGACCGCCAACGGTGCCGGTGACTCGCACTTCGAGGATCCTGCGTTCGTGAAGGCGGCCAAGGAGATGCACGAGGCCAAGCTCCTGGCAGAGGGCGGGTTCAAAGGCTCCGAGCGGACGTCAGTGGAACAGCGGTACGAACGAGCCGAGAATGAACTCTTCGCCCGGATGGAAGGACTCGGCCGCGAGATCGAGAACCGTGTCACCGGCAACGACAGCCGGCTAGAGGACCAGGGTCTGAAAGCAGAGAGCGCGGCGGCCGCCGACTACGGCTCGGCCGAACACCACGAGAAATTCGCAGATTCCCTGGCAAGCACCGGCGCGAATGAAACCCAGATTCGTGGACGCCTCGCCGCAGCGCGCAGCGAGGGCACACACCCCAGCGCGGCGGTAACCGTGGGCAAGGGCGCCGCAAAGGCCAGAAAGTCACGCACAGGGATATCGGCCGGCGCAGAACGCACCAAGAGCGGTCCCAGCCGCTAAGCACCTGACTGTTGGGGGGAGTTGGCATGCCGGATGGGCCTTGGTCGATAGGATCAAGTTCATGACTGATGCCCGTGACCTCGCTCTTCCCTCCGGCTACACCGACCTTCTCAGTGAGCTCAAAAACCGGGTACGGGCTGCACGCACCGCGGCGATAAGGACTGTTATCACCCAGCTCATCGAGCTGTACTGGTCCATCGGGAATGACGTGCGGGCACAGCAGGATAGCCAGAGGGGCAGTAGCGTCATCAAAAGGTTGGCCGAGGACCTGCGTACCGAATTCCCTGAGATGAAGGGGTTCTCCCCCGGAACCTCCAATACATGACCACCTTTGCCAAGGCCTGGACGGTCGCCTCAATTGCGCAACAGCCTGTTGCGCAAATTGCCATGGGGGCACATCACGGTGTTGCTCGATAAGCTCCCGACCCAGAACGACAGAGACTGGTACGTGTGTGCCGCTGTCGAGTACGGATGGTCCCGAAACGTGCTCCTAAACATGATCTTGAACAAGTCCATGGAGCGAACCGGGGCAGCGCCATCAAGGGCGTGGCGGTTTGTCCATAGATATTGATGCGTTCGGTGAGGGGTAACGCGGTGGGTTTTTCCTTTGCGGCTGGTTGGGGTTTCGACGGCGCAGAGTTTTGCTGTGCCAGGATCAGGCTTTAGCCCACCTTGGCCCCTGGGGCGTACGCCCCGGGCGATGGCCGGGCTGTTGAGGATCGAACAACGAGCTTCGGGTTTACGACCAAGGATGCTCCTGAGTGGCCGGTGGCCATATCGAAAAGGAGCATCTGCACGGAGCGGGCCCCCAGCTGCTTGAAGCCCTGATTGACCGTGGTGAGCGGCGGGCCGAAGTAGGCGGCTTCGGGCTGGTCGTCGTAACCGACTACGCTGATATCCGTTGGAACGCGCACGCCGGCTTCGTTAAAGGCGCGCAAGGTTCCGAGGGCCATTTGGTCATTTGCCGCGAACAACGCGGTGACATTGCCTCTTGCCGCCAACTCAAGTCCGGCGCGGTAGCCGCTTTCTGCGCTCCAATCGCCCCTGATCAGTGCTGAATCCGACAGCCCCGCCGCGGCGAGGGTGTGACGCCATCCCTGAATACGGGCGGCTGCGTCGATCCAGTCCGGCGGCCCGCAAATATGCGCGATGGCCGTATGCCCAAGGTCCAGCAGGTGCTGTACGGCGAGGCTGGCACCCATCCGCTGGTTCACCGCGGCGACGCTCAGCCGCTCGTCAACGCCGAAGCCCACGGCCACCAGCGGGACAGACATGCTGATGGTGCTTAGCGATTCAAACATGGTCTCGTGGGGCACAATGACGACGATGCCGTCCACCGACTGCATCATGAAGTATTCGAGGGCGTCCTTAATCGCGGCCGGTGTGACTTCATCGAGGCTGGCCATGCTGACGAAATAGCCCTTGTCGCGCGCTGCCTGCTGCACCCCGAGGAGCGTATTGGCCGGACCGTAATGGGACAGGTCACTTCCCAGAACGCCGATGATCTGGGAGCGTCTCGTGACCAGGCTGCGCGCTGCCGTGTTGCGGCGATAGCCCAACTCCGCGATGGCCTTTTCGACTCGCTCTCGGGTTACCGTGCTGACGTTCGGATGGGCATTGAGGACGCGCGAGACAGTCTGGTGTGAAACGCCGGCCAACCTGGCCACGTCCACCATCACGGGTGGACGCCTGTTGCCCGGTTCTACTGACATTTTTCGCTCCTTTGAAGGTAATTTGCGATAGGCGCCGTGCCTCGGAGGCAGCGCTCTGACCAGCGCGCAGTTGACTCGTGCGGTCAGGAGGCGTAGATGCTCCATGACGCTTCATGGGACGCGCCGGGTTGGAGCTGCACCAGATGCTGGCCGCTGTTGAACGCATCGGGCGGGCAGGTCATCGGTTCGACGGCCAGTCCCAAGCGGTTAGGCGAAGGGTGCTCTTTGTCAGCCGTATGAATCTGCAGCCAGGGGCAGCTGCGGTCCCACGCCATGCCCACTCCGGTCCCGCCCGGGTCCCGGACGACGACGCTTGCCCGCCCGCCGCCGTCGAACGCAATGTCGGTAAAGGCGTTGTCGATCGCAGTGGAGCCGATGACGCGGGCGGTACGGAAGTCATATGCGTGTCCTGCAACGGGACGGGTGGCAAGCGGCAGCAGCCGGTCCGGCGTCACCTCAAGGAACCTCCCGGCGGGGACTTCCAGGCTCCATTCGTCCAGCGGCGCAGGTCCTGCCCGCAGGTAGGGGTGCGGGCAGACCCCGTAGGGAGCGGTTCGCTCCCCCGCATTGGCTGCCGTCACGGCCGTATGCAGGCCGTCGCCATCCAGCCGGTAGCAGGCGGTGATCGATAACGCGAAGGGGTACCCCGGCGTCGGCTCGATCCTGCAGGACAGACCCAGGGTGTTTTCTGTCCTGGCCTCCAGCGTCCAATCGAGCTCCGGGGTGAAGCCGTGCAGGGCGGACTCCCGGTCCGGTTCATTCACCGGAACCCGGTAGTCCACGCCGTTAAAGGTGTACTTCCCGTCCGGAATCCGGTTCGGCCAGGGCGCAACAACAACGCCGCGGAAGTGCGGGTTGGGCCCGCCGGCCGGGAACGGGACCACAAGGTCCCGCCCCCTATGCTGCAACACGCGCACCGCCGCTCCCCGCGCGGTAATCAGCGCGGTGTACGGCCCGTGCCGAAGCCCGTATTCGGCTCCGTTCACAGCCCGCCGGCCAGCTTGTAGTAGGCGGCGTTCCAGGCGAGTTCCTTCTTGAAGCCGCGGATGGTGGTGCCGTCGTCAATGGTCAGCAGCTCCGTCTGGGCGATCTCGGCGAAGTCCTCGAACACGTCCATGCCGACGGCGGTGGTCAGGACGGTATGGTGCGCGGCGCCGGCGGTGAGCCAGGCGGCGGCCGACGTGGCAAAGTCGGGTTTCGGCGACCAGAGCGCCCGGGCCACCGGCAGGTTCGGCAGCGGCTCGTCCAAGTCCACGACGTCGACGGCGTTCGCCACAAGTCGGAAACGGTCGCGCATGTCGGACAGCGCCACCACGACGCCTGGGCCGGCGTCGGTGTCGAACACCATCCGGACCGGATCTTCCTTGCCGCCGATACCCAGCGGGTGGATTTCGACGCGCGGTTTGGTGGCGGTCAGGGAGGGGCAGACCTCGAGCATGTGGGCGCCCAGGATCTTCTCCGCGCCAGGCTCCAGGTGGTACGTGTAGTCCTCCATCAGCGACGCTCCGCCGGGCAGGCCCGCGCCCATCACCTTGGCCGCGCGGACCAGGATGGCGGTCTTCCAGTCGCCCTCGGCGCCGAACCCGTAGCCATCGGCCATGAGCCGCTGGACCGCCATGCCCGGCAGCTGGCGCAACGCGCCCAGGTCCTCAAACGAGGTGGTGAAGGCCGCGGAGCCGTTCGCCTCCAGGAAGCTGCGGAGGCCCAGCTCAATCCTGGCGCTGTAGCGCAGCGACTCGTGGCGGGCACCGCCGGCGCGAAGCTCCGGAACCACGTCGTAAAGGCGCTCGTACTCCGCAACCAGCGCGTCGACGTCGGACTCTGCGGTGCCGTGCACCGCATCGGCGAGTTCGTTGACGGACCAGGTGTTGACGGAGACGCCGAAGCGCAGCTCGGCTTCGGTCTTGTCACCTTCGGTGACGGCGACGTTGCGCATGTTGTCGCCGAAGCGTGTGAGCTTCAGGGTCCGGACGGCCGCCCAGCCGGCCGAGGCGCGCTGCCAGGATCCCACCTGGCGGGACACTTCGGGGTTGGACACGTGGCCCACCACGGTCTTGCGCGGAATGCCGAGGCGCGACTGGATGTAGCCGAACTCCCGGTCGCCGTGCGCGGCCTGGTTCAGGTTCATGAAGTCGAAGTCGATGTCCGCCCACGGCAGTTCCACGTTCGCCTGCGTGTGCAGGTGCAGGAGCGGCTTGCGGAGCAGGTCCAGGCCCTGGATCCACATCTTGGCCGGGGAGAACGTGTGCATCCAGGCCGTCACGCCCATCACCGCATCATCCGAGTTGGCTTCCAGCGCGGTGCGGCGGATCGCGTCCGAGTCCGTCAGCACGGGCTTCCAGACCAGCTTGACCGGGACTTCCGAGGACTCGTTCAGGGCGGCGACGATCTCCTGGGACTGCGCTGCCACCTGCTTCAGGACGTCCTCGCCGTACAGGTGCTGGCTGCCGGTGAGGAACCAGACCTCGTAGTGCTCGAGGGAGGTGCTGTTTGCGTCGGACATGTGTTTCTCCTGAAAAGTTGTGGGCCTAGCGCCCGGGTTGTGCGGCCTGACGGCCAAGTTATGTGTGGGGGGAGGGGGGTAACGGCCAGCTTGTGGGGCCTAACGGCCGTAGACGTTCTGGTAGCGGGCATAGAGGGATTCGATCTGGTCCGGATCGATGGGAAGCGGCTCGCCGAGTTGCCGGGCGACATGGACCGTGCGGGCCACTTCCTCACACATCACGGCGGCCTTGACGGCGGATCGGGGATCCTTACCGATGGTGAAGGGGCCGTGGTTCTGCATCAGCACGGCCGGGGAGTTCGATCCCTGCAGCGTCTCCACGATGCCGCGGCCGATCGAGTCGTCGCCGATCAACGCGAAGGGACCCACCGGGATGGTGCCGCCGAATTCATCACCCATCATGGTCAGCACGCATGGGATCGCTTCGCCGCGTGCGGCCCAGGCCGTGGCGTAGGTGGAGTGGGTGTGCACCACACCCCCGACCTCCGGCCTGTGCCGGTAGACGTACGCGTGGGCGGCCGTGTCCGAGGATGGGGTCAGGGCAGGGTTGTCCCACTCCGCCGGTTCGCCGTCGGCATCGGCGGACAGGCTCGTGACCGGGGTGCCGTACAGGTCCGTAACCACCATGAGTTCGGGGGTCAAGTCGTCATATGAAACGCCAGAGGGCTTGATCACCATGAGGTCGTAGCCGGGAACGCGGGCTGAGATGTTGCCGGCGGTCCAGACCACCAGTTCGTAGCGGGTGAGTTCGGCGTGGAGGGCGCAGACCTCGGCCCGGATGCGGGCCAGGGTGTTCAGGAGTGAGCTCATGCGGGCACACTTTCGGTGAGGAAGGTCTTGGCGTCGTTGCGCTGGATGGCTGCCTTGCGCTGGATGGACTTGAGCCGGTGCATGACGTCGTTGGTTCCCCGGCCGAAGTAGTCGTGCAGGGTGCGGTACTCCCGGAAGAGTTCCTCGTAGGCTGCGACATTGTCCGGGATGGGGGTGTAGACGGCTCCAGGTGCCGAGCCCATGGCCGCCGCGGCTGCCCGGACGTCCGCGTACTTGCCGGCGGCGACGGCCGCGTGAATGGCCGACCCGAGGGCGGGCCCCTGGGCGGAGCCGATGGTGGAGAGCTGCAGCCCGGTGATGTCGGCGTAGATCTGCATCAGGAGTTTGTTCTTCAGCAGGCCGCCGGCCACGATGAATTCCTTCACCGGCACCCCTGAGTCGCGGAAAGCGTCAACGATGGTGCGGGTGCCGAAGGCCGTCGCCTCCAGGAGCGCCCGGTAGATGTCCTCTGGACGGGTCGCTAGGGTCTGGCCCACCACCACACCGGACAGTTCATGGTCCACGAGCACAGAGCGGTTTCCCGAATGCCAGTCGAGGGCGATCAGCCCGTGCTCGCCAATCATCTGCCCGCTTGCCAGTTGCGTGAGGTATTCGTGGATGCCCAGACCCGCGGCCGCCGCAGCCTGGTGGTATTCCGGCGGCACGCCGTACTTGGTGAACCACCCGAAGATGTCCCCCACACCGGACTGGCCGGCCTCGTAGCCCCAGAGTCCTTCCACGATGCCGCCGTCGACCACCCCGCACATGCCGGGCACTTCACGTAGCACGTCACCGTTCATGACGTGGCAGGTGGACGTGCCCATGATGGCCACGAGTTGGCCTGGCTCTACCGCCTTGGCGGCCGGAGCGGTGACGTGGGCATCCACATTGCCCACGGCCACGGCGATGCCCTCCGGCAGCCCGGTCCAAGCGGCGGCCTCGGCGGTGAGGAAGCCTGCGGCGTCGCCGAGGCGGCCGATCGTATGGTCGAGCTTGGCGCTGACGAAGTCCTTGAACTGCGGGTTCAGGGCGGCCAGGAAGTTCTCGGACGGGTACGTTCCGTCCTGGTAGATGCCCTTGTAGCCGGCGGTGCAGGCGTTGCGGACATAGTTGCCACACAGCTGCCAGACGATCCAGTCCGCGGCTTCCACCCAGTGGTCCATCTCCGTGTAGGCTTCCGGATCCTCTTCCAGCAACTGCAGCCCCTTGGCGAACTCCCACTCGGACGAGATCAGCCCACCGTAGCGCGGAAGCCACGTCTCGCCCAGCTCGGAGGCAAGTGCGTTGATGCGGTCGGCCTGGCCCTGTGCCGCATGGTGACGCCAGAGCTTGACGTAGGCGTGCGGCCGGTTGGCGAAGCCTGGCAGTTCGTTCAGCGGGGTGCCGTCCGCCTTGACCGGCACCATGGTGCACGCCGTAAAGTCCGTCGCAATACCGACCACCGCTGACGGGTCAATGCCTGCATCCGCGATCGCCGCCGGCACAGCGTGCCGAAGCACGCCCCGGTAGTCATCAGGCACCTGAAGCGCCCATTCGCCCGGAAGGCGCGTCGCGCCGTCGCCCGTCACGTCGGCCGGAAGCACCTCAGTGACCACAGCGTGTGGGTAGTCGAACACCCCACTGCCGAGCTCCTTGCCGTCACGAACCCGGACCACCACGGCCCGGCCCGACAGGGTGCCGTAATCGACCCCAATCACATAGTTTTCACTGCCGTCCTCTGTGACGCCCATAAAGTCCTCCAATAATCAGTCCGCCGATGCGCGGGCTGAAGTTTTCGTTAGCGCTAACAACCAGACTCTTATTAGAGCAGAAACTGGCCCAATTGGGAAAGGTAAGTGAACGCTCACTCAGGCCGCCTGTAGCCATCTGTTGGAGCCTGCGCAAGACGCCGAGGATTCGGCCAATGGTTTCCTCAGTAGGCCATGCACGCACATGATTTGTAGATCCAGAGCCTGAAAATTCCGCTAAAAACAAGGGGATTCTGGGGATTCTGTTGCTCGGGACCTTCCATCTTTGACCTGCGACTTCTACTGAGTATCCGGTTCGAATACTGTCCCCATCTCATTTTAAATTTGTTCAAAAGCCCTATTGACGGACCCTGAGTGTGCGCTAACATGGCTCTCAGCCGAGGACGAGCTCGAGCATTCGACGAAGGAGTTGACCAATGACGCAGCCGTACACCGTGGTGGCTTTGTCCCCCGTCCAGAAGCCCATCCGGGAGCCCGAAGATGCGCTGGCGAACACGAAGCGCATCATCGGCTTCATGAAAACGGCAGTGGGTGTGGCAGCTACCGAAGGCGCCCCCGTCAAGCTGGTGGTTATCCCCGAGATGGCGATCCAGGGTATGCACATGGCCTTCACTGCCGGGAACCGCGAGGCAGAGAAGAAGTTTGCCCGAACCATCCCCGGCCCCGAAACCGACGAGTTGGGCAAGGCAGCTCGCGAACTTGATACCTACATCGCCGGAGAGCTGTATCTCGTAGCGGACGACGATTTCCCGGATCGCTACTTCAACGTGGCCTTCATGATCAACCCGCAGGGCGAGGTGATTTACCGGCGCGCCAAGGCCACCAGCGACGGCTTTGAAGGCGGCACCTTGGGCACCACCAATCCCCATGACCTGTGGGATGAGTGGATCCAGAAGAAGGGTGATGGCCGGATCATGGACGCCATCTACCCCGTGGCTAAGACCCCCGACATCGGCAACATCGGCTACATCATCTGCCACGAGGGCGCCTACCCGGAAATAGCCCGTGGCCTGGCAATGAACGGCGCGGAGATCCTGATCCGCGCAACGCTCATCGAGCCGCAGACGATGAATGGGATGTGGGAAACGCAGAACAAAGCCCACGCCATGTTTAACAACGCCGTCGTCGTGGCACCCAACCTCGGCCCGGAGATCGGTCCGGACGGTGTCCTGAACGACCTCTTCGGGGGCAAGTCCATGATTGTAGACCACAAGGGTCAGATCATTGTCGAGCAGTCGGGCATCACCCCCGGCGACACCTTCGTCAGCACCGTCATCGACATCGACGCGCTGCGCAGGGCACGCCAGTCTAACGGCGTTTTCAACGGCTTCAAGGATTTGCGCACCGAACAGTACGCCGCGATCTATGCCGAACCGATTTACCCGAAGAACCAGTACCTCAACGAGCCGCCGGCCGAAGGCTGGCTGGCCCGCGAACGCGAACTCCGGGCCAGCAACATCAAACTGCTCGAACAGCGGGGAGTCTTTACCTCGATCGACTAGAGGCCTGCTTTTCGGTTGATCTACGGTAGCGGCTTTCGGCAAACGATCGCCCGGGTCAAGCGTAGGAGACCTGGGCGATCGCTCTGTCGGCAATAGCAAGGCCTTGGAAGGCCTGCTCAAATTTGCGAGGACGGTGCGGCAGTATCCGGCACCGCGTCTGTAACACAAAAGGAGTGTAGGAATGAGCAGTTCAACATCGCCGACGGGGAAACGCCGGCTTCAATTCGCAGGAATGCTGGCGGCGACGGGTCTTGCACTCGCACTGTCGGGCTGCGGGGCAAGCGCCGCACCGGCAGGAGACACCGCAGAAAAGAATACAGGAAAAGGCCTCGTCATCGGCTGGTCCCAACGGGGAATCAGCGGCAGCGACTGGTGGAAAACCCTCGTGGATGGCGGGAAAGCCGAAGCGGAGAAGATGGGGGCAAAGATCGAGCTCCTGGACGCCAACGGTGACACCGTCCGCCAGAACGCCGATGTCCAGACGCTGATCACCAAAAACGTGGACGTGGTGATCATGAATGCCAACGATCCGATCGGCGTGGGCCCCTCGGTGCAGGCACTCAAGGCGGCAGGAATCCCCCTGATCACCGTCAACTCGAACCTCGATCCGTCCCTCGTTCCGAACATGTTCTGCTACGTGGCCGAAGACCAGAAAGCCACCGGCGCCCTGGCCGGGGCTGACATTGCCAAGAAGGCCGTGGCCAAATTTGGTGAGACCGGGGAGTTCAAGCTCGTCGGCATCGGCGGATTCCCCGGTGACGTCATCAGCGAGCTTCGCTACAGCGGATTTATGCAGGGCTACAAAGAGGTCATCAACAAATATCCCGGCATCAAGACCGTGGAGCTTCCCCTGAAGTACGGGTCCTGGAAGCCCGACACTGCCCTGTCTCCGATCCGGGACGTGGCGACGTCCAACCCGGACCTGAAAATCGTTTTCAGCATGAGCGACGTCATGCAGGGCGGCATCGAACAAGGCCTGAAGTCAGCCGGCATCTGGGACAACGTAATCGAAGGAAGCTATGACGGCGGCATGACATCTGTGAAGCAGATGCTCGACGACCCCAATGGACCGTTGCAGGCGGACGCTTCCAACCAGCCGTGGGACCAGGGCGCAACGGCTGTGAAAATGGCACTGGCGGCGTTCAACAAGGACTCATCCAAGTGCCCCGGGCAGACAACATTCATCAAGACAAGCCTCGTCACGCCCGATAACGCCAAGACCTTTCACAAGCCGCAGGACACCTACGTCCGCGCCGCTGAATAGCCTACGTCCCTCGACGAGCCACTTCGAAAGACAAGCATCGTGAATCAAAAACAAACAACGTCTCCTCCAGTCGAATCCATGGCACTGACCTACTTCACCGACTTTCAAGCAAAGACCGTTGAAGCCGTTGCGGAGCGTATTATCCCCGCTAACGGCGACGACGCCGGAGCCACCGAAGCCGGCGTCGTCTACTACATCGACCGGTCAGTGACCGGCTTCAGCGTCAACCTGCAGCGCATTTACCGCCTGGGACTGCGGGAACTCGAGCGGTACTGCAGCGACCTCTTCCACGCCCAGTTCCACGAGCTGGAGACCGACCAGCAGGATGAAATCGTCCGAGACCTGCTCGGACCGGAAGTCATCGAGACTTCTGCCTCGCCTGCCTCCGGGCAGCTGCCTGAACCGCTCGATCAGGACATCGTCGACGACGGACACCGGCGCCTCGCGGACTCATCGGTCCGGGTCGACAGGGAGATCCTGCGCCGCCTGTTCGCCGTTATCCGGGAGCACACCGTTGAGGGGTACTTCTGCGACCCGGTTTACGGCGGTAATCGCGACACGGTCGGGTGGAAGCTCGTGGGCTTCCCCGGAGCCCAGTGGGGCTACACGGCCGAACAAATGAAGCCCGGATTTGACGCTTCAACCATCGTCATCAAAACCCTCTCCGACCTGCGCCGCGACCTGAGCAAGATGACAGACAACAAGCAGTACTACTCAAACGAGGTGAAGTGACGCCGTGGCGCAGAAAAAATTCGATGTCATAGTAGTCGGGGCAGGCGCATCCGGCGCGATCGTAGCCTCCGAACTGGCCCAACAGGGTCTGAAAGTCGTCTGCCTGGACAAGGGTCCCGCCTACACGGATGAGGACTTCAAGATGAAGTTCGACGAAATCCGGTACTACGCCCGCGGTGCCATCATCCCGAACATGACCAGCGACCCGATGACATGGCGTGAGGGAAGCAAGGACTCATCAAAGCTCCTGCCCTGGGTCGACGGACCACTGGGCACCGTCAACCCACTGCACCTTCCCCCCTCGCTCGGGACCGGTGGGGGCTCTATCCACTGGGGCGGAGCCTGCTGGAGGTTCCGCGAGACAGAGTTCACGATGAAGAGCACCATCGAAGAGCGGCTCGGCAAGGACTTCCTCCCCGAGGACAACACGCTCGAGGACTGGCCGATCAGCTACCAGGATCTGGAGCCCTACTACGACCGCGTCGAATGGGACTTGGGCATCTCCGGCCGCGGCAACAACATTGCCGGTGAGGAGCACCTGAGCAAGAACCCGTGGGAAGCGCCCCGCGCCCGGGACTACCCCATGCCGCCGCTTCGCCAGGGTCCGGCCGACCAGCGTTTCGCCGAGGCCTGCAGCCGGCTCGGCTTCCATCCGTTCCGAACGGCAGCGGCCATCGCCTCCGAACCCTTCAAAGACCGTTCGGGCTGCACCTACTGCGGTTTCTGCCACGGCTACGCCTGCCACGTCAACGCCAAGACCTCAACCCACGTGGCCACCCTGCCCGACGGCCTTAAGAGCGGAAATCTCGAAGTCCGGGACTATTGCCGTGTCTACAAAGTCAACATGTCCAATGACGGCAGCCGCGCTACCGGCGTTTCCTACTACGATCCCCAAGGCAGGTCCGTTGACATCGAAGCGGACCGCGTGGTCCTGGCCTGCTACGCCCTGGAGAACGCCCGTCTGATGCTTGCATCGGGTATCAACAAGAACGGGCAGGTCGGCAAGCACCTGATGACCCACGCCTTCGGCTTCTTCATGGGCCTGACGCCGGAGTCGTCCAACCCGTTTATGGGTCCCCTGGTAGCTTCGACTGCCATCGAGGACTTCAGCGGCGAACTGGTTCACGACTACGATCCAAGCGTCTTCTGGGGCGCCCCGATCATCAGCTGGCCGGGCGACTACCAGCCGTTGGAAATTGCCCAGGCCATGCCAGAGAACGCACCCCGCTGGGGAGCCGGCTTCCGCGATTGGATGAAGGACAACTACACGCGCATCTGGGCCATGTACTCCCAGACCGCAAACATCCCCACCCATGAGACGTACGTCGACCTGGATCCGAACCGCAAGGACCAGTACGGCCAGCCGGTGCTCCGCATGACCCACGGCTGGAGTGAGATGGACCAGCGCGCCGTCGAATTCCTGCTCAAGCAAAAGCGGAAGATCGCCGCCGAGATGAACCTAACAACGTGGTGGGAAGAAACCTCCAACCCCGACTATCATCTGTCCACGCACGAGGTGGGCACCCACCGGATGGGCGAGAACCCCGCGACCTCAGTAGTGGACATCTTCGGGCGATCGCACGAGGTGAACAACCTCTTCGTTATTGGCGGCGGCCAGTTCCCCAGCTATCACGGCTACAACCCGACGCAGACCATTCAGGCGCTTGCATACATGACGGTGGATCAGATGCTGGACAAGCCGATGATGTCGCGGGTGCTTCCGTCCATGGAATCGCTGCTGGATCTGGCCGGTGGGCGGCATGGCAATGGATGAGGCCGTGTTGGCCCAGGCGGAGCTGCGGCTCGAGGGAATCACCAAGTCCTACCCCGGCGTGCAGGCGCTTAAAGGGGTTGACCTCAGTGTCGGTCGTGGAAGCATCCACGCCCTCGCCGGGCAGAACGGTGCCGGCAAGTCCACGCTGGTGAAGATCCTGTCCGGGGCGGAGACGCCTGACGGCGGATCTATTTTCCTCGGCGGCGAACAAATCCGCTTCCGTTCGCCCCAGGACGCGCAGCAGGCCGGGATTCATACGATCTACCAGGAATTGAGTCTGGTGCCCAGCCTCTCCGTCGCCGAGAACATCTTCCTCGGGGCCCTTCCCATGAAGGGCCCCGTGGTGGACTGGGCGGCGATGAAAAGCCAGGCGGAGGCCGCCCTTGCCCGGATCGGGTTCGACCTGGACGTGCGGCGCCCCGTCTCCAGCTTTTCAGTCGCGGAGCAGCAGGCCGTTGAATTGGCTAAGGCTTTGCACAAAGACGTCCGCATTCTCCTGCTGGACGAGCCAACCTCCACCCTTCCGCTTCCGGACGTGGCCCGGCTCTTCGAAGTGCTGCGGGGACTGGCGGATGAAGGCGTCACGTTGCTATACATTTCGCACCGCATGGATGAGCTGTATTCGCTGTGTGATTCCGTTTCCGTCCTCCGGGATGGACGCAAGGTCGTGGAGTACACAACCGCGGACAGCAAACCCAGCGACGTTGTCACCGCCATGGTGGGTCAGGACCTCTCCGGCTCGTTGGCCGAAGCTGCTCTGAGCGGCGAACGCAGCCCGCGGCTCGGCGCCGGGCCCAGTGATCAGATCCTGATGTCCGTCACGGACCTGCACCAGGACACCAGGATCTCGGATGTGACGTTCGACCTGCACCAGGGTGAGGTGCTCGGGATCTCCGGGTTGATTGGCAGTGGCCAGTCCGAGCTGGCGAGTCTTCTTGCAGGCGCCCGCGAAAAGACCCGCGGGTCCATTATCTTCGAGGGCAAAAGGGTGGAGTTCCGCACGCCCCGTGACGCTATCCGCCGCAGCATCGGGCTATTGCCGCAGGACCGCAAGGCGGAAGGGTTCATCCCTGACATGAGCGTGGGCGGAAACATCACCCTCGCAAGCCTTCCGATGTTCAGCCGCTTCTCTGTGATGAACAGCCGCCAAGAGGCGAAGGCTGCCCAGGGCCTGGCTGATCAGCTTGGCATGAAGATCTCCAGCATCGGCCAGCCCATGAAGACGCTAAGCGGTGGCACCCAACAGAAGGCCATCCTGGCCCGGTGGCTTGTGAGATCAGCAAAGCTGCTGATCTGCGACGAACCGACCCGTGGCGTGGACGTGGGCGCCAAGGAAGACATGTACGAACTTCTCCGCGACTTTGCGAGGTCCGGTGGAACCGTCATTATCGCCAGCTCGGAAATTTCCGAAGCGATGATGTGCGACAGGGTTCTGGTCATGGCCAGAGGAAAAGTGGTTGCCGAATTCGACCACGACGAGATTGACCCGCACGGGCAGGTCCTCCTGGAACGGTTCGCCTGAGCGAGCCGGGCACATCGCCTAACCACCTACCGAACCCATTAAGTTTCCTCGAATCCGACGGAGAATACATTGGCAAATCCCAGCACCATTGAAAAGCAGACTGAACCCCGGCCCGCCAACGGCGGACGGAGCAACGCAGCTCCCCGTCCAGTCATGGAAACGGTCAGACGCCTGCTTCCCAAGAGCTATCTGATCCTGGTCCTGCTCGCGATCATCATCATCGGAACGGCAGTGTCGCCGGACTTTCTGTCGGTCCGGAACGCCAATAACGTGATCGCCTTCTCGGCCATCGTCGCGATCCTCGCCGTGGGTCAGTTCTTTGTAATCCTGACAGGCGGAATTGATCTGTCCGTAGGATCCATCCTGGCGATGTCCACTGTGGTCTCTGCCCTCACACTTCAAACGGGCATGTCCGCGGGATTGTCGGTCGCGATAACGCTGGGCGTCTGCGCACTGGCCGGCTTTCTCAACGGACTGATGGTTGTGTGGCTCAGGATCCCGCCGTTTATTGCCACGCTGGCGATGCTCAGCATAGTTAAGGGATTCAGCTACATCATCCAGTCCACCAGCTTGATCCAGATTTCGGATACTTCGTTCATCTCCGCCTTTTCCAGCGGCGTGACCCTGGGGCTCCGAAACCCAGTTCTCATCTTCATCCTTGTCACGCTCGTTGCAGCCTTCGTCACCAAATTCACCACCATGGGGCGCCGACTGTACGCCATCGGCGGCAATCCCGAGGCGGCCCGGCTATCCGGCTTGCCTGTGCACCGCGACCTCCTTATCACCTACACCGTTTCCGGGCTGTTGGCCGGCCTCGCCGGTCTCATTGCGGCCGCCCAGCTGCTGCAGGGAAGTTCTCTCATCGGAACGGGCTACGAGCTGGACGCGATCGCAGCGGTCGTAGTCGGCGGGGCGTCACTGATGGGCGGCAAGGGGGACCCGATCAGCGCCGTGATCGGCGTCTTCATTCTGGCGACGATTATCAACATCATGAACCTGGTCGGCATCTCCTCGGAACCGCAGCTGGTTATTAAGGGCGCAGTTGTGGTGATCGCCGTGTTCCTCTCCAGCGCAGGCGGAGTGCAACGTATCTCGGCGGCCCTAAGCAAGGCATTTGGGCGCCACCAGACGACGTCAGCCTAAGAGAGAACGAACAGCAACCATGTCCAGTGAGGTCTCACCCACGCCGCCCCGCAACCCGAGAATGATCGACGTCGCCCGGCTCGCCGGCGTGTCCCAGCAGACGGTCTCCCGGCTGGTCAACGGTGACACGAACATGCGTCCCCAAATTCGTGAGCGCGTGGAAGATGCCATCCGGCAGCTTCAATACCGGCGCAACACCGCGGCGCGTGCCCTGGCCACCAATCGGACCATGAATCTGGGGGTCATAAGCTTTGGTCTGTCCCAATATGGGCCGTCCGTGGCACTGTTCGGCATCGCCGATGCAGCACGGAAGGCCGGTTACGCCACCAGCCTCGTCACCCTCGAGGAGGCGGGGGTGGAGAACATCAGCAGGGGGCTGGACCATCTCGTCGCGGATTCTGTTGACGGCATCATTGTCCTGGCACCCGTCCAGAGTGCATTGACAGCATTGAGCGCACTGCCCACTGCCGTGCCGCTCGTGGTGTTTGCTCCGGGCGTGGACGAGGGCCTAACCAACGTAGCTGTGGACGAGGTACTCGGCGCGCGCCTGGCGACACGGCACTTGCTGGATCTCGGTCACGAGACTGTCTGGCACGTCAGCGGTCCACCAAGCTGGCTGGGTGCCGAGGCCCGCATCCGCGGATGGCGGGCGGAGCTTGCCTCAGCTGGCCGTGTCGCCCACGTCGAATATGAAGGCGACTGGAGCGCTGAATCCGGCTACCTGGCGGGCAGGAAAATCGCGGCGAACCCGGACATCACCGCCGTCTTTGCGGCCAACGATCAGATGGCTCTCGGCGTTCTCAGCGCCCTCAAAGAGGAAGGCAGGCGTGTTCCTGAAGACATCAGCATCGTCGGATTCGATGATGTTCCCGAATCGCGGTTTTACGCCCCCGGCCTGACCACCATCCGCCTGAACTTTAGCGAGGTGGGCAGGATGTGCGTCGAGCGGATCCTGGACCTGATAAAAGGTTCGGCGCTAGATCCCGTTCCATGGCTGCAGCCCGAACTCGTTCACAGGTCCAGTACTGCGTCCCCCTCAGTGGGACGCAGCATCAGCATCTCCCTCGGGAGCAATAACAACAAACACGTGAGGAACGAAAAATGAAAAACCGCCCCTTTGGCAAGACAGGGCTTACCGTCTCACCGATCTGTGTGGGCACCAGCCCCCTGGGCAGCTTCCCGGCTCAATACGGCTACGAAGTGAGCACCGACCAGGCCATCGCGACCATGCTGGAGGTCTTCCGCGGACCGTTCAACTTCATCGACACCTCCAACGAGTACGGCGGCGGCGAAAGTGAACGCAGGATCGGAATGGCCACCGAAAGAGCGGGCGGCCTACCCGACGGGTACCTGCTCGCCACAAAAATGGACCCGCTTCCGGGCACCACAGACTTCTCCGAAGAGAGAGTCCGAGCCTCCGTGAAGGAGAGCCTAGAACGGCTGGGACTGGACCGGCTCGAACTCGTGTACCTGCACGATCCGGAAAAAATCAGCTTCGAAGAAGGCATCGCACCCGGCGGGCCGCTTCAGGCCCTGGTCAAACTTCGCGATGAGGGAGTCATCCGGCACCTCGGCGTCGCAGGCGGCCCCATCGATCTCATGCTGAACTACCTGTCCACCGACGAATTCGAAGCAGTGATCAGCCACAACCGCTACACGCTCGTGGACCAGTCCGCTCTGCCCCTGATCGACGAAGCCGACCGCCGCGGAATCGCCTTCGTAAACGGCGCCCCCTACGGCGGCGGGATGCTCGTCAAAGGCCCGGACGAGCACCCCAACTATTGCTACGCGCCGGCAAGCGAAGCCACCAAGGAACGAGTCCGCCAGATGCAGCAGATCCTTGCCCCGCACGACATTCCTCTGGCCGCCGCCGCACTCCAGTTTTCACTCCGCGAACCACGCATCGCATCCACGATCGTGGGGATGTCCGCGCCCGAACGCATCGCCCAAACCGTCCGGTTCGCAGAATGGGAAATTCCCGAGAGCGTCTGGGCCCAGCTGGAGCCGCTGGCCGCAGTAGGCCGCGACGGCTTCGAAAACTAGACCAGAGCTGCAAAGGACAAACCATGCCAACCACGCTCCACCCCCCGGTCCTCGTACAGAACGACGGATTACCGATACCACAGATCGGACTCGGCATCTACGGCCCGGACGACGACGTGGCTGCCGACGCGGTAGTCAACGCCCTGGCGACCGGGTACAGAAGCATCGACACTGCCGCGTTCTACTTGAACGAAGCGGGAGTCGGAGAAGGTCTCCGGCGCTCCGGCCTACCCCGTGAGGAGGTCCATGTCACCACCAAGGTCTGGGGCGATGACCATGGCTATGACGAGGCGTTGGCGGCGTTCGACCGCAGCCTCAGCTCCTTGGGGCTGGAGTACGTCGACCTCTACCTCATCCACTGGCCGCTGCCCGCAAAGGACAGGTACGTTGAAACGTGGCGTGCCCTGGAGAGAATTCTCAGAGATGGCCGGGCCAAATCGATCGGCGTCTCCAACTTCCAGCCACACCACTTGGAGCGTCTCATTGCGGACACTGAGATCCGGCCCGTGGTCAACCAGATCGAACTGCATCCCGGTTTTCAGAATGAGGCCGTCCGCGAGTTTAATGCCCAGCAGGGCATCCTCACCCAGGCGTGGTCGCCCCTTGGTCGGGGGCGGGTTTTCGAAAACGCGGACCTGATCAAGATTGCGCAGAAACATTCCAGAAGTGTCGCCCAGATCGTGATCCGCTGGCACGTCGAACTCGGAAATGTGGTTATCCCCAAATCCGTAACTCCGGAGAGGATGAAGGAAAATCTTAACGTCTTCGACTTCACACTCGACGAGGACGATCACAAAACCATAAGGAACCTCGAAACCGGGGCGCGGACGGGCGACAACCCTGACCTTTTCGGCTAAGGTCGACGACCGCTCCGCGGCGGCGGGGCCGTACTGTCACGCACGACGAGTTCAGGCTGAATCTTTGCCGGCTCAGACGATTCGGTCCCGCCGATGAGGCTCAAAATACGCTCCACACAATTGCGGCCAACTTCACGGAAGTCCATCCGGACAGTCGTCAGTGCTGGCTGGTAGTAACGGCTATCGGGAACATCATCGAAGCCCGCGATGCTGACTTCAGCGGGACAGCTGACGCCCTCTTCCCGTAAAGCGCTCAGAACACCCATTGCCATATGGTCGTTCGCCACGAAGACGGCAGTGATATCCGGATTCTTGACGATCTCCAGTCCAGCGGCATAGCCCGACGCGGAAGTCCAGTCCCCCAAAATCGGCTGCGGCGCCACCCTTTTCGCTGCGGCGAGCTCGGACTGCCACCCACGGATTCGAGCGTCCGTGCCGACCCAAGCCGGATCACCACAGACCTGCCACACCGTCTCGTGGCCCAGTTCCAGCAGGTGTCGGGTTAGAAGTCGCGCACCGAGCTCTTCGTCGAGGGCTACGCTTGAAATACCGTGTTCCGCAGCTGGCTCGAAACTCACGACAGGTACGCCATCAGAGAAAGCCGCTATTACGCCTTGGACGCCTTTAATCGGCGCGAAAACTATTACGCCATCAACCCCGTTGACGATGAGGTGGCTCATGGCTGCACTCATACTGGTCAGTTGAGTATCCGAAACAGTGACGAGGGTGATGGTGTAACCCGCTCTTCGTGCGGATTCCTCAATACCCAAAAGCGCCAGTGAAGGGCCGTAATAATCCAGACCGAAGGAAATGATCCCCAAGGTCATGCTCTTGCTCGTCACCAATGCACGGGCAGCGGTGTTACGGCGATACCTCAACTTCCGAACGGCGTCCTCCACACTCTGGCGGATCTCCGGCCCAACATTCGTGCTCCCGTTCAAGACCCTCGAGACGGTCTGCTGGGACACGCCAGCGAGCCTCGCCACATCGACCATCCTCGCGCTCCGCGGGGCAGCTTCTCTTTCATATGAGGCCATTTATCAAGGCTATCTGGTAGTGGCCCAGTCTCAGAGTTCGTCTCACAGCCCGCGGTGGAAGGACACCGGTGCTCTCAGTTGAAGATCCCTGCTTCCGGTGCAGAGAGCGCGGCGGCCGCCGACTACGGCTCAGCCGAACACCACGAGAAATTCGCAGATTCCCTGGCAAGCACCGGCGCGAATGAAACCCAGATTCGTGGACGCCTCGCCGCAGCGCGCAGCGAGGGCACACACCCCAGCGCGGCGGTAACCGTGGGCAAGGGCGCCGCAAAGGCCAGAAAGTCACGCACAGGGATATCGGCCGGCGCAGAACGCACCAAGAGCGGTCCCAGCCGCTAAGCACCTGACTGTTGGGGGGAGTTGGCATGCCGGATGGGCCTTGGTCGATAGGATCAAGTTCATGACTGATGCCCGTGACCTCGCTCTTCCCTCCGGCTACACCGACCTTCTCAGTGAGCTCAAAAACCGGGTACGGGCTGCACGCACCGCGGCGATAAGGACTGTTATCACCCAGCTCATCGACCTGTACTGTGGTCCATCGGAAAGACCATCCTGGAACGTCAAGAGGTCGAGCAGTGGGGGAGCGGTGTTATCGGCCGGCTGGCCGAAGACCTGCGGGCAGAGTTCCCGGAGATGAAGGGACTGTCGCGCCGCAACCTCTTCTACATGCGAGGGTTCGCTGCCGCCTGGCCGGAGTCAATTGTGCAACAGCCTGTTGCACAATTGCCCTGGGGCCACGTCACCGTCCTGCTGGATAAGGGGGAGACTCCGGACCGGCGTTCTTGGTACGCCGCTGCCGCCGTAGAGTACGGCTGGTCACGGAACGTCCTCCTGAACATGATGATGAACAAGTCTATGGAGCGGACCGGCGCTGCGCCGTCGAACTTTGTGCAACGGCTTGAGGCACCAGATTCAGAGCTCGCCCAGCAGGTGGCTAAAGACCCCTACAACTTCGAATTCCTCGACCTCTCCGGTGAAGTGGCTGAGCGCGAACTGGAACTGGCCCTGACTAGCCGGATCACCGACACACTACGTGAACTGGGTCCGGGCTTCGCCTTTGTCGGCCGGCAAGTCCACTTCGATGTCGACGGCGACGACTTCTACGTCGATTGTTCCGATTCTTAACGGTTCGCAGACCACCTTGCAACTTGGAAACCCTGACCTTTGGTGTCCTGTCTCAATTTAGTTGGCCACCTTGACGTGGGAAAAGGCCAGATAAATTGAGACGGATCGGCTGGCCGCCCCCCGAAGAATTCGGCCTCTGGAACAGAGTGCCCTGGTCTTGCGTTTGAGCCACGCCTGGTCAATTTTTGGTCCGCTCCAGTCGGTGAACAGGCTGACACTGTAGGCGGCAGAGGTGACGTTGTCGAAATTCTCCAGCACAAGATCCCAGCACAAGATCCCAGTCCAGGTTCTCGTACACGGTTTGGCTGACGTGGTAGCTCGGCTCCAAGTCGAGGGTCAAACGGGTAACGATGCCCAAGGCGCCCAAGCCCACCACCATGCCCTCAAAAGAAAGGGTCACCACGGCCGGCGGAGAGGATCGTGCCGTCGGAGGTGACCATTTCCAGGGCTGTGACGGCAGCCGCCAGGTTGCGGTTGCCGTCCCCGGACCCATGGGTTGCGGTGGCTACGGCCCCGGCCACTGAAATGTGTGGGAAGGGATGCCAGGTTATGCAGCGCAAAGCCTTGGCGCTGCAACTCGGCAGCCAAGACGCCGTACCTAGTGCCGCCACTGACTGTTGCCGTCATTGCCTGTGCGTCGACGATGACGTTGGGTTCAAATCGGTCAAGTACAGCCAAGGTACCGGAGGAGTCTGCAAGGCTATTAAACGAATGGCGGGAGCCCAGCGCCCTGACGCGGTTAGCGCCGGCAACCAGTTCCTGCAAGTCCTCCACGCTGGCAGGGTGGGCGATGACTGGGGCCTCGAAAATGTGGTTCCCGGCCCAGTTGCGTTCCGTCAGAAGATTGTTCACGGCATTCCTTCTAGAGATAAGCAAACTCGATGACTGGATCAAAGCTCCGGGAGCTCGTGCGGAACGCCCTCCAGCAAGCGGCCCAGGCGCGTACGGCGCACTGTACTTCCAGTGGTGAATGGCCAAGGCCGGTGATGAGAAGTTTCATTCGGAATGCTGCCCCAGGCCGGCAAAGATACCAAGATCTGGCGGGAAGCGGTCCAACTGGGAGAGGCCCATCGAAGCTTCGGTCCGTTATGCGTCCTTGAACCTGAGATTCCCAGTGAAGGCCTGACTGGACGACGGCCCGTTCCAAGGCAGAGAACGACTCCTCCCCCGGCCATGCGGAAGGGCCGACAGCGGACGTTACGTCCGCGCCGGGGCGGCGAGGCCTGCGGCCGCGCGGTAACGCCTAATGAGTTCGCGTGTTGGTTCGACGGCTATTTCTTGCGCCGGCCCGGTGGCCCAATTGGGGAGCTGGCCGTTCAGGAGTCCGGCGGCTTGCCGTGCGGCGCCATCTGCTACGTATTCTCCCGGTTCGGGCACATGGACGGGAAGGCCGAAGACCGCGGAAGTTATTTCTTGCAGGGCCTGGGAGCGGGCGCCTCCGCCTATGAGAATGAGGCGCTGGACGGTCACTCCCTGATCGGTGAGCGCCGCAAGTCCGTCGGCAAGGGAGCACACGACCCCTTCGACAGCCGCGCGTGCGACGTTGCCTGGAGTGAAGTTGGCCAGTGTGATCCCATGAAGGGAACCGGTTGCGTCTGGCAGATTTGGGGTCCGTTCCCCTTCGAAGTAAGGAACGAGGACTAATCCACCGGCCCCCGCGGGTGCTGACAGGGCAAGGCGGGACAGTTCAGCAAGGTCAATGGAGAGCAAACGGGCTGTTGCGTCAAGTACACGTGAAGCGTTCAGCGTGCAGACCAGCGGCAGAAAGTTTCCTGTCGCATCGGCAAATCCTGCCACCTGTCCTGACTTATCAGCCGTTGATGTGCCGGAGACAGCGAACACCGTACCGGAGGTGCCTACTGATATGACGACGTCACCTACGCCAGCGTTCACGCCTAGGGCTGCCGCAGCGTTGTCGCCTGCACCGGCTCCGATCAGGGCGCCTAAAGGGGTCTTCAGATCTGATTCCAATGGTCCGAGCACGTGAGGCAAGGTCGGGACGTGCCCGAGGGTGCGTTCCAGGATGTCGGGGAGGTAGCGGCCGGTGGTCGGCGACCAGTAGCCGGTGCCGGAAGCGTCTGAGCGGTCAGTGCGCAGGGCGGCTAGCCCCTTCGCGCCGCTTCCGGGGCCGAAACCGGCCAACCGCCAGCTTAGCCAGTCGTGCGGCAGACAAACGGCGGCGGTACGTGCGGCGTTTTCCGGTTCGTTTTCGGCCAGCCAGCGCAGCTTGGTGGCCGTGATCGAGGCCACCGGGACGGTTCCGGTGGCCTCGGCCCAGTATCCGGGGCCACCGGTTTCCTCAATGAGTTCCTGCGCCGCGGGGGCCGACCGGGTGTCGTTCCAGAGCAGCGCGGGACGGACTACCGCCCCGTCCGCATCCAGGCAGACCATGCCGTGCTGCTGGCCACCCACTGAGACGGCGGCCACGTCCTCCAGTCCACCGGCTGTATCGATGGCCTTCTGTAGGGCGGCCCACCATAGCTCCGGGTCAATCTCCGTGCCCTCGGGGTGTCGTGCCGACCCTTGTCGGAGGAGGGCGCCGGTTTCGGCATCCCGGATGACGACTTTGCAGGATTGGGTGGAACTGTCCACTCCGGCGACCAATGGCATGGCTGGGCTCTTTCAGGAGGCTTCGGATGTACGCGGAACGTGTGGGGTGCCGTCGGGCCCGATGACCGGGCCCGACGGCGGTTCGTGATGCTTTGACGCTTAGCGTGCGCCGAGCAGGTGCTCTATAGCGAGCTGGTTCAGGCGGATGAACGCGAAGGAGCGCTCCCCTGCCTTGTTGGCGTCGAAGTCCTCGAACGAGGACTTGTCGGCGAGCAGGTCCGCGGTGCTCTCACCGGCGGAGAGGGTGGGCTCGCCGAGTTCGAAGACGCCCGAGGTCTTCAGTGCCTCTTGGACCTCGGGGTCTGCCCGGAAGGCCAGGGCGCGTTCCTTGAGCATGAGGTACATGGACATGTTTGCCTTGGCTGAGTCCCACACCCCGTCGTAACCGTCGGTGCGGGAGGGCTTGTAGTCGAAGTGCCGGGGACCGTCGTACTTGGGGCCGCCGTTGGGGAAGCCGTTCTCCAGAAGGTCAACTGTAAAGAAAGCGCTGGTGAGGTCACCATGACCGAACACGAGGTCCTGGTCGTATTTGATGCCGCGCTGGCCGTTGAGGTCGATGTGGAAAAGCTTTCCGGACCACAGGGCCTGGGCGATGCCGTGTGTGAAGTTCAGCCCGGCCATCTGTTCGTGGCCGGTCTCGGGGTTCAATCCGACGATGTCGCCGTGTTCGAGCTGGGCAATGAAGGCCAGGCCGTGGCCCACAGTCGGCAGGAAAATGTCACCGCGGGGTTCGTTGGGTTTGGGTTCCAAGGCGATCCGCATTCCGTAGCCTTTTTCCTTGATGTAGCCGGCTGCGGTGTCTACTCCCTCTTTCATCCGGTCCAAGGCCGCTGACAGATCCTTCGAGCCGTCGTATTCGCTGCCTTCGCGTCCTCCCCACATGACGAAGGTCTCAGCACCCAACTCGGCGGCCAAATCTATGTTCCTCAGCACCTTACTCAGGGCATACCGGCGGACCGCGCGGTCATTGGAGGTAAATCCGCCGTCCTTGAACACCGGGTGGCTGAACAGGTTCGTGGTCACCATCGGGACCTTGAGTCCTGTTTCGGCGAGGACCGTCTTGAAGTTCTTCAGGATCAGGTCACGTTCGGACGCTGACGCCTCAAAGGGTACGAGATCGTTGTCATGAAAAGTAATGCCGTAGGCGCCGCTGTCAGCGAGTTTTCGTACGGCCTCCAGGGGGTCCAACGGAGCTCTGGTCGCGACGCCGAAAGGGTCCCCGCCCGTCCAGCCGACGGTCCAGAGGCCAAAGGTAAATCGGTCTTCAGGTGTGGGTTGTGCTGTCATGGTGTAGCACCTTCTTGGGCTAGTTGGGTTAAATTCGGTTTCGCTTGCTTCTTGTTGCTGAAGGGACCCGGACGGGATCCTTCAGCCGACGTCGCAGGCCATGAATTCGGCCGTGTTGGCCTGCGACCGGTGATCGTGAGTCACCGGACCTCGCGGGCACTGTGAGCCTCGTGGATGCGTTCCAGGATCCGGACAACTTCCAAGGCGTCACGTGCCGCGACGGGTACCGGCCCTGTCCCGCGCAGGGCGGCAGCCACACCGTGATAGAAGGCCGGGTAATCACCCCGCTCGGTGGGAACCTTAACTGGAGTTGGGTAACCGGGTGCAGATACCCCGAGCGTTCCCCACGTTTCCTCGGGCTCGTTGCCGAACCTGTCGTCGGTGGGCAGCATGCCGCCTGCCAGCGCAGGCTCCTGGCCGTCCAGCCCGTAGGAGACATAAGCCCCTTCCGTACCCAGAACACGGAACCGAGGGCCCGGCTGCGCCCCGACCCTGCTCATGTACAGCCGGGAACAGACCCCGGAATCGTGGTAAAGATCGATGTAACTGACATCATCGTTACCACCACCCTCCCGGACGGTCCGGAGGTCCGCCCGCACATCGGAGACGGGGCCAAACAGCACGAGAGCCTGGTCAATCAGATGGCTGCCCAGATCAAATGCCACACCGCCGCCGAGCACCGCAGGCGTGGCATCCTGCCACTTGGACTCAGCTTGGGGCGCCCAGTGCTCAAAACTGGATTCAAACTGGTAGACCTGCCCCAGTTCACCGGTGCTCAGGACTTTCCTCACGGTGAGGAAATCTCCGTCCCACCGCCTGTTCTGAAATACCATCAGCGGCCTGTCCACCTCTTCGGCTCTCGCGATGAGCCGCTCGGCGTCGGCCACGGAAGCCGCAAAGGGTTTGTCCACGACCAACGCGACGCCGCGGTCCAGGTACGAAAGGCCCTGCGCCAGATGTACGGCCGGCGGCGTGGCCAGAACAACGAGGTCCAGCTCGGATGCATGCGCCAGCATTTCGTCGCTATCAGCAACAATCGTGGCCCCGGGATGATCCAGTTGCGCCTGCCTTCTGCGCTCTGGATTATTTGTTGCAATAAAATCCAGTGAAAAGTCGGAACTGGCGCCGATGAACGGGCAGTGAAATACTTTACCTGCGAGGCCGTAACCCAGCACTCCCGTGCGGATGGGGCGCCCTGCAATCGGACCGGATGTGAGGGAAGTCATAGATAGAGAATACGACGTAACCCTCAATTTGTTCAAGGAAACCACATATTAATTTGTTCGGAAGCGGCGGGTTGAGGTGGACAGACTCGTTGTCTACCGCTCACCCTAGGAAGGAACGGTGTCCAGTTGGGGATTCCGCAGCAAGATGCTTGGAGATGCCGTGCCGATGAGTAACCTTCCCGTGCCGCGTGGGCCGCGTGCGCTACCGACGTCGGGCAGGATGGGGAACAATCTGGACAGCGTGCGGCAGCACAACTTGTCGACGATCCTCACACTGGTCCATCACGCCGGAAGCATTCCCCGAACGGAACTGACGCGCAGGACGGGCCTGAACCGGTCCACCATCGCCGCGCTCGTTGGCGAGCTTATGGAACTCCGGCTGGTCACGGAGGCGGCCGCGGAAGTAACCAGCCAGGTTGGGCGTCCGAGTTCCATCGTGCGAACTGATCCGCGCACCGTAGCAATCACCGTGAATCCCGAAGTCGATGCCGTCACTGTCGGCGTCGTCAGCCTGGGAGGAGTCGTCCAAAACCGTATTCGGTATGCCACGGAGAAGCCGCCCACGGTCCGGGAAGCGGTGAACATCACTGCCGCGATCATTGAGGGTATCCAGGGGGGCTTCCAAACGGACACGCGGATTGCTGGTATCGGGATCGCCGTCCCCGGACTTGTTTCCCGAAGCGAGGGAATCGTCCGGCTGGCGCCGCATTTGGGGTGGCAGGACGCGCCCCTGACGGAGATGCTGGCCGAAGCAACCGGGTATCCCACCGCGGCGGCCAATGATGCAAGCCTTGGCGCCCTCGCTGAAAGAACCTTTGGAGCGGGCAGGGGCATCGACGACATGATCTATCTCAACGGGGGTGCCAGCGGCGTTGGCGGAGGAGTCATCTCCGGCGGCGTGGCGCTTGGCGGAACCAGCGGTTACGCCGGAGAACTGGGCCACACGCGTGTCCGCAGCGATGGCCGGGCCGACAGTGCCGGCGTCCGCGGTACTCTCGAGGCGGAAGTCAGCAGAGAAGCGCTTCTGCACATCCTCGGTCTTTCCTCAGCCGACACGGAGGAACTGGAACAGTCCCTGCTGGCCGCACAGTCCCTCGCGGTGCACTCAGAGGTGAACCGGCAACTTGATTATCTTGGCGTCGCCTTGGGTGGCGCGATTAACATACTCAATCCCCGGCTGATCATCCTTGGCGGGTTCCTGGGATCGCTCTATGCCCTCGACCCGGACCGGCTGCATAAAGTCGTTTCACGCCACGCGCTCCCAGTGTCCTGGAACGATGTGACTATTTCGAGGCCCGAATTGGGGGCCAACATCCTCATGGTGGGGGCAGCGGAACTTGCCTTTGCCCAGATCCTGGCCGACCCGGCCGGATCGGCCGGGCAGGAGGCCCGCCAGCCAGTGGAAGAGCGACCCGGAAAAGAAGGCATCCAATGGGCAACGATGAGCTAACGGTCAGCAACGGTCAGGGTCTCTCCATGACCGTCAGCAGCTTCGGTGCACGCCTCGTCGAATTACAGGTCCCGGACAAGGGCGGGCATGCCGGAAATGTGGTCCTGGGCTTTGATGCTCTGGAATCCTACAAACTGCAGACCAATTTGTACCTCGGTGCCACGATCGGCCGGGTCGCCGGGCGGATTGCGGGCGGAAGATTCGCCTCGCGAGGCCTGGAGCTTCAGCTAGACCGTAACGAGGGGGACAATCACCTCCACGGCGGCGGATCACGCGGCTTTGACCGTGTTGACTGGTCCGCGGCAAAAACCGAGTCTTCCCGTGGAACCGGCATCACGTTCGAATACCTCAGCCCCCACCTGGAGGAGGGCTATCCGGGAAACCTTCATGCCCGGGCAGAATACATTCTCTCCGACAAGAACGAGCTCTGGACCGTCTTCCACGCCGTGAGCGACCAAGCCACACCGGTGAACCTGACTAACCACAGCTACTGGAACCTCGCCGGTGGAAGCACGGCCGTGACCGGCCACCATCTAATGATTGCCGCGCAGGAAGTACTGCGGACAGGACCTGGCCTCATTCCCACGGGAGCCTCCCAGTCCGTTGCGGGCACTGCCCTGGACTATCGCCGGCAGCGCCGTATTGGAGATCTGCTCCCGGAGAACGGAGGTGAGCCATGGCCGGGACTGGACCACACCTACCTCCTGGATAGCGCCGACGAAAACCTCAAGCTGGCCGCTAGTCTCTTTGATCCGGAAAGCGGCCGCCATATGGAGTTGCTGACGACAGAACCCACCCTTCAGGTCTACAGTGCCAACAGGTTGCCGAACCTCACCGGGCGAAGCGGAATCCCCTTTTCCGCCGGACACGCCATTTGCCTGGAGCCCCAGCACGTTCCCGATTCAGCGGCCCTGCCCGGGTTCCCCTCCATCGTTCTCTCACCAGGCCAGGAGTACCGTCACACCAGCTGTTTCCGGTTCAGCACACGCTGAATCACAGCGGCCGGTCTCAGCGCCACGCTTATTGGCAAAGACCGTCTCACGGAACGCTGCGTCAGCCTCATGGCCTTCCCGAGAGTGACAACGCCCCGCGCAAGAGTGCACAAGTTTCGGACTAAGCCGCACCCACCCTGTCGTTCCTCTCAACTTATTCCCCGGGTCAGGCACCGCTTACCCGCGCCATCACTGGCACGCCGGGTGGTAAAAGCCCTCGAGAGAAGATGGGATTCGGCCAATCTAAACGCCCTAGCGGTGCATAGGGCCCATTTGGGCGCCCCGCTACGGGATATTGCCAAGCCTCACAAGAGCAGTAAAAGACACCCTTGCATTTGTTGTTTTATATCACTATATTGGTTTCAGGTGACTGCGGTCACATCTGAGGAATCTCAGTTCAACGCTATTTTCAACGATGAGAAGGAGCGATCGTGTGACAGAACGCCCAGCCCTTGGTGCTGATGGTTTACTGCTCAACGTCGACGGAATCAGCAAACACTATGAGGGCGTCACCGCCCTGGATGACGTCGGGCTCCAGGTCCGTCCCGCCGAAATCCATGCACTGCTCGGCGGAAACGGCGCCGGTAAGTCGACGCTGATCAATATCCTGTCCGGCCTGACTTTGCCGGATGGCGGAACCATTACGCTCTCCGGCCATCAGCTGGACCTGCGTCGGGCCAGTGACGCTCTTGGGCACGGAATCAACACGATCCACCAGGAGCTTTCGCTTGTCCCTGCCCTGACTACCTTGGACAACATTTTTCTTGGCAGGGAGGTCAATGCCCGCTTCCTTGGCATGAACGTGAAGCTTGACCGCCGCCGGATGGAAGAGCGTGTCCGGGCCTTGGCAGCCGAGTTCGGACTGTCACAAGAGGATCTGAAGCTGCCCGTCGGCGAATTCGGGGCGCTTAAGAAGCGCGTTGTCGAAATCGTTAAGGCCTTGGCCTTTGACACGCGGCTCCTCATTCTCGACGAGCCAACATCCGGCCTGGAAGAGGAAGAGCGCCTGAATCTCTTCGAGCACATGCGCCGGTTGCGGGAAAAGGGTGTATCCCTTATCTGGGTCACCCATCACCTTGAGGAACTCTACGGACTCGCCGACAGCGCCACGGTCTTCCGTGACGGTCGCCGCGTCGGCACTGTCAACGTCTCTGACACCACTGTGGATGATCTGCTGGGCATGATGTTCGGTATCGCTGCCGGTGAGTTTGGCTCTACCAGCAGCGCGCCAGCCCTTGCTGAAGTTGAAGTGGAATCGCGGGAAGAAGTTCTTCGCCTCACGGACGTCAACCGCAGCTACGTGCTGCGTGATATCTCACTTACGGTCCGCCAGGGAGAAATCCTGGGGATCGCAGGGCTGGCAGGCGCAGGCCGGACTGAGCTTGCCCGGGCGATTATGGGCATCGACAAGATCAGCAGCGGGACGGTGCATTGGAACGGCAACCCCGTGAAATTCTCCGGCTCCAGTGCAGCGTACCGAAAGGGCCTGGCGATGCTGCCTGAGGATCGGAAACAGCTTGGCATCCTGCCGGAATTGTCTGTCTCGGAAAACATCTCGATCTCCAGCCTCGACCGGGTCTCACGGCTGGGCTTCGTTCTGAAAAGCCGCGACGAGGTGTCGCAGGCGGAAAGCTACCGGCAACGTCTTGGCATCAAGACCGCCGACGTGAGGGAAAAAATCAGGAACCTCAGCGGTGGAAACCAGCAGAAGGCCATTGTTGCCCGCTGCCTTAACACCAACCCCGATTTGCTGATTTTCGACGAGCCCACCCAGGGCATTGATGTTTCCGCGAAAGTCGAGGTCCACAACCTGATCCGTGAGTTCGTGGCAAATGGTGGCGCCGCCATCGTCATCGCTTCGGAGATCGGGGAGCTCGTTGAGCTGAGCCACCGCGTCGTCATCATGAAAAAGGGGCGGCTCGTTGGCTCTGTCGATAATGTGCCGCACGCTCTCGTCTCGGGCCAGTTCGAAGCCGTTAAAAACCGTATCCTCGCAATGTCTGCAGGCAGGACCGAATCATGAACTTCCCACGGGCGGCGTCCCGCGCTCTTTCCACCAGCGGTGTCCCGATCGCCATCGCCCTGGTGCTCGTCGTGGTCATCTTTCAGATCATCTCGCCCGTATTCCTGACCCCGGGCAGTGTCCGCGACTACATCAATAACGCCATCCCGATCCTCCTCCTCACCGTCGGAGTGGCAATCGTGATTGTCGCCGGCGGCATCGATCTGTCCGTGGGTACCGTCGCCGGGCTGAGTGCCGGTACAACCATGTGGGCTCTTGTCTCCGGCGCACCGACGTGGACCGCCGTGCTGGTCGGCGTGGCCACCGGGCTGGTCTTCGGTCTATTCAACGGGCTGATGATCACCGTGTTCGGGATCAACGACTTCATCGTTACTTTGGCGACGCTGAACATAGCCGGCGGACTGCTCATTGTCCTGACGGAACAGGTACCACTCCAGGGAGTCACCACCCCCGGATTCTCGGACCTGGTATACGGGAACTTCCTCGGAGTTCCCACCGGATTCTGGATAGCAGCGGTCATATTTGCTCTGATGCAGTTCTTCCTCATCAGGACCGTCTTCGGACGCCGCATCTTTGCCATAGGCATCGCACCTGGCGCCGCAAATGTCGCGGGCGTGAATGTAAACCGCGTCAGGCTCGGAACCTTCGTTCTCTCCGGGCTGCTCGCCGGCGCAGCAGGAGTCCTGCTGGCCTCGCGCCTCGGGGCCGTTCAGGCCTTCCTTGGCAACGGGTACGAATTCATTGCCATCGCTGGGGCAGTCCTGGGCGGCGTGAGCCTCGCCGGAGGCAGAGGTTCAGTCTGGGCTGCCGTGGCCGGCGGGCTCATGCTCGCCACTCTTCAGCAAGGCCTGCGGCTCAACGGCGTAGACCCGGTCTACTTCAGCATCGTGACGGGACTCTGCATTGTTGCCGGCGTTGTCTTCGACCGCAGAATCCAGCAGTTGGCGCTGGGCAGCTTCAGGAAACGCGCCAAAGGCGGCCCGACACCTCCGGCGCCGGTAAAGCTCCAGGAAACACACTTGCTCGGCACAGGGAAGCAGGACTGAGAAATGGAAACGACCTCATCGCAGAAGAACCAGACTATCGTCGACCGTGTCGTCACCCGTCTGCTCGTTGACCCGACACTTGGGGTGCTTGCCCTGCTGGTGCTCATCTGCCTACTGGCCGCGTTCACCCTACCGGTTTTTCTCAACGGCTCAAACCTCTACAACCTCGTCAATAACAGCCTGGTGGTCATGATCCTGGCAATGGGCATGACGGTCGTGCTGGTCTCGGGAGGCATCGATCTCTCAATCGGGACGACGATGGCGCTCTGCGCCGGTGTCACCGCAGCCGCCATGAACTTTGGACTGCCGCTGTTCGCGGCGCTCCTGGCAGCCCTGGCCATGGGGGCTCTGGTCGGCCTCGGCAACGGTCTGCTGATCACCCGACTCGGGCTGCCGGACTTCATCGCCACTCTTGCAATGCTGGGTTTCGCCAGCGGCGTTCTATACATCTGGACCAAGGGTGTGCCGATCATCGGCTACATGGTCCCGGAGTTTTACATCGTCGGCGGCCTGACCCCCCTGGCGGGCCCGCTTACACTGCCGATGGTCATCGCTCTCCTCGTCGCTCTGGTGCTCGGAGGGATCCTGGGATTCACCCGCCTCGGCACCCATTTCTTCGCCGTGGGAAGCAGCAAGACCGGAGCCATGCAGTCAGGCGTACGCGTCGAGCGGGTGCGCATGCAGGCATACATCGTCAGCGGTCTGGCCGCCGCTGTTGCCGGCATCATCATGGCAGGACGCAACACCAACGTCCCTGCCGACCTGGGCAACGGCTACGAGATTCAGGCCATCGCCGCAGCCGTCATCGGTGGTGCCGCACTCTCAGGCGGACGTGGCCGCATCCTGGGCGCCATCCTCGGAGCAATCACGCTGGCTGCCGCTGTCAACCTGATTAACCTCGTCGGCGTCCCTTCCAGCTATCAGAAGATCGTCATCGGCGGCATCCTCGTCGCGGCAGTCCTGGCCAACCGCATCAGCGCGGTCGTCAGCGGCAAGGTACGCCAGAGGAAAGCAATGGTCCTGGAAGGGATCCCTGCGTAGGAATTTACAGCATGAACCTGCCAATCGACCGTTTGGCATTCGAACGACACCATCACAAGTGAAGGAAGCATCAAAGATGAGCTCACGCACTCTGAATCCGCAGACGGGCCGTCGCGGTTATGGCAAGGCCCGCCTGGCGTTTATCTCCACCGCCACGGCAGCTGCACTGCTGCTGACGGGTTGCACGACAGTGAACGCGCCCGCCGGAGGTTCCAACGCCGCCGCCGGCGGCGGCGGGACCGACTACCTCCCCGACGAAGCGATCAAGAAGATCGTCAACGGCCGCGAGATCAAAGTCGGTTTTGCACCCCCGATCCTCTCGGAGTTTTACACACAGGTGGAAAAGGCCGCGCACAACAAGATGAAGGAATACGAGGACCGGTTCGGCGTCAAATGGAAGTGGGAACGTCAAGGCGCCCTTAACGACGCCCACTCCGGCACCGAGACCCTCGGAATTGTCCAAGGCTATATCGCCCGGGAGTTCGACGCGGTGTTTGTCTGCTCGGCAGCGAACGCGGCAACGATGCAGACCCTGTACAAGCAGGGATCCGAGAAAGGCATCGACTTCTACCAGTTCAACTCTACCGAGGAACTGGCCAACCCCTCCCAGGCCGAAGACCCCACCGGAGGCCTGTCCACCGTAGCGAACATCGGCTACGACGACCGCTGGCAGTCAGGGTACCTCGCCGGAAAGTACATCGCCGAGCAGCTCAAAGGCGAAGGTTCCATCATCCAAATCATGGGACCGTCCGGTTCGGACTGGACGAAATTGCGCCAACAGGGATTCAAGAAAGCCATCGCCGAACACCCCGGACTCAAGATCGTCGGTGAAGCCGACGGCGGATACGTCAGGGATAAGGGCCTCACGGCCGCCCAGGACCTGCTGACCAAATTCCCGGACGTGAAGGCCATCTACGGCGAGAATGAAGACATGGCGCTGGGCGCTTCCCAGGCCATCGACGCCCGGGGCCTCAAGCACTGGGACGGCACGTCCGGGATCATCACCATCGGCGCCGACGGCCTGGTCTCCGGCATGGAGGCCATCAAGGCCGGCAAACTCACCGCGACGGTGGACGTCAACAGTGCCGAGATGGGCAGCCGGATGATTGAAAGCCTCTTCGCCCACGAGTTCCTGAACCAGGAAATCAGCCAGTTCATCCGCATCCCCACCGGCGTCGTTGACAAGTCCAACGCGGAATGGCACGAGGGCGTTCTCAAGAACGTGCTCGCTGGCCCCGGCAAATACTGACAGACCCTCGTCCCGGTCCGGCCGCCACGGCCGGACCGGGACCCGAAGCACCTCACCGCTTTTCCCAACTTAAATGAAAGAAAGGTTCGTGCGATGAAGCGAAAAATGGACCCGGTAGACATCATAATCGTAGGGCTGGGAGCCGGCGGCGGTCCGGCAGCCAAAGTGCTCAGTGAAGCCGGATACAAAGTTGTCGGATTCGATAAGGGACCCTGGCTGCGGCCTGAAGAGCACTACTCCGGTGACGAGCTCAAGTTCCAGAACCGCAGCTACCTGTGGCCGGATGTAAACCTCATGCCACGCACCGTGCGCAGTGACGCGAACTCCGAGGCCCGTATCTTCAATTTCTCCCCGGTCCCTTCCAACGTGGGAGGCGGGACCAGCCATATGGCTGGATGGATGCCCCGCCCGCGCGTGTCTGACTTCATCTTCCACTCCCTCCACGGAGACCTTGAGGGAGCAAGCCTGGCAGACTGGCCCTACCGTTACGAACATCTGGAGCCCTACCTGACAAAAGTCGAGTGGAGCTACGGCATCTCCGGTCTCACGGGCGCGGACAAAGGCGAAGGCTTCCGCAGCAAGGCCTACCCCAGCGCACCCCTGCCGCCCACCAGCTTCGGCAAGAAATTCTATGAAGGCTCCAACAAGCTTGGTATCAATTCCTTCCCGCTGCCGATGTCGCACCTGACCGAAGGTAACGCTCTCGGCCGGCCGGCGGTAAACCGGACCAGCTTCTGGAACCAGTACGGAGACCCGACACAGACCCGTTCCAGCGTGGCGACGACCTACATTCCCGAAGCTCTGGCCACCGGGAACTTTGAAGTCCGGGCCGACAGCTTCGTCCGGGAAGTAAAGGTCGGCAAGGACGGAAAAGCAACAGGAGTCATCTACATCGACCCGGACGGCGTGGAAATCGAACAGGACGCACGGGTGGTGATCCTCGCCCTTGGCGCCATCGAATCGGCCCGCCTTATGCTGCTGTCCTCCTCAAACAAGTTCCCCGACGGGCTGGCGAATGACTCGGGACTGGTAGGAAAGAACGCCACCTTCCACGAATACATCTTCGCTGTTGGACTCTTCGACAGGGACATGGAAGACCCGCTGCATGGGTGGACCGGAAACTACCAAAGCGGCGGATCCACGCACTTCTACGAAACGGACGAGAGCCGCGGGCACATCGGCGGCGGGATCATCGCCACCACCCAGATCGGCCAGGCCATCAACGCCATCATGCCCGGGCGCCCCACCTGGGGACAGGCGATGAAGGATGCCGACCGTGACTACTTCGACTACTCCATGAAGATCGGCTTCATCCTCCAGGACATGCCCCAGGAGACCAACAGGGTCGACCTGGACCCCAACGTGAAAGACGCCTGGGGCATGCCGGTCGCGCGCATCACCAACAAACCACATGCAAATGACATAGCGATGAGCAGGTGGCAGATCGACAAGAACCAGGAGATCCTCCAGGCGGCCGGGGCGAAAAAGACGATTCCCGTCTACCTCGGGGACGAATTCACCGGAAACGCCTGCCACCAACAGGGCACCGTGCGGATGGGAACCGACCCTGCCACATCGGTGCTGAACGAATGGGGCCAGGCGCACTCCGTCGAAAACCTTTTCGTCCTGGACGGCGCGGGCTTCCCCACCGCGCTCGGCGTAAACCCCACGCTCACCATCATGGCCCATTCCTGGCGGTGCGCTGACTACATCGCCAACACCTACATGAAGGGCCGCTCCGAACGGCTGACCCTGTCCCCGATCAAGAAATCCTAGAAGGAGGAGAACAAATGGTGTCAAAAGCTGACTGGGAAATCGCTCCCATCCACATCGATCCTGATACGACCGAAAAGCTATTCTTCACCGACCACCAATGGGACACAATCGAAGCAGCAGCGGCAAGGATCATGCCCACCGACCGTGATCCGGGGGCCCGAGAAGCGCGCGTCATCGTCTTCATCGACAGGTACCTGTCCGGCATCGATTACCTCTACGCTGCAGCCGACGGAAGCGGTTTCCTGCAACTGGCGGATAAGGATGCGCACGCGGCCCGGGCCAGGAACGCCAACATGCAACGCCTATACAGGGACGGAATCCATGAACTGGACAAGAAGGCACGCGAACTGCGTGCCCCCTCCTTCAAAGAGGCGTCCGAGCAGATCCAGGATGAGGTGCTCGAGCAGATAAGCGGTGCACCCAAACCGGTCCCCGTGTCGCTGACATCCATGGAGGTCTACTACTCACGCCTCCAGGGCAACACTGACGAAGGCAAGAGTTTTTTCGACACCCTCTGCCTCCACGTCCGCCAAGGCTTCTACGGCGACCCCGTGTACGGAGGGAATAAGGACCAGATGGGCTGGAAAACAGTCGGTTTCGTCGGGCCAAAGAACCTGAAAGACACCATGGACGGCACTTACAGCACCGCCGAGTTCTTCGTCCAGGAGTACGACTGGGAAGACTTGGTCCCCGGCCTCAAACACAGCCAGGACCACACCTCCAAACAGGAGCAGGGCGGTCAGTGACCGTCGCAGACAACCAAACGACCCCGTATCCGGCACTTCAAAGCCGGCGCTGGACCATCTGAAAACAAATCGAGAGGAAAGAAGACAATGACCGCCTTCGAAGACAAGCTCAACAAGTACGTTGACCGTTCCAACCGCTTCATCCCGGACACCATCGACCTCAGCAAGACAGTAGTTCACGCCCTGGACATCCAGAACCTCTGCCTGGACCCCAAGGGCGCCGACTACATCGAAAGCGTCGGGGGCGCTCCCTCCGGCCAGGAATCCCTCGGGCCTGCAAAGAAGATTCTGGAACTCGCCCGGGAAAAGGGCATGAAGGTCAACTGGTCGCTCTGGGGCATGAACCCTGACGGCGCCGACCTCGGTATCTGGGGGCTGAAGTACCCGTCATGGAAGGAACCGGATTCCCCCTTCAACCACGGCACCTGGAACGGGGCGCTCGTAGACGGATTCGAACCCCAAAAGGGCGAAACCGTCTTCCAGAAGCACCGCAACAGCAGCTTCTACGGAACCGCCTTCAACGAGTACCTGATGCAGGACCACGCGGAATACCTGGTCATCATCGGGTCCTCAACGGCCAATTGCGTCCCCACCACCGCCCGCGACGGTTTCGACCGTGGCTACAAGGTCATCGTCGTTGCCGACGCCGGGACGGCCATCCCGGTCAACTCGCACGGCCGCAACCCGGAATTCGATCACGAAACACCCGAAGGCTACGGCCAGTACTGGGAATCCCTGCGCAACATCCAGGCACAGTACGCCGACGTGATGTCCAGCGACGAATTCGCAGCCTTGGTTGAACGCTCCTCCGCCGCTCAGACAAAGGCCAACGAACAACTGACCGGCGCAGCACGCTAAATCACCACCCGGGGCCACCCGCGTCCTGACCATAGACGCGGGTGGCCCCATTAAAGCGTCACCGCCTCCGGACCCGATCTTTGTCTACAGCTAAATCCCTGACTTTACGCCCCCGAGAGGAAAGACCTTGGGTCCATTCCATGTCACCGAACAACGCAAATTTGGGGGCTCCGGCTGGTCCACCTCCCTTGCCGGTTTCGGGTCCGTGGCCCTCGGGAACATGGGAAAGGTAATGACCACGGACACGGCACGCTCCCTGGTTCGGCACGCGTGGGATTCCGGAGTGCGCCTGTTCGACACCGCACCGATGTACGGGCACGGGCTCGCCGAGTATCGGCTTGCCGACGACCTCATGGACCGGGACCGGGAAGACTACACGCTGATTACCAAGGTCGGGCGCACTCTTCACCCCGCTCCCAAAGGGACCTTCGACACTGGACCCTGGCTGCAAACACCATCCATGCGGATGGAATACGACTACTCCTATGACGGTGTCATGAGACAGGTCGAAGACAGCCTGCAGAGAATGGGCACAGACCACTTCGACGTCTTACTCGTCCACGACACCGACCGATGGACCCACGGAGACCAATACCTCCAACGGTTCCACGAAGCAGTGAACGGTGCATTCAAAGCACTCGAGTCGCTGCGCGAACAGAAAATCGTCTCCGCTATAGGAATCGGGGTCAACGAGACCGACGTCTGCATTGAAGCGGCCAACGCGGCGGACATCGACTGCGTACTCATCGCCGGAACATATAACCTCCTGGATCAGCAGGCCGATAGTGAGCTCCTCCCCCTGTGCCAAAATCGAGGTATTGCAGTCATCAATGGTCGGATCTTCGGATCCGGCATCCTGGCCACGGGAAACCAACCCAACGCCCGCTTCAACTACGCTGCCGCCAGCGCCGAAGTCATCGCGAAGGTACGGCCCATCGAAGACGTATGCCGCAGCTACAACGTTCCCCTAGGAGCCGTGGCCGTCCAATTCGCCGCCGCCCACCCGGCCATCACCAACGTCTGCATGGGAGCAGGCAGCATCGAACAACAGAACCAAAACTATTCATGGCTCGAGCAGGACATACCCGCTGAGCTCTGGAACCAGCTGACCGCCGACGGTCTGCTGGACCCCGATCTCCCCACTCCTGCCTACACGTAGAAGCCGCCCCCGTTCAAAAGGAACTCAAATGATCGAAGAAGCGCAAAAAATTGCCGCTGCCGCTGAAAAGGCTGCCAAAGATGCAGGCCTGAGTATTGTCATCAGCATCGTTGACACCCACGGAAACCCGGTCCTCCTGCACAGAATGGACGGGGCACCCCTTCACTCCCTGGACATGGCATTCCGCAAAGCCTACACAGCGGCCTCCTTCGACGTGGCAACCGAGGAACTCACCGACCAGGTACAGCCCGGCCAGCCGCTCTACGGACTCGCCGTGAACTCAGGAAGCAAACTCATTGCCTTCGGTGGTGGCGCACCAACCAACCTCACAAAAGGCGAAAAAGTCGGAGTAGGGATCTCCGGCGGCACCACTCAAGAGGACATCGATATCCTGCGAAAAGCACTTGGGGCCACCACCCGGCCTTAGCCTGAATCCACCGGTGGAGTTTGGGGCCTCCGCGGCATTTTAAACCCAGAATGCCCGTCTCTGGCGAGTTCTAGCGGTCGTTGCATCACACCGAAAACGGGGAGTTGCAAAACCTGTGGAAATACCATCAAGAAATGGTTCTTTCTTACCGCAACACCGCCAGTAGAACCGGTCGGGGGAACGCACGCACGACGCCGCCTGCCCCGGCTCAGTCATGTCCACAACCGTGCATAGGCGCGTTTCAGCATATTCCGCTCATGTCGTTCACTTCCAGAAAAGCGCACACCCCAAGCTGACGTCAGGCAGCCAGGCAAACACCGTCAGAATAGGATCGGAAGGCAGCACCCGCACATTCCCCGCTGCAGAGTCTTAGATTCAAACCGGACAGAGGGCTGCCGCGGAAAGGAGCATGCCGGCCGAGGGTGCTTCGCGTGGGTGTCTGGGGTGAAGGTAGGGCCCGCTGCCGGCAGCCGGGGACAATACTGATGGGTTATCCACCGCTACTGCTGCCGAGGGAGCTACCCCAACGGCTCCCAAATACCAGCCGTGGATAACCCGGATTGACCCCAACTGTGGACTGCCCACTTCGAGGTGCGCCAATACGATGCCTCCTCCCCATCATCGTTGCTGTCCCTTCTATACAGGTAGCGTCCGCACGTCTGGGAACCAGCCATCGGGGGCCTTTTTAGGTTCCAGGTGCGCGGGGTCGCGGTGCTTTTGCATGTCGCATTTATAGAACGGCCCTCGTGGGTCCAGAAGTACGCTCATGTGGTGGTCTGCGTGGTCTTTGAACCACACGCTGATGCCGGTGGCCCCGTCGAGTCTGAGGTGTTCCCAGGCCCTCCACAGCGCTTCCACACGAGAGACAGCTTCAGGATGGAAGTACCACTCGATGCACCATTTCGCGGCGCGGCCGTCGACGTCGCGGACGTAGGTCGGTAGCAGCTGCTCGTGCAGGAACTCCTCGGCTGAGCCGTAGACCAGTTCCGGTGGCTTCTGCTCTTCCCCAGGCTTGGGGCCCGGTTCTTCGATGTCGGTGTCGGGTGCGTCGCTGAATCGGCCGATCGCGATGGTCATTTCAGAGTCTCCTATCCAGTGACCCAGGGATTGGCGGAAGGTGCGGCAGCCACCGGCACTCGTTCTTCTTCCGGTTGTGGGCTGTATTTCTTGATGGACGCCTCTACAGCGTCTTTGTGCGGGCCCGTGTACCAGGGCAGCGTCCGGACCAGGGTGGCTGGTGCGCCAGAAGCGAGGACCACGGCGCGGCCACGGTCCAGCTCAGCGAGGTTGGAAACATCGAAGATGCGCTCCTTGCCCTCCTGCCGGGAACGGCTGGAACCCGACTTTCCCGAGGAAACAGAGACGTTGGTGTAGCTGTAATCCCCGATGAGGTCCGAGAGTGCCCGGAGGAAGCCTTCTTCGGCCACGCCGCCGCCGTAGACCTTGACGTTGGCGGCGGACCAGATTTTTCGCATGTTCGCCTCTCCCCACAGTTCAACTCCCTGTGACCAGGACTGCAGGATGGCCATGACGATCAGGCCCTTGGAGCCGTAGTGGCTGAACTGATCCGGCAGGCCGGCCCAACGGACGACGTTGGCCAATTCGTCCAGGGCGAACAGCGCGGGAAGCGGCAGGCGGCCGCCGCTGCGTTCGGCCCGTTCCTCCATGGCCTCGGCAATGGCCACCGTCAGTGCCGTCGTGAGTGGGGCGGCCGAGCCGGCCCCTTCCTTAGAGAGGATGTAGATCGTCTCCTGTGAGGCAGCGAAATCGTGGGGGTTGAACTGGCGGCGGGGATCCGTGGTCACGGACGCGCCGTGGGCCGGGGCGACCCAGCGCAGTGTGTTTCTGCTCTTGAGGCACTGGATCATCTTCTCGGCCGTGCCGAAGATACCGTCGCGCTGCTTGTCGGCCAGCTTCAGCGTGGACTCCAGGCCCTTGTACTGCAGCTCGTAGTCGTGCTCTTTCAGGATCTCGATGGGTTCCTGGCTGACCTGCTCCGTCACCCACAGGTAGACCTGGGTGATGGGCAGCTCCCCCAGCGCGGCCGCGAGGAAGTAGGAAGAGAGGATGTCTTCGGCTTTCGGGTCGAAGTAGGCGTCCGGTTTGGACCCCGGAAGGCGCGAACCGACCGAGAAGTGCTGGGTGAGTTTGTAGGCCTTCTCTTCGTCCGTGACGTAGGAGAGGGGGTTCCACCACCAGTCCGGTTCCTTCTGGGCGATCTTCTGCGGATCGAACACCCACACCGGGGCGGTCAGGACCCGGACGCCACGGGTGCCGTCCACCACGTCGCGCTTGTTCGAGGTTGAGACGACAGCACCAGGTGCATCCAGGATCGCGGGCATGACCCGTGAGGTCGACTTACCTGTCCGGGGTCCCCAGATGTCGATGCTGAGGTCTTCCCAGGACTGAATGAACTTCTGGCCGGTGGAGACCACCTTGCCCACCACGATGCCCGGGGTGTCCTTCACGCCCAGCCGCTCGGCCGTGGCTTTTGCGCCCTTCTCGGAGAATGCGGCGAGGGACTTCCCGCGCCCCAGGTACTGTGCGGCCTTATCGACCCGGGCACGCTTGGACGCGCCTTTCCTCCAGGCCACCAGCACCACGACGGCCAGGAACAAAATTAGGCCGGCCATGAGGGCGGCGGCGACGGTGGACTGGGTTGGCCAGGGCACCCGGCCCTTGACCAGCCCAGCAACCAAATCAATCGGATGGGCAGGGGGCGCGTCAATGCCGGCCATCCAGGAGCCGAGGTGGGCGGCCGCGTAGGTCCCCCCGCCAAAGACGACGATAAAGCCAATGGCCAGCCAGACCAGCAGGGCATCCCCGAGGCCCATTCCTTTACGGTTCGGTGCGCTCACGGTGTTCCTCCTTCGGTGGGCAGCGCAGGTGCTGCCGGGTTCATGAGCGTTTCAGCTGGCGCGTGCCAGCGGGTGTTGGTGTCGTTCAATCCCTCGGCCTGCTCAATGGAGGTCAGTCCAACCTGGACCGGGATCCCGGGTCGGCCGCCGACCTTGATCAGGAACTTCCCACGTCCGGGAGGTTCGACGTCGAGCCCACGTGAGTCCCACGCGGGCGGGTCCTGCCAGGAGATGAGCTTCTGCTGCTCCTGCCGGGACAACGGAATAGCGGAGGTCAGCAACGGCATTTCAGAGGCCGGGAGGCCGCCGCAGATCACCATGCCGGAGCGTTCGACGAAGCCGCGGGCTTTCATCCGGTCTTCTTCTGCCGGCAGCGCGAGCAGGTCGGACATGGTGTGGGAAATCATGATCTGCCCAACACCCACGGAGCGGTTCAAACGGGTCAGGGCGTCCACCCGGTCCACCATGCCCTTGCCGGCGCGCAGCGCCCGCCACAGCTCGTCCAGGACGACGAAGTAGTTCCGGCGCGGTTCCAGACCGGCGTCCGCGAGGGCGTTGGCGACGTTGACGGTGCCGAAGCCGTAGGACCAGCACGCGAGCAGAATTGCAGCTTGGAGGTCCGTCTCGGTCTCGTCGATGCTGGAGACGTCGAAGACCACGGCGCGGTCCCGCATCATGGGGTTGGTGGTGTGCCGGGAGAAGATTTCTCCCAGCTTCCCGCCACCGGTCAGGCCCAGCAGGGTTGCTTCCAATGCGCGGGTTTCCTGCAGGTAGACGGCCATGTCGCCGCGGTCCAGTGCGACCTGGCGCAGCTCATTCGGGGCGGACACGATGACGTCCAGCAGGTCTTTGAGGACCGGGATGCCCTCGAACCGGTCATCGAGGACACGGAGCGCCCGGTCCAGGATCGTCTGCTCCTGATCGGTGGGCGGGTTGTTCCGGCTGATGGTGATGAGGGAGACGACCATTGTCAGGCGGCGGCCGTGTGCGTCAGCGCGGACGCGGGCGGCGTCCTCATGGTGGCCGCTGTCTTCAAGGAGCTGCGCGACCTCGACCGCCTGGCCGGGATCAAGGATGTTCAGGTACCCAACGCCACGGCCGAGCTTGATGACCTGGCCGCCGAGTGCCTGCACCGCTTTGACGTGCTCGCCTTTCAGGTCCCCCAGGATTAGAGGGTGGACGCCCTGAGCGGAGAGACCAATGAACATGCGTCGCACCAGCGTGGACTTACCCAATCCGGGAAGGCCCAGAATGAAGGCGGAGGGGTTGGAAATGAGCCGTGCCCGCTGGAACCAGCTGATCGGGTCACAGCAGACCGTGGCCTGGGTTTCCTCATGGCGTCCGAGTGGAACGCCGATCATGGGTGAGGACGCCCCGGAGGAAAACGGCCACAGGCCGCAGACCTGGACTGTGGTTCCCCGGTATTCCGTCACGGACGGGACGAGGGCGGCTATGCCGCCGCCGCGTCCGGCCCACCCACGGGAGCCCGGACCGGCCTCGCGTGGCTGGCGCTCAGCCTTCGTCGGTGCAGCCGTTACCGGCTCAGCTGCCTTCCTGGACGAACGAGTAAAGAGTTTCATGAGGGCCATTACAGGGCATCCTTGATTTCGGAAGGCAGCAGGCTGTGCTTGGGCAGGACCAGCCCCAGCGGCAGGGATGCCGCGAACGCGGTGTCCTGCGCGCCGTAAGCGCGGCGCAGCAGCACCCGGGCAGTACCAGAGGTCTGTTCGATGGCCGCGACCGCATCAGCCAGGCGTTCCTTATCGGTCACGGTGGCCGTGACGACCATCCCGAAGTTCACCAGCCCGGCGCCCTGAGCTTCCTCCTGTGCGGTCTGCACAGCGGAGCGGGCATCGACCAGGGCGCGGGCGGACGGCCGGGTCCCGGAGGTGATGCGGACGTTGGCGTTGTTCTGGTCCCGCTCGACCACGGCAGCGGCCCGGGCGGAGTCCATCGGCCGGTACAGCAGCGAAATCCGCTTACGGTCAATGTCCCCGTGCGGGGCCAGCAGCCGGGACAGGACCGAGGAATTCACGGACCCCCGGGGTGCACCGGTCATCGTCCAAGAGGCAGAGAACGCGCTGTCGTGCCGGTAGTCATCCCAGCCGGACTGCGTGGCGGTGGGGCCGACCTCACCCCAGGTCAGCGACACCGGGGAGCCCGCGGCGTGGGCTTCATCAATGATCAGTGCTGCCGGAGGATCGTAGGCGATCCGCACCACCTCGCAGAGTTCCTGTGCCGACATCGGACGGGCAATACCGGCACCGGTGGACTGCAGCCGGGCCGAGAGGCCCGGGATGCGGGAGGCGAGGTCCCGGGCCACATCTTCCGGTGTGCGCTTCTTTGACCCGGCCCGGAGGGAGGCGTTGAAGGTCAGGGACACCCAGGCCCGGACCGTGGCCGATCCTTCCGGGTAAGTGCCCACGACCTCGCGCAGAATCGCCTGAGCAAAGGCCGGCGCGTTCGGGTCGATGTTCATTTCAACTTCGTTCCGCAACCGGTACCCGGAGTCAGGGGCGGTCTCGACCGTCACGGCCGCGGCGTCCAGGCCAGCCTCATCCGCAAGCCCGGCGAGCCAGCCGCCCCAGTTCGCCACCCAGGTATCAACCTGCTCCGGGTCCACCAGCGAGGCACCGTCGGGTTCGGTGGAGAAAATCACGGTGAAGTGGCTGGTGGTCGGCACGTGCAGCAGCGCGAAAGGCCGCTTGTAGGAGTCAGTGAACTCGTACAGGGTCGACTTCGCTGCAAGACCCGGCAGCTGGTACATGCCCCACGCCGTCACACCCAGGGGGCCGGAACGGTAGAGATTCGTCCCGGAGGACTTGGAGAGCCGGAAGCTCATCCGGGTCCCGAAGCGGTCGACGACCGACTGGCCGTGCTTGTCCTTGACGGTCAGCAGGAGGGCACTGGCCCCGGCCACGGCCAGGACAGCGAGGCCCGGGAACAGACCCCAGATGGCGAAACTGATGATGCCCAGCAACAGCCCGGCCATGACAATCCCGGTGCCGATAGCGCCGAGGTTGCCCAGTCCCGCTGAGCGCGGGACGCGCCAGTTGCCGTAGGACGGTTCCTTGTATTCGGTATTAATTGCTGCCACTGGGGCCCTCCCCGGTTGAATCCTGCGCGGTCCTTTGTATTGCCTGTGACGTCTTGGACGCCACTTGGGCGCCTGCAGCTACGGCCATGCCAGCCGGCCCGGCTGCTGCTGCCCCGCTGGCTCCCGTTGCTGCCCCTGCTGTTGCTCCTGCGCCGGCCCCTGTTCCTGCCTTGCCGGCGGCCGCGGTGCTGGTAGCTCCACCAGGACCTCCAGGACCGGTTGACCCTGGCGTCGGCTGGCCGCCGCTTCCCCTGGGACCCGACGTGCCGTCACTGCCCTTCGGAGACGTGCCTGCCTGGCTGCTTTGCGTGCTGGCTGGCGTCGGTGCGGCATTGCCTTTGCCGCTGCCGCTGCGGCCCAGGGAGACAGCACCTGTGGCCATCGCCCCAACCGCTGCACCTGCCCCTGCGCCGCTGCCGGAAGCAACGGCACCGACCATCGGCGTCACGAACCGCATCAGCGCAGGCAAGGCGAACAGGGCAACGATCATCAGCGTGAAGCCCGTGATGGACGTGATCAATCCGTCCTGCCCGCTGCTGTTGCCCATGAGGAGGAACGCGACCGAGTACACGATGGCCGCCGCTGGTTTATAGAGGATGAAGGCAATGGTCCAGCCGACAGCCTTCTGGAACCACTGATTCCCCATCTCCGTGTTCGTGAAAGCGGCCGTTGTGGGCAAGATGCCCGCCAGGATTACCAACATGCCGCTTCGCACGACCATCAGAACGATCTGGACGAGGGAGGCAATCAGACCGATCAATCCCAGGACGATGAGGATAAACACTCCGACCCCCGTCTGGTTGGTCATCACGAGGATGTTCATTGCATCGGCGAAGCCCTTACCATCCGTGGAGCGGTCGATGACGGCGGCCGAGAAAGCATCTGCGGCGATCACCAGGATCGAGAGGACACCCAGCCCCAGACCCGACACCAAGGTCAGAGTGACCAGGGACCGCAGAAGGTCTTTCAGCGGTGCTCCGCGTTGTTCCCAGATCATCCGGATGCCACCGATAATCACCGCCAGGACCGCCAGCACCAGCGTCCAGGGCAACAATTCGCTATTGACCGCAGAAACAACGGGGCTTGGCGTGGCCCCGTCCTCGCTGGCAAGGTTCACCGTTGGCATGGACACCCAGAAGGTCGACAGAGTTGTCACCATCTGGCTCATGCCCTCCATGATCGACTTCGCCAGGTTTGTTATGGCGTCGTCAACTGCTCCGGCTGCGATGTTCCCCGCGACGCATGTCAGCTCCCCCCATTTGCACTCAGCCATCTCAGACGCCTGACCAGAGAATGAAACCGCTGAGGTCGCTGAGCTGGGAGACGCCGCTGAAAGTTACCCCGTCGTCTGCCGGCTTCACTTTCCAGTCACCGTCCATCCAACGCATCGACAGGATCGTATGGACCAGGACTCCCTTGTTTGTCTCAAAAGCAAGGTCCACATTGGCCTCCGAGGCCGTGTAGGACTTGATGGAGAAGCCCTTGACCTGGATGGTTGTGTCGGATCCACTGGAGGCACTCGAGCTCGCGGCCTCCTTCATAGCAGCGTCGCGTCCCATGCCCGGAACGAGGAGCTTGTCCGCCAGCTTCACCTCAAGTTGCGGCGAACCCGCCGAACCCAGTGCGCCAACGTTCATGGCGGAATAGAGCGCCCCGGTCGGTGAATGCGCAAAGCAAGACCGGAATCCGTCTGCGTCGGTCAGTCCCGGGCCGGAAGTCTTGGAATCGGTGGGTACGGCCATTTTTCCAACGAGTTCCCACTTGGACTTCGGCGCTGTTCCCAGGGCTGTCTCCGTGCTTGAGGGCAGTCCGCAGATGCTCTTTCCAGCCGCGTCTGCTGACTTCGTAGGGGCTGCGGAGGCGCTGTCCGGCGATGAGGCAGGGGCCGGTTGGGCGTTGTCCTGTCCTTTGGGGAGCAGGAAGATGACGATGGCTGCTGCGATCAGCGCGACCACCAGCGCGGCAGCAATGATGAAACCGGGTTTGGTGAACGGATTGCTTTCGGTGGTGCTCTCTGTTGACTGGCTCATGGTGAACCTCCCGTTGTTGGTGCTGGTTAGACGAAGGCGCGGACGATGCCGGAAGCACCGGTGATGATGATGCAGCCCATTAGGACCCAGCCGAGACTGGCGAGGGTCTGGCCGCCCTCGCCGCGCTGGAGCGAGATGACGAGCTTGATGCCGACGATGATGACGCCAAGGACGCCCAGGACCAGGCCAATACCCGCGGCCCAGTTCAGGATCGTAAGCAGCCCGCCGGCCTGCTCCGGGACGACCGGGGTGGGGTTGGGAATGACGCTTGCTACAAGTGCGGAGAAGGAGTTCATGGTGAGACCTGAGACCTTTCAGTTGGTGGTGCTTGGTGTGGCGTCGGTGGCCAGGACGGCCAAGTCAGTGATGAAGCGTTGGTACTCGCGGGCCGGCGGCGGTGTCGTGGAATCCCCAAGCCGCCAGGCCTCTACCCAGGGCAGGATCCAGAGCCGGGGCGCTCCCCCGCCGACGATTGCGGCGAAGTCACGGAGCGCTTTGGGAGTCTTCCCTGGCGCGTCTGCAAGGACCGCGAGGCCGAGCAGATCCAGCTCCGGTGCGGCCCCTGATGCCCATTGGGTCAGTGCGCTCCTGGCGGCGGTTAGGCCGCGCATGTCTGCCCGGCAGACCAGCAGCACCCGTGGTGTGCTTCCGTCCTGCAGGACAGGCCAGCAGTGATCGGTGACGCGTGCCCCGTCGAGAAGATCAGCGATTCGGCTTTCACCGGCTCCCCCGTGGGCGCCGGTAATCCACAGCGCTGCAGAACCTGACAAAGTGCGGCGACCCAGGCGGTCTGCTGCGTCCGGTTCAACCATTCCCCTCAGAGGCGCACTGATCACTGCCGCAGGCGGCACGTGCGCATCCGTCGCTTCCTCTTCAGCGCTGTCGGCGGCGGGGCTAGTGATCCAGGGGTTCAAGGACTGTTGCATGGCTCCTCCTTTCAAGGTCCGTTGACGGGGGGGCTTAGAAGCCGTCAGCGACGGCGGCCGCTGCGGCCAGCCATGCCCGCTGCGTGGCGGGTTGGAGGGCTTCATAGCGGATGGGACCGTTGACTAAGGCTGGATCGTAAGGAATCCTGACGACCGCCCGGACGAACGGCTCAAAGCCGTCCGCGATCCGCTGCGCCTCATCTTTGGCCCGCTTCAGCGCATCTCCGGTCATGATTCGCTTGGCGTCCGTGGATTCGGAGACGATCACGACGGCGTTGCGGGCCAGCTCGGCGTCGTGGCCACCACGGGATTCGAGGGTCTGCAACGTCAGCCGTGCGGCTTCGGCGCGGTCCTCGATGGCCGTCACAGGCACGACGAGCTGGTTGGTGTGGTCGATCATCCGGCGCCAGTTCGCTGCCCGGGCGGTGTTACCGGAATCCATGACTACCAGCCGGTAATAGCGGGTAAGGACCTGGTGGGCGATATCGACTTCTTCGGCGGTAACTTCGTGGTCGCCTTCTTCGTTCTCGTCTGAGCGCAGGACATCGAACTTGTCACCGGTCTGATGATGGACGAACTTCGCGATTTCGGCCGCGTTCGTGGACGGCGAGAGCAGCGACTGGGACGAGTCGATCAGATCCAGGACGCTCCGGTCGTGGGCACCCTTCTCCGTGCGCCAGCCCAAGGTGCCCTGGGATTCGTTGTTGTCCCACGCGACCGTGGCCGCGCCGCTGTAGCGGGCAAGGATGGCCGAGAGCATGACCACCGTGGGGGTCTTGTTCGCCCCGCCCTTGCGGTTCACCACCGCGATGGTGCGCGGGCCGGGCCAGTGCTGGCTGACCGTGCGAATATCCTCCCGCTCAGAGAGTTCTTCCGCTGAGGGGTCCATCCGGAATCCGAGTCGCGTGAGCGTTCCCCGCCATCCCTGTGTTGCCGGTTCTAAAACCGGAGCGCTGACCAGGAACGAGGTCTCCTTCAGGCTGCGCCGGGTCAGCGGTGCTTCCGGGGCGGTTGCGGTGGGCGGTTCTTCGGCGGTGGCCGACGGCTGGGCAGGCTCAGGAGTCTCGGTTGCTGGCTCGGTCTCGACGGGGTTGGGCGGCCATGGCTGGCGGTCCACCGCTGCCGCAGCGATGGGCTGTGCGGGGACGGGTACTGGTTCAGGAGCAGCAACAGGGACCGTATAGATGACGGTCGGAGCGACAGTCTCGGGGGTGGTTTCCGGGGCCTCTACCCGGCGGCGTGTCGGGCGCGGTTCGTAGGAGACGGATTCGATCTTGTTGTCCGGGTGCACGATCAGT